>CALOCZ010000001.1:0-72038 GCA_942491935.1 uncultured Cytophagales bacterium
TAGTTCAATATTATTAATCGTGGGTGTATTGTTAGCTATCACAATTTATTCTTGAACCAAAGGTGCTCATGAAAACTAAGCGCAATATATTATTGCTGCTTTTAATATGCTTACCGTCCATTTCCTGCTTCCAGGTAGAAAATGATGATTCGGATAATAGTCACGCCAATGAATACGATGGATTGGTTGATTATGTGGAAAAAAGGATTGAGAAAGTCGTAAAAAAACATCATCTTCCTTCACTAGGTATTGTGCTTGTCAGAGATGAAAAAGTAATATTTCATTCCGAAAAGGGATTAGCCGATATCGATAAAAAAATTGAAATTAATGAGGATACCTATTTTAAGGTGTGGTCTATTTCTAAAGCGTTCACAGCTCTTGAAATTTTCAGAGAATTTGAGGCAGGGATGATTAATTTAGATGATCCTCTAACCAGGCTCCTTCCGGATTTCAGCATTAAAAACAGTTTTGATGAAACCAAACCAATAACAATCAGGAATATACTGGCCCATCGATCGGGATTACCCAGGAATGAATGTGTTACTTTCAATGCACCCTATAATCCATTGCGATCATTAGAAAAATTTGAAAGATCCACACGCGATTGTTATCTGCCATTTCCGACTGAAACAAGGTATCATTACTCTAATCTTGGCTATGATCTTTTAGGAAGGATTATTGAAGAGACCAGGAATGAAGGTTATGCCCATTATATGGATAAAAATGTATTGCCCTTACTGGGAATGACTTCAAGCACTTTTCGCGCTGAAAATATTTCAGGATCAGGTGTAATAGCTACCGGATATGAATATTATAAAGGGAAATACTATCCAATTGACCAGACAATTAACATAAGTAGTGTTCCGTCCGGTAATTTGTATTCAACTTTACATGATCTCCAGGCTTTTCTTTTGAAAATTCTATCCAATGAAGGCGTATTTCAAAGGCGGGAAACATTGAATTTGATGTTCCAGGATCATTATAGCAGCCAGGTTGATCCAGAAACTATGGGCCTGGGATGGAAGACCACTAAAATAGATAATGGGGAATTAATGGTGTGGCATGACGGAGGTCCTGATGATGGAACCGGGGCATTGATTGCCTTTTTACCTGAAAAGAAAATTGGTATAGCCATGGTTTCTAATTGTACAGCTTTTGGTGGAAATGTTTCTGTACCCTTTGCTGTTGACATATTCAATAAAATGATTGAAAAAGATGATGCCGCACATTCACGCATAGACGTAACTGCAAAAAAAGTAAAATTAGAACAAGATGAATTGGAGAAATTGGCTGGTAATTACGCGGCCTTTGGACAAATTATGACCGTTGTTTCAAAAAAGCATAAGTTAAAAGGTAAAATTGGCGGTATAGGGCTTGATTTGATACCTGTTGAAGGTTCAAAGTTTAAAGTAACGCATTGGACCCATGAGATCGGTCTTACAAAGATCATTCCTCCTCCGGTAGACCTGGACAGGCTTTCTATTGAATTTATAAACAATGGAAAGAATGCTGATTCAAACCTAATGATCATTAACCTGGATAATATTTCCTATGAGATCTGCCCGAAATACCCAATATCAGGCCTTTTGCCGGAGTATTGGCCTCGTCTCGCCGGGGAATATAAGATATATAAAAGGCTATCAGGGGATAGGATCGGGGACTTATGGGATGGGAAATTCAGCATCAAAACAGATAATGACTTAGTGGTCATGTCAAATCCTTTCGGGCCTATATTACCCATATCTGAAGATTACATTCGGATATGCAGCGGCCCGTTTGCCGGGGAAATTATGGAATATTCCCCAGAATCAGGGAATATCATTCACCAGAATGCAATTTTCAGTCAAATTACGAATGAATAAATTCAAATACTTTCTGTCAACTTTTCTTATTCTACTATTCGTCTGTCTTAAGGCGAATGGCCAGATTGGAATAAAATGTGGAATAAGTGTAACTGATATCATCATGGATCCGGAGGTCCAATCGCAATACCTGGGATATGAAATAAATATCCTGGACCGAGCAAAACCACTACTAGGATACCAAATAGGTATACTTGGAAATATTAAAATTATCAGGCAACTGGATTTCCAGCCTGAATTGTTATTCATTAGCCAGGGGACACAACTGAAATCCGATTATATATATGATGATGTAGCTTATAAAATATCGATCAGGTATTTACAAATGCCACTGTTGTTTAGCTACTGGTTTTTATCAGACAAGACCTGGCATCCCCGCATATATGCCGGTCCTTATGTCTCACTAAAACTAAATGCAAAAAAGAGCCTGGAAATAAATGGCGATAAGGAGGTTAGTGATTTTTCTCAGGTTAAAGCATATGATTTTGGACTGATCTTTGGGTTTGCTTTTGATATTGATCTCAGTAAAGGCCAGATTTTACTGGACATGAGGCTTGGTTACGGACTTATGAATTCTATCGAAAAATTAGACAATTACATCCGTCGCTATGAGAAACCGGAAACAGAACTGGCCAGGAACCTTGGCATAACCTTTTCGGCCGGATACAGATGGGGATCCTTGTTCAAATAAAGTTAATATCGTTATGAGACCTTATATAATAAAATCCGTGATGGTATTGTGCCTTCTTCTTTTTTCTAACTGCGAAAAAGAAACCGTTCATAATATTGATGTTGAGGCTGAAATAATGGCCGAGATGGCTGAAAGAAATATACCATCCGTTGCTGCCTGTATCATTAAAGGGGATGAAATAGTCTGGGAGAAGTATTTCGGCTTTGCCGATTTGGAGAAAGCATACCTGCAACATGGGGAGACCATCTATCCTATGATGTCCATCAGTAAATTAGTACTGTCAACCGCGATAATGCAATTGTGGGAGCAAGGTTTAATTGATCTAAATGAAGATATTAATACTTATTTACCTTTTGAGGTTAGAAATCCTAAATTTCCTGATTCAAAGATAAGCTCCCAAATGCTGCTTAATCATACCTCCGGACTTGCATGGCCTGAGGAGGAAGACCGGATCCCCGATTTCTATCATTTTTATCCTGATTCCGAGGTTCCCTTGTTAAGAGACTGGATACCGGAATATATTATACCGGGCCGGCAGCAATATAATGATAATGTGTGGAAGAACTTTAAACCCGGAGAGAACGAACTGTATTCCAATATAGGTACTGCGTTATTGGCGCTTGTTCTGGAAGAAATAACACAAAAGGATTTCCGTGATTATAGCCAAGAAAATATTTTGGAACCACTTAAGATGCATAATAGTTCGTATCGGCTGAACGGGTTTGAAAGGGAAAAACTGGCCACACCTTATCATTTAAATAACCATCCGTTCGAACCATATATCCTGCGTGCTTATCCTGTTGGTAGTCTGCATTCCAACCTGCGTGATTTCTCACATTTTGTTATTGCCATAATGAACCAGGGGAAGTATCAAGGCAAACAAATTCTTAAACCTGAAACCATGGAAAAAATGTTTGAGATACAAAATCCGGAATCCGGAATTTCAAATCTCTGGTGGCATTCCTATGGAGGTGTCATTGGTCATGATGGAGGTGGTACTGGATATAGTATGAGGTCAGAAATGTTCATAAATAAGAATATAGGTCTGATTATACTATCGAATAAGGTCAACAGTTCTGTTAGATCCGGAGGCCGTATCCATGAACTTGTACGGTTTCAATGTAACATGTATTAAATTGGTTTTGCACACGAAGTCAATCAGCATCAGTAGTTATAGTTTTCCAATTGGTACAAATCCATGATCATCTGATCATGCAGATATCATGAAGGTAATAAGTTTTATCCCTCATGAACTTCCAGGAATAATTATTCAATAAAAATCAGGAAAATATGTAAATTATCATTCGCTATAGAGGCAGAAAGTTTTTGGCGACATCAGATCAATCCATAAATGATAGAAGGATGACACCGAGAGAACGTATAAACAAGGCAATGAGACTTCAACATCCGGATCGGGTGCCCCTTATGTGCCAGTTCAGCATTGGATTCATCAATCAGCAATAAAAAGGATCCGGTATCAGTCCAATGCAAGTTTGGCTTGATCCTTATAAATATGCAGAAGGTTTGATGATCCTTCGTGACCGTTTCAAATTCGACGGAATCCTCGTTTCGCTCCATGGGCAAGATAAAAACTGGCGTTCCGCGATCCTACATTTAGAGCGCGTTAATGGGATAGAGGTTGCCACTTTTAATAACAGGAAAGAATCTTATCCTGATGATGACCTGCCCTATGCAGAATTTTCCCATACCAGGGTTCATGATATTGGTGAGGTCCGTATTCAGGATATATCTGATCAGATCACTTACATTCCTTCGTCAAAAGATTGCTACGCATATATTGATCAGACGAATCCATTTCTGGTTTTTGATATAATCGATGAGCAAATTAAGGATCCTATGCGATACATGGAGAGATTACTTCCCCATTTGATTATTTGCTTGACATGTTTGGATATGAAAATGCCCTGATCGCATTGCTCTCTGATCCGGATAAGTGTAAAATGATACTTCAGCGGTTTACGGATGGTCTGTTGCGATTACTTGATGGAATGTGCAGGAAAAATATTGATGCCGTAAAAATATCTTCTCCTTTTGTTGGAATGGGTTTTATTTCACCCGGGCAATATCTTGAATTTGAACAACCTTATATCAGGCAGCTTACGAATGCCATAAGCAAGCATAACAAATATTCTTACATCCATACCTGCGGACTGATCAATGACCGGCTGGAGTTCATGAAGGATACCCGGACCAATGGATTGGAGTGCCTCGATCCACCACCAATTGGCAATGTTGAACTACAGGATGCTTTTGACAGAATCGGAAAAGAGCTATTCATCAAAGGTAATATCGATCCTGTAAATACGCTCTTTAAAGGTTCAAAGGATGCTGTGGAATTGGATGTGGCAGCAAGGCTGAAAACCGGAATGAAGAATCCTGGATTTATTCTCAGTAGCGCATGTTCCATTGCACCTAAGACCCCCGCAGAGAATGTCCTGTTGCTAAGCTCGCTTATTGAAAAATATGGCTACTACTAATCTATAGCTTAAGGGAATATCAATTAATTCTTTTCGGTTCAAACCAGACCAAAGCCCTAGAACTTTTGTCCGTAATGTTACTCCTGACCTGGAAGACCAAGGAATTACTGATAGCTTTATAATTATAATATTCCTTATAGTAAAAGCTTTCCCAGGTATAATCTTGATAAAGATTGAAAATCTTTTATATTGAGGAAAAATATAGGTGTTTTTTAAATTATATTTTTTCAGGCATGGATCATACCTTTATGGGGATTGAAATCGGCGGAACTAAAATCCAGGTTTTCTTAACAGATGATAGTCAGAATATTATTAAACGGGACAAATTTTTTGTTGAGGAAAAAGAGGCCGGTTTTATCATGACAAATCTTGAAGAAAGGCTAAATAGTATCCTTCTAAAATACAATGTAGATGCTATTGGTGTTGGTTTTGGTGGACCCATTGACTATCAATCCGGTGTAGTTAAAACCTCACATCATATAGATGGCTGGAGTAATTTCCCACTGGCTAAATGGCTTTCTGATTTCGCTGGTATTCCAGTATCGGTTGACAATGACGCAAATACCGCAGCCCTTGCGGAAGCCTGCCAGGGAGCTGGAAGAGGTTTTTCAAGGGTATTTTATATTACTATGGGAAGTGGGGTAGGAGGAGGTATGATCATTGATGGTAAAATATACCATGGTAATAAGCCCACAGAGGTGGAGATAGGACACATTCGATTGGATAAATCCGGGGCAATCCTTGAAGACAGTTGCTCAGGGTGGTCAGTGGATAAAAAAATTAGAAATTATATCCGGGAAAATCCGGACAGTATTATTGCTGGTTTGGTGGGTTTTGAAAAAGCTGGAGAAGCTAAGCATTTGGTCGAAGCTATTGCTCGTGGCGATACAGGGGCAAAACAGCTTTTAGAGGAAACGGCTGATGATTTTGCTTTTGGTTTATCTCATGCAGTACACCTGTTTAATCCGGAAATCATCATCCTTGGAGGAGGATTATCATTTCTTGGATATACCTACATAAACATGATAAAAGATAAACTAAATGGCTATATAATGAAAGCCATGAGCCCACCTGAAGTCCTGGCTTCAGAGTTAAAGGAAGACGTTGTTTGTTTAGGTGCTTCATTATTGGCCAAGGAAGGGTTTTTAAGTTTAAAACTATAATGTAATGTTACAGAAATGGATGGAAGACTATATGTCTGATTATAAGAAAGCTGTTGAAAATATCCCTCTTGATTCCGTATATAAATTAATTGAACGATTTGCCCGGGCAAATACTGAAAGGAAACAGATTTTTGTTTTTGGGAATGGCGGCAGTGCGGCCAATGCCTCACATTTTGTTAATGATATGGCCAAAAGTGCTTCAGATGTATTGCCGGAGAGATTTAAATGCTTGTCGTTGAATGAAAATATGAGCCTGATTACGGCAATAAGTAACGATTATGCTTATAAGGATATATTCAGAAGGCAGATGGAGAATTTCGCCAACAAGGATGACCTATTATTGACACTAAGTGTAAGTGGGGATTCTCCAAATCTTGTTGAAGCTGTTGATTGGGCGAATAAAAATGGATTGCACACAATCGCTTTGTTAGGAGGAAAAAGAGGAAGACTAGCTGATTTGGCCAGGGAAAGTATTGTTGTGGATTCAATTCATTATGGACATGTTGAGGATATCCATATGTTGATATGTCATATGATCATTTATGCCTTTATGGAAAACCCCGGTATTGTTAATTCAAATTAAAAAGATATAAACTAAATCCCTTCTCTAAGCAATCACTAAAGCAATAATAGAATTCCAGTACATTATGAAATTCGCCACCATTGACTTCATTATTTTTTTCGGTTATGTAATCCTTGTTACAGGCGTCGCGCTTTATGTGTCCAGAACCAAAAAAGGAATAAAAAAAACATCAAAAGAATATTTCTTAGCCGATAAATCACTACCCTGGTGGGCCGTAGGAGCTTCTCTAATTGCTGCGAATATATCTGCAGAACAATTTATCGGTGTATCCGGATCCGGATATGCCATTGGTCTGGCCATGGCCAGTTATGAATGGACAGCGGCAATTGCTTTGATTGTCATTGGCAAATATTTTCTCCCGATTTTCCTGAAAAAGAATATTTATACAATGCCGCAATTTCTGGAGCAAAGGTTTGATAATCGGGTTAGGACAATACTGGCAGTATTCTGGATACTGCTGTACATTTTTGTTTACCTTACATCGGTAGCATATCTTGGAGCGCTTTTCCTTCAGACAGTTTTCGGCATTAAACTAATTTATGGGATATTCCTTTTAGCGGCTTTTGCTGCACTTTATTCAATTTATGGTGGATTGCAGGCTGTTGCCTGGACAGATGTTATACAAGTGGTATTTCTTGTTGGCGGTGGTATCCTGACTACATTTCTGGCATTACATCATTTTTCTGGAGGTGCCGATTTTTTTCAGCGGACTATCCATGCTCATAGATAAGGTCCCTGATAAATTCCATATGATCATCGAGAAAGGGACCCTGATGATCCCTGATGGTAAAGGAGGGGTAAAAGATGCATGGATGGACCTCCCTGGATTAAGTGTTTTGATCGGAGGACTTTGGATCGGTCATTTCGCGTATTGGGGCTGCAATCAATATGTTACACAAAAAGCTTTGGCAGCAAAAAGCTTAAAAGAAGCCCAGAAAGGACTGATTTTTGCAGGATATCTAAAGGTACTCATGCCATTAATTGTCGTAATACCAGGCATTATTGCTTTTGCATTGAATGCTGACCTCGCAAAATCCGATGAAGCCTATCCCTGGTTGCTTCAGAACTTCGTCCCTGCAGGATTCCGGGGGGCAGCAGCAGCAGCTTTGGTGGCGGCTATTGTGTCTTCACTTGGCTCTATGGTCAATAGCACAGCCACAATATTTACGATGGACATATACAAGCCATTCATTAATCCCGGGGTTGTTGACTCTAAGCTTGTACTTGTGGGAAGGATTTCTGGTTTAGCTGCGCTATGCATAGCCGTATTGACGGCGAAACCTTTATTAGGTGATCTTGACCAGGCATTTCAATATATACAGGAGTATACGGGTTTTACGACACCTGCTATTTTTGCGATATTTATCTTTGGTTTGTTCTGGAAACGTACCAGGCCCAATTCTGTGCTTTGGGCAGCGATCCTATCTATCCCGCTTTCAATTGCCTTTAAAATTCTGATGCCTGGATTGCCTTTTATGAACAGATGGGTAGTTGTATTTATAATTCTGGCAGTTGTCATTATTATCATCAGCCTGCTGGAATCTTCCGAAGATGATCCGAAAGGGATTCAGATTGACAGTAAACTTTTTTATACCAGCAGTGGATTCAATATAGGTGCTGTTGGGATTTTAACGATTCTTGCCGTTTTTTATAGCCTTTTCTGGTAATTTATTCTTGTTCGATATCACATCTCCATGAGTTGGAATAGTAAGGAACGTCCATCAGATGGATAATATACATGTTATGTTTAAAGTCCCTTATAGATCCTGGATAAGGATTGTAATATCAGCTTAAAGTCCGGACACAGTATCATTACAATTATCAACATAACCTTCTGGTGCCTCACAGGCCTGGATTGGATGAGAGGGATCTCCTAATCCATCACCATCATCATCCTTATAGAATGTCTGAACGTCACATGCTCCGGCTTTTATAGTTTGATCCATGGCACGCATTAATGACAGATCACTATGCAGGGTATCACATGAGATCTCCCAGATCATTACACCTCCCAGTTTTTCTTTCGCCATTTGGGTCTTTCTGACGATCATAGGGATTCCATTATAATACCTCATACCGGTTGAATCCTGGTAGGCTAATTCTGCATCGTTTTCGATGATTTCCTTATAATTGATATATCTGGCAGGGGGTGTGAAGTCAAATCCATAAAAAGGAAGCCCAAGAATAATTTTATCCATAGGTATCTTTCTTACTTCATTCCAATATTTTACTGCATCGACAGCATAGGAATATGGAGAATGTGGGCCAATCGCATTAGGCCTCCATATTCCTGTTTTATCATAGACCATAACATTGATAAAATCATAAGCAAATAAAGATTCCTGGGTGACTGCTTCGTGAACCCTTGTTGCTCCCAGCGCTGTTGTAATCCCTTTCCCTTGAGCATGCAACGCATCCCTTAGTTCAAGCACGAAAGGAGTATATAAGTCACCAATATAGGGTAGAAGATTGCCTTCAATATCTACATCTACACCATCCAATTGATTTTCTGCAACATAATCAAGTATTCCTTTGATGAATACAGATCTTTTCTCAGGGCTAAGCACCGACTTCCAGATCGTGGTATCCGGTCTGCCACCGCCTGCAAGAGAAACAAATACCTTAAGCTCCTGCTTCATGACCTTCTTTACGACGGGTTTAATATCTGTATTCCTGCTGAAAACCAGGTTGCCATTCTCGTCCGGGTTGCCAAAAGCAAGGTTTAAATAGGTTAGCTTGTCAAGTTCGAGGTCATCAATCTGTTTAAATCCTCCAGCGGCCAGATATCCGACTACTTTAAAGCCTGTGTCCTCAACATAAATATCAGGACCTGTAGCATAAGGGGCTTTTTCGCATGAATTAAATTGAATGATAATTAAAATAGACAAAAAAATGAGTTTTAGAGTTTTCATGTCGGGTATAGTTTAAAAATAATACTGAAGTTAATAGATTAAGGACCATAAATTAAAATCTTATCTATTATTTCTTATAATACATAAAATATTGATTCGAAAACTTGCTTGTTTAGCATAACCTTGTATATTTGTAATATATGTATATGACAATATATTAATATTACAATGGTAAATTTTAATTTAGATCCCAGAGTTGGCACACCTTTTTACCGGCAAATCATTGACCAGATAAAGTTTGGAATTGCCTCAGGAAATTTGAAAGTGGGTGAGCAATTGCCTACAGTAAGGGCATTGGCTGTAGAATTAAAAGTAAATCTTAATACCGTAGCTAAGGCATATAAAGAATTGGAAATACAGAATATTCTGGAAACACAACAGGGGACAGGGACATTTATCAGTGAGATAGAAATTGAGATCCCGGATAAAGAAAAGGATAAGAAATTACAGGAAATATGCAACGAATTCTGTACAATAGCTTTCAGTTACGGATTCACTGTCAAGGATGTGATAAATCAACTTCAAAAACAATAAAATCATGGAGACAAATAAAAGCCCAAAACATTTTTTAAATCCGATCTCTACCACCTTTTTGTTAATATTGTTTGCTATATCAATCGGGTTATATTATTTCGAAGCTGTTAACGAAATTCAACTGGCTGGTTTGCTAATATTTTCAATATATATTTCAAGTTCTATACGTATCGCCGACCAGTGGGAGAAAGCTGTCGTATTGAGAATGGGAAAATATAAAGGACTGAAAGGGCCTGGATTGTTTTTTATAGTGCCTATTATTGAGAGGATTGATGATTATATCGATCAGCGGGTCCGGGTAACCGAATTTGTGGCGGAACAAACGCTTACAAAAGACACGGTGCCTGTAAATGTTGATGCAGTTGTATACTGGACAGTATGGGATGTCGAAAAGGCAGCACTTGAAGTTCAGGAATACGTAAAAGCGATTGCGTATATTGCGCAAACTGGATTACGAGATATAATTGGTAAACATGAGCTGGCCGACCTGTTGCAGGAAAGAGAAAAAATTGCAGATGATCTGCAAAAAATTCTGGATACAAACACCAATCCCTGGGGCATCACCTGCCAGACAGTTGGAATAAAAGATATTGTAATTCCACAGGCTTTAGCAGATGCCATGAGTAAACAGGCCCAGGCTGAAAGGGAAAGAAGAGCAAGGGTAATATTGGGAACAGCGGAAACGGAAATCGCTGAGAAATTTGCCAAAGCCAGTGAACATTATAGAGATAACCCGGTAGCGCTTCAGTTGAGAGGGATGAATATGCTTTTTGAGGGATTAAAAGAAAAGGGTTCCATGGTTATTGTACCCAGTTCGGCATTGGATTCTATGAATCTTGGGGCTATGGGGGGATTGGTATCCTTGGCTAAAACAAATGATCTGGAAAATCCAGGTAAATAAAATAACCTGATCTAGTCAAGAAAAATTGATTGCCTAATCAAGGTATCTTTCTCAAAGTTCTATTCTTCAATATATAGGGATATGCCCTTGTTCTGAGAGATTTTATAATACGTATTTTTTGATCTTTTCTATTTATTAATGATTCCATTACAATTTATTGACGGAATAGCTTAAATTTAATAAGCTTTTATGCGTCATCTGCCTGAAGCTACTTTTTATATGTTTTGAATTTTTTTAAATAAATAAATGATCATGAAAAAAGCTTTTATTTCTCCCATTATCTTACTTTTTGTATTTGTAAGCACAAATGTATTC
Source organism: uncultured Cytophagales bacterium (assembly GCA_942491935.1). Classification (GTDB taxonomy): domain Bacteria; phylum Bacteroidota; class Bacteroidia; order Cytophagales; family Cyclobacteriaceae; genus JAGTVG01. The sequence goes on from CALOCZ010000001.1 coordinate 11,460, forward strand.
AGTGCGCCATCATTTAAATGGATACGGCATAATACTGATCAGGTAGGATTATACGATAAATTTGAGGTCACCTTTTGGCTTGAAACAGAATTCGAGAATCCGTTTGATCCAGAGGACATCGATATTATGGCCACCTTTACAGCCCCCTCAGGGAAAAAGTGGTCAATCCCAGCCTTTTATTCCGCCATTGCCGACCGCTCATGGTTAACACGTTATGCCTGGTTGGTCAGGTTTTCGGCTGATGAACTTGGGAACTGGAGTTATATTATCAAAGTAAAGGATCGGAATGGAGAAGTAAGCAGTGAAGAGCGGACTTTTGAAGTGGTTGAATCGGAATATCATGGGCGTATAAAGGTTGCGGCGAATAAGCGGTACCTTGAATATGATGATGGAACCCCCTTTTACGGTGTTGGCATGTGGGTGAACAATCAGGAAAATGCAGAAGTAATGGATGAGATGCAGGCGGTAGGAGCTAATTACATCAGTTATGTGATGACTCCATTGGAAACCTGGGCTAGCGGCATGGGGCGTTATGATCAGCATGTATGTGCCCGAGTAGATCATCTTTTAAATATTCTGGAGGATAGGGATATGCAATTGGCCCTGAATTTCTGGTTTCATTCCTATATGTCTGAAACAGTATGGGGAGGTGGAAACGTCCGGTGGTTTGCCAATCCTTATCAGACAATAACCGAATGCAAAGATTTTTATAGAAGTGAAGAAGCCTGGCAATACCAGGAGAAATTATACAGGTATATGATCGCACGCTGGGGATACAGCCGGTCGCTGGCCATCTGGTTTATTGTAGATGAAGTGAATGGCACAGATGGATGGGTTACAGGTGATAGTACTCAGGCTGGAGTCTGGGTGAAGAAAGTGCATGATTATTTTAAAGCCAATGATCCCTGGAATCATCCTACAACAGGAACACGTAGTGGTGGAATTAGGGAATGGTGGCAGGATGCGTATGAAGCAACGGATCTGCCAGGGAGAGAGATTTATGAAGCACAAGGATTTCCGATCAACAAAACTGGTCAGATTGATAAAGATGAAATACATTCTCTAACACACAGCTATAGAAACTATCATGGACAGGTCAACAAACTATGGAATGGATTTGAAAAGCCATGTCTCATTCCTGAAACGGGTTGGGATCACACATTTTATGAAATGCAGATGCCGGGTTACCAGGCACAGTATCACAATGCCATATGGGTCAGCCTTGCTTCCGGAGTTTCCATGTCCCCTTTTTGGTGGGCATATTCTAACAGCCTGAATGATAATGTTGTGACCAATCAAATGCTGAGCCTGAGGCGTTTTACGGACCAGATCCCTTTTAATAAACTTACAAACCTGGGGATCGTAGAGGCTAAAAGTTCGGAGGGCGATGCATATGCTGTTGGTAGCGATCAGCTGATATTTGGATGGGCAGTGAATCCAGTTACCGATATGGCCGGGAAGAAGATTACTTTGGAAAATATTGAAAAAGGTAAATATAATCTCAAACTTTATCACACCTGGCGTGGTCGATTCCTTATGAATGAAGATCGATCGGTTATGGAACAAACCATTGAATCCAAAGGGAAATCCATATCATTTGATATCCCTGTTTTAATAGTTACTGGCGGACATGCCCGGTATATCGGCCAGGACATTGCTTTTATCCTCGAACCGGTTGAATAGATAATTCAATATAAACTATATAATTAGGATAAAATTAATTGTTTTCATATTATTGAAATTAGGTCACGATATTTTCACTGATCCAAGGTGATGTATTACCTGCCAATGTTAAACATTTAATACTTCTTATACTATGAGACATTTATTAACTGCTTTGATGCTATTCTCTATCCTTTCCTGTGATTCAGGGAAAAAATCAGAGAACGATAATCGAGTGAATAATGATGAAATCGCAGACCGATCAACAGTATACAAGCTTGAATTGGTTTGGGCATCAGATACTTTATTAAGAACACCTGAATCCGTATTCTTTGACAAAGAGCGGAAGATACTTTACGTATCCAACGTGAATCTAAATCCATGGGAAAAGGATGGGAATGGATTTATATCAAAAATGGATCTATCAGGAAATATTATCGAACTCAAGTGGATTGTAGGCCTGAGTAGTCCCACTGGAATGGGTATAAGTGGAAGTTCGCTTTATATTGCTGATACTGATGAGATCGTACAGGCCGATGTGGAGACCGGTGAAGTAACCAAAAGGTACAGTATTGATGGAATACCAAACTTGAATGACATAACTGTTGGAGATGATGGAGTAGTGTATGTTACCGGATCCGGCTCAAATACCATCTATGCACTGGAGGACGATACTATTACTGAATTTCTTGTTGGCGAAGATGAATCATTTAACGGATTGTATTGGGAAAAAGACAGACTGTTGTTGCTCACCGCCGGGAGCAGTCAGTTTATGGAAATTGATTGGGATACAAAAGAGGTTAATATAATATCTGAAAATATGGAAGGTGGTGACGGTATTGTGTCTATTGGTGATGGGGAATATTTAACTTCCAGTTGGGCGGGTGCTATTTTCCATGTATCTGCCGAAGGGGTCGTGACTAAATTGCTTGATACAGAACCAGATAAAGTAAATACCGCTGATTTTGATTATTCCGCTGATGATAATCTGTTGTTTGTCCCAACTTTTTTCGACAACAGGGTTAAGGCTTATAAACTGGTCTATTAAGATTGCTTTGATCATATTGATTTCGAGTTTTATACATTATTCAGGAAATTAGTAAAGCCTAATATTAATAGCATAAAAACGACTAAAATATGAACAGAAAGGAATTCTTACGGAGTATTTCGCTAATGGCATCCACATCGTTATTTGCTCCTCAAATTTTACATGCTGCTTCAAAAACCAAAACCTTTTTTCGCCTTCAGGAAATTAACGGCAGATGGTGGTTCATGACACCGGATGGAAAAAAATTCTGGAGCTTAGGGATCAACCATTTTGATTCTGCGACCCTCAGGTATGAGGAAAGTGGCAATGTATGGGAGGAAAAGTACAGAAATAGCATGAAAAGACTTTCTGAAATCATTCTACATTGGTTGTAAAACACATAGATATTTAAACCTTTTCAATATCGGATTTAAGCTTATTAGCCAATTGCCAATCCATATTGACTATGGGATGGGAAAAAATTTCAGGAATATTGTCACTATACTTTTCTCGCAGCTTACAATCGATTTCATTGAATAGCAGAGATTTTGTTTTTCCCGTTATAAAATGAATATTATGGTTTTTTATCTCATCGTTTTCAAATTCAATTCGTCTGATTTTTTTATGAAAATCAATGGAAATAACAAGGCGGCGTTGAAGAAGAAACAAAGCAATTTCCTCAAGTTGTTTTTCTGATTTAGAGGCTATGACTAATTGTATCATGATTATTTAAGTAAATAATGGCTATTTTTTTGTTTTATGAAATGATGAGTCTACTTAGTATTCTCTCTTTCATTATTCTAACGTTTTGACAGAGAAAGGGTTATATAGCGAATTAGAGAAAAAAAGTTACAGGATTTATTTTACTCTGTTTCCTAAAACTGATTTAGGTGTTTTCAAATCAACAATTTTCTGCTTTTGTAAAGATAAAATTGAATTGATACTTACAAATAATGTTTTGAGATGGTTAGACAATACGTGATATAACTTGTATTATGAAAAAATCAAGAATTCCCCCATTCTTCTTATATGTAAAACACGTATAAATATATATTATTCCATTTTTTATTGGATTTCATTTTTGAATGATGGGGGATATCAGCATAGCGAATCTGAAATTGAATAATGATGGTTTCCTTTTAATTTTTATAGTTTAATTACAAAAAACCAAAATCATGAGATATATATTCTTGCTTATATCGTTTTCAATCTTAACTGGTTGCACAGGAAATAAATCCGAAAAGATAAAAAAAAGAAGTCATCCAAGCCATGCTTATAATTACATTGATATTGATACATCAAGTCTAAAATATCTGGAAATGGATTATGTGCCAATATATTCAGATATATATTATGATAATGGTACCAAAAGATACCCCTTGACAGTAACCATCAGCATTAGAAATATTTCTATGGTTGATTCTGTGTATTTACTATCTGCTGTTTATTATGATTCTTATGGAAACAGGTTAAAGGATTATATTGATTCAACTTTTCTGGTTTCCCCACTTGAATCAATTGAATTTGTTGTTGAAGCAGAAGAAGATATTGGCGGAGCAGGGGCAAATTTTATTATTGAATGGGGTGCTACAAATTACTCTAATCAACTTTTAATACAGTCAATCATGATTGGCACGTATGAGCAACAAGGAATTTCATTTACTTCAGAAGCTAAAGTTATTAAAAGTTCTTCCAGGGAATAATTTTAATCAAAATCATGTAAATGGAATTAACAATACTTCAAGATATTGTAATAATATTCGCCTTATCTACAGTGGTAAATCTGGTTTTCACCAAAATCAAGATCCCAACTGTAGTCGGCTATTTAATGACAGGTATTATAGCCGGTCCGCATTTGCTATCTCTAGTCAATGGCAGGCATGAAATTGAACTTATGGCTGAGATAGGAGTTGTTTTATTACTCTTCACCATAGGAATGGAGTTTTCATTAAAACAACTAATAAAGATAAGGAGAATTGTTCTTTTTGGGGGGTTATTACAAGTATCATTAACAGCTGGCGTATTTTATATTGCATCTTATTCATATGGGATGAGTTGGCAGAGTGGACTTTTTATAGGCTTTCTTGCAGCATTAAGTAGTTCGGCACTTGTCCTGAAGCTATTACAAGAGCGCTCCGAACTCACCTCTAATTATGGTCATACTGTTTTAGGCATTCTTATTTTTCAGGATTTATTGTTAGTTCCACTCTTACTTTTTGCGAATCTTCTGGGCAACAATCCTGTTAACATCCCAAATGAAATATTATTACTTGCACTTAAAGCTATTGTTATTATTGGATTAGTTTATGTTGGGAATAGATGGTTATTGCCAAAATTATTACATCTGATAGCGATGACTAAAAACCAGGAACTATTTATGATGAGTATTTTTCTAATCTGTCTGGCAATCGCTTTGTTAACTTTTAAACTTGGGATGTCTCTTGCATTTGGAGCGTTTTTAGCGGGTTTAATGATTTCCGAATCGAAATACAGCCATAACGCTTTTGGAAATCTTATACCCTTTAAGGATACTTTCACTAGTTTCTTCTTTGTTTCTATCGGCATGCTGCTCGATATGTCTTTTGTAATTGAGCACTACCAATTAGTAATAGTAAGTGTTCTGCTAGTTATTATCCTAAAAACATTAATTGCTGGCGGAACAGGATTTGTATTGGGGCATACTTTCCGTGGTACCGTTTTAGTTGGTATTGCTTTAAGCCAGGTTGGTGAGTTTTCGTTTATTTTAGCAAAAATTGGATTCAACCACTCTATTTTATCAAATTTCTATTATCAATTATTCCTGGCTGTGGCTGTTATAACAATGGCTTTAACACCTTTTTTAATGAATCTGTCATTACCACTGGCAAATAGGTTATTAAAACTACCGCTACCCAAATTCTTAATAGATGGATTATTTCCTTTAAAAGAAATTGATATACCTGATTTTAAAAACCATCTGGTAATTATTGGTACAGATGTAAGTGCATTAGAATTATCTAAAATAGCTAAAGAAAATAATATACAGCACGTATCCATCATATTCAACCCTTCTATTGCCAATGAAAAAATAAAAAATGGAGATACAGTTGTTTATGGAGATGCTGTTAATGAACCAATTTTATTGAAAGCGCATGTCGATATCGCTGAAATTATTGTAATTTCAGTTGGAAGCATCATCCCGGCAATGGCAATTATTGAAAAGGTCAGGCAACTTAATAAAATGGGCTATATTCTAGTTAGAGCAAAACATATTCAAAATGTTGAACAATATTATAAACTTGGGGCAGACCAGGTTTTACCCGAAAAACTTGAAATAGCTATTGACTTATTTAATAGAGTACTTGTTAAACGGTTATATACACAAAAAGAGGTTAACCGAATGATAACACATATCAGAAATATGAATTTAGGAGTTTTTAGCGAAAGAGATTTAGTAAATCAACCTTCGATATTAGATGAATTTTCGAATATTAATATAATAGCCATTACAATAGAAGTTAATTCATATGCTGATGGGAAATCACTCATTGATACTAATTTGCGTAATAAAACAGGGGTAACTCTTTTAGCTATAAAAAGAGGTTCTGAAATTATCGAGCATCCAGAGCCAAAGACCGTCTTTCAAAGTAATGATATTGCTTATGTTTTGGGAAATCCGGAACAAGTTAATTCCGCCACAGAATTATTTATGAAAGAATCATAATGAGTTTCAGTAAGTATTGTTTTAACAGAATTAATAAATGATCACCTATTAAGAATAATATCATATCCAATACTCCGATAGTTCTCCCGTTTGGATTTGACTGGTTTTAGCTACAAGAAAAGAAATTTATTGAGAAAAGGTTTGAAAAAGATCTTCTATAGACGGCGGTGTTTATAGCGAGCAACAGGTCTCAACCGTAATCTTAATTCTTAGGCCTATGGAATGATATTCATAAACCTATTTATTTTTAGAATAGATTGAGTTATCTTTGAATAGCACAATAATTTTTAAGGTTAAGACACGTAATGAACTTAGCATAAGTGTTGATTTTTTATTTTTTCCGTTTTTAAAACTAAAATATCATGAATTGGAAACGATTTTTTGTGACCGTCCTTCGAGTAGGTATAGGATGGCATTTCCTGTATGAAGGAATTACAAAACTTTACACCCCTGATTGGAGCGCATACAATTATCTGATCAATTCAACAGGCTTCATGTCTGGTTTTTATGAGGGGTTGGCAGCTTCTCCTGCATTGATGAAAATCGTAGATATACTGAATATCTATGGATTGATATTGATTGGTTTGGCATTATTCCTGGGAATATTTATCAGATATGCTGCTATTGCAGGCGCCTTATTATTAACCCTTTATTATTTTGCATACCCGCCAATTGGCTTTTCCTTATTTGGAGGTACTGAAGGTAACCTCTATATCGTGAACCGGATCTTTATTGAGGCACTGGCCTTGATGGTTCTGATATTTATTAAAGAAAAAGGATATGGCCTTTACGCACTTTCTTTAACCATGTTTAAAAAAGGAACTTCCGAGGAGCCCACTGATGCAGATATGCCTAATTCAAGGCGGGAAATGCTAAAAAATATGGCAACTGTACCTGCCCTGGGTCTGGTAGGTTGGGGTGCTTTCCATGAAAGCCAGAAATATGGACCGGATGCTTTATCTGGTGCCACAATCCAGGTTGGGGCAATGGATTTGAGCGAGTTAAAAGGTGAATTGCCAAAAGGGAAAATTGGTGTTCATGAGATAAGTAAGCTGGTTTTGGGCGGGAATCTTCTTGGAGGATGGGCACATTCACGTGACCTGCTCTATGTCCCTTCATTATTCCGTGCCTATAACACAGAAAAAAAGATATTCGAAACCTTAATGCTTGCTGAACAGGCAGGTGTCAATACGATAAACATAGGTTTTGTCACCAATCCGGTCATTGAGAAATATAAAAAAGTGACAGGTGGGAAAATCAAGGTGATCTCTCAGGTTCACCCCGATATGGAAAATAATGATTATTACGTAAATATCGATAAGGCAATAGATCACGGTTGTGAAATCATCCAGGTTCAGGGCAATTGGTGTGATTGGCTGGTTCGCGATGGAAGGATAGATGTAGTTGAAAAAATGCTTGATCACATCCGAAACCAGGGTTGCGTAGCCGGGCTCGCTTCACACACAGTTGATGCCCTGATTGCATGTGAAGAGGAGGGAATCATTCCTGATTATTATATGAAGACCATGCACCACGACCAGTACTGGTCAGCACATCCAATGGAAAAACGGGTTCCTTTCGAAGTTGATGGTAAAAAGCATATTGATCACAACAGGTTCCATGACAATATATTCTGTCTGTTCCCGGATCGTACGGTAGAATTTGTCAATCGTGCAAAAGTGCCGGTGATGGGTTTCAAAATATTGGCTGCTGGAGCTATTCCACCTGAAGATGGCTTCCGTTGGGCTTTCCAGAATGGTGCTGATTTCATATGTGTCGGGATGTTTGATTTCCAGATCGTCAAAGATGTAAATATTACAATTGATGTACTGAACGATATGTCCCTCAGGCCGAGGGAATGGTATGGTTAGGATCCAATTTGCTTGTCGAGGATATACAGTTTAACGGTATCTCGCAGAACCCCATTTTTTTCCATGGCCTCTACCATTTCAGGAGTCTGAACAAGCTCCAGATATTTTTCCAGGTCCTCGGGTTCGGCATTGATGCAGATCTCATTAGTTTCAGCATTGGTGGAAAAATATATTGGCTTAGATACACCCAGAAATTCCCGTATCATTTAGGCATGGGCTCTGTATCCTTCTTCCCATTTTTCAGCATCTTTTACTTTGGCGGTAAATACTATTCTTGTCATGGTTATTTGGTTTTACTGACAATAAATTATTTAGTGTTTCCCTTTTTAGTTTGGACACACATATAGCCCACGGCCCTGGCGAAACAGATTGTACTGGCTGGTCTTTTATAATGGATCTCGTCTATTCACTTTTTTGATTTATTGACGGATAAATTTGTTTCGAAGATCAATCCGCATAAGCCTCAGGTAATTAAAACCATAATTTATACCCGTTCGAGCTTAATGGGATATGTTTTATTGGCATTCCATTGGCAGACATATAAATTCTTGTCATCATCCACACAGACGTCATGGCCGTGGTTAAAGATCTTTGAATCCTGGTACATCTGTTCCAATTTTCCATCCTTGTAAACTGGTTCAGTACCTCCAGGATTACTGACCACCCTGTCATCTTCAATGACCGTGACGAATCCCGTGTCCTGGACCCAGCCCTTGTTGTCACCTTTTGTTTTTGACCAGCAGACACCGGCATAAATATTCTGATCATCCAATACCGGACGGCAAACGTACAATCCCGGTAATTCAAGTGATTTTATATATTTCCCGTCAAGGGTAAAGAATTTGAAACAATTCTCAGTTCGTGAAGTGCAGACCAGCTTCGGATCTTGAGGATCACGTAAGTCTACAGCCACACCATGGGCATTAATAAGGTTTTCTTCTTTATTTTCGTTATTCTGACCTCCAAACTTCCTTATGAACTCACCTTTAAAATTATATTGTAATATATAGTCCATGCCATAACCGTCAGCAACATAAAAATCACCATTTGGAGCGACAGCTATTTCAGTAGGTCTGAATGGATCTTCTGGCTTATATACCCCAATGGTCGAAGGATGCCCAATATTGAAAACAAGCCTGCCATCGATAGTCATCTTCCATACCCGGCCGGCCTGGCTCTGGCCCTTGCCATTCCGGTCCTGAAAATACCCGCAATCTGTGACAAAGAGGAAATCTTCTCCTCCTTCATTGCTGATGGTCAGGCCATGCCCACCCGGTAACCAGGTGCCCCAGCTGTCGAGGAGTTTACCTGATTTATCATATATAAGAATGTTATTTCGAATCTCATCTGTTATCATTACAAGCCTGCCTTTGGAGTCCATCTCCATCTCATGGCAATTAATAACCGGGGTTTTAGCCGGATCAAGATTTCCCCATTCTTTATTGACATGGTATTTATAATTCCTATGACCAATAATATTCAGATCTTCGGTAGCCCTTCCAATAATATTGAATGCATGGAGGTTCTGAGTAATCCCGGAAGCTGCAAGGATGGTTCCTGTCTTTTTCATAAAACTTCTTCGCTTAAGGTATATCATCTACTTTCGTAAAATTATTATTTTTATTGAACCAGTTCTGCTACAAGGTAATCGGTCCCAAATCCTATTCTTTTAAGTTTAGTACCAACTATAACCTCACAATATAATTAAAAAATTCATAAAAGATATAAAATTGATAATTCCAATAGCATTAAACCACCAGGAGGCTAATATATTTCCGGCCTTGGAACTATATGGACCAATCTGTTGTTGATTTGGATATAAGACGGGTCTATTCATTACGAATTCATGACTTTTTACATGTTATTATTCACACCAAAAATAAAACCATGGAAAAATCACAAAAAGTCGGTGCTCAAATTTATGGCTATGCTGTATGCCTTACAGCAGTTATAACTTTTTTAATTTCTGTAACCACATTGGTTAATGCTATCCTTGATCTGGGGGATCCATTGCATGCCGGATGGACACCTCCTGAGGCACCTAGTCTTGCCTCATATGAGAACTATAAAATGGATATTCTCCGTTCTATGCCAACATCAGAAAGTGGGGGACAGGCAGCATATGTACCTGATGATGAAACCCTGAAAGGAATGTATGAAGCGGCTAAAAATGACAAGATCCAATCTTCCCGTCATAATTCCATGCGAAATGTGATGATCGGAGGGATCCTCATGGTGATATGTACCATTTTGTTTATCACGCACTGGCGGTGGCTGAAAAAGATCACGCGAACATGACTTAATCAAATAAGCCCTTATCTTCTGGTGTTTTGTACCGGAATGGGCTGTAATTTCATTATGCCGTTGAATAGATCCTGCCAGGCCTTGATATCTTTGGAAAGTTTCGCCTGCATTTTATTGATCTCATATTTCAGGTCATCTATCATTTTCCCGGATGTATTTTGACTCTTGGATTCAAGATATTTTTCTTTTAATCGCCTGATCTCAGTCATTTTCAGTGAGATTGAATCAAATGTTTCTTTTATTTTCATCTCAAGCTCTTCTTTTTTGATATGAGTCAACTGAACCAGGCGATCAGTTAATAATGTCTTATCATTTTTCAGGATCTGTTTCTTGATCCGGAATTCATCAAATTTTTTCAGATTATTCGCCAGTCCGGTTTTATGGAGCGTCCAGATCAACCATTTAGTTGGATCAAAATGGTACCATTTGATGCCGTTTCTATAATCGGAAGCAAAGTAATGATGATAATTATGGTATCCTTCACCGAAAGTCAACATAGATATCAAATAATTATCTACAGCAGAGAGCTCTTTATAATAGCTTTTAGATCCCCAGGTATGAGCAAGGGAATTTATAAACCAGGTACAATGATGGACAGCGAACAGGCGCACCCACCATGCAAAGAAGAAAGCCCCGATAAAGTCATTCAACCACCAACCAATGGCCAGAGATACCAATGCATTGGTCAGGAAGAATAAAATGCCGTAATACCTGTCCTGAAAAACGATTAGTTTATTTTTACTCAGATCAGCTACAAGGCCCGGGATAATTGGGTCCGGTTTTTCGAATAACCAGAGAATATGCGCATACCAGAAACCCTTCTTGATTGAATAAGGATCGAGGTCTGTATCGACATGTTTATGGTGTAAGCGGTGGTCATTGGTCCAACGCAATATACTCCCCTGGCCCGCCATAGTCCCAAGAAATACAAGTGGTATTTCAATAAATTTATTGGTTTTATAAGCCCTGTGTGAATAAAGTCGGTGATATCCAGCCGTAATGCTAATTCCCGTAAGGGAAATGAGTACAATCGTAACAATTACCATAGTCCATGAAGGAGGGGTATAGTAAAAGTAAAACGGAGCACCGATCAAAACAACTAAGTGATATAGTATAATAAATAAAAATATTGGCCAATAAATACGATTCAAACTCTTCATCAATTCCTTAAATTTTTTTAATATATCCTACAAAAATAAGAGATAATTCTTAAAGTATTGGATAATTGTCTAATTCAAATTTTCAATTTGGACATTTTATTGATCAGAAATTGTATTGAAATGAGTTGTTTTTGCTTCGTCTTATAGTATATAACCTTATAATTTTAATTTTTTGCAAAGTCATTACTTAGATTTATTGATTCCGTATTATTCGTTTTTACAATTGCAATTCCGTAAGGTAATAAATTAAGATCTGCATTTATGCAAATTGACTCTTCTGAGCCAAACAGATCCGGATCATACATGAACACCTCGATGTTACTTTCATCGATTGTTGATATGGTCCCATTATTAAATGGATCAGGCAATTTTATTCTTACGGTATTGGGTTGATAATTCACCAGCATAAGTATGTCTGGATTATCATTTCCCCATGCTATACCACTAAAATGGCCGGGATGTGATGATTGGACTTTAAAAAATTGAGCCTTTTTGTTTTCCAGAATGATCTTGAAAACGAAATATATAGGATATATCATGCCCGGAGGTGCCAGGAACTGATCCGGGAACAAGGGAGACATAGATTGAATAATGCCTTTCATGCCTACTGTCTCAAAAAATGAAATGGATTTTGGCGCTTCCGGTAAAATATTATTCAATAAACCCACTACCCAATTGGCCGCAAAAAGAGACATTTGACGCGGATCAACATTTTCAGGGAATTGATTGTTTTCGGGGAGATTTCTTCTGTTCCGTCGGGGTTCCATCGCATTTTAAAAGTAACCGGTGATATATTCACAGGTTTGTTTTCTGAAAATTCCCTTACCGTTTTTATTGTGTATGGTACTGAGAATGTAGTTTCGATGAGTGAATCATTGTCAAAGGTGTGAACCTGGGGATTTATTGAATAGACCAGATAATCCAAATCTTCAGAAGGAGGCCGACTCCGGTTCAATTGAGTGAAAAACGCATTAGTACCTGCACCGAATTCAGCTTTTGGGAAGACGTCTTTTAGAACTGGCATAAATGTATCCAATAGGTCATTTTGCGTAACATGCGTATTTCTATTAAATAGATTTACTCTTGAAATACCTGGCAATCCTTCTTCCAATATAGATATGAATGATACAATCTCATTCTTTACATCATCAAAAAACAAATTTATTTCAAGTGGGAGATCCAGTATTCCTGACTCTTTTTTAATTCGATCCCAGTCAGCCTTCCACTCTTTATTATACAGCTTTAAATCGACCTGGTAATGATCAAAGGATATTTTCCTCAAATGATCAATTTGATCATCCGGTAAGTTTATAACCTCTGACGATTGGCAGATCCCGATCTTGGGTAAAGAATACTCATTAGTATCGATAGTAACATTTTTGGGTGGGTCTTCAACTTTTGTTGTTTCAAATGTACCTTCTACCTTCAAACTGATCTCCTGATTAACCTTATCGCCTTTTTTTACTTCTACCGGATAGGGTAAAGCCAATGGCGTACAATAGGTCTTATAGGATTCATCAATCCAGTTTCGCTGATCTTCTGTTTCAAAGATGTCCCCTCTAAATTCCAGAATTACCTTGTTGCTATTCAGTGACCACTCCATGCTTTTAATATCAATAAATGGCTGATCAGGACTTATTGATTCAGGAAAGACATACATTTCAGGATTACCATCAGCGTGAGTTATCTTAATGGGTTGGCCAACACATTCTTTTATTGGGTGTAATATGGTAAAACCAATCCTGTTCCGCTTGAAATCAGACATAGCCTTACCTTGAATTTTGAAACTCAGACTATTGTCTGTGAAGCCTTCAATCCTGCAGTCCCATAAGAAATCGATATCATTCAACCTAGCCCTGGCCTTATATTCAATGGTAAATGACTGGTCTGAGAAATTGATTTTCTCATCTGTTATCTCAAGAAGGATAGTAGTCCAATTATGATCCCGGACTAAATGATTGATCATTCTAAGCACTTCATGCTTCCCCAGCTTAATATAGCGAATGAATCCTTTTTCATAGATCAATTCAAGCTGTCCGGCACGAAGTTTTATTCTCTCATCCAGATCTTCCTTTCGCCCATAATAGAGGACATTTTTTTCCATATTTATTCTATCATATCACCACTTTAAAATCCTATAGGCAGGCTTGCTGATTAACGCTTTGGTCAATTAAATATAGAAAAATTCATAACTTTTTAAAATAATATCTAAAACAAATAAGCTATTGTATTGATCTTTATTTTAGATATATCTGATACGGCTATACTGGTTTACTTTTATTAATACAAATCCAAACAAAATAAATACATTATTTAATAGCAACAAATAAACGAATGGCTTAAGAAAACTCGATCCATGATTTGTAGATTACTATAATAATCATCGCTATCCTTGATCTTTGAAAAATGTGACACCAGCTGATGTATACCGGGGCCGAAATAAATTAATACGTAGGAATAGAAGTTTAATGAAGCAAAAATCAATGTTAATAAAAAGAAAATTACACCTTTTGAATAGTTCAAAAGTATGATTTAACTTTAGACTTAATTATTTTGCTTTAATTTGACGATGTACACGCACATGCTGGATAATAGAACTATTACCTGGATGTATTTCCTGGTAGGAATCGTTTACCTTACAGGTATTATTGTGCCGCCCCTTATGGAAAATGATGCAGCCCAACATGCATCAGTAGCCATGCGGATGTATGTTGAGTCAGATTTTGTCAATATTATTAACCGGTTCAAAGATTACCTGGATAAACCTCATTTATCATTCTGGCTGAGCAGCATTTCCTATAGCCTTTTTGGTATCTCTGCCTGGGCGTACCGTTTACCAAGTGTTCTGGTAACCTTCATGGGCGCTTATGCCACATTTCGGTTAGGGAGCTTACTTTATATCCGGGATGTAGGAAAACTTTCGGCACTTGTCTTCCTTACAACACAAGCTACTATACTTGGGAACCATGATGTGCGTATGGATGCGTTGCTTACCGGTACTGTCATTGTTGCCATTTGGCAATTAGCCGAATTTTTGGATAATAACAAGTTAAAGCACATGTTGATCGGTTCTTTGGCCCTTGCCATGGGTTTTTCTACGAAAGGTCAAATCGCAGTATTTACAGCAGGAGTAGCTCTGTTATGTCATGCTATTTACCTTCATAAATGGAATACCTTTTATAATTGGAAATGGTTGATTGGACTGGTTGTATTCTTTACTGCCATTTCTCCGGTCCTTTACAGTTATTACCTCCAATTTGACCTGCATCCGGAAAAGATCATTAAAGGTCAGATGGGTGTTTCAGGAGTACGGTTTATTCTCTGGGACCAGAGCTTTAACAGGTTAACAGGCCAGCAAGAATTCCTGGATAATCCAGATTACTTTTTTTTGCATCATAGTTTTCTGTGGGCATTTCTTCCCTGGACCCTGATGGCCCTGGGTGCGATCATTTACCGGTTTAGGGATTTCGTAAAGGTTGGATTTAGAAAAGCGGAAAATTTGGAGTTTCTTACGCTTGGTGGTGCCTTGATTGTATTTTCAATTATTTCTTTTTCCAGGTTTAAATTGCCCCATTATATCAATATTTTATTTCCACTCTTTTCGATTTTAACGGCACAATATCTTTATAGACTCCAGCAGAAAAATCAAAACGGCACGATGAAATTTTTTCTGTATTTTCAATATGCCCTAGGACTAATCTTTCTAATTCTTCTTATAATACTTAATATGTGGTCATTTCCAATTGATAACCTGTTCTGGGGATTTTCTTATGGTATATTCCTGATAATGGCCGCCTACCTGGTATTAAAACCCACAACGAATTACAGCAGAATAGTTGTTATTACTGTATTGATCGGTACATTTACGAACTTCGTACTCAATACCAATTTTTATCCCAAATTGATCAAGTATCAATCCGGAAGTGAATTGGCTCGAATGGCAAAAAGAGAAGGTATTCCTTCCAATAATATATATTGCTTCGATCATTGGAGTAAATCATTGGATTTTTATTCACAGCGGATCATTCCTGAAATCACATTGAATGAACTCAATAACAGAGAATATGACCATAAAATATGGATCTTTACCTACCAGGAGGGCTTCGATAAGCTTAAGGAATCAGGTATTACCTGGGATAGAATGTATTCAGCAGATCACTACGCGGTTACTCAACTCAGCGCTAAATTCCTAAATCCCAATACCAGGCCGGAAACACTTGGAAGAGCCTACCTGCTGGAAGTCAACCTTACTGAATCCCCTGCTCAATGAGGAAAAAGCAATCGTTTCTGATATTGCAGGTATAACCCGTGATTTCATAGAGGATGAAATACATATTGAAGACGTGACCTTTCCGTTTATAGATGTAGCCGGGATTCGTGAAGCCCGTTACATGATAGAGAAAATTGGGGTGGAGCGGACAAAGCAGAAAATGAAAGAAGCCAGCCTGATCTTATATATGTTCGATCTCAAAGAAGAAACTGTAGCCTGAGATTCAGGCTGAGATTGAAAAACTCAACAACCTTGGTATCCCTTATATTAAAGTGGCGAATAAATCTGACCTGGCTCCTGTCGAGGTTCTGAATGCGCTTAATGAGGACAGTGAATTCATTTTCATATCTGCCAGGCCCTTCACTACCTCGGCGAGATCACCGGAGAGATCACTATCGATGACCTGCTTGGCAATATTTTTTCGAAGTTTTGTATTGGCAAATGATATAATTTACATAAATTTAATCATATAAAATGTTTTCTTTTTTTATGGTTATAAATTTAAAAGCCCATTCCCAGGAATTGTCATTTTTTTGATAAATGTCTTTTTGTTGAAACGGTAACTACACTAAACTATAGTTATAAAATGCGAGCATATTTGATCTTTTGCCTTTCTATAACGTTTTTCTCACTCTTTATTGTCAGCAGCAATACTGTGGGTCAACCACACATTGAAGACAATATTACCTATGCCGAAATGGGAGGAGAAAAGCTCAAGCTCGATCTAGCCTTTCCAACTTCAGATGACGGCCCGTTCCCACTTAGAATTTGCCTCCACGGTGGAGGTTGGAGTGCGGGACATCGAGATGATGTCCGGTGGCTACTACCCCTGCTTACTCAGCGTGGCTATATTGCTGCAACCGTCAGCTATCGTTTCGCACCAAAACATCCGATGCCGGCACAGATATACGATGTAAAGGCTGCGGTGTGTTTCTTGAGAGCGAATGCTGTGAGATATAACATAGACGTGGATCGAGTGGGCGCAATTGGCTTTTCAGCAGGGGGACATTTAGCCATGATGCTTGCACTAACTGATCCTTCCGATAGTCTCGAAGGCTATATGTGGAGCCAATCGAGCAAGATCCAGGCAGCGGTTAACTTTGTTGGCACTGGCGACTTTACGAGTCCATCCCCTCCCCTAAGCCAGGAAGCCGAAAAGATTGTCCAAGAATACTACTATACTACCTATGATGAGCTGAGGAAAGGCATCTTCGGTACGCTTGACTCTAACGCTCCCATCTACACCTTGACATCACCTATTGCGTACATCGATAAAAACGACCCTCCGATTTTAAGTTTGCACGGAACAGAGGACGAGTTTGTCTCACTTGAAAAAGTGCGACATTTCGACCAGGTGATGAAAAATATTGGCGCGGTACATGAGATGGTTCTATACAAAGGAGAGGGTCACCATTTCTCTCCACAAATAATGCAAATAGCTATTGATAAAGCTTTCAGCTTTCTTGATGATAATCTAAAAAAATAAGATTTCTGAATTCCAAATCCAGCCTGAACGGAGTCAATAACATGGAGGAATATCCAAACGGAATAATAAAGAAAAAAAATTACGTCGTGATAGTATTATGAAAACATCTACTACCCTGAATAAAAATAGTATAAGAATGGATCATGAATTATCAAACGACCTGTTGGCCATGGACATCCGTCAGGCCCTCCACTACCTCGGCGAGATCACTGGCGAGATTACCACTGATGATTTATTGGGTAATATCTTTTCGAAGTTGTGTATAGGAATGTAAACTATTTTGGTCTGGAATATGAGATTTTTTGGATCGAAAGAATTGTTATCCCCAAATTCAGATAAATTATTTTCATTTTATGATTCCTCAAATTACTTTTATACATTCGATCTTATTTAAATGCTGTTTCATTCTAATCCAAAATTCAGCCTTATAATTAATCTCCTAAAATCATGAATGCTAAATTTTCCCTTATCGTTTTCTTAGGTTTTATATCATTAAATCTGTCTTCTCAGGAAAAACAGAAGATAATCTTTGATTGTGATCTGGGGGGCGACATTGATGATGCTTTTGCAGTGGCTTTAATTCTTGCCAGCCCGGAATTTGAGGTATTGGGATTTGTGATGGACCAGGGGGATACACCAAAACGGGCACAGGTCGCATGTAAAATGTTATATGAAACAGGTATGGAAGATATTCCAGTCATTGTCGGAAGAAAAACAAATGATTATTTTACTTCTCAATTTCACTGGGCAGAAGGATTTAAAACCGTAAAGCCCGTTAATAAAGATGCTACGGATTTTATCATTGAAAATCTACGTAAGTACCCTGATGAGATCATTCTATTCACGGTAGGTCCTGTTCCGAATATCATGGATGTATTGAAAAAAGATCCTGATGCCCTGAAGCTTGCAAAGCACGTATATTCCATGTTCGGTTCGTATTACATGGGATACGATACAGGTCCAATCCCAAGTGCAGAATGGAATGTCAGGGGTGATGAAGAAGCCGCAAGAATGCTTGTAAACAGTGGTGCAGATATCACTTATGCCGGTCTTGACGTAACAACCTATGTGAAACTGAATGAGGCATATAGAACTAAATTGATAATGCGACAATCCCCATTGACAAATGCCCTGAGTGCCTTGTATACCCTATGGAGATATGAGTCCTATGCCCACCCGGATCCCGTGCTGCACGATGTAGTAGCTGTGGGTATGCTATTATGGCCAGAGTTATATACAACGCGAAAGGCTTACATAAAAGTAATTGAGGGGGGATATACTGTTATCGATGAAAGTAAAGAGCCTAATGGTGAGATCGGCATGTCCATACAAAAGGAAGAATTTCTCAGTCGTGTTATGGAAAGACTACTGACACAAAATTTAAGCAGAGAATAAATTTCAACTGATATTAATTATGCTGTGAAATAAAAATAACATTATATTTTATAATAGCTTTCCATTACTTTTAGAAATTCCGCAGAGTAATTATTAACATTGATAATAGAGAATGGATATTTGAACGAATTAATCGATATTTGGAAATATCGGATAAATAAGGCTATCGCTTTCTTAATTTTCAGCTTTAATATTAAGAATAAATCCAATATTAAAACTTAATTATCAAAAGGATCTGATTCAGAATTGCTAGATATTTAAAACCTATAATTTTATTATTATTAAATCTATATAAATGAGTTACCTAAAATCAACCATCCTGATATCACTATTGATAATTTCCGGTTGTGCTGACCATAAACCAGCTCCGGAAAAACAATGGTTTAAAGGAAATCTTCACACCCATTCGTATTGGAGTGACGGTGATGAATTTCCCGAAGTAATTATGGATTGGTATAAATCGAATGGTTACCAGTTTATTGCATTATCCGATCATAATATCCTTGCAGAAGGTGATAAATGGGTAGCGATCTCACAAGATTCAATATATCAGAATGCATTTGAAAACTATCTTGAAGAATATGGATCTGATTGGGTTAATTACAAAATGGATTCATTAAACCAGATAAATGTAAAACTAAAGACATTAGGGGAATACAGGGGGCGTTTTGAAGAGAATGGGAAGTTCATGATTATTCAATCCGAGGAGGTGTCTGATCAATTTGACAACAAGCCTTTACACATGAATGTTACAAATATTCAGAAAAAAATAAATCCTCAGGGGGGTAATAGTGTTGTTGAAGTTCTTCAAAATAATATCGATGCAGCAATAAAGCAAAGAGATGAATTGAATACACCCATGATCCCACATATCAACCATCCGAACTTTGGTCATGCTATAAGTCTTGAAGATATGATTGCATTAAGAAATGAAAAGTTTTTCGAGGTGTATAATGGTCACCCTTCAGTTAATAACTCAGGTGATTCAGCCCATATATCAACTGAGCTGATGTGGGATCTGATCAATATTGCCTATATCGAAAACAATCAGCCTCTAATGTACGGACTTGCCACGGATGACTCTCATCATTATCATGTTAAAGGTAGTAAGTGGAGTAATGCAGGTAGGGGCTGGATCATGGTTCATACTGATTCGTTAAAGCCCAGCCTCACTTATTAAGGCGATGGAGGCAGGTCAGTTTTATGCAAGTACTGGAGTTGAACTCAAAGATCTGATTTTTGATGAAAATAAGCTTTCTATAGAAGTGGACAGAGAAGCAGGTATTTTTTACAATATCTCTTTCATCGGATGTAAAAAGGGAGAGACTGAACCAGAAATATTTATGTCTGTTGAAGGGGATAAGGCCAGTTTTGAATTAACTAATGAAATTCTTTATGTAAGATGCAAAATCACTTCATCAAAAAAGCATAGTAATCCCATTGAAGATTTATTGTTTGAAACAGCATGGACCCAGCCTGTACAACCTAATCAGGAATAAAAAATTAAAGGAACCACAAAATGAATCAAATAAGTGTTTAATATTTACAACATATTATATTTGCAATGCATTGGAATTTATGTCATCAAGAAAAAGAAACTAATAGCCTAATTTTTTTACATAATGAAGAATACTAAGAAAAACATCAACAGAAGAAAATTTATACAAACATCAGGTGCTATTGCTGCCGGAACTTCAACATTTACGATTATTCCAGCTACGGTTTTGGGAAAAAATGGTGCAGTTGCCGCTAATGATAGAATAAATCTGGCTTTCATTGGAACAGGGAAGCAAGGCCGTATCCTGTTAAATTTTTTCAGGGGCAGGACAACAGAAACCGTCTTTGTAGCTGCAAGTGATGTGGATTCACAAAAACTTGATCGCTTTACTGAATTGGCTAATGAGTCCAATGAATTCAGAGGAACAAAGGTTGATCTATTCACAACAAAGCATTATCGTGAGATCCTGGAAAGAAAAGATATAGATGCTGTGGTCATTGCCACTCCTGATCATTGGCATGCACAAGTTGCTGTTGATGCAGCAAAGGCAGGGAAAGATATATATTGCGAAAAACCAATGGCCTATACGGTCGCTGAAGGACGTGCCATGGTTCGGTCTGCAAGAAAATACGACCGTGTTTTTCAAACCGGGAATATGCAACGTTCGAGCTTTAATTTCAGGCAAGCTTGTGAACTTGTATTGAATGGATATGTCGGAGAGTTACAAACCATAAATGCAGGGCTCGGAGGCCCCGTGGTTGCATGTGATTTGCCTTCCATGGAAGCCCCTGAAAATCTTGATTGGAATCTTTGGGTTGGCCCATCACCTTATCGGGCTTTCAATCCTGAGCTTTCACCACCAGTTGAAATGGATATTTATCCAAATTGGCGTCTTTATCGGGATTTTGGTGGTGGTATGATAACTGACTGGGGCGCCCATATGTTTGATATTGGACAATGGGGTAATGGAATGGATCATTCCGGACCTATTGAATATATTCCGCCAAAGCAAGGAGGGACTCATGGTTTGAAAATGATATATGACAATGGGGTAGTAATGAACCACGTTGAGCTACCTGGAGGTGCAGGCGTTGAATTTATCGGGTCTGAAGGAAAAATAGAAGTTAGTCGTGGTTATCTGCGAACATTCCCAAATGAAGACCTGGCACAATATGAGTTTAAAGAAACTGAAAAACGTTTATACTTCAGCGATAATCATTATCAGGACTGGATTGATGCTATTAAAAACCATACCAGGCCAATATCGGATGTTGAAATCGGGCACCGCACAAGCTCTGTTTGTAATATTGCCAACATTGCTTATGAACTGGAAAGGCCATTAAAATGGGATCCGAAAAAGGAAAAATTCCATGGTGATGACTTTGCCAATATGATGCTTACACGTCCATATCGGGGAATATGGGACTTTACCGATTTTTAGGGATTATCCTTTGGTTTGATATCTGCCTAGTGGATCCTTTCTATTAAGAAATATATTGATTGTAAACAAAGATTGCTTTTCTGCTGGATTCTTTTACCTAATTTTCAATATTCCATTAATTAATGGTCAGGTTCAGTTCCGGGAATTTAGTATCCTGAAAACCCATTTTTCTGTAAATTCCTATTCCATCATTTGTGGAGTGAAGATGAACCAATTCCAAATTCAGATCTTTCGCTTCATTGATAATCTTTTCCATCAATACAGATGCTATCCCCTTTTTTCGAAATTTTTTTTCAGTATACATATTTAAAATGTATCCCCTCAGGCCCTTCTTTCCAAGTCCTGAATATGTTGGAGGGGCATGCCATATGACCAGGGTGCTTGTACTAATTATTTTATTTTCATATTCTGCGATCCAGGCAATATTCGATTGATCACTCAATGAAGCCTTGAAATATTCTGTAAGTTCCTTCTTTAACTGAATGCTATCCTGACTTTCTTTTATGCTGAACACCTCGTTTATGAATATTACCCTGAGTTCTGCAAGGTTTTCAACATCATGAAGCGTTGCCTTTCTGTACGTTATTTTTGATGTATTAATCATATTAAAAAATTATGCCATACTAAATTACTTTTTTGCAATTGAATTTTACTTAAAGAGTTATCAGTATATTATAAGTTTTTAAGATGGTAATTGAATCTTTATTCCCAACTTAACCGGTCAATACTTATCCCACGGTTTGGCCACTCAACACTTGAAATGAACCATTGGTCTTCGTGTTGAAAAATTTCAGGAGCATGGGCATTTAATGTGGCGATTGGTTCCCGGTTTAGGAAAGTCATTGATCTTTTCGGAACAATAAACATATGTTTTGCTGAAGTATGCGCCCTGGGATATTTTTATCCCATATTCCGTCCCAGGAACAGACAAAGAGATAGAATGATTTATCTTTAATGACAATGCTAGGTGACTCAGGATCAAAATCAGAAGATTCATAAATAACTGTTGGTTCCGACCAATTGTATAGGTCAATGGATGTGCGCATTGCCACTTTCCTTTCTGTGCAATAAATCATATGATATTTAT
The DNA here is from genome assembly GCA_942491935.1 of uncultured Cytophagales bacterium. Taxonomy (GTDB): domain Bacteria; phylum Bacteroidota; class Bacteroidia; order Cytophagales; family Cyclobacteriaceae; genus JAGTVG01. Next base: position 34,364 of record CALOCZ010000001.1, read on the forward strand.
TATTGCTGAAAATCAAACTCGGATCGCGAGCCCCTTTTTCTTCTGAAAACAGGATTCCTTTTAAGTCCCAATTGAGCAGATATTTTGAAACGGCCAGCCGGATTGGGCTTGGACCATAGAACATATAATACAATCCTTCTTTCCGAATGACGAATGGAGCCTGGTTTTCTAATTTTTCTCCGGGTCTATCGTCAGGTGGTAAAACTTTTGGCAGATCTATAAATCCCTGATCTGACAATAATCCCTTTTCTGAGGCTTTAGCGTGAAACGATAAAAATTCACCTTCATGAACATTTTCAGTGGTCGTAACCGGATGTGTAATCCCAAAAATATGCCATATGTCCTCGGCATCTTTTACAAAAGTATGGTCATTAGGCACCCAGTCATCGTAATATTTCCCGGCTTCTAATTGGGTGGTTGAAGGACCGGGGAAAATATCTCCCTGGGGTTTGTAAATCCAAATAAAATTATTTTCCTGAACTGGAACTTGTCCTTTATGATTGCCGTATTTACATGCTGTAATAAGAATGATAATATTAATTGCAATGATCTTAACATTTTTCATGACCTGATAATCAAAAATTAGTCTACCTTCTTAGCACTAAAATATTATCGTCTTTCAAATTTTTTTTCAATATAGCTCAACAAGGCACAAAAAATTAACAAAAGCCGAATAATCATAAATCATTTGACTTAATATTATATTCTTAGCTCACCCCGAAAACCAGAAATAATATGGGGATTTATGTTATTTCTTTCTTCGCAATTGTTGATTGAGATATTTATATTACATTTTTATGCAAAATTGCGATCCACAATTAACTTTAATCCATTATTAGATAAGATATGAGATGTTACAAACTATTTTTAAGCATATTTTTTACAACTGTATTTTTCTTCGGTATGAGTTGTAATGATAAAACGGCAAATTATAAAGATCCTGAATTGCCCATCGATGAGCGCGTAAAAGATCTATTGAGTCGAATGACCCTGGAAGAAAAAGCCTGGCAAATGGTGAGTGTGAATAATGAAGTGAAAGACTCTATCGAAATTTCAGTTGATGGGATCATCAATGTTGATAAGGTAAAATCTTTGTTGCCGTACGGAGTCGGACAAATAACAAGGCTTAGTGAGACCAAAGGAGGGGACAGTCAGACATCCACAAGCGAACGACCTCCTCTAACTGCTTATGAAAATGCTGAACTGGCAAATAAACTACAAAAGTTTTTTGTGGAAGAAACAAGGCTTGGAATTCCTGCTATCTTTCATGAAGAATGCCTCCATGGGATGGTAGCCAGTCATACGACAAGCACTCCACATCCGATCGCAATGGCTGGAACATTCAACCCTGAACTGGTAGAAGAAGTTTACTCCATGATTGCCAAGGAAACAAGATTGAGGGGAGGACATCAGGCATTAACACCTGTAGTTGACATCGCAAGAGATGCCCGTTGGGGCAGAGTGGAAGAGACTTTTGGTGAAGACCCTTACCTTACAGGAATAATGGGAACGGCTGTAATAAAAGGATTCAGGGAGATGCCACTTTCAAGAACAAGGATCGAATAGTAGGTACCTTAAAGCATTTTGCGGGCCATGGTCAACCTGAGGGAGGTACCAATACAGCTCCAGCCAATTATTCTGAAAGAGATCTTAAGAGAAATTCACTTTTACCCTTTTAAAGAAGCCATTCAAAAAGGAGGCGCTTTGAGTGTGATGACTACATACCATGAGTTGGATGGCGTACCGATCAATGCCAATATATGGCTGGTTAGGGATTTGTTAAGAGATGAATGGGGATTTAAGGGATTCGTGGTTTCGGACTATTACTCGATCCGGGAAATGCACGAAAGGTATGGAATAGGAGCACACCGGGTGGCAGCAAATGGCAAACACGCCGCGGAACTGGCTATAAGAGCAGGTGTGAATATTGAATTACCAAATCCGGATTGTTATGAATATATTGTTGAATTAGTTAATGAAGGCACTATTCCTGAATCAATGATCGATGAACTTGTGGGAGAGATGCTACGTGTGAAGTTCCAACTGGGTTTATTTGGAGATCCTTATGTAGATCCTGATAAAGCACAGGCATTCAGCGGTTCGGAAGAAAACAGGGAACTGGCCAAAAAGGGAGCATTGCAGGCCATTACCTTATTGGAGAATAAAAACAATGTAGCTCCTCTTGACCTCAGTTCCATCAAAAACATAGCAGTTATAGGTCCCAATGCCGACAGGGTAAATGCAGGTGGTTATAGTGGTGAACCCAATTATTATTCTACCCTCCTGGATGGTATAAAAGAAAAAGCTGGGGATAAAGCTAATATTCAATATGCTGAAGGTTGCCGCATAACCATCGGAGGTTCCTGGGTTGAGGATGAAATAACTTTCCCTGATCCCGGAGAAGAAAAACAAAAAATTGCAGAAGCAGTGAAGGTGGCTCAAGAAGCGGATGTAATTGTGCTGGGAATAGGAGGGAATGAGCAAACCTCTCGTGAAGCATGGAATATGTATCATATGGGCGATCGTGCAGATCTGCAATTGGTGGGAATGCAGGATGAACTGATCGATGCATTGCATGCGACAGGAAAGCCTATCATAGCTTTTCTTTTCAATGGCAGGCCATTAGCTTTCAACAACCTCATTGAAAAAGCTGACGCGATATTCGAATGCTGGTACATTGGACAGGAGGCAGGATATGCAATTGCAGATGTATTATTTGGGGATTATAATCCTGGTGGGAAATTACCTATATCTTTCCCTCGTTCAGTCGGACATATTCCCGTGTATTATAACCATAAACCTTCTGCAAGACGTGGATATTTCAATGATGATGTCACACCCCTTTATCCATTCGGGTATGGACTGAGTTATACATCTTTTGAATTAAGTAATCTGAGATTATCAAAGTCAGAGATAAACAAAGATGATAATCTGGATGTATTGATCGATATCAAAAATACAGGAAACCGGGACGGTGATGAAGTAATACAGCTTTATATCCGGGATGATCTCAGCACGGTTACAAGGCCTGTAAAGGAACTCAAAGATTTTGAACGGGTAAATGTAAAGGCCGGAGAAACAAAAACTGTTACTTTATCAATTACGCCTGAAAAACTCGCCTTTTATGACATTAATATGGAGTTTCTCGTAGAACCGGGAGAATTTGCAGTGTTGGTAGGTACTTCTTCTGATGACAAAGACCTGCAGGAAATTAAATTCAATGTATTGCCGTAGCTCAGGAGAATTAAAACATAAACATGAAACATGAAAAATAATTACTTTTTAATCTCGTCAGTGGTTTTGTTTTCCATAGTTATAATTATTGGCTGCCAGGAAAAGAAGGAAAACGAACAATTAACTGAAGAATCAAGGGAGTTATCCTTCGATTCGTTAATAATTTCCAATGAAGCCAATCAATGGTTTGCACGGGCGCTTGCTGATCTGAACAATGATGGCCTTCTGGATGTCGCATTTATTAATGAAGCCGGGTTCGGCGGATCACTGGGTGTGATGATAGGAAGTAAAGAAGCTGGTTGGACAATCGATTGGGTTGCTGATACGGCTCCAAATGGAGGTGTTTTTTCATGTGGCGACATGGAGGTTGGAGATATCGATGGGGATGGAAAAACAGATATACTGGCACCGCAGAATAATGGTGAGTGGACTGACAAACCCAAAGTCCATACTTTTTACTGGTATTCCTATCCTGAGAAAGAAGCTCATTATATTGGTATGTCCGAGGAATACATCAAGGATGTTAGTTTGGCAGATCTAAATAAAGATGGCAAGTTGGATCTGGTTGGAATATCATTTGACGGGAGCTGTGTGATCATTTATGAGCAGATCGATCCTGACAACTGGAAGGTTGTCCAGCTACTTGAAGCACCAAATATCCATGAAGGCATGGATGTAGGCGATATCAACGGTGATGGATATTTAGATATTGCTGCAAATGGATATTGGGTAGAAAATCCACAAGGTGATATGGACGGCAACTGGGAGTTGATGGAAATTGATTCGATATGGCACAATCAAACAGGTGACTGGTCACAAAAATGCGACTAAGCATTTATGTGCCGATATTGACAAGGATGGTAAATCTGAAGTTTTTATTTCACATTCAGAAAGGGCCGGATATCCTGTAGCATATAAATTGATCGGTACGGCAGAAAACAGTAGACATTATCATCGATGAATTGCCAGCTGCTCACACCTTGCAGGTTGCTGATATGGACAATGATGGTGATCTTGATGTTGTCACTGGTGTCAGCCGGAACAGGGCAGTTAATATCGATGCAGGATTAGCTGATTATTATCATGCTAAACGAGGGCCTGAATAAGTGGACAAAGAAAATTGTAGATATGGAAAGTATTTATAATGGTCATGTTGGTGATTTCGATGGGGATGGGGATATGGATATCTTCAGATTAACAAGTCATGACGCTGAGAAATATGAGCTGCTTATCAATCAATTGAAATAATAAGCAGGTAGGGTCTTTTATAGGTTAATTGAGGTATGGGAGCCCATATAAATGCAAGGAATTGATGGGAAGTTGTCAGATTTTTTAGAGAATCTCTTTTAGGGGATAAATCCGTTCCATTTTTCTTTTACCAGATCCGGTCTGGGCACAAACAGGAATTTGTTCAAATCTTCCTCAAATTGGGTATAGATAGGTTTCCCTGGTTCCAGGCCAAAATCCTTGTAAATTTCAGGTGATTTCTCAATCAGCTCTTTTTTGATATATCTGTCATTACCTTTCCAGGTTATTCCATTTCTATCCTCCAAAAGTGGAAAAAATGCCAAACCGCCATGTGCTCTGACATCCTCATATTCAAAACCATAATCTCGATCGCACCAGGCTCCGAATGTTAGAGGTTCTTCCGGGTTTGCACTAATAGTGGCATGAGCCCAGAAGGGTGGTACAATTACTACTTCGCCTGGTTTTGCCCTGACAGCAAAACATCTTCCCGGATCATCTTTAGCAGTTTCCTGCATATAGATAATTGCTTCGCCGGACCATATCTCATAAACCTCAGGAGTTGACCAGCCATTGGCATAGCTTGACTTCTTGTGGATATGCCCCTGGCTTCTAACTGGTTCTTCGCCTAAAGTGCCGGCTGCATAGGTAACAACACCAAAAAGTTGATGAATTTCTTTGAGCTTTGTAAGATGTTTTTTCTTTCCTACATCCATGGCAATGGAATAAACCTCATCAGGGCCTTCACAATTAGGATCTGACAAGCTTTTTCGAATCGAATCAAGTGTGCGTATTTCCACTTCAGGGCCAAATACGTCTTCACCGTATAAAAAGCCGAAGGGCTTTACTGTTACTTCGATATTAAATCCTGGATAAAAATTCATATTTCACCAATAATTACCTTAATTCTCGTCTTTCAAACCCATTGTATGCACCATAATTTTAAGTGCTCTTTTTTATAGATTATCCCTTTCATGGTCCAAAACCTGTTGAATTGCTTTAATTCTTAATTATCATCTTCACTCTAAACAGATCCAATCCATTTTAAGCATCCCCATTCATCTTTTAAATTCCTTATGCTAACATTTTATGACTGCCTTACATTGTATACAAAAACAAAACAACCTAAGATTCAGGGCTAAGGATTTTACTAAAATATAAACAACTATTGAAGAAAAATACCTTTGTCATCTTGCAGCAGATGGTAGCTGGACAAGTTTGATATACTTCTTGAAGGCAGATCAATCTTCAACTTTTTGAAATCTTCATATCTGCTGACCGGTTCCAGTTTGAATCCAGTTTCATTCACCTTATCCTTTGTCACCAGATAATGATTCAGTTTTTCCCCTTCAAAATTTTTAACATTCATAATGATGGATCTTGATTCATTGGCTTTGTTTACCAGTATAATGCTGATCTCACCTTTTGGGCTCATCAGGGCTATAGACATCACTTCCTCTTCGGATATATTCATATTACATTCCAGCACTTTTGAATACTTCGATAAAAACCTGGAAATGATCCCAAATCCGTAGTATGCTTCCGGTTCCGGATTCACTACTGATAAATACTTTTTATTCGGAATATCATAGGTCTTAACCAATTGCCACTGCCCGTCGAGGTCACCGCGATTGGTAAAACTCCAGCGGTTAAAGGCATCAACATTAGCCCTCAACCCACGGATTACATCGCAAGCATTTGATATGGCTGCATCAAATGATTTCTGATTAGGATCATCTTTGCCCCAGCCAAGATTCATATTCCCATATTCTGTCAGGAAAAATGGCTTTCCTTGTGTATGAGCCCAATCCGCCCACTTCTTCAAGTTAGCTTCACCTTCATCGGTCACACCATGATAGCTATGTATATCTATAGCACCAAAATTATTAGCCATATCCAGCTTTTCGTGATCAAAAGGTGGCATATCTGTCCAGTCCGGACCAGATATAGGAATACTAATGTTACGATCGTCAAACTCCTTTCTCAGTCTTGCCCATGCATCTTTGATATTGCCCTCATTTTCTCCGTACTCCCACCAGTATCCCCAGGTACCACCGGGAGGCTCGTTGGTCATACAGAAATATTTAATACATGTGTATCCTTTTTCAAGGGTTAAGTATTCTATTATAGTAGCAATGCCATTCGCATAATCATTCAGGTCTTTTGGTGCACTGATCAAAGGATGGATACCCGGCAGAGCATTCCATTCTACATTCATCCACATTTGCTGAAGAAATACATCAACATCATTCTCCTGCGCCCAGTCGAGAATATTATACAGAGCCTGCATCTCTTCATTTTTCCAATCAAATTGACCCTTCTCAGGCTCATACATCCGTTGACTTAGCTCAACTCTTACAAAATTCATTCCCAGCCAGGAGGCGTAATCCTTGATTTGTTGCCATGCCTTTTTATCCGACACAGGTGGATTGCCTCCAAAAGCACTTCCTCTCGCGCCAGTTTCGCGTACAGGAATGGTATATTTTTCATTGTTAAAAGGAAATTCTGCGCTAATGGCATGCCAGGAAGCCCCCATTCCACCTTTCATAGTGTGAAGGATCTTGGAAGCATCAACTGAAATATGAACAGATTTCGTTCCCGGATTATTAAATGCACTTAAAAAAGTAATTAAAAAGATTAGGCTATAAAATGATTGTTTCATAAAGATATTTTTTAATGTCGAACAAATGCTTTCAATGTACCGCACCTTTTCCCTTCTGACTTTCCGTATGGCCTGATTGTATAAGGGCCCAGGTGCGCAGGCATTATCCAGACTTCTGCATAATGGACTACAAATGGTTCGAATTCATTTTTTCGACTTTCTATGATTGCTTCTTCACCTTCGACAAGGCAATTTACATCTACACTATCATGCCTTTTATGCAAAACCGGCTTCGTGAACCAATGCCGTCTGGTTTCGATAAATTCTCTTTCGTGTAGTCCGGTGCGTTCTTCAACCCAACCATCGCCCTCAGCAATAACTTCAATACAATTGATCAGTTCCTTTTGGGTGTATTCTTCCTTTCTGTTCCATTGAATATTGGCCTTTCCATGCTCAATATTGATCGGTCTTGGTTTTCCATCCATTCCCAGCCTGCCCCAGTCCCACAGTTTGAAGGTGAAGATATATGGAGTAGCAGATATTTCCAGAACAAGAGAATCGATTCCGGAGCAGTGTACAGTACCTCCCGGGATCAGTACATGATCATGCTTCTTAACAGGCCATTTTGCAACATGCTTTTCTGCATCAAATCGCCCTGTTAATTTCGATCCTTCAAGTTCGGCAATCATCTCATCCGGATCCACATTATCTTTCAAGCCAAGATATACAAATGCGCCTTTTTTAGCATCCAACATATAGTAACTTTCATCCTGTGTGTAGTGCATGCCAAATTTCTCCTGGATATATTCAGTCAAAGGGTGCACTTGCAGGCTAAGATTCCCTCCGTTAAAAGTGTCCAGAAAATCATATCTTATTGGAAATTCATCTCCGAAACGAGCATGTACCGGTTTCCCCAGTAGTTTTTCCGGATATAGAAAAACCAGATTAATCGATGGTGTTTCAATGATATCATTTCCAAATTTCAAGAACAAACTGTTTTCTTCCGGGACACAATTGAAGCACCAGGCATAATTCTGTGCACTTTTGTCAAGATTGCATTTTTCTTTCATCCACTGCCCGCCCCATGGTCCCGGATCGAAAAAGGGTACCACACTGAACGGACGATTAATTGTTTCTTCGAGTCCTGCCAGTATACCTTTACCAGTCACCATTTTGGGTTGGTCAGGAATGTTAGTGTCAAGTACATAGTCCCATTTATCATATAATTTCTTTTTGAGCCTGTCACATGCCCTCCAATCGACAAAAATACCTTGCTTATACAGAAGCATCCAATCTTCAGTATCCCGGTTTTTTACTCCAACATTATCCACAAGGTGCTTTCTCATCCGCATCTGAATTTCCCATCTCGCCATATCAGCATATACCAGCAAATCATAATGATCAGAAATGAGCGATGCTCCAACACCATAAATGATAGTGATTCCTTTGCTCTCATCAATTAGTTTTTGTTGTTTCACGGCTCTATGCTGATCCATGAAATTCTCAATATTTAGCCTGGTCAGATAACCGAAAACACGATCATTCGTTACGTCGGGGTATACCAATTGTTTGATTTCCTGTTCGTTTAACATTACATCGCGGGAATTAATCCAAAGATCATGATTCAAACCAGTTTGTAAAGCCTCTGTCAATTCCTCATCTATTACGCCCTGGTATGTTTCGATTACAATAATCTTTTTTTCTTTCTTAATACCTTTGATTGTATCATTCAGTTCAATGCAAATATTTTTCCACCCATTCCAAATCTCGAATGGAGACTTTACTTCAATACATGGTTTGTTATTATAATTTGTCATAGATTTTGTTTCTCTTTACGTTTGATTTTTTAAAAGATATTCGCAGCCCAATATTGCATTGAGCTCAGGCCATTGGGCCTTCACCACTTCAACTTTCCCCCAGGGTGTCCAGGTGTGTTTATTTACAATTTCCTGGAATGCATCGATCATCTCATCATTGTCTTTGACAATCCCTCCTCCAACGATGACCCTATCCGGATCATAAGCATGGATCATATTTACTATACCAAATCCCCAGACTTTAATACTATGATCTTTCAGTGACAAAGCGAGTTTGTCACCTTCCTTTGCTAATTTAAAAACCTGTTCGTAATCAATGGTTTCAACCCTGGATAAAGCGCTTTCTTCATATCCATCAGATTCTTTTGCCAGATCGGGCAATCTCCAGCTAGAGGCTTCAGCCTCTACACATCCGATATTCCCACATTGGCATTCAGTGCCATGGTGGTTGATGGTAAAATGCCCGCCGAGGCATCCTGCTACAAAGTGTTTTCCTTTGATCAACTTTCCCTCCATCAAAGCTGCACCCCCTATTCCTGTTCCGAGAGTGACCATCACCAGATCATCCGGACCTTTTCCTGCGCCATACTGCCATTCACCAATCAAGGCAATTCTTGCGTCGTTATCGATCACAAATGGCACAGCAAATGTATCATTAATCCAGTCCTTCAAATTCACTTTTGCCGCATCGGGATACTTTACATTTGTTGATAAGATCTCCATTTTCCTGCTGTCCACAATGCCCGGAAAAGTACAGCCAATGCCTCTCAACTCTTTTATGGTAATATCATTTCTTTCCAGCAGCCTGTCAACCAGATCTTCAATTTTTGGTAATTGCTCTTTCAGGCCAGTATTTGATTCCGCTATAACAATTTCAGAATCGACCAAATGGCCTTCACTTACCAGGCCAGCTTTTATTCGTGTGCCTCCGAGATCTATGCCTATAATGTATGTCATTGTTTTATTGGTCATTCGTCATTTACTGGTAGAATTTTATTTCAATAGTCATTTGATATAATATGCAGGCGTTTAAGTTCAACTTTTCACCAATTGCACCTTGCCATCAATCTCCAGTAGTCGGGCACTGAAGCCCTCTTCGAGAATTGTTCCATAGTCATGCCCTGCATCTGATGGCCAGCAGGCGCCAAAAGTCATAGGTTCATTACCAGTATTCACTGTGCGATGCGCGACATGGGCAGGCATATAGTGAAGGCTGTCTGGTGTCATCTCTTCCGCCCAGATTTTTCTCTCCTTATCCATCATAAGTAGTATGCCTTTTCCTTTTATACACCAATAATATTCACCCCGGTCTCCTTTGGAGTGAAAATGTCCTTTAGTCATAAAATACTCATTTCCCACCCTTCCGGGATAAATCGTGGTATTCCCGAAAAATAATCCTCCTTCAGTACCTTCCGATACTGGGAAGTAGTACTGAACCCGATAAACCAATTGTCCGGGATCCAGTTGCGACCATGCAGATTCATCGGCAAATATCCCTTTAAGATCTCCGATCCTTGTTGTTTTCTCTTCAACCTGATCACCGTTCAGTTCAGCATTAGTATTATTAAAGAATAAGCTTGGTTTAATGATACTCATCTATAAAGTTTTATTTCGTGATAATTATATTTAACATTCCATGCTATCAATTATTGTCAGCTGATCGCATCCTTAATATGGGCCTATCTGTTGATTTTTTTAAACCTATTCCTATAATAGGCCCATATTGATCCAGGATTATATTTTCGAATTTAAGCATTTAAAAAATTACTTGTACTTATTGCATCAATTCAATGTTCTGTTACGCACTTCCCGCTGGGTTTCTGTCGGCAAATTCACGAAACGTTCGCTGAAACCTCAAACCCGTACAATCAGGTTTTGATATTTTTCAGGATTTTTCATAACATCTTTAAGTTCGCCTTTGCTGTTAACTGTGAGCAAAGCATGTGTGCCCCCTTTTCGAAATATGTCACGATTGTGTTTTACCTGAAACATAGTTCCGTTTGATGCCAGTTTTTGGTATTTTACGTCGAAAATATTTTTAACCAAATTGATGAAACCAGATATTGTTGTGATTTTTGTTGAATACCAATTTGCTTACCCAATAATTAAAAATCAAGAGGGAGAAACACTAATGAATGAAAAAATCAACCGGATATGAAAATTGCATCGCTATCGGAAATAAAACGGGAATTAAATGAAAGGTCTCCTGAAGAGTTGAAAGCTTTTTGTTTAAGAATTGCAAAATACAAGAAGGATAACAAAGAACTACTTAACTACCTTTTGTTCGAAGCCTATGATGAGGAAAATTATAAGGAAGTTCTGAAAAACGAAATTGAAATGGAGTTTGCTGAAATGAATGCGAGTTCCGTTTATTTAGCAAAAAAAAGCATCCGCAGAATATTACGAACGGTTACAAAACACATCAAGTATTCTAACTCAAAACAGACAGCCGTTGAACTCCTGATTTTCTTTTGTCAGAAAATGCGTGAACTCAACCTGCCGTATCATGAAAGTAAAGTACTCATTAACCTATATAACCGGCAGCTTCACAATATTCAAAAGGCATTGTCTTTCCTGGATGAAGATCTACAATTTGACTATCAATCAGAGTTGGAAGATATCTCAAAGCCACTTTCATAACACTGATAATGCAACAACCATAGATGAATGCCTGCTTCAGCAAAGTAACAATTGTGCTGAAGCGAGCATATTTGATGGCAAAAAAATTGATGTTTTAAAGAAAGAGAATTATTATGCATAAATGCTAGCCAACAGCCGAAAATTAAAAGTATTTTAGGTTATTGGTTTTGAAAGGGATAAAAGCATTAATTGAAAAAAATATTTAAGATAATTGTCGCAATTAATAATCATCTGTTCCTCTGGTTTTGATTGTTAGAGAAAAGATGCAGGCTATCTTGCTTTAACTGTCCTGGATGTTGATAAACCTGCAAAACCTCGGTGCTATGGTTTATTTTTAAATATCAGAATTGAAGGTTTGACAAAAAAAGATATATGATCATGAAAAAGATAGAAAAATCAAGACGTAATTTCCTGAAAAAAGGAATGGCAGCTGGCGCCGGTATTAGCATAGTACCCAGTTTTGCCATTAGCGGCCTAGGGTATACGGCACCAAGTGATAAGATGAATATTGTGGGAGTTGGAGTAGGTGGGAAAGGCCACCCAAACATACAGGCTATGAATACTGAAAATATCATTGGCCTCTGTGATGTTGATTGGAGGTACGCCTCAAAATGCTTCAACGACTTCCCAGATGCCAAAAAGTATTATGACTGGCGAAAGATGTTCGACGAGCTCGGTGATTCCATCGACGGGGTAATGGTAGCAACCGCAGATCATACCCATGCCATGATCGCTGCCACAGCCATTACGATGGATAAACATGTATATTGCCAGAAGCCACTGACACATTCGGTTTACGAGTCAAGGTTACTAACAAAGCTGGCTGAAAAACATAAAGTCGCTACCCAGATGGGAAATCAGGGTAATTCAGGCCATGGTGTACGCCAGGTTTGCGAGTGGATCTGGAATGGGGAAATTGGAGAAATCAAGGAGGCACACGCCTGGACCAATCGGCCCATATGGCCACAGGGATTACAGCGGCCTAAAGACGTTATGACCCCTCCTGATAAACTTAACTGGGATTTATTTATTGCTTCTGCCCCAATGCGTCCATATAATGAGATCTACACACCATGGAACTGGCGGGGCTGGTGGGATTTTGGAACCGGTGCATTTGGTGACATGGCATGCCATATCCTCGATCCTGTGTATCAAGCCCTCAAATTGGGCTATCCCGAAGCGATCAGCGGCTCTTCCACGCTATTGAATACCGAAAGCGCCCCGCAGGCAGAAAAAGTGGTGTTTGCGTTTCCCGAAAGAGATAGTTTTAAAAAGCAAAAAATGCCGGAAGTTGAATTACACTGGTATGATGGCGGCCTGATGCCAGACAGGCCGGGCTTAGTGCCTGATGACATAAGTTTTTTGAACGACGGGATGGGTGGCTGCCTGTTTGTAGGATCGAAAGATACACTGATTTGTGACACAGGTGGTTTCAATCCCAAATTGATTTCAGGCCGGAAACCAAACGTAAGCCCCTATCTCCGAAGAATTGAAGGTGCAATTGGTTATGTCGATGGGCCGCACGAACAGGATTGGATCAGGGCATGTAAAGAATCTCCGGAAGGCAGAACAGAAGGAACAGCAAACTTTGCTTATGCTGGCCCTTTTAATGAGACTGTACTATTGGGTGTCCTTGCTATTCGTCTTCAGGCTTTGAACAAAACCCTGAAATGGGATGGTGAAAACATGAAGATCACTAACATATCCGCCAGTGAGGAATTGAAGGTTGTAGATGTGGATGAGTTTAAAGTTGTTGATGGTCACCCACACTTCAATACACAGTATGTCACCTTAAATGCTCTGGAAGCCGCCAGTGAATATATAAAGCATAATTACCGGGAAGGATGGAGTCTTCCTAAAATGCCAGCCTAAGTAAAAGAGGCCAGCGATTACGCTAGCCTCTTTTGGCATGAGAAAAAACTAATGTGATGATAATATGTTATAATGCATAGGCAATATGTATGGATTTATGTCAGAATGCTTACTTACAATCCTTCCAATTGTAAAGCATTTTTGCATTTATTACCTTTAAGCAAACATTATTTTTAAACCTTAACCGATACGTCACTTTACCGTCGAAGGAATCATCGAAACCACCTATTGGTGGCAATATTTTTTAACAATATCTTTTTTTTATGAGCATTGATGTAAAGAATGAAATAAAAGTCTGGTCTGTTTATTTTATTACGATTCTCGTTTCAGTTTATATACATGAAATAGGTCACTGTATCCCTGCATGGATTAATGGATTTGTCGCGATTCCTACTCCAGCTAAAGAATACATACTTGCTGATATACCGGATAATATCCAAACACATGTATCACTTGGAGGGATAGTTGGCACTGCACTATTCTCTTTTATAGTTATTGCACTTTATTTGAAAAAATCATTTAAATACCGTTCTGCCATACTCGCTGGTGCAATTGTTATACCTGGGATATATACATTACGATTCTTTATATCCGGAAGGGGGCATGATCTAACTGAATTTCAAGAAGCTCAAGCAGCAATTGGTTTGGAATATTCAGGCCATTCACTGGATTGGTTTTTCTTGTTTCTGTTCGTTTTTGGGACCATAATTTGGATTATTAAATCAAAACCTGGTTTTAAAATAATTGGCAGATTATTGATAGGATTTTTGTTAACGGTCGTCTTTATAATAGGACTTCAGGTAATTAATAATGCTATTTTTGATCCGATTTTTCAATAAATTAATTTTAGCTGAATCAGTTAATCAGAATTTGATGTGTGTAGTGCATGTCCTCATTAAATAGTGAATATAAAGTTACTTTCGATTATAGAAAATATAAATAATAATACTTTTTAACCATGAAAAATACTTCTCTTCTGCCATATGTTCTATTAATACTATCCCTGTTACTTGTTGTTAGTTGTGGCCAAAAACCTAATAGGGAAGGCACTCATTCTGTTGAAGAAATGAGAAAACTGTTTGTCGATCCGCCATCGGAATACCGCAGTGCACCTCTATGGGATTGGAATGAAAAAATCACAGAAGAGGGGATTGATTTTCAAATGAGGGAGTTTAAGAATGCTGGCATCGGTGGTGTATTTGTACATCCACGGCCCGGACTGCTGACAGAATATCTGTCTGATGACTGGTTTCATTTATTTGATTATACTGTGCAAAAAGGAAAAGAACTGGATATGAAAGTATGGATTTATGATGAGAATTCATATCCGTCCGGATTTGCCGGAGGTCACGTCCCGGCAGAAATGCCCGATTCTTATAAACATGGATCAGCATTAAGGTTAAAGGTCGTAGAACTGTTGAAGGATGTTCAACCTGAAAATGCAGAGGTGGTTCTTAGAAAAACTGAAAAGGGATTCATAGATATTACAAATTCTCCTGATCAGGAGGAAGAAATGAAGTGTCCCTATTATGTTTTTGAAAAAGCTTATCCTGGAAAATCACCTTGGTATGGTGGTTTCACATACGTTGATTTGTTGTATGAAGGAGTAACAGATAAGTTTCTGGAACTCACCATGACAAATGGATACGAGAAGAATATTGCTGACTTTGGGAAAACCCTGCCCGGGATTTTTACCGATGAACCCAATCTTGAAGCAGCTATGCCAATAGGTTCTGTAATGCGCTGGACGCCTGATTTATGGGAGGTTTTTCAGGAACGATGGGGATACGATTTAAAAATAAACCTTCCTTCTTTAGTTGAAGAAACAGGTAATTGGAAAAAGGTTCGTCATGATTATTACGAACTGATTCTGGAACTATTTATTGATCGATGGGCAAAGCCCTGGAGTAAGTATTGCGATGAAAAGAATCTGCTATGGACTGGCCATTACTGGGAGCATGGATGGCCCGAACCAACACATGGATTTGACGAGGCAGCTTTTTACATCTGGCATCAACAACCTGGTGTTGATATGCTTGGAAACCGGTTGGACACTGAAGGCCTGGGGGGACAATTTGGTAATGATCGTGCAGTACGCGAGTTACGCAGTGCCGCCAACCAGGCTGGCAGAACCAGGACACTTAGTGAAACCTACGGCGGTGGTGGATGGGAAATGGATTTTGAAGCACAGAAAAGATTACTGGACTGGCAATGTGTACTGGGCGTCAATTTTGTAAATCAGCATCTTTCCTATTACTCTCTTAATGGGGTCCGTAAGTTTGATTATCCACCTTCTTTCTCCTATCACGAACCCTGGTGGGAGCATTACAAACTAATGGGCGATTACATTGGACGTGTCAGTATGGCCATGTCAGTCGGTCAGCAAGTTAATCAAGTGTTGGTACTTCAGCCCACAACGTCAGCATGGATGTATTTTTCCCGGAGAGACAAAAATCCAGCAATAAACCGGATTCGTAATGGTTTTAAGAATTTTATATACCGGATGGAGCAAGAGCACCTTGAATATGACCTGGGCTCTGAAAATGTAATAAAAACACTGGGAAGCGTTAATGGCAATAAGTTGACTGTTGGCGAACGTGATTATTCGCTGGTTGTGATTCCTGCAGAAATGGAAAATATGGATGCACCAACCCTGGAATTGCTGGAAAAGTATCTGGAAAACGGGGGTAAAATATTATCGTTCAATCAGAATTTATACCGCGTTGATGGTGAGGAATCGTCCAAAGCACAGGAATTGGCAGCCAGATTTCCAGATAATTGGACCGATGTTGAGAAACTTGAGGATCCGGATGCTTTAGACATGCTACGTAATGATCGGTTTGAAATGAATGATATGACCAGGAATGGTATGTTATATCATCAGCGGAGAATGCTTGAAGATGGGCAGTTATTGTTCATCGTAAACTCGCATCAAACAGAAAAAGCTGTCGCAGATATTTCTGTTCACGGAAAACATGTATTAAAACTTGATTTAATAACCGGGAAGGAATTCCTCTATCCTTGTGAATCAGAGAAGGGAAAAGTAACGTTTCAGGTTGATCTGGAACCAGTTGGAAGTGCCCTGTTTGTAATTACTGATGAGAGACCGGATGGGCTTGATAGAATTGTGGATCTGAAAAGAGAAAAACTCGTTGAAAGCGATGGCCAGGTAAGCGTAATACGTGAGTCGGATAATATTCTGATAATAAATTATCTCGATTTAAAAACTGCCAAATCAGATAAAAAAGAGATCTATTTTATGGATGCGCTGATTGGCCTGTATCGTGAAAATGGAGTTGAAATTGGGAATCCATGGCAGCATAAAATTCAATATAAGAAAAACTATTTGGATATGGATTCATTATTTGAGAACGATTCCGGATTTGAAGCCAGTTATCATTTTCAGATTAATGAAAATCTTAGTTCTGAGGTCATGAAATCTATCCGGGCAGTTGTCGAACGGCCTGATTTGTGGCAGATTAGTATTAACGGATATGAAGTTTCAGAACAAGATGAAGCTTTCTGGATAGATAAGGATTTTCCTCAATTTACTGTTGGAGAATTCCTGAAGTCCGGTAAAAATACGATCACTCTGAAGGCTCCCAGAATGCATATATTGGCCGAGTTGATGCCGGTTTATTTATTGGGTGATTTCCTCGTTACTCCTGCTGCTAAGGGATTTGAAATATCGGAAGGTGAGATCAGTTCTTTAGGATCGTGGCGTAGCAAAGGCTTGCCTTTTTATTCACAAAAAGTAGCCTATTCGCAGAATTTCATTGTAAACAAAGCATCAGATACTTTCTTTAAAGTTAAGTTGAATAGATGGAATGGCTCAATTTCTGAAGTATGGATCAATGGAAAGTCAGCTGGAGTGATTGCATGGCAACCTAATGATTTGGACGTTACTTCTTTGCTGAATGAAGGGGAAAATGAAATCGTAGTAAAAGTTATCGGAAGTTTGAAAAATACCTTTGGCTTTTTCTATCATAACAATGATAACTGGATATTTTCGCCGCAATCATGGAACAGGGCACCAGAGAATATTCCCCAGGCTTCTGATTATTTTTTAATGGATTACGGATTATTTGAACCATTCGAATTGGTTCAATACCGAATTTCCGATTCAGAAATTTAATCTATATTCATATTAGCATTTAAGGATAATATGATGTTAAGAAAACCAGGAATATTTGTCTGCATAATAGCAATTCTAATCACACTGCCTTCAAATATGATTATGCCACAGGTTATTATTCATTTTTCGAATGTAGCCATGGTGAATCATACCCCTTTTGAAAATCACTATCCAAGGTATATACATTATGAGGATGAAACACCAATCTATAAAAATCCGGGATACTCAATTGACCAGAGAATAGAAGATCTTCTTTCGCGGATGTCATTGGAGGAAAAAATAGGGCAGATGAATATGCCAGCGCTTTTTGTTAAAGATCTGGGTGAAAGCATTGAGGAGAAAATGGAGGGGTGTAAAGAGTTCGCTCGTGGGACATACGAGGAAGGGATTGGGCCCGGAGGTGGATTTTATAGCATTCCCGATAAAATGTTACACAATGGTCCAAGGCAGCAGGCAGAATATTTTAATGAACTCCAACGAATTGCCCGCGAAGAAACGAGGTTGGGCATTCCTCTTTTTATTGTAGAAGAAGGTACACATGGTTTGCGGGCTTCCGGTGGGACAATCTTTCCCGAAGGACTGGCAATCGGCAGTACCTGGAATGAAGATTTAATTGAAGAAATATATTCAACTGCAGCCCAAGAAGCACGAGGTATAGGAGTGCATCAATTATATACCTTAGTGATCGAGCCAATCCGCGATCCTCGTCTAGGAAGGAATATGGAAGGGTATTCCGAAGATCCTTACTTGTGTTCACGGATTACGGAATCGATTGTGAATGGGACACAGGGAGAAGACATATCTTCAGGGGAAAATGTAATTGCTGGCTTATGCCATTTCCCGGGTCAGAGTCAGGGAACGGGAGGGTATGAACGCGGACCAATGGAAATATCCGAACGCCAGCTGAGGGAAGTTTTCTTGCCGCCATGGGAAGCCGGGATTACAAAAGCTGGAGCGCTAGGTGTAATGGCCACTTATCCTGCTATCGATGGCATACCTGCTCATGCCTCAGAGAAATTACTTACCGGGATATTGAGGGAAGAACTGGGATTCGAAGGGATAGTAGTAAGCGAAGGCACTGGTTTTGCTACCATTATGTTAGAAGGAGTCGCTGAAACCCAAAAAGAAGCAGGAGAGATGGCAATCAAAGCCGGAGTGGATGTGGGAATAACCTACGAACCTGCTTATATGAGGGCTTTGATTGAAAATGTTAAAGAAGGCAAAGTCTCAATTGAACTGGTAGACCGGGCAGTTAAAAGAGTATTGAAACTTAAATTCGAAATGGGTTTATTCGAAAATCCATTTGTGGATCCTGAGAAAGCTGTGAGCCTAAGCCATACTCCTCAAAACCAGGATCTGGCACTTCGGGTAGCGAGGGAGGGAATTGTCTTACTGAAGAACGAGGGCAACCTGCTCCCCTTGGATAAAAACGTAAGTTCAATCGCAGTAATTGGCCCTAATGCTGACAATGAAAGGAACCAGTTAGGAGATTATACCTCGCTGACTATTTTGCAGGATATCGTCACTGTTCTTGACGGAATAAAAAATAAGGTACCTGATGCTAAAGTCAATTATGTAAAGGGCTGCAATGTGCTCAAAACAAATCTTAACGAGATAGAAAAGGCACGAAAGGTAGCAGAGGATGCTGATGTGGCTATTGTAGTTGTAGGAGAGAATGAAATGCGCGCAGTCGACGATGAAGGAGATGCGGTAGGAACTAATGGTGAAACAAAGGATATTGCTAATCTTGACCTTACCGGCTTACAGAAAGAGCTCATCCAGGCCGTTCATGAAACAGGAACACCAACAATTGTTGTTCTGATCAACGGGCGCCCATTGTCAACCCGGTGGACATCAGAGCATGTGCCAGCAATAGTAGAAGCATGGATCCCTGGCGAAAAGGGAGGCGATGCAATAGCTGATGTGTTGTTTGGCGATTATAATCCTAGCGGACGTTTACCTATTACAGTTCCCAGACATTCAGGTCAGCTCCCGGCATATTATAATCACAGCGCAACAAAAGAACACCTGACCGCATGGGAAGGCTATCGGGACATGCCGATGTCACCCTTGTATGAATTTGGTTATGGATTGAGCTATACTGAATTTGAATACAGCAACCTTCAGATCCGGCAGGCAGATGATGGAATTACCGGTGATGTATTTATACGCCTGGATGTGAGAAATGTAGGAAAAAGGGTAGGAGCTGAGGTAGTTCAGCTGTACATCAATGATAAGATCAGCTCTGTTGTCACACCCTATCTTGAACTTAAGGGTTTTGAGAAATTATGGTTGGATCCTGGCGAAATAAAAACCGTAGAATTAAAACTTACCCCTGAAGACCTGGCTTTTATAAATACCAATATGAGGCCAATTGTTGAACCTGGGGTATTTGAGGTATTCGTCGGAAGTTCTTCAAGGGATATAAGGCTAAAAGGAAGTTTCTCAAAACGATAACACTGTTTTTTATCTTCGGATCTAAGCTGACAGATTCATGTCAGCGGTAACATTTATTTTATAAAAAGGCCACCTTGCGGTGACCTTTTGAGGTTTAAATGGTAAAACAGGACGAGCCGAAACAAACTCTGAAAGTCCGTGCGCTCCAATTTGGATTGATTACATAACTTCCGGAATACAATGTGCCTCCAAATGGTCCCTTTATAGTTCCGGTACCTCCTAATGAGGCGCCTGTATTCTTTACAGTAACACCGACATTTGAACTGAATGTGCCGATACCTACATTAGCTGCGTATTGATAACTCCCCGTTAAAACAAATTGCCCACCCGGTGAAATTGACCCGGCAACAGTTGTTGTAAAAATATACAGGTTCATTCTTCCGGATAATCTAATTCCAGCAGCATTACTAGCACTTATTGATGAATTGGTATATTGGAAAGTATGTCCTGCCACCGTCAATCCTGTAGTCAGATTCCCACTAAAAGCTGCATCTTCCGGAGTAAGATTACCACTCATCCTGGCTGTAGCCAACCCGGCTGGTAGAGTGAATGATCCATCTAAGAATACACCTTTAGAATTCGATACGATCAAGGTGCCATTCGAAATAGGCATCGTAACCCCAGCAATATTGATCTCCCTATTTACTATACCTGTAAGCGAAATTTCTGATGAATTGATAACGCCTTCAACATAATTGTAGCCAAGGTGTGGAATATCAAGTTCTCCCATCAGGTAAAAGCCCTCATCGGGATCAGTAGAAGTCCTGAAGGTGAATTCCCCTGATGGTAGTTCAAACCCTAGATCCAGGTCCAACCCTTTAGTTATCTTACCTTCAAAACTCAATTTTTCACTGCTGAATACAGCCATTACTTCAGCTTCAGTAACACCGTAGGGAAGTGTTACAGATCCTTCAAGATAAACACCCCGATCACTCGTAACCATTATTTTCAGATCACGGGAACCAAGTGTAATGCCGTTGGGTAAGGTGATGTCCTGATCATAGGCCGATTCAAATTCAAATCCATCCCGGGTTATCCTACCTGTGAATCTCCTGTTATACTCAAGAATTCCATAGCTGGGTAAGTCAAAGTTTCCTTCCGCATAAATTTCATCCTCATTGATATAAAAATGCGAATCTGAAAAATCAACTTCTCCAAGCCCGGGCAGGTTCATTGTAGAAGAGGACTCCACAAATAATGACCAGTCTTCCGGATCGTTACCAATACTTAAAAACATATATCCTTCTGAGGTTGGTTGTGTTGGCATATACTGCCGGATATCTTCATGGAGGATCTCCGAAAGCAAAGGCCTGGTAAATTCACCTCCGAATTTCAAAAAGGAATTGCCAGGCTCCAATTGATATTGCAGTGTACCTCCGACAATATCCAGATTTATTTCTTCATTGAAGACATTCCCAATGAAACCATTGGCATTTGGTAATATTCCTAAAATAAGCCCTATGCCTAAACCACCCATATCAAAACTTCCGTTGGCACTTACGCGGTAACTCAGATCGATATTGGCTGCAGGATCACTGACCCAGTCAAGAAATGCCTGTTCTCTGTCTTCTATAATGTCTTCTGGAGGAATGGTAAAACTTTCCACGGGATAGCCAATATAGGATTCAGCATTAATTTGGAATAAGGGCAAGGGAGGAAATGCAATGCCTGCCGCCTTATGGTATGAATGGGTATTAAAACTTTCAAAACCTTCATATCCCAATAAATCAAATGTTTTATCGTTCCGAAACAGATACTCCTGTGAATTAATTAATCCCTGATTTGACCATGCATAGGCTATACCTCCTTCTATTCCTACATTGGGTATGTTCCCTCCTTTTTCAGAGATCTTGCCAGCCAGCTTCTGCAGGATACTCTTATCACCGGAAGAGGGTTTGGGTACAAGAAGCGGTGCCTTAAAAAACACAGAAGGATCAAGGATGTCAAGATAGAAGTCAACAAAAGAATAAATCACACCATTTACTTTGTTCTTAAGTTCGAAACGATCTCCTTTTGTTTCATCCAGTACTTTGATGTGCAGGTACTTTCGATCATCTGTTAGCGGAAGATCCGTATCATATTCCTCTTTGTAATAAGCCCCTAACTCATATTCAAAATGAGAAGTTACCGCGGACCACGCAAATGATTTCAGCATTTTGGCGAATATACCTACTCTTGGAAATTCAGGGATACCGGTACCGGTTATCTTTTCAATTTCATCCCCAGGACCGATGATCACTTCAAAATTTCCTTCGCCGATTTTAAAGGTATCTTCCAGGTTATTTTCACCGATCAGAGAACCAACAAAAGTATACCCGTCATCATTTTTTTCAAGACTGCTCGCGTCAAAAATAAAATTACCGACCTCTTCAATACTGGCCGTTCCATTCACATTTTTTCCGTCATCATCATTTACTACGACTCCGGGATCAACATTTTCCTTTTCACAAGCTGTAAAAAGAAAAAAAACCAAAGCTATCGATATCATCATATAGCCTTGCATGAAATTTTTAATGATCTTTTTCATGGTTTTAAAATTTTAGTTTAAAGTTTGATAAATTCATTTACCAAAATTGAGTTTTAAAACCAGGGGAGGCCTAATACATTTGTCGCAGATGCTATAAAATTTGTCGCAATTGCCTTTAATTGATGGAAATAAGGTACAGAAATTCAGCCTTGTTTATGAAGATTTGGTGGAATATTGAGTAAGAAGCTCTGAAGGAAGATATCCAAATTGTTCCTGGAAGCACTTTGTAAAATAGGAAGGACTGCCAAATCCCACCTGGTAGGCAATTTCAGACGAGGTGGCAGAATTTTGCTTTAGCAGATCGTGAGCTCTCTGTAACCTGAAACGCCTTATAAACTGATTTGGGCCAGTATCCAGTAATGCAGATAATTTCCGGTGTAAATGCGATCGGCTCATACCAAGTTCATCGCTCAGTTTCTCTACACCAAACTTTTCATTGCCCAAATGTATCTCCACGATTTCTATTAGACGGTTCAGGAATTTCTCATCGATTGAATTAACCGTAACATCTTTTGGTTTAAGGATGCCTTCCTTGTTATATTTCTCCCTGAGTTTTTTGCGGGATTCTATTATGTTTTCAATCCTGGCCAGCAATTCTCTGGGTATAAATGGCTTTGTAACATAATCATCAGCCTTGGTTTGCAGTCCTTCTATTTTATTCTCAATGTCAGACTTTGCAGTTAATAATATAATCGGGATATGACTTGTTTTTTCATCGGTCTTCAATTCACGGCATACTTCATATCCATTTTTTTTCGGCATCATAACATCGCTGAGTATAAGATCAGGTATGGTTTCCTTGGCGTTTTCAATCCCTTTTTCCCCGTCTTCTGCTAAAATTACGCGATACTTATCATCTAAAATTTCCTGTATGTATTTTCTAACATCCTTGTGGTCTTCAATCAGCAGGATAAGAGGTAAATTATTATCTACTGGTTTGATGCCTGCCATAGATTCAAATTCTTTGTCATGGATTGCAATTGAAGTTTTCCTTAGAGAATTAACTTCTGCAGGTAAAGGCGATTTTGACAGTTCTAAATTGGTGGGAATTTCAAATATTATCTGCATACCTTTTCCATGCCCGCTTTTCGCTGAAATGCTGCCTTTATGGAGTTCCACCAGTTCCCTGGTCAAAGCAAGTCCAATACCAGATCCTTCCTGTTGTAACAATTGATTGTTGTCTGACTGGTAGAAGCGGTTGAAAATCTGACCCACATCTTCTTCGGGTATCCCGTGTCCATTGTCAGAGATCTTAATGAAAAAATATTCCAGGTTTCCTTCAGGCTCATTTCTAACTTGAACAGCAGAATGAACCGAGATTTTCCCATTTTCCGGGGTAAACTTAAAAGCGTTTGAAAGCAGATTGATCAGGATTGTTTCCATTTTTTCCTTATCAAAGTTCATTTCAAGTTGTTTGGGCAGGATGTCCATTTCCATCTCAATATTTTTTTGTTCCGCAATGGAATGAAAAGACATTGTTACACCTTTAATCACAGAGATAATATCCGATCTTGAAATATTAAGCTTCAATTTTCCGGATTCAATTTTAGAAAGATCGAGAAGTTGATTTACGAGATCTAAGAGCCTGCCTGCATTTCGTTGTAACACTTTCAGCTGTTTTGCCACACCTGGGATTTCAATTTTAGTGATCATGTCATCAAGTGGTCCCAGTATCAATGTTAGCGGGGTGCGAAATTCATGTGATATGTTGGCAAAGAACCGGGATTTCATACGGTCTATTTCTTTTTCTTTCTCCAGTAACTGCCGGTTCTTTCTGTTCCTGCTTCGTTGCTGGTTATACATCAGAAATAAAAACAGTGAGATGGCTAAACCAGTCAAAATATAAGTATTCCGCCTGAATTCAGCAGCCTGTTTCTGTTCCTTTAGCAAAAGAATTTCCTTTTCTTTCTTTTCCGTTTCATATTTTGCCTGAAGTTCGTACGATTCACGAATTTTTGTCTGCTGATACAAAGAATCTTTGACGGCGGTAGTGATTTCATAATAGTAGAGGGAACTATCATATTGACCCAGTTCCTTATGGATCTTGATCAAAGACTCGCCAGCTTTTTGTATTCTATGCAAGGCATCTATTGATTTTGCTATCTGAAAGCTCTGCTGCGCATGGAAAAGCGCGCTATCTAATATATTTTGTTTTATATAAACATTGGCAATCCCAATATGTGAAAAAGTTAATCCTAAGTTATCATCAGCTTGCCTGTCAATACTTAGACATTGGTTATAATAGGACAAAGCCTTATCATACATGCCTCTTTTTTCATAGATGAGGGCAATATTGTTTAGGTTTCCTGCTAAACCGCCCAATTCTCCATATTTTCTGTGGTAGCTGGCAGAAAGCTCATAGCAGGCAATGGCTGAATCCGGCTGATCATTTGATCCTAAAGCAATAGCCAGCGTATGCAGCATATCGGCCATATCCAGTGTGTCGTATTCGGTTTCGATCAGCAGCAGATAGGCCGTCTGGATATTTTCCAGGGATTTCTCAGGTTCTTTATACTGATAATACAGGTAGGAAATTCCCCTGTAACAATAGGCCAGGGCTTTTTTATCATTAGCTTCTTCCGCCAGTTTACTGGCTTCAATGTACTCGTTCATGGATTGGGTAAAATCACCTTTTTCTATTTTAACATCTCCCAACTTCTTTTTAGCCCAGGCAGCCTTTGAATAATCCTGGTTCTCATAAAATATGTTGACTGCTCGATTCAAATGAATTTCTGCGTTTTCAAAATCCCCTTCAGATTTATATAGAGCACCTTGCCGTTCTTCAGCCAAACCCGTTTGTATCCAGTTTTCGTTGTTTTGAGCAAGAGTCAATGCGGAATCCGCATACTGATGTGCCAGTGATAAATTCTCAGGATAGTAGTTTTTACTGTTGGTCATGTACAACACAAATTTGGCTGAGTCATTATAAACCAAACTTTCATTAGCTGATTTTTCTAAACTTTTTGGAGTTGCTAAAACTACTGAAGCAAGAATTAAGCTGAATAGAGAAGTTATAAGAGACCATCTCATAGTGCTGATTTTTATAGCCGTAGATAATAAAAAAATATTGGAAATGTAATTTTTTTATAGGTGAGATAGTCAGGAATAGATACCTATTATACTAGAAAAATATGATCTTAAGAATGTGAAATCTGTCTATTTCTGAACGCGAATGCAACAATGACAAGTCGTATGGAAATCAAAATTAAATAGTCTGCCATGCCTAGCTCCTTTGATTCTGCCAAGGCACCGGTTAAATCGAAAAACGGAACTCTATTAAAATATCCATATACAATTACAGTGAAAAGGACTTCGAAAAGTTTACTCCCACTGGTAATAATACCCAGGGTTATAGCAAAGACAGGTATGAACAAGGGAACCTGCATTAATGGCATAAATACTATAAAGATCACTATTGAATATATAGGCGCATTATTTATGGTAAAATGATTCCGGGAACTGGGCTGGCTTCGATTTTTCCGGATTTCTTAATATGAACGTTTTCCCTTTATCAGGAAGCAGGGGAATCGTATTCCCATTAGTTTCCCGTAATAATTCAAACATCCTGAACCTGTGATTTTCTATCAAATCCTGATAGTTTTCATCATTAATCAAATTCCTTGTTTCATCAGGATCTTCCTGCATATCATAAAATTCATCCAGATCCCATATTCCCTGGTATCTGATAAACTTATACCGGTCGGTCAACAAGGCATGAGTGGTAGGAGTATATGGATAGTTACGCTCCCAGTAATATTCATACAGCAATTCTGTGCGCCATTCCATATCTTCGCCATCCATTAATGGTTTGAAACTCTGACCATCCATGTTCCCGGGAATTGAAATTCCTGCCAGATCTAAAGTATTAGTGGGTGCGATATCAATATTGTGAACAGCTTCTTTAATTACTTTGTTTTCGGCATTTCTTCCAGGCTTCCAGATGAGTAAAGGCACTTTGATTGAAGCTTCGTAGGCTGTCCGTTTGTCAATAAGGCCATGCTCCCCGAATTGAAAACCATTGTCACCCATATAAACAACAATCGTATTTTCAGCTTTATCACTATTTTCAACCCAATCCATTATTCTACCCAGGTTCTCATCAACGGCCAGGAGAGATTCACAATATCGTCGGTAGTATTTGTTAAGATCGAAATCAGCGAGGTTATAGCCAAATTCTGCTCCATGCCGACTATTCCTTTGATTGGTTAACCACATGGGTTTACCTTCTTCAATCTTATACGTTGGAGGAACTGCCCATTGGGTATCTTTATATCTCCCGAGATGCCGATCCGCAGCCACGAAATCTGAATGAACTGCTTTATGTGACAAATAAAGCATAAACGGTCTTTCATCTGTATTGCCCTCCAACCATTCCATTGCAAAGTCTGTCAACTCATCCGTTGTGTATCCTTTTTGCGGAATTCTTTTCCCATTGATATTGTAACCATCCATGCTGGTTTGTGGAACGACCCTGCTTGTTCCATGCCCATCGGCCCAATAGGTGCCCTGCCCTTTAAAACTTAACCAGTAGTCGAATCCTCTTTGTGGATCGTCAATTTCACCACCCATATGCCATTTCCCGATAGCTGTAATATATCCCACTTCCTGTAGATATTCAGGGAAGAATTTTAATGTTGAGTCCACGGGATTATAATTATTTACTACTCCATGGTTATGCGCATACATCCCTGATAAAATGGAAGCACGGCTTGGAGAACATAATGAAGTGGTAACAAGAGCGCGGCTAAAATGGATGCCCTCCTCAGCCATCTTGTCCATATAAGGAGTTTCCAGAAAAGGGTGATCCATAAAACCCATTGCATCAAATCTATGATCATCTGTCAAAACAAAAATGATATTTGGGCCAGCTGGATCTTGAGGTTCTGCAGATGTGTTGGACTTTTGACTACATCCGAATAAAAGTCCTCCAAAAGTAATAATAGCCAAAAACAGGAGATTCTGAGATTTTTGCATCAGGATAGATATTTGATGTATCATGTATAAATTTCAATATAATATACTGGAACCGAACTATTGTTTGTAAAGTAAAAGGAATACCTGAAATTAATGTATAACTACTAATATTCCATAATTCTATCCCGAGTTAACTTCATTATCTCTTCATAATCAGTCCATTTTATATTGGCAGGAAACAACTCAAGGAGAGATATGTCAATGAAATTTAACATATATTAATTATTTAAAACTGTATTAAAATGTATTTTTATATATGTTTCAAAGAGATTTATATTTCAGATTTAATTTGTTTTTCACTTTTATAATCTCTACTCTATAAAAATGCCAAACATCATTTTACCATTTGCGGTCTTATTTATTTCAGGAAGTATATTCTATTCCAGTAGCAAGTTCTTTCCAAATAACGATGTGGGTTCAAAATCTGCAAGAGTCAGTAAACCGGATTTTAATCTTACTCCGGAGGAAGAGTTGGGTAAGAACCTCTTCTTCGATAAGATTGCCTCACCAGACAACATGTCCTGCGCAGACTGTCATATCCCGGAGGTTGGATTTACGGGACCTGATGACGAAATTAATGCACACGGTGCCGTATACCATGGTGCTGTTTCTCAGCGATTTGGTAACAGGAAACCTCCCAGTGCGGCCTATGCTACTTTAAGCCCGGTTTTCTTTTATGATGAAGATGAAGGGTTATTCGTTGGTGGTAATTTCTGGGATGGCAGGGCCACGGGTGAACTACTTGAAAATCCTGCTGCTGATCAGGCACTTGGACCATTCCTGAATCCTGTCGAGCAGAACAATGCAAGCAAAGAAGCCGTTCTGTTGCAAGTGGCCAAATCAGAATATGCTAAATTGTGGGAAGAGGTATGGGATGAGCCAGTAAGTGTTAAAACACCTTCAGAAATTGAAAAAAATTACGACAGGATTGGCTTGGCAATTGCTGCTTATGAAGGTTCCGAAGAGGTAAACCAGTTTTCCTCCAAGTATGATATGGTTATGGCAGGTGATTCTAGATTTACAAAAGAAGAAGACTTGGGTTATGATTTATTCATTGGTAAAGCCTTGTGCAGTGAATGCCATCCTGAACCTTTATTTACTGATTTTACTTATGATAATCTTGGCGTTACTAAAAATCCTGAAAATCCTTTCTACGATATGGATAGTGTATACCTGGAAGATGGCAGGCAAATTAATCCAGAAGGTGCAGATTGGATAGACAAGGGCCTTGGAGGATTTCTTGAAACCCGACCTGAGTGGGCAGACAAGGCTGCTGAAAATTATGGTAAGCATAAAGTGCCAACCTTACGAAAAGTAGGTAAAGCGAACAGTGAAGAATTCACTAAAGCCTTCATGCACAACGGTGTCTTCAAATCATTACTGGAAGTGGTTCAATTCTACAATAACAGGGATGTTGAGGATTGGCCCGAGCCGGAAGTAGCGGAGAATGTTAATACCGATGAGCTTGGAAACCTTGATTTAAACGAAAGAGAGGAAGCCGCTATTGTGGCCTTCATGATGACTTTATCAGACGGCTATCTGCCAGAAAAATAAAGCTGTCATTATTTAGTTCAATGCTATGGAATAATTTCTGATGTAAATCAGAACTTATTTTAATATATAGGCATACTTATTAAAGGATAGTGTACCCAAACCTTCAAATGTTTCATCCTGAAATATGTGAATTTATAGTGCCCTACTGGATTAACTTCGTTGATCCTTGAATCGGGCTTCCAAACCACAAGCCTTCTCGCTATGCTCGAATGGCCTTTTTATCGAATCAACCAGTAAGCAAGCTTCCTGTTGATCCAATAAAAAAGCCCCACCTTGCGGTGAGGCTTGTGTCTGTGGGCCCTACTGGATTCGAACCAGTGACCCCCTGCTTGTAAGGCAGGTGCTCTGAACCAGCTGAGCTAAGAGCCCAATAATACTTAAAGAACTACCCTTAGTGCCGGACAGTGACCCTCCCGCTAAAGCGGGATGCTCTGAACCAGCTGATCCCGCCAATGCGGGAGAGCGCTAAGAGCCCGAAACGGATTGCAAAAGTATATTATAATATGCTGCCTGCAAAGATTTTTAATTTTTTTTTATGTAAAAATATGTTGTTTATTAGTTTTGCATACTAGTATGGCCTTTTCTCGATAAATACCTTTAAGATCTCCTGATTAAAATCTTTGGATTTCTTAAGTACGTTGCGCACTTTGCATTACGTAATCTACGTTACGTATACCGTAAATGCTGCTGCGCTCGATACGGCACTGGCTGATCCGTCGGTCGTGCTCCTCGGGGAGGATGTCGGTGCGACCGGTGGTGTCTTCCGGGTCACCGACGGTCTCCAGGCGAAGCATTCGGTCCGCATCGGGTCATCGACACTCCGGTCGCGGAATCTGGCATCGTCGGCGCCGCCTTCGGCCTCGCCGTCGGCGGTATGCGACCCATCGCCGAGATCCAGTTCATGGGTTTCTCGACGCCGGGCTACGACCAGGTCGTCAACCACGTCGCTCGGATCAGGAACAGGAGTCGCCATCGATTCACCTGTCCCATGGTCCTTCGCATCCCATATGGCGGTGGATTCGGGGCGGCTGAACACCACAGCGAGTCGTGGGAGAGCATCTACATCCACACGCCGGGGATCAAGGTGGTCACGCCGAGCACACCATACGACGCCAAGGGTCTCCTGCTTGCCGCGGTTGCCGATCCCGATCCTGTCATCGTCCTCGAACCCATCCGCCTCTACCGCTCCGTCAAGGATGACAGTGCCCGACGAGCCATACACGGTCCAGATCGGGAATGCGGCCGATCGGCGTGAAGGCGAGGGCGACGACGTGATCCACATCGGGGCGCCATGACGATGCGAGGCGATCGGGCAGGCCGGCGGTGCCCTTGCGAACGAGGGAACGTCTGTCGAATCGATCGATCTCCGCTCCCTCGTACCACTCGACATCGACGACCGTCATCGCCTCGGTGGAGCACACGGGTCGAGCCGTCATCGTCCACGAGGCCCCCCGCACCGGGGGCTTCGGAGGAGAGATCGCTGCGATCATCAGCCGAGCGGGCCTGTACTCGCTCCTCGCACCGATCCAGCGTGTGACCGGATGGGACACGGTCGTTCCCCTCCGAAGCAGCGAGAAGCACTACGTTCCCACGGTCGACCGCATCGTGAACGCTGTCCACACGACGCTCGAGGAGCCTGCATGGCGATCGTCTTCCAGCTTCCGGACATCGGCGAGGGTCTTACCGAGGCCACGATCGTGTCGTGGTTCATCGCTGTGGGCGACACCGTCGGGATGGATGAGCCCCTGGTCGGGAGGGGGTCGAGACCGACAAGGCCATCGTCGATCTCCCTTCGCCCGTCGCCGGTGTTCTGCTTCATCAGGGTGCAGCCGAAGGCGAAGTGCTCGAGGTGGAGAAACTGCTCGCTGTGGTCGGCGACGCAGGAGACCGGACCGCTCATGGGAACGGGCCAAGACGGCCGCGGCCAAGGCGACGCCCCGGCGGGTGCGTCCGGGGGCGGACGCCGCTCCCATCGTCGGACGGATCGACCACGCAACGGAGACCTTCAGCACCGGCTCAGCACCCACGATGCTTCCGCTCGTGCGCAAGCTCGCCGGTACGACCTGGCGTCGACCGCTTGTGACCGGAACCGGCCCCGGTGGACGCATCACGGCAGAAGACCTCGGCGCTCTGGCGGCCAGCCGTGGCGGGCTCCCCGGACTGGGTCGGACCCTCTGCAGACTGCGGGACGACCGGCGGCGACGAGCGTCGCGTGAAGATGACCACGATGCGTCGCACCATCGCTGAACACCTTGCCCGCTCCTGGCGGGGAGATCCCGCACGTCACCATCTACGACGAAGCCGATGCGACCGCGGTGCTGACCGAGCGGTCGGCGCTGACGTGCCGAGGGTCGGACGATCCCCACTCGAGGCGGTGCTCATCTCGCGCCTGGTGCCACTTCCTGCCTCGGGACCACCCCGAATTCAATGCAGCCGTCGACGGCGACGTCATCGTCCACAAATTGCACTACGACATCGGCGTCGCCGTCGATACCCCTGACGGTCTCATGGTCACCGTGGTTCGCGACGCACCTTCGCGTGATGTCGTGGTGACCGCCGCCGAGGTGCTGCGTCTCGTCTGAGGCCGCCCGCAACCGCACAGCGTCACCTCGACGAACTGCGTGGGGCAACCTTCACCCTGTCGAACATCGGTGCCGTTGGCGGCGGGTTCGGCACGACCATCGTCCCCTACGGCACCACGGCGATCCTGTCGGTCGGGCGTGCCGACCCTCGGCCGGTGGTTCGCGACGGTGAGATCGTCATCGGTCGGGAGTTCCCCCTGAGCCTCTCGTATGACCACCGGGCCATCGACGGTTCCACCGGGCCGGTCCTTCATGTCAGCGATGGTGAAGGGCAATCGAAGCCCAGTGACCGTCTTCGAGATCGCGATCGTCGCCTTCGGTGGAATGGCGGCGGGCTTTATCAACACGCTCGCTGGCGGTGGCTCCGCCATCACCATCCCGATCCTCACCGAGATCCTGGGGGCAAACATCGCCAACGGCACCAACCGGGTCGCTATCCAGCTCGCCAACCTGGCTGCACTGGGCCGGTTCCAAAAGGGTGGCGTCGTGCCGTGGAAGGCCGTGCTCCCCGTGCTTCCAGCGGCGATGATCGGCGCCGGTCTTGGGGCCTACACGACGACTCAGGTGTCCGCCGGGACCATCCAGCGTGCCTTTGCGGTGGTGCTGGTCCTCGTCTGCGTTGTCGGTCCTCGTCAGCCCGTCCCGTTGGGTCGAGGGCCGCAGCAACATCCTCCCCATGGGCTGGCGTCTGCTCATCTTCCTCGGCATCGGGTTCTACGGCGGGTTCGTCCAAGCAGGTGTCGGATTCATCCTGCTCGGTGCCCTCGTGTTCGGTTGTGGACTCGACCTCGTCAGCGGCAACGCCGCCAAGGTGTTGGTCATCGCCGCCTACACACCGATAGCGATCTTCTTCTTCGTCAGTGCCAGCCAGATCGACATCACCGTCGGGGTGGTGCTGTCGCTGGGTCAGGTCACGGGTGCATGGATCGCCGCAAAGCTCGCCATCACGAAGGGAGCCGGATGGGTGCGATGGGTGTTGGTCGATCGGCGGCGTCGTCGCCGCAGGACGGATGCTGCTCACGGCGTGAGGCCAACCAGGGACAGGGCGGGTCATGGACCATCCCCGACACCGCGGTACGTCTGACATGACAGCCCCGTTCGACGGCCAGAAACAACGCAACGCCCTGACGGCGGTCGAGCAGGCCATCAAAGCCCGGGCGGCTGGGAACATGGACCGCACCCTCGCCAACGCCAGGAAAGCCGAGGATCTCGACCAGATCGGTATCTACGCCGGGTTGACCGAAGCCATCGCAGTCGGACGAGCCGTGGCGGGCCCTGCGCGACCTGCTCCACCAGGGCCGTCCACGCTCTGCTCGACACCGTCGATCCCCATGGCTGAGAGTCCCGGCTTGCCCGAGACGACGGGACTTCTTCAGCTAGGTTCGTCATTGCCGGGCTGGGTCTGTTCCTTGCCATCCAGCTGGTTCCGTACGGCTGGTGGCACGAGAACCCGCCTGTCGTCGCAGCCGCAGACTGGCCGAATCAGGCCGCCGAGGACCTCGCCAGCGCCGCGTGTTACGACTGCCACAGCAACGAGTCGCGGTGGCCCGTCTACTCGTACGTCGCCCCGATCTCGTGGCTGGTGCGTCGCGACGTCGAGCAGAGGAGAGACGAGCTCAACTT
The DNA here is from genome assembly GCA_942491935.1 of uncultured Cytophagales bacterium. Taxonomy (GTDB): domain Bacteria; phylum Bacteroidota; class Bacteroidia; order Cytophagales; family Cyclobacteriaceae; genus JAGTVG01. The sequence continues at coordinate 67,626 of CALOCZ010000001.1, forward strand.
CTCGGACTGGGACGATGGACGAGCCGACAAGGCCAGCGAGTCCATTCTCGAGGGCGAGATGCCACCCTCCATCTACACAACGATCCACCGAGACGCAGCGCTTTCCGATGCCGATATCGCGGCGCTCATCGACGCCTTGGCAATCGTAGGCGCGGAACTGAACCCGAAGGGTTTCGGCTCGGTCGGCGGTAGAACCCTGCGTAGCGCTCGGTAGGGTGGTGGCCGCACCCAATTCACCGCGACCGCATGCGAGGCCGAAGACATGGACCAGGGCAAGATCCACGACGAGCATCCCTTCGCCACGCCTGTGGATATGCGCGACCCGGCCCGACAGCTGCGGGGGCGGATGGCTGCACCGGTGACCATCACCGCCGTCGGCGGACTGGACCGCACCGGTCTCACCGTGTCCTCACTCGTCGTGGCTGAGGGTGAGCCTCCGCTGGTCTACTGCCTTCTTGGCTCGACCACGGATCTCTATCAGACCGTTGCCAAGACCGGGCAGTTCGTGGTGCACGTATGCGAGGGCCAGCACCGCACCGAGGCCGACGTGTTCGCCGGCATCCGTCCCAGTCCCGGTGGTATGTTCGCCGGGAGCGAGATCCGTCAGATCACTCACGGTCCGGTCCTCGAGGGTTTCGAGACAAGGGCCGCATGCACCGTCGTCTCCGCCAGGGAGAGTCCTACTCCATGCTGGTGGCGGCCCGCATCGACGATCTGGTGGTCGGTGAGATGGCAGATCCGCTGCTCTACTTCCGTGGCAGTTACCGCAGCCTGACCCCACCCCGATGACCCACAGCATGCGGTATGTCTCAACACGGGGCGGCATGGACCCGGCGGGCTTCAGCGATGTGTTGCTGGCCGGATTGGCGCCCGACGGTGGGCTGGTGGTTCCGACCTCGATCCCGATTTTCGATACCGCCGAACTGAACGAGCTCCGCACCGCACCGTACGCCGAAGTGGCGCTGGCCGTGTGTCGCCGTTTCGTGGATGGCGACATCCCTGACGACGACTTGGCGACCATCGTGCGCGACACCTACCGCCATCCCGAGGTGTTTGACGACCCCGACATCGTGTCGTTTCGCAAGCTGGGTGACGGGACCACCATCGCTGGTCTGTCGCACGGACCGACGCTTGCCTTCAAGGACATGGCCCTGCAGCTGCTCGACCGACTGTTCGACTACGAGCTTGCTCGGCGTGGCGAGGAGCTGACGGTGCTCGGCGCCACCTCCGGCGACACCGGATCAAGCGCCGAGCACGCCATGATCGGCCAGGAGCGGGTCACTGTTTTCATGCTTTCACCGCTGGGGCAGACGAGCCCGTTCAAGGCCGCCCAGATGTTCAGCATCGACGAACCGAACATCGTGAACATCGCCGTCCGGGGTGTGTTCGACGATTGCCAGGATCTCGTCAAAGCCGTGAACGCCGACGACGTGTTCAAGGCCACTCACCACATCGGGGCCGTGAACTCCATCAACTGGGCCCGCATCATGGCCCAGGTCGCCTATCACCTGTACGTGGCGCTCGAGGTGTCCGACGACGGACAGGTGGACGTTGCGGTGCCCAGCGGCAACTTCGGCAACGTGTACGCCGGTCACATCGCCCGACGAATGGGTGCCCCCATCGATCGGCTTATCGTTGCGACGAACGAGAACGATGTGCTCGACGAGTTCTTCACCACCGGACGGTATCGAGTGCGGCCAGACGTCACTTCGACGTCTTCGCCATCCATGGATATCTCGAAGGCTTCGAACTTCGAACGCTACGTCTTCGATCTGCTCGATGGTGACGCACCACGCACCGCCAGCCTGTTCGGCGATCTCGGCACAACGGGTGGCTTCGACCTGTCGACAGATCCAGTCTTCGCCGGGCCGCTCGGGTTCGTATCGGGTCGTTCCGATCACGCCCGTCGCATCGCCACGATCCGGCGGACTTGGGGGAGATGACCGTGTGCTCATCGATCCGCACACCGCCGACGGAGTTGCGGTGGGTCGCGACCACGCCAGCGCCGGTGTCCCACTCGTCTGTCTCGAGACGGCCCGTCCGGTCAAGTTCGCCGCAACCATCGAAGAGGCGATCGGCACGGTGCCGCCATTGTCGGACGATCTCGTCGATCTCCTTGAGCGACCCCAGCACCACGAGACCATCGACGTCGATGTGGAAGCAGTGAAGTCCATCGTTTCGGCCGGTGCAGCCAACGCCCCCTCCCCGGCACCGTAGACTCATCCGCCATGGCAACTCCTACCCCCACTGTGTGGCCTGACGACGCTCGGCTGTTCCAGAACCAGGTCGACTCCGAGAAGGTGACGGCCATGCTCGACGAGGCCGGCTACCTCCACGCCGACTCATCCGAGAGCGCCGATGTCGTGATGGTGAACACGTGTGCCTTCATCGAGGACGCCCGTCGGGAGTCCATCGATACCGTGCTCCAGCTCGGCGACGCCAAGCGGGACGACGCCAAACTCGTGGTGCTCGGCTGCATGGCGCAACGCTACGAGACGGAACTGGGCGATGCGCTCCCCGAAGCGGACGCCGTCATCGGTCTCGACCGCTACGGCGAGCTGGTACCCCAGCTCGACAGCATGACCACATGGCAGCCCATCCGGATCCGTGCGGCTGCCGCACCGACGATGGACATTCTCTATCAGACGAAGCGACCCACACCGACCACGCCGTACGCCTACGTCAAGGTGGCAGAAGGGTGTGACAAACCCTGCGTTCTGTGCGATTCCGTCGTTTCGAGGCAAACAGCGCTCGCGGCCACCGGTCAATATCCGTGACGAGATCGCCGAACTCGCAAAGCACGGCGTCGGTGAGGTGGTGCTCGTCGCCCAGAACCTCGCAGCCTACGGTCGAGACATCGATGCGCCGGGTGGCATCACCGATCTTCTGAAGTTCGTGACCGATATCGAGGGGGTCTGCGTCGGCTGCGTCTCTACTACCTGTACCCGCAGGAGATCCGTCCTGCGCTCATCGAAGAGATGGCAGGGAATCCCGTCATCGCCAACTACTTCGATCTTTCTCTCCAGCACGCCAGCTCCACCCTCCTCCGCAGGATGAAGCGTCCTGGGTCGGAGGAGCGGCATCTCGAGATCATCCGGGACATCCGCACCGCAGCCCCCGACGCCGCCCTGCGTTCGTCGTTCATCGTTGGATTCCCGGGCAAGACCGATGACCACGTCGAGGAACTCGCAGAGTTTCTCGAAGGAAGCCCAACTCGACTGGGCTGGGTTCTTCGCCTATTCGGCGGAGGTGGGAACACCCTTTGCCGACTACGACGGTCAGATCGACAATGACGAGAAGAACGAACGGCTTCGGTACCTCTCTTCGATCCAGGAAGACATCGCCGCGGTGCGCAACGCAGGTCAGGCGGGTCAGGTTCTCGAAGTGCTCATCGATCAGGTTGAGGACGGACAACCGGTGGGGCGTAGCTACCGCGAGGCTCCCGCGATCGACGGTGTCATCCTGCTCGACAACGGAACTCCCGGTGATTGGGTTACTGCCAGGATCACCGGTGGATGCAACGGCACCGATCTCATCGCAACCGTCGAAGGTCCCGCACCAGCGCTCATGCCGATGGCCTCGCCCGCGGTGACGACGCCATGATCGTCGAGACCCTTGCCATCGGCACCGAGCTTCTTCTCGGGCAGATCGTCAACACGAACGCTTCCGAGATTGGGAGCCGTCTGGCCGATGCCGGCATCGATCGCTATCACCAGACCGTGGTCGGTGACAGCCTCGACCGCATCGTCACCGCGGTGCGCACCGCCTGTGCCCGGGCGACGCCCTCATCATCACGGGCGGCATCGGCCCGACACAGGACGATCTCACCCGCGAGGCCCTGTGTGCCGCTGCCGGTGTGGAGATGCTCTTCAGCGAGGAGTATGCCGTGGAGCACAATGGATACTCGGAACTGGCGCGGCCAGGTGATGCCCGAGAACAACCTGCAACAGGCCGAGTATCCCGCCGGTGCCACGATGTTTCCGAACCCGAAGGGTACGGCACCGAGTCCGGATGAAGATCGACGGTGCGTGGGTGTTTGCCATCCCCGGTGTCCCCGCCGAGATGCTGCCCATGGTGGACAACACCATCCTGCCGTTTCTCGGTGCCGACACACCCGAAGAGTCCGTCGTCGTGAGCCGGTTGCTCCGTAGCTGGGGCGAAGGCGAGTCGCGCATCGCCGAGATGCTCGCCGATCTCTTCGAGTCGAGCACGAACCCAACCGTGGCCTTTCTGGCGAGCGCTGGCGAAATCAAGGTCCGTCTCACCGCCAAGGCCGCAGACCGTGCCACCGCCAACGAACTCATCGCACCCGTGGAGGCCGAGGTCCGCAAGCGACTCGGCGACCGGGTGTTCGGCACCGATGATGACACTATCGAGCGCATCATCGGTGAAATGCTGGTGGACCGCGCCTGG
>CALOCZ010000002.1:0-59591 GCA_942491935.1 uncultured Cytophagales bacterium
TGCTTGAACATTCTGATCTAAAAACGGATCCGGATGGTAATTTTGAGATTATACTGAGTAAGGAACCAAGAGGTGATAACTGGTTAAAAATTGAAGATGACTCATCTCTCTTGATGGTCCGCCAAACCTATCTGGACAGAGAAAATGAATCACCCATAGATGCCAGAATAGAAGTAATTAATGGCAATAAGATTCCGGATCCAATCACCCCGGAACAAGTTGACGAAGGATTAAAAACCGCAGCCCTTTTCGTGGCAGGGGCACCCTTTTTATTTGCTAAATGGGCAAAGGGATTTCAGAAACACGTCAACAAATTACCTGTTTTTGATCCGGAAATATCCAATGCAGCAGGAGGAGATGCCAATATCATATACCACCACAGCTACTGGAAACTTGCCCCCGATGAAGCATTGGTCATCGAGGTAAAGCCTCCGGCCTGTGATACCTGGAATTTCCAATTGAACAATTACTGGATGGAATCCCTTGATTACAGGTATTTCCCGATCAGCATCAATAAGCATTCTGCTAAATATGAAAAAGATGGAAGTGTCAGAGTCATCATCAGCCACCAGGATCCCGGCATTCCAAATTGGATAAATACCTGTGATCACACTGAAGGCACCATGTGTTGGCGATGGTACCGGCTTGCTCAGGGTAATGAACCTGTTGAACCAAAATGCAGTGTGGTCAAATTTTCCGAAATCTAGGTGAGCTGACCATGAGCAGATCCATACATGCTTCAGATTTCAATAAAATGCCAGCCTGGTTTAAAGCCATAAACCGTACATGGAAGTTTACCTATCCATTGGGTACCAAAATAAAGTTAAATAAAGACGAACTGATAAACTCAGCCCGGAAGGAAACCGGATTGCATGACTTGGGGAAAGACTTCTGGGATGAACCTCTTGAAAAGCTTATTCAATCCATCAATGAGGAAGCAAATTTACATCCGATAGGACGGTTTATCTCACGGAAAAGACTCGTTGGCCTGCTTATAACAAGATTACAGGCTGAATGGTGGTTCAAGAAAGAACCAGGTATCCTGGAGCAGGAACTGTATCCAGTATTGATGATCGCCGGATTACAGAGAACAGGGACTACGAAATTGCAACGATTATTATCATGTGACCCGGATATACGCTCCGTATTAAGCTGGGAGGCCTTAAATCCTGCCCCTCCGGTTAAAGGTATTGACCGCCGGATCAGGTTTGCCAAGACCAGTGAACAGGCCCTGAAATATATGGCGCCTGGTTTTTTTGCCATACACCCCGTAGAACATCAGGCACAGGAGGAAGATATATTGCTACTCGATGTATCTTTCATGAGTACAACTCCAGAGGCAACAATGCAAGTTCCTGCTTATGCGGACTGGTTGGAGCAAACGGATCAATCCCTTGCCTATGCCTATGGTGCAAAGTTGTTAAAGTTATTGCAATGGCAGCGATCCGCGAAATACTGGGTTTTAAAATCACCTCATCACCTGGAATTCTTTGACCTTATCGATCAGCACTACGGGAATGTTCACTATTTATGGACGCACCGTGACCTGGCTTCATGTGTGCCTTCATTTCTAAGTATGCTGGCACATGGTCAGGCGATTTTCAGCGATCATGTTGATATCAACAGGATATCTGAACACTGGACGAAGAAAACACGATATATGCTGGACCAGGCTATTTCATTCAGAAGAAAAACTTTGAAAAAGGAAAAATTCATCGACATACATTATGATCATTTCATCGGTCACTCCATAGAGACCATCAGGTCAGTTTATTCAAAGGCTGGAATGAAACTGGATCAGGCAGTTGCAGACCTGATGATTTCATCAGAGAAAAAAAACCACAAAGGCAAATATGGCACCCACCATTATCATGTAAGTGACTTTGGTTTAAATGAAGATGAAATTAGAACTTATTATCAGGATTATATTAAATTCTTAGAGGAATTAAATTAATAATTATGAGCGAACCAAAAACAGGATCATATGACAGTCCGCTAAAGGCAACACTTAAGGGCATCTCTGACCTGTTTAAAAAGCAGAGGAAAGACATCGTGCTCCAGGATTCAGACAGGCTTGATGGCATGACAGTGATGGTGACGGGGGCAAGTGCAGGCCTTGGATTCGCCACCGCCCTGGATCTGGCCAGAAGGGGAGCGAGGGTGATCATGGCCTGCAGAAGCGGGATCCCTGAAAAAGGTGAGGCGATTCGCCAACAAACGGGTTCTGATAATATAGAAATGATACATGTCGACCTGTCTGATATCAAATCTATCAAAGGATTGGTTCATGAATTGAAAAACCGCAATATTCAATTGAATATTCTGATATGTAATGCGGCCATTGTACCAAGAGTCAGCCGGAAAACAAATCAGGGATTAGAAGAAATGTTCATGGTCAACTATCTGGCGAAGTTTCTGTTGATCAGGTGGCTTTTGGACGAAAACATAATCACGACCGAAGGTAGCATTCTCCCCCGTGTCATCATCGTATCTTCAGAAAGTCACCGGAATCCTAAAGACTACGACTGGGAAGGATTTGGCAAATACAGGGATTATGGAATGAAAAAGACCATAGAGTTATATGGATATTATAAACTTTTACTTACAACTTTTGTAAATGAATTATCCCGAAGGCTTAATCATGGCAGCATAAAGTTCTCTGTCTTCTCACTTTGTCCCGGCCCTGTCAATTCCAATATTGCAAGAGAGGCCCCAAAACTGTTCCATCCATTGTTAAAGGTGGTTTTCGGGATATTTTTCAATTCTCCGGAGAAAGCAGCAGTTCCTGTAGTATACCTTGCAGCCAGCGATGACCTTGAAGGGAAGGCATTAGACTACTTTTTTATGCTGGAACGCAAGGAAATGGATGAAAAGACGAGGGATCGGGAAAATGGCGAGAAACTATGGCAGTTATCGGAAAACCTGCTTAAAGATCTGGATGTAAGGTTTATTAGGCCTATTTGATGAATTTCAAACCGGTTAGTACCAGGTCGATGTTAGGAATTATTATTTATGGCATGGCTACCTAAAATTGAAGCACTTTTTCGTTATTAGGGGGCTTATTTTGGTACAATACCGCGATCGTTACTTGTAGGATTTCAAGTTGAATGCTCGGCATGCTGGCTCCTCAAACGATCCACTGTTACATCCCCTACTGCTCATTTCGTTAGCTGGTTCTTCGTTAAAATGGTCCACCAGACATTTTCTGATCACTCGATTCGGAGGAAGTATAAAAATGAAGGAAAGAGTATAGTATTTCATAAACATTGTTTGGCCAGGCTGCCCGCTTCGCTACCTGACTCCTCATGGAAAATGTCCACAGGATCATTTCTTTACGTTGCGACCCCTGCAAGCTGGCCCGTCACTAAAATGATAAACCGGATCATTTCTTTACGTTCCGTCCTCCTCTTTATCCATTGTCCGTGTTATAGCAGATGTCAGTAAACCAGTAGGAATAGCAATTATCCCCAATCCTATCATTAATATAATAAACGTAAAGATCTTACCTCCTACGGTTATAGGAATAACATCTCCATAACCAACTGTGGTTAATGTAATAACAGCCCACCAGAGACTATGAAAAATAGATTTAAAGACTTCAGGCTGGGCAGGATTTTCAAAATAATAAATACCTACCGAAGATAAAAAAATCATAAAGCACGTGACGAAGAAAAATACGATAAGTTCATCTTTGATTAATTTCAAGGCATTCTGGAATTTTACAATAGCCTTAGAATATCTAAAAAGTTTTAAAACCCTGAAAAGCCTGAATAATCTAAACATCCTTAGGGCCCGTAGATCAATGCTGGCTGTTATATAGAACGGTAATATTGCCATGAGGTCAATCAATCCATAAAAACTGAATATATATTTAAGTTTATTATCCGCCACTATTATTCGTAATATGTATTCGATCGTAAAAACTATAACAATAATTACTTCAAGAATCCTTAAATACTCTCTTGTTTTTTCAGACAGATCGGGAAGGGTTTGTATTGAAAAACTAATTATAGATATAACGATTAAAATTTCTATTAAACCATTAAAAATTTTGCTCCCTCTGGAATCGTTATATTCAATAATTTCTTTTAATGCAGGCATTCTTATTGATTAATATTTAATGATAGAAAATAATTCCTATTATAATAACATATTAAAAAAATCAAATATTTTTAGTAACCCTTAATATTGAAATGAGTACTTTGAATGTAAATGATTCCTCCCGATTCACACTCAAATCACGGTTATTTTTTATCATCAGGTGGTTTGTCTTTCATTCCGGCACCGATTGGTAATTTAAAATAAACATACAAGGCCGAATTCTTTATTTTCTGATCCGGCACATTACTTATATTCATGAGACCATAGTAATAATTGATTCCCACTGCCGAACTCTTTAATCTCTTTTTTAATTTGTACCCAACCCCGGCCATAAGACCGGCATCAAGGTGTTTATAGTCATCCCTTGCATCTACCTTGTAACTCACATCTCCGTCAAAAGCCTCTATCTCAAAAAAGTCATAAGCTTTGTTTCTCAAGCCCAATTGAAATCCACCTTCCAGATACCACCTGTTTTTAAACCTTTGCTGATACAGGATCGGCACATAGAAATAGTTAATTTGCTTTGTGAGTTCCCCATCCGCAAATACGCTGTCAAAATCAGCTTCCCCAATGGGATAAGTAGGCATTCCACTTGCACCTACATTTGATTTCACCAACACTCCGGTACTCAGAAAGGAATTGGGATTATTTTTCAACATGAAGTGAAAATAAAATCCTAAATTAAAATTATTCAGGCCTTTGGAATCTTCAATATCATAAATCCATGACCGGTTGAATCCTCCCACCAGACCAAATTCAATCTTATCCGTATTCAGGGCTTCCCCGAATAATAAAGAAATAAGAACCTGCCCTTTCACCTGGGCCGAGAGGGTTAAAAGAACCGCTATTACACTTAACTTAAGTAAAGATTTCATGATCATTATATTTATATTATTTTCATATTTATTACACACTTGAAATTATCTGCACAAATGTTCTTGTCTAAGTCAAGCCAGAAGTTCAGATTCTTCGCCGAATTATATTCTCAAGATAATCGAAATTATAATTGCATCAAAACATACTGCGTTTAAGCCTTCTGGTTAAAGTTTTACAATAGTACAAATCATTCCAATCCGGTTATTGAAGATGTCTGAGTTCTCCAACATTTCCCTCAAATCTCTTATTGATTTATATTAATATTCATTTATCCATAATTGAACCATTTGAAAAAAACTTAAGGGGTCAGAAATAAGAGAATACACAAGCTGAAAGGCAAAAAACTATCTATAAACCTTAGTCCTTAATCAGTTCACATTATTTTGAAGGGAAACAGATACTAAAAGTTGAATTTATCGGATGATAAGCTAAGTTGAGTCTGAAAATTACAATTGAATTGCTGTTAGTATTATCCGATTATCTTAATATTCAGTTCCGTTCTAAGTTGAGAATCAGCATCACCCCGAACTGTACCCGTTACAGGCATGGTATTCTCAAAATCTGTACTGCAGGCGATGGGTATATGATCATTCCCAGTAACGATACCATGACTGGGATCAAAACCAATCCAACCAGCCCCGGGAATATATACTTCCAACCAGGCATGAAGCTCGAATTCAGGTTTATCCGTTTGAATAAAAAAATAACCACTGACAAATCTGGCTGCTATACCCATGTATCGTAACAGTTGAATCTGAAACCAGGTCAGGTCCCTGCATGAACCCTTTCGTAAATTGAAGGTAATATCCGGCTCATGTGGTTGCCCGATCATCCGCGATTCAAGGACAAAATCAGCAGAAATCTGTTTGGTTAAATTTAAAATAAAGTCAATGGTATTGTTTTTCGATGCTACCTTAAGCTCTTCACCATATTGGATTAACTCATTGGATAGTGATGTAACGCTCAGCGCCGGTCCCAGCAAGTTCTTGAGATTGTCAGAGTATTTGAAAGGCAGATAATTACACTCATTCGGATATACAAGAAAATTAAATGGATTAAAATCAGAGATATCGAGGACTGATCTTGTTTCGACAACCATTTGCCGATGCGTATCCTCGAACCAGCAGAAATGAATCATGTTGTTTTCCACATCCATAAACTCAGATTTACCTGCCGGTTTCGGGAGCACATTTACTTTGAATGATTCAAGGATGCAATAGGGTGTAAATTTAGGTTTTAACCGGAGGTAGTGTGGCTCCAGAAACACCTCAGAAGTGAATGCATATTCCGTTAAATGAACTATTTTTATTTTCATGATCTGACTTTTGAGATTGATGCCACTTTCACAGCTTGATTTGAAACAATTTATCCATCCATTCTTCGGGTAAATTATTGATGGATTCGCTTAACTTACTGCTCCAATATCTGGATATCTTCTGCAATTCATCCTTTTTATATCTTTTCTCAACGGTTTTAAAAGAATCTTTAACATAATAAATTACATCAATCGGATATTCCACATCATTTGCACTGATTCTGGTTGCATCGAAGGACAGGAACCCGGCTTTTAATGCAAATTTCAAAGATGAATCATATTTGATCGCCCTGTCCAATATAGGCTTCCCATATCCATTGTTGCCAATGATTACAAATCGTGCGCCTTCCGAAATTTCTACCCAATTCCCTTCAGGATATAAGAGATAGAGCTTATGTTCATCATCATCCTGCAATTGCCCCCCGACTATCGCATTCAGGTTAAAACTCAATCCAGCTTCTTTTAATGAAGACTTATCTTCATGCGCGGCCCGTTTTACCTGGTCAGCGAAGGCATTCACAGCTTTATATAGTTTATTATAGTTTTCATCATTTTCTTCAATAATTTCCTTGAAATACGTGATCGCCTTATCCCTAACGGACCTCAACCCTGAGGTCATAATAAAAAAAGAGTGTTTTTTCTTTATTGATGGTGAAAACTTTCTTAGCCTGAGTTGTTTCATGACCTGAAGTAATGCGCGTGTCTGAAATACCAATAATTCCAGATTTTACTTTAATTCCCAAACAATATGTCATTGTATTAATTTATAATGATCTGTTATTTACTAACATTTTCAATTGAAAAAAATGTATCAAATATGGCTTTTGAAACTTCATTTAGTTTTGATTGGAAATCATCGAGATATTCATGCAGCCCCGAATGAAATATTTCATTGATGTCTTCATATTCAAGCTGGGATTTTAAAATCCCAATCTTTTTCTCTGCTATGTTTGAGTAACCAACACTCCCTCCGGTTATTTTATAAAGGGAGTTCTCTGCATGCATAAGGCACCTCAGCATGGATCTTGGAAAAACCTTATCCAGGATCAGGAATTCTGAAATGCCCATTGGAGTAAGCTTACCATTTGTTTTTCGATACATATCATAGGCACTGACAGATTTCAATAAGGCAGTCCATTGTAATAAATCAAAGGGTGAACCAACTGCTCCAGGTTTAGGTAAAAGCATATGATACTTCACATCAAGTACTCTGGATGTTTTATCAGCGCGTTCGATGAGTTGGCCCATTTTTCCAAAATGCCATCCATCCGTACGGGATATGGTTGCGTCAAAAATACCGTGAAGCAATTGACATCCTTTTTTCACTTCTGTAAAAAAATTCCTGGGATCGCTTTTTTGCCATTGCTTTTTATTTTGACCATCTTTAACCAGATAATAGATGTAGTTAATCTGCTCCCAAACTTCTTTTGTTATTTCAGGCCTGATGGCACGGGCATTTTCACGGGCACTAATGATCGAACTGAATATCGAATTTGAATTATTCTGATCAAAAGCAAGAAAGTATATCACTCGCCCTTTGTCTATTTTGTCATACAGCGATTCGTACATCTTCCAATCCCCCGTAGTAACAACCAAGGGTTTCCATTGTTCCGGAACGCTGGGTGGAAGTTCAAGTGAGAGATTAAAATTAACATCAAGAAAACGCGCATAATTTTCAGCACGTTCAAGATATCTGTTCATCCAATATATAGAATCAGCAACTCTGCTCAGCATAATTTCATCATTTTCAGTTATCCAATACCCAGGTATCTTTACTTCCCCCACCTTGTGAAGAATTCACTACCAAGGATCCCTTTTTTAGCGCAACACGGGTTAAAGCTCCGGGAATTATATCAATTTCTTTACCATACAACACATAAGGTCTTAAATCCACATGTCTTCCTTCAATGGAATCCTTTGTCAGGGTGGGTACCCTTGAAAGGTTAATGGTGGGTTGTGCAATATAATTTCTCGGATTGCTTTTTATTTTTACTTTAAAATCATCCTGCTCTTTTTTTGTTGACTTAGGGCCAATTAACATCCCATAACCACCCGAAGCATCCGTCTGCTTGATCACTAGCTTATTCATGTTTTCAAGCACATAATTCAGATCGTTTTTTTCTGCACAGATATAAGTTTGAACATTTGGCAGAATAATTTCCTCGCCCATATAATATTTTATAATTCGTGGAATATAAGCATAGACTGCTTTATCGTCTGCGACTCCAGTACCAGGCGCATTAACCAGGACCACATTCCCCTTTTTATATACATCAAACAGACCAGGGACTCCCAACATGGAATCCTTCCGGAATACTTTTGGGTCTATAAAATCATCGTCAACTCTTCTATAAATCACATCAACCCGCTGTAATCCACTCGTGGTGATCATAAATACAAAATCATCTTTTATCACGAGGTCTCTCCCCTCGACCAATTCTGCCCCCATCTGCTGTGCCAGGTAGGCATGTTCGAAATAGGCAGAATTATATATGCCGGGAGTCAATACTGCAATTGATGAAGGAGAAACAGGTGTAAGTGATTCCATCATATCCCTCAAATGGTGTGAATAATTGTATACCGGTCTTACATGTAATTTCTCGAATATCTCGGGGAAAGTACGTTTTAAGATTTCCCTGTTCTCCAACATATAAGATACGCCTGAAGGACATCTCAAATTATCTTCTAAAACATAAAAAGCTCCGTCCGCCCCGCGGATCAGATCTGTACCTGAAATATGACACCATATATTCTGAGGTGGATTCAATCCAATACATTCCTTTCTATAGGTAGAGCTGGAGAGTATTAATTCTTCAGGTATAATTTTATCCTTTATAATTTTTTGATCATGATAGATGTCATCAATAAACAAATTCAGGGCCTGAATACGCTGCTTCAAACCCCTTTCAATATAATCCCAATCCTGCTTGTTGATTATCCGTGGAATAATATCCAGATGAAGTATCCTTTCTATGCCCTGATTATCACCATATACATTAAAGGTCATGCCCAACGATAACTGAGCCCGATCCGTAGAATATTGCAGGAAATTCAGTTTCTTCCACCCCATTTTGTAAAGTCTTTCTTTAAACAGCTCATAGTGAGGACGTACTTTCCCGTCGGGCCCTATCATTTCATCATAAAAACCTTTTGTATCGTATGTTTTAAAGTCAATTTTTGCCATAAATTATCTTCTCTGGGTTAAAGCTTACCAAGTATTCATATAATCGCAATCCAATATATACGAATATTTTTATTCAGCAGGCAAGAATTAATACGATTTATTTCTAACAAATAATAAAAAACCTGTAAAATAGAATTATTTATATTCAGCACTGAAAAACTGTTTGATATTGCTGAATTTGTTGCAAGATGGCTTTTTAAAGTTCCTTGATCCGGATGTTTCTGAACATGACTACATCACCATGACCAAGGAAACCTATATGCCCCTTTTCCCTTAACAATCCAGGATGTTCCTTATGGTCCATTGTACCTTCATCAATGGCTTCCTGAAAATCTGTATCCAATATGGCAGAACCATTTAAAATAACTTTCACTGTAGTTCCCTTAACAACCACTTCCTGCTGATTCCACTCGCCGACAGGTTTGAGAAATCCTCTTTTTGCAGGAGCAACTCCGTATAAGGATCCATGATACTGATAAGGTTCCAATTCAGCATACTTTTCCGCTGTATTGTCTATGATCTGAAGCTCGATGCCTCCATATGCGGCATTACCTTTCGAAGGCGCCCGGATTCCCAGGCCATTGTTCGCCCCCGGCGTCAGCTTGAATTCAAAACGGAATATAAAATTCCCAAATTCCTTTTCAGTATATAAATTACCTCCTCCCCCTTCTGCCGGACGAATAACGATGTTATCCTCTTCTACCACATAATTCTTTTTATTACCTGTCCAGCCATCCAGGTTCCGACCGTTGAATAAGAGGCTATAGTCTTCAGATTTTTCCTCATCAGATAGCGTATTACTGACACTTTGTGAACGTGATGGTTCGATTCCAATAAAAAATATCAGGGATAAGATCAAAATGTGTTTTACATTCATTGCTATAACATTTAGGGTGTTAAAAGTATATTAAAAAATAGAACAAACAAGCTGTAAAATTAGTTGATATTTAATTCAAATATATATGTTTTGCCTTTATCAATTTCCAGTTCTATGCCTTTGATCAGATCTTCGCCTGAATATTGACCTGAAAACTTATTATCTATTCCTGTTAAATCATACAATTCACTCTCATTCAGGGTGAACCATTCAGGAAACTGGTTGATCCTGGGATAGTCGACCGGCATATTTAGTGTCACCTTGTGTCGTGGATGATCAAATCGAATCTTTCCAGACCAGCCATTTTCTGATTTAAGAACGAATAATAACCGGTTATCCTTTTTTACTGCCCCGAATACAACATCTTCTCTCCAGGGTTGAATGTTTATACCCTGAGTCTTCCATAAGCAATACATAATGGTCGTCCGCGCGAAGTTACCATCTCCATGCCAGCCTTCGATTATCCCGCTATCCTGTTGTTTTCCCCACATTACCTGCATCTCACTATCTATCCAGTTAGCAACTGGTACAGATGGAACTCTGTTGTATAAATTCAAGGCACTTTCAATTGCATCGGCATAACCGTCAGCACTTTCCCCTTCCCAGGGATAATTTTTATAGTGGCTGATATTATCAAGTGCCATCAAAACTGCCTCATTATACCGCTCGGTTCCATCAATCAAGTAAACTGAATAGTAACCATTCAAGGTATATCCCCAGGTATCAGCTATCTGGTCTTCAATAACCTCTCCGGTTATTGGATTGATGGCATTATAGAACATACCTTTATCATTTCTTCCAACCTCCAGAATCCGGTCAAGCATTTGATACAAAGGGGATTTATATTCCTGCATCTTAACTTCATCAGTTAAACTGGTCATTACATATAATTCGCATAATCCTGAAATAATCTCACACCCATGGTCTCTCAGACGCAAATACTCCTGGTTTGTAGGCAATTTTTCTTCTGAAAGATAAAAGTCTCCAATTTTATACGCCCATTCCATATACTTTTTATCTCCGGTTAACCAATAAACTCTGGAAAGAACCTGTAATAATTCCCCATTCACTTCGTCCAATGGAGCACGACCATATTTCCCCTGAATAGAAGTGACCACATCCACTTGTTTATTCAGATCATCAAGCATTTCCAGCATCCTGTCATTCCATGGAGTTCGCCCCAAATATTCCATTAGAGGCAATAATCCATCTTTTATATATTCGGAGGTTCCAAAAATGATCTGATCTAAATTCGTTGAATCGCTCAAAAAATCATTTTTGGAAAACGACCAAGTGTCTGGTAAGGTGCCAACCCTTGATGTCAGGGTTTTTTCAGCATTGAGCATGTCCAGCATCAATCCATGATACACTTTTTTATCCAGAATGGCACTTGTTAATACCATGAATGGATAATTATCTGCAGCGGCATCCTGCGCATTCCAAATATCTTTGCTACTACTTAAATTCCTGGGGATTAATCCAGTTTTGACATCTGCATATTTGAGCCAGGCATCACGATATGCTATGCATCTTTTAAATCCTTCATTTGCCAGATCTCCATTTTTCAGAGCTTTCCTGATTTCGGCATCAAGGGCTGGGTCCTGGTCACAGGATAGTAACGTTGCAAACAATAAGATTGAGAGATAAAAATTCAATCGCCACATACGACTAAGATTGACTATGTTTTCTAAATATCTAAAATTCTTAAGATCGGGCATTCTTCTTTTCCTCAATATATTCGTCAACCAGTTGTTCCAAAATTTCGAGAGGCAAAGCGCCATTGCCCAGAACTACATCATGGAATTCTTTTATATCAAAACGGTCGCCAAGCTGGTTCATGGCTTTATCCCTGAATTCCAATATCTTGATCATCCCGATCTTATATCCTGTGGCTTGTCCGGGCCATACAATATACCGTTCAATTTCAGTGGTCACTTCCGACCGGGAAATTCCGGTGTGGTTTACCATATAATCGATGGCCTCCGCCCGTGTCCATTTCTTGTAATGAATGCCAGAATCAACCACCAACCTTACAGAACGGAACATTTCTGCCTGAAGGCGGCCCAGATCTCCAAATGGATCGTTTTCATAAAAGCCATTTTCCCATGCCAGTCTCTCCGCATATAGTGCCCAGCCCTCTGCATATGAAGTGAAGTTAAGCACTCGCCTGAACATAGGAAGGTCTTCAAGTTCCTGGGCTATGGCAATCTGGAAATGATGGCCGGGTATGGCCTCATGATAGGCTAAAGTCTTCATTCCGAATTTAACCACTTCATTCATATCACGCAGATTTGCATAAAAAACACCGGGCCTGGATCCATCGAGTGCTGGGCTGCTGTAATATGCCCCGGCTGATCCCTCTTCCCTGAATTCAGGTACACGCCTGACTTCTACTATTGATTCGGGTCGCAAATTAAACAGATCGTCAAGGTTTGCATTTATGTAATCAATGATCTCCTGGTATTCCTTAATCGCCATAGCTCTTCCTTCATCGTCATTCGGAAACAGGAACCTCTCTTCTTTATTGAGGGCCAATATATAATCCGCTGCTGACCGGGTAGTATCGTCATAACCTTGTGATATCAAAATATTCCACATTTCATTCTCTATCCTTTCAACTTCGGCCAATCCTATATTATGAACCTCCTCAGGGTCAATATCAATCGTAGTAGTTGATTTTAATTCATAACGGTAATATTCTTCTCCATCCGGAAATTTCCAGACACCATCGCGAGCATCTGATTTGGAATACAGATATTCAAAATAATGAATCAGTTTCTGATAGGAAGGAAATACGGATTCATTTACGGCCAGATAAACCTGCTCAAGCAGTTCATCTTTCTCATAATCATCCAATTTCCCAAACTCATCGAGTTTTTCTTCAAATGAAAAAAACAAGATATTTTTCCTCACAGGGTCATCATCAATTTCCTGCTGAACAGAACCATCTTCCACAATACCCACGAAACCTTTCATCTCAGTCAATACTCTATCTATAACAAAAGTTGGAGGAATGATCTTCATTTCCTCTCTTAATTTAAGCCCTTCCATCACATCATCGATGATGCGGGGAAATTGGTTTAGCCGATTGATATAAGCTTCAGCATCTTCTTTATCCCTGATCAGATGGGTAGATTCCATGAAACTGGGAAGCCCATTCTGTATGCCACCCATCTGATTGATAGGGTATCCATAATACATGAATTTTTCGCCTTCCACCTGCATGTTAAGAAAAGACCTCAAAATATCTGTATTCAATTTGTTGGCATTGGATTGACTTTCATAATCATATTCATCCAGATCAGAAATGATTTTTTTAAGGAATTTAAAATCTGCGGTATCCTTTTCCAGGGAATAATCATTCATCTGGTCGTTATAAATATCGCTGAGAACCGGCAGACCCATTCCCGATACCATTTGAGGATTTTGTAAGGCAAATGTGAAAAATACCTTATCGTAAAAATGCCGGATACTGAATGGCCGGAACCAGATTAGATTCACAACCCAGACAGCACCTATAAACAAAAGGATCAATAATCCCCTTAGGATCCATTTTTTCATAATAATCTTAGTTTATTTTTAATTATTAGCCTTTGGCAGGGAGCATACAATAATAACCCGAATCAGATTTAATCGTAAACACACCTTGACTTATTGGATTTTACATAATAGGATTTATAATTCTTTGCCTTCGGATCCATGCACCCTTCCAGGTCGAGAAGCTCCACCTTTCGGAATTCTATCGGGTGTGACTCACTTTGGAGGGAAATATATCCACCGGTCAAAGGTTTGCCATCTTCCTTTACAGTCTGGTCAAAATTACTGACAGTTCCACCACCGATCTGTGGGGCAGTATAATAAAGCACTTCTTCACCTTCCATGATATGGCTGATAAAGCCATCACCCATAACAACTACTTCCAGCTTAACCCATTGATCACCGTGATAGGTTTTTGAAGTTGAATTCAGGCAATGTGACTTCAGCATTTCCCCATCCATTACTACTTCAGTGCCCGGTGTACATACATTGGCATTTGGCCTTTTGTTCTCCCCATCACCTCCAAGTAGCTGTACTTCTATAGATATTGGAAAATTCTGATCTTTTTGTATGGTATTGGGTGGTTGGCAATGAACCATAATGCCGCTATTCCGGTAAGCCCATCCTGGCCCTTCGGGTGCCTGTTCACCTACAAACCTGTATTCCACTACTATTTTATAGTATGAAAATGGCTGCCTGTAAAAAATATGCCCAAACCTGTCGTCAAATTTATCGTATGCACTATATCCAACCTTCATCAAACCATCTTCCACATAAAAAGTATTTCCGAAATTATCATCCAGTTCATATCCATTGATTTTTACATGCCAGTCATTAAGATCTGTACCATTAAACAGTTGGATCCAGTTTTCCTCAGATTGGTTTTGAGCAAAGGAGCCAATGACCATGAGCAGGATAGCCGAAGTAATAATCATCTTTTTCATAATTCAGAACGTTTTAATTATTGCAGGTTTTGAAAATTTAGCCTGTAATTTAAATAAAAATCATGGAGATTTATTCCGGAACTCTCTAAAAAATGGCTTTATACTGGAATTATTAATGAAAGGGGATTATAGAAAACAAAAAAATGGTCCCGAATTGCTTCGGGACCTACCTATAGACAGTTTAAATTAAAAAATTAATTGCCGATTAACCTGATTCCCAGGGTCAACTGAAATGTCGAGTTCTTTATTTCTATATTTTCAATATTTGAAACATCTGTTAAGCCAAAAATGTACCTTGCGGTTAGATTCAAACGCAGGGGCAGATTTGCTTCCGCACCAACGATCAATCCTACATCACTGTTTTTTAAATTATCTTTTATGTCTACTACTGTATCTCCAAAATCTGCTTCTGCTTTAGTCAGGAAACTGAATTGAGGGCCAGCCTGAATATTCAGAAACTTTACGACCTGCCACCTGAATAATATCGGGATATCGATATAGGTCAATTTATTGTCAGAGTTTTCGGCACTTGTACCCAGTATTAAATCACTAACGGATCCTTTCCTGGAATATAATAATTCTGGTTGTAGCGCAATCTTGTCTCCAAAAAACCAGTTAAAATATACACCTCCAACAAATCCCGTAATATTAGAAGTCTCAATATCAACTCCAAGTAAATTTGCATCCTGTGTCGCAAAGTTGGCACCTCCTTTAATACCAAGACCTGGTCCGGCCATGGAAACTGTGCAAAAACTAAGCAGTGCGATTAATAAATATATTTTTTTCATGAATCTAATGAATTAGGTTTAACCTAATATATAACGTTAGATTACGATATCATTGTTTGCACTGAACCTAAAATTCACAGTTTCATTAAAATATCCTGATTCCTGGTATTCCTGGCCAGATATTTCAGCATATTCGTTCAGGAAATCTAACAATTCCGCTATTGTCAGATTATAACGTTTATTTGGCTGGTGTACTTTACTTATACCCTTTCTTAGTAAAAATTCATAAGCTGTTTCAGTTCTTTCTACGGTCTTTTCCATAACACATCATTAATTGTTGAACAAATTTCTAGTGTTTCGAGGTGGAAAGAACCACATTAATAATCAGAATAACACATTAAAAAGTTGGGCCGTATCACACAAGTAAGAAAATTGCACAATATTAATATTTTTTAAATTACCTGATATACAGTTATTTAGATAATATTACTTCAATCAATAGTTTATTTACCATATGGAATAATATCGTTTTTCTATCGCCAAATTATCTTCATCTTCAGATCCATTCAATCGCTTTGTCCGCAGGTATCTCTCCAGGTTATATTCATCAAAAATATCAGAGTCAGGATCCATGCTGCTCACATGAATATCGCCCGATGCATGTATAAATTTCATATCGCCGATCCACATGCCAACATGTACTACTCTTTCCCTGGTAGAATCTGTGGCTTGTCTACCAAAAAACAGCAAATCTCCCACCTGAAGCTTCTCAAAGGCTTTTTTATCATCAACCAGGGTGCCAATATTTTCCTGCTGAGACGCGTCGCGCGGAAGCACATAGCCATTCATAAGATAAACGGTTTTAGTAAAACCACTACAATCCATCCCCTTTGATGAGGTCCCTCCCCATAAGTAAGGAACACCCATCATACTAAATGCCCCGGATGTTAATTTTTCAGGATCAAATTCACTTTCACTCAGCCAAATATCGAAAGGTTCTGATTCAGATTTCCTAATATATCCAATTCGCCCGTCGGGATAGGATACTTTGTAATAAGAATCAAGTATTTCTTCCAGAAACAGCACATTCCCGGATGTAAGGTCTGATATTGTTGTTGAAACTTCTTCCGGTTTCTGGTAAGAAAATCCATAGATTCCGGTAAAAATTATCTTCTTCCTCTCAAAATAGGCATCAGAATTTTCCTGGGAAAGAAATTCAATGCCTCCTCCGTCTACCCATCCCAGATATTGGTCAGGGGTTTGAATCATATACCACCCTCCTTTTTCCTTTAATACTTTGACTGGTGTTCCCAGTATACTTTGCGTAACCAGTTCAGAAGAATGCCGGGGCTCTTTCCTTATATTACATACCGAAATATTTACCAAGGCTTGGTATCTGCCCTCTAACTGTTCCTGTGGCAACATCTCCACATTATTCTCAAATGATATATGAAACCGGGCAAGACTGTCGAGTACAGCCTGTAAAGCATTTTGATTGTCGGTTTCTCCCTCTAATTGAAGTAAATCTCCAGTTTTAGTCCATGTAACATTAAAAATTCCCTCCCGGGAATCAGGAACGAAGTACTCTTTTACAGATAAGAGTATACCATCAATTCCAGGCTTTTCATCAGAACAGGATAGAAGAAATAAAAAAGGTATGAAAACCAATTTCCTCAAGACATTCATCTTAACCATATATTAAAAATTAAATCAGTACTCAAATTTAAATCTTTTAAGATCGGGTTGGTATAATCTTTCCCTGTTTAATTCATAACTATAGATTGCTTTCCCTAGATCAGCAAAGAACGGAAAGGCCAGGGAATCATAAGCATAATTATCATCCAGATAGACCCGGTTCAGGTTTACATCAATAACAGCGCTAAGGAAGAATTCAATCTTCTTTTCAAGATCAACAACATATGCCACATCAATAACATATCCATAAGCCAGCCCGACCTTGTTAAACAATCGTATATTCCTGGGGATGGGCTCAGCATAATCTCCGTACATGATAAACTTACAATAATTATCATCATACTTATCCCCATAATGAGGGTAAATGCTCTCAGCAGGATACATGCTCATATACGTATATAAAAGCTTATAATCTTCCTCCGTAAGGTTAAACAAGGGCTCTCCATTAAGTTGCCCAGGGAAAATAGTCTCAATCAGGATATTATGCAGGTCTTCCAACGACATGAAATTCTTACCTGAAAAGTCCATTGGTTCCTCCACCAGACTGTCGCCATTCATATATCCTTTCCCCAGTTTTATACCTTTTCTTTCCCTAAATAAGGGTGGCCCAACTTGTTGAGCCTGCTGGTACACTAAGGTGTCATGATCATAAAAACTTATAGGGTTGGTATGCCGGTTTTCTTCCGTTGAAAGGAAAATGGATAAGCGATGCACAATTCCTGAATTCCGAAAACCTTTTTCGGCCAGGGCATTATTTATATATTCCTGCCCAAGAAATTCATATAAGCGGTTAAAAGCATCATTGTCGCTTACCAGGAAAATCTTCTTTATATAATGTGCTACAGATGGCTTCAGGGATTCTGATGTGCTGTCAATCAAGACTTTTGTCTGACCTGAATACGCGCTGTCGCTTAACATTTCTGAGTCACTGCTCAAACCTGGCACATTGAGTTCATTGATCTTTTCCAGGGCCAGCAAGGCGACTGGAAGCTTTATGGTACTTGCCGGATAGAAATATAAACTGGAATCTACATTGTAAGACCATGTGCGTAAGTGAGGATTATTATTCTGATCTCTGTCAATTTGGGTATATAATACCTGAAGTCCATAATCCAGGGGCTTAGCGATTACTTCATTATATTTCCCATGAAGCGAGTTCATTATTTCTCTCAATGGATCCTTCTCTTCTTTGCTTGTACATGAAATCAGGATCAAAATAATAACCGCTATCAGGTAATTCTTTCTCATAACACTAGATCTTAGCTTCAAAATCCTCAGGCAAATCAGGTTTTATGTAGCTATACTAACAATTTTTAAACTCGAATTCCTTTGACTTGTAATTCAATCAATAAAAATTATTCAGGTAAAGAAGTTGAAAATTTCGTGGATATAAAATCAAATCCCAGCCCCTTCCCTTTACCTGGCTTAACAGATCCTTTTCGATAAGTCAAACCGGTTGCCACATCCTCTGATAATAGAAGGGGGCCATCCAGGTCAGCATAATCAACAAAAGGCAGTAATTGTACCGCAGCGGATATTCCCACAGTTGATTCGGTCATACAACCTATCATAACATCGAGTCCAGCCTCCCTGGCCATTTTTATCATTCGGAGAGCTGGGGTCAGGCCGCCGCATTTGGCAAGTTTAATATTGATCCCGTCAAAATTGCCCGCACATTTCTCAATATCTTCAATCGTCCGGCAACTTTCATCAGCTAGAACTGGTAATGAACAATCCATTGTCAATTTTCTGGACTCCTGAAGCTGATCAGCGTTAAAAGGCTGTTCGATAAACTCCACATTCCATTTTCCCAGGTCATCTGCTATCTTCATCGACTCATCTACTTGCCAGGCACAATTTGCATCCACGCGAATCGAGGCATTTGTGACTTTTCGGAGTTCTTTCACTATTTCCGCATCATTTTTTCCGGATACTTTTAATTTATATACAGGCCAGGGTAAGTCCCGTAATTTCTTTTTCAATTCCTTTATTGTCCCCATTCCAAGCGTATAACTGGTGTATGGGAATTTTTGATAGGCTATCCCCCATTGAGACATGAAGGATTTCCCCTTCATTTTAAAAAAGAGATCGTGGGCAGCGCAATCAATAGCTGACTGCGCAAATGTATTTTCACTCATTATAGCATAAATATCGGACCAGAGCTTTTCAGGATTCGAAAACCTGTAATCTTTAAGAAAAGTACTTGCTTTTTCAAATGAGCCAATTAGGTTTTCCTCGGTTATATTATAGTAAGGATTTGTTGTAGCCTCTCCATATCCTGAATACCTGCCCTCATGCAGTTCAACTATGACAGATCGCATAGAATGATATGTGTGGCGCGATATGGTAAAAGGGTATCTTAATGCCAGGTCAAAAGAATAAATATCCAGCTCCATGTCCGGTTTATTGCCTATAGTTCGTAATAGAAAGCTTTCCTCAACACTTCAAGACTCTGTGGAACAGCCACCAGGGGATCTTCGTTGCCTTCAAATTCAAGTGAGATATATCCTTTATAGCCTGCCTTCCGCATGATCTCTCCGATTCTTGGATAATCAAGATCCAGAGTATACCATTTGCCTCCGCCGTAATAGGTTTTGGCTTGCATCAAAATGGCTTGCCCCGCAAGCATTTCCAGCTGATCATATGGATCCTCCAGAAAGTTTCCTGTATCCAGGGTAACCATCAGCCAGGGTGAATCGACCTCTCTGACGATTCTTTGGACACCTTCTGCTGTCCGTCCCAGTCCCCAGTGGTTTTCAAGGCCGAGTACTACGCCACATTTCTCAGCGACTGGAATACATTGTTCTATGGAGTTAATCACCCACTTAAATCCATCTTCTTCAGTATAACCTTCCAATACTGGTTCAATGCCCCGGTTGGCCATTAATTCATCAAATGATCCGGAAGTGCCCCATCGTCCTGTATTAAGCCTCATAGTAGGAATACCCAGCTCATAGGCCAACTCAATCTGGTGGATGGTCTTTTGTATTTCTGAATCTCTCTTTTCCTTATCAGGGAATACATATCCCTGGTGGGTGGAAAATCCCATGAGGTCGAGGCCAGCATGGAAGGCTTGTTTCTTAAGATTATTTAAATAAGGTTTCTCTTCCGATGTCATCTGAACGAGCAATAGCTCAATGCCGTCAAATCCGAGTCTGGCTGCCTGATCAATACAATATTCAATTGGAGTTTCTTCTTTTGGTCCGTTGAATTGCCAGAATGAATATGTTGATACGCCAATTGGATTATGCCTTATCTCTTTTTTATCTGCTGTACTTTTTTCTTCGCTCGCAGGAGCAGTACATCCAGCTGTTGCAAGAACAGATCCTGCAATCAGGGAATTCTTTAAAAAATTTCTTCTATTATTCTGCATGGGATTTATTTTAGGATTTGAAATTAAGAAAATATTCGGTTCATACAGTTCGGATTCAATTAAATTTAGCAAATTAAAGATAATAATCATCCTCTAAACAAAATCACATAAAGTTTAAAAATCCACGAAAAATTCTCATAGGTGTCCACTCTGCGTTTATAGAATACTTTTATTTTTGTTTTATAGAAATTTGCATTTTCAATCGCTTTTTTCTTTTAAATCCAACCAATTTGGTGCTAAAAGTGTCATTTTATAAACTTTTTAATCTAATGCCATGAATCAAAGATTATCTCTCTTTGCATTTTGTTCAATTCTTCTATCTATACTGAATAATTGTGGTCAAAAAGAAGACTTCCTGACAGATCAGGGAAAGGAGGAGCTGTATCTTCTCGAGTCCTTTGAAACAACCGGAGACCATTATTTTCAAATTGTCGAAACATCAGCAGCAACGGAGGCCAGTGCATTTTTAGAATACGCGGACCTGCTTACTTATAATCCCGACGAGTATCTTTTTACCATTTCAGAAGATGCTATAAATAAGATAGAAAGTATGGATCATTCTGTTTATGGGATACCATTCGGGGTCTTAGTAAATAATGAACTGATATATACTGGTTATTTCTGGCCCAGCTATTCTTCTTTGAGTTGTGACTGGATTGTGATTGACCCTCTCACTTTGAGGAATGATAATAAGTTAAAAGTCAATTTAGGGTATGCTTCCTCAATCCAGAAGACAGAAATTCCAGACAGGCGTAATGATCCAAGGATACTTTCGGTTTTCAGAGTGGGCAGGAGGCTGGTGAAGTAAATCATACATCCTTATTGAAATATACTTTTTTTAATTGCAATTCTGGCCGCTAATTTTCACCTTTATATAAATGCTGTTTTTATTGCGATCACATATGTAGAATTCCTCAATCTTAAAGATAATTACAAATGAGAATCATCAGACTTTTTACAATATCGGTCATATTTCTTGCTTTATCCTTTTCAACCGTTAGATCTCAGTCTATTTCCCTCTTCAATGGGAAAGACCTTACCGGCTGGCATGCCGACGTACCCGACATGGATAATGACCCGGATGCCATAATGCCATTTATCGTCAGGGATGGAATGCTTGTGAGCTTAGGTACACCTGGAGGTCATTTGATCACCGACCAGGTGTATATGGATTACCGATTAGAAGTTGAGTACCGCTTTGCGGCAAAACCCGGTAATTGCGGGGTACTGGTGCATGCTTCAACCCCAAGGGCTTTATACAAAATGTTCCCCAAATCCATGGAAGTACAGATGATGCACGAAAATGCAGGTGATTTCTGGTGTATTGTGGAGGATATTACCGTCCCGGATATGGAACAAAGAAGAGGCCCTAAGGAAGAGTGGGGCATAACTGAAGGCAAGAAACGCAGGATCCCCAACCTTACTGACGGGTCAGAAAATCCTGTTGGAGAGTGGAACAGTATGATCATAGAATGCATGGGCGCTGAAATCAAAGTCTGGGTGAATGGTGACATGGTTAACTATGGATATGATTGTACAGCCCAAAGGGGCCAGATTGCCGTCCAGGCCGAAGGATCAGAAGTGGAGTTCAGAAAAATCGAGCTCACCTCTTTGCGAAATTAGATGTGAGGATTTTGCAGCACGAAATCGTCGACCTGCCCTAATCAATAAAAAATAATTTCAATCCCTCTTGCAACCTATTCTTAAGGAATATGCTACCGTTCGTGCCCAGGTCAAAGAAATGAAAGAAAGAGGAGAATTTTATCTGTAATTTACTGATTTATTGAGGCAGCTCACCATAGTCCATTCCTTCCACATAAATAACCTTATACTGAAAAGTGTAGGTCTGACTTTTTCCAAATGAAAAATCCCAGCGAATCTTCACCAGGTTTTTGTAATCATCATAGAAAAAATAAACGTCGGCATCAAAGTTTTCGTCGCCCTTGAAATATCCTTTTAAAGGTAATCCACCGGGATCATGACTGAAGGCCATGGTACCAGACAGCCAGGCATCCATTTTCTGATACTCGGCCATGATCAACCTCCCTTCAGCGTCATAGATAAACCTCTCCTCTCCTTCAAGTCCGTCAGAACGTTTGAACCAACGCCTTGTCATTTGGCCATTATCATTAAAGGTATAGTAAAACTCAGCTGATTTTCTATCAGAATAGTTCCGGGTTGAACTCAATAATATACCCGATTCATCATATTGGTAACTAGTTTCAGTGGTCAGCCCATCCGAACGCTGGAAGATTTTCTTTATCAGTTTATTCCCGGAATACTCGTAGCTTGAAGGCCCTTCGCCGCCACCTTCATAGGAATAATATTCATTCTCAATACGGTAATATCCTGAATTAACTATGAAAGGATTGGAGGCAGTATAAACCGTATCAGGCACCGCTATATATTCATACATAAATAATTGCTCCCATGTCCCGTTGAAATCCCATTTCTCCAGTATAAGGTTACCATTAATATCATATTGATAACTGATAATGCCGATAGGCTTATCATCCTTCTTGATTAAAGCCTCATCCAATACATCATAGGAATTATAAACATATTCAATATTTCCTGTAAACCAGCCATTCATTTGCTTACAAGTCGCCGATGCAAGCTTTCCATGTACATTATAGGAGTATATGACCTCACCGGTAATTCCATCCGAACGCGAAAACGTTTCCTTTAATATCTTGCTGCAAAGGTTATATTCGAAGGTCTGTTTAGAAGAAATAGAATCGCTGAATATCCTGTTTTTTTCAACAATTTCGCCCTTATTATTTAGTTCATACCGGTTTATGGAACTTCTATCCCCTGTGTGGTTTTTCCATCTTGAAAAAGTCAGTTGCCCAAGTGCGTTGTATTCAAAATCAGTAATTCCCCTTTCACCGGATGAATTGGAATACTTCAATGCAATCAACCTGAAATTATCGGAATTCTGATGTTCGGGAATCTGGGATGTCCCAGGGTTAAAAATAAATAACATGAAGAGTATTGCCAGCCCAACATGACACAATTTCAATCCAAAAAAATATGTTTTCATCAGGAAAATGAATTATTTACCCAGAGTTGTTTACAATTTAATATCTACATTAGTAAGATGTTCGTAAATTGTTGAATTATACCTGATCGGAAGGATAAATTCCCGAAAATTGGGGGATATATTCATTATGGGAAAAATTATTATTGGAATCCACGGACTTGGAAACAAACCATCCAAAAAAATTCTGGAGGGATGGTGGAAACAGTCTATTGAAGAAGGTTTGCGGAAATACATGAATTTTACGAAAGACTTTAAATTTGAGCTGGTATATTGGGCCGATGTATTTTATGATAAACCTCTCAATACGCATGAAAACGATCCTGATCACCCACTATTTATTGAAGAGATCTATACACCCTCTCCCTCCGACCATATACCGGCGCCCCATCCGATACGTCAGAAAATACTTGATGTACTGGAAGAGCAATTGGATAAGATTTTCCTGAATGATGACCTGACAGTGAATTTTTCCTTTATAACCGACAGCATAATTCGAACCTATTTCAAAGAATTGGATGGTTATTATGCAAAGGAAATTGAAGAAGAAAAGGACACAAATTGCATGGCAAGGGATATCATCAGGGATAGAACAGCTAAGATCATAAAGAAATATGCTGAAGATGAAATATTATTTATTGGCCATTCCATGGGATCAATAATTGCTTATGATGTGCTTTCATTTGAGATCCCTGAAGTGAATATCAATACCTTTATTTCCATGGGATCACCACTGGGCTTGCCTGTAATCCGGGCAAAGATCGCTGCGGAGAGCAATTTGAATCATATTACCCCTGTTCAACTGCAGACTCCTCCCAATGTGTATAATCAATGGATTAATTATTCTGACCTGGAAGATAAAATTGCTCTGGTCTATAATTTGACAGATAAGTTCGGAGAAAATCAGCATGGTATTCATATTAAAAATATAGTGGTAGACAATAACTACCAGGTCAATAATCATGAAAATCCCCACAAGTCATTCGGATATTTAAGAACGCCCGAACTGGCAGCTACCGTTGTAAACTTTCTGCAGTCTGAGAAACCAAATTTCCTGTTGCGTTTGCTGGCTCAACTAAAGAAAAACGTCAGACCGGTTTTTTACAAAAATAAATAATCTCATCAGAGGGGAGGGCATATTTTCTGACTTCTTCATCGGAAAGTTCCATCACATAATTGTTTTCCTGAACATCAAATCCTGCAGATCTTAACCTGTCAGCATAATCCAGTCCGTAGATCCTGACATGATCCCGTTGACCAAAGACTTTTTCCCTTTCCAGAGGGGTGGTTACTGAAGGATCTTCAAATGTTTTTTTCAGGTTCTTACCCATAAAAGGGACTTGCAATATGGCCCAGCCTCCCGGTTTTAATACCCTGCGAATCTCTTTCATAGCCTGTATATCGTCCTCCACGTGTTCCAGCACGTGATTACACATGGCTGCATTAAAAGTATTTTCTTCAAAAGGGATCTTATGGATGTCCATCTTGACTTTAGCCAGGGGCGATTCGATATCGGCACTTATATAATCAAGGTTAGGCAATGCTTCAAATCTATGGATAAAACAAAGTTCAGGGGCAATGTGTAAAAACTTTATTTTATCAGCGAAAAAGCCAGTTTTTTCTTTCAGAAAAAGCCATAATAATCGATGTCTTTCAAGTGCGAGACAATTAGGACATAAAGCATTCTCTCTGGCCGGGTTTCTTCCGTAAGGCAACATCTTTCGATACTTCCTTCCACAGACCGGGCATTCAACATTATTCCCTAAATAGAAGATCTGAATGATTCTTAAAAAAAAATGACTGAATCTTTGCAAAACCGTCCTTGGTATATTTTTAATGATCCAGCTTATAATATATTTCATCTAGGTAATATAATCTAACAATATAAACGTTCACTAATTAGCCTCTACCGCCCAGGAACCGCTAAGAAGATCTTTCACCCTATATCAATTTATAACCTAAATATATTGAATAAGATAATCCTCAATATTACCGGACATCTCAAAATTATACCTAATAAATAATTTTCGTTTAGTATTTTTAATAAGAGTCGTAATTTAGCTTAATAAATTAATGCCTTAACATTAACAAAATAGATTTTCTTCAAAATTGAGATGTATCTTAACATATTGAAACTGTCATTTTTTATAAGGGCATAAAAACTTGTTTTTAAATTGTTTTAGATATGAAAAAGTATTCATTGATTACTATCGGCGCCGTTGTTGTGGTGGTGGTTTTGTTTTTTACGTTTAAGGGAACGGGCAAATCTGAGGTCAACGAAGTCCTATTGCCTGTTAAATCAGGGAAATTCGTGGTTGACATTATGACAACAGGAGAGCTTGAAGCCAAAAACTCTGTAAAAATACAGGGGCCTACGCGTCTTCGTGAGCACCGGATCTATAATGTCACCATCAACGACATCGTACCGGAAGGAACCGTGGTTAAAAAAGGAGAATGGATCGCCAATCTTGACCGGTCAGAATTTAATACCAAACTCCAGGATCAGCAGATCGAATTGGAGCAAGCTCAATCGCAATATATTCAGACACAACTGGATACAGCCCTGCAAATGCGGCAGGCACGAGATGAATTGATCAACCTCGAATACTCAGTTCAGGAAGCTGAGCTGGTACTTGAACAATCAGCCTATGAGCCCCCTGCCACAGTTAAGCAGAACGAAATCAACTGGGAAAAGGCTAAGCGGAATTTCCTACAGGCCAAGGACAATTACGACATCAAGTATCAACAGAATAAAGCAAAAATGGCTGATGTTGCTGCGGAGCGGAGGAAGAGCCAGAGAGAATTAAACAGCATGATGGAACTGGCTAATTCATTTACGGTATTTGCTCCTGAAGACGGTATGGTGATCTACGCAAAGGGATGGGATGGAAAGGCAATCAAAGCAGGTTCACAGATCAATTCCTGGGATCCTACTGTTGCTACCTTGCCAGACCTTACCACTATGGTCTCCAAAACATACATCAATGAAGTGGATGTCAGAAAGATCATTTCAGGCCAGAAGGTAGAAATTGGATTGGACGCCTTTCCTGAAAAGAAACTTAAGGGATTAGTTACCAACGTAGCAAATGTCGGTGAGCAAAGGCCTAATTCAGACGCCAAGGTATTTGAGGCGATAATAGAGATACAGGGAACCGATGAAATGCTTAAACCTTCCATGACGACGAGCAACCGGATCATTACCAGCGTACTGGATTCTGCTTTGTTCATCCCACTTGAGTGCCTGCATAGTAAGGATGATTCTATATCTTATGTTTTTGTAAGAAAAGGTATTAAAAAAGTTAAGCAGGAAATTCAGCTAGGTGGCACAAATAATAATGAAGCTGTTGTTGAACTTGGTCTTGAGGATGGCGACAGGGTTTATCTATCAGTTCCAGGTGGAATGGAAGACGAACCAATCGCATTATTACCTGAATTGGATGGCAAACGAAACATACAGGAAGAACCAAAGGTTGAAGAAAAGCCAAAAGAGCGGGTGATCACATTGCCGGATGGGCGAAAAATTACTGTTCCGGCAGACGGCGGTGGCCCTGGGGGAATGAGAAGGATGGGTCAGGGAGGTCAGGAAAGTGCTAAATCCGCTGATACAACTGAGGGTGTACAAAAGCTAGAAGGAAATAAGGAAAAAACTCAGAAAGGTCAAGAACCGGAACAAAAGAAAGAATCTCCTGCAGAGAATTCAAAGGAAAGTTCAGGTCAGAGTAATTAAACTTTTATTTTAAATTAATCTTATGTGGGAAAGATTATCAGCCAATTTTTATGTGGCATTTGACGCAGTAATATCCAATAAGCTGCGCTCCATATTGACAGCTCTTGGAATAATTTTCGGAGTAGGTGCTGTAATTGCCATGCTGGCCATCGGGAATGGAGCACAACAGGAAATCCTGGAACAGATCAGGCTTGTAGGTGTAAATAATATTGTAATCGAACCAATCGTTGAACAGGAGGAGAAAAATCTTGCTGAATCTTCTGATGATTCAGAAAAGGAAAAGAAGAAATTTTCACCTGGTTTAACCATGCGCGACGCCCAGGCTATTATTGATATAATTCCAACCATTCAGGATAATAGTCCTGAGATAATAATTGACACTTATATAATCAAAAAAGGGATCAGAAGGTCTACCAAACTGGTGGGGGTTACACCTACTTATTTTGAGCTTACTAATTTTAATCTGTCCGATGGAAAAATGTTCACATCTGAACAGATTTTAGTGGGATCACCGGTGTGTATCATTGGTAAAGCTGTGAGCACCAAGTTTTTCTCAACTGAAGATCCTATTGGCAAGACCATTAAATGTGGGAGTCAGTGGCTTGAGGTGGTTGGGGTTCTGGAAGAAAGGTATATTTCTGAAAAAAGTATAGAAAACCTCGGCATTCGTAATTTCAATATGGACGTATACACACCCATTCAATCCATTCTAATCCGCTATGAAAACAGAGATCTTGTTACCGGAACTATGTTAACTGGCGGATCTGGATTTAGCCGTGGCAGAATGATCATCATTGGAGGCGGGGGCGAAGATGATGGAGAGGATGAAAAGGCAGTAAATTATCACCAGATTGACCGTTTAACAGTACAGGTTGAAGAAACTGGCCAACTTGAAACCACCGCAGAAATAATATCGAGGATGTTAAAACGGAGACACTATGATGTAGTAGATTACGAGATCACCATCCCCGAAATGTTACTGAAACAACAACAACGAACAAAAAATATTTTTAACATAGTATTAGGTGCGATTGCAGGAATATCCCTTGTGGTCGGAGGCATAGGCATCATGAACATAATGCTGGCTTCCGTCCTGGAAAGGATTAAGGAAATTGGACTCAGACTTGCTGTAGGTGCGAAAAAAATTGATATCGTACAACAGTTCCTGCTGGAGGCTGTAATGATCAGCATTACCGGGGGGATAATTGGAGTAATACTCGGTGTTACCATGGCCCTTATCATCTCCAATATCGCTGACATTCCTACTATCGTTACCACATTTTCAATTATTGTTTCATTTGGAGTTGCTGCAACGGTCGGACTGATTTTTGGAATTACCCCGGCACGAAGAGCTGCAGAACAGGATCCTATAACTTCTTTGCGATATGAGTAATATTAAATCTTTATTTTTTGCATTTGCTTTTTCCTGCATTTCGGTTATTACCTATGGACAGGACACATTATTTATAACAACTGAATCCTTTGACCTGAAAGAAATAGTAAGTCTTGCCAGGAACAGGTCAATATGGGCCCTTCAGGCATCTGTGCGTAAGGAAAACAGATACTGGCAGTATCGTGTATTCAAATCAAACTATAACCCCCAGTTATCGCTGGACGGTGTATTCCCGAGCTGGCAACGAAGATTCGATGAGGTCAGACAACCTGATGGATCTTATGATTTCAGATTGGTAAACCAGAATAACTCGAATGTTAATCTCCGGCTTGAACAATCATTGGCAGTTACCGGAACCCGGTTTATGCTATCCTCAGGCATAAACAGGTTTGATAATTTTGAAACTGATGAAAAAATTTATAGTGGTGTCCCTGTCGGTATTGGATTGGAACAACCTCTGTTTTTCTTCAACGATCTGAAATGGGATAAAAGGATAGAACCACTCAGGTATGAAGAATCCAAGAGGGAATTCGTTGAAGATCTTGAAAATATATCCTTGATTGCCACCAACCGTTTTTTTGATTTATTACTGGCACAGATAAGCCTGGAAATTGCCCAGAAAAACCTGGCAAATAATGATACCATATATAAAATTGGGCAAGGCAGGTATAACCTTGGGAGAATCGCTGAGAATGAACTTTTAGACCTCGAACTTAATGTGATGAACTCCAGGCAACAGGTAGCCCAGGCTTTGGTCGACCTTGAAACCTCAGGATTGAGACTGAAAACGTTCATTGGAATAACATACATTGAAAATGTAACATTATTATTACCGGATTATATCCCGGCATTTAATGTCAATGAGAATGCTGCCATAGACATTGCCAAAAAGAACAGACCGGATGCAGTTGGATTTTTAAGACGGCAACTGGAAGCAGAACGGGATGTGGCACAGGCCCGGGGAGAATCCGGTTTAAATGCTATGCTTGAGGCAGGATATGGCTTGTCAGGCTATTCCACATCAGGCCTGCCTGACATGTATTCGAACACAGTGAATGGAACCCAGGTTCGGATCGGCTTTCAGATACCGATTGTGGATTGGGGACGTCAGAAATCAAGGGTAAAAACTGCAGAGGCCAGCCTGAAGCTGGAAGAATATACCATTCAGCTTGAAGAAATTAACTTTGATGAGGAAATATTTACCCAGGTAAAACAAATTAAAATGCTTAAGGAGCAAGTTGCCATTTCTCAGAAAGCGGACGAAATAGCTGACAAAAGATATAACATTGCAAAAAATCGATATTTGATTGGTAAAATAAGCATTACTGATATGAACCTCGCCCTGAGGGATAAGGATGATGCTAAAAGGGCTTATATCGCCTCATTAAGAAGCTTCTGGTCAGCCTATTATAATCTGCGATTGTTAACTTTATATGATTTTGAGGAAAATGTGAGTTTGTACGATCCCGAATCAGAATCCTGATCGAAAGATTTGAAAATATCTTTGATTCCCTACCTTTGTAGAAAAGCGAGACCTGGGAATGCGGCTATTATATTTTCTAGTACTTTTTATGGGATTGATTCTATTATGCCAGATAAGTTTTGGGCAATCTATTTCGGAAGATGGAGAGATCTTATCTACACAAGCCACGAATCCCAAGGCCAGGCCGGATGCCAAAAAAGAAGGTCCTAAAAAGAAAAAGATCCGTTATATTGTTAGGAGCGATTCAAAAGGCACATTGAGCGGGAACAAGTGCTTCGAGGAAGTCACTAAGAAATTTGGATTTGAATTCCTGATTGTACCGGAAAAAATGCCGCCCAACAAAAATGGATTCAGCAGGTTTATGCATAATTTTGGCGTAAAAACAGTTCTGTTCTTCAAAAATGGACCGGGTTGGCAGATCAGACTGAATAAAAAATACAAACAGTGCCGATACCAGTATGGTGATTTTGTAGGTTGAGTAACGTCATCTAACCTGGATAGGTATAATAAATCGCAATGGTTGCTGTTGCCGAATACTTGTCCTACGTTACAATTCATTGATGATATAGCCTGCCGACCAATACAATTGCTTTTCTCAAATTCCTGTATTGAAACCTAATCACTCTGTGACCAAGCCTGCCGACCGGAATAATTGCTTAGCCCAAAGTTTTGTTTGAGATAGGATGGCCCGGCGAAAAAACCTATTTTCCAATATAATTGCTTGGAGATAAGGCCTTTAATTCAGTTTTTACGGCTTCACTTATCTCCAGCCCATCGATGAACCCGGCAATGGTCTCCTTTGTAACCTTTTCGTTTTTTCTGGTGAGGGCCTTAACCGCCTCGAATGGTTCCGGATATCCTTCTCTTCTTAAAATGGTTTGGATCCCCTCCCCTATGATCACCCAGTTATTCTCAAGGTCTTCATTCAACTTGGCCTCGTTGAGTTCCAGTTTCTTGATTCCCTTGATTAAGGAATTATAGGCTATAAAACTGTGAGCCAAAGGCACGCCAATGTTACGCAACACTGTTGAATCAGTCAGGTCCCGCTGTAACCTTGAGACAGGTAGTTTTGAAGCGAAGAATTCAAAGGAAGCATTGGCATAACCCAGATTTCCCTCAGCATTCTCAAAATCAATTGGATTCACCTTATGAGGCATAGTGGATGAGCCTACTTCATTCTTTGAGATCCTCTGCTTGAAATATTCAATAGAAATATAATGCCATATGTCTCTGGCAAAATCAAGAAGAATGGTATTGATCCTTCGTAACCCGTCACAAAAAGCGGCTATATTATCGTAATGTTCGATCTGAGTGGTTGGAAACGATCGGGCCAATCCCAAGCCATGAATAAATTCATCGGCAAAACTGTGCCAGTCAATTTGGGGGTACGCTGCATAATGTGCATTAAAGTTTCCTGTTGCACTTCCAAATTTTGCTGTATGAGGCACCTGCGCCAATAACTCAATCTGTTTTATCAGGCGCTGATGAAAAACCAGTATTTCCTTACCCAACCTCGTTGGGGATGCAGGTTGGCCATGGGTCCTGGCAAGCATTGGAACATTATCCCATTGCTCACTGATTTCCCAAAGCAGGTGGATCAAAGCATCCAGTTTTGGCAATATCTCGTTTTCAAAACCATCCCGGATAAGCAAGGGAGTGGCGGTATTATTAATGTCCTGAGAAGTAAGACCAAAATGGATAAACTCCTTGAATTCAGAAAGACCCAGTTTATCGAACTCCTCCTTTATATAGTATTCAACTGCCTTCACATCATGATTGGTAACTTTTTCGATTTCCTTGATCCTGATGCCCCCAGTCTCTTCAAAATCAAGATAAATGGAACGTAATGACTCAAATAATGTATGATCAAATTTTTCCAGCTGAGGTATTGGCAACATTACAAGGTGAATAAAGTATTCGATTTCAACCTGTATTCTGTATTTAAACAATCCCAATTCCGAATAATAGGGCGCAAGGACTTTTGTTACTTTATGATAGCGGCCATCAACCGGCGATATGGAAAGAAGTTCTGAATTATTCATAATATCAAAATTTGAAAGTGTAAAGGTATCAATTACAAAAAAAAACTCGTTATTAATTTCCAAAAACCAACATTTTTCAATCAATCAGGTTATAATCTTTTCAATATCTCTGCAAAAAGAGGAGTAATTTAATATTGAGAAATTATAAATTTGCAGGATCAAAGAATATTATTGAGAAATTCAGGAACAAAAACGCCCTATCGGGTCATTCATCAATTAGTTTTAAAATTTAAAAGATGGCAATTAGTTTATTTAAAAGGAAGATCAAAAATGACCTGAAAAAAGGATCGTCCGGAGCAGTGTATCATGACCTGACTATAAAGAAGGTCATTAAAGAAACAGATGATGCAATATCCATCGTTTTTTCTAACCCCGGTAATGAAATCAAATACCTCCCCGGGCAATATCTTACCCTGGTCCTTAGTCTTGATGGAGAGGAAGTTCGGAGATCTTATTCATTGAGTTCATCCCCACACCTTGACGAGGAATTAATTGTCACAGTAAAAAAGATCGATAATGGCAAGGTTTCTAAATTTCTTGTGGAACAATTGAAGCCGGGAGATGAGATAAAGATCATGGAGCCTAAAGGCGGTTTTACTACGGAGTTTAACGAGGCAAAGGAACGTTATTTTGTATTATTTGCAGGCGGAAGTGGAATAACCCCCCTTATGTCAATTATGAAATCTGCCCTGCTTAAAGAACCAAAATCAAAAATCCTGCTGATCTATCAGAACCGCAATGAAAATTCAATCATATATAAAGATTTATTGGAGGAGTTTAAACTTAAGTATCCTGACCGCATCAGTATTAGCCACGTTCTGTCACAGCCATCGGCAGATTGGGATGGAATCAAAGGAAGAGTAAGTACAGAACAGATTGTAGACCTGTTTAAGCATTCACAGATCAATACGGATAAAGTTACTGTTTTTACCTGTGGCCCACAGGGAATGATGGAAACAGTGGAATCAACACTAGACCTACTGAAGGTAGATAAGATAAACCGGCATAAAGAAAGTTTCTACAGCTCTGAACCAATTTCCAGAAAGGCCCTTGAACCGGCTGATACAGAAAATTCATCTTCTGAAAGTAAAGTCATTATTATAGTTGACAATGAAGAACATGAAGTGATTGTAAGAAACAATGAATTTATCCTGGAGACAGCCCTGGATGCGGATGTCAACATGCCCTTCTCCTGTCAGAGTGGGATATGTACCAGCTGCAGGGGTAAATTACTTTCCGGTCAGGTAAAAATGGAGGATCCTGAAGGGCTTTCTGAAGAAGAACTCGAAAATGGTTATATTCTAACTTGTGTAAGTCATCCAGTAAGCAAGGATATTAAAATTGAAATGGGGTAATGAACAAATGTGTATTTCTTGACCGCGATGGCGTTATCAATGAAGAACGAGGAACATATACTTTCAAAATTGAGAATTTCAAGATAATCCCGGGTGTAAAAGAAGCCCTGACCATCTTGCACGAAAATGGCTATATATTAGTTGTTGTAACCAACCAGGCAGGAATTACAAGGGGTTTATTTACGGAAGAGGATGTTAAAAAATGCCATTCCTTTATGATGGAGGAAACCAATCACCTGATCGATAAGATCTATTATGCCTCATACTATCCCGAATTTTCAAATTCCCTGCTCAGAAAACCTGATTCATTAATGTTTGAAAAAGCATTGGCCAGGTTTGACATTGATCCAAATGCCTCATGGATGGTCGGTAACAGTGAAAGAGACCTCATACCGGCTGTAAAACTTGGCATCCGGACCATTTTTATAGGTAATGAAACACCTGAAGTGAAAGCGGATTTCCTTGTTAAGGACCTGCTTGAGGCAACAAAAAAAATAATCTCCCACAAAGGCAATTTATTAGAGTAAATTAAATATTATTTGCGAAATTTGCTCCCCGAATAACCCGGTATCGGATTTATCAGGTTTATAAACTAAACGATTCAAAAAGATAATGAATATAGATTCTATTCTTAAGACTTCAATTTCAGAAGCCTTCAAAGAATTATTTGATCATGAGATACAAGCGGCTGATATTAAATTGGAGCCAACCAATAAAGAGTTTCAGGGAAGCCATACCTTTATTGTGTTTCCCTATTTAAAAATTACAAAAAAAAGACCCGAAGAGACGGGTGAACTTCTGGGATCCTTCCTAAAGAAATCATCAGGCATAGTGAGTTCCTTCAACGTTGTAAAAGGATTTTTAAATTTGGTAATCGATGATAAGA
Organism: uncultured Cytophagales bacterium; assembly: GCA_942491935.1. Taxonomy (GTDB): domain Bacteria; phylum Bacteroidota; class Bacteroidia; order Cytophagales; family Cyclobacteriaceae; genus JAGTVG01. The sequence goes on from CALOCZ010000002.1 coordinate 34,557, forward strand.
CCTGGCTTGAATCTTTTAATTTTGATTTCAACACCCCGCCCTGGAAACAGATCAAAAAGAACAATCAAAAGGTAATTGTTGAATATTCAAGCCCTAATACCAACAAACCTTTGCATCTTGGCCATTTACGAAATAATTTTCTGGGATATTCCGTCTCAGAAATATTAAATGCATCTGGTAATAATGTTGACAAAGTAACCCTGGTCAATGACAGGGGTATCCATATATGTAAATCCATGGTCGCCTATAAGAATTTTGGTAATGACGAGACGCCGGAAAGTTCAGGTATAAAAGGAGATCACCTTGTTGGGAAATATTATGTGATGTTCGACGGGGAATATAAGCAACAAATAGAGCAACTGGTTCAGGATGGATTATCAAAGGAAGAGGCAGGCAAAAAGGCACCACTGATGATGGAAGCGCAGGAATTTTTGATCAAGTGGGAAAACAAAGACCCTGAAGTACGCGATCTATGGAAAAAAATGAATGGATGGGTATATGATGGATTCGATTCTACTTACAGAACTATAGGTGTAGATTTTGACAAGACCTATTATGAATCAGAAACCTATGTGCTCGGAAGGGACATCGTTGCAGAAGGGCTTGACAAAGGTCTATTCTTTAAAAAACCTGATGGTTCAGTCTGGGTTGACCTCAGGGATGATGGGCTGGATGAAAAACTTTTGCTTCGATCTGATGGGACATCGGTATACATGACGCAGGATCTGGGAACTGCTGACTTGAAATACCAGGATACAGGATTCAATCAATCCATATATGTGGTTGGCAATGAACAGGATTATCATTTCGATGTATTATTTATGATCCTGAAAAAACTGGGCCGGCCATATGCTGAAGGATTGCATCACCTAAGCTATGGTATGGTAGACCTCCCCAGTGGAAAAATGAAATCCCGCGAAGGGACAGTAGTAGATGCAGACGACCTGGTCCAGGAAATGGTGGAAACAGCTAAAATAAAAACAGCTGAATTAGGAAAAATCGATGATTTCTCTGAGGAAGAGGCGGAACAATTATATAGTACTCTGGCGCTCGGTGCATTGAAGTATTTTCTATTGAAGATCGACCCGAAAAAAAGAATGATGTTCAACCCGGAAGATTCCATACAATTTCAGGGTCACACCGGACCATTTATTCAGTATACGCATGCCAGGATAGCAGCTATCCTGAGGAAAGCAGATGAATTAAAGATAGACCATCATCAATCGTACGTGAACGTGGAATGGAATTTGCATGAAACAGAAAGGGATCTGATCGCAACTTTAAATGAATACAACAAAGACCTGATGGAGGCCGCCGATAACTTTGCCCCATCTGTTATCGCAAATTATTGTTTTGAATTGGCGAAAAATTATAACCGTTTTTATACAGAAGTTTCTATCTTTAAAGAAAGGATGGCGGATAGACGAAATTTCCGTGTGGCACTTTCCAGTCAGACAGCCAAAACAATAAAGCACGGTATGAGTTTACTAGGTATTGACGTCCCTGAAAGAATGTAAAAAATAAAAACTATGAAAAAATTAATATTCAGTTTAATTGTTATTGCAGCACTTCAATTTTCCTTTACCGGCCCGGATATGACCGGCGATGTGCCTGAAAGCTTTTATGATTTTAAAATGAAATCAATTGATGGATCCACTATTGATTTCAGTACTTATAAAGGCAAAAAATTATTAATTGTCAATGTTGCTTCTAAATGTGGGTATACACCACAATATGAAGATCTGCAAAAGTTGCATGAGCTTTATGGGAACAAAGTGACGATTCTGGGATTTCCGGCTAATAATTTTGGGAAACAGGAACCAGGTACAAATGATGAGATTGCACTTTTCTGCTCAGAAAACTACGGCGTTACCTTTCAGATGTTTGAAAAGATATCCGTTAAAGGGGATGACATGGCCCCCTTATACCACTGGTTATCAGAAGAAAAGTACAACGGATGGAACAATGAAGCACCAAGTTGGAACTTCTGCAAATACCTTGTGAACGAAAAAGGAGAGCTCGTGGCATTTTACCCTTCAAAAGTGGAACCACTCTCAGATGATATTATTGCAAAAATAAAATAGCAGGAATTACTGATGCGCAACCTGTCCAGGACAAACCAGACAGGTTGTTAATACCATGATAAGCGAACAAAATCACGGAAGGCAAATCTCGCTGGATAATACACTTCATCCCGATCATGGATCGATGAATTCATCTTCAAAGTTTACGGCCTGGATGCAGGCTATACGCTTGCGAACACTTCCACTGGCCTTAGCCAGTATCGCGATGGGTTCTTTTCTAGCTGCAGATGAAGGTCTTTTCAACTCTTCAATATTTATTCTCGCTACAATTACCACCACATTCCTGCAAATCCTTTCAAATCTTGCCAATGATTATGGTGATTCATTACATGGAGCAGACAGTACCCAAAGAGAAGGACCCAAGCGGAGCGTACAATCAGGGATTATTTCCGCCAGATCGATGAAAACAGCCATATTAATTACGGCTGTTCTATCTTTAGTTTCCGGCACTGTGCTCCTGTTTATTGCTATTGTGAACATGAATTCTACGTTCTTTATTTTTCTTTTGCTCGGCGTCGCTGCTATTCTGGCGGCAATGGGATATACAATGGGTAAAAATCCTTACGGCTATGCCGGATTAGGCGACTTGTTTGTGCTGCTGTTTTTCGGACTGGTAGCTGTATTGGGCACATGTTTTCTGTTTACAGGATATCTGAATTATTATCATATCCTGCCTGCCTTGACTTCCGGCTTATTTGCCACAGCTGTACTTAATGTAAATAACATCCGGGATATTGAATCCGATGCACTGGCAGGGAAAAAGTCAATCCCGGTCCGTCTTGGTAGGGACAAGGCTGTATTATACCACTGGTTTCTATTGGGAACAGGATTTACACTTGCTGTGATATATGTGCTCATCTCATATGATTCTCCATTCCAATTTTTGTTTATTCTCAGCTTACCTTTATTTATTCAGAATGGGATCGATGTGCAAAATAAAAGATCTGCATCTGAGCTAGATCCCAGTCTGAAAAAAATGGCCATTTCCAGTTTGATTTTTACCCTGTTGTTTGGGATAGGAATGTTGATATAATAAAAAATTCAGTTTACTTTGATTAATTTTCCTTGAAACAAAAATTCTAATAAAACAGTTATCATTATATTAATGATAGGATTAATTTTAAAACTGGATTGTAAAATAAGCGCAATTTAGGGATCATTTAAACTAATTCTGATATTTCAAATTAAGGATGTATAACTTATTGGATACTAGTTGAATAGTGTGTAAATTTGCGAAAAAATCAGAAAGAACTTGGCTACAAAAAAGAACATCAAGATAAACTGCGCTTTTTGCGCCAGTAAAAAAGATTCGCTTTTTTTTGATCTTAATCAGGACGATCTTGAATCCCTGGACATACATAAGTCTTGTATCATGTATAAAAAGGGGCAGACGCTTTATTATGAAGGAACCCGTCCGATGGGTTTATTCTGCCTGAATTCAGGGAAGGTTAAAGTATATAAGATCACTTCAGATGGCAAGGAACAAATTCTTAACCTGGCTAAAGCAGGTGATTTCATTGGTTACCGTGCTTTGATTTCAGAAGAGTTCTATAATGCCTCAGCAACTGTAATTGAAGAGGGAGCCATTTGTTACATTCCAAAAGCTGATTTCTTAAACATACTGAACAACAATCCGCGGTTTTTTAAGCGCATGATGCAGAAACTATGCGATGACCTTGGCATCATGGAACAGAAGCTTGTAACTATTGCACAAAAATCCGTCAGGGAAAGGCTAGCTGCCACTTTACTAATGCTTAAAGAATCTTACGGAATGGAAGGTGAAGAGAACAGTACCTTAATTGACATTGCTCTTTCCCGCGAGGATCTTGCCAATATTATCGGAACCGCTACCGAAACTGTGATCAGGCTGCTCTCTGAATTTAAAAACCAGGAATTGATTTCGCTTCAGGGAAAGAAAATAAAAGTACTTGATCCTCAAGGACTTGTAAAAGAAGCAGACTTCTACGGAATTTAGTTTTTGGATCAGCCGATGCATATGACATAAATCATATTTTGCGCTGATAGCCATCATTACATAATTTTAGTGATATTCCTTAATTTGCACCAAAACAGGACAGGTGCGTTTATTCCTGCCTATAAATTCTAATACAGTGAAAAAGATCTTAGTTCCAACTGATTTTTCTGAGCAGGCCGGATATGCACTCGATTTTGCATATCAGATTGCCTTAAAGAGTACGGCTGAGATTATTCTAATCAACGTTGTAGATTTTCCTGGATTATCTTCAGTATGGGGAGGCGGAATGAATGTTATCGGGGGTGCAGAACCTCCTCTGGATAATTTGGATGAGTCATTTATTAACAATTTATTGAACCGGGCAAAAGACGAAATCCGGGCTATGACCCTGAAACTGGACCTGGGATCAGTAAAGATCACACAAGTGGTAGAGGTAGGCAATCCATATTTTGTTATTGCTGAAAAAATAGAACAGGAAAATGTGAACCTTGTGATTATGGGCACAAAAGGTGCCACCGGACTAGAAGAGGTTCTCATAGGTTCAAACACCGAAAGGGTCGTACGCCATGCAAAATGCCCGGTAATTACGATCAAAAAGAAACGTGACTATACAAAAATCCACAATATCGCCTTTGCTTCCAATTTTGAAGGGGACCAGACACATCTAGTGGAAGAATTATCTAAACTTCAGGATATTTTTAAGGCTAAACTGCACCTTGTAAAAATAAATACCCCCAATAACTTCGAATCAAACCGGACAATTTTAAAAGGGATGGAAGCATTTGTTGAAAAATACAATATCAACAATTACTCGCTGAATATATACAATGATTACATCGAGGAAGATGGCATCATATATTTCTGTGAGGATATTGGAGCAGATATGATCGCTCTTGCAACTCATGGGAGAACGGGCCTGATGCATTTGCTCAGTGGAAGCATTGCGGAAGATATTGTAAATCATGCCAAAAGACCGGTCTGGACCTGCAAGTTGAAAATTTAGGAAGAAGGAAATGGCAAAAATATTAGTTGCATTAGAAGAAAAATCATCATTTGTAGACGACATCGTTACGGTAGCCAACGATTTTTTGCCAAAATTGTCGGATCACCTGTTTATTGCCTTCGTGGTAAAAGATCTGGCATATACCACTAAGGTAAGTGGCTTTGTAAAAACAGCTTCCATGGTCGATAACCTACCCGGGGATATTGATCATTTGTCTGAGGAAGACAGTAAAAAAGCCGAGGTTATTTCGTCTTTTGAAAAGGGTGTGAAAAATGCCAAGATCAGGTATCAGATCTATAATAATTTCAAGATCACAGCTCATGAGTTGATCAAGCAAACAACCTACGCTGATTTGCTCATCCTCAGTTATGAAATCTTCTTCAATCACGTAACCGGGAAGAAAGACACCTCCCTATTATATCAGATCCTGAAAGGAAGCCGTTGTCCTGTTATGATCCTGCCGGAAAATATACAGCCAATTAAAAATATTATCCTGACCTATGATGGAAAAGAATCTTCTGTTTTTGCCATCCGGGCCTTCAGCAACCTTTTGATTTTGCTGTAAAGGATAAAGTTACCACCATTCTTACCGTTTCACCCAGTGCTGATGAAGAGATAAGCAATGAAAAATTACTCATGGAACTGGTAAAGGAACATTTTAGAAATGTTGGATTGCAATTATTAACTGGTTATAGCACTTCAAAAGAAATATTGAATTTTGCGGAAAGCGTGGAAAATCCACTGGTCACAATGGGAGCTTATGGAAGAAGCACCATCTCAAACCTGATCATTCCCAGTGTAGCCAGGCGGATCATTGAAGACCAGAGGATCCCATTATTGATTGCTCATCGATAAAAAAATCAGGATCCCGGACTATTTTCAGAGTTTTAAGCGGACCACATCAAAAGCTGAAGTATTTTATAATTCCGCTAACGAATGATAATAGTGACTTTGTTTTTCCGGTTGCCTATCAGGGTATCAACCATCTCCCCATCGCCATAATTATTGTTATCGCCTTTTACCGCGCTAATATAATAAGGTATGGATTCCAGATCCTTAAAAACAACTTTTCCTTTTGCATTTGTCTCCATAGGTTCCTGAATGAAGTCGATATCACTCTGAAAATCTTCATATGTTTTATATAATTTCACCTTAACTCCTTCAACAGTATTACCTAAACGGTCGCGGATGGTGATCTCCAGTGAAGTTTTCATAAAACCCTGGCCGGAGGCATTCAGGAAAAAGATTGTCATTAAAATGCTTAGTATAATATACTTTCTCATAGCTATCATGTTTTTCATCTAATTAATATACGTTCGAAGGGTTTAAAAATTATGAATCAATATCAATCTTCAAACAAAAAAAACATTAATTCATTTATATCCCATGGTTTTGTATATTTTCTGTCTGAATAAACAGAAACCAGGAACTTTAATCTTTTCTCTTCCTTACTGTGTCTTAACACTTCAATTTCAACATTCCCATACATCTGGTTAATCGGCAACTCGTTTGAAAGAGGAGGCTTTAAATAATATTTCTCAAGGGTTTCGATAACTTCATTTTTCTCATCCATTTTTCGGACTAAATGCACTGGCCGGTAAGAAGCATCCATTAATTTTTCCTTTAAATACTCCATTAAATGGCTGAGGGAATAACTATGACCTCCGGAATCTGGATACAGTGTAAACCCATTGGCATAATCCGAAGTATAGGTCAGGATATCCAGAGGTGGGTCCAATTCTTTTAATTTGAATTCCCATGATTTCAGCAGATCTTTTTTCAGATTTTTGAATGCTTCCCCTTTGTCCATTCCAAATACTTTTTCATAAACTTCTGATCCCTGGTCAGCACTTCATGAATACCTACCTTTTTATTGGCTGGAAATAATTTCCCGGATATATCGTCAAAGAATGACATTCGCATTTATTTAAAAATGAAATATAGTGTAATAATTCCAGCAAGTAAACCTATTTATTAATTGTTTGATTATAATTAAGGCAGTATTTTCGCAAGATCGATTTAATTAACAATTAACCTTAAAACCTAAATATTGACACTGTTATGGAAGAACTTGAGTTGAGCAAACTGGAACAATACTGGGATTCCGCCCAGGACCTGATGATTCAATTTGGCGGCAAATTCGTGCTGGCTATTGTATTGCTTATTGTAGGATTCTGGATCATTAATAGATTTACCAGTTTCCTGAGTAAAATTATGAAGAAAAGGGAGATGGATGAATCACTTCGTCCATTCCTGACCAGGTTGATGAACATTACCTTAAAGGTGATGGTATTGATCCCCATCATAGGAATTTTGGGTGTGGCCACATCTTCTTTCCTTGCCATTCTCGGCTCAGCAGGCCTCGCCATTGGCCTGGCTTTACAAGGCAGTCTGTCCAATTTCGCCGGGGGAGTGATCTTATTGACTGTCAAACCTTTTGAGAAGGGCCATTTCATTAAAGCAGCTGGCGAGATGGGAACAGTTTACCGGATCGGGATTTTTAATACGGTTCTTCATTCACCTGATAACCAGGAGGTATATATCCCAAACGGTCAATTGGCCGCATCTACCATTGTCAATTTTTCTTCCCAGGATACCCGGCGCCTGGTGATAGATGCTTCTATAGGCTATGAAGACGATATTTCTAAAGCCAAGAAAGTGATTACAGATATAATAGCTGCTAACAGCATGATCTTAAATGAACCGGAACCACAAGTTGTTGTGTTGTCTATGGCAGATAGTGCCGTGATCATTTCATTAAGGGTATGGGTCAATAATCCGGAGTATTGGACTGTGTTTTTCGATCTTCAGGAAAAAATCAAAGTGACCTTTGATAAAGAAGGAATAAATATCCCATTCCCACAAACAACTTTAAGCTTTAATAAAGAAGCTGAAGCATTATTGAGAAAATAATAAAAATCCCCGCGGATGATCATTGAAACAAGAGCATTTGCACGTGCAGGTCTGCTGGGAAATCCTTCAGACGGATATTTTGGTAAAACCATATCAATCATAGTCAGGAACTTCGGAGCTCATATTTCACTATATGAAACTCCGGAGTTACACATCGAACCTATGGACCAGGATTTGAATATCTACAAAAATATCCATGACCTTGTTGAATCTGTAAATTTGACCGGTTATTATGGAGCATCCAGACTGGTAAAAGCTTCAATTAAAAAATTCGCCGAGTATTGTTTGGAGAACGATATCAAATTAAATGGAAAAAATTTTACGGTACGATATCATTCCTCCATTCCACGGCAAGTAGGATTGGCCGGATCATCTGCTATCATAACTGCCACCTTCAGGGCCTTAATGTCATTTTACAATGTATCCATTCCTGAAGAATTATTACCGAGTATCATCCTGGCAACTGAGGTGGAGGAACTGGGTATAAACGCAGGCCTCCAGGACAGGGTAATCCAGGTATATGAAGGCTGTGTGTATATGGATTTCGAACGCAAAAACCTTGAGAAAAAGGGATTTGGCAAATATGAAAAACTGGATCCCAGGTTATTGCCCAGGCTCTATATCGCCTATAAAACAAATCTTGGAAAAGTCTCAGGAGCGATTTTTAACGATTTGAAGGCCAGGTATGAGAAGGGAGATGAAAGAGCATTAAATTCTTTAAACAGAATTGCCGCTTTGGCGGAAGAGGGCAAAGAGGTGATTATGAAGCGTGATTATAAGCGACTCTCTGAGTTGATGAATGAAAATTTCGATGAGCGGCAAAAGGCGATGAATATAAGCGACAGCAACCTGGAACTGGTTCAAACCGCACGGAAATGCGGTGCCTCAGCCAAATTTACAGGTTCCGGAGGATCAATCATTGGCATATATAAAGATGACGATATGCTGAAAAAACTCATTATAGAATTGAAAGCAATAAATGCAAGAGTAATTAAACCACATATTTTTTAAGATGATTAAGAAAGCAGTAATACCCGCAGCCGGATTAGGGACGAGATTCCTTCCAGCGACCAAGGCCCAGCCCAAGGAAATGCTTCCTATTATTGATACACCTACGATCCAGTTCGTCGTACAGGAAGCGGTTGATTCAGGCATTGAGGATATTTTGATCATATCAGGAAAAGGCAAACGAGCTATTGAAGATCACTTTGACAGAAACCCGGAACTGGAAGCCAGGCTGGAAGAAGATGATAAAAACGGATTGTTTAATGAGATCCGGCATCTCGCCGAAATGGCCAACATTCACTATATCCGGCAAAAAGAAATCAACGGACTGGGCGACGCCATTTATTACGCCAGGTTTCATACCGGCAATGAGCCATTCGCTGTTTTGCTGGGCGATACCATTATAGATTCGGTTATGCCTGTAACCCAACAGCTTATTGATGCCTACGCCCAGTACCGAAGCTCAATTGTGGCCGTAGAACGGGTACCAAAGGATAAAGTCTCAAGATACGGGATTGTTGGCGGTAAAAAAATTAGTGATACGATCCTGGATATCAGTGAGTTTGTTGAAAAACCTGGTATTGAGGAAGCTCCCTCAGACCTGGCAATAGCCGGAAGGTATATCCTCACGCCTGATATCTACAAGGCTCTTGAAAATACACCAAGGGGCAAGAATAATGAGATCCAGTTGACCGATGCCCTGATGTACCTGACAAAAAGGGAACCCGTTATGGCCTCTATCATAGAAGGGGTCCGGTATGACATTGGTAATAAACTTGATTACCTGAAGACCATTGTGGAATACGGACTGAAACGAAAGGAGTTTTGCGAACCTTTTTATGATTTTCTGAAGGCTAAGATCAGGGATTATGAGAAAGGAAAATAATTATTAATGGAAAAGCCTTAAAAGGCCTTTTCTTTACCTGCGGGATAACCACTTCAATTCATTATTAGCGTGATACAGGGCTAGTTTCTCATAAAAAATTTGCTTGACCCTTTCACTTTGTTCCAGCTTATCTGCTAACATCTTCTGAAATTCCGGTTCTTGCCGCAGGTTATCCGGCATCTACCCTTTATTCGCCAGGATCCTTCATCACAATTTCGCTGGGCTTGTATCCAATCCTGATGGCCTGCGCGGACACTTTGACTTCAGTGCTGACTTCAAATGGTTTTGAGTATAATAACCAGTGTTCCGAATCATCGAGCATGTAGGCTATCGAAGATCCTGGTGTAGCGCAGGATAGTGAAACCAACAGTTTTCCAGGATCTGAATTTTCTTTGATATTGAATTCCGGATCTGCGGTGCCGGGCTGAATGCCATCAGGAGGCCATAACTCCTTGATCAACTCTGTCTCCGGTATAAGTCCCCAATCCTTAGTATCTTCTTTCCATTTAAGATGTTCATTCCTTAAGCGTTCCAGAATATCATGAGATCTTGGATCACTAGCCAGGTTATTCACTTCATAAGGGTCCTCCCAGGTATCATACAATTCCTCAATGGGTTTGGTTTTCTGAAACCACAAAGCCTGGACCGGATCAAGTTTTCCTTCCTTTTCATATCTGAACAATTCCTGCATCAGGGCCATCTGGTCCCGGTAGGGCAGAAACTGAACATAAGGCCGGTCCGGCATATAATTCCTGATGTATTTATACCTTTTGTCACGTACTGCACGCCGGTTATCCATGGCAGGGTCCATCCTGTCTTTGGCAGCATAAATATAATCCCTGGGTTCATCCCTTTGAGAACCGGCAAAAGCTTGCCCCTGCAGGTGATCAGGTACCTCAATCCCTGCTAATGAAAGTACTGTTGGTGCGAAATCTATGAAACTAACCAGCTCATCGGTAACATTTCCTGCTTGCCAAATGCCCGGGTATTTGATAATAAGTGGTACTTTGATCCCTGAATCGTAGATCCACCTTTTTGCCCGTGGAAGTCCATCCCCGTGATCGCTGAAAAAGAAAATAATAGTGCTGTCTTCCAGGCCATCCGCTTTTAGCTGACTAAGTATATCATTTACCTGTGCATCCATTAATGCGATATTATCATAATGCCTGGCAATGTCCCTTCGTATAACCGGACTATCCGGATAATATGGAGGCACAACCACCTTGTTTGGATCAGTAATCAGGGTATCGCCAGCCCTTGACCAAACTTGCGATTCATGGGTTACCGTAAAATTGAATACAGAGAAAAAGGGTTGTCCGGGCCTGCGATTCTTCCAATGCGCTTTTTGGCTGCTCTCATCCCAGGCGGTTATGGGTCGTTTGAATTGATAATCTTCTTTGGAATTGTTCGAGCAATAATAACCTTTGGCCCTAAGATACTCCGTAAAACACTTGACTTCAGGAGGCGGTACCGCTTCATAAGTGGGAATAGCCAGCAATTCCGGGTCTGTGATCTTATCAATAGCAGAAGTACGGGTCATAGTCCGCATATGCATTGATCCTATGGTTGTAGGATACATTCCCGTGATCAGGGCCGACCGGCTTGGGGCACATACTCCCGAGATAGAATAAGCATTAGTATATCTTATACCTTGTGAGGCCAGTTTATCTATAGTGGGTGTCCTGGCGATAGGATCATCATAGCAACCTAAACGAGGACTCATATCTTCACAGGTGATCCATAAAATATTAGGTTGAAAATCAAAGCTGGGCCATTCAGCCTGCTCAATCTCCTGATTACATGAAGCCAATAAGGCAATTAAAAAAATGGCGGGAAAAATACTTCTGATTTTCATTTGATATTATTTAAAAAGCACAACCTGATGGTTGGGGTTCTGAAGTTTCAAGGTCTATGGCAAAATCCCTGTCCAGTTTAAGTGGCTTGAAGCCTTTTGAAACAGATCCTTTCATTGCATTGCTAACATAACCTGTGTTATTCATATGGGTCCGAATTATCACTTCCTGATCAGCAGAGATGCGGACAGCTCCTCCAGAACGTGTGAAAGGCTGTTCATTAACATGACTATGTCCTAATATGCGACGATAGATCAAATCTCCCCCGGGGCTGATTACTTCCCACCAGTTGGCATATTGATCACAACCGGTATCCGGGGTCTTTAGGGTAACAGAGAAAGTATAATCATTATTACTACCAGTAACTTTTACTTTGATAACCTCTGCTGAATCACTTTGACCAAAAAAAGAAGGGATGAATATTTTAGCCACAAACAATATTAAGAATCCGAAATGCATGGATAAACAGGTTTTTCAACAATTTATATTAAAAATCGATGAATTTAAAATCTCTTCTGTCAAATCTTCCCAATGGCCTGTTATGTTCCATACCAGGAACTGATATGCTCAACAACAAAGAGCATACCCGGGATGCATAATGTTTGGAATGACCTATCTGATGATCCCTGGAAATGCAGAAACCTTAGCTCCTATACCAGCTCCGATAATCGACTCAGGTAATACTATTTGGTAATAGATGTGAAGAATCAATGCTTTCACCAGATATTGCTTGCGGAATCAGGCTGATTTTTAAAAATTATCTCCTGATAATTTTTAATGTACGGTTCATGTGGGTAAATTAAGGTCGTCCAATTATTAAATTTAAGAGCATGTTTAAAAAGATATTTATTCCATTATTATTTTTAGGCATTGGCCTATCCGCATATAGCCAGCCTAAAGAATTCTATACAGAAGTTGGCCTGATAATCTGGGTCGTAAATGATGCGCCTGCCGTTGCAGAAGGTTGGAAAAACATCGGTTTCAAATCCATTGAAGACCATGGACGGATCAAGCTCAATAAACTGACATATAAAAGTGATATGGCAGAAGCGGAAATTCACCTTTATACCGGATTTTTAGGAGGAGCCAAAATACTATGGATACAGCCTATAAGAGGAAATAGCGCGTTTTCAGATTTTTTAAAGAATAATGGGAATGGTGTATTTGCCTTGTTACATGATGTCCCTATGCAGGTAGATTTGGTTGAAGAGGTGCAAAGGCTGAATAGCCTGGGCGTGAAAGTCCTTCAGGATGGACAGGTTATTACCCAAAATCAGCCCCTTCGAATGACATATATGCAGACTGGCACCAAAGGAAAATATGTTATTGGATTCATGAATGGATCGACTTCATATTTTGATGATTTGATAATCAACAATGATCTTAATATGAAATTCAATCAATTTGCTTTTGCAATTAAAGAATCAAGTGCAGACAAAGTATCCGCTTATTGGGAAGGCCTTGGATTCCCTGCAATGCAGATCACCCATGGGGAGACCTGGGGAAAAGAATATTATGAAGAACCTGCTGATTTCGATATGAAGCTGGGATGGTATAGATATGGCAATATCGTCTATGAATGGTGCATCCCGCTTAAAGCCCCGACAGTTTATGAAGATCACATCAAGAAATATGGAGAAGGATTCCAGCACCTGGGTTTCAGTGTTCCGGATATGGATAAAGCAATAGAATATTTTAAGGACCGGGGATTTAAAATATCCATGTCTGGGGGCTGGGGTGAAAAAGGAAAGCCTGGATCAGGACGTTTTGCTTATGTGAATACGGAAGAAATAGGAGGTGAAACGATTGAGTTATTATGGAGCTATAATGAATAAAAAAGATCATGAAATACATCTTTTTATATAGTCTATTTATCTTTTCGATGGTGTATTGCACTCAGAAATCATCGAATGAGAATAATTTTTTAAAAGAGCAAGCAATGGAAGTATATAAAGCCGAATTGGAATTGGAAATCCCTGCTAGTCTGGGTGAAGGTGCGATCTGGAACCATCAGACAAATACATTCTGGTGGGTTGATATTGAAGGTCGGAAACTTAACATTTATGATCCGGAAACGAAAAATAACCGGGAAATCGATGTAAAAGAACGTATCGGCACTGTTGTTCCTTCCAAAAACGGTGGTGCTATTGTGGCTTTGGAAAATGGGATATTCCACCTTGATCTCGAAACCGAAAAAATGAATTTGATATGTAATCCATTGGAAGAACTGGATACCATACGGTTCAATGACGGCAAATGTGATCCGGCCGGCCGGTTATGGGTGGGTTCCATGTCCCTGAAATTCAAAAAGGGAGCTGCCTCTTTGTATAGGATTGAACCAAACGGATCATTCCGAAAAGTTTTTGGAGGTGTTACCGTTTCCAATGGAATTAACTGGTCAAACAATCATAAAATCCTTTATTATATAGATACGCCATTGGGAAATGTACGTGCCTGGGATTACGATAATGAAACGGGTGAAATCAGCAATGAAAGGATCGTGGTTTCTATTCCTGATGGTATTGGTGGCCCGGACGGGATGACCATCGATGCCGAAGGAAAACTATGGGTTGCCCAATGGGGCGGGAATATGGTTGGCCGCTGGGATCCTGAAACGGGAGAATTGATTGGTAAAGTGGAAGTACCGGCACCTAATGTTACTTCCTGTGCTTTTGGTGGCCCTGACCTGGATGTCTTGTATATCACTACTGCTGGTGGTGATAATCAGAAGATGCGGGAAGAATATCCATTGGCTGGTTCGGTTTTCAAGGTTAGCCCAGGTGTTAAAGGGGTGAAAGCAGATTTTTATGGAGAATAAGAATTGGCCAAAGTAAATGAGAATTGGCTAAGGAGAATAAGAAACTACAAAGGAGAATAAGATAAGAAATGGCTAACCAAATAGGGCCTGATTCCGGGACTGGAACTTAATGCCCCCTGGCCAGCCATTTAACTTGTTTATTTAATTTAAACCTATTTTCTGATCTCAGCAGTTCCTGTTCCGGTACTTACTTCTATCAGGATATCCTTGGACCCAAGTTTGGCAGTTTTCTTAAGATAAATTTCGCCATTCTGATCTATCTCTTCTTCTTTATCAAACTTAAATGGAGCTTTAATGTCTCCTCCCTTTTTCTTACAAATCATAATCACTTCGCCTTCTATCTTATTTCCATTGAAATCTATGACCGCATTCCCGGAACCGCTATTCGCACTGATATCCTCAACAAGAGCCATGGCAAGTACTATTTCAACATCCCCGGAACCCGTATTAAAATTACCTGCTTCGGATAAAGAAACACGACTGGCTCCAACATCACCGCTGCCTGTATTTAATTTGTAACCGCCTTTGGAATCATTAACCTCAACATCTCCGGATCCTGTATTGGCCTTAGCTACCAGGTCGCTATCCGATATTTGATGGTCTCCTGATCCGGAGTTTAACTTTATTTCTCCTTTAACATTTTTAATGTGAAAATCACCGGATCCCGAATTACCTTTCATTTCTCCCTCAAAATCCTCAACATGACCATCGCCCGATCCGGAATTATAGTCTATTTCACCACTCAATCCATTCAGGGAAAGATCTCCGGATCCCGAGCTGAACTCTATTTCCAAACCATCCGGGACGGTAAGTTCCCATTTGCTGTTTCCCCGGGTATTATTGGCATGAAATTTTTCCTCCAATCCTAAGCGTGAACCACTTTTATCCATTTTCGGGGTATAATCATCATCGTCATAAGTATAAGTTACCTTAACCTTAACCTCATCTGAACTCCCTTTTTTAATAATACAATCTCCTGAGGCCGTGCTAAGATCTATTGAAGAAATGCCATCAAACGATTTCTCAACTGTTTTCTCCTCCTGGGAATGAGAATTAGAACAACTGACCATAAATACAATTACTAGAACAAAAGATAATATATTTTTCATATTGATATTTTTTTAATTACTGTCATGTTAAGAGACAAAATGAATGGTTAAGGGATGCATTGATCTTAGGAAAAATTTTACTTTCCTGACAAAAAGTTGTCCAGAATTTTATCCAGTTTCGGATCCCCCACCTCCTGCAGGCTATAATAAACCCTCGTAAAAGGTTTATTTATTTTTATCTCCCTGCTTAGATCTATAGGCGTGGCAATGATAACACCATCACATTCCACATTCTGGATGGTACGCTCCAGATCATGAAGTTGCTTTTTCCCATATCCCATGGCAGGAAGAATTTGGCCGATATCCGGGTATTTCTCAAAGGTATCTTTTAGACTTCCAACCAGATAGGGCCTGGGATCAATTAGTTCAGAGGCACCATATTGCCGGGCGGCTACAACCCCGGCACCAAACTTCATTTCTCCATGAGTAAGCGTAGGTCCATCTTCAATAACCAGTACCTTTTTATTTTTAATTACTTCCGGATCATCAACCTGAATGGGTGAATTGGCTTCAACAACTGCGGCTTCAGAATTAATCGAGTTAATATTCTTCCGAAGTTGTTCAATATCATTTTTATCAGCACTGTCCATCTTGTTAATAATGATCACATCCGCCATTCGCAGATTAACTTTACCGGGATAGTATTTCAATTCATGACCGACACGGTGTGGATCGGTAACAGTGATCATTAGGTCAGTTTTGTAAAATGGAAAGTCATTGTTCCCGCCATCCCAGACAATAACATCACATCCTCTTTCATCATTCTCTGCTTCTCTGAGAATGGCTTCATAATCAACGCCTGCATAAATCACATTACCTCTTGCTAGGTGGGGCTCATATTCTTCCATCTCTTCTATTGTGCAATTTTGCTTTTTCAAATCTTCAATTTCTGCAAACCGCTGTACTTTTTGATTAAGTAAATTTCCATAAGGCATGGGGTGGCGGATGGCAATCACCTTCTTACCTTTCTGCAATAGTAATTCTATTATTCGTCTTGAAGTTTGGCTTTTACCACAACCTGTTCTTACCGCACAAACAGATATTACAGGCTTGGAACTTCTGATCATTGTTTCACCAGGTCCAAGCAACATGAAATTTGCTCCCGCTGCCTGTACAATAGAGGCAGTTGACATTACTTTTTCATAGGATACATCAGTGTAGGAAAAGACACAATCCTGCACGTCGAACCTCTTTATTAAAATATGCAGATCTTCTTCCGGATATATTGGGATGCCATTTGGGTAATTTTCACCGGCTAATTCGGAAGGATAACGACGCCCATCGATATCAGGGATCTGGGTTGCAGTAAATGCAACCACATTGTAATTTTCATTGCGTTTGAAAAATGTATTGAAATTATGAAAATCCCTGCCTGCAGCACCAAGGATTATTGTATTCCGTTTTGACATGAAGAAATATTATTTAAATTAAAAAGATCAAAACAACTTCTACTCAATATAATATTTTCTCAAGAGACTCAAAAAAGTGAGGATTAAAAAAATTAAATTTATCGGACAAAAAATTACGATTACCGCATTTTTCAGGTCATAGATTGTGCTCAAATTACGGATTCTCTAAAAATTTCTCTCTTTCTTCTTGTATTCGGTCTTTATAAAGAGTTTTGAATTCCTGATTTGGGTTCCGGCATAGATAGATCTTAAGACCATTTTCCCTGGAATATGGATTGACGATACCCTCAAATACTTCGATTTCTTCAAAAAATTTTCGTATCCCTTCTACTTCATAATTGACATAAATCAGATGGGAGATGTCTTTTATTTGATCGGGAGCCCAAAAAATAAAACTGCCATGAAAACTAATTGGCTCTGGTAATCCCTGCCTCATCCCATGATAACGGATTGCCCCAGCCTGGCCATAGTTTTCAGCATAGATATAGCAGTTCTTTCGTGATTCTGATGGCAGACCTTGATAGACTTTTATAACATTGCCACCTAGTTCTTCCCAGCCAATCATATCCGCATAGTCCTGTGGCAAGGCATGAACCTTTCCATCTTCCCATTTCATTGGCATGTCAACACCTTTTTCAATCGCTTTCTGACAAAAAGAAAGCATCTTTTCGTGACCTAAAACCGGGAGGCTGAAAGGAAGCATCATCCAGGAAATCAGGACCATAAATGCCAGATTCAGATAAACTAATATTCTCCGTTTCACATATTTCTCAAAAACAACCGCTCCTGCGGCAATTAATGTAGAATAAAGCCCTATTGTATAATAAGATTTCCCCTGGGTGAGTATCATCAACATTATTACAGCCAGGAAGGTATACCCGATTATTCTGAATTTGCGAAGACCAGGATAAAATAAAAGATACATTAAGCCAGTGAGCCAGATAAAGACGACGGGAAGATTCATTATTAATTGTGCTATAAAAAAATCTGACATTTTCACATTTACCAGGTGGTACGCTCTCAACATTTCCATATGGTATAGAACCGGCCAGCTATTCTGATGCTGCCAGATAACATTGGGCAATATGATTAAAAATCCAATTACAATTCCATACAAAAAGTATTTGCTCAAGATCAGTCTTCGGTTTGGCGTCATTAATATGGCTATTAGAAAACCTAAAGCCAGAAATACAATGGAATATTTGGCAAGAAATCCCAGGGCAAAATTGGCTGACAGGTATAACCAATATTTGGGATCCTGAGAATTCACGAGACGGATGATCAGATAAAATGAAGTGAGCCAGAAGAATTGGTTCAGTGAAACCGGCTGAAACAACATATTACTTCTCAGGAATGCCGGAGAAATGATAAAAGCTATACTTGCAAGGATCATGGCCCACCTTCGTCCTCCCAATTCCTTTACTATAAGATTTACAAAAACGATGGAAATACCACCTATCAGAGTAGGAAATAATCTAATGGCGAAGGTAGAATCACCTATTACCAATCGCAATATTTTTGAAAGAAAGGCAGTAAGCGGGGGTACAGACAAAAAGCCCCAGTCAAGATGGTCTCCCTGGGCAATATACAGGAATGCATCCCGGTGCAGTTCGTAATTTGTATTGGTCAATAGATGGATCGATACTTTTATAACGACAAATAATAATACTATTGACCAGAATCCGGAATTTTTAAATTTCACTTATAGGTTTTAAGAAAATTCAGATAAAAAGTCTTTATGTTTTGAAATATAGTTTTTTTTTGAAAACTACAGAAATTTTTCATCCCGTAAAGTTATCGACGAAAGGCCAATGCCGTTCTCAATTCTGTGGCCCTACAGTCAATAATCCAAGTATGAGCATGATAAGTGTGAATGTTCCGAAATTCGAGAATACGAAACTAAATTAAAGGCAAAAATCCGTAACCAAAGGTTATTGAAATAATATGCCAGCGACACAACTTTAAAATAAGCCAGCGGCACTACGGCTAAAAATTGATCATGGCCTTCATCACACCATCCTCATATCCCGCAACAAGGTCGAAAGCAGCTTTGGTATCCTTGAAACTGTAATTATGAGTGGCCATTTTAGATACATCTACCCGGCCATCGGCAATCAGGTCCAGTGCTTCCTGTACGCTGTGTATCTGTCGCCTTACATTAACCACTGTTATTTCTTTTCGGCGCATAAGATCCATTTTGAAGCAGAGTTTATCGACTTCAGGAATACCTATCAACATAAGCTTTCCACCTGGTTTTAGGATCTCAAGCGCATTATCTATGGCATCCTGCTGGCCACAACATTCAAATACAACGTCCAGTTGCATTTTTTCTTCCTTATTTATGGCTTCTGCAACATCGATCTTATCAGGATTCCCAGTCCATGAGGCTCCTACTTCCTTAGCGACTTTTAATCTTTCGTCGATTTTATCTGTCACATAAAAGGTATCAGCCCCATAAGCTTTAGCCGGTAGCAGAACGCTCATTCCGATCGGACCGAATCCCAGGATCCCAACTTTTGCACCTTTCATTGGAATGGATTGTCTTACTGCATAAACGCCAATTGCAAGGGGTTCAGAAATCGCAGCTTCCGCAAAGCTCATGTGGTCAGGAATTGGGAAACAGCTCTCTTCAGGCATTACTATATATTCCGAAAGGCAACCATCGATCTGACCCGGACAACCCAGGAATTTTATATTCCGGCATGTATTAGGCCGGCCCTGAAGGCATTGATCACATTTCCCGCATGAAATGGCGGGTTCTATGGCCACTCTGTCACCTGGTTTTACCGCGGTCACCCCATCCCCTACTTTTACAACGGTTCCCCCCGATTCATGTCCGACCGGGTAAGGAAATTGAACTACCTGGCTGCCAATCTTTCCGGTGGTATAATAATGTATATCTGATCCACAAACGCCAATAGTTTCCAGTTTCAAAAGAACATCTGTATTGTTTGTTATCATGGGATCAGGCCAATCCATCATTTCCATTTGCCTGATGCCGGTAAGTACCATTGCCTTCATAAAAATTTGCTTATGTTTAAAAAAGATCAAATTTAATCCATAAATTCCAATTTATCCGGAATTCAAAGGATCGCCTTTCAGGAAACCTGAAATTGATTATTACATCTCCAAAACGGTCAGTTTCAAATTCCTTAAAAATATATATCTTCGAAATTGATTATCAAATTTTACCCGAATGACCATTGAAGACCTTCAAAAAATTTGTAATGATCTTAAAGGAACCACTGAAGATATTAAATGGGAAGATCATTTGTGTTTTAATGTTGGAAATAAAATATACTTAATTACCTCTCCTGACAGCCTGCCTCAATCTGCCTCTTTCAAAACAACAGAAGAAGATTTTGATATATTATGTGAACGGAAAGGATTCATACCAGCTCCATACCTTGCCCGATATAAATGGGTACAGCTGGAGAATATCAATCTTTTAAGCTTTTTAGAATGGAAAAAGTATATACAAAAATCCTACGATCTTGTGTATAGTAAACTGCCCGCCGGGTTAAAGAAAGAATTAGAAAGTTGAACCTGCCAGCCAAGATTTGCATTTTCGTTATGCGTTTTTTTATAAGATTTTATATTTTTAAAGATTATACTTATAAAACCTATATTATTCTATTATCTGTTGATCAATCCCCCTTTTTATTCATTCTAATATTCAATGAAATTTGAACAATATTATAGCTATAGTGTTGATTTTATATTAATTTTCGATCCCAAAATTCAAGAATCATGGCAATGAAAAAAACTACCTTATTTTTATTTACTCTTGTGTTCCTATTCATCGGTTGTTACCCCCTATCCGTTACCCGAATGAAATGGAGGATTAAATGGGACAAAGACATGAAAAAGGGCAAGGAAAGCTTCCTGGCAGAAAAGGAATCTGCCGAACGCGATCAGAAACCACCAAATGTCATCATCCTGCTTGCTGATGATCTTGGAAAATACGAAGTTTCAGCCTATGGTGTTGATCACATCTCGACTCCAAATATTGACCGCCTGGGTTATGAAGGCGTGATTTTCGATGAGGGATATGTAACGGCACCTACCTGTGCCCCTTCCCGTGCCGGCATCCTGACGGGCAGGGTACAAAACCGGTATGGTTTCGAAACCCAGGTCATGGAGTTTTATCCAACCAACATGATTGAATACCTCTCAGGTAAATATTTAGTAAATACTGGTGACTTCGTTGTGGAATCAAAACCGGCATTTCCGTCAGAATGGCAGGTACACAAACAAGGGGTTCCTCCAACCGAGATCACATTAGCCGAAATGTTTAAAAGAATGGGTTACGCTACAGGGATTACCGGCAAATGGCATCTCGGTATATCCAAACACAACCTTCCCATGAAACGTGGATTCGATTATCAATATGGCTTTTACGGAGCTTCTTCGCTTTATACTCCGGAACGGAACTGGAGTCATGTAATCAACTATGAACATCAGTCGTTTAGCACTCAATATCAATGGAATATGGGCCGGCATGGCGAAGCGGCCATAATGGAAATGGGTGAAGAGATCGAGGAGGAACAATACCTGACTTTCGCTTTCAGGGATAAGGCCATTGATTTTATTGAAAAAAATCAGGAAAAACCCTTCTTCCTCTATTGTACTTTTTCCGCACCCCATATTCCCTTTCAGGCACCGGTAGATTACTATTGCATGTATGAGCATGTCGAGGATGACAACAAGCGTGTTTATTATGCCATGATTTCTGCCCTGGACGATGCCATCGGCAGTATCCATCAGAAGATCAAAGACCTTGGCCTGGA
This sequence comes from uncultured Cytophagales bacterium, assembly GCA_942491935.1. Lineage (GTDB taxonomy): Bacteria > Bacteroidota > Bacteroidia > Cytophagales > Cyclobacteriaceae > JAGTVG01. The sequence continues at coordinate 56,402 of CALOCZ010000002.1, forward strand.
AGAGAATACCATTATTTATTTACTCAGCGATAACGGAGGCGCTTCCTATACGCATGCTACAGATAACGGCCCCCTGAAAGGTGGAAAACTCACACAATTTGAAGGAGGCATTAATGTGCCCTTCATGATGAAGTGGAAAGGTAAGATACCAGCCGGGACACGCTATGAATATCCGGTCTCCTCCGCTGATATTTTCGTAACATCAGTGATCAATGCAGGAGGTAATCTTCCCCAGGACCGGGAATATGACGGGGTGGACCTAATGCCTTTTGTTACAGGAAAAAATAAAGAACGACCCCACGAACATCTATTCTGGCGGGCTGATCATATCTGGGCTGTGCGAAGTGGAGATTACAAATTGATCCTGAGTGCCCGGGATGGTTGGGCGGAACTCTATGATTTGAAGAAAGACAAATCAGAGGAAATCAATCTGAAAGAACAAATGCCCGGGCTCTATGAAGAGTTAAGGGCAACGCATGAGAAATGGCAAAAAGATAAATTGCCGGATAAGCCCATGTGGCCACGCATTATGGATAAAAAATTTGTTCTCAATGGAAAAGAATACCTCTTCCCGGCCTAAACCTAAAGAATCATGAAAAAATTACTATTTGCAATCATCTTAATTTTCCCAATGCTTGCTTCGGCTCAGCAACCAAAAATGAATATCAAGTTCTTCGGAGGGATCAATACAACTCAATTTGTATACAAGCTGGAAGAAGTAGATTCCGACGTATTGGTAGGCTGGCAGGTGGGCGGCAGCTTCAGGGTTTATAAAAGAAAGGCTTTTATTGAAACGGGCTTGACATTCGTTGATTACGGCATAACACTTTCTCTTACTGACAGTTCCGATCTTGATTTTGACGGAACCTTTAATATTCAGATGAGGTCATTGGAAGTTCCCATGATGATTGGATATATCCCGGTAAAGACACCCGTTTTTAAATGGTTCCTGTATGGTGGACTCAATAACCGTTTCAGCATAAAAGGGAGGTATAATATATTAGATGAAGAGGGCACATTCAAACCAAAGGAGTTGGATCTTAATTTTTATAATCTCGGCGCAAGATTCGGGACGCAGTTTGATGTGGCCATGTTTAATTTTGACCTGAATTACACCATCGGTGTTACTAATGGCTATAAAAGCAATATTCGGACAAATACGCATACCTTTCAATTAAGTGCGGGAATATTGTTTTAGGAATAGTTTTGTAGCCTCAATGTTCAGCTGAAATTGATTCAGGGAATTGATCAATTTTATCTTTAAGATATTTAGATCGTCATTTTACAAATTTCGCTTGCATTTGATCTTTTGTGAAATGATCCTGGTTCAAAACCAGGTTTAAGATCGTTTTATTCAGGTAATAGAACCCGGTCTACCTGGTGAATGATGCCATTAATCGCCTGGATATCCCGAGTAGACAAAGTAGCCAGCTTTTTCGATGCCCCCAGGACTGACCATTCAGGATAATCAATATGAACAGTAAACTCCTGACCGTATTCTGAAGTCAGAATCAGGTCATTCTTTATATTATTTAATACAATATTGCGATTAATGATCAGATGATTTCTGAGGATATCATTTAGCGAATCCGATGGTATATCATCAACCGTCTGCCAATTTGGATGTGCTCCCAGGAAAGATTCTATGGCTTTGTCTGCAGGAGCAAGAAACGTTACAGGATCCCCATTTGTTAAATGATCTAATAGATCCGGATCGAGATCATTCCTTTCAAGAACCTCAATAATCATGGAGAATTCTTTGTTATTTGAAAGGTGATCAAGCATAGAAGGAATTTTCAATATTGAATTGATACTGTGAATGTAGCCATTAATCGTTGCCAGATCCGGTTCATCAATCGTGTTCAATCCGTTAATACGAAAAATATCATTCTTTTCTATGTAAAGATCAATAGGATTGCCCGTTGTCCTCTCCCGTAAAAGTGTAGCATGATAACCTGGTGGTAAATCAGCCAGAGTCCAATCACCATGTATAAAATGATAAAGAAGAATATCAGCCAATTTATCCTCAGGAAATTCATCCAGATGAAGGATCATGTTTTCAGCGCGGAATATCGAAAAAGAAGCCTGAACCGGTGCAAAAACAGTGTAAGGTCATTTTCTTCCATCAGGTAGCTTAAATGCGTTTTTTGGAGTGCGTACATGAAATCTTCGAAATAAGGAAGTGACCCTCCCAGATCAAGAAGATCCGTATCAGGCTCATCAAATGATCTTGGATCAGGTGGCGGTCCCTGGACAGGCGGAATGCAGGATGTAATGAACACCAAAACTACCGGAATAAAATATCTGAAAGGAAGGATATTGGTCACAGGATTATTATTTCCGTTTTACTTCAACATGTAATTTACAATAATAAAACCGATTTCCCAGACTTTTGTTTATCCTCAAATTTTTTATCCGGAGGTAGATCCTTAAGTGATCTCCTTTCCAAAATGTTTATTCAATAATCAGTTATGATTGATGTACACAAGGAGTTCGAAATCAATGTTGGCTTGTTAAAATCATTCCACTCGCGCAATCATAATAATCTGAATTCACTTAGTACTCATTATTAATATTTAAATTTTAACACTACATTTAGGTCTTATTTGAAGGATGACTCTAATAGAAATTATTTTTTCACTTGAAAAACCTTTACGTTTGAACCTTTAATAACCTGATAAAAAATCAGATCAGGATGGCGACAAATACAAAAGACAAGAAAGTTGGAAATATGATACGAAAGGTTGAGGAGAGTTTTCGAAACCTGATGGAACAATCACCTGTCAGCATTCAGATCCACTCACTTGACGGGAAGCTCTTCCAATCCAATGATGCTTATGCAAAGCTCTATGCCCTCAACAAGGATGTACTGACCGAATTATATGAAAAATATAATGTCCTACAGGATGCTCAAGCTGAAAAGATTGGCCTCATGCCTTATATAAAAAAGTCTTTTAGAGGAGAAATTGTTGACTTTCCCGAGTATGAATACAATGGTATTGACACCCTTAAAACATTGGATTTTAAGAATCCTGTTTCAAGAAAGTGCTGGATTAAAACCCGGGGATTTCCGATCAAAGACAACATGGGCAGAGTAACACATGTTGCATTCATGAGTGAAGAAATAACGGCCCGTAAGAAGGCAGAAAAAGCGCTAGAAAAATCACGCATTTTTAATGATACCCTCATA
>CALOCZ010000003.1:0-121692 GCA_942491935.1 uncultured Cytophagales bacterium
TTTCGCTGAGAGCGCTGCTGTAATAGGTCTCTCAGATCAACGCCATGCTCGGTCAATAGACACAAGTGCAACTTCCCCTTAGCCGATACCCTAAGACGGTTACAACTGGCGCAGAAGTTTTTCTCATAGGGCATGATCAAACCGATACGTCCCCTGAAATCACTATGACTAAAGTTTTGCGCAGGGCCGTCGTCAACCGCTGATTGGTCTAATTGCCAACCATCCTCGACTAACTGCTGTTTAATGTCAGCACCAGCCAAATGATGCGCCTGAAAGTAATCACGACCTAATCCAGTTTCCATCAGCTCGATAAAGCGCAGATCAATCGGCGTATGTTTGATCCAATGCAGGAAGCGCGGCAGATCTTTATCGTTGAGCCCTTTGAGCAACACGGCATTAATCTTAACGCGCTCGAAGCCCGCCTCTAATGCCGCATCGACACCACGCATCACATCATCAAATTTATTCTCACCCGTGATTTGATAAAACATACGCGGGTCAAGGCTATCCACCGACACATTGATCCGTCTTAACCCAGCATCAAACCATTCTTTAGCGTGCTTTTCTAAGCGATAACCATTAGTCGTGGTAGCAATAGTTGAGATTTTGTCATTATCGGCAACGATACGAATGATATCGCTAAAATCTTTACGTAGAGTTGGCTCGCCGCCTGTGATACGAATTTTTTGAGTACCAACTTCGGCAAAGGCGCCCACAAGATTTTCAATCTCATTAAGATCTAAAAACTTAGGTTTACCATCGGGGCGATAGCCATCGGGCAGGCAATAAGTGCATTTGAAGTTACAGACGTCTGTGACTGACATCCGTAGGTAATGAAACCGTCGACCAAAATTGTCTTGTAGTTGAGACATGATCACCTTTCCAAGTAAGGGGAGGTGAGTCAATTTCTTTTCTCACCCCGGTGGCGTTATTGCCACGGCTGACTGCCCGTATCTTTTGACGTAGGACTGAAAGCTCGGAGAACCGTCGTTTATCAATTATAGGCTTAATTCAATCGCAGATAATACCTTTAACGAATGATTATTTGCCCAAGATCAATTCGCCGTTCAGATTATGTGACACCCCTCACGCTGATTAATCCTATCAATTAGTCTATCTTAACTGCTTAAACTCTGTGCCATGCTCCAATTTTAAGGTAAGGTGTTTAAAAGAATAAAACACCCGTTTCAATCGGGGGATAAGCAATAATAGAGGTGAAGTGATGGAACGCGAATCGATGGAGTTTGATGTCGTTATCGTTGGGGCTGGTCCTGCAGGCTTAGCTACCGCATGTCGACTAATGCAGATTTCTCAAGACAGCGGACAAGAGTTGTCCGTTTGTGTTGTTGAAAAAGGATCGGAAGTGGGCGCACATATTTTATCTGGCGCGGTATTCGAACCCAAAGTGCTCGAAGAGTTGTTCTGCGACTGGAAAGAGACTGGTGCACCGTTACACACAGCCGTGACTCACGACGAGCTATTTATGCTCAGCTCGGATTCCGCCTCTCGTGCAATGCCAAATACCTTCATCCCTAAGACCATGCACAATGATGGTAACTATATTATCAGTGTCGGCAACCTCGCCCGCTGGTTGGCCGAGCGCGCCGAAGCACTAGGTGTCGAAATTTTCCCAGGCGTCCCCGCAAGCGATCTGCTGTTTAATGACGACAATAGTGTAAAAGGGATCATTATTGGCGACATGGGCATTGGAGCCGATGGCCAAGCTAAAGACAGTTTTGAGCCTGGCATGGAACTCCATGCTAAGTACACAGTATTTAGTGAAGGTTGTCGTGGCCACCTTGGTAAGCAACTCATCGAGAAGTATCATCTAGACAATGGTAAAACCCCGCAACATTACGGACTCGGTTTTAAAGAAATCTGGAAAGTGCCAGCCGAACAACACCAGCAAGGAAAGGTGGTTCATACTGGTGGTTGGCCTCTTACAGATGGCGCTTCTGGCGGAGGGTTCCTTTATCATCTAGAAGACAATCAAGTCGCTGTCGGCCTGATCATCGATCTCAACTATCAAAACCCACATCTAAGCCCGTTTGATGAGTTTCAACGCTACAAGACTCACCCTGTTATCAGCCAATATTTAACTGGCGGTGAGCGCATCAGTTATGGCGCTCGAGCAATCACTAAAGGCGGGCTAAATTCATTACCTAAAATGAGTTTTCCTGGAGGGCTGATCATTGGTTGTAATGCGGGGACACTTAACTTTGCCAAGATCAAGGGCACCCATACTGCGATGAAGAGCGGTATGATTGCGGCGGAAACCATCTGTCATGCACTGCACGCCGGTGTCGAAGGTGGTAAAGATCTCGACTGTTACCAAGAAAAGTTCGACCAAAGCTGGCTAGCGCAAGAGCTTTACACCTCACGTAACTTTGGCCCAGCAATGCATAAATTTGGCGCTTATTTGGGGGGGGCCTTTAACTATATCGACCAAAACTGGTTCGGTGGTAAGTTCCCCATCACCCTGCGTGATGAAAAGCAAGATTACGCCCAAATGGCAGACATCAGTGCCTATAACAAAATTGACTATCCTAAGCCTGATGGCAAACTTAGCTTCGATAAGCTCTCCTCTGTTTATCTGTCAAATACTTATCATGAAGAAGATCAGCAGTGTCATCTCAGACTCAAGGATGCCAGTATTCCGCTGACGGTTAACCTAGTAAAATTTGATGAACCAGCCCAACGTTACTGCCCTGCTGGCGTTTATGAAATTGTTGAAGAAGCGGGTGAAAAGAAATTTATGATCAACGGGCAAAACTGCATCCACTGCAAGACCTGCGATATCAAAGATCCTAGCCAGAATATCACCTGGGTTACACCGGAAGGTGGTGGTGGCCCCAACTACCCTAATATGTAAGCTCTCAATAACTTAATTAGTTTAGTTAAAACAGAAAACGCGCCATAACTGTGGCGCGTTTTAGCTTGCGCTCATAAACATAAGTCCTCATAATTGCTCACTATACCTACAAGCGTTATCTAAAAACGCACAGTTTGAAAAAATCCTACCTAAAGATCATTAAATGGTTGAGCGTATTGAATAAATAGCGACTAACCTTAGATGTAACGAGTCAAACTACCGAATTACTATTCGAAAATTGTAGATGTGAGTGAACACAATGAAGCTTAATATGCTAACGATCAAACAAAAAATCTTGTTAACGGTAACCGTTGCGGTACTGCTCTCAACTGTTTTGGTAGGCGTACTCAGTCAACGCAGCGCCAAAGAAATTGTCGAACAGCGAATGCTGACCTCTGAATTGCCCAACACTTTGCATGCTATTCGCAATAAAGTCGAGATGGACATCTCTGTGTTAATGAACGCAGCAGAGCAAGTAGCCAACAGTAAAATGCTCAAGCAATGGCTAGTCGATGGACGTCCAGAAAGAAGTGAGCCATTGGTCATCGACCAACTTAAGTCGCTTCAAAAGCAATATAAACTTGCCCAAGCCTCCTATGCCGATCGGGAAACCGCGGCCTATTATACTCAAGATGGTTTTCTCAGAGTGCTCACTCCCGCGCAAGATGGCTGGTTTTTCGATTATAAGAATAGTGGTCAAGAGCGTATGCTCAATGTCTTTACTGAGGCCAACGGCGAAGTAAAACTGTTTATCAACTATCAACAACCCAATGATAGAGGCTTAGTCGGCCTCGCAAAATCCCTCGATGATATGGTGCGCCTATTAGGCTCATTCAAAATCGAAGACAGTGGATTTGTCTATCTTGTCGATGCGAAAGGTCAAGTAAAACTCCATCAAAACACCAGTCAAATTGGCCAAGCCAGCTTGGCTTCACTCTATCCAGAAGCAAATACCAACTCGCTGCTATCTCGCAGCGATTTTAGCCTAGCCAGAACCGAAGTTGATGGTAGGTCGATGTTAGTTGCAAGTAGCTATATTCCCTCGATGGACTGGTATCTAGTTGCAGAGGTTCCAGAAAGCGAGGTGTTCTCTTTACTTGAAGAGTCTGCTTATAAAATCTTACTTTCGACCTTAGTTATTGCCGTTGTATTCATTGGTTTCTCTACGTTTGTCGCCAGTTCAGTGAGTAAACCCATCGCAAAAGTAGCTGATATGCTACAAGATATCGGCCAAGGTGAAGGCGATCTTCGCCAACGTCTGCCCGTCGAAGGCAATGATGAGCTAACTCAACTAGCCAAAGGTTTTAATAGCTTCATAGAGAAGATCCAGCGCTCTATTATTGAAGTGACCGATACCAGCGTGCAATTGAGTCAAGCGGCTAAAGATGTTGCCGAACAAGCACAACAGACTATAGATGACAGCCAGCTGCAAAAAGATCAAACCATGATGGTGGTGACGGCGATAAATGAGATGGGAGCCACAGTACATGAGATTGCTGGTAATGCCGCCCAAGCCGCCGATAACGCAAAAGAAGCTGACAATGAATCTAATGCTGGCCAAGTTGTCGTCACTCGTGCTCGTGACACCATCAACCAGCTATCAAAAGATGTTGAGCAGGTTGGCAATGTTATCGAATCTCTTGCGACTCACACCACCTCTATTGGCAGTATTTTGGATGTGATCAGAGCCGTTTCCGATCAAACCAACTTGTTAGCACTTAACGCGGCAATTGAGGCCGCTCGTGCTGGAGAAGCAGGCAGAGGATTTGCAGTCGTCGCCGAAGAGGTACGTAATCTAGCCTCTCGCACTGCCGACTCCACCGATGAAGTACAGAAGATGATCGATAATCTGCAAGCCGAAGCAGCCAGAGCGGTGCAGGCCATGACTCAGAGTAAGAGTCGTAGCCAAGAGGGTGTAGAAGCTGTAGATGAGGCGAGCCACTCACTCAGCGAAATTACCCAACAAATTGGGGCAATTAGCGACATGAATATTCAGGTGGCCGCCGCGACGGAAGAGCAATCTACCGTTGTTGAAGATATTAATCGTAACGTCACAGAGATCAGCGAAATCACTCAGAGAACCACTGAGACTTCACAAGCTGTGGCGCAGGCCAGTCAGTCATTAAATCAATTGGCACTTCGATTAGATGCCTTGGTTGCAGGTTTTAAAGTGTAATTAACTAAGGTTAAAACAAAGCCCGCTTAATGCGGGCTTTGTTATCTCTATCTACCAATCAAGATCACTCAAACGATAAACTCAATTAATATCACTCTGGCTTAAAAAACTTTATCGACAGAGGATATTGATAGCTAATTCCCTCACTCGCCTTCATGGCGGCAATAATCGTCACCACAATATCAAAGATGGCCAGAAAACCCAGCAAGAGAAAACCGATACCGACAAACATTAAGATCATGCTGATCACAGCATAGATCATGACGCTAATCTTAAAGTTTAAACAGTTGCGTCCACATTGATCGACAAACGCAATCTCTTCTCGCTTCATCAACCATACAATCAGAGGCCCTAAAATAGATCCTAATGGAATGATATAACCTGAAAAGCTGGCAAGATGTACCGCCACGCCCATGTTTTTATCATCTCTCGATAATTCCTCGTACTCAATCACGAATAGCGCTCCTTGATTATTCATCTAATGTTTAACAATACTGGCTTGTCTGGCTTGTCTGGCTTGTCTGGCTTGTCTGGCTTGTCTCTCAGCGATTAACACCAAATAGGCGTACCTGCCAAGGCTCTATTTTTTTACTCTGCAAACGTCGCTGCAAACTCGTCATCCAAGAGTAAGCCAAGCCTTCACAACTAACAAGGCGGTCATAACCAGCAGCATCAAACTCCGCTGCAAAGTAGATATCCATAGCTTGACGCACACTGATATCACTGTGGCGTTCGACCAGAGAAATGCCACCGCTTAAGTTAATCACTCCTGGAGTTAAAATGCGATAAAACCACCCACATAAACCACTGGTCTGCATCGCCAACGCAAACTCGGGATGACCAAACTGGTGATTAAGCTTAAAACAGGGTGAGCGGGGTTGAGTCACCTGCACAATAACCTCGCCAATCGCAACAACATCTCCGATATTAACCATGGTTTCATCGAGACCAACAGTACTGATATTCTCACCCATAGCAGGGGCATCTTTAAAGCCACTCATCATATCCCAGCGGCGATATTGGCCGTAATGTTCACGGGGAAAATGGTGTAGCACGCGATCGACACCACCATGATGTTTCGGATCCGACTGAGCATCGCCTTCGACGCTTGAATAACCCACGACCAATTGCTGGCGCGATTGTTTAGCGTCGATCATACTGCTTGCGCCATCAAACTGCTTTGGCTGGTCACCAGCATACAAGCCAGATATTCTCTCTATCATTGGTTTTATCATAAAGCATCCTATGCCACTATTTTACCTATAGTCTAGCCGGCTTAAGCCATTGTCATCTCGGTCTCATTTACAAAAAAGTAGAGGGCCACATTCCAATATGCAGGTATAGAAGATAATGATTTTATAGCGATTAATCCATCAATTCTTAATAGGGCTTGTTGATCATGCGAACTTACTTTTTATTCTAACTCGATGATTCTACTGCTAGATTAGAGGTGACGGAGTCGATTTCCCTTGAGAATACCTTCAACGACAAAACCTGCATCCCACGATGCTCCTCGCCGTCCAGTTTAGTTGACACAAAAAAAGCCCCTAGATTATTGGGGCGAGAACATAAAACACTCAATGTTAGAAAGAAGCTACAAATAACAAGGTCAGGGAATTGCTTGCGACCCATATGAGCACTTTAATCAAACCGCGTGACACTATGATGACAATATCACCATGCTTAAACAGATAGGTATTGCTTTAGCCGTTTGCCAGGAATAGAGCTTTGAGTGGCAACCGCAAAAGCGGCCCAACGTGCACCCTCCTCCATCGCCTCAACGACACTATCACCTAGCATTAAGCCATGGATCAGCCCAGCGGCATACGCATCGCCAGCCCCTGTGGTATCAACCACGTCAGCGGGCTGCGCAGCAACTATCGCCTCACCATCGGCTTGGTAAAGCAATGCCCCAGATTCACCATCTGTGATGATAAAGCCGCGCAAGCTTTCACCTGCGATGGTTAACCCATACTCCCAAGGCGATAGATCACTACGACCTGTCATATCTGCTTTTGACGCAATTAAATAGTGACAAGGCCTAGGTCGATTGTCTTTCGCTAATTGGGCCAATACTAAACAGTCATTTAGTGCCGTCTTAGCCCAGCTAACGGCCCCTTCTGCAGAGGAATTAATATAGAGCGCATCCCACTGAGACCATTTAGGTGGCGCCGCTAATTCAAATATGGGACGCTCTGGACGAATAATGGTGCGCTCACCATCAGGAGTCATTACCAACAGCATCTCACAAGTATTTTGTTCATAGCGTTGTATTAGGCGGCAATCGATCCCCATAGTGCTTGCTTCTGCTAGCAGCCAATCGCCGATTTTATCTCGTCCCACTTGACTGACCAAACCAACATCATGGCCAGCCCACACCAACCCAATACCTGTATTGGCACCGCCTCCCCCAAGTCTTAACCCTCCATCTTGATAATGGAAACGTCCACCCATCTCTAACGGTTTATTGAGCCTTAGGATGCGATCGCAATTCAAGTTCGCGACGAGGAGAATATTGGCCATATGCACTCCGGCTGGATATCTGCAAATTGCGCAAAATACCGCCTTAAATAAGATAAAAATAGAGAGATGAGTTGTTAATACAAGCTAGCGTTAATCGCCCTTTATATCAAGCCCTAGCGCTTGGCTCAACCAAGCAGAAATCAGATTGAGATTGTTGTCAGCCGATCGATTAGAAATGAGATAAACCAATGAGAAATTGATAGCTTCTAAAGTAGTTTTTATGATCTAACGGTTTTTTCAGGACTCAATAGATACCTTTAATATAACTTGGAATATGACTTTAAACATCTCTTGGGATATGAGTACTACTGAGGTGATTCATAGTCGAAGACTATTAGTGAGAACCTGGTTAATGAGGAACCATGTTACTACTTTGGATGATAATAAGCTCCCCTTGGCGCAACCGCGAACAGCGACATGGCGGCTTGCATCTCCTCTTGAGGGAATCCTTGTACCGAGGCACGGTGTGCCGCTTCTGAATCCCAGCGTTCAATTACGACAAACGCCTCCGAATCGCCTTGCTTTCGCAGCACCTCATAAGCGAGGCAACCTGAAGATCCCTTAATATAATCAGTCAGGGACAGTAAAAATTGATGCAAGGCATCTCCTCGCCCTACAGCAGCCTGAAACTCTCCAATTCGTACAAGCATATTCACTCCAAAAATCCTTATTGATGAAACATAAACCTACTCTAAAACCTTGTCGATTTATACACTCTCCAATCTAAAAATATGATGGCGTGATGTTAGCTCCTTTTTGTAAGCCATCTCTCATAGCCACGTAAGTCAATTGCACCACATGACAACCACCTAAATAAAATATGACCTAAGCCACTGTTTGACAAGCACTTTAAAGCAGTAATTCGTTAGTGCTACTCAATATTTGAATCGCCATTGACACCTCACACTTACAAAAATTGATATCATCAACTTAATAAGACAGAGATTTAGGTTATTGAATGGAATCGATAATTAACTTTGAAGAATTAATGGATAACACGCTCACACCAGAGCAAAAACTAGCACGTTATCGAGCCTGTCTGTTTGAGTTTGAACAACTCAATTACGAAGACGCTTTTATCCAACAAGTAAAACGGGATGTGCAACGGCTAGAAACATTGATAATCACTAAACCTAAACGTCACCATACCTTTTAAAACTTAAATTTCATCGGCAAGTTGCTCAAGAAACAACGTCATCATCTCAAGTCGTTTCAACGCCTCTGCTCTCGCTGAAACGGTTTGCATAGACTCTGGTAACCTCAATAGTTTTTCATAAAAATGATCCAGCGTATAAGACTTATCATCTGGGCTTAGCCGCTCACAAAACGGATCATCTTGACGGTAAAGAGGTCGATTAAGACTGGTACCCACTTGTAGACAGCGAGCGATGCCGATAGCGCCAAGTGCATCTAACCTATCGGCATCTTGGACAATTTTAGCTTCGATAGTTTGCGGCTCAACTTTGGCACTGAAGCTGTGGGCGGCTATCGCATGGTGGATCTGCTCAAAATACCTTTGGGGATAACGAATCGCGGCTAAATATTCGATCGCCTTATCGGCGGCTAAACGCGAACTTTGGGCGCGTTGAAGATGATTCTTAGGTAATGAGAGGCAGTCATGCAACCAAGCCGCGGGTAACACAACGTCGAGACAAGCCTGCTCTTGAGCACACAGCGCCTTAGCCGACTTGACTACCCTGCGGACATGGAGCAGATCGTGGGCTGGATCGGTTTGCATCTCTTTCACAAGATACTCGGCAAATAACATCTCAAACGTGTCCAAAACAGACTCCCAAAATAGAAAAGGCTGACCTATAGTCAACCTTTTATCATCTGCATCGCAAGTCGTTTATCTAACCTGACCTCGGGTTATCTACATATCACAAGGTTTCAATGGCTTACGAAGCTGCGCCCGAACATTATCCATTCCCGAGTAGAACTCTTTCATCATTAACAATCCCATCATCTTACCGTTGTCAGTGACGATCAAATTATCAGGGTCGGTCGGATCATTCTTAATCGCGCCAATCGCTTTCATTGACGTCATCTCTTTAAACAGTGCAAAGTCGAGGTTAACACCAAAGGTCTCACGGAAATATTTACGTGACAGACGACCCGAGAACATACCCAGCAAGAATCGATACTGCATCACATCTTTCTTACTGTAGTTCTTCTGCTGCTCTACGCCCATACGGCCAGCGGAAATGTTTTCCTGATATTTACGCAGTGAAAAATTGTTCACGTATAGCGTGTCATTCAAGAAACTAAAGGAACCCGAGCCGACGCCTAGGTACTCATCATAATCGATAACATACTCATCGAAGCCTTCGTTGTTGGCCTTACCAAATGCCCAAGCCGATAATTGATTATATTGACCCGTCAGGCTATTAAGGATTTGAGCGTACTGACGCGTCATATCCCCCTGAGGTGCTGCAAGTTTACCTTTAACACTCTTGCGGGTTTGATGAGTGATCATCAAAGGATAGGTAGTGATCTGACGAGGGTCTAACCGTGAGGCCATGTCCAAATCATGTTGGATAACCTCATCTGTTTGACCACGAAAACCGAAGATCAAATCGACATTGATAATGGGAAACAGCTCTTTCGCCGCCATGATCTTATCGAAGGTCTGCTGGCCAGAACCAAATTTTTCTAAGCGGTCTGTCATCGCTAAAATATCGTCATTAAAGCTCTGCACCCCGATAGACATACGATCAACTAAACCTTCAAGCAACTTAAATCCTGGACTATCGAGATGCTGAGGATCTGACTCACACGACACCTCTTTAATGCTAGGAAAGAGTTTTTTAGCATGTTCTATGGTGCGTGCTAGCTCATCTTCTAATACCGTCGTTGTGCCACCGCCGATATACATAGATTCAAAGTCATATCCAAGTGATTTGACCATATCCATCTCTTTACGCAGCGAGATGAAATACGCACGAGCTTTATCTTCTTTGAACAAAAAGCGATGGAAAGTACAGAAAGAGCAAAGCGTATGGCAAAAAGGCACATGGGCATACAGCATGTACTTCTTGCCTTCTACAGGCGCTGGCATCATAGACGCCGATTGAGTATCGAGTCGCAAATTTTTATCGACATAATACTGCATCACTCGTTCCATCGAGCTCAGCATCCAGTTGGGGACGGTAATATTGGCTTGATACGGCTTGATCAATCCACCAGAAACCGTTTGAACAATAGACGACATACAAATTCCTAACTGAACCAGACCTTGAAGCGCAAAGCCATTGGATAAATAAAGACTTAAAAGAGATACACATCCTTTTGCGGAACACAAAAATACCACTTAAAGAAGATATAAAACGTGAACTGGCTTTGAGTTACAACACCTAGCACTCGATCAACGAGTGCATAATTGTTAAGCATGTCATATTTTAGATAACAATAATTAACTAGGGCATCTTAAAAAGCCACTCTGATGGGAGACAATGATGATGTTGGTATGCGTCAACACCAAAAACGCCGCACAGAACCAGAAGGCCACAGCATAGCCCATAACAATATGCCACCTTTCGTGGTCTTACCACTGCGCGTTAAGCTGTGATGTTCATCCCACAACAATATGTCCAGTCTGCACAGCTATAGCCGGGCACACTCGCCCGGACTCTGATTAAAGTAGCGCTTAAACTCTCGACTAAACTGTGCAGCGCTCTCATAACCAACCTCTATAGCCACCTCTTTTACTTTCAGTTTCTGCTCTTGTAGTAGCTCTCTTGCTTTGTTAAGCCGTATTTTTTTTAAATATTGAATAGGCGAAGAAGCGGTGACCTCTTTAAAACAGCGATGAAAAGCAGAAGGACTCATGTTAACCAAGGAGGCGAGCTGCTCAACCTCGACGCTATGCCCATAATTGCGATGTAAAAAGCTCAGCGCCTTGTCAATGCGTGACAGGCGTGTATGACTTAAGGCTAATGCATACAGCGGAGCGGCATTGGGCAAGCTCAACAGACGATATAGCAACTCCTGCAGCATAGGTTTGCCCAAGACCTGCGCTTCTAAGGGTGACTGCAGCGCCAACAATAGCCGCTCGACACAGCACTCCATATCTTCATTATTAGCCGCGACAAAATAGCCTGACTGACGCGATTCGTTAAGATTTTTTGGCAGCTTGTGATGCTCATCCATCAAGCGAATAAGTTGATTAAGCTGACCCATATCAATATCTATCATCAACACCAATACTGGCTCTTCGACTGATGCAAAAGTTTCACATTCAACAGGCATTGGCACTGTCATCACCAAAGAGTTCTGTGGATCATAGTCGAATACCTTATCGTCTAAATACACCCGCTTCTTCCCCTGACCCACGATCAAAATGCCTTGGGAATAGCACATGGGATACCGCGAGACCCATAGGTTGAGCTGCGAAATACCTTGATCCCCTCAACAGCGGGTATCATTGACACCCTCTTTTGTCGCCAGCGACATCATCAAACTCGCAATATGACTCATCTCACCCCCTATATGCCATTGATAGCGATGTTATCACCAAAACAGGAAAGTGCATTAAATTAACACAAAATAAGGCTATAAAAGATAAATAAGACAGGAATAGGCAAGCATTCTCCAGCAATGGGTATTTCTATTTAGTCAAATTCAACTAACATTAACCTCAGATTTCACAGCTTGCTAAACAAGGTAATGACTATGCTTAATTTTGACTATCGCAACCCCACACACATCGTTTTTGGTAAAGATAGAATTGCCGAACTCGATAAGCTCATCCCTGCAAATGCTCGAGTCATGGTGACCCATGGCGGCGGTAGCGGTAACCGTTATGGCACATTAGACAAAGTCATTTCTGCGCTTGGATCACGTACCGTCATTGAGTTTGGTGGAATTGAAGCTAACCCTAAGTATGAAACCTTAATCGAGGCTGCAGAGCTCGCTCTCAAAGAATCGGTTGATTTCTTATTGGCTGTTGGCGGTGGTTCAGTGATGGATGGCACCAAGTTTATTGCCCTCGCGACCAAGTTTGAAGGTGATACCAGCAGTCTGCTATTCCATGGATTCGCGCCTGTTCCTGTCGATGCGAAAGATGTGTTGCCGCTTGGAACTGTTGCAACCTTGCCAGCGACGGGTTCAGAAATGAACGCCTTTGGTGTTGTCAGCTATCAAGGTGGTAAGTTCCCAGTAAACCATCCCAGCATCTATCCTACCTTTTCGATGCTAGACCCAACACTCACCTTCAGCTTGCCCAAGATCCAAGTGGCTAACGGTGTGGTCGATGCATTCGTTCATGTGCTTGAACAATACGCCACTTATCCTGTCGATGGACGAGTACAAGACAGAACAGCTGAAGGGATCATGCGAACTCTGATCGAAATTGGCCCTATTACAGTAGCCGAACCAGAAAACTATCAAGCGCGAGCGAACTTGATGTGGAGTGCCACTTCAGCGCTTAACGGCATGATAGGTGCGGGTGTGCCATTCGACTGGACCACACACATGATAGGCCATGAACTCACTGCGCTGTTTCATATCGATCACGCACAAACCTTAGCGGCACTCTTGCCATCAGTATGGCGAGTACGTAAAACCCAAAAGCACGCTAAGTTACTCCAATACGCAGAACGCGTATGGGATATCACAGATGGCGATGAACAGAGTCGCGTCGAGCAAGCGATTGCAAAAACCGAAGCCTTCTTCCAGCAAGTAGGACTCAAAACGCGCCTGCGTGACTACGACATAGCCAAAGAGCAAATTGACGATATCGTTAACGCTCTGGAAGCTCATGGTATGACGGCGCTATCGGAGTCTGGCGATCTAGGCTTAGATGTTAGCCGTGAGATCCTGGAACAAGCTTGGTAAAGCAAGCTGCCTAAACAAAGCTAGCGAAGAGACTGACCTTAATCAGTCTCTTTTGCTTTCTATAATATCCGTTTACGCTTTGTAGCCGTCAAAAATAATAAGGCGACAGCGCTAATAACCAACACTACTAGGCCGATCCAATTAATGAGTCCTATTTGTACAGCGGGCAAACGGTCTCTTTAGGTAATTGATACAAAGCAAGTGATTATACTGATTGCAGTTAATCCCCTAACCCACCATAAGTCATCCGCTGCGGGTCAAGTAGCTTTGTTAACTCATCTTGACTCAGATCTGTCAGCTCCTGAGCAACCTCGATTATAGGACGTTGCTGCTGATAGGCTTGTTTAACTATCTTGGCCGCCAGCACATAACCTACTCGCGGAGTTAACGCGGTTACCAAAATGGGATTTCGACTCAAAGACTCCTCTAGTTTTGCCTGATTGACAGTAAAGCTGGCTACCGCCTTACTTGCTAATAGTCGGCTAACATTACTTAATATCTCAATGCTCTGTAACAGGTTCGCTGCAATGAGCGGCTGCATTACGTTTAACTCGAAATTACCAGACTGACCACCAATAGTAATCGCCGCATCATTACCAATCACTTGCGCCGCCACCATACAAGCAGCCTCAGGGATCACCGGATTCACTTTTCCCGGCATAATGGAAGATCCTGGCTGCAAAGGCTCTAACGCTATCTCATTAAGGCCGCTAGCGGCCCTGAGTTCATCCAGCGCAGGTCATTACTGATCTTCATAATGGCAACCGCGGTGGCCTTGAGCTGACCAGAGAGCGACACCGCCGTATCATGACTCCCCATACGACTAAACAGATTGTCAGCAGGATGAAAGTCCACTCGAGTCAGTACCGCTAATTTTTCACAGAAGATACCCCCAAAATCTTTATGAGTATTGACGCCTGTGCCAACGGCGGTTCCCCCTTGGGCAAGAGAGGACAGTGGTTGGCGCTGCGCCCTTAGCAATTGACTGCACTGTTCAATTTGACTTGCCCAACCATCAAGCACCTGATCAAAACGCACTGGCATGGCATCCATCAGATGGGTTCGCCCCGTTTTGGTATAACCGCTTAGCTGCAACGCCTTTTTCTTAATGGTTTCCGCTAGCAAGTCTAAAGAGGGTAATAACGAATGATCTAACGCCAACAAGGCACTAATATGGATAGCACTGGGAATTATGTCATTACTGCTCTGGCCATGTTAATGACATCGTTGGCGTGGATCAGTCGCCCAAGCTTGGCCGATACTAAGGTCGCTAATACCTCGTTGGCATTCATATTGGTACTCGTTGCCGAACCCGTTTGAAATATATCGATGGGAAAATGTCGCATCATGGCGGGATCAATCAGTAGCTGTTGCACCGCTTCTGCAATGGCCTTTGCAATCTGCGGGTCCAACAACTTGAGTTCGGCATTCGCCTCAGCTGCAGCGACTTTTGCCAGCAGTAATGCGCGAATAAAGTCTCGTGGCAGCGATTGGCCACTAATAGGAAAGTTACTTATCGCTCTCGCCGTTTGAGCCCCGTAAAGCGCATCCTCAGGGATCTTGACCTCCCCCATGCTGTCTTGCACCACCTTATATTCCATTTCGGCTCATCTCCATGCCTTAAAGATACCTTGAGCTTAGACGAGTCAGATCAACCTAGCTAATTTCCAAGTGGCTGAGATAAAAAAACACCCCGTCAGAGACCCGACGAGGTGTTTGTGTTGTTGAGCGTCGCTTAAGGATTACTCTTTATACTTAAGCGTACCGTTCTCTTTGATCTCATCATACCAAAGGTTGTGATGCTGGCTTGCCCATGTCTCATCACAGTAACCAGAAACCATACACTCCATACCACCTTCTGACATCACAGTTGCCATGAAGATATGCACGATAGAGAATGCGGTAATAATGATGGCACTGACTGAGTGAAGCACTAAAGCGATTAGGCTTAAGGTACGGCTAGGCTCGAACAAGTTCGGGAATAGCAGCAACATACCTGAGGCAGAGATCACTAGACCAAATGCAGCAAACGCCCAGAACCACATCTTCTCACCAGCGTTAGCAAAACCAGCATCGGGGTGCTTACCTTTAAATGGACCGAAGTTGATGTAACCACCAACAACCAACATCCACTTCAAGTCGTACATCTTCGGCAACTGATTCTTAGCCCAAAGAGTTGTCATCAATGCCCAACCAATCATGAACGGAATAGCCATGAAGTCATGCACTTGCTTAGCACCATAGACAAATCCAGCCCAGATACCTTCACTGATGTAAGGCTGGAAGAAGAAACGTCCTGCTAACAAAGTGAGACCGGTTAAGATCAACAGTAAACAAGGAATCGCGCCAAGCCAATGGATCGACACGTCGAATTTCGACCAGCGATACACTAACTTGCCCGAGAAACCACCGTGTAACTTAGAGATTCCATTCACTTTGATAAACAGCACAAAGATGATGATCATCCCAAACAGCGCAGCCATCAGAGCTGGTGCCAACCAGTCACTGCGTAACTCCAGTACTCGCAAGTCGTAGCTATTGATAGGCTGATTATGAAACTCACCATGAGAAGTCGTTTCGCCCGTTGCGCCAGCTTGCAATTGCGCCCAAATTTGGCCTTCTGTTGCGCCATGACTATGGTCAGTCGCGCCATCGTGTGCAAATGACAGCGCACTGAATGTCGTGCCAATCACTAACGCGAGAATCACGCTAAATTGTTTGAACCATTTGTTCATATTACATCCTTATCGTCCACACCGCCCCTAAGGGACGGCGTGGATTAATGTGGCGTTATACAAGTTGGGATTTAGCCCCAAATCGCATTTTTTGAACCACGGTATGCAACACGCTCACGGAAGATGTTTGAGATAACCTCAGCATCACCAGCAAGTAGCGACTTAGTCGCACACAGTTCAGCACACATAGGTAGCTTACCTTCAGCGATACGGTTTGAACCGTATTTCTGACGCTCTGCATCTGAATGGTTCTCTTCAGGACCACCCGCACAGAAAGTACATTTGTCCATCTTACCTCGGCTACCAAAAGCACCCTTTTTAGGGAACTGAGGCGCGCCAAACGGACAAGCGTAAAGGCAGTAACCACAACCGATACAGGTATCTTTATTGTGCAACGTTAAGCCGTCTTCTGTCTTATAGAAGCAGTTTGCAGGACAAACCGCTTGGCAAGGCGCATCCGTACAATGCATACATGCCACAGAGATTGACGCCTCACCAGGCATACCATCATTGATGGTTACTACGCGGCGGCGTTGAATACCCCACTCAAGAGCGGAATCGTTTTCGTTCTTACATGCAGTGACACAGCCGTTACATTCGATGCAGCGCTTGGTGTCACATAAAAATTTCATTGTAGCCATGTTGGCAATTCTCCCAGTACTTAGGCTTTAGTGATCTGACAAAGCGAAGCTTTAGTCTCTTGCATCTGCGTCACAGGGTCATAACCGTAAGTTAAGGCCGTGTTCGCAGACTCACCAATCACATAAGGCACTGTACCTTCTGGATAGTTCTTCTCTAGGCTTTCACCGTGCATCACGCCCGCAAAGTGGTATGGCATCCAAGTAACACCCGCTTTAACACGCGGTGTAACCATAGCTTGGATCTTAATACGACCACCTTCGGCGCCTTCTAGCCATACAGTGTCACCATTACGGATACCACGGTCAGCCGCATCAGCAGGGTTAATTTCAACAAACATCTGTTGTTGAAGCTCTGCTAGCCAAGGGTTAGAACGCGACTCTTCACCACCACCTTCGTACTCAACCAGACGACCAGAGGTCAAGCCTAGTGGGTACTTAGCTGCAGTGTCATTCTGCTGAATTGACTTGTACAGCGTAGGTAGGCGATGCACTTGCATGTCATCATAGGTTGGGTACTTAGCCACCAGATCACGACGTGGCGTGTAAAGCGGTTCACGGTGCACTGGCACCTGATCAGGGAAGGTCCACACGATACAACGCGCTTTGGCGTTACCAAATGGAATACAACCATGCTTCATGGCGACACGCTGGATACCACCAGAGATATCGGTCTTCCAGTTTTTGCCTTCAGCCTCTGCTTTTTCAGCGGCCGTTAGCTCGTCCCACCAACCAAGTTGCTTAAGCATGTCAGCGCTGAATTCTGGGTAACCGTCCTGGATTTCAGCACCTTTAGAGAAGCTACCTTCTGCCAATAGGTTCTCACCTTTGTACTCAACACCATAACGTGCACGGAAGTTACCACCGCCCTCAAGCACGTGCTTGTGTGTGTTATACAGGATCTGCGTACCAGGGTGTTTCTGCTCTGGTGTTCCCCAGCATGGCCAAGGTAGACCATAGGTTTCACCTTTCGCAGGACCACCTTCAGCTTCAAGCGTCTTATTGCTGAAGGTACCCCAGTTTTGGGTGTGTAGCTTCAAACGCTCAGGGCTTTGACCTGACATACCAATGGTCCACATACCGCGGTTGATCTCGCGAGTAATGTCTTCAATGACCAACATATCTTTAGCATCTTTGGCAATACGCTTGGTATATTCGTCAGCAAAACCAAGCTTTTGAGAAAGACGATACATGATCTCAAGGTCAGTCTTAGATTCAAATAACGGCTCGATAACCTTCTCACGCCACTGCTGGCTACGACCAGAGTTAGATACTGAACCTTCAGTTTCGAACTGGGTTGCCGCAGGCAATAAATACACACCGTCTTTACGGTTGTGCATAACACCCGCCATTGTTGGGAATGGATCCACAACCACCACAGTGTCCATCTTGTCTAGTGCTTCACGCACATCACGCTGACGAGTTTCAGTGTTAACTGACTGACCCCAGAAGAACGCCATACGAACGCGATCTTTCTGCGCTAGCTTTTCAGGTGTCTCAAGTACACCATCGTGCCAACGTGAACATGGAATACCAGGAGTGTTCATGGGGACACGACCAAGATATTCGTTTTGATCGAAACGGCCCTTAACCCAATTTAAGTCTAGATCCCACACATGGCTCCAGTGCGCCCAAGCACCTGAAGTCAAACCATAGTAACCAGGAAGGTTATCGAACAGTAGACCTAAGTCAGTTGCACCCTGTACGTTATCGTGACCACGGAAGATGTTAGTTCCGCCGCCAGAAACACCCATGTTACCCAGTGCTAACTGAAGGATACAGTAGGCACGAGTGTTGGCATTACCAATATGATGCTGAGTACCACCCATACACCACACAACGGTGCCAGGACGATTGTCAGCCATTAACTTAGCCGCTTGGTAAACGTCTTCTTCACTCACACCGGTAATGTTGGCAACTTCTTGAGGTGGGAACTTCTTCACTTCCTCGCGTATAGATTCCATTTCAAATACACGCTGCTCGATAAAGGCTTTATCTTCCCAGCCATTTTCAAAAATATGCCAAAGCATACCGTAGATGAATGGAATATCAGTACCAGGACGCAATGCACAGTGATGATCGGCATGAGCGGCCGTGCGAGAAAAACGTGGATCGACCACAATAATCTTAGCGTTGTTCTGCTCTTTCGCGATCAAGATATGCTGCATTGCCACAGGGTGCGCTTCTGCTGGGTTAGCCCCAATGAAGAAGATCGCATTAGCATTTTGAATATCGTTGAAAGAGTTAGTTTGCGCACCATAGCCCCAAGTGTTTGCAACACCGGCTACCGTGGTAGAGTGACAAATACGTGCTGAGTGATCGACATTGTTGGTGCCCCACATTGCCGCAAACTTACGATACATGTAGCAGCCTTCGTTAGAAAACTTAGCACTCCCCATGAAGTAGAGGGAATCTGGACCCGACTCTTTGCGGATATCCAATAGAGATGTTGAATGCTGCGTTGAGTTATATGCATAGCTGTTAGCTTTATATATCTCTTTGACTATAAACGGTGAACAAAGTTTAATCTTGCAGGAAAATTATAAAAAATATTAGTAAAATGCAAATTTTATCGCTGATTGCATCTGGTTGAGTTGCAAAACAGTATTGGATCAGGCATAAATTTCTCTAGAAAAAGGTAATTTACGACCCTATTGATCAACTTATCAACCATATCAGGCAATATCGAAGAAATCTGCATAGATCATCCTTCAACCTCGATAATTAGCATTAATAGAGGTATTTTTTTAAACATGAAAAAATGAACTACCTTATTCTTCTGCCATATCGATCATAAAAGCATATATCATGGCTGTCTCCTTATGTTGTTTGAACCGCCCGGAGGCACCTCCATGTCCCGATTCCATTTCTGTAAACAGATAGATCTTGTTTTCTCCGGTATTATTGTCCCGCAATTTGGCAACCCATTTAGCCGGTTCCCAATATTGGACCTGTGAATCATAGAATCCAGTGGTAACCAGCATGTTTGGATAAGCTGTTTCATAAACATTGTCATATGGCGAATATGATTTAATATATTCATATTGTTCCAGGTCAGCGCCGGGATTCCCCCATTCATCAAATTCACCCGTTGTTAAGGGTATGGACTCATCTTCCATTGTAGTGATCACATCAACAAAGGGTACTGCAGCAACTACGCCCTTGAAAAGTTCAGGTCGCATATTCACTACCGCGCCCATCAACAATCCGCCTGCACTTCCACCCTGAGCAAATAACAGGTCTGGATTTGTATACCCCTGGTCGACGAGGTAATCAGCACAGTCCACGAAATCATTAAAGGTATTTTTCTTTTTAAACATCTTACCGTCTTCATACCATTGCCGGCCATTCACCTGGCTACCCCGAATGTGTGCAGTAACGAAAATGAAACCGCGGTCAAGCAAACTAAGACGTGATGAACTAAAATACGGATCGATGGTTGAGCCGTATGAGCCATATCCATATAAAAGTAAAGGGTTCTGTCCATTCTTTTCCATACCTTTTCGGTAAACCATAGTAATAGGAACTTCTACCCCATCCCTTGCCTCAACATATAACCTCTTCGTCTCATAATTTACCGGATTAAATTCGCCTACTACTTCCTGTTGCTTTAGAAGGGTCTTTTCCCTGGTCTTCATATTATAATCATAGGTCGAATTGGGTGTGGTCATAGATTGGTATCCATACCGGAGAATCTCAGTGTCAAACTCAGGATTTATTGAGATATAGGCAACGTATGCTTCTTCTCCAAAATCAAGGTAATGTTCATCCCTGGTTCTTTGATCAATTATCCGCATCTGGCGTAATCCATTTTTTCTTTCAGAAACGACCATGTATTGATTGAATACTTCAATTCCATTAAGCATTACATCGCTTCGATGGGCAATCACCTCATTCCAATTCTCCTGTGCCATTTTACCTACGGGGGTTTCCATCAAGCGGAAGTTTTGGGCATTCCAATTGGTGACAATATAGAATTTATCTTCAAAATGTTCGATTGAATACTCATGATCACGTTGCCGTCGATTGAACAACTGGAATTCTCCTTCAGGATTATCGGCATCCAGGATCCAGAATTCAGAAGATAACGTCTGAAATGATTCTATAATGATATACTTATCAGATTTTGACCGGTAAACATACGTGCTAAAAGTATCGTCTGCCTCATGATATACCTCAACATCCTCTGATTCGCTAGTCCCTAACTTATGGCGGAATATTTTATAGTATCTCAAAGTTTCGGGATCTTTCTGAACATAGAAGAATGTTTTGCTATCATTTGCCCATGCTGCAGAGGCTCCCGTATTATTTATTACATCTTCCATCATCTCACCGGTCTCGAGGTCCTTTATGAAAATGGTATATCTCCTTCGGCTCACTGTATCAAGCCCAAAGGAGAGGTATCTGTTATCAGGACTTACATCCAATCCCCCTACACTGACAAATTCATGCTTTTCCCCATATTCATTCACATTCAACATAATCTGTTCAGCCGCATTCATACCACCTTTTTTCCGACAATAAATTGGATACTCCTTGCCTTCCTCATATCTTGAATAATACCAATACCCGTTCTTGAAATAAGGGACTGATTCATCAGTCTGTTTAATACGGGATATTATTTCATTATAAAGCGTTTCCTGAAGTTCCTCCGTATGCGCCATCGAAGTTTTCAAATACGTATTTTCAGCTTCAAGGTAGGAAATTACCTTTCGGGTTTGTTCATCCGGCTCAGCAGCATTCTTTTGCTGATCCGTGAGCTTCATCCAATAATAATTATCCACACGTACGTCACCGTGACTAACTAGTTCTTTTGGAATCTGTTCTGCATCAGGAGGTTGTGTACCCATATCAGTTGTTGTTTCCGTTGAATTGCATCCTGCAATAATAATCAGCATGAAGATTATCCTAAAGTTTTTCATAGTTTATTAATGTTTTGAGAATTGATCTATTTTATGATATGAACCGCCATATCATCTATAAAGACGGGTGTGCGGAATCTGGTTTCTCCATTTTTTATAGTGATCTTTTTTGATCCGGCCGGACCGGATTTCGGATCAAAAAACCTGGCTTCGTATTGCCCATTGGGGAATGGAAGGTCGAAGAGAAAAACATGTGCACCATTGGGCTTAAACTCCATGTTCTCCATCCCGGTTGGAGAAGACACGTAGGCGAGTATTTCTTTTTCAGAAGAAAGCACCAGGTTGACTCCAACTGTTGATATCCAGAAATAACCTTTATGATCAAGGGCTCCGTAATCAAGTATTCCATTAAAAAATTCCCTTAAAAGCGCAGCATCATCTTCGAATTCACTCCATCCATTCGGATCATAATTATTTGATGGCCCAGCTCTCTCCTCTACTGGTAACAGGTTATGTATAGGTTTCGAATATATATCCACTTGCTGGCATTTGGCCATCATCAATTTCCAGCAATACTTTCTTAGCTGGTGACGCATTTCCGGATACCGGTAGGTCCAGGATTGGCCACTATCATCCCTGGATTCCTGTGCAACAATCGGCTTTTTATATTTTTCTACCCAAGCCCGGATATTGCCCGTATGGTGATGGTTTCCATCGATCAGTACATCAAAAAAAGGTTGAGAGAATACCCAGTCCATTTCAGAGCCAGGTTGAGGACATCCACCACCCTGGTTGAAAGGGAATCCCCGTAAATGACCTGTATCAGTGGATAGAATTATTGGGCGTTCAGGATTCAGGTCCTTCCATTTCGCTCTCACCGCCAGTGCTATGGTTTCCAGCCATTCAGAGGTTTTCCCCCAATCATCATAGGTCATGGCTAGTTCATGTACCAGTTCGTAATATATATTATCCAGGTCATATGTTTCCTCAATGATTTTTTCATAATATGCGATCTGAATATCCAGCAATTCATTGTTGCCATCAGATGCTGAATAATACATTTTGGCCCGGTTATCCTGAGTATCATTCGTCATCATTAAATCAGTACATGAATTAATGTTATTCTCAGGATTGAAGAAATGCCCATCCCAATTTATTTTCGCTATTTCATCATTATAATTGAACAACTGCCATCCATTCCACATCAGGAGATCAAGAATGATCCCTTTCGACTGTAAATATTCACATCGTTCCCGGAACCGCTTCCAATACCTTTCATCGAACCTGGTTAAATCAAATTGGCGACTACCAGGTTCAGTTTCCACAAATGGGAAGAGGATGTTTTCTTTCTGGCCGCCATTCTCTTCTGAGAAATATTCTACATATGTCCAGCTTCCAGGCAAATAAGCCCTGCAATGGTTCATCCCATGGGCAGCCTGCCAATCGGCCCATTTCTTATAATCAAAGGCATCTTCAGCGGCATAGAATATAAAATCTGACATGGTCCCGAAAGAGAAGAGTGCTTCCCCGTGATAGGAAAAATATACATGTTCAGTCCCGGCATTCTCCAATTGAAGGGGTTGACTTTTCAAAGTAGGAATACATAAAAAGAGTAATAGACCCATTAAAGAAGTTTTTTTTCTGGTCATGTCTGTCTGTATTAATTATGATTGAAAAATGCTATTTGGTCAAATGCGCAAAAATACCATCCTTAAAAACTGGTACCGAAATACTTGCCGGGAATGATTCGATCGTCTCCTTTTGAATGGTTTTACCTGACCTGATATCAATCCATGCAATCGTATAGGGAGGATCTGTAAGGCCAGGATCGAGGTTCATGATAGTGGTTAATGGTTCAAATTTGTCTTCAGGATCATCATTCAGCAAATAGATCATCATTTGTTGATCATCCCCACATGTATATGCCTCTACCTGTTTATTCGTACAGGAAATTCGATACATCATACTCTTGCTATCGAATTCTGACCAGTTAATGGTGTGACAGAAATCGCTGTAGTTTTTAAACCATCTCAATTCCTGCAAGGTATGGTCAGGCCATCTGCCTTCTTTTGTCGGGCAGACCCAGGCATGCAGGTTGCCTGCAGAACCAACTGCCAGTGGTCCCCATAATGTATGCAGGAAAAACCTTTCAATTTCCTCTTCTGAGGCCTCTCCATTATGCATTCTCCCTTCACCACAGTATACCGGGTCACCGAAAGGTAATGCTTCGAGTACACGTTTAAATAAAGCTTCCGCCATCAATTCAGGATCATTTCCTCCGGGATTGTATTCATATACCCTGACTGAGCCACAGTCCATTTCTCCCTTAGGATTTCTTCCGGTGTTGTACTGAAATCCAATGATGTGATTGTTGGGATCCAGGGCCCTGACATGATCATACATCTGCTGTTTCCATTCATCCGTTTTCTTGCTGTCGTTGACAAGGTCCCACATCATCAGACTTTTGTGATGGTTCCACCGTTTTACAAATACCTCATACCTGTTGAGAACGGCATCCCATGATGGTTTATGTTCTACGCCTCTCAAGTTTTCCGGGTCATCAGTGGTTCCCAAACTATCGATCGCTCTGTTATAACCCATTCTTTTATTGTTCCAACCATAACCTACATCAAAACGCAAAGTATTATCATTCCACAGGCAAAGCGATACATATACCCCATACTCTTCACATTTGTTGAGGATATAATCGATCTTCTGCATCCGGACCTCATCAAATGTACCAACCGGGAACTCGGGATCGCTTCCACCCCCTAACCATACCCTGATATAATTTATTCCATGGTCAGACCACAGGTGCAGAAGGCTATCAATAGCCTCGTCAGTATCTTCATAAAATATAAATTTATTAAATCCAATAGGGATATAGGGGGATCCATCATCAAATACAAAATACCGCCCATTGTTATCTATTCTCAGGAATCCGTGGTCATTGTCAACTTCTTCAGGGGCCTTACAGTTTGATAATGAAAAAAGAATTGATAGAAGAACCAGGTTAAAAAGTGAATATCTCATGACTGTATACTTAATTTATCCCAAGTTAAAGAATGAATTTAATCCAACCAATCAATAAAAAACTTTTGTGTAACTATTCTTCAATATTCGTATTCGGTTGAATATAGGAACTCCTTTTCTTATATTGTACTCAATATATTTTTATAAAATGCAGGATTTCTTTATCTCTAAATATAAGAAAATCCAAATAAAAAGGCTTTCAAACTTTTTCAGTCAATCAAATGGGAACATTAAATCGTCGTCAATTTATTGGAACAATCGGAGGAGCAAGTGCTTTCTCGATTCTTTCAAAAAAGAACAGCAAAGCTGCTGATTCAAAAATCAAAGTTGGAATTATGGGACTTGGTGGAAGGGGCCGGTTTCTCACCGAACGGTTTGTGCAGAGAGCCGGATATCGACATTGCTTATTTATGCGATGTCGATAATAGGCGTTATGCTTACGGCCGGGAGATCGTAGCGGAATACCAGGATAAGCAGCCAAAACTTACTCAGGATTTCAGGGACATGCTGAATGATCCGGATGTAAATGTGATCGTAAATGCTACCCCTGTCCATTGGCATGCCCTCAGTACAATTATGGCATGTCAGGCTGGAAAAGACGTATACGTTGAAAAACCTTTAAGTGTAAATCCCTGGGAAGGCATGAAAATGGTTGAAGCAGCAAGGAAATACAATCGAATAGTACAGGTAGGTTGTCAGACACGCAGTGCCCCTTATGTACAAAAAGCACTTGAATATGTTCGGAATGGCAATCTTGGGGAGGTACATATTGCCAGCGTATACCAAATCGTAGACTGGAAGCAAAATGTTTATAGCACAGAGGAAGAACCTGTTCCTGAAGGGCTGGATTATGATCTTTGGTGTGGTCCTGCGCCAAAATTACCATATAGACCCGGGTACTGGTACCGAGATCAGTGGGATTTTAATGTTGGTTCGATAGGAGGAGATATATTTCACCAGGTCGATCTTGCAAGGCACATCCTGAGTGTAGCTATTCCACAATCAGCTGTTAGTTCCGGGGGCGTTTTTCATTTTAAAGATGGAAGAGAAATACCAGATACCATTAGCACACATTTTGAATATGATAAACTGACCTATAAGATAGAAGCAGCTATCTGGGCAGCTAATTTCAAAAAGATACCCACAAGTGTTAGAGATTCCGATCAATTTCCCGATTGGGAATTCTGCAGCACTAAGATTGAATTGTATGGTACAAAGGGATTTCTCAGGCTGGGAAGACAAGGTGGAGGCTGGCAGGCTTTTAATGAAAAAGGAGAAATTGTGGCTGAGGAATATGGCCGGCAGGCTGACAACATACATATTGCCAATTTTATAGATTGTGTTCGGTCCAGAAAATTACCGAATGCTGATATAGAAGAAGGAAGACGTACTGATCTCTTACTGCATCTGTCAAATATATCCGCAAGGGTTGGCAACCAAAAGCTTATATTTGATATGGAGGCAAACAATTTCAAAAATCTGCCTGAAGCCAATAAATTTCTTAGGCGAAAAGACAGGGCACCCTGGCAGATACCTGATGAGGTTTAGGTTTAAAGGATAAGACAAAGATGAAAATTGTGAAGAGATCGATATTTACAGGAATCTTTCTGTTTTGGGGATCATTGGTATATGCCCAGTGGATGGATATAACCGATGTTTCAATACAACCTGTCATGACTGAACAGGGAGGTCCCGTATTTGAGATTTCTTACACTTTAAATGATAGTAGTCTTACTGAGGAAAATCCCGCTTATGTATTCATTCATTTTTCTCAGGACAATGGAAATACATGGAATATTATCGATCCTTCATTCTTATCTGAAGAAGGCATCGGCATAGTACAGCATTCAGGAAAAAAGAAAACACTTTTCTGGGGAAGTGGAGAATTGGGAATAGAAGATCCGGCAATTATGATAAGGGGATTGAAAATGGCAAAGATCCCTGCAGGAGAGTTTATCCTGAAGAGTTTTCCTGCTGGAGGGAAAGATCCTTCGATATCGGTAAGACCTGATAATAACCTTCCTAAATTTTATATGTCCATAAATGAAACGACTATTTCCATGTACGTGGACTTCCTGAACGAAAGGGGCAAAAATGGATCAGGTTGGAATGATCGTATGGCCAATGAAAAAAGATGCGGAATCAGTAAAACAGGAAATAAAGCAAATTATCAATATGAATGCATCGAAGGTAGGGAAAACTATCCCATCACCTATGTATCCTGGTATGATGCTAATAATTTCCTTCAATGGTGTGGTTTAAGCCTGCCAACAGAGGCGATGTTTGAAAAAGCTTTCGTTGGAGGAATTTACCTGGATGGAGACCAAAAAAAATCTATTCCGAATATCAATCCGGAAAGAAAATACCCTTGGGGAGATGAAGTACCCTATCAGGGAGGCATTTATCGATGCAATTATGCTGGCGATGAAGATGGGTTCTCAAACCTTGCTCCAGTTGGTACTTTCAGCAGATTTTCCAGTCCTTATGGCATTAATGACCTGGCAGGCAATGTGTCTGAATGGACGCTTGACTGGTATAGCACGACCTACCATATAGGCCTGGACGGGTTCAGAATGATACGTGGAGGATCATGGCTGGCAGAACCTTTTGCATGTGATGCTATATCCGGCGCGACTCAGTTCCCTATTAAAGAAAGTAGCATTATGGGCTTTAGAGGGGTATATATTCCTTAACAATAATACACTCGAATGTTCTTCCACATGATAACCTGAGGTTTTAAATTGCGGACAATACATGAATATGCTTTTCAGTATGATAGCTTTCAGCTTGCAGATGACTATCGGATTCCAATCTAAACGTGAACATGCTTTTCTGCATGGTAGCTTGACCGAACAAGTGGGCTTGATTCCACATATTTAATCCCCCGCTTAAGTCCCTCTTCTTTGTAAAATGCGAATTTATCCGGATGTACAAATTCTTCTACTTCCAGATGCATTTTTGTAGGTTGTAGATATTGCCCGATAGTAAGTATGTCGCAGCCATGTTCAGCAAGGTCATCCATTGTTTTAAAAACATCCTCATCTGCCTCGCCCAGTCCTACCATTATTCCTGATTTTGTTCTTTTACCGAAATCTTTTGTCCTTTGGATCTGTTCAAGGCTGCGGTAATATTTGGCCTGGGGCCTTACACGTCGATACAGGTTTTCAACTGTTTCAAGATTGTGGGACACCACTTCCTGTCCCGCACTAATCATCCGGATTAGTGCATCCCAGGTACCTTTAACATCCGGAATTAAAGTTTCAATGGTTGTTAAAGGGCTCAGTTCTTTAATTTTTACTACGGTCTGATACCAGATTTCTGCGCCCCGGTCCTTGAGTTCATCCCTGTTTACAGATGTGATTACAGCATGCTTAACACCCATTTTCTGAATGGCTTCTGCTACCCTGTTCGGTTCTTCCTCATCATATTCCGGCGGCCTTCCCGTTGCTACAGCACAAAAAGTGCAGCTTCTGGTGCAGACATTTCCCAGGATCATGAATGTTGCCGTTCCGGCTCCCCAGCATTCGCCCATGTTTGGACAATTCCCGCTTTCACAAATGGTATGAAGCCGGTGTTTGTCGACCAGTTCCCTGACTTTTGCATACTCTTTACATATGGGTAATTTTACCCTTAGCCAATCCGGCTTCTTTCTAAACTGTCTTACGTTCTTTTCCACTACCGACATACAGACTTATTTAAATTCAATAGGAAATTTTTGGATTTACAAAGGCTCTTAATACTATTTTCGCCTGCCATAGTACAAAGTTGCAAAGGCATTTGGGAATATACTATAGTTTTCAGCAGTAGGAATGATAGGGATCTCTTTTGAATATGCCTCTATCATAAATCCCAACTCTATACCAAAAACTTTATTTTTCTTCGAGCCAAACTCAAAAGCAAGAGATCCTTTCCAGTTTATTCCCATAACAATATTTGACTGGCCAAGTCCCTGGAATAATCCTCCTGTTCCCAGGATATTCTCCCTGTTTTGATGCTTGGTTGCATTATATTGCTCAGTTACGATTAATCCACCATTGTTCATATATTCAATATAATACGGGGCAACAATTCCAATTGTGGGCCCAATTGCGGTAATAAGATTTACCTGAACACCTTGTTGTGGAGCTTTCCTGAATAAGATCCAATCCCTCCCATATTGTCCCCGGATTGCATACAAATAATTAGACTTTCCATAAATATATGTATTACCGGTGAAGGAATAATACCTTTCCTCTTTTGGGTGCTTTATGTTGACCATCTCAGCTGCAATATAATGGAAAGCACTATTCCTATGGTGAATGCTGTACTTGAAAATTACCCCGCCGATTAAACCACTATTCGTAGCTTTGGTTATTCCAACTGAGATTTCTTTGCTATAGTTTAATTCATCAGAGGGCTGCGAATAAATACAGTTTACAGATCCAACTGACAATAATAGCAATATGATGATGATCCTATTTCTCATAATTCCTGATGCGCCACAGATTCCTCTTCCTGAGATTTCATGTGTGTATAAAGATAACGAAAAAAAAAATTTAATGTTTTTAATTCTTCTCAACATAGAAAGAATACAATCTAATCAATTGGATATGGAATATAAATGAAACTGGTCATTTTTTCATTGACCAGAAATATACAACAGTATTCATCAGGATCCTTATACGTTTCCTGAAAAGCCTTAACCTTCTCATTATCAATTAGTTTTCTTTGCAAGAACTCATCAAGATAAGATGCATAATAATTCCAATCAAGGTTCAGGTCTTCCTTGCCATAAAGCAATTGTCCAATGGGAAGTTGGTCTTTGGAAACAGGGAATATCGGGTAATCTGAAAATCCATTTTTCCGTATCTGATAAGAGGCTTCCTTAATGTTATCTGAAACTTTTACAAAATCCTGGGTTATCTGGCCAAGGAATTTCCCATTCAGTTCGGGATCATTGTTTATAATATCATTATGACTCATTCTATTTTATATCAAGAACAACAATATTTTCAATATGATGTGTATGTGGAAACATGTCTATAGCCTGGGATTTAACAAGCCGATACCTGTCATTTAGTAAATCAATATCTCTGGCTTGAGTGGCAGGATTACAACTTACGTAAACGATTCTTCTTGCAGAAGTCTTTAATATCGCAGCAATAACATCTTTATGCATCCCTGCACGTGGAGGATCGGTAATGATCACATCCGGATTTCCATGCTCATCAAGAAAGGCTTCGCTAAATATTTTAGCAATATCACCCTCCAGAAACGTAGTATTCGTGATTTGATTTATTTCAGAATTAATTTTTGCATCTTCTATTGCCTCCGGTACGTATTCCAGCCCAACAACCTTTTTTACCTGCCTGGCGATGAAATTTGCTATGGTCCCCGTCCCGGTATACAAATCATAAACGATGTCAGTCTTTTCAAGTTCTGCGAATTCCCTTACAAATTTGTATAATTCATAGGCCTGATCTGAATTTGTCTGGAAAAATGATTTCGGGCTGATCCTGAACTCCAGGTCTTCCATTTTCTGGATCATATACTTGCTACCGGCAAAATGAACTGCTTCCAGATCATTATAGCTTTCATTTCCTTTGGAATTTATCAGATAATGAAGGCTGGTAATCTCAGGAAAGGTATTCATTAGTTCATTCAATATCTTTTCTATCCATTCCCCGTTTTCATAACCTACTTGAAGAATGACCATCCATTCACCACTGTTACTGTTCCTGATGATCAGGTTTCTCAGAAATCCCTTGCGTTCTCTAATATTATAAAAGGGAATATTTTCCTGCAAAGCAATTTCTTTCACTTTTAGCCGGATCTTGTTAGACATATCAGGCTGTAAGTAACATTTTTCAATATCCAGAACTTTGTCAAACTGACCCGGTTTATGAAATCCAAGTCCATTTCGCTCGAAAGTCGCTCCGGAATTTATTTCATCATGTGTGAGCCACCTCTGGTCAGTAAATGTAAATTCCAGCTTATTTCGGTATGCTACATGATGACTTGCACCAAATATGGGCTCATACTTTATCTCTTTTTGATGGCCAATTCTTTCCAGTTGATCCAGGATCTGCTGTTGTTTAAATTCTAATTGATCCGGATATTGAATGTGCTGCCATTTGCATCCGCCACAGGTACCATAATGAACGCAAAAGGGTGTCTGACGCTTTGAAGAAAAAGAATGATAATAAACAGGTCTTGCTTCAAGGTAATTTTTTTTCTTCCTGATGATCCGGATATCCACAACATCCCCTGGGGCAGTCTGTTCGATAAATATCACCTGGCCATCAATTTTTGCCACGCATTTCGATTCGGCTGCAAAATCCTCAACCAGTATTTCTTCCAGAATATCTCCTTTTCTTATCATTATCATGCAAAGTTAAACATTATTGGATATGGCAATCGTCTATTTTGGCTATTAATTAAAACCTCTTGAAGAGAAATGATTATACAGTCCTATACCCTTATGGGCAAATAGCAGAAAGACTATTTATTGGTATAAAAAACAGGACCTTTTAATATGAACCAGATCCGATGCGGTATTTATTTATAATTTATATAATTTTAATCAGGTAAATTTTACTAATAAATCCATGCAAGATAAAGTTGTAATCATTACGGGGGCCACATCAGGGATTGGAAAAGCTTGTGCTGAGGAATTTGGCAAGGAAGGCGCTAAAATTGTATTTACCGGGAGGAATAACGAAAGGCTGGCAGAAGTTAAAAAAAGCCTGACTGATCTGGGTGTAGAACATTCAGGATATATTATGGATGTTAGTGATGAAAAAGAGAATAAAAGATTAATTGATCAGACTATAGAAAAATACGGAAGGATCGATATTCTTATCAATAATGCAGGAATATCAATGAGGGCCCTCTTTAATGATTCCGATCTCGAGGTATTTAAGAAAGTAATGGATATTAATTTCTATGGCACTGTCTATGCAACCAAATATGCCTTGCCTTATATTATTGTATCGAAGGGAACAATTGTAGGTGTATCTTCCATAAACGGCCATCGTGGTACTCCGGCAAGATCGGCCTATTCAGCATCCAAGTATGCTATGGAAGGTTTTTTAGAAGCTTTGCGTACCGAGGTAATGAACCTTGGTGTCCATGTACTTGTGGTCAGCCCGGGATTCACAGGTACAAATATCCGGAATGCGGCCCTAAACAAGGATGGTATGGAGCAAGGTGAATCCCCACGCGATGAGGATAAAATGATGACATCAGAAAAGGTTGCAAAAAGCATTTTAAATGGGATAAAAAGGAAAAAACGGGATATCGTGCTTACTACGCAGGGCAAACTGGTGGTTTTTTTAAATAAATGGATGCCCGGATGGATGGATAAAAAGGTATACGAGCACATGGCAAAGGAAAAAGACTCTCCTTTTAAATAAAACCTGGAGATTTCTCCTAAACGACCATCGTCTTTATTACTAAATAATATGATTTAACTATATTGCAGAAGCATCAATATTTGTATACCTGATATGTCGCCAGGCCAAAAGAAATTAGAACTGATAATTGTAAAGCTGGAGGATGTTCTAGCCACAGCAGAAAAACTTACTTTAACATATGCAGGGGATCTGGATAAAATACACCCTGCTTACAAACAATCTGCGCAGAATCTTATATTATACCTTGCTTTCAGGCAGCTCGATTTCGATAATATTAAAGAAACGCTGGAATCTTTTGGCATTTCTCAATTATCAAAAGACGAGCGTCATATTAAAAGCAGTATTGAAGCTGTATTAAACAATATCCGGAAAATCCTTATTCCTGATTTTGGTTTTGAAAACATTAAAAAAGAAAAGTTTAAAGAAGGGTATAATTTCCAGAAAATCAATACAACATCCCTGCTGGGCCCTGAGATCGCTGACCGGATCACGCGTATTATGGTCACCCTTCCGCTCGATGCTGCTTATGATTATGACCTTGTTCTTGGACTATTAAAAGCCAATATTAATTGCTTCAGGATCAATTGTGCCCATGATGGGCCGGAACAGTGGAAGATGATGATTGATAATATACATCAGGCCAAGCAGGAAACAGGGAAGGAATGCCGGATTTGCATGGACCTTAGTGGCCCAAAATTCCGGACAGGACATATGCGGACCGGGCCTAAAGTAATACGTTTAAAACCGGAGAAGAATGACTATGGTATTGTGGTCAATCCTGTCCGTTTCTGGATCGCCCCCCCGGATGAACCACCCGAGGATATTAAAATCCCCTTTTTGCCTGTAGAGAGAGCATGGTATAAAAAGCTGAAAAAAGGAACCATTGTTCAATTAATGGATGCCAGGGGGAAAAAGAGAAAGATTAAGATCATCGAGGAAAGCTTCAGGGGAAAATGGGCTACAACCAACGATACTACCTATATCAGGACTGGCACAAGGCTTCATATTGTCAAAAAGGAAAGCAAAGAAAAGATTACTACAATAGTGGGTGAACTATTCCCATTGGAAGAAAAAATTCTTTTACGGCGAGGAGATCAACTGATCATTCATCATAAAGAAAACCCCGGAGCCCCAGCCATTATAAAGGAAGACGGAAGTGTTCAAAAACCAGCCCATATATCATGTTCGCTTAAAGAGATATTCATCGATACCAGGATCGGCGAACCAGTTTTGCTCGATGATGGTAAAATCGAAGGATTTATAGAAGATAAGAAAAAGGATAAACTGGTTGTTCGCATAAGTTGGGCGGATGACAAAGGTTCAACCCTGAGGGCCGACAAAGGCATCAATCTTCCTGAAAGCACTTTGAATTTGCGGGGATTAACAAATAAAGACAGGGAAGACCTCAAATTCATTGCAAAATACGCGGATGTAGTGAATGTGTCATTTGTGAATAGCACAGAAGATGTTGAGGATATTAAAAACGCACTAAAAGAAA
The DNA here is from genome assembly GCA_942491935.1 of uncultured Cytophagales bacterium. GTDB lineage: Bacteria > Bacteroidota > Bacteroidia > Cytophagales > Cyclobacteriaceae > JAGTVG01. Next base: position 33,567 of record CALOCZ010000003.1, read on the forward strand.
TTAAAGGAACTCATTTAGGTATTATTCTGAAGATTGAAACCAAACAGGGATACAGTAACCTTCCTGAAATTTTACTGAATGCCATGCAATTACATCCTATAGGTGTTATGATTGCCCGGGGTGACCTGGCTGTAGAGGTAGGTTGGCAAAAGCTTGCCGAAGTTCAGGAAGAAATATTGAAATTATGTTCCGCTGCGCATATACCTGATATATGGGCTACTCAGGTCCTTGAGAACCTGGCCAAGAAAGGTCGACCATCCAGGGCCGAAATTACCGATGCTGCTATGGCTCAAAGGGCGGATTGTATCATGCTGAATAAAGGCCCTCACATCATTGCTGCAATAAATATGCTGGACAGTATCATCAGGAGCATGCAAAAATCTACCGATAGCAGAAAACCAAAAGTCAGGATGCTGGATTAGGATTAAAATTAAGATCTTTAAACTTAAATTTCTATTTTACAAGATTAATAGCACCAGGATTAGCCGGGATCACAAGATTATTACTAAGAACCATCAAAAAACGAAGCATATGAAACGAGTAACAGGAATAGGGGGTATTTTCTTTAAATGTAAAGAGCCTGAAAAAGTAAAACAATGGTATAATGACCATCTGGGTATAAAATCAGATCAATATGGCGGTGCCTTCATCTGGAGGGAACATAATGATCCTGACCATAAAGGATATACTGCATGGAGCCCTTTTTCAGATAATACCAGGTATTTTTCTCCAAGCAAGAAGGACTTTATGTTTAATTACCGGGTTGAAAATCTGGAGAAATTACTGGAAGTATTGAAAGAGGAAGGCGTGGAGATAGTGGGGGAGATCGAAGAGTATGAATATGGCAAGTTTGGATGGATCATGGACCCGGAAGGAAATAAGATCGAACTTTGGGAACCGGTGGATTCGAAATTGACAGGTACCATCTCCAACCTTTAATATTTATCTGGAAAATTGCACAAAGGTGGAGGTTGAGGGTACTTTTTGGCCGGATAAGTGATACCAATTGACGATAGAATAATGGTCCGCTTTCGATTCAAATTTGACTATTGTCATTTCCAGGCTCTTACATTCAAGTCTTGCATATAAAAGGGTTAGAAATCCATTGGGAAGGACAAAAACCAATTTCGAAGAGTATGATTTACATGTTTTTCTCAAGAAATCATCAAATATGAAACGTCAGAATTCTAGTAATTTTCCGCTTTTGATTATAATCTCGTGAATTGAATCTGCCAAACTGCTTTTAAACGATCCCGTAACTATAAAGCTAATATAATAGTATATAGTCTATCATATGGGGTCAGTACCCTTTTAGATGGGCCAGAAGGATATTATCTTGGATTTTGGATTATTCTATTTCCTAAAGTTTTATAAATATCTTTTTCCTGTACAGGATATAAGTCGGTATATAGATGATCAGCATGTACATGACGGCATACATCAATGAGGCGAATTTAGCAGCCACTCCAATTCCTGTCATGTATTCCATAAATGTCCTGCTAAATGAGATCCCCCATAAACTGTCACGGTAAAATACCAGCGTAAGCATTCCGGCCAGGACATATGCCGTAATGGCGTTTGCACCATAAACCCTGCCCAATCTTGTCCATTTCACATATCCCCATACATCGATGATCAGGATACATGCAGCGAGGCCCATAGTTGCCAGTCCGCCTGTAAATAAAGCAAAGGAACTTGACCAGAGATTTTTATTAAGTGGGAAGATGTAACTCCATAATTCCGCTACGAACAATAAGGAAAATCCAGTAAAAAACAGATAGCTCAGTTTTTTATATGGATCTTTTACAGTAAGCAATATTCTTCCAACCAGCATTCCAATTATTGCTGTGGCCAGCGCTGGCAGGGTACTTAACAACCCTTCCGGATCCCATGTTCTCTCCCATAAATATCCAGGCACCAGGGCCCTGTCCATCCAGGCAGCCAGGTTCGTGCCGGGTTCAAAATTTGCGGCTATAAATCCATTTGATATTTTAGTTATTTCACCTATCGGTATTGTCCCGTCGGAACTAATTACTGTTCCGGTGGCTAGTGCCTGATGGATCACTTCATCGATGGGTACAAGTACGAGGGCCATGACCAACCAGTACCCAATAAGTAGAGTCGCGGCAATACCTATCTGCTTTCTCCAGTCTGTGTTCAGGAATATGATAGCACCAAAAAGGAATACGACTGCAATTCTCGGCAATACGCCTACCCAGCGGATCTCAGCGACCAAACGGAATTCAAGAAAGTCAAATCGTCCGAAAACCCATAGAAAAATACCAACAGCATATATCTTAAAGGCCCGCCATATTATTTTCTTATAAATATCTTTTTTGGGGACTTTCGCCGCCATGCGCTTGGTATAGGCAAAGGAAATAGACACCCCCACGATAAAAATAAAGAAGGGAAAGATCAGGTCAGTCGCTGTAATCCCGTGCCACTTTGCATGTAATAAGGGCGCATATACAGCATTCCACGATCCCGGATCATTGACGATCACCATGGCGGCAATTGTAAATCCCCTGAGTGCATCTAATGAAATTAGTCTTTGTGTGGATATTTGCTTTGAAACGGATAAATCACTCATATTAAAAAATTAGTTAAAGAATTATTCCGATAAAATAAAAACAGTGATAATATTGCATGGCCTCGAATCTACTAAATTTATTAAAATTGTTTCAAATTCCTTAATTTATAATCTAATGAAAAGACCAATTTTTATACTTTCTCTATTATTAATTATCCTGAATATGTGGAACTGTTCCACCAAGAAAAGCCAGGAAAATATGATCCCAAAAGAGGGAGAAATACAAGTTTCCTTTGAGTTGGTTAGCAACGACATTGCTGAAAGCGCAAAATTCCTGGCAAAATTTATACTGCAAAATAACAGTAAAACAACATTAGGTAACAATGGATGGACGATGTATTATAATATGGTTACCAGGTTGCCTATTCCCGAGTCGATTCCCGATATAGTACGAATAGAGCAGATCAATGGTGATTTTTACAGAATGGCACCCACCGAAAAATTTATCCTTGATCCGGGAGAAACAATCGAAATTCCATTTGAAGGTGAGGCCTGGATGATTAAAAAATCCGATGTTCCTTCTGGCGTGTATTTTGTATTTGTTGATTCTGAGGGAAATGAAATCAACAGAGTTCCTGTGAATGACATAAAGATCCTTCCATTTACAAAAGCGGAACAGATCAACAGGCATCGCGATGATCAAACACCCATTCCTACAGCTGAATGGCAATTCAATCAGAATAAAAAGCTGAAAATCCTGGATAAAACTGAACTGATACAGATCATCCCGACACCTGTCCAAATTGTTGAAAAGGAAGAAATGGTAAAACTGGGAGGAAACCTGATGGTTCATCATCAGCCCGACCTGAAAAGTGAAGCCTCCCTCCTTGCAGATCAATTGGGTAAGCTCATGGGGAAGCGACCGATGGTAATGGAAAGCCAGGTTTCAGGACCCAATATTATTAGCCTAAAGACCGGTCAGGTTAAGGTCAATGCAGTTGATAAAGAAGCCTATAGCCTGGAAATAGATCCTGACAAAGGGGTAATAATTACTGGAAGTGATCCTGCAGGAGTTTTTTATGGAACACAAAGCCTGATCGCTTTATTGCCTATCGAATCCTTTTCTTCAGCCCAAGCCATTATTGAATTAAAAAGTTTGAATATCTCCGACGCACCTGCTTTCGGGTACAGGGGAATGCATTTTGATGTTGGGAGAAATTTCCAGACAAAAGAGACAGTCATGAAATTCCTGGATATAATGGCCTATTATAAAATGAATGTCTTCCATTTTCATATTACAGATGATGAAGGCTGGAGACTAGAGATAGAGGAATTACCTGAGCTAACTCAAATTGGAGCATTCCGGGGTCATACGCTGGATGATTCTGAATACCTCGCGCCAGCTTACGGTTCAGGGGCATTCCCTGATCCTGAAATATCATACGGGAGTGGATTCTATACCAGGCAGGATTTTATTGAGATCTTACAATTTGCTGCGGCGAGGCATATTGAGGTAATCCCGGAGGTGAATATGCCAGGACACGCCAGGGCTGCAATAAAAGCGATGGAATACAGGTACAGAAAGTTGATGGAGGAAGGGAAAAAAGAAGAAGCAGAAAAGTACCTGTTGTCGGATCCGGATGATCAATCCGAATATTCATCTGCTCAATTATACAATGACAATATTATATGTGTATGTAAGGATGCACCATATACTTTTTATGAAACAGTTGTTGATGATATCATAGAGATCTATAAGGAAGCCGGATTGACATTAAAGACGCTGCATACTGGCGGGGATGAGGTACCTTCTGGATCCTGGGAAAAATCACCCCTATGTAATGATCTTTTGGAGCAGAATCCGGAAATTTCCAATTACCGCAACCTCCAACCCTATTTCTTTGGTCGAATTTCAGAAATTCTTAAAGCACGTAACCTGACCATAGCGGGGTGGGAAGAAGTCGCGATGTCTTTTTTTCCCGATGGCACCTGGGAAGCCAATGCAGAGTTTGCCGGCCAGAATGTGTTGCCTTATGTCTGGAACAGCATTTGGGGGAACCAGGAACTTGGATACAGGCTGGCCAATGGCGGTTACCCTGTAATACTGTGCAACGTCAATAATTTTTATTTTGATTTTGGCTATAATAAAGATCCGGAAGAACCGGGAGGATACTGGGGCGGATTCAATGACACAAAAAAAGCCTTCAGTTTTATCCCATACGATCTGTACAAATCAATTAAAGTCAATACAATGGGTCACGAATTCGATCCAATTAAAGACTTTGAGAATCTGGAGAGGCTTAGCCCTGAAGGATTTAAAAACATAGTAGGACTTCAGGGTCAGCTCTGGAGTGAAACGATCAAAGGTCCGGATATGCTCGAATATTACAGCTTGCCCAAAATGCTTGGATTGGCTGAAAGGGCATGGCAGGGTACGCCATCATGGGCTTCTATTGAGAACGTATCTAAGCGGGATGCCGCACTCGAAAAGGCCTGGAATGTTTTTGCAAACACCATTGCTCAACGTGAGTTTGCAAGACTGGACCACTTATTTAATGGATATAATTATCGAATAGCGCCCCCTGGTGCTGTAATAAATAATGGAAAACTGGAGGCAAATTCTTCTTTCCCCGGAATGTCTATAAGATATACCACTGACGGAAATGAACCGGATAAGAATTCAGCCCTTTATGAAGGCCCCATTGAGGTAAATGGATCGGTAAAGTTGAAGACATTTAATCAGACAGGAAGAGGTAGTAGAACAATTCTCGTCAATATGCCATAATTAAACAAAGGATACATTCGAGTGGATTCAAAGTTTCTAAATTTAAGATCTGTTCTTAATAAAGATCTGTAATTTATAGAGATCTGCTGCTCAGTATATATAGGTATCATAGGAGGAATGAAAGGTCTTTCCATATGTGCACTTGGTGTATTGGCTTAGTCCGACCCATATAAGCGAATCATTAAATTCAAGCCCAATAAGCATTTCAGTATATATTTCTCATACACCTGTTTAATACCATGATCTTTTAGTAGATCTTTTATCCATTATTTCTAAGCGAATTAAAATTCCTGGTTCCCCTTAAATCTAATTTTACAAATCATAATTTCACCAGACCTGCCTGATTTAAAAATTATTTTGTTTAATTTTTTATATGTTATATTCTACGCTATTGGCATTTTTTCATATTATTTAATTATTTGTTTAATTTTTTACTATATTTGTTAAACATTTTTAAATCTTTCGCGTTTACTATACAAACAAATCTTTTAATAGACCGAATTAAGAAATATTTCTATTAACAAATGTCCAATAATTAAAAACTTATAAAAAAATGAAAAACTTAAAAAAACTTTTAAAAAGCACAATGATGGTGGCCATGGCTGTAGCGATGCTCACCTTTGCAGGTTGTAAGGATGATGATGATCCACAGCCTGGCACAGGTAACGACATTATGGATGTTGCAAGAGCGACACCCGTACTCAGCACCTTAGTAACTGCCATAGAAACGGCAGGTCTTTCAAGTACGCTTAAGGGAGATGGTCCTTTTACCGTTTTCGCACCAACCAATGCAGCTTTTGACAATTTACCTGATGGCGTATTGGATGATTTATTAGCGAATCCTGACATCTTAGCTCAAGTACTTCAGTATCACGTGGTTGCAGGTAAGGTAATGTCAGCTGACGTTTCTACAGGTTCTGTACCTACTTTATTGAGTGGAGCTTCGATTGATGTTGTTGTAGATGGAACACAAATCACGTTAAATGACCTTTCAAATGTGATAGGTGCGGACGTAGACGCTTCAAATGGAGTTGTTCATCTGATCGATGAGGTTTTGATACCACCTACAATTGAGCTTCCTAAGGACAATATTGTTGAAATTGCTCAGGCAACGCCGGAATTAAGTAGTCTTGTTACTATTTTAACCAAGTTCCCTGATCTGGTTACTGCATTAAGTTCAGATGGTACATACACAGTTTTCGCCCCAACAAATGACGCTTTCGCCGCATTGTTGACAGCAATCGGTCAGACTAGTGTTGACGATGTTCCGGAATCTGTATTACGTAGTATTTTAGAGTATCATGTCATATCAACTGCTGTAGTCATGTCAGGAGATCTTTCTGATGGTCAGACAGCAGAAGCATTATCAGGTGAGACGATCACAGTTGAAATTGATGGAACAGATGTCTTCATCAGCGGTGCAAAAGTTGTTCTCCCGGATGTAGAAGCTAGCAATGGTGTTGTTCATGTTGTTGAGAATGTTATGGTTCCACCTTCAATTGTTCCGATTGTAGGTACAATAGTAGCTCCAGCATATTTTAACAAAGACTTTACAGTTCTGATCAGTGCGGTTTTGGCAGCTGATGAGGATATATTATCTGTACTCTTGAGTAATGGTCCAAGTAATAACGGATTGACTTTATTTGCTCCAACAAATGACGCTTTTGCAGCTGCTGGAATAACTACGCTTCCTGATGGAGCTACAGTTAGTGCAGTTCTTAAGTATCACGTTATTGATGCCACAGTAATGGCCGCTGACTTACCGACGACTGGTACAGGTGCGTCTGCAGTGACTTCTCTCGGTGGAGATTTCTACCTGACAAATAAAGGAGGTGGTGTTTTCATAAATGGTAATTCTCAAGTTGTTTCTACAGATATTGATGGTTCTAATGGTGTGGTTCATGTAATAAACAGAACTTTAATTCCACCATCAAGCAATGTAGTTGAAATAGCTCAAAGTTTCGATCCTGATGAGTTCACACAGTTGGTAGCTGCTTTAGCGAGAACTTCGGGTCAAGATACTGATCTGCTTGCAGCATTAAGCGGAGACGGTGCATTCACAGTATTTGCACCAACCGATGCCGCTTTTGAAGCATTATATACTGCACTTAATGTAGCTTCAGTAGACGAAATTCCTTTGGAAACCTTAACTGCTGTTCTTCAGCATCACGTTATAGCGACTCCAAAAGTATTCTCTTCTGACCTCGAATCCGGAGATGTACCAACACTTAATGGCGATATTACAATAGATGCTACTGCTGGTACTATCACTGATGGATCAGGTGAAGTTGCTAACCTGGCTGATGCTGCCTTCCTGGATGTATTGGGAACAAATGGCGTAATTCATGTAATTGACAAAGTACTTATACCTGCTCCTTAGGTAGTTGGGTATTTGTTTGATAGATTCCCGCCGGTTTGCTTATGGCATACACCGGCGGGATTTTTTTTGTTTACCCACATAAGGAATTGCCGATGTTGTCACATGCCTGAATAGATTGTATATTTATTCAATAATTTTTTTTAGCATATGATAAGTATTGAAGAATTCCGCGAACATGCACACGAGCTGGTCGATTGGATGGCCGATTATTACAGCACAATTGATAAGTTCCCTGTTAAATCTAAAATAAAACCGGGAGATATCCTCAAACAGATCCCAGATACCGCTCCGGCACAGGGAGAACCCATGGCCAGGATCTTTGAAGATTTCAAAGATATAATTATGCCGGGGATCACGCACTGGCAAAATCCTAAATGGTTTGCCTATTTTCAGGCCAATTCCAGTTATCCATCCGTTCTGGCTGAAATGCTTACTGCCACCCTGGCAACCCAGTGTATGGTATGGGAAACTTCGCCCGCGGCCGCTGAACTTGAAGAGAAAATGATGGTTTGGCTGAAAGAACTCATGGGCCTTCCTGAACATTTTGAAGGCGTTATACAGGATACAGCTTCTACTGCCACACTATGTGCATTTCTTTCCGCCAGAGAGAAAGCCAGCGGGTATGAGATAAATAAAAAGGGTTTCAATGGGGATGAAAATTATAGGATCTATTGTTCCACAGAAACACATTCCTCCATCGATAAGGCAATCCGGATAGCCGGGCTTGGCGACCAGAACCTGGTAAAAGTTGAAGTGGATGAAAAGCTTGCAATGAACCCAGATACTCTGAATGAAGTAATTACGAAGGATATCAAGGCAGGGAAAAAACCACTATGTGTAGTCGCAACAATAGGAACTACAGGGACTATGGCCATTGATCCGCTGAGAAAAATAGCTGAGATCACTCAAAAATATAAAATATGGCTACATGTCGATGCAGCTTATGCCGGTTCGGCCATGATTCTCCCTGAATACCGATGGATGATCGAAGGTCTGGAGCATGCCGACAGTTATGTATTTAATCCACATAAATGGCTATTTACAAATTTCGATCTCTCTGCCTATTATGTAAAAGATAAAGATGCACTTATCCGTACCTTCTCAATAATGCCAGAGTACCTGAAAACTCAGGTCGACCAAAAAGTGAATAATTACCGGGACTGGGGTATACAGCTGGGCAGAAGGTTCAGGGCTTTGAAGCTCTGGTTCGTACTCAGAAACTTTGGGGCTGAAGAATTAAAAAACCGGATTAAAAAACATATTGACATGGTTCAGGACTTGATCATAGAAATTAAAAATGATCCGGAATTCGAACTTATGACAGAAAATCCACTGAATATGATCTGTTTCAGGTTTCATCCTGTTAGTATTAAGGACGAAACCACCCTAAATGACATGAATGAAAAGATCCTTCAGAAAATTAACGCCACAGGGGAAACATTCCTTACCCATACAAGGATCAATGATGCTTATGTTATTCGCCTGGTAGCCGGGCAGACATACCTGGAACAGAAACACCTCCGGGATGTGTGGAACTTAATTAGAGAAAGCTGCTATAATATATACCAGAATGAATAAGATTAAGGAATATCTGGGCCAGATAGAAGATAAAAATGCACTGTTACAATATCTTCGGAATTATATGACTGAAGAGAGAAGTATCAGATTTCAAGAGGTACTCAAATTTCGTACCCGCCATTTTACAGTTGCTGTAGAAGACGTTTATAAGGAGAGAAATGCAAGTGCAATTGTTCGGACGGCAGATTGCTTTGGCATACAGGATGTTCACATCATTGAAAACCAAAATGAATACCAGATTTCAGAAAACATTTCAAAAGGGGCAGAAAAATGGATTAATGTGCATATTTACGATCACAGATCAAATAATTCCGAGGCATGCATGTCAGATTTAAAAAGTAAAGGCTACCAGATCATTGCTACCTTACCGCATGCTTCCGGATCAGGACCCGATGATTTCGACATTTCATGCAAATCAGCATTTTTCCTGGGAGGTGAAAAAGATGGTCTGACGGACGAGGTGCTTAAGAAAGCCGACGGATACATTAAAATTCCCATGCATGGATTTACTGAAAGTTATAATATCTCCGTAGCCGGTGCTTTGCTGTTGTACAACCTCACAAGGCGCTTGCATCGATCGGAAATCAATTGGAGACTTTCTGAGGCTGAACAACTGGCACTTCAACTGGACTGGACTATTAAAACCATTGCGAGTTCAGAAAATCTTATTAAAAAATACCTTGAGAATCAAGTTTGAATTAGAATATATAAAGTTTATTGGTTTACCTTTAAGTATCTGTCCCCTTTGATTTAATATCATGATCAAACATGTTTTTGTACTGAGCCTGAGAAATTTTTTCAAAAATAAAATATACTCGATCGCTATTATATTAAGCCTGGCCCTTGGTTTTGCAATTTCCAACGTGTTGATCGGTTTTACATTCCGGGAATTGAATACGGATTCTTATCATTCTAAAAAAGACCGAATATTTCGTTTGGTATGTGAGGATCCTTTCGGCCGCCATGGAATGGTTAGCTATATGGAATCAGGTCAAGCTGAGTACCTGATAGACAATTATGCCGAAATTGAAGCAACAACCATGCTCTATACCTTAAGTTACAAAGGCATCTTAAAAGAAGGATCTTCGGATAGTTTTTATGACTTAAAGATACTGTTGACCGATAGTTCTTTTCTCAAAATATTTGATTTCGATCTGCTTGAAGGCAATCCCGATTATTCAATAGGTCCGGATAAAATGATTTTAACAGAAGAGAGCTCAAGATTGATATTCAATAATTATTCGCCATTCTCTAGATCATTATATATTGCCATTGATTCATTGAAAATTCCCCTTGAAGTATCTGGCATTATTGAAAGGTCATTTGAAAACAGTCACCTTGTATTTGATGGACTCGTTTACTATGACGATTTTAAAGATAAGCGTGCTGGAATAAACTATATCTTGTTAAAGGAAGGCGCTAATGCAAAAGAATTTGAGGCAAAAGTAAATAATGATCCATCAATGCCAGGCCTGCTTGGTCCTGGTAAAATCAACTATCATCTTCAGTCCCTTCAAGACGTGTATTTTGATGAAGGGAATACCCGAAGTTTTTCAAAAGCAAGAGGAAAACTATTTCTGTGGATCAGCTGGGCCATAACAATCACAGTTTTATCACTTGCAGGATTTAATTTTCTGAACCTGTTCTTTAATGCCTTCCTGAAACGATGGAAGGAATTTGGAATGAAGAAAGTATTAGGCGCAACACTTCCGGTATTCCGGTTAACTGCAATTTTTGAAGTATCATTATATATAATTATTTCGTTCAGTCTTTCTCTGGTAATAACCTATACTTTCTTACCCTGGTTTAACTCTGTAATTGCAACCGATCTGACTCTAAATTATTTCTCCGATCTGCGTATCATCCTCATCGCAGGCCTGATCATTTTAACAATAGCCATATTGGTTATTTTAAAACTCTCCAATTACATGTTCAAGATCAGCCCTGTAAGTATATTCAATCAAAGGTCTCCATTAAAAAGCGGACTCAACCGCTATATGCTGGGTTTTCAATTTGTAATATCTATCATGTTGCTGGTATGTGCTATTACCATAATACGTCAGACCAATTTCATTCAGGAAAAACCTTTAGGGTTTAACCGGAACATTATTGAAGTCAGGGCTCCGAGAGGGACTGATTTGAGCCAAATGGAAGTCCTTCAAAACTATGTTAACTCAATTCCGGGAATTAGCCAAAGTTCCCTTGGAAGCGGCAATCCCATTTCTGATAATATGATCCTGCGATATGACCTTGAGAATGAAGAATTCTATACACCCTATCTTTTTATAGGGGATGAGAATTATCTGGAAACGCTAGGGATTGAACTACTATCCGGGGAGATACCTTCTATGGAAAATTCTAAGGCAAAATTGATTAATGAAGCATTTGTTAAATATTTTGATTTCAAGGAACCAATTGGTGAGATAATACCAGGTACGAAAGATGAATATATCAGGGGTGGTCGAGAGACTTTCAACATTTCTTCCCTGAAACAGGATATTCCCACCTACCATAATATCAATAGGCAGTTTCTCAAGTACTTTGCTGACAAAAACAGATCTTTCTCAGATTGGCAGCATTCTGCCGGAATTAGAAAAATACTGGAATTTGGTCTATCCTTCTTATCCATTCAAATACCTGCTAATGACCGAAGAACTTGTGAGGAAGCACAAAAATGACCTTGTTTTGAGTAAAATCATTATTGCTTCAGCAATTTTAAGCATCCTGATCACCTGTTTTGGATTATTTGCATTATCCTGGGGTACTGCTCAGGAAAGATCCAGGGAGATTGGAATACGTAAGGTGGCTGGTGCATCAAGCATAAATATACTCGAATTATTACTTATAAGTTACTTAAAAATTATAGCCGTTTCATTGATTTTAGGTATCCCAATTTCTATATATTTAATGAACAACTGGCTTGAAAAGTTTGCATTCAGAGTCAATATCGGAATGTTTTCACTAAGTCTAGCTTCAATATTGATTTTACTTATAGCACTCTTTGCCGTGGGATATCATACAGTAAAGATCCAGTATTCAAAGCCCTGTTAAGATCCTTAAATACGAATAACCTGACCGAATGAATCAACAACAGTCTGAAGGTCCGGATAATACAATTAACAGAATTGAGAGACCTGTTAAACTTGTGTATAATTAATTAATAAGAGAGGGCTAATAAGTTTCTTCAATATAGTCCCTTAAGACCTTTAACTTCTCCGGGGATTTTTCCAGGGCATCCCATGACCAGAAAATAACTCCTTTTGATGGGGGTAGTAAAGACTCAACCAATGCATCCCTGAATTCTGCTTCACTAATAGATGTTTCAAGATAAGCCTTATTGACCTGGATACTGGGCAAGATCTTTTCAGCAGGAGTTTGAAGAGCTATGTCATTCACTACCTCATGGATCCATTCCGGTGACTGGATAACCATATGATGATAACACATAGGCGAAATATAATCCACAAGGGGCTCTATAAGCTTCAGGTCCTGCCCTGCAATTGAACGTATACCTCCATCAAAATCAGTGGATTTCCATGGCACTGCATGGAAATTAATCTCTATCTCAGGATCAACAGATTTAATGGCATCTACCATTTCCCCAACATATCCACTGATGGTATTGCATTTAAATTCCACCCATTCCTTTTCATATTGCAATAAGATAAAATCGGCCTGCTGCTTTACACTATAACATGTATCAGGTAGGGTAAATTTATATTCAGCCAGGAACTTACCCAGGCAATCTTCATCAAAACACGTTTGAGGAATGTTATCATAAATCTGATCAGGGAATACCTGTTCCCAATACACGAAATATCTGATAAAATCCAGACTTATTCCATCAGGCTGAATTTCAGAACTTAACTTCTTAAGATTTTGAATATGGGATGAACGGTATCTGGTCTTATTGGGACATATAAATCTTACCCAATCCTCAACAGCCTTTTCACCTTCCCGGGTTATTGAGTATAAGCTCGAATCGTTATCGAGCGCCATGGCATTAAAAAAAGTTGGAACGATCAAGAACACACGCATGGAATGATTTCGGGCCAGGGACATAAAATTATCCTTCCCCGCCAGATCAGGACTGGCCAAAATTAAATTTATGCCAACCCGTTTCCATTCTTCAAAAAGTCCTCGTAGGTCTCCATTATGCTCATAGATCTTAACTCCAATCATGATGTCGTTCCTGGATAGCTTTTGGCAAGAACTATTAAAAAATATGAAGGATATTATAAGATAAATAAAAAAATTTCTCATAATCTGAGACTTTTATTCAATTTACAACAAAAATGCTTAAATAAAACACCCTAGACCTGTATAATGACCTTTCCTACTGTGTTACCAGTTTGAAAAAATCTAACTGCTTTGATTAAGTCATTAAAAGAATAAGTCTCACCAATATGCGGTTTCCCAATATCCAGCTTTGCGAGTTCCGAAAGATAGTGGCTGAAATAGTGTTTTTTATCATAAAGATGAATAAGATTAAAAGCCATTACGGATTTATTCCATTCAATCATCCTGGTTGGATCGAGCCGGGGCCGTTTCCAGTATTGCCTTATCAACTTCAGATAGTTTGGTCTTTTACCTGGACTCGCATAGTTTGCCGAGCCATAGACAACCATGCGGCCTTCCGGCGCCAGCAGCCTGAAACCATCTTTGAAGATCTGGCCTCCGATACACTCCAAAACAATATTTAATTCTTTATTTCCCAGTTTTCTGCGCAGGTCTTCCCTGAAATTATCTGAACGGATGATATAGTCATCATATCCTTCTTTTTTTAGCAGATCCACCTTTCGGTCAGAACCGATACTGCCTATAGTATAAGCATTGAACTTTTTTGCTATCCGGTTGGCCAGAATCCCAACACCTCCGGCAGCTGAATGTATTAAAATGGTATTTCCGTTTTTGATGTCACCCAAAACCACCAGGGCATAATATGCCGTGAATGCCTGGATTATAAATGCGGCACCTTCATCGTAGGACCATCCTTCAGGCAGGTGGCTTACATAATTTTCATCGATATTTAAGTGATCAGAATACCCTCCAAACCGTGTAACACCCATTACTTTATCTCCAGGTTTGAAATTCTTTACCTGTTCTCCTACTGATATCACATCCCCGGAATATTCAAGGCCAGGGATAAAGGGTCCTTTTGGTGTAGCGCTATACAATCCGAATATGGCAAAAATATCAGCAAAATTAAGTCCAATGGATCTTACTTTTACACTGATCTCTTCTCCATTAGGCGGATCAAGGATTTCTTCGATCAATTTTAAACGGTCCATATTTCCCGCCCTTGGAATTATTTTATACGCTCTACGGGTTATTTTATCCATGGTCTAGAATAAATTCAAAATTTCTAAAATAGTCCAAAAATTTGATAATCAAAACTAGATGCCCGCACAGTATCTTTGATGGGCCTCTCTACATTCAAGGTCTCCGGATGCACTTCCAATGTCAAATAACTGACAGGCTGCATCAAGTTTTTCCAATCCGACATAGGTCAATCCAATATAAAAATCTACTGATTCCAGCCTGGGGTCCATATCTTTTGCCTTATTCAACAATCTAAGCGCATCTTCATAATTCTTCGTTTTATAATAATATATTCCTTTGTTTCTATAAGACCAGGAATTGTAAGGATCTAACTGTATACTGGCATTAATATCTCCCAGGGCGCTTTCATATTGGCCCATTTCCAAATGTATAAAACCCCTGTTATTTATAAAATAAGGATTATCAGGGGCAAGCGATAAAGCATATTCAATATAATCCATCGCCAGGTCAGCCCTCTGATTTTTGATTTCAAGCAATGCAAGTCCGCTATATGCCTCAGGAATCTCAGAATTTAATAATAAGGCCTCCTCCAGCATTTCCCGGCATGAATCAAAATCTTTCATGGAATAATAAACCGTAGAAAGATTTACCAGGATCTCTGGATTGTCCGGTTCAAGTTCCATCGCTGTATAAAAGTTGGCAATAGAGGTATCATATTCCCCAAGGTAATAAAAACACAATCCTTTTCTGAAATAGACTTCAGAAGTATCAGGGAATACTTCCGCAACAACATTCAGGTCTTTTAAAGCCATCTTATATTCCTGTGAATGCATAAAGGCCTTTGCCCTGTTAAAGTAGGCCTCATTCATATCCGGCTCAGCAAGAATGGCATTATTATAAGAACCAATCGCATCCGCATATTGCCCTAATTCAAAATGAGCAATTCCCTTATTGTTCCACCCTGAGGCAAATCCAGGATCTATCTGAACCGCCTCATCATAGTATTTAATGGCATTGTTAAAATCTCTTTTATCAAGAAATTCATTTGCCCTGACATAGGATCTATTCCTCTTCTTTTCAGATAAATTACAGGAAGTTATGGTCAGCAGAATTAGTAAAATAACTACTGCCTGAAATCCAGGTACAATAGGGCTCTTAGGAATAGAATACATATAATTTATACTTTAACAAGCTTCCATTTACCTTTCCGGAATATAAGCACTATAACAATAGCCAGGAAGATCTCGGCAGCTAAAATAGCAATATATATCCCTTTTATTTCTAAAGTAGTATTCATTGCCAGTAAATAGGCCAATGGGATCTGCAGCATCCAGTAGCTGAAGAAATTTACAATAGTCGGTGTTGTGGTATCCCCTGCACCATTAAACGCCTGGCTAACCACCATCCCATATGCAAAGAATACATACCCGGTGCAAATATACCTGAGCGCGATCACACCATGCTTCAATACTTCAGGTTCTGAACTGAAAATACCTACCAGGAATTCAGCAAAAACAAAAAAGACAATCGAGATAAAAAACAGAAACAACATATTATAAAAAGCACATTTCCAAACTGATTTTTCAGCTCTTTCAGGTTGGTCCGCTCCCAGATTCTGTCCCACGAGTGTAGCCGCAGCATTTGAGATCCCCCAGGAAGGCAATATGGTAAATATAATTATCCTGATCGAAATGGTATAGCCGGCAACAGCATCGCTGCCAAAATAAGAAATGATGCGAACAAGGAATATCCAACTTGCCGTACTGATCAGGTACTGACCCATCCCACCAAGGGATACCTTAATCAAACGCCGCATGATCTTTAATCTGAAGGCCATATTGGCCTTGACCATTTTAATTACGCTATTGCCATTAAATAAAATATAAAGCTGGTACCCCACTCCGACACTTCTTCCTATGGTTGTGGCAATGGCAGCCCCCTGTACACCAAGTCCCTCCCAGGGCCCGATTCCAAAGATGAACAGGGGATCCAGTATAAGATTCAATCCATTGGAGATCCACAATGCCCTCATGGCAATCGAAGCATCTCCGGCACCCCTGAACACGGCATTTAAAATAAAGAGAAGCATGATGGTCACATTACCTCCGATCAGAACCTGAGTATAGCCATAACCCTGGTTGATCAGTTCTTCAGAAGCTCCCATTAAATGAAGAAGGTCTTTTGCAAATACAAAACCTATGATCCCTATGATTAAAGCGAGGAACACACCGATAAGAATTGATTGAAAAGCGACATCGGAAGCATCCTTATACCTTTTCTCGCCAACCCTTCTCGACACCATCGCAGTAACTCCCATGCTTAGTCCAACGCATATAGAATATACGATCATTATAATGGCTTCAGTGAGGCCCACTGTAGCAATCGCATCAACACCTAGTCTGCCGACAAAAAATACGTCAACAACCGCAAAGAGGGATTCCATCATCATTTCCAGTATCATCGGAACCGACAACATAAATATGGCCTTTTCAATACTGCCACTCACAAAATCCTTCTCCAATCCCAGAACAGCAATTCTGAAATTTGATGCAAAGCGTTTTAATTTATTATTTGAGGATTTTTTATTCATATGATTTACAATTATAAGATTTTGACATTAAACCGAAAAAAGGCAGGCCCGGGATCAAAACCTTATCCCGATGCAATTACTGTAAAGGGGATGTAAAAATTAACATATGAATATTGTGTTTTCTAAATGAAGCATTAAAGTTGGGATAATCAAATTGCTTTTCAAAGCAATATTTTAAAAATATACATGATTGGCAGGTTGCCTCCCTGAGCCGGGATACAAATATTTTAAATGAAAGGTCCCTGCCCCAAGGACCAGTAGGGGCAAGAACCAATAAACTTAAATCACAACCACATCTCTTTTCTTATGATGAATATAATCTGCTGCGCCCAAGGCTGCTATCGTCCCATCCGATACTGCGGTCGTCACCTGACGAACTTTTTTATGGATGCAATCGCCAGCGGCAAATACACCTGAGATTTCCGTTTGAAGATCTTCGGAAACCTTAATTTCACCCCACTTGTTCAGGGCAACTTTCCCTTCTAAAAATTCTGTGTTAGGGACATATCCGATAAAAATAAAAACGCCATCAATCTCTCTTTCCTCAGAAATCCCGGTTACAAGATTTTCGACTTTAACACGCCTTAATCGGTCCTCCCCAATGAACTCAGTGATCTTTGAATTCAAGACAAAGTCAATCTTTTCATTTTGTTCGGCCTCAGCCACCGCATGCGGAAAAGCCTGAAAATGGTCAAATTGATGTATGATAGTTACCTTACTTGCATACTTTGTTAATGATACAGCTTCTTCCAAAGCTGAATTGCCTCCACCAACGACTATTATATTTTTATCCTGGAAAAAATCTCCATCGCAGGTGGCGCAATAAGAAATACCTTTACCTTTCAATTCCACTTCTCCAGAAACCCCGATGGTTCTTGATTTCCCGCCGGGTGATAAAATTATCGCATCAGCGGAGTAATGGTCTTTCCCATTTATTTCAACCTCTTTGATATCTTCGCTTAACTTTAGTCCTGTAATCCGAACATTCGATTTAATGGTGCACCCGAAACTTCTGGCTTGCCTGGCCATAGTACTGCCTAACATATACCCACTGGTGGATTCAATACCTGGATAATTAGCAATCTCATGGGTTAAAACCAATTGCCCTCCAGCTGTCCCTTCATTCAAAATCAGGGTTTTCAGCTTTGCCCGGGATCCATAAATGCCAGCAGTTAAACCGGCGGGTCCGCCTCCTATTATTATTAGATCAAAATGATTGCTTTCCATAGGTCCTTAAATTCTTACAAAAAAGAAAATTGGTTGCACGCATGGAATAAGAGCCTTTAATAGCTTAAAGATTTTTATATACAGGAAGTTGAATAACTAAAGTTCGACTTCCATTTTCTATGCGTGAACCAAATTCTGGAACATAAAAACAACTTTAGTTTTCTACAATTACGTTAAATTTCTCATCGAGAACCTCACGGATTTGATCCATGGCCTGGATGCTGCTTGTTGCTTTTACTATTTTTCCGTTTTTGTAATAAACTGTAAATGGAAGCCCCATAAAATTAGCACATTCCGGCGCATTTCGTATTACATACGATTCCGGATTATCGAATTCCATATCAGCAAATTCGACATGCTCATACTCTCCTTCAAGATCTTCCATTATTCCATAAACTGGTACGCACATCGGACCCATTCTACCGCAACATATCATTACGTTTTCATTCTGCTCGATAAACTGCTTGTGTTCATCAGCATTCATTATATGTGTTAAATTTGTCTGTAACATAGTTTATATATTTAATATATTAATATATGATCATATTTTAATATGACGAAATTACTTCGTTAAATCCTTTTCGCCAAATATTTCCTGAAATTTTCTTGGATGGACATTGGATGCGCCTGAACATTTGCTCTGCATTTCCATTTTTTTCGCTTTGATTTGAACAAAATTGGCCTTAATTTGGAAGTCTGTAAGGTTCAGAAATCGATTTTTAAGACATATTCCTATTTTTTATCAATTATAAATTATGAGCACATTTAACAGAAGAAAATTTATAGGGAGATCCGGTGCAGCTGTTGCGGGATCGGTAGTAGCAAATCCTTTGTCATCTTTGATGGCAAAATCCTCTAACCTGGCTAAAAAGAAGAGGTTGGTCCTGGTAGGAACTGGCATACGCGGATCGTCTTTCTGGGGGAAAAGGGTTGTTGGACAATATAGCGATTATGTGGAATTTGTGGGATTGTGTGACATCAATCCCGGCAGGCTTGAATTTGTAAAGAAATATATGGGGGTTGACTGCCCTACCTTTACTGACTTCGACGAAATGATGAAGAAGACCAACCCGGACATGCTCATTGTCACTACTGTTGATGCCACACACCATGAATTCATAGTTAAAGGATTAAAATACGGGGTTGATGTATTAACGGAAAAGCCTTTGACGACCGATGAGGATAAATGCGCTGAAATTCTTAAAGCGGAAAAGGAATCGGGTAAAAAGCTGATCGTAGGATTTAACTACCGTTATGCTACCCTACCCACCAAGCTCAAAGAGATACTTATGAGTAATGAGATAGGAAAAGTGACTTCTGTGGATTTCCACTGGTACCTAAATGTATTTCATGGAGCATCCTACTTTCGCAGATGGCATGGGTTGAGAGACAAGGGCGGTACATTGCTTGTTCATAAAGCTACACATCATTTTGACCTGTTGAACTGGTTAATTGATTCAGATCCAGTTGAAGTATTTGCCTATGGAAGCCTGGAGCATTATGGCAGGAACAATGCTTTCAGGGGTGAAAAGTGCAGGGGTTGCCAACATAAAGATAAATGTAAATTTTTCTGGGACATCACACAGGACCAGATGGCCATGGACCTTTATGCTGCAAATGAAAATTATGATGGATATATACGTGATAACTGCCTCTGGAGAAATGAAATAGACATTTATGATAAGATGGCGGTTCAAATAAAATACGCTAATGATGTTCAGGTCAGCTATTCACTGACTACCTATTCTCCGTATGAAGGCTGGCGTATTGCTTTTAATGGATTTAAAGGACGTCTAGATTCCTGGGAGGGAATTCCATGGCGAAAGGAAGAAAAACTTACCCAGGCTGAACTGCATGCACAAGAAATGTCACAGGAAGATGGCAATGAAACTTCACCTAATTATGAAGAAGCCGTAACTATGGAGAATTTCGGTGATTATAAAAAGATCCAGATACATTCCGGAAAAGGTGGCCATGGCGGTGGTGATAAACCCTTGCAGGATCGTATTTTTGTAGATCCTAACATGCCGGATCCCCTGAGACATGCAGCCGGCACGAGAGATGGTGTTATGTCCATAATGATCGGTATCGCTGCCAGGAAAAGCATTGAAGAACAAAGACCGGTCAGAATTGAAGAATTGACGTCATTAAAGCCAAGTGTAAAACGATTATAAGTATTGCTTTGAAAATATTTTAGCTGGCTGAAGAGGGCTTTGCATATCGCTGCATTAAATCGATATCTCTTTTCAGCCAGTTTTTATTTTAATTTATATTAGTATGAAACCCACATGATAAACTAATTAAACACAAAGTCGGATGAATAAAATCAAGCACTCTGCTTACAAAAGTATAATTGCAGAATCATGTGGGTTCCATCCAACCTTTGAAATTAAACATTATACGGATGAAATATTCTATCAAGTCGATTGTTATCATTTTTCTTGGGATATTGACTTTCTCCTTCATTAAATCGGATAGCCCTGAAATTCTATTAGAGGATCTTGAATACGCTCAGAAAACAATTGGAATAGATTTTACTTTTCAGGAGCAGGAATTAATGCTGGATGGTTTAAACGACAAACTAAAATCATATAAATCTATACGGGAATACCCGCTTACAAATGACATACCGCCATCATTGATTTTTAATCCTGTCCCGCCTGAATTCTATATCAATAAGAATAAAAGACCCATACACTGGGAAATACCTGATAACATTGAACTTCCGGAAGATAAGAACAAACTGGCCTTTTATTCAATACTTGAATTGGCTTCATTGCTTAAATACCAGAAGATCACATCCTCGGATCTCACAGCGTTTTTCATGAAGAGACTAAAAGAACATGGGGATACTTTGCAATGTGTGATTACCATAACGGAGAAACTTGCCACGGAACAGGCAGCCAGAGCAGACCGCGAGATATCAACAGGAAATTATAAAGGGCCATTACATGGAATTCCATATGGGGTGAAGGATCTGCTTGCTGTTGAAGGATATCCAACGACATGGGGAGCTGCACCCTATAAAGATCAGGTGATCAACAAGACCGCAACGGTAGTAAAAAAACTTGAAGAGGCTGGGGGTGTTCTTATCGCTAAACTGACACTGGGAGCACTCGCCTGGGGAGATGTCTGGTATGGAGGTGTTACAAAAAATCCCTGGGACCTTAATCAGGGATCATCAGGGTCTTCAGCCGGTTCCGCTTCTGCAACATCTGCAGGGCTGGTCCCTTATTCCATTGGCTCCGAAACCCACGGTTCAATTGTATCTCCTTCCACCCGATGTGGGACTACTGGATTGAGACCTTCTTATGGCCGGGTGAGCCGGACAGGAGCCATGGCATTAAGCTGGTCGATGGACAAGCTGGGTCCTATATGCCGCAGTGCCATAGATTGTGCCATAGTTTTCGAATCCATTAATGGAGAAGATGATACTGATCAATCGCTTGTGGATGCTGCCTATAATTTCGATTGGGAGATGGGGACAGGTTCCCTGAAAATAGGGTACCTGAAACAAATTTTTGATGAGAATAAAAGAAACAGGAAGAATGATGACAGAACATTGGAACAGTTTAAATCTATGGGCCTGAATTTAGAGCCAGTATCCCTCCCGGAAGACATCCCCGTAACGGCATTATCGATTATCCTTAACGTTGAAGCAGCAGCAGCTTTTGATGAATTAACAATAAGTGGCAGAGATTCATTGCTGGTTCGCCAAATAAAGAATGCCTGGCCGAACTCATTCCGGGAATCCAGGTTTATACCTGCCGTTGAATATATCAATGCCAACAGAATACGCTATGAACTCATCCAGGAAATAAATGCCATCTTTAAAGATTACGATGCCATTATTACACCAAGTTTTGGAGGGAACCAGGGCCTCATTACCAATCTGACAGGGCATCCTTGTGTAGTCCTGCCAAATGGATTCGATGGGAAAGAAAGGCCCACCAGTTTCTCAATAATCGGAAATCTTTTTGACGAAGAAAAAATACTCCGGTTGGCGATGAAGTACCAGGAAGAAACAAATTTTGAAGATGTTCATCCTCCATTATTTCAATAATTTTTGCAACTTACAATGCAATTGAGAGAAATGGATACCATAAAAGTCCTTAAAAAAGTACCCCTGTTTTATGACTTCAATAAAGAAGACATGGACAAGTTGGTCCCTTTGTTTAAAGAGGAGATTTTTCCTCCTGATGCTTTCATTATCACCGAAGGGGCCGTTGGTGACTCCATGTATATCTTAATATCCGGAAGTGTGCGCATTCTTAAAAAGGTGAACGATTCAGAAGAAATGGTCATTAATAACCTTTATGGGGAAACCTATTTTGGTGAGCTTGCTTTGATCGATAATCTGCCGCGATCTGCAAGTGTTGTGACGAATGAAACCACTAAGATCCTTCGTCTTAAAAAGATTGTCCTCGACAACTTGCTTGACAATAACCTCCGGATCGCCAAAACCTTCTATAAGAATTGCCTTACCGACACTTTTTCGAGGTACCGGACCATAACCACCGAGTTTTCCTCCTCAAAACATGACCTTCAGGAAAAATCCAGCACACTGGAAGAGATAAACAAGGACCTTTCCAGTGCCAAGAAGTTGCAGGATTTCTTCATAAATAAAAAAACCCTTGACCATAATGCGCTCCAGATAGCAGGCTTAAAGCAATCATTCATTTATGACCCCTGCCAGGAAATTGGCGGCGATTTCCTGAATTTGGTTGAAGTAGGACAAGGAAAATATGGTGCCGTCATAGCAGATGTAATGGGTCATGGAATTACTGCTGCACTTGCGACCGGAGCTTTTAAAAGTGCCTTTTCCTTAATGGTAAAAGATACAGCGGAAAACCCTTCCCTTCTGCTTGCAAGCCTGAACAACCACTTCTTTAAAGACATTTCATCCTTATTTGCTTCCTGCCTTTTCGCATTTTTGGATCTCAGAAACAGTGAAATCACAATTGCCCGCGCAGGGCATTATTATCCCTTATTTTATAGAATCCGCAAAAAAGGATTGGAAGATCTTGAAATGAAAGGGCCGGCCCTGGGAATGATAAAACATGCCGAATATGAGCAAAGGATATATAAAATTGAACCTGGCGACAAACTGCTCTTTTTCACAGATGGTATTATTGAACAACGTAATGATCAAGGTGAGATGTATAATGAAAATCGTCTGAAGTTAACTTTCCAAAGTCTGGCACAGAGGAAAGAAGATCATATCCTGAAACACCTGGAATCCGAACTAAAGGGCTTTACTTCCACTTATAACAAAGACGATGACATTACAATGTTACTGCTTGAATTCGTTTAACCAGAAGAAAACGGTTTCTTTGGGCTGGTATTTATCCTGTTAACCTCTGGCCAAATACCATTAAATCTCAAATTCATGCAATCCAATGGATGATAGTACTGATTTTTTTGGGCTGGCTATAGTAAAGATTGAAAATTATATGTGTTTTAAAGCCTGAGTTTTGGGGTAATTTGATTGAGTTGCAAAACTGTTGTATAAACGTATTGTGTTTATACCGGAAAAGCGGTGAAAATGACCACCCATATACAGAGTAAAATGACCAGGCTTTCCAGTTCAAACTGACCACCCCATACCAGTATATGTGTTTTTAAAAGTCTCTGAAGGGCAATTAATTAATATTTGCTACTGGCAAGTAAATATTATTATTATTTAAATGGTCAGCGATTCCAATTTTGGGTGGTCCATGAGACTGGACTTTGCATTATGGCTTGAGTTATTATTTTGAACAGAATTCCTTAAGCAGTTTTTGACGGCTTGTAGATTTTAGTTTCCTAAGCGCCTTTTCCCGGATTTGCCGTACCCTTTCTCTGGTTAATCCCATTCCATCACCAATTTCTGCAAAATTCATTGCATGGTCACAATCAATGCCAAATGACATTTTTATAACTTCCATTTCTCTCGCATCAAGCGTTTTCAATG
The DNA here is from genome assembly GCA_942491935.1 of uncultured Cytophagales bacterium. GTDB lineage: Bacteria > Bacteroidota > Bacteroidia > Cytophagales > Cyclobacteriaceae > JAGTVG01. The sequence continues at coordinate 57,893 of CALOCZ010000003.1, forward strand.
TTCTGAGGGTCTCATGTTTAAGAGACTGTGTATATTCCATTTTGTAGTCTGTGTCTTCAATGGAATTGTTTTCCATTACGTCATACAAATTACCTTCTCCTTCATTACTAAATGGAGCATCCAGGGATGTTTTACTAAAATCAGCATTTAATGTATTATAAATATCAGAGGGATTCTGTTCAAGAATTTCTGCTAATTCTTCTGGGGTTGGTTCCCTTTCATATACTTGTTCAAATGAGGAATACACTTTTTTAATTTGATTGATATGACTCTTTTTATTGGCCGGTATTCTCACTATTTTTGAATGATTATTGATAGCCTGTAAAATAGATTGTCGTATCCACCATACAGCATAAGATATAAATTTAAATCCTTTAGTCTCGTCGAATTTCTGTGCAGCCTTAATTAAACCTATATTCCCTTCATTAATCAGGTCATTTAAAGGAATGTTCCTATTCTGGTATTGCTTTGCTACGGAAATTACAAATCGCAGATTTGCTTTTACTAATTTCTCAAGTGCTACGTTGTCTCCTGTACGGATTCTTTGCGCTAGGTCGGCTTCTTCTTCAGGGGTAATTCTTTCTTCTTTACTTAGATCATTGAAATACTTTTCAATTGTATGACTTTCTTTTCTGTTGGTAATAGATTGTGTGATTGTTAGCTGCCTCATTGTTTTTGGTTTAAAAGCTTGCAAATTTACAATTTTTAAATGCCAAATGCAACTAAAGAAGAATAAGACCGGGTTCTTTGACTTTCGCAATATTACTTGGCCTTTACTCTAATTCAATCCACAATTCGTTGAGAAGTTGCAATTTCAATATAAAAAGATGATAATCAGTGAACTATTTCGATTCTACCAATGTTGTTATTTGCAGAAGCCTATTCATCCAAAAACTAAATTTAAAAAGTCCATGAAAACCACCAAAACTACTACCTTAATGGTTTTTGCATTAGTTATTTTCAACCTTCATTGGGTAATTGCACAAGATCAAAATTGGCCACAGTTTCGGGGGTAAATTGTTCTGGAATCGCAGCTGAAGGTCAGAATCCTCCGATAGACTTTGATATAGACAAAAATATTCTGTGGAAAGCTAACCTTCCAGAAGGCTACTCTTCTCCCAGCATCTGGGGAGATTATATTTTTATAACTGGTATTGAAGAGGAAGGAAAGCTATTAAAAATGTTCTGTATTGACAGGAAAGATGGAACTATCCGGTGGGAAGAAGATATTGCTGTTGAAGAATTTGAAAGGACGCATGCAATTGGTAATCCAGCAACCGCGACCCCATCCACAGACGGTGAAAGGATTTATTTTTACTTTGGTTCTTATGGCCTTCTCTGCTATGATTTTAATGGAGAACAACAATGGATGTTGTCCATGCCTATCCCCAATTCACGCCATGAAATGGGAACCTCACCAATTGTTGCAGGCGATCTTGTAATACTTAATTGTTTCGGAGATCAGAATGATCCGAAACTCCTGGCCATAAATAAATATGATGGAAGTATTGTTTGGAAACATTCATTACCAAATCAGGAAGATTATATTAGAGATAGTTATTCTACACCAGTTATTTATAAGGAAGAAGTAATTATCTACGCGAGTGATTATGTAGCAGGTTATAATTTAAAAACAGGTGATAATAAATGGAGGTTTGCTATTAATGTTGCTGATGCAATTTCCACTCCGGTCATGGGGAAAGATATCCTGTATACTACTAGCTATAGCGCAATGGGAAATCCTAACATGCGTGCTCAATTTCCTGATTTCATGGATTTTGCAGCAAAATATGATGAGAATGGAGATTTACTACTTGATCAAAACGAAGTAAGAGATTTTAAGTTTCTTCTATATCCAGAAATGCCTGAAATACCGGGATATAATATACCCTTGATGTATGTCATAGCATGGTGGGATAAAAATAAAGATAATCATATCGACAGTACGGAGTGGAAATATGTGAGTGAGCAGTGGGAATCTCGCTATAATAGGCAGGGACTGAAAGCAATCAAACTTGGGAGGAATGGGGATATTGGTTTAAATGATTTTCTGTGGGGTCATACTGAAGATGTTCCCTATTTATCCTCGCCACTTTTATATAATGATCATATTTACATGATTAAAAATAGTGGCATCATTTCTTGTTTTCATGCAGAAAGCGGTAAATTATTATATAGGGAGAAGTTAGGAGCATCTGGCATGTATTTTTCCTCTCCAATAGTCGCTGGCGGCAGGATCTATATTGCCTCCGGTAATGGAATAGTAACTGTTTTCGAAGCTGGGGACGAACCGAAATTACTTGCACAGAACGAAATGGATGAAAAAATTATGGCTACGCCTGCGGTGGTTGACAATAAGCTCTATATACGCACAGCAGGATCACTTTATGCTTTTGGAGAATAATGCATAATGATGTTTTATATTTAGTATCCTAAAATTAGATATAAATGAATACAAGGATTAGGATTACAATTTAGAGTTGTTTGAGCCCATTAGCAATTGAAGTAACATCATGATACCCAAGCTCTCTCCTTGCCTTTGAATCATTAATTGTAAATTCAGTACCCATTAAATGGACAATCACAGTTGAAATGGGTGGATCACCTTTAAGATTAAATGTTTTCCAAATAAACTCCATCATTCTGGCCATAATCATGGCTATGTTTTTCGGTAAATGGAGATTTCCCATTTTCATTCCATATCCTTTAATTAATTCATTCATAAATATTTTTACCTTAACTTTCTCCTCGTCAGACACATGAAATATCCCATTTACACTGTCATTTATAATTGACTTCAATATAGCTACATTCAGGTTATCGACATGGCATGTTGCCAAATGATGATCAGGATCTCCAATCGTGGGGAAACCCATTTTTTTAATAGTACTTCTAAACTCTTCCATTATCCGCATACCAGGTCCCCATATTACGGGTGGTCTTAATATGATAACCTGAATTTCATCCCTTCTTTTTAATATTTCCTTTTCTGCTAATAATTTTGATTTTAGATAATTGCTTTTTATTCTTTTTTGAGGTTGATAATCCTCGGTGATATCAGTAAGTGGATTACCATCCAATGCTACAGCCGCAGCACTTATATATATGAATTTTTTCACACCTGCTTCAATAGAAGAATCGAGTAATTTTTTCGTTGCCTGAACATTTATCTGAAAAAACTCGTCAAACGCACCTATAAATCTGATTAGCGCACCAGAATGGACCACAACCTCAACGCCTTTTAAAATCTCACTATAATCTTTAATTATTTTCAGATCTCCCTTAATGGGAGTGGCATTCAATGTGGTCAGAGTTTCAACCGATTCATCATTTCTTACTAATCCGGATACCTCATGATTCTCCTTAATAAGCAGTTTTATAAGTGATTTTCCTACCAGTCCTGATGCTCCTGTAACAAAAATTTTCATGCCTTCATAAATTAAAAAGTTTGCAAGAATTACAATTTATGGATAACATTTGATCAACATCACACAAATCTCGTAATGAAGTTTGTGCTGATCTGAACATATGTTTCATATCATATTAGATGTATCGGTTTTGCTAATCCCTATCAATCCAACGTGTATAAAAAGGCGCAATACCTTTTATATTTCTTCGATTCTATTTTATATTCAGAAAACCTAGTCTTTCTCCCATTAATAGATGCTCGAATGAATCACTTCCATCTTGCTTAGGTGCATCAAGTGAGAAATCCACTTTGTCCTGAAATATCATAATGAAGTCTGACCCTCCGAAAGCAAAATATCCAAGCATATCGCCTTTTTCTACTTGTACTCCAGCCTTTATGTTATCTTCAAAATTCACTGAGCCCACTGCTGCCATTCCAATGGGTAACAAAGCAACCAGACCATATTCTCCTGCATCCAGAATAACACAACCTCTTGTTTCGACTGTTTGCCAACCTACGTCTGATGGATTGAAAGCATATCTTTTATTCTCCCCATCCCATGAAATCGATCCCCCTGTTGGATTTGTACCTGGTATAATACGAGCTTCTTTGATTGTTCCGGCCATCGGGAAATGATACCTGTGATAGTCATTTACATTTAAAAATGAATGAGTGAATGTTCCATTGGCAAATGCTTCCTTATACTTACTGTCTTCACCAATTAAATTGACCACCGATCTCAAGGTTGCAGATTTTACAGGAACTCCCTCATTTGATACAATATTAGAATTGCCATCGATAGCCCAAACGCCAAGTGGTTTGGAATCTGCGAAGGAGACAACTATAGAATTATCTTCAGGAGATGCAATAGGTCGCTTTTCCGGGGAACTTAGATGCCTTGAAAAGAACTGGTTAAATGTCTTCCAGTTCGATCCATCTTCATACCAGCCGTTCTGTAGGCCAATAGCTGGATCATTCAAAGCCATTTGGTAATATTCCTCATTCCATGACTCTGGGGTATCCAGGTACTTGCCCCAGGATTTACTGAAATTATTAAGCCACGATGCAATGGGATCAGCATATTGTAGTGTGTTTTTGTAGTAACCTTTTCCTTCCAATTCCGGTAATGGTTGATCAAGGAGAAAGTAAAAGTATAGAAGGCTTTGAAACATGTTATTAAAAATTTCAGGATAATCCGGTTTTTTAACCAGTGCCCATGGCATGGCTGTTTCACAATATGATACGAAATCATAGTATTCATCCAGGTTTTGAACTGGATTGGTTTTTCTGTCCGGATTCATTTGCCTTGCTTTTTCCAAAGAAGATATCAGCATTGATTTAACCTCCGGATTGCTTTGGATAATTTCAATCAACGCTGTAGTAGCGGTTCCATATTCCTTTTTTTTCTCGGATTTTTTCTCTACACAAGAAGTAAAAATCCCGATTAGAAGGATGAAAATCAGATAATAAGAAAATCGGTTTATATTGTCCATGATTATTGGGTAATGTTGTTATAAAGTCGATACTTCATATACTTTTTTGTATGTTATAAATGACAACCATTTAATAGCGTAAATCTGTATTCGACCTTCGGAATTTGAAGGGATAAAATCACATACTGATTATAAGAAATTATTTATAAAAAATGGACGAAATACTGTATTTTTTGAGTAGTTCAGGATTTTTTTTAATTCGATCAGATGGCAGTTCTGATTGGTGATGTAAGCCTGAGCTTATTGAGATTTGATTAATACAGTCCCAAATAGTATACCGTATAAATGTCATCCGGGAACTTATTATTCTATTCTATTGTTTTGGAAGCATTAACCACTTAAAGAACAATCAATGAAACAAAATATAATAAGTGAACTATTGACGATTATATTACTAGTTTCTTTTTTTTCCTGTGTTCAAAAACAAAAAGTTCCCGACACTCATGAGGAAAAATCTTTAAGTGAAATCCAAAAAGTTTACGAATGGCGAGGTGAAAACAGAAGTGGTATATATAATGAAAAAGGATTATTAAAAGTCTGGCCTGAAGAGGGGCCTGAAATAGTCTGGGAATACGAGGGTATTGGAAATGGTTATGGCTCCCCAATTTTCACTTCGGACAATATGTATATATTGGGTGAAATCGATACAGTAGCTTATCTATTCGCATTTGATTTAAATGGAAAATTATTATGGAAGAAAGATTTTGGCAATGAATGGGCCGGAAGTTATAGGGGTTCAAGATCGTCTCCAACAGTTGTAGATGATTTGGTTTATGTAACCTCTGGTTTTGGAAATCTATTTTGCTTTGACAGAAGATCTGGAGAGAAAAAATGGTCGATCAATATGATCCATGATTTACATGGAATCCTGCCAATATTTGGATATTCAGAATCAGTGGTTATCGACGGTGAAAAAGTGTTTTGTACGCCTGGCGGAAAGGATGATAACGTTGTCGCATTGAATCGATTCACAGGGGAGGTAATATGGAGAAGTGCGGGAGCAAGTGAGCGTCACGCATATAATTCACCTCAAATTATCAGGCTTCATGATCGAAACGTACTGGTTAATTTTACGGCCTACGAACTTATGGGACACGATACCAAAACCGGTGAATTACTTTGGGTTCATAATCAAAACAAACAGGCTGAACGAATTGAAGGAAATGACGAAGCCCATTGCAATACGATATGCTATGAGGATGGATATATTTATTATACAGCCACAGGAGCGGGAAATGGTGGTGTAAAATTAGAATTAGCCGAAGATGGGAAAAGTGTAAAAGAAGTCTGGCGGAATAAGGACTTCGACGGTTTTATGGGTGGTTTTGTAAAAATAGGAGATCATTTGTATGGTTGCGGTACAGAAAAAAGAGGATTTAAAAGCATTAATGCAACAACAGGAGAAATTGAAAAAGTATTAAAAATTGGTAGTGGAGTTGTGATTGCTGCAGACGGCATGCTTTACTATTACAATCATAAAGGCCAGGTAATGTTGATTACCATAGATCCACTAAACATGGAAGTAGTGAGTGAATTTAAAATTCTAAAGGGAAACGACGCACATTTTACGCATCCTGTTATCAACAATGGCAAACTATATATACGTCATGGAAATGTGATACAGGCTTTTAATATTAAAGAATAATAGATGAGAATACAATCTGCCCCAATCAAAACTATTGAATCCTTTCTTATAATCGAGTCAAACATTTTCAAAAAAACAGGCAAGTATTTTTTAAAGAATTTAGATACGTTTCGGAATGCCAACGGGAAAGCATGTGGTTTGTGGAATTAAGTAGTTTGATTTTAGCAAGTTACTTTTAGGCTTGATTCGGGTAGTTATTTGGCAACTAAAAAAATCACAGGAGCTGATTGAGGATAAGTAGTTCTAGAGTTAACCGTCTTGAGTGGGATTATTGCATGTTCTATATGCTTGATTGTGTTATTTTACTATCGCCAATTTTTTGTAACTTGTCGAATTGAAGTGGATCAAAGGTTTTTTCTTATCGTCGTAATAATTGTCAGAAAGTTGAACAACTGAGTACTAGGAAAGATTTTTAATGATGTTGTATAAGAAAATAGCTTCCACATTAAAATTAACTAGTCCTGTCAAGATGATAAAGTAATTAATTATAACCAGAGACTGATTTTGAGAATCAAACAATCATTAGAACGGATTCCTGGAGGCATGATGGTAATTCCCCTCATTATGGGAGCAATCTTTAATACTTTTGTTCCCGACTTACTGAACATCGGGGGATTTACTACTGCCCTGTTCAAAGATGGATCCACAACCTTGATTGCCGCTTTTTTGTTGTGTATGGGTGCGGGCATTCGTTTAAAAGCAGCCACGAAAGTTCTAAAAAAAGGGATAGCCATTACCCTGTCCAAATTTATTGTGGCCATAGTGATTGGAATAACTGTTGATAAATTATTTGGAGAAAATGGCCTGTTTGGGCTGTCAGCTCTTGCCGTTATTTCAGCCATGAGCAATACAAACGGAGGATTATACGCGGCATTAGCAGGGGAATATGGAGATGAGACTGATGTAGGTGCTATCGCTGTCATATCAATCAATGACGGACCATTTCTGACTATGGTAGCTCTTGGGGCAGCAGGACTAGCTGATATTCCTTTCATCGCTTTGATCGCAGTTATAACACCTATTATTATTGGTATGATTTTAGGAAATCTTGATATGGAAATGCGGAAATTTCTCGTGAAGGGAGGGCCTGTGCTCATTCCTTTTTTTGCATTTTCTCTTGGTGCCGGCCTGGAGTTGGGATCATTGATCAAAGCAGGATTGGCAGGAATCTTATTGGGTATTTTAACAACTTTCGTAGGAGGTTTTTTTAATATATTATCGGATAAGGTCACAGGAGGAAGCGGCGTTGCAGGTGCTGCCGCATCCAGTACAGCCGGAAACGCTGTAGCCACACCCCATGCTATGTCTTTGGCAGATCCTTCAATGGGCGCAATGGCTGCTAGTGCTACCCCGCTCATTGCAGCTTCTACGGTTACTACGGCTATATTAACTCCTTTGCTGACATGGATGGTGCAACGCAGGAATATGAAAAAATAATATTATTCAATTACATAATTTTCTTATGTGTATAAACAATTTATCAATCTTCTGCTCTACAATTTCGATCTATTTCAATTTTGTCATCTTTTATCAAACGAAGTGCTGAATTTCTGGTTATTTCCTGGGCTATTACGTCGTTCACCATAAAAGTACTTTGTCTAACCATCTGTATGTAGTATGTTCCTCCAGCCTCTACATCTATTGGAGCAATCTCAGCTTTCTTTTTACCTTTTTTACCACCAAATTGAGCTTTGAACTCATGCGGACCAGGAGGCACTTCATGAACAGAATATTTTCTGTTATTAAGTTGACAAACTCTTTTATCATCAATTAAGGCACTAAAAGCAGTTGCTGATCCTGCATGCCCTTTTCCCCTAATAAAGTAAACCAGTCCGAATTCGGAATCTTCTGAATTTTCTTCGATCTCCTGGCCCAGAGTGTTTATTGTGATGCCAGCAAAGATATATACTGAAATTAACAGGATAATCTTTCTCATGAAGCATGGGGTTTTAGTTTGGAAAAGTCTGAATATACAATAAGAACGTCTAAAATTAAATAATTAATTCAATCATTACCAACTAATACAGCCTTAAGCTAATACCTTAATAATTCCCGAATCCTTTCAAATGGCAAATATCATGTTTCTCAAGCCTGAGATCGTGGGATTACTTTAAAAGGATACATATTCTTAGGCAGTAAAAACGAATGCCTCAGAGGCTTTCTATCGCAGCTTATCAAGGTTTTTAAGTCTGAAATTAGGTATTGAAGGACAATTTATCATTCCGCCAAAATGATAATATACTACCACTTAACCTTTGAACTAATTTAATCAACTTTATATTGAAGGGAATCAGTCGGGAAGATTCAACCGTTTTAAAAAATCTTCGAAACGTGGATCACTACGAAATGGTTTTGACCAATCCGAAATAACAGCAACCCATGGTAACATGGCGGTATGGGGTTCATAATCCAGCCATTTAAAGGCTTCATCCATTCTGCCTAATGCTCCGTACATCATTGCTAATTGAAAAGCATTCCATTCGTTAACTTGAGAATTCTCCAATTCATGTAAAATTTTTTCTGCTTCATCACGATGACCCGAAATGGCATAGGTGGCACCAAGTGCCCATTTCCACCCTGAGGACAACTCAACAAGTTTCTTATGTACTTCTATTGCATCATCTGTTCTGCCCATCGCCAAATATATTACACCGATAACATAATGACCCATTTGATAATCTTTTTCAATCTCCAGTGATTTTAAGGCTTCCTGCAATGCATCTTCATACCTGCCGACATCATAATAAAGAGCAGCGAGGTGTACCGTTATATTAGGATGGAAAGGATCAATTTTCTGAGCGCGTTCATTTTCAATGATGGCTTCCTCCGTCTTGCCAAAAAGATAAAGAGTCCAGGCATAGTACCAGCGGGTAAAAGCCATATTGGGATCTAATTCAAGTGCTTTAATAAAATACCTTTCTGACTTTTCCCATTCCCAGTGAAAGAGATATACTTCTGCCATAACAGCATAAATCTCAGCCATTGATGTATCAAGTTTTAAAGCCTGGTTTGCTGCGGCTTCAGCTTTTATAAGGTCATCTTCCGTACCTAATGGTCCATGTGCTATTTCGATATATCCCTGTGCCAGCCCTGCATAGGCAAAAGGCTCACCGGGATCAATTCTGAGTGCCTCGTAAAGATATGCCAATCCTTTTTCCTTGTCTTCGGGTGTATCCATGTTTAAATGATACATGCCACGGAGATAAGTTTTGTAGGCATCGGGATTGACCGTGCGGGGTGATGAAAGTTTTTCTTTATCTTCTACTGAAATATCCAGGTTCATTTTCTGAGCCATCTGAGCGGCAATATTGCTATACAATTTAAATATATTTGAGATATCACTTGTAAATGATTGAGCCAGCACAATACTCTCTTCGGGCAACGCCTGGATCAATCTTAACTGCAGCGTGATCGAGTCCTCATTGCCCGAAATAGATCCTTCCACCAAATAATCAACATTTATTTCCAGAGCAATTTCAGGAAGTGACTTATCAGAATTTCTAAAGGAATTTACTGTGTAGCTACCGATTACCCGTAGAAGAGGCTCAACCTGGCTTAATTTCGATAGTTCAGTAATCAATGTTTCATGCTGACCTGCCACTAACCATTCATACTCTGGATCATTACTGAGGTTTTTGAACGGCAATACAGCAATGGATTTGACGGTTACAGTTTCAGAAGGAGGCGGGATTTTTTCACTCCCGGGGACGAATTTCCAGATCAATACAGCCGCTATCAGAAGAATTCCTGCGGCAGCTATAATGTATACCCATTTCATTCTTGCCAATCCTACCGGCTTTTCAGGTTTTTTTATCCCAACACTGATTTCCTCATCGCTGACCTGGTATACTTTCACCGGTTCATCTACGTTTTTTAATAATTTCTCTTCGAGAAAAGTGGTGTAGATCCCAGGTTTGTTCTTTATATTCCGGTAGATGGCTTCTGAGATCGTGATTGCTCCTGTCTCCGTAATTGCTTCCAGCCTTGAAGCGATGTTTACTCCGTCGCCCAAAACATCATCGCCGGCAAAGACCATATCACCTTCATGAATACCGATTTTCAGGGGTATCTCCTGCCTTTTACTTTCCGTCTGAATCTCTATGGCACAACGAACTGCATTTAAGGAAGAATGAAAAGAAACCAATATGCCGTCACCCATTTCTTTGATCAGTGTACCATTGTGTTTTTCTATCAGTTCGGTGTGTATCTTTTTATTGATCCTAAGGGTCTCAAATGCCCTGTCCTCGTCCTTTCCCATAAGGGCAGTGTATCCGACAATGTCGGTGAACATTATTGCAGCGAGTCTGCGATCTTCGGGCATAATTTAAAAGTTTGCGGTTCAAAAAAATCCAACTTCATTTTACCCGATGTAGTATTAAAGTTAGGTATTAATAGTGAAATAGTCTATTAATATGTGAATTATAGTTTATCTGTCTGGAGTGTGTTTATTACATGTTTTTAAACCCGAGATCGTATGGGTACTTTAAGAGGTAATATCGCATCAGACGCTTTCTATCGCAGCTCATCAAGGTTATTTAGCCTGAGCTTTCGCAATATATGTTTTAACAAAAAACTGTCAATTCGTATATTGAAAGATTATATATAGATATCCAACATAATAATTGTGATCAACATGAACTTTCATAACACAATAAATGCTTCAGAAAAAATGCATAATCGATGGGTGAAAGCTTTTCACTGGATAGTGACATCGAGTTTTTTAATACTTGCTTTTAGCGTTTATAAGATTATAATATTTCTGAATTTCTCCTGAACTCTGAACTTATTTCTCTAGTTTATTAATCTCCTCAAACAAGGTATTAAAACATTCCACATAATTACCCCTGCTAGATTCCGTGTCAAACTGCTTTCTACCATAATAGTAATCCAAAAAATTCTCGGCACTTGTCCAGATCGTCTGCATCATGCCCCGGTAATTCTCCTTTGTCTCCGGTGTCGCGTTTTCCCTGAATCCCAGCATCATATGCATTTGAATCTTTGCGACCTCAGCTTTTCGGTACGGGCAGCTGATCACGCTGAATCCTTTCAATGCAAAAAGAGCAGCTGTTGGATTTGGACGATTATAGTGCCAGTCATTTATAACTACATCCTTAGGGATCATATCTATAGCCCGGTGGGTATTGTTCATGCTGGCGGACCAGACACCAATACCTGTTGTTTTGCCATCAATTAACCGGTCCCCCCAGATCCACAGCTCTTTGTCATTTTTTACAAGATGATCTCTGATTTTAGTAACTTCCCCAGCAAACAACTCTGCCTTATCTCTACCATGACACCGCGGACATTGCTCATGCCCTATGTAAAACACTTCATCCATTCCCGCGTGAAAAGCATGAGATTCAAACACTTCCACTATTTCATCAACCAATTCAAATACTATTTTATGAACGTCCGGATGTAACGGGCAATAACTCAAGCAATATAATCCATCTGGATTTGGCCATTCATATTCACCCTCGGCGGGCATAACCACATCAGGTGTTTCATTAAACTGGGGATATTCCGTTAGTAAAGCATAAACTTTTCCATGCCAGGATTGGTGCCCCAAAAGATTTATCTGGGGGATCACATGTATGCCACCCGCCTTGCATGCTTGCACAATTTTTTTAACGTCCGCTGTGGTAAGTGGATCTTCATCCCTTAACTCCGGGTGTGATTTATATGCATAGTTCCAGTATACCCTTAGAACAAGGGTATTCACCTTTTTGGGGACCAGTTCTTCATTAATAAACTTGATAAATTCATCAACTCCGGCTTTCTGTGGAGCACTAATACAAAGACCTCTTACAGGAAGTAATTCATCCAGTTTTTCCTGGGCGTTAGTTGTTAAATTTAAGCATAGAAGTAGGGTGAAAAAAAGTGTTATTCGTTTCATATTGGATATATTAAAAGTTATATAGTGAATTTTCAAAAGTTATGTATGCTCAAATTAGTGATTTTGATTGAAATCTAAAATATTCATTTTGTAAACCTATCAGAAATCGGTTATTAAATGCTTTTTAAACCTGAGATCATCAGGATACTATAAAGTGCTTCTATGGCACATCAAAAAAGAATACATCAGACACTTTCTCTCGTTGTTTATCAGGTTATTAAGCCTGAGCTTGGGGCCGTTGGATTAATAGGTATTGAAGCACAAATTATCATTCAGTCAAAATGATAATTCATTACCGCTTAACCTTTAGCCTAAATCAGTCCACTTTATGTGGGGGGAAACAGTGTTTCCCTACAAAATAATGTGGACTGATTAAAAATAGACTACCTTTACACCGGTTTATACAACTTTTAATTTCAATCAATTATGATTGCAATTTGCTGCTTAAATACCCCAAGCATTCACTTCAGCAAATAATTTTTCATTGGATTACGGGTAGTCTGACCGCCACTAAATTATTTAATAGCAAGAGGAGCAATTATGAAAAAACTAACCTTAGGAGTTGTTGGAACTTCAAGAAAAGAAGATGAAAGAAGAGTTCCAATTCATCCAGAACATCTTCCACGTCTACCAGAAGATATTCGTAAACAATTAATTTTTGAAAAAGGATATGGTAAACCTTTTGGTTTAAGTGATGAATTTATTAAATCTCAAACTGGAGGAGTTGCATCTCGTCATGAATTATTAGCTGATATTGGTTCAGTAATTATTGCCAAACCAGTGTTAGCTGATTTAGAAGAATTACGTGAAGGAGGATTGCTTTGGGGTTATCCACATTGTGCTCAGCAAGGAGATATTACACAAGCTGCAATAGATAGAAAATTAACACTTATTGCTTTTGAAGATATGTTTGTATGGTCACCAACGGGCCAAATTGGAAGGCACACTTTTTATAAGAATAATGAAATGGCAGGCTATTGCGCAGTTATTCATGCCTTACAATTAAAAGGTATTGATGGCCATTATGGTAACCAACGTAAAGTTATTATTTTTAGTTTTGGCGCTGTAAGTCGGGGGGCTATTTATGCTCTAAAAGCTCATGGATTCAGGGATATTACTATTTGTATTCAGAGACCTGATCATGAAGTACGAGAAGAAATTCTGGATGTACACTATGTTCGTATTCGTGAAGGCAATGAAAAAGAAGCAAGATTAGTAATTATAGAACATGATGGAAAAGTACGACCTTTGTCTGATTTAATTAGCGAATCAGAAATCATTATTAATGGTATATACCAGGATACAGACCATCCAATCAATTTTGTGACTGAAAAAGAAAAGGCTGTCTTAAAACCAGGATGTCTGATTATTGATGTTAGTTGCGATGAAGGTATGGGATTCTATTTTGCAAAGCCTACAACTTTTAAAAATCCAATGCTAAATATCGATAATATCGACTATTATGCAGTTGATCATACTCCAAGTTATTTATGGGAAAGTGCCTCAAGGTCGATATCAGCAGCTTTAATTGTTCATTTACCATCTATTTTAGAAGGTCGTAAAAGTTGGATGAAAAATAAAACGATCCAAAAAGCAATTAATATAGATGGAGGTGTAATTAAAAAAGAGTCGATTTTAACTTTTCAGAATCGTTTACCAGATTATCCGCATAACTCTTTAAAAGTTAATAGTTAGGGAATTTTCTTATTAGAATGGGTTGATTTTTAAGGTATGAGACAATAAAAAAACTTGACTACAACCATTAAGTGTTTTTTACAAAGCATCCTTTAATTAGAAAAAAAGGAAGAGAAGGGAAAGAATAATCCAGGTATAAATTATACCGGAAGAAGATATGTTGGTACCCTCAAACAAGAATGCATCAGACGCTTTCTCTCGTAGTTTATCAAGGTTTTAAGCCTGAGGTTGGGGAGATGACTGAATTAGGCTATGTAATTGAGTTAAATTATTGATAACGGTTGGTTTAAATTGTCAATTTAATACAATTTACATAGTGTAAGAGGCAGTTAATTCTGTTATTTCTTAGTGATTAATGTTATTATAATTATAGATGTCCCAAACAGATTCCCATTTTCCTTCTGGATTTTTCTTACTAAGCATTGCCCATTTAAAAGAACTATTTTCCACAGTTGAATCGGATTGCTGAATAGATACCTCTCCCAATCCTTGCATAGTTGCCCAGTCTCCAAAATAAATAACTTCTAACACTTTTTCGGTAATCTTCATTTCACCTGCGTTCTTTGGAACTTCAGTCTCGAAATATTTCTTTATAGCCTCCCTACCTTGAATGGAGGAAAGTTCAGAGGGCATAAAAAGTGCTTCTTTCGAATATGTATTTGCGCACCCCTCAGCATCTCCATTATTCCAAGCATTTAAAAATTCATCTGTGACCATTTGCATTTTACTTAGTCCTGGACCATGATTCAAGATAACACCCTGTGGTATTTCATTATTAGTGCCGTTGTAGTACTTTCCCACATAAAAACCAATTATAAACAGAGCTATTGCACAGGTCAATAAAATTAATCGGTAAGTGTTTTTTTTAGAATTTCCCATTGATTATTTGTTTAATAATTAATCAAATGAATGCTAATAAACTTAATCTTCTAATATAGCATTATTTAAAACCTTTTTAACCTAAATAGGAAATTAGAATGCATCAGACGCTTTCTCTTGTTGGTTGTCAGCGTTTTTACATTCTGAGATTCTAAAGATTTTTGAAATATTATGATTTTCCCTATCTTGTTAAGATATGTCTTATCAAAAGCACCAGTTAGCCGCCATTATGTTTACAAACATAGTAGGTTACTCCTCACTATTGAAGAGTGATGAAAAAAGAGCTTTTGATTATCTTCGAAAGAACCAACAGATTCATAAAAGACTGATTAAAAGATACAGGGGGCGTTGGCTGAAAGAAATGGGTGATGGAATATTGATCAGCTTTTATTCGAATATTGAAGCAGTAATGTGTGCTTTGTCTCTTCAGAAAGCATCAGAAGAAATGAATATCTCCCTTCGAATCGGGATTCACCAGGGGGATGTGATTTTCGAGAACAATGATGTACTGGGAGATGGGGTCAATATCGCCTCCCGAATCCAGAGTGTTACAAATCAGAATGATATTGTTATCTCCGGGAAAGTATATAGTGACATAAAAAACAAGGAAGGACTTAAGGCAGAGTTCCTGGGAGAACAAGAACTGAAAGGTCTTACAACTCCCATGGATATTTATAAAGTTACCTGCCAGGATGAGCGTTTATTAGACTATTCCATCGATTCGGGAGAACTGGTAAATCCATTTAAGATGGGTAGAGCAGCCATAATCTTTGGTATCCTGATCATAGCTTTAATATCCTACATCTTATATAATTACTTGCCCAATATTACTGGTGATTCATCAGGAACCAAGAAAGGTCTTATTATCCTGCCATTTGTTAATTATACTGGCACTGATACGACCGGATACTTTGTTGACGGCATGCATTCCCAATTGATCGGGGATATAGGAAGGGTAAGTGCATTAAAAGTAATTTCTAAAACAACAGCCAGAGCATATAAAGAAAAGTCAATTCCTGAGATAACTTCCGAGTTGGGAGTCAATACGATCGTTGAAGGGGCTGTATTGTGTATAGGGGATAGTGTATGCTTACAGATTACTGTAAAAAACACAAATGATGGGGGGGAGCCTGCCTGGGTACAGGATTTCTATGTGGAACGAAGCCAGATCCTGAATCTGTACACAAAAGTAACGAAGGAGATTTCCGAGGAGATCAACGTAAAGTTAACATCACGGGAAAAAGATCTATTGGCACAGACGAGAACCGTTGATCCTGATGCCTATGATGCCTACCTGAGAGGCCTGGTACATTGGGATCAGTTGTCAAAGGAAAGTCTTTACAAAGCCCTGGAGTATTTTAACCTTGCTATTGAAAAAGATCCAGATTGGGCTCCTCCCTATGCAGGTCGGGCAAGGGTTTGGACAGGGTTGCAGATGTTTAGCTGGGAATTGCCACTGGTAGCCAGACCGAAGATATATGAAAATCTCAATACGGCCCTTACCCTGGACCTCAATTCTGAGGAAGCGCATTATAATAGTGCATTGATAGCTGTATGGGTAGAGTGGAACTGGCAGAAAGGAGAAAGGGAGTTTTTGAAAACCATTGAGTTAAATCCCAGCAACGCATTTGCTCAAATATATTATGCTCATTTATTAATGATCCTCAGAAGGATGGACGAAGCAAAGTACCGGGCTGACCTTGCCTTGGAACTTGACCCCGAGCAGCCGCTTATTCTGGGATTGTATTGTCAGGTAATGTGGAGATTTGAAGAATGGCAATCTATGTTAGATCATGGCAAGAAAGCTTTTTCAATTGATCCGAATAACTTATTTGCTATTGGAGGCATGATGAAGGCATATGAAGGAATGGGAGATTATGATAAATGGATTGAATTATGGAAACAAATGACTGTATGGGATGAAGAAACCTTTGCCTCCCTTGAAAAAACTTATAGAGAATATGGATATGTTGCAACGAAAAATCAGATTATCAATATCGTAGAAAAAAATTTTAAGGAAAAAGGTCAGCTATATTATCAAATGGGTTGGTTGGCAATTGATTATATTGATTTAGGAGAATTCAATAAAGCAGTGGAAATAATGGAAATCATGTATGTGAATAGAGATCCTGGTGTGACTTATATGACAACCTGGGGAGGTTATGAGCAGATGAAGGATAATCCAAGGTATATTGCACTCCTGAAAAAAATGAACCTCCCCCTTCCTTAAAATTTTAAAATTAACTTAAAGTATAAATGCCACGATCAATTGATAAACTGTAATATGCTTTATATAGCAGTCATCCGTTACTCTTCAAAATGATGATTTAATAGAGGGACGTTTCTAACCTGCTGATATTTAAGTAATTAAATATGGATTTTTAGTCCGAGAGTCAAACCTTCAAATGTTTCACCCTGAAACATATCCCGTTCTATTAATATAACTTTAAAAAGAGGCGTTATTCGATTGGCTTTGTACGCGCACACAACAACCCATCAGCAACTGAAATGAAAAGACCTTATACATTGCGTATAAAGTTTTTTTATGTACCTTCCCCGGGAACGGCACTTGATCCTATCGCTAGAATCTGATATTCAAGCATCCCACACACACTCTCAACTTTTCTCCGCAAATCTTCGTAAAATTGTAGACCGATGGAAAATCAAATCGTTCATGAGACGTATGCAGTGAAAGGTATGACCTGTGCAGCTTGTGCTACAGGCCTTCAATCTCACCTTAAAACCAAACCCGGCATTAATCAGGTCTCTGTAAATTATGCAGACAATTCAGCCATAATTGAGTTTAATCCAAATACCATAGCTTTTAAAAACATCCAAAAGGCGGCAGATGAGATCGGCTACCAGGTAGTAAAAACAATGGATTATGATGATCAGGCTGAATATATCAAAAGATTAAAAAACCTTCAGGTGAAACTGATCGCATCATCAGTCCTTACTATCCCGGTCTTCCTGCTATCCATGTTCTTTTACGATGCGATCCCTAAAGCAAATTACATTTTATTCATTCTCTCTACCCCTGTCCTGCTCTGGTCTGGTTCGGAATTCTTTATTGTGGCATTCAAAAAAGCCAGACATCTAAGTACCAATATGGATACCCTGGTCGCACTGAGCACAGGCTCCGCCTATCTATTTAGTGTCTTTAATACCTTTTATCCGGAATTCTTTGCATCCCGGGGACTGGAACCGCATGTGTACTATGAATCTGCCACCGTGATCATAACGCTAATCCTCCTGGGCAGGTATTTTGAAGAAAGGGCTAAATTCAGAACTACGGGGGCTATAAAAAAACTAATGGGAATGCAGCCCAAATTTGTGGAGGTAAATCAAAATGGCAGCATACTGACAAAACCGGTGGCTGAAGTTAAAAAGAATGAGGTTTTTACTGTGAAACCAGGTGAAAAAATACCCCTCGATGGTTATGTGCAAAGCGGTTCCTCTTCTGTGGATGAAAGTATGATCAATGGAGAACCCCTTCCTTCTTATAAAACCGGAAACGACTATGTGTACGCCGGCACATTAAATCAGAATGGAACGCTCAAAGTAAAGGTAGAAAAGGAATCAACCACTACCCTGCTGGCACAGATTATTGAAATGGTGAAAAAAGCACAATCGAGTAAGCCACCGATTCAGAAAATTGTAGATAAAATTGCTTCGATATTTGTCCCGGTAGTGATTACGATAGCACTACTTGCTTTTTCGATATGGTATTTCGCCGGGCCGGAACCTCAGATCACCTATTCCTTTTTAATTCTGATCACTGTTCTCATCATTGCATGCCCTTGCGCTTTGGGCCTTGCAACGCCTACTGCCCTGATGGTTGGGATAGGAAAGGGCGCATCAATGGGTATACTTATCAGGGATTCTGAGAGTCTTGAACAGGCAAAGAAAATTGACACACTGGTATTGGACAAAACAGGAACCATAACCTTGGGAAAACCTGAAGTTCAAAAGATCCACTGGAATAAGAAGTACAATCAAGAACATGAAATAGAGAAATTGCTAATCCTTGAATCGCTCTCGGAACATCCGCTTGCAAAAGCCATTATTGATCACTTTAAAATGGAGGTCCCGGATTTGGATGATATTGATTTTCTTAATATCCCGGGTTCTGGAATAAAAGGCACAATAAAAGGGATAACATATTATGCAGGATCTAAGAACCTGGTCAGTGAAAATCAGCTTTCAATAGATTCTGAATTGCTCAAATTTGAACAAGAGCTAAGGGAAAATGCCCATACCATTTCATATTTCGCAAATGAAAAAGAGGTAATCTGCATAATGGGTATAAAAGACCCATTAAGGGAAGGCGTGGAGCAGTCCATACAGGATATAAAAAACCTGGGTTTGGATGTATCGCTTTTGTCCGGTGACAATGAAGGTGTTACCCGTGATATTGCGTTGAAATTGAAAATTGAACATTATCAGGGAAATGTTCTGCCCGGACAAAAAGGAGCTTTTGTACGAAAACTTAAGAAGCAGGGAAAAATTGTTGCCATGGCCGGTGATGGGATCAATGATGCAGAAGCCCTGGCTGAAGCGGATATAGGCATTGCCATGGGAAGTGGTACCGATATAGCTATGGAGACTGCAGGAATTACATTAATGAAATCCGACATCAATCACATACGAAGTGCTATATTGTTGTCAAGGGCAACGGTAAAAACTATTCATCAGAATCTTTTCTGGGCATTTGGGTACAATGTACTTGCTATCCCCATTGCCGCAGGAATACTATTCCCTGTTTGGGGCTTTCTTCTTAATCCGATGATTGCCGGAGCAGCTATGGCTTTCAGCTCAGTATCGGTTGTAGCAAATAGTCTTAGGTTAAAAGGAAAAAAAATAAATTAACATGAAATCATATAAATTCAAGACAAATATTAATTGTGGCGGATGCATCAATTCTGTGACTCCTTATCTGAATGAATTGAAGGATGCGGAATGGAATGTGGATACGAACGACAAACGCAAGGTGCTGGAGGTAAAATCAAACACCCTGACAGAAAAAGAAATTATTGACAAGGTGCACGAAGCTGGTTACGAAGCGAAACCACTGAAATCAGGCATCCTTGGTGGATTATTTAAGTAGTCGATCCCGTATATAAATAGATCTGGAATACAAAAATGAGTAGTTATTTATCTCTATCCGGATCATCTAGAAGATTTCAAATTAAAACGACTTAATTTTTGACCTTGAATAAAATCTTTCTACTTTGTAAGATTACTTAAACTAAATTTTACATCTATGAAAGCTAACAAAGAAAGTCTTCCTGTGTTCATGGAAGCACCCGGAATGATCATGCGTCAGATCGCGGGGTATGGTGGAATGAAAGTAGCCTATAATGAACTGCCGGCAGGCACTGATTTTACACCCTTACTGAAAGGCCTGGATAACGATAGTTGTCATTGTCCACATTGGGGCTATGTTATTGAAGGTGCGATAAAACTGATCTATGACGACGGGACGGAAGAAGTTTCGCGGGCCGGAGATGTCTATTACTGGCAAGCTGGCCATACCGGCATCGTTGAGGAAGACATTAAATTCGTTGAATTCAGCCCGCAGAAAGAATTTGAAGAGGTGATGTCGCATGTAACAAAGAAAATGGAGGAATTGGGAGGCTGATAATTCCACATTCCGGTTAACAATCGGTGGTCTGAAAACTTTGGCCTCGTCAATGGCCTGGACACCACCGATGACCTACCGGGCAATATCTTCTGAGTTATTTTCCTGAATGGTTTCAATGCGCCATTCACTTAATTGCTTGATGCGATTTAAAACATTGGCGGTTACGCGGTTGTGCACCCATTCCCAGAGTATATTGACCAGTTTACGTTTCTCCTGCCATTTTTTTTTCCCAAAGAAGTTAAAACTCACCCCGAAGAATAACTGAGATTTCCCTGTTTCTCCCATTTCAGGAATCGATGACCGAACATAGATGGCCAATATTCCTATAGGATAACCCCCTGAACAATCATATACAAAATAGCGGGGATTGTCAGTGTCAAATTTATCCGGTATTTTTTTAATGCTTACAGCCTTAAGCTGAAACAGCGGTATCAGGGGCAGTCCAAAAAAACTTTTCATGAACCTGAAAGGATACTTTTTCCACCCAAATGGCAGAATGCGTATCTTTTTCAGGCTGTTTTTAATTCGATCAACTTTTGCAATATGGTTGGGCCAGCAAAGCGGATTGCCATTGAAATCCAATAATTCATTGAAAACATAACTAACCGGGGCTTCGATGCTGATTCTATTTATGTTCAGAACGGAATACTGGTTTGTATCAATTCCAATCCGATGAATAATCCTCTGATTGTACTGAATCCTCTCTTCCAATGAATTAAATTTGACCAGGGTAGGATGCTTTGGTTTATGTAAAAAGAAATAAAGGATATCTGTAATTATCCCCGTACTTTTTGTAGGTGGTTTATTATTGATTATGTGATTACTCTTGTTCAACTGACTTTTACAATGACCCGAATATACCCATTAAATAAACACCTATCAAGTCTGGGTACCAGAACACCACCCAAAATTGCAGTCTGGGATATAGTTCTTACATCCGCTATAAACCTTACAAAAAAATTAAGCGTCAATTTTTAAAATGAAAAGGCATATAGCTAAATAAATCTCCTTCAGGCCTTTACTCTGGCAATTACATTACAGGCAAAGCCATACATTCTGCCATAAGATCTTCCCTGATCATCGTATAAATATTTCTTTTCAAATTCTTCCGGAGAATAATGAGATATTATTTCAAATCCATTTTCCGATAGAAAGGAATTGATTTGCCCCTCTTCAAGTCCAAATCGAAAAGGTTCTCCGGATTTCCGGACCTCACTGTTAATCTCCTTGGCTCCGTAATGCTCTGCATCGCCTGAAATTACTCCCTTCAAAAAATAGTCAAATGCCAAAGTAGTCGCAGGACCTGAAAAAATATTAATAAAAGAAAGTGTATCCCTTATCGCCTCTTCTGTAAGATAATAGGTCACTCCTTCCCACAAAAAGACAGTTTGCAGAGCTGTATTATATCCAGCCACTGGCAATACGTCATTTAAACTTTCTTTATTGAAATCAATTGGAACATAGGTCAATTGATCTGGGGTGGATATTTTAGACTTTTTTAATAAGTTCTTTTTCTGTAGCTGGATGATTGGAGTATCAAGTTCAAAAATCTTTGTATCCTTAATTTGATCTTTATATCGGATGGAACGTGTATCATATCCTGCTCCAAGTAATACCACCTGAGGTATATTTTCCAGGAGGGCTTGATTGAAAATGTTGTCAAAATGCTTTGTCCGGGCAACCATATATTCGAATGTACCCGGGACTCCCTTACGCAGCTTTTTACGAATCAGTTTTCGTATAAATTTAAAGGAAAGAAAGAATTTAGCCCTACCTGGTACAAACAACCTGGCCATATGATCTGGTCCCTTAAATGAAGGATCTTCTTCCTTATAGGCTAAATGTCGATGCATGGCAGCAAACATTGCGGTCTCAGAAGCTTTTTTTTCAATTCTCAATTGTTCGGTAGTATGTATGTTTTCCTGCATTGCAATTGATTATTCCGATATTAATACTAATTCTCTTTTGCTACCATCTCAAAATTTTCCATTCCAGGTTCAGAAATGATATCAATTATTATTAGATCGACCTCCCAAAAAACGTCTATCATTCAAACCTTAATTAAAATCATTATAGTACTATTCGTACCTCAGCGCTTCCACAGGATTCCGGGTGGCGGCTTTATAAGTATGCCATCCTACAGTAATTAGTGCGACAACAAGTGCAATAAAACCTGCAAGCAGGAATGCCCATACACTGATATTGGCTTTATAAGCAAAATTTTGAAGCCACTGATTCATAGCATACAAGCTAATTGGGGTAGCAAGTATAAGGCCAATGAAGATCCAGGCCACAAACGACTTGAAGATCAGAAACAGGATATCGGTATAGTTTGCCCCGTTTACCTTACGGATACCGATCTCCTTGGTTCTTCTTGTCACGATCAGCAGGGTCAATCCCAGCAGTCCAAGGGAGGAGATCAGAATACTGAACCCGGATCCATAACCGACAATCTTGCCCCAACGTTCTTCATTATCATATTGTTCATCCAGGCTCTCATCAAGAAAGGCATAATTCAGGGGCCGGTCTGGTGCTATTTCCTTCCATGCAGCAGTAATATCTTCTAAGGAACCTGGTACGTTGTTTGCATTTATTCGTACAAACAGGCTCCAGATACTGTTTCGGTGTGGATTCATATGCAAAACAAGAGGCATGATCTCATCCTCCATACTGTCGAAATGAAAATCCTGAACAACCCCTACAACAGTCGGATTTTCAGAGTCATCTTCTTCTTCCGGTACTTTCTTCCCAATAGGATCATCCCATAACATCTCCCGGATAAATTTCTCATTGACCAACACAGAATTAAAGGTATCCGCTGCAGCTTCCCAGGACAAATTCCTGCCCATGATCAAGGGGATCTCCAGGGTTTCAATATAATCAGGATCAATCCTTAAAAACCTGACGATGACTGTCTGCTCATCTTCACGCTTTATGATGTTTGAGCTGCTCCCTGAAACAAAATTCCGGTCACTTCCCGTCACATTAGTGATGTTTGCCCTCGAGACCAGGGATTGCTTAAGGTTGTTGATCTCATTCGAACTAAAATCATCCGGTAAACTGATGACAACCACGTGATCTCTGTTAAATCCTGTTTCTTTATCCCTGAGGAAGTTGAGCTGCCTGATAATAATGAAAGTGGATATTATCAAACCAATGGTCATAGTATATTGAGCAATAACGAAAATACTGGAATACCTTCCACCTTTATACCTGATCCTGCTTTGAAAGATATCCTGGGGATTCATCTTGTTGATATTGATTGCCGGAGCTATCCCGATCAAGAGACTTATAATCAGGATCAGGATCAGTATGAAAAGGATCATATTCCTGTCTAAAAGAAAAAGGGTTAGTTCACGCTCGCTGAGTTGATTGAAAACAGGTAAGAACAGGCCGGATAAAACAATGGCAAAAAGAAGGGATAAAATGGAATTCAGGAAAGCCTCACTCATGAATTGATTTACAATATGACGGGTAGTACCCCCGAGTACTTTTCGCATTCCCACTTCCCTGAGTCGCTGTATCGTCCGGCCAGTGGTTAACATAATGTAATTGATGCATGAAACAAGCAATACAAGAACAGCAATCGAAGAAAGCACATATGCATATTTGATGTTCCCATGTTCTTCGTATGGATTCCAGATCTCTTCATTCAGGTATATATCTGATAAAGGTTGAAGGATGAATTCAAAGAACAATTCCTCATCACCCTCAAAAAATCTCCGTGCCATTTCAAATTTTTCGGCCAGATGTATTTCCACCAGGCTGTTAGCCGCTTCACTGGCACCAGCCCTATCCTGGGCAGATTCAAGTTCTATATAGACGGAACAATTGCCGAAAAAATTATTGCTTTCCGGATATGGTTCATTGTTTTTATAGGGAGTCAGAACCGTGAATTGCAAACTGGAATTTTTTGGGAGGGTTTCCAGCACCGCCGTTACTTTGAAAAGCCGTTCATCACCCTTTGGTAAGGTCAACATTTCACCCAGGATCTTTTGATAGTCCCCATCTTCTACGTCAAAAAACCTGTCAGCCACTTCCCTTACAATTACAGCGCTCTGAGGGTCATATAATGCCGTTTTAGGATCGCCAGCCAGAACTGGAAATTTGAATATCTCAAGAAATGCTGAGTCAGCGAATGCAAGATCTTCTTTAAAGATCTTATCATCCCGCCTGATCCAGGCTCCGGCTTTCTGGAAGGCAGCCGCCCGGACCAGTGAGGGAATACTTTCAGTGAAGATCTCAACAAATTTGTGGTCCTGCAAAGCAGACTTTTCCGTACCCCCTTCCAGGTCAGAGTAATGATTAACTACCCGGAAGATCCGTGCCCCATTCCTGTGAAACTTATCATGCGAGGTTTCCTTATTAATGAAAGTAAAGATCAGAAGACAAAACGTGATCCCAGTTGACAGACTGAGTAGATTTATGAAGGCAAATGTTTTATTCCTCCACATTATGCGAAAGGCTATAAGAAGGTATTGTTTTAGCATTGGATATGTTTACTTGTAAACCATTGTAAATATATGCTTTCTAAATAAAAAATGAACAGAAATTGAATAAGGTATGAACGGTCGGAAATGTAATTATTCTACAAGCCTAAACGCGTTTGTAAGAAGAAATTAAAATATTATTGAAAGGAAAATAAAAGGCATTTTCATAAAAACTGTGTTATTTTTGCATCAGTGTTGCATAAAACAAATTAATACCATTTTGTTGAAAGTTTAACAATTGCAAAAATTCATTATCATACTAGGTTGTACCCTGATATTTCTTGTTGGTTTAGAACCGTACAGTGCATTATCTCAAACAGCAAGTTATACTCTTGGAGGCAGGGTTTACGATGAAGAGACCCGGGAGCCATTGCCGGGGGCTGAGGTATACATCCATGAATTGGTCAAAGGAACCATCACCGATGCAGAGGGTTATTTCAAATTCGTCGATCTCAAACCGGCACGTTACCATATACATATCAAATTCATGGGGTATCATAGTTTATATCAATATGTTAATCTGACAAAAGACATACATGAGTTTGATTTTTTCATAGTTGCCTCCTCGCTTGAACTCATGGAGATTGTGATTGAAAGTGATCCTTTTAAAACCGGCCAGGTAGAACAATCTCTAACCACCCAAACCATATCCGAGGAATTCCTCAAAAAAAATCCAGGCGGCACATTAATGAGTTCACTTCAACAGCTACCAGGAATAAATGCCATAACTACCGGAGTAAGTATTGCCAAACCAGTGATACGTGGTTTAAGTTTCAACAGGGTTATCGTAACGGACCGTGGGATAAAACAGGAAGGACAGCAGTGGGGTGCAGATCACGGGTTAGAAATTGATCAGTTCGATCCGGAACAAATAGAAATCGTGAAAGGACCAGCCTCTTTACAACATGGTTCAGATGGTATGGGGGGTATAATAATCATCAATAATCCTTACCTGGCTGAAGAAGGCACACTGGAAGGACAATTTACCGGGATCTACAAGAGCAATAATCATTTGATAGGTACGAGTACCATGCTTAAAGGCAATACAGGGGGCCTGGTTTATCAGGCAAGGTTCTCAACACAGGATTTTGGGGATTATCGGGTACCTGCAGATAGTTTCTATTATAATGGATATATACTCCCAATATATAATGACCGTCTTAAAAATACAGCAGGAAAGGAAAGAAATATCAGTGGGATGCTGGGGATTAAGAGAAACTGGGGATATTCAACACTTACGGTAAGCAATTACAACCAGCTTGCAGGGATATTTCCAGGAGCAGTGGGGATTCCCAGGTTATACAACCTGGAAGATGATGGTGACCCAAGGAATATCGATTTTCCGAGACAAGAGATCAACCATTTTAAGATCATTAGTAATTCTAATATTCTCTTTGGTGGAAATTGGCTGGAAGTAAACCTCGGCTACCAGAACAACAACCGTAGAGAGGAGGGTGAGCCACATGCCCATGGGTTCGAGCCCGCACTGGAAGATAATCTCGCTTTAGGTTTAAAACTTGAAACGTATACGGCCAACCTAAGGTATAATCAGGCCATCAATGAAAATGCAAACCGGGTTTTTGGAATTCAATACCAGTATCAGGTAAATAATTTTAGTGGATTTGAATTCCTCCTTCCTGCATTTATTCAAAATTCTATCGGAGGATTTTTTCATGAACAAAGATCACCGGGAGAAGTATTTACGATCAACTATGGATTGAGGTTCGATTATGCAAAAATTAATATTGAAGAACATTATGAACCTGACTTTTCAGGAGATCCGCTTGATTCTGTACTAAGAAATCCAGCGATTGACAGGGATTTTTTTAATTTCTCAGGCGGGATTGGATTATCATATTTTCCGAACCACAATCTTAATTTAAAATTAAATATAGGATCGAGTTACAGGATCCCGACACCTAATGAATTATCAGTTAATGGCGTCCATCATGGAACTTTTCGTCATGAAAGGGGGGATCCCAACCTCAATGCTGAAAGGGGCTGGCAGTTTGATCTGAACTTCTCATATCACCTGGATCGTTTTCTTTTCAACATCACCCCGTTCCTGAACCTGTATAGAAATTATATTTACCTTAAACCTTCGGCTGAGTTTTCAGAGCTCCCCGGAGGAGGACAGATATTTCAATATACCCAGGATAATGCCATATTCCTCGGCGGAGAGCTATCTATTGATTACCATGTGATTGAAAATATCCACCTGGAACTTATATCAGAATATGTAGCCAACTACAATCTGGACACAGAATTACCCCTGCCCTTCACACCGCCATTCTCAACCCTTTTAGGGATCGAATATAAAATACCCAGTTTAACAGATGTTTTGGGTAATAGTTTTATAAACTTTGGAACGCGATTTACAGCAGCACAAAACCGTGTCGACAGAAATGAAAAACCTACCGACGGTTATATATTACTTAATTTCGGTATAGGCACAGAATTCCATATTAAACGGCAACAAATCAATTTCCTGTTTAATATTCAAAACTTGTTGGACACCAATTATATGAACCATTTAAGCCGTTATCGCTGGCTAAACCTGCCGGAACAAGGCCGAAACATAAGTCTATCACTGGTTTTCCCCTTTAAAATCGTTAATTCCTGAAAGATAATATCATATTTATTAAATGATTTCAGAATCGTTTATGATTCGCTTAAATTTGCAGCTTGTTTTTTGAACACTTAAATAAGATATATATGAAAATTTTAAAAATCTTACCCCTAATCCTCCTGACTTTGGCATGTGCCCCGGGAGCTAAGGATGGGGGACAGGTTGATGGTGTATTTCCATATACCATCTCTCAAAAAGCCCTCCCTAACGGGCTCAACGTGGTAACGGTTCCTTATGAAAGTCCCGGTATCGCTTCTTTCTATATCATTGTCCGGGCCGGTTCACGGGAAGAAGTTGAGCAAGGTAAAACCGGATTTGCTCACTTCTTTGAGCATATGATGTTCAGGGGAACTGATAAATATCCTACGGAGACTTATAATGAGGTCCTTAAATCAATAGGGGCAGCAGCTAATGCCAATACATGGCTTGACCGTACGGTATATCACATGACCGGCAATGCTGAAATGCTCGATAAAATGTTTGAAATGGAAGCGGACAGGTTCCAGAACCTGAATTATTCTGTTCATGGGTTTAAAACAGAGGCTGGAGCTGTAAAAGGAGAGTATACAAAGAACTATGCCAGTCCTATGATGCAGCTGAACGAGAAGACGGTTGATGTTGCTTTCGACAACCATACATATAAGCATACAACCATGGGTTTCTGGGACGATGTAGTGGATATGCCAAACCAATATGAATATTCACTCTTATTTTTCGATCGTTTTTACAGGCCGGAATATTCTACCATTCTTGTAGTAGGAGATGTTACGCCAGATCTGGTTAATAATTTGGCGGAAAAATATTTTGGGAATTGGGAAAGAGGTTCATATCTCCCGGATATCCCTCTTGAACCTGAACAAACTGAAACCAGGTTTGCACACATTCAAAACGCTAATTTTCCTCCTTATATATCACTGAATTATAAATCACCTGCATTTGATCCTGACAGTAAAGAATCAGCATCACTATCGGTAATTTCGCAGATCCTCTTCAGTCAGAAATCTGATTTATATAAGAAACTGGTGATTGAAGAAAGAAAATGCCGTTATCTGGGTGGAGGAGCCATGTTCACAAGAGATCCTTATTTGTTTTCTATACGATCTTCACTACACAAACCGGAGGACCTGCAGACTGTTAAGGATGAGATCGTAAAATCCATACAAGACCTGATCGAAAATGGCGTAGATCCAAAA
Organism: uncultured Cytophagales bacterium; assembly: GCA_942491935.1. Lineage (GTDB taxonomy): Bacteria > Bacteroidota > Bacteroidia > Cytophagales > Cyclobacteriaceae > JAGTVG01. The sequence continues at coordinate 86,866 of CALOCZ010000003.1, forward strand.
GTATTAAGTGATACCAAGTCTCATGTGAAATATGACTTTGCTACCGGACTTGACAGTTCAACATCCATTGCTGAAGTTTTGTCATACTCAATCTGGGCTACAGGCGATCCTGAGGCATTCGGAAAGTTTTTTAACCTGATCGAAACCATAACAATTGAAGATCTTCAGGCAACAGCCAAAAAATATTTTATCCCTGAGCATTTAACTATATCAACCATTTCACCTGAAGAAGAAGGAGGCGTATTATGAGAATCTTAAAAATTGCATTTACAATATCCCTGTCAGTGTTATTCTTAACTCAAACAAAGGCAGGAGAACTTATAGAACTAAAGAAAAGCACGTCCAATAAGGTCGTTATCAAATATATGTTCAATGTTGGCTCCATGATGGATCCTGAAGGGAAAGAGGGATTGAGTATGCTAACAGCCAGCCTTATTTCTGACGGTGGTTCAGCGCAGTACACAAAGAGCGAGATCGATGATCTGTTATATCCTATGGCAGCATCCTACTATGCTTCTACAGACAAAGAGGTCACTGTATTTACTTTTGAGGTCCATCGCGATTTCATCGACTCATTCTATGATATTGCCAAGGGATTGCTTTATACACCCGCTTTTGATGAGAATGACTTTAATAGAATTAAATCCAATCAGCAAAATTACGTTGACCAGATCATTAAAGCTTCATCAGATGAAGAATACAGCAAAATGGCTCTTGAAGACCTGCTGTTCAGGGGAACATCATATCAACATATGATCATGGGAACTTCATCTGGTGTTGCTGGCATTACCCTGGAAGATGCTAAGGAATTTTACAAAAAGTATTTCACAAAAGACAATCTGCTAATTGGAATTGCCGGTAACTATAGCGAGGATTTTAAAAATAAGTTAATGGAAGACATGGCACAACTTCCTTCGCTACAGGTTTCCTTACCGGAAGCACCGGTAGTTGATATGCCTGATGGCCTGCAGGTTGAGATCATAGAAAAGGAAAATGCACTTGGATCCGCAATTTACGCTGGCTTTCCATTGGACCTTACCAGGGCTGATGACGATTTTGCTGCCTTAATGGTTGCCAACTCCTGGCTTGGCGAGCATAGAAAGTCATATGGCCAGCTATATGAAAAGATCAGAAGGACAAGATCTATGAATTATGGAGACTATACCTATATCGAATGGTATGAGAATGGCGGTCGATATCAATTACCCCTCGCCCATGTTCCAAGACATAGTAACTACTTCTCATTATGGATAAGACCTGTCCAGATTGAGATCCAGTTAAAATCACAATATGAAGAACTTGGAAGTATTGAGGTAGGGCATGCCCCTTTTGCTTTGAGATTGGCAATACGTGAAATAGACATGCTGGCTAAAAATGGCATTTCAAAGGAAGATTTTGAATTGACAAGACAGTTTTTGAGAAGTTATATTAAATTATTTGTCCAAACTACCGAAAAAGAGCTTGGATTCCTGATGGATTCGCATTTTTACGGAAGGACAAACTATATTTCTGAATTGGATGACTTGCTTGCAAAACTGACTGTTGAAGATGTAAATACAGCAGCCAAAAAATATTTCCAGGTAGAGAATATGTTTGTTTGCATTGTTACCGATGACAGTGAAACTGCTGCACTTTCTGAAAACTTGCTTAATAATAAACCATCTCCAATGAGCTACTCGAACTTAGTGAGAGAAGGACTTTCCGAAGACATTTTAAATGAAGATGAAGAAGTATCAAAATACAAATTGAATGTAAAATTTGTTGATATAATTAGCAGCCAGGACACATTCAAGTAATGAAATCTAAAAGTCCCGCTTCGACCTGTATACCGCAGGCAGGCGGGATTTTTAATTTATCACACTGCATATACGTTAAATGGCTATTTTTTCGTTAATAGGTTAATTTGTAATTATTTGTCAACCTAAGTAACGGCTATATTTTGAGAAATTCCATAACTGGAAACGATCTGGATCAATCTACCTTTGAAAAGATCTTCAAGGATTATTTTCTGTCCTTGTGTTCTTTTGCTACAAAATATACCCGGGACCAGGATGAAGCAAAGGATATCGTACATCAGGTTTTCACAAATCTCTGGGAAAAAAGGGTGGATTTTCATCTTGATCAATCAGTTAGATCCTATTTATACACGGCTGTTCATAACCGCTGTTTGAATTATATCCGTGATAAGAAGAAATTCATTCAGGATGACATTCCTCAAACTACCGAATCACTTTCCAGCTATATCGATCAATCCGATTTTATGGAGGCAGAAGAACTCAGAAATGAGATCTACAAAGCCCTGGCAGAATTGCCGGAAGGGAGCAGGAATATTTTCAAGATGAGCCGGTTCGAGGGAAAAAAATATAAAGAGATCGCTGAGGAACTTGGTATCAGTATTAAAACAGTTGAAACTCAGATGTCTAAGGCTCTGAAGCATATGAAAGGAAAATTGATAAAATACATTCAATATATCAGCATGTTAATTGGTGGTTTGTATTATTTATTTGCATGATATAGGGGTAAATGGCTACTTATGTGTGTACATAATAAGTAAACCTATGAAGGAAGATTCAAAACATATTATACCTTACGAATTGTTCATTAAGTATCTAAACGATGAACTTAATGAACATGAAGACATAACCCTGAAGTCATGGTTAAAGGCAAATCCGGAACATTCGGTCATTTTCGATGAATATAAGAGTACCTGGAACCTGATGGATAAGGTAAAGGATGTGGCCAATATAAACCTGGAAAAGGAATGGAGTAAGCAAAAGAATTTCAGCAATATCGAGAACGGAACATTTATTTCCGCTAAGGAATTGGCAGAATCTAAATTCCAATGGAGTTTTTCAAAAATAGCTGCGGTTTTTGTTGTCCTGATACTTTCAGCAGCAACAATTTATTATATACTGCCACAATTTACCCAGGAAAAGATTGCCTCGAATACTGAAATAAGACAAATTATATTACCCGATGGATCTGAAGTTACCCTCAATATCAATTCAAAGATCAAGTATCCTACTAAATTTGATCAGAAGGAAAGAAAGGTCCATATTGAAGGAGAAGCGTTTTTTGATGTTACCAAAAATCCGGAAGTCCCATTTAAGATCAACACTGGTGAGGCCGTTATTGAGGTGCTTGGAACATCCTTTAATGTAAGTGCATATAATACATATGAAGAAGTGGAAGTTGTCGTAACTGAAGGCACAGTAGCTTTATCTTCTTTAGAAAATCCCCAAAACAGGATAATTCTTAATAGTGGGGCAAAAGGCATTTATAACCATTCTAACAATTACCTCCTGAAGGAAACGAATTCAGACAGAAATTTCCTTGCATGGAAAACCGGGAAGATTGTATTCGAAAACGATAGTCTGTCAATGGTCTTAAATACCATAAGCAGAATTTACAATAAACGTATTATCTTGAATAATAAGGATTTGGGGCAATGCACGCTTACGGTAACTTTTGAGAAGCAGTCTCTCGAATCCGTACTGAATGTAATCGAATCAACCTTAAATCTCGAACTGATAGCGGAGGATGAAACGATCACTGTTACCGGTGACGGGTGTTGATTTCCATTTTACACGATAGATAGATGAGGCCTTATTTATCTCCTGTATTTTTTATTCTAATTATATTACTATTCATTGGTAAGCAAACATACTCACAACAGCTCAACCTTGACCAAAAAGTAAATATGAACCTTGAAGATGCCTCATTGGAGGAAGCACTAGATGTGATATCCGAAATTGGGGGAATCCATTTTTCGTACAATCCTCAGATTCTGCCGGATGATGTAAAAATCAATATAAAATCGAAAAATCAAGAACTTAAAATCATCATCGAAGAACTTTGCTCACAATCCGGATTATCATTTGAGATCCTTGAAAAACAGGTAATCCTAAGAACCCCTGGTAAGGATGAATCAATAAATACAGATACTGAAACATCACCAAACAGGATTCTAAGCGGATATATTAAAGATAAGGAATCAGGAGAAACATTGATAGGTGCAGCCATCTATTTCCCGGAATTGAAAACAGGGACCATAAGCAATGCATTTGGATTTTTTTCCACCTCAATACCTGATGGGGAACATACGCTTCAGGTATCTTACCTGGGATATCAGATTTTCAAGAAAAACATTAGTGAAACCAATAATGACCCTCTGAATATCGAAATGACAAAATCTGAGGAGATATTAAAGGAGGTGATCATCAGGCCTGTGGAAGAATCCATGTTATTGAATGCATCACAGATGGGCCGTATAGATGTTAGTAGCAGTACGCTTTCAGAAATGCCAACTCTAATGGGAGAAGGTGATGTTATTAAATCCATTCAGTCTTTGCCAGGTATAAAATTGCATGGAGATGGTTCAACCTGGTTCTTTGTAAGGGGAGGCAACCGGGACCAGAACCTGATCTTACTTGATGATGCCCCAATTTATAATCCTTCCCATCTACTGGGCCTTTTTTCGACATTTATTCCCGATGCCATTAAAGATATCGATATCTATAAAGGGGATCTTCCAGCAAGTTATGGAGGCAGGTTATCTTCATTAATAGATATCCGCACCAACGATGGGAATATGAATAAATTCGCACTTAATGGAAGTTTGGGATTGATATCATCCAAACTTGCCATCGAGGTTCCTTTGATCAAACAGAAAAGTAGTTTTTTCCTATCTACAAGGCTATCCCGGTTAAAATGGTTCTTTCAACAGTTCAATCCTGATATCCAGGATTTCAATTTTTATGACCTCAATTCAAAATTCAACTTTAAATTAAACGACAACAACAGGCTCTTCCTTTCTTTTTATTCCGGCGCTGATTTTTACAGCAATGTTACCGACAGCTTTTCGTCAAGCGGAATAAAATGGAGGAATAATGCCCTTACTTTAAGATGGAACCATGTTTTTAACCAGAAACTCTTTTCCAATGCCACCTTGTATACCAGCAGCTATAATTACAGATTATATACCTCGATCGAGCAGGATTATTACTGGAATTCAAACATCGACAACCTGACATTTAAATATGACCTTTCATGGTACCTAAACTCAAAAAATACCGTATACATGGGTTTGCGTTTCAGTGGTCATAATTTAGATCCGGGGAATTATTATGTTGATGGAAAACTTGGGATCCAGCCAATAGTATCCAAGAAACATGCAAGGGAATTCAATATCTATGTTGAAAATGAGCAGACTATAACGGATAAACTAAATCTCAGGTATGGTTTGCGATTGAGCTTATGGAATAATACTGGCGAATCTGTCGAATACATCTATGATGAAGACCTAAATACTACTGATTCTATCTACCATGCCCCCGGCAAATCCTATCATCATTACTTTAATATTGAGCCTAGACTTAGCATGAATTATCTCCTTTCTGAACGAACTTCTCTGAAATTGAGCTATGCACGCACAACGCAGTACCTGCAGCTGGTGACTAACTCAATCAGTCCGTTTACCACCCTGGATGTTTGGTTGCCAAGTGGCCCGAATATTCCTGACCAGAAAGCTGACCAGGTAGCATTGGGTATTTTTCATTTATCTGAAAGGCCTGGTCTAAATTTCAGCGTAGAAGGGTATTATAAAAAGATGTACAATCAGATAGATTACATCGACCATGCCGAAATGCTGTTAAATCCGTATGTTGAAACACAACTCCGATATGGAAGTGTAAAAGCCTATGGGATGGAGTTAATGATGAAAAAATCATCAGGACGCTTGAATGGATGGATCGGGTATTCTTTCTCAAGAGCTCTACGAAAAACAGACGATATCAACCAGAACAGAGAATATCCCGCCTTTTACGACAGACCTCACGAGTTAACTTTATTTGTTTCTTATGATATATCAAAAAGGATCAATACTTCCCTGAACTGGTATTATTCAACCGGGGCAGCGGTAACCATGCCCAGCAGTTACTATTATTATAATGGGCTTTCTCTGCCTATTTATCACGAGAAAAACAATGAGAGATTCCCCGACTATCACAGGATGGACCTGTCCTTCCTTTTTCGTTTGAATCGAAATGTTCGGAAGTTCCAGCATCAAATAGGGTTATCAATCTTTAACCTCTATGGCAGGAAGAACCCCATATTCATTAATTTCAATAAAATCGAAAACAGCAATAGTGAATTTGTAATACCTGGGAATTTAATTGATCCTCCCAATTTGCTGACTACAAATACTTTTGTTTATAATGTCGTACCCTCAATTACTTATCATTTCCAGTTTCAATGAGAAAAATCTTAACCCATATAGCCCTTATTATAATGTTGTTTTCCTGTGAAGAGAAAATAGATTTTGATGCGGAATCACAGGAAACGATAAGACTTGTCGTGGAAGGTATAATTACCAATGAAATTAAAGCGCATGAAGTGAAATTATCTCTGCCGGTGAAGAACTTAAATGAGGCTGCCCAGCCTGTATCAGGGGCATTTGTGGCAATTACAGATCAGCAAAACACTTTCATACTTCATGAAGATCCGGAAAATCCTGGCCTCTATTTCACGGATAATTCAGTTCAAGGTGTTTTCGGGAAACTCTACACATTATATGTACGCATTCAGAATTATGAATTTACCGGAAGTTCTTTTATGGTTCCGGTCGAACCAATGCAGCCATTGAATATTTCAGGATGTGATAACTCTGCTGAAATATACAATTTAGTAACAATTGAGACCGGAGATCCCTTTATGATGGAAATAGATTATGACTGGTCTTCTGCTGAAGATTGCACATCTAATATGTGCAACGCAAGAGAAGTGGTCTATTATCTAAACTCGGTGGATGTTAATGAAATTTTTAAACCTGAACAGGAAAAGGTCTGTTTTCCCGCCGGAACAATGATCAAAAGAACAAAATATTCTTTAAATGACAATTTTCAGTCCTATATCAGGGCTATGATGAATGAAACAAATTGGAGAGGGGGGATTTTTGATGTAGAAAGGGGAAATATTCCAACAAATATGAGTTTGGGGGCTATAGGCTACTTTGCTGCAACTTCGGTTGTTTCAGACAGTACCGTTTATCAACCCTAAACGCTCTTAAATGTGGCAAAAATGGAAAAAACTAAAAAAATTACAATTTATATCAGGGTAAAATCAAGTTGTAGTGTGTAAGTATTATAGCAATTAAAACTATGATTTTGAAAAGATTTTTAACCCTAAATAATTTAGTCATGAAAACCAGAAAATTGTTTACCATTCTATTAGGATTATTTGTTGCGGCTATGATAATCAGCTGTGAAAACAATGATGACATTGTTGTACCGGAAGGAAGTATACTTCCAGAAAGTTTTAGAGTAGATATACCCGATGCATTAAGCCGGCAAGGATCCCAGAATGCCAGGGTAGCTGTTGATACCCTGGATGGAAATATCGTTTATATACATTTGACCAATTTCATCCATGTAGGTGAAGAAGCTGCGGAAATTGTTGAAGATATCATTAAATCGGTTGTTCTTTATGGAATCAACAAGCCTATGTCACTTTCTTTTGAAGGAGAAGATGATGGAAGAATAAAGAATCTTGATGTTATCGAAACTAGCTTTTTTGACGGTGTTGAATGGGAATTTGAACTGAATATTACCGATGCCGCATCAGAAGGTAACGAAGATGGAGGTAAAGCTATTCAGATCTTCTGGAACAGAAACCCGATAAAAGGTATCGCCATACTAAAACCTTACAATATTGACAGAGATGACCATATGGATGCTCAAGATGCCATTTTCAGCTTAGAATACAGTGAGGCAGGAGACCATGGTTATGACGCACATATGATCGTTCAGGCTGCCAATTTACCTTTGGAAGAACCTTTGGATAATCCGTATTCAGTGAATACATTAAAAATGTTTGTAGGTAAAAAAGGAGATATAATTGATGTATATGGTAATACCAATCATCCAAATGCGATTTTATTTGGTGCCAATGTGGGTTTTAACTGGGCATTTGTCGCATCTGGAAATAATAAAAAAGATATTGGTGTTGCAGAAGTCGGTCTGCCGTCCAGCAACCTTGACGAACCAAGCCGGAACATTCTTCTTGAACAATACTCCATAAAGAATGTATTTACGAATGAGATCTATTCACTCTGGCCAAACATTAATCCGGCTATAGTTAATGCGTATCTCCACAATACTGAGGCTCCAGGTTTCTTTTCTAAATACGGTTTTGTCCAGGGAGGCACTTCTCCTGGCCAGGAATATGACGAATTAGAAGTTAGATTGCCTGATCTCAGCCCATATAATCCGAAGGAAATCTCTAACTTATTTATTGATTTTAAATAATTAATACCGGCTAATGATTTTAAGGAACGCCAGATGTTTGGCGTTCCTTTTTTATTTTATATTTTAGGGCAAAAAAACATTATTATGGTTATTGATTCATTGAAGAAATTATTCGACAGAGACCTAGATAAATTAAAAAATGAATTGTCAAATTATAAGGTTGAATCATCACTATGGGTGGTGAAGAAAAATATTTCAAATTCAGCGGGTAATCTGGCCTTGCATATTATAGGTAACCTTAACCATTTCATTGGAGGAGTCCTTGGTGAAAATGGATATGTCAGGGACAGAGATGCTGAATTCACCAATAAAGATGTTCCGGTAAATGATTTACTTCAAAACATTGATGAAGTAAAAACAACCATCTATAATACATTGGAAGGAGTATCCGAAGAAGAACTATTAGAGAACTTTCCAATAAATGTATTTGGATATGAAATGACTACATTGTTTTTTCTCATCCACCTGCATTCTCACCTCACCTATCACCTGGGTCAAATCAATTATCATAGGCGTTTAATCGAAAAATAGCTATGTACATATTGCAATAGAAAATCAGACTAAATGAATATGATCAGCCTTGAGCCCCTTTTTCAGACCACAATTTTTTAAGGGAATTAAAGATCAAGCGCCAGTGATCTAACTCTTCATCCAGTATTTTTTTGCCTTTCTTATTGATCTGATAATATTTCCGCTTTCGCCCATTCTCAGCTACCTTCCATTTTGACTTAATGATACCTGATTTTTCCATTTTATGTAATACCGGATATAGGGTGCCCTCCTTCCAGTGTATCCTGTCATCAGATATCTCTGTAATTTTCTTGATGATCTGATATCCATAGCTTTCTTCGACTGAAAGAATAGATAAGATCAATGGGGTGGCAGAAGCAGCAATCAGATCTTTGGATAGTTCGGTCATAATTTCATGCATAGATGTTCTATGTAAAAGTTAGGAAAATAATTCCACACATCCAATTGTATGAGGAAATATTTTATTTTAAGGTAGAATTATTCAGATTGTAATATTACTTTTTATTCTACTCCACGGTGAATTGCAAGGCCCCGAAGCCATACAGTCAGAAAAATAAATAAAAATGGCAGCCAGGTTCCCATAATACTTTCAAACATCTCAAGATTTTTTTCTATTACCATCGCTACCACAAAAAAATCCAGGATCATTACAATAAGTGTAAAGAAAATGGCTGTCAATAAGGGCGTAGTATAATCGAATTTCTTAAAATACAGGTTTGATATGGCCAGAAAGATAAAGGGTGTCGCAATAAAATGAATAATTAACGATAAATATATGGTTGTTATATTTAATAATACAAACATAATAATCCCACAGGCTGCCCATCCGAAAACACCAAGCATTAAAATGACAAAAGGCTTCTTAAATGCAAGAGACATAATTTGTTTTATCTATAAGTATCTGTTAAAAATTAAGAATATATACATTGGCAGGAAAGCAGGATCCCAAACATTCATTTGCTCATACTGAGCGCCTTTATTAAAAATTACACAAATCATCCGGCTGAATACACCAATCTAATTATAACTTATAACGAACTGGAATATACTATTGTTGGTTTTTAAAGATAAATTATTATTTCCCGGAAAATATATAAAAATACCGTCTGCCTTTGAAAATTATTCGAGTTAAGCAGTTTGGTTGTAATCAATTGTTTGTGGGTCTATAAAAAATGTTAAATAGTGATTTCAACATGGTTGCCCTCTTCATCCAAAACCACGCTTTCAAAAAATCCATCTCCGGTAGTCCTTGGTTCTCCGACAATTTGGTAACCATCCGATCTCAATTTCTCCGTTAATTCCAATACTTTTTCCCTGGATCCAACACCAATGGCGATATGAGCCCAACCCAGGTATTCTGTCTTACGGTCCTTTATGGATTTAATATCATGCCGGTTCATGATCTCCAGCTCTCCTCCCCCTTTAAAAGAAAGCATATAGGAGGAAAATCCTTTTGTTGGATTAATATATTTTTCACCTGATTCAGCCAGAAAATATGTCTCGTAAAACTGGCGGATACCTTCCAGATGTTTAACCCAAATAGCTATATGTTGAATTTTTGTCATAATTATCTAAAATCTTTCCCTCCGTTGATATTGATAGTTTCGCCATAAATAAAACCTGAGAGCGGGCTCGCCATAAATGCAATTGCATTGGCAATCTCCAGTGGGTTTGCGGCTCTTCTGGCCAACAGGTTTTTTTCAAGATAATCGTCAGCTAGAAATCCAATCGTCTGCCTTCCCATATCCGTCTTGGTAAGTCCCGGAGCAATACAATTGACCCGAACCTCCGGGGCCATAGCCCTTGCCAGGCTTCTGGTTAAATTAATCAGCCCGGCTTTTGCCGCTGCGTAGTGCATATGGTGAGGGGCACCTGTATGTGCTGCTGTACTGGAAACCAAAATAACCGCACCATCCCTGTTTATATTATTTTTTAAGGAATTTACTACATAAAATGACCCATTAAGATTAATATCAATGATCTTATCCCACTCCTCATTACTCAATTCATCGAATGGAGTTAACAGGTTGAATCCAGCATTAACTATTAATATGTCAATGCTTGAAACAATATTCCGGATCTCTTCAGCAGCTATTCCCACATCATTTTCATTTGAGATATCCATTTTCACCAACCATACCTTCCTTTTCATCCTTCTGATCTCCGTAGCCACCTTCTCTGCATCTTCAAAACGGCTGTGGTAACCTAAAAATATATCACAGCCTTCCTTGGCCAGTAATATAGCCGTGGCGGCACCAATACCACGTGATGCCCCGGTTATAAAAACGATCTTGTTTTTAAGTTTTAAATCCATATTAACAATTCAATTGAATTTAAAAAAAAAGGATGATTACTAAAAATTATCGACCTATTTTCAATCATGGCAAATCAGGGTTTTAAAATTCGAGGATTGTTAAATAACCAATTTATAGAAATACTCGTCAATATTATTGATCCAAATCATGAGAAGTATATTCAAAATATTTATTCAGATAATTAAAAAGTTTGCTGCCTACCTGGGCATATCTCTTGCCATTATTTTTACTATATATACCATATATGCTATTCCAGCAATGATTAGCCTTCCCGGGGGAATTCGCCCGGGTTTAAATGAGCTAACAATCAAGGATGCAGCAAATTTATTAAATAACACAGATCTTGATAGATTGGATCTGATAGAGGAAGCCCGGTTATTGGTGAAGGAAAGAATGGTATATTGCAGGCGGAATAGTTATGATTCCTACCAAAAAGCGTTTAAAAGGGGTTATGGGTTCTGTCAGCAGCAGGCATTTGCTTTAGCAGAAATATTACAAGAATTAAATTTCGAAGCGGTTCCGGTTCAAGCCATGCAGACCAGGTTTCCTGATGGCAACATTGGCGGTCATTCATGGGTTCGGGTAAGACTGAATGGACAGGATTTCTTTATTGATCCTATATTCTACGATTCAGAAAAACATGAAGTAACCTTTACTCCCCTCTCGGAGGTCACTGAGTTCAGGAAGTTTTTCCGGATCCTCTCAGGATGGGGTAGTGCCACAATAAACGCACACAGGTACTATACTTCAGATAGTGATTAATTCCAAAACATGCATTCTTAATCATTTAATAATGTTCAAGAATTTCCGTATTATCTAATTATTGGCTAAATTTCTACCCGTCAAACAATGTATTGTTATGTTAAATGAGTGACAGTAAATCAGAAACACCTTTTAATACTAAATTAACTTTATTAAAGAGAATACAGCTTTTTTCCGATCTTCATAAGCCAGCCTTAAAGAAAATTGCAGATTTACTTGAGGATATGGAGTATCAGAAAGGACACTACGTGTTTAAGAAGGGTGATGAGGGAGATGCCGTATTCATCATTACTGAAGGATCTGTAAGCGTCAAAGATGAAGACCTCGTATTATCCACCTTAAAGGAAGGTGATGTATTTGGCGAATATGCTTTGATAGATAACAAATCAAGGTCAGCGTCCATTTTTGCTGAAGAAACCCTCAGGATACTTCGACTGGACAGGACAAGTTTCTCCAGATTACTTACAGAAAATAAGGAAATACAAAATGGTCTTCTACATCTTTTTGTAAACCGACTAAGGGAACATGATGTTCTTGAAAAGCAACTGGCGGATCAAACCAAACAGATAATCAGTCAGAAAGAATCTCTTGAAGAACTCAATGATGAGAAAAACCACTTAATGGGGATCATCGCCCATGACCTTAGGAATCCTCTTTCAAGTACCCTCTCCCTTGCTGAACTTATGAAATCAGAAAGTGAGAATTTTGATGAAGATCAGATGATCTGCATCAACGGGATCATCAAAGCACTTAACCGCATGTGTGCCATGGTTGACCGCATCCTTGATGTTAAATCACTTGAAGCTAAAAAGGATCAGTTAAATCTGGAAAAAGTAGAATTATCCGAACTGATTAAAAACCTATACCATAGTTTTGAATCCAAAATAAAGGACAAAAATCTGATGGTCCGTTTAAATCTTACAAGTATTCATGCCGAGGTCGATAGGCAATATCTGTTACAAGTCCTTGAAAATCTCCTCTCTAATGCTATTAAATTTTCTCCTCAGGGAAAATCTATATTTTTAAATTTATGGGTTCACGAAGGGAAAGCACATATTGGCATAAAAGATGAAGGGCCAGGCATATCCTCAGATGACCAGAAAAAATTATTTCACAAATATCAACAATTAAGTGCAAAACCAACCGGTGGTGAGAGTTCAACAGGATTGGGATTATCCATAGTGAAAAAATATACCGAATTGATGAATGGGAATGTGTGGTGTGAAAGTGAACCGGGTAAAGGAGCGAAATTTGTCGTTACTTTTAAAAAAGCCTGAAACCATTTATAACAAACACTAGCTGGTTATTCCGGATCGGCAAAACATTCTTTTTAAACTAATTTCTCCTCATGCCAGATAATATAAATAGCCCCAACAGAAGGGAATTCTTAAAAATTGCTGGAATGTCAGCAACTTATGCAGGATGCAGCAGTTTCTTATTTCAAGGGTGCTCCAATGATGCAATTCCAAGATCTGACCATGATCTATATAGGATTTTCAAAGATCCTCATGCAGAAGCACGACCTTTCTTCCGCTGGTGGTGGAATGGTAATGCAGTTACAAAAGATGAGATCTCACGTGAGCTTAAAATCATAAAGGAAGCAGGGGCCGGTGGCGTAGAGATAAATCCAATTGCTATGCCGGAGGAAGCCCAAAACCCTGGATCCGGATTAGTATGGCTCAGCGATGAATGGTGTAAAATGCTTGTCCATTCCGTTAAGGAGGCTGAAAAACTAGGTCTTGTGACAGATCTGATAGTAGGAACCGGATGGCCCTTTGGTGGAGAATTCATAAAGCCGGAAGAAACATTGCAGGGCTTAACCTTCGAGTCCTTCAGATTTACCGGTCCAGGTATAAAGTCCATGAAAATTGAATTACCGGAAGATGAACATGAGAAGATCCTGAGAATAATTCTAATACCAGAAACTTTACAAAATTTCAGTGATGCACAGGAGCTCACTGACAATATGAATAAAAATGGTACCCTGAAATTTGAAATCGCGGACGGTGATCATACGTTGATGATCATAAAATGGCGGAATAAATTCAGAACGGTTTTACATGGATCACCTGGTGGTGCAGGAGCTGTCTTGGACCATTTTAACAAGCAAGCGGTCAGAAAATATTTGGATAATATGTCCAATAAACTGCTCCCGTATTTTAACGACAATTTAGGAAACGGGATCAGGTCACTGTTTTGCGACAGCATTGAATTGGAGGGGGCCAACTGGGCGGATGACATGATTGAGTCATTCAGGGAAAGAAGGGGTTATGATATCGAGCCATATTTGCCTTTCATACAGTATAGCTACGACAAATTAGATTCAAATCTTAAAAATACACTTAGAAGGATCCGATACGATTTCAGTTTGACACTTGCTGAATTTCTAATGGAGAGATTTATTCGGGTTTATCACGATTGGTGTAATGAAAACAATGTACTAAGCCGATACCAGGCATACGGACACCCCTGGTTATATACTGACATGATCGATGGTTTCATGATACCGGACATACCGGAAGGTGATCAGTGGCTTTATAATGCGGGATGGTCTTTGGCTGAAATAGATGAGATCAGGTACGGAATATGGAACAAATATGCCTCCAGCGGTGGCAACCTGGCTGGTAGAAAAATAATCAGCAGTGAGGCCATGACAAATCTGCGTGGAGTTTTCAAAGCTTCTCTGGAATATATAAAGCAGGCTACAGATTTGAATTTTGTGGCTGGCATTAACCATCTGGTCCTGCATGGTTATAATTATTTCCCTCCGGAAACAGAATTTCCAGGGTGGATACGTTTCGGCACATACTTCAATGAACGCAATACCTGGTGGAAATTTTTCCCATTGTGGTCAGCCTACACAAGCCGTATCAGTGCCGTTTTTCAGCACACCAGGGCCATTTCCCAGGTTGCGATCCTGGGTCCTACTGCAGATGTATGGAGTGATTCCGGATTGGACAGAAATCCTTTCAACATGACTCCATGGTACCTGCACTCAATCTGGCAAGCATTAAACCATAATGGAATCTGTTCTGATTATATTAACAATAACATCATTAACAAGGCCAGGATGGAGAATGGGAAGTTGGTATTTGGGGATATGGCCTACTCTACCCTTTTGATCTGCCAGGTTAAAACCATAGACCCTGATACTTTGTATAAAATTCTTGATTATAAAAGAAAAGGCTTGAACGTAGTTTTTATTGGAGAAAAGCCATTTCTGTCTCCGGGTTTCAAGGACCATGAAGAAAGAGATAAGGAAGTAAAGAAACTAAGTGACAGGATCTTTGAATCCGGGGCTAATTTCAAAGAAGATCCTGATCAACAATTAATTGATCCCCATCAGGGATTGTCAGATTGGACGAAAAGGATGGTGGATGAATGTGATATTGAAAAGGGAATTTCTATCAAACCCAATGACGTCTCACTGTTTTATAACCATAGAATTTATCAGGAAATAAATGTCATTTTCATGGTAAACTCCGACCGCGACCGGACCATTGAACTAAATATAAATATAAATATTAAGGGCAAAAAGATATGGCGCTGGTGCCCGGAATCCCTGAAGCGGGAAATTCTGTCAGAAAATTCATCGGAAGATCTAGTTTTGAAATTGTCTCCCCTTGAATCTGCTTTACTGATCATCGATAGTGAAGGTGCGGTTGATGAGGAAAAGAATCTGAAATTTATTGTAAATGAAGAATTTGAACTTAAAGGAAACTGGAAAGTCGAATTTAAGCATCATATCACTTATTCTGAATTCAAAACTGAGTTAAGCGATTTGGAGGATCTGTCTAAATTGGATGCAATTCAGGATTTTAGTGGTGAAATTTCCTATACACTAAACTTTGACCTGCTGAATAAAACCTATACCACTATCGATCCCGGAAAAGTCTACGACATAGCTGAAATATTTATTAATGGAACCCATATAGGAACACGCTGGTGGGGAAAACTACCATTAACAATTCCTGATAATTTATTAAAAGATAAAGGCAATACTTTAATCATTAAAGTCCATAATCGTTTATATAATTATTGTGCTTCTCTTAATGATAATCCGGTAGCAGAACGCTGGATTGAAATGAACAGGGATAAAACAAAACTTCCAACCGGGTTACTCGGGCCTGTCAGGTTGACCTGAACCTACTTGTTTCTAAAAGAGAGAACAAAGTATAAGACAATGGGCAAAAAGGTTATACCCCGTACAAATGCAACAAAATAATTGCCCATTAAGATACGTGCATTTTCGACCTGATCCCTGAAACTGGAAGCAATAATCATAAGAAAAACGATGGCCATGCCAAATTTCAATGTAGTTATCAGGGATGTAATATAAAGTATGACTATTCCACTCAATACATTTAAAATTATCTCGAATGTGTTTAAATGTATGTCCTGTTTTAGTTTCCTTACTTTTATATTTTTTTATAAATTACAGGTAATCCTTATAAAAACTGATGTATTATTTTCAAATTCTATCCTAATGACAGAATCAAAAAAGCCCAATTACAAAGCATTCATTCCCATTGGAATCACTTTTATAGGCTCAGGAATAGTGTTTATGACCGCAGTAAATCCAGCTATTGGCATTGCGATGGCAGGTGTAGGCATTGCATTCATCGCCATTGGAGTTAACCATAAAAGGAGGAATTGACACGATATCCTTAATAATATTTTTTTATTTCGCGGGCCTCAAGCCAGAAATCATAATTTCAAGGATTTTCTAATCATTATATATAAAAATCAGATTCGTGTAAAATCCATTCAATATTACTTAAGTCGTATCATAATTTGTTATTTTTATATTTTAAACCTTCAATATTTTTATTATGAATTCATTGACTATTCGGACTATTGTTTTTCTTCTCTTCATTTCTTCAACCATCAGCCAGGCTCAAAATTATCAACCAATGGATGAAGCCATACGCATCCGGAAATTAATCCCTCCTTCCGGCAAAGTCACGGCTGTATTCGATACAGATACATATAATGAAATTGATGACCAGTTTGCACTGGTCTATGCCATTCTTTCACCGGAAAGTATAGATTTGAAAGCCGTGTATGCTGCTCCTTTCAGTAACAGCAGGGCCTCAAACCCTGGGGAAGGTATGGAAAAGAGCTATGAAGAAATACTGCGGATACTAGAGAAAATGGATTTGTCGCCGGATAATTTTGCATACAGGGGAAGCACTTCCTACATTGAAGACCTTGAGAAACCTGAGAGCAGTCCGGCAACAACAGACCTGATAGACCGCGCAAGGAAATCAAGTCCGGACGATCCTTTGTATGTGATTGCTGTTGGAGCTATTACCAACGTAGCAAACGCAATCCTACTTGAACCTTCTATTATCAACAATATTGTCGTGGTATGGCTGGGAGGTAATGGCCATAACTGGCCAAGTCAGCGGGAATTCAATTACTTCCAGGATCTTCATGCCTCAAGAACGGTATTTGACAGTGGTGTACCTTTTGTCCAATTACCTTGCACACCTGTTGTGACTCATCTGGCTACCACAGTGCCTGAGATGGAAGCATTTGTAGGCGGCCGTGGTGCAATTGGTGATTATCTCCTGGAGATATTTAAGGATTATCACGAAGACCACTATGCATGGTCAAAGGTGTTGTGGGATATGTCTGCCATTGCATACGTTATCGATCCCCGATGGACACCTTCAGACTTAAAGCATAGCCCGATAGTCACCAATGAATACACCTATAGTTTCAGCGATTCAAGACATTTCATAAGGGTTGTGAATTTTGTTAGGAGGGATCCAATATTCAGGGATTTCTTCCGAAAACTTGAGGAATTTGGCAAAAAGTAAATGCCCATTGCCTAAAAAATGAATATGGAAGCCCTGCCGTGAAGGTAAATGGGGATCAATAATGTGCGGAGTGATTATTGCCTCTATAAAGGTCCAGGACTTATTGAGTCCCGGTTAAAAGCCACCCGGATTTCAACAAGTGTATTGGTTTAGGTTCAAAACACATAAGTTTTATTATTTCAAATCCAAGGGCTGGAATCCAAACTTTGACACGGGGCTAACTACTCTTTAAAGTTATCGTTAACTATTTTTGTCATTTTTGAACCGGCTTCCTTGATGCGATCTAAACTAACATAGATTCAAGTCTCACCAATATTAAATATTATCCTTTGGAATGGGCATCTTTGCCCCAGCTTCAGATAACCATGCTTCCAGGTCTGAATTAAGTTCGTTCACTTTCTCAGGATTTGTGCCTGATAATTCAGTAGTTTCTGACAGGTCCTCCTTTAAGTTAAACAACTCAAATTCCTTTCCTTCATATCTCTTAATAAGTTTCCAATCCCCTTTTCTAATAATACTGTATGGAACAACATCAGCACCCCGGTAATGAGGAAAATGCCAGAATATTGACTCACGTTTCAGATCAGTACCTTTTGTTATTGCTGGAAGCAGGTTTATCCCATCAAGGTGGTCGAATTCAGTAGAAGGAATTCCTGCAACAGTACAGATGGTTGGAAGATAGTCAGTACTTGTGATAGGAACATCGGAAATTTGTCCGGATTCAATTTCAGCGGGCCAGTAAAAGATGGTGGGTATCCGGATCCCCCCTTCATATGGATATCCTTTTCCCGACCGAAGGGGTGTATTAATTGTGGCATTTGGAATCAATAATCCGCCATTGTCAGATGTAAATATAATCAGTGTATTTTCTGAAATTCCCAGGTCTTCCAGAACTGAAACAATATTTCCTACCGCATCATCAACACTTTCCACCATGGCTGCATACACTGCACTTTTCTGAAGGGTTGGCGGTTTATTTGCATATTTTTCTAAAAGCTCTTGTTTTGCCTGCAATGGAGTATGCACGGCATAGTGGCACAAATTAAGAAAGAATGGTTTGTCCTTATGGGTTTTAATAAATGATATGGCCTCATCCGCTTCCCTGTCTGTCAGATATTCACCCGCTCTCCGTGGAGCCATTGTAGGAAAGCCATTCAGGGTATCTTTCATCCAGGCATTGGGATATACAATATAGGGATCAAAATAAGAAGGTGGCTGGCCATAATCACATCCGGCTATATTAAAATCAAATCCCTGATTATCAGGATACCATTTCTCAGTACCCAAATGCCATTTACCAATGAAACAAGTTTCATAATTCTGTTTTTTCAGCATTTCCGCTATGGTCACTTCCTCCAATTCAAGATGATAGGGATTATAAGGACATAATAAAGGTTTATCAGGATGCCCTTCAAATCCTTCCCTGTTTTCATCGCCACCACCCTGAAATTTCGCCCTGATCCAGTCTGTGATCCCTATTCTGGCAGGATATTTACCTGTCATAATCGCAGCACGGGTGGGTGAACAAATGGCGGCAGCGGCATACGAATTCGTAAACCGAATTCCATTGGAAGCTAACCTGTCGATATTCGGCGTTTCATAAAATTCGCTTCCATAGCATGTCAGGTCGGTCCATCCCAAATCATCAACTGTGATCAATATTATATTGGGCTTTGTTTTTTCTTTACATGATTGACTTATTAGTAAGATTATTAGTAGTAGTATAAGAAAATGGGATTTTGTCATAATTGGTATCCTTAAAAATTTATATATAGATAAAAAAATCAATTTTTGTTTTCCGAGGAATCACTCACTTTCTCTCCCAGGTATTCAATCATTTTCCGGTCTGTCTGAAGCATTACATCCATCACTTCCAGCAATTTCTCATAATCATCAGCTATCTTTTTAACATCTTCAGAAACCGTTCGTCCATTTTCCATTTTAAATTTATGAAACAATTTAAAGCCTTCCAGAATTTTGTGCATTTCTTCCGACTGCTTGATAAATTGCTGTATTTTCCCATCACGATTAACTAAACGTTTCAATAACCTCCCCTTTTCCCAGTTAACCAGGTTTTCGGAATACGATTCATTTTCTTTCAGGGAAGATATTTCATGGTCTAGTTTTTCAATTCCAGCCAGATCTTTCTCAACCAGGTCCTTTACCTCTACCTTGAATACCTGCATCATTTTAATAAGGTTCTCGATTTTTGGTTCAGCAGATCCTTTCTCATAACTTGCTATATTGCCCCGGTTCAGGCCAAGAAGCTCTGCCAGTTTCTCCTGACTTAATCCCAATTTCTGTCTTAAAAACTTTATATTATCTGCAAGATATTTCATCTTTAATTACATTTAATCCGGCTAATGAATAACTAAATTATCAATATATTTTACAAAATCGTTATTTTATTTTACGTAATTGCATCCATTTTGATCATAATACCGTATAATTAAATATGATTTGTAAATAATTTTATCAATTTGTAAATATTTTTAACACTTTAAACCCTGATTAGTTATGAATACATCATTAAAAGTATTGGCTGGATTCTTGATAGGTGCGATTACCGGTGCAGCTGTTGGAATATTGACAGCCCCTGACACTGGAGAAAGAACACGCAAAAAGCTCAAGAAAGATGCTCAAAGATTTGCTGAAGATATCAGCGATTCTGCATTAAAAAAATTCGGTGAGGTAAAGAATGAGATCAATGACAAACTGGATGAAGTTCTTGAAAAAGGCAAAGTGCAGGTTGAGAAAGTAACCAAGACTCTATCTCACAATTAATTAAGAATTAGAATAGACAGTTAAATATACGATTAAGTTTTACTTAATACCTCTAGCGGGATCCCATACGATGTCCCGCTATAAAGTTATTTAGAATCCCGTAATCATGCCTATCGGCTCAAAGGTTACGGGATTTTTGCATAATAGTTTATAACGGCCAAAATTTCCAGGGCATTTAATAAATCTAAAATCAAAGCATCTGGTATTATGTCATTTACATTATAATTAAAAATCAGTATCATTGTCTACATTATTTTTTAATATTTTTTTATATAAACTGTAGGTAATATGAAGAGAGGATTAATCATGATAATATGCATCCTGTATGGTGCATTTTCATATAGTCAGCAAAAAAGACCTTTCACGATTTATGATTATTTGAAGTTAAAAACCGTAGGAGAAGCTTCTTTATCCCCAGATGGCAAAAATATTGCATTTACCATTATTACGCGCAGATCTGTTGAAGATGGCAAGGGCAGTAATTATAAGGAACTGTTTGTCAAAAATATTAAATCAGGAAAGATCACACCTCTTCTAACAGGAAAACTGAATTTCTCATCCATACAGTGGCGACCTGACTCCCGGGTTGTATCCTGCCTTGCAAAATTTAATGATATCACAAAATCCCAGGTATTTTCCATACCAATAGACTCGATGGAACCTGAACAGGTAACAGACATTCCCGAGGGCATCAAACAGTATGCCTGGAATCCAAAAGGCCTGGGACTGGCATTCTCATCTGTAGAAAAAACAAATGATAAGCCGGAACTGAAAAAAATGGGATTTGATGCAGAAGTCTATGAAGAAGATATACCGGACATTAATCTATTCTGGCTTTACGGGGATCAAATAACCCGGTTAAATCAAGAAGGAACTGTTTTCGATTTTTTGTGGTCCCCTGATGGTGAGAAAATAGCTGCCCAGATAGCGCCGCAGAACTTAGTGGATCATAGATATATGTTTAAGAAGATCTACCTGATAGAGGTTAACGAAAACCAGCAATCGCTTCTTGTTGATAGTCCAGGAAAATTAACAAATATGGCCTGGAGTCCTGACTGCAAACATTTGGCCTTCGTAGCAGGTGTAGATTCATCAGATCCTGTCTCAGGCAGCCTTTTTTCTGTACAAGTTCCAAATGAAAAATCCTGGGATAAAATACCAAACTACTCTTTGGGTTTTGAAGGATCTGTTACTGACGTTGATTGGATTGATAATAAAACCATGATCTTCTCAGCAGATGAAAGTGTAAATGTCACGCTTAATGAAATAAAACTGGGAGAGAATTCTAGAAAGGTGCTTACCGGACAGGAAGGTATTGTTTTTAGCAACTTTCTATTGAATGGTGAAAGCATTTGTATGGTTGCAAATACAAGTCAGCATCCAAACGAATTATACTGCTTTGATTTAAAGAAAAAGGAATTTAACAGGGAAACAATTTCAAATCCATGGTTATCGGAAATCATTCTGGCAAGGCAGGAAAAAATAAGCTATGCTGCCAGAGATGGATTGACCATTGAAGGGGTAATACAATATCCTATTGATTATGATCCTCAACAAAAGTATCCCATGATCTGTGTCATTCACGGTGGCCCGGAGTCTTGCATTAAGAACGGATGGACCACCAGTTATTCCAGATGGGGAAACATCGCAGCTGCTGAGGGATATTTTGTATTCATGCCGAATTACAGGGCCAGTTCCGGCCGTGGGGTTGATTATTCGAAAATGGACCATATGGACTTAGGAGATGAAGAGTTCCTGGATGTGATCGATGGAATAGAATACCTGGCAAACAAAGGGTATATCGATAAAAATAAAGTCGGAATAGGTGGAGGTTCTTATGGTGGATATTTTTCTGCCCTGGGCGCTACCAAATATTCTGAATATTTTGCTGCTGCCATACCCTTTGTGGGAGTAACTAATCAGTTGTCAAAAGTAAACCTGACGGATATTCCTTATGAAATCTATAAGGTACATTGGACCATATGGCCCAACGAGAATCCTGAACTTTACTATGACAGGAGTCCGGTGAAATATTCTTCAAAAAATAAAACACCTACTTTGATCCTGCATGGCAAGGAAGATACAAGGGTACATCCATCCCAATCATTGGAACTTTACCGGCAGCTGAAGTTGCATGGAAACGCCCCTGTTCGGCTTGTCTGGTATCCCGGAGAAGGACATGGGAATAAAAACACCCAGTCACAGCTTGATTTTAACCTTAGGACGATGCGGTGGTTTGATCACTATCTTAAAGGGGAAGGCAACCAAAAGGAATTACCGTCTCTGGAGGTCAACTATCAGCTTGAAAAGCTAAGTGATACTTCACTGGATACAAAACCCAATCCTTAGATTTCAGGCCGGAACATGTTTCGACATCGTAATTGGAATACTTCTTCGTTGATCACTACTACGCATCACAAAGTTTTGGGTATGATTTGCCGAATTTACTGCAAATCCGTATGTTCCAATCCTAACACCAGGTCTTAATTGATCAAAAGAGGTAAATGCAATTGGTGTATTTTATAGTTTTAAATGGAGTAAACCCCTCCTTTGTTGCTATTAAATCCTCCACATCTTCCAGTGTGACAACCTGGAGTCCATCTTTGAGTTTGTTAAGAAACGTTTCAGCTATTCTGTTTTCTATATCGGCCATTATCACAGATGGTGCATTATAGGAAGCAGCACTTCTTTGCCTGGTGTCCAGATATTCTTTCAATTTATCATAGCCAGCCTCTTCGATGTGAAAGATTATCCCTCCGATATTGATATTCTTTTTCATTATTTGTGGCTTTTCAATTGATCATCTTGGTTTGTTATTACTTAAAAAACGCCATTCCTTTAAGATTGACTATTCAAAGTTCCCTGACCTTATATATCCGGAAATCCCTATAGTTTTTCCTTGTTTAAGGTGACGGTTTATTTGATCCTTTCAATAACAGATAATTCGACTAATTCTTTAACTATATCCAGTATTTCTGGTTTATGAGTGATATCCACTTCCGATTTTGTTATTATCTCATCAACTGATAAAGGCAAAGCATCAGGAAAAGGAAGATTAAACAAAAACAAACCCTGGGCCTCGGTGAGATTGATCTTTCTTTCTTTACCACCACGGCCATCCCCTTTCCATATTGATACACTGCTGAAAAGCTTTCCGCTTCTGGCAACCGTGAATTTTGCCCCTGAATTCTTTTTTTCCCTGATGGCATATTCAGCTTCATCGGTTCTATCCTTGGCTATTAGTACTTTATCAAGATCAATCTCCAACGATATTTTTCGTTTGGCCAATTTATACCGGAAATAAGGACGTTTGCTTTCCGACACTTCCTGTTTGCTAAGAATTTCATATGAAGTCATGGTTTCAAGAAATTCCTGGACGGTCTGGACATGAAGATTCAACCGGGAAGCAGCCTCTGTTGCGGAAATATCCTTGTATGTCATTAAGAGTCTGAAAATGTGCTCTGCATACCCTTTGGATAAATAATTACTTAGTTTACGGGCTTCGATAAAATCCATGACAATCAGGTGAAAATGTTACCTTCTAATTCCCTAATGCTATCCTTGATACGCACTTCTTTGCCAGCCTGATACCAATCAAAGAAATTAAGATGCAGATTGCTTAATGAGGCTGTCAATTGATCAAAAGCCAGGTCCTCTTTGTAATCGAGGTAATCCTTTTTCGATATAAACGTGTACACACTTCCATCAAAACTTATAGCAACATAAGAATGATCCTTATAATTATAGGACGGATTATATAATGCATTCGCCCAGTCACTCATTTTCACCGGGATAAAGATCAAAGTGTTATCCTCTCTTTTACATAATCCCAATAAGTTTTTCTGGTAATAGCGGGCAAATCCAAACAAATCATCCCGTCGGTATACAATTTTACCTGAGGGTTTCGGGCGTTCCGTAAATGTTTCCGGATCAACTTCCACATCCTGTGCGGCCAGCTCAAATATTTCTCGTCCCCACCATTTTAGTTTTTTTGTAATTAAAGCATATCCGGCCATCACAGCACTGGCATATCATAATAATAACAATTCCCCGAATCATATCTTCACTGAGAGGCATAGGGCCAATTTTATTGAAGGTCAGGAATACAGCCATCATAATTTGAAAAAAACCAGCTGTAATAAAGTAATAATTCTTCACCCGGAAGAACGCATACATCGTAAAGGCAAAATACATGAGATATACTATGACAAGTACAGTCAGGGCTATTTTAATGCCCCAGATCACAATCGTCAATCCAAATATTATCAAAACAATAACAGGCTGGATCGGACCAAAGATCGATCGGTCGGGTTTTAATTTTTTATGACGTACCATTGTTGTTGTGATTTAATTGAGTTAATTGAGTTAATTGTTATTTGTAGTATACATTTTATATACTTCATTTTTTATATACTATTTAAATTTAGAAACTTTTATATTAATTTCCAAATAAATTATTACTTTTTTCCCGCTTATCATGTCTGATTTGTAAATTGCACCAATTAAAAGGTTTTACTCAAAATTTTTAAGGAAGTGAATAACTCAGTCAAATATGTCCATACCAATATTGTTGCAAGGAACTGGGAAAAATTAGCCCAGTTTTATATTGATGTATTTAATTGTGAACCGGTATACCCTGAGAGGGATATGTCCGGCGAATGGATTGATCGCATTACTATGATCAGGGATGTACATATAGAAGGCATCCACCTGAGACTGCCAGGGTATGAGAACGGACCTACTCTTGAAATTTTCAGTTACGGTGAAAACGATGCTAAGGATCGGGAAATACTCATTAACCATTATGGATTTGCCCATATCGCATTTCATGTGGATGATGTTGATGAAACACTGGAAAGGTTTCTTGAATATGGGGGAACAAAATACGGGCAACTTGTCGAGAAGGAAATGAAAGGCCTTGGAACATTGACCATAATCTATGCGAAAGACCCGGAAGGAAATATTGTGGAAATCCAGAATTGGAAACAAACTTCTTAAACTCTATTGGAAACACAGTTTGAAGTCGGTTAATCCCGATTTGGAATCACTAGTATAAATCAGTTGAGCACGATATGACAGATAGAAAATTACACTGGGATGACGTTTTCAGATCAAAATCATCACATGAAGTAAGCTGGGCACAGGATGTACCCAGAACTTCACTTGAAATGATCCGCCAATTGAAACTGCCAAAAACGGCACAGGTCATAGATGTAGGCGGAGGTGACAGCAAGCTTGTTGACAATCTTCTGGATGAGGGCTTTACGAATATATCCATCCTGGATATCTCTGGCGAAGCACTGGAAAAAGTAAAATATAGGCTTGGCAAAAGGGCTTCGCTCGTAAAGTGGATTGTTTCGGATATTCTTGATTTCAATCCATCCATAAAATATGACCTCTGGCACGA
Source organism: uncultured Cytophagales bacterium (assembly GCA_942491935.1). Classification (GTDB taxonomy): domain Bacteria; phylum Bacteroidota; class Bacteroidia; order Cytophagales; family Cyclobacteriaceae; genus JAGTVG01. The sequence continues at coordinate 112,793 of CALOCZ010000003.1, forward strand.
CCGGGCTGCTTTTCATTTTTTAACTGAAGCAGATGAGGTTAGAAAATATGTTAATATCGCCACACGGCATATAAGTGGCTATCTTACCATTGCCACTTTCTCAGATGAAGGACCGGACAAATGCAGTGGACTAAGTGTTAAACAGTATTCAGAAGAATTACTTCAGAAAGAGCTTTCCCAGGGATTTAAAAAGATAAAATGCATTAAAAGGGACCACACTACTCCCATTCAAACCAGGCAGAATTTCTTGTTTTGCACTTTCAAAAAATCCCAAAATTATACGAGGTCAGTAAATTAAAGCCACAGCACGCATAGGCGCCGCATCACCAGCCTTTCCCGAAGTTTTTAAAGGGAATCCGGCGAATACTACCTCATCATATTGAGCAATTGCTTCCAGATTTTTTAGTCCTTCAATTATAGGCACTCCTCTGGACAAAAATGCATAGTGTACAGGTCCGAATTCTTCCAGGTCGGTTACACCCTGCCCAAACCGATCAACGAGCATGGGCATGTTGTCTACTGCAAGGCCATCTGTTGCATAACATTTAACCGGAAGACCAGCAAGATAATCTGCCGCTTCTTTTGTTGGAACAGTATAATTAGGAACTTCATCTGGCCCTTTTGTCACTTTAAACCCACAGTAAAATATTACGATATCACCTTTCTGGATATTAAATTCCTTAATTTCTTCCAGTGTGACAAAATCATCCCCCGGGCGTTTACTGAAATCTAATACCCTCGCTTTTCCGAAAAAATTATTAAGATCATATTCATCAACCGCCGCAGTATTAGGCATCATATGTAAAGGGGCATCCACATGTGGACCAGCATGATTAAATAAAGTAATATATGAATCGAGGTAATACATGGGAGGCTCCCCAATATAATGCTTGAATTCAACGGTTGGATCCATCCCCAGCATATTAAAGAAAAAAGGGCCCATCAAACGTACAGGCATATCTTCTGTAATAGTTGGGCTAAGATCAATAATATCTCTGGGCATGTGATCTTGAGGAGACGAACATGCAAAAGTAATAAGGATTAAGAGTGCGCAATACCGGACCAGGTTTAGTTTATGAATAATTGAAGACATGGGATTGATATTTAAATTAGAAAAATTCCTATTTACTATTGATAACAGTTTTGATTATTGGAAAGGTTCCCCACTATTTGCTAAATTGAATGGATTAACTAAACAAATACCCTAGTGGCAAATCAGGGAAAAAGCGTAACACTCAGGTTTTACGAAGAATTGAATGATTTTTTACCTGGTTATAAAAAGAAAACCTGCTAGGAACTTCATTTTTTGGAAGCCCTGGCATTAAAGATATTATTGAGTCTCAAGGTGTCCCGCACACAGAGGTTGACCTGATACTAGTCAACGGCATCTCTGTATACTTCCAGTATCATATAGCCCCGGAGATAGAATCTCTGTTTATCCAGAATTTGAATTCCTGGACATCTCTCCACTTATCCAATTGAGACCCGAGCCTCTGCGAATTACCCGCTTCATCGCAGATGCACACCTGGGAAAACTCACAAGATATTTAAGAATGTGTGGCTTCGATACGGTATACAAAAATGATTTATCTGATGATGAAATCATAAGTCGCTCAATAAAAGATAAGAGAATCATTCTAACCCGTGATCTGGGGATATTGAAAAACGGTCAGGTTCAAAGAGGATATTTTATCAGGACTCAAATACCCCTTTATCAAGGCCGGGAAGTCTTCAAGAAATTCGATTTATTTAAACAGAACAGGCCCTTCACAAGATGCATGGAATGTAATGGCCTTATCTCCAAAGTAGATAAAAAACAAATTAAGACTTTAGTCCCGGACAAAGCCTATCAATATTACAATGAATTTCATCAATGCAGTGATTGCCTCAATATTTACTGGAAGGGTAGCCATTACGAAAAAATGCTGAAAATAATCGATAAGATATGCAATCCATGAACAAGTTCTTGCAACAATTTGTTCACTCTATGTATTAAATGCAGAAAAAGTTATTGCAGTATTCCTTAAGTCTGAAGATTTCTTTTTAAAATTGTAGCTTTTCAAATATTAAATGCCTGTAAAAAGGTTTGGTTGGGTATTCTTTGAAGATAGAAAATGAGCGGAAAGACTGGAAATCAAAATATATTAAAAGTATCTGTGACGATCTTTTTTATCGTCCTTTTAATCTTGCCGGCTATTATTAAAAAGGAAACCATAAGCAGGCCTGCAAACAACTCTTTAAACAATTCTGCCACTGCATTGAAGTTTTTTGGATTTTATCTGGAAGAGGTATCCGGGCAGGCAGGAATCGACTTTAAACACCAAAGCCCTGAGTTAGATCCTCAGTTAAAACATATCTTACCACAAATTGCCTCAATGGGAGCTGCGGTTTCTGTCAGTGATTTTGACCAGGATGGTTGGAATGACTTGTATCTAACAAACAGCCGTCTTGGAAGTAAGAATGCCTTATATCACAATCAGAAAGATGGAACATTCATTGAGGTAGGATCAAAAGTAGGGCTGGCGGATATTAATATTCAGGGAACAGGTGTATCTATGGGCTCGATCTGGGGGGATTATAACAATGATGGATATGAAGATATTTTTATTTATAAGTGGGGGAAACCTGAACTCTTTAAAAATATAAATGGCGAAATCTTTGAAAGCGTATCCGAAGAAGCCGGATTACCTTCCTGGATAAATGCCAATACAGCCATCTGGTTTGATTACAATAAGGATGGATTCCTGGATCTGTTTATCGGGGGATACTACAGGGAAGAAATTGATTTATGGAATTTGAAAACCACCATTATTATGCCGGAAAGTTTTGAATATGCAAATAATGGAGGCAGAAATTATCTGTTTAGAAATAAAGGAAATGGCACATTTGAAGATGTAACCCAAGAGGCAAATCTACTCAGTACAAAATGGACCCTTGCAGCAGGGACCGCTGATCTAAATGGTGATGGTTTTCAGGACCTGATCATAGCAAATGATTATGCTGTAGATGAATGGTTTATCAATATAGGTGGGCAAAGTTTTAATGAAATTGGTAAGGATACAGGCATAGGATATACGCCTAAGAGCGGTATGAATATGACCTTTGGAGACATTGAAAATAATGGTGAACAGAGCTTATACATCTCTAACATTACAGAAGTTGGTGTATTACTGCAGGGAAACAACCTCTGGACACCTTCAGAAGGTTCTGGCTTCCCTGTATATAACAACACCGCACGTCAAAAAGGAGTTGAGCTGGGCGGCTGGAGCTATGGGGCACAGTTCGGAGACCTCAACAATGATGGCTCTCTGGACCTGTATGTAGCAAACGGATTCATTTCCGGAATAAAGGGTTCATCCTATTGGTACGACTATTCGAAGGTTACAGGTGGTAATAAGGCGATTATTTCTGATGCTTTAAACTGGCCTGCTATGGAAGGAAAAAGCCAGTCGGGATACCAACAAAATATGATCTGGCTAAATGACGGTAGTGGGAACTTCCTTGATGCCTCAAGCGACGTTTGTGAGCATGCCACTCTGGACAGTCGATCCGTCGTCATGGCAGACCTGTGGAACAGAGGTGTGCTGGATGTTATTGTAGCCAATATGAACCAGGGGTTACTGGTTTATAAAAATCAGGTGGATCCATTGAACAATTGGATTGGTTTTTCTTTAAGTGGAATTGCCAGCAATAAAAGTGCAATAGGTGCAACCGTAATTTTATATTGGAATGGGAAAAAACAAGCCCAGGTAGTGACTGGAGGAATTGGATTTTGTTCTCAGAATCAGAGGGCAGTACACTTTGGACTAGGCCAAAACCCATCGGTTGAAAAGGTTGAGATCATTTGGCCATCAGGAAAGTTACAGGTGATCGATGATCCGGAAACGGGTAAACTGCATAAAGTGATTGAAGCGATATGAAGAATGTAAAAACAGAAGGAGTTGCAGTAATACAGGAACAAACGAAGAAGTCAACAGGATTCTTGCAGGTTCTTAACAAATATTCTGCACCTATTTTTATATCCCTGATCCTTCTCGCTGGTCATCTTTCTTTTGGTATACTTGAAAGTTATACAACGGTAATCCTGGCCATTGCTGCCAGTATAATTACAGATCTGGTTTTGGGTAGATTGTTTTTTGGCAAATGGAAAAACCTGGCAAGTGCCTACATTTCCGGCATTAGTGTGAGCATTCTGATCAGATCTATGTTTTATTGGCCATATATATTAACAGCCATGATTTCCATCACTTCTAAATATGTGCTGAGATACAAAGGAAAGCATATTTGGAACCCATCTAATTTCGGGATCTCCTGGATGTTGTTCACAGCACCCTTCAGTGTTGCGGGCTTAAGCATTCAATGGGGTAATAATATCTGGCCAATGCTGGTGATCTGGGTGCTGGGCACAGTAATTGTTTACCGGGCCAAAAAATTCCATGTAACTTTTACCTATGTGATCAGTTTTATATTTTTTGCCTTTGTTCGAAGTTATCTGACAGGCGATGCTTTCCTGGCTGAAGTTGCTCCCCTCACTGGTCCAATGTATCAGCTGTTCATATTTTTCATGATCACAGATCCTCCTACCGGCGTGAGGAGCAAAAAAGGGCAGATCCTGGTCGCCTTCCTTATAGCCCTGGTGGAGTTTGTATTAAGAATGAACCAGTTCATTTATGCACCTTTTTATGCGCTTTTTTTGGTAGGTCCTTTAGCCAAGTTTATCGACATCAGAAAGGAATCTATTACCCAGGGTTGAGATAAATGAATCCTCAATCACTTACGAATACTGGATTATGCAATGTAAATTGACAGGCAAAACTTATATTTACAATCATTTTTGAGGCTCTATGAAAGTTCTACAAACCATTTTGTCTTTAATTCTTCTTCTACAATTTCCCGGATATCCTCAATCCGTGATCATACCGGAAAGTTATACTTACAAAACAATTGATACAGTAGCTTTAAACCTTCAGGTTTATTATCCGAAGAGGATGAAACGAAACAAAAAAGTCCCCGCTGTCATATTCTTTTTCGGTGGAGGCTGGGTTAGCGGAAATACAGGACAATTCAAACCGCATTGTGAATATCTGGCACAACAGGGCATAGCTGGAATAACAGCAGAATACCGCATCAAAAACAAACACAACACCACCCCTCAGGATGCAATCGCTGATGCTAAATCAGCTATGAGATGGCTCAAAGAGAATGCGGATAAACTAAATATTGATAAAAACAGGATAATCGCTGCTGGTGGTTCAGCCGGAGGCCATCTTGCCGCCTGTACAGCTACTTTACCTGGCTTTAACGATCCTTCTGATGATTTAAATATTGATCCAAAACCAGATGGATTGATCCTTTTCAATCCTGTTCTGAACACCGCTGTTATTATGGATCGCTTTGGGGGAGAGAAAGAAGTGAAAGAAACATCTCCCATATTTCATATTTCGGAATCGACACCCCCTACCCTGATCTTTCATGGAACCGATGATACTTTGGTGCCACCTTCTACGATATTGGAATTTCAGAAGATCATGATCGGAAAAGAAAATACATGTGAGGTAATTCTATTCGGAGGCGAAAAACATGCTTTTTTCAATAAAGGAAAGAAAAATGACCGGCCTTTTCACCAAACCCTGGTATTAATGAAACAGTTTTTAATTGATGAAGGATATCTGGTTGAATAAATTGGTTCTGGCTCTTATGCAAATTATATAGAAATGCTGAAAATAATACTATACATACTTGGAATAGCTGCAATTATAACCGTAGCAGGACTCTTATCATTCAATATGGCCGGCAGAAATGCGGGCAAATATGTGGGTGAATTTCAACCAAAAATGTCTCAGATCGAAGATGGCCAATATGAAGGTGAATATTCAGCTATTTTCAACAAAGTGGGTGCAAAAATATCCTTCAAAGTAAAAGACGGTGAACTGGTTCATTATAATTTCGAAAGACTCTATGGGACAATCGGCTATGGAGCACCTCAAAATGTTAAATCCGGAATTGATCAGAAGGAAGATCTGAATTTCGATTCTATATCTGGCGCAACGGTTACCAGCAATTTCGCCAAAGCGGCCATTAAAAATGCACTTGAAAAAGGAACAACAAAATAATTGAACAAAGTTAGAATATTTCTCCTTAGAATTCGGTTTCCGGAATGTCTTTCACCTGGTTTCAATCAGGATCAACCTAATTCCATTTCTACATACCCTATTACTATCCAACCTGAATGCCTTTCCAAGCCAAATTTAATTGTTCCAATTCCGAAACTTATTTTATCGACAAATAAGAATAAAACATTATATTTGAATCTATTTTATCGGCAAATACGTATATTATCATAATTATGAAAGGAACACACCTTGGAGAATTTGAAGAACTTGTTATGCTTGCAGTAGGTGCATTGCATCCGGAAGCGTATGGAGTAGCAATTAAAGAAGAGATCCTGCAACAAACTCAACGAAAGGTAACACTAAGCACCATCCACAGTGCTTTACATAGATTAAAGGAAAAGGGATTACTGGATAGTCATTTTGGAGAGGCAACAAGTATGCGTGGGGGAAAGCGGAAAAAATACTTTACTATTACTGCTTTCGGAGCACGATGCCTCAGGGAAGCCCATGAAATAAGGGAAAATATGTATGGTACGATTCCTTCATTCATTCTGGAACAAGCATGAGCAATACTCAACAACAACTGCAACAACCTCCGCAATGGGCCATTGACTTTTTACACTGGTTCTGTAAAAGTGACCTGGTAGAAGAAATTGAGGGGGATATCCTTGAAATATATCATGATAATCTTAATAGAATGAAACGATGGAGAGCTAATCTCAGTCTCATGTTCATGATTATTTCTTTTCTCAGGCCATTTGCCATTAAAAAGATCAAAACCTCAACTCAAAATAATCGGATTATGTATGCAAACTATTTAAAAGTGGCTTATCGGAACATTCGTAACGATAAGATCAATTCATTTATCAGTGTTTTTGGCTTGTTGCTGGCATTTACAGCTTCTATGCTGATATATAGAATTGTTCAACACGAAATCAACTATGATACTTTTCATGAGAACTCCAAAGATATATACCGGGTTATTTTGAATGCAAACCGGGGGGATTCCTGGCAATCCTACCCTACCGTTGGACCGCCTCTGGGACCTGCGATAAAAGAATTCTACCCTGAAATTAAGGAATCAGTCCGGTTCAGGTATACACCAACAACAATAGTTTCTACAGATGACGGAGAAAAACAATTCTATGAAGAAAAGATCTTCTATGCGGATCCAAGTGTTTTCGAAGTGTTTACCTATCCATTAACAGAAGGAGATTCAAAAACTGCCCTTTCGAAAATACCAATATGGTCATTACTGATGATATGGCAAGAAAATACTTTGGTAATGAAAGCCCGATTGGCAAAACTTTATTAATAGATAATGAAATGCCATATTATATTACCGGTGTTCTTGCACCCATTCCAGGTAACACACATTTTGAATTTGATTTCCTGTTGCCATTCGATGCCTTCAAGGTTCCGTCAGGATACCCGTTCACTCTGGATGATTTTGGTTGGACTTCCTTTCATACATATGTAATGCTGGAAAAGGATGTGAATCCAGAGGCTTTGGTATCATTGTTTCCTGAATTTGCCAAAACACATTTTGATGAAGAACGTTTGAAACGCTTGGAATACGGACTGCAACCTCTCGAGGATATCTATTTTGGAGATATCAAGAATGAAAATATATCATCCGGCAATAAATCATACATTTTAATACTGGGCTCTATAGGAGTATTATTAACCTTCCTGGCTGCTTTCAACTTTACCAATATATCAGTAGCCAAATCCGTTTCGAGAGCCAAAGAAACCGGTCTTCGAAAAACCCTTGGATCCAGTAAAAAATCATTGGTTATCCGGTACCTGTCAGAACCGGTCCTGATTGCATTATCCTCAGTGTTCCTATCGCTCATACTAATCCCCGTTCTGTTACCGTATATCAATAATAATTTTGATCTGGCAATTACATTTGAATCCAATCACTGGATAGAATATGGATTAATATTTGGAACCATAGGATTTGTCATTGGAATTTTATCAGGCATATACCCTGCATTTGTTATGTCCAGATATAATCCGATAAGCATCATGCGGGGTTCTTTTATACATCAAAAGAGTGGGATTGGATTAAGAAAAGCCCTCGTTACCCTGCAATATGCCATCACTTCATTTCTTATTATTGGAAGCTTCATAATAACCTCACAAATAAATTTTCTACAATCACAATCTCTGGGTTTTGAAAAGGATGAGATCCTCCTCATCCGAATGCCCGGTGAAGAATTAAATGCCAAATACAGGACAATACGGGATGTGATAGGTTCAAATGCACGGGTGAATAGCGTGTCAGTGGGCGGTGGCCGCATGGATGGCGAAAACGGTGATGTGCCTGTACTTGCTGAAGGTATGGAAGAAGCTAAAAACCTGCCTATTGACGCAGTGCGGGAGGACTTCTACAAAACGATCGGCGTGAAAATGGTAGCCGGAAGAGAATTTTCGATCGAATTTCCATCAGATAGTGCGGAAGGTGTGATCATCAACCGGGAGGCGGCAAAGTATTTTGGTTGGAATCCGGACGAAGCTCTCGGAAAAAAAATTAGCGTAAGTGGATTGGCCGAAGGAAACGTGATTGGCGTGGTTGAGAATTTCCATAATGCGTCGCTACATAATACGATCAATCCGCTGGTGGTCTATTATCCAAGAACCTTGCTGCAGGATATTTATGTCAGGGTAACGCCTGGAGATGTAACTGGTTTAATATCTGATTTAAAGGCTGGTTGGAGTAGTGTGGTTCCGGGTATTCCATTTGATTTTGTGTTCATGAACCAGCACCTTCAGAAATTATAC
>CALOCZ010000004.1:0-39091 GCA_942491935.1 uncultured Cytophagales bacterium
TTCCTGGTGATGCGACTGATCGGCTGCTGGAGCGGCTGATTCCGATTGCCACGGAAGCTGGATTCATCGTCTGTGATCTGTCGGGCTGGACCGATACCCGGGAAGGTGTGTTTCACACGGAAGAAGACCACCATCCCAACGCTCGAGGACACCAGTTGATCGCCGACGCGCTGATGCGGATGTTGCAGCAGCATGCAAACGTACTTCCCGGAATGCGGTCAGACATGCACCGAGTGGGCGCCGAAACGCATTTCAAAACCGGGACAGGCAATCTCGCCGATCGCAAATCAACACGTGTTTCAGCGTCAGCCGGGAGCCAGTCTCGTTTGTGAAACCACTTGTAAGGAATTGATCGTACGGCTGTCGTTCAGATTTCCAGCTGAGGCTGCTTTTTGAACGGCATGGTGGTAATCGGATTGGCGATCATCCTGTCTCCCAGTCGTTTGGCTCCTGCCCTGGTGGCCTTTGATCCTTTGAGGTTCAGTTTTGTGATGCAGTAGTAATTCGAAAGTCGGTCGAGTCCGGCATCGGAAATCGACGCGCTCAGATTCAGATCGATCGTCTTTTGCAGAATCCCGTTGGCATCCAGTTTCGCCAGCCGTTCGTCCGTGATGGTGCCGCTGAAGTTCAGCAGAAACACGGGGTCAAACTGCCCGACCTCGATGATGGCATCAATGATCTCATCCGTCACCTGACCACCGCCAAGATCAATCTGCCATCCCGTCATCTGGAAACCGTTCATGGAACCGCCTTCCTTTTTGGCGGTTCCGCCCGCAGCAGCAATCACACCACTTAACCTGCCCTGCATTTTCAGTTTCTGTAGCAATCGCTGGGACCCGTATAGCCACCGCACCCCGCGGTCAGCAGCAGGCAAAGATCGAAAGACGGCAGACCAGAGGTCGCAGGTTGAAGTGATCCGCAAAAAACTGACGACATGGCGATACCTCATCAACAGCATTTAGTAAACGGGCAAAGCCGGATACCGCGGTCCGGTCCCGGCATGAATACGGCGGACCTGATTCAGGGCACCGCCAATGCTTTCAGAATTCGCCGATGACCTGACCGTCCTTCATCGAACCAAGCAGGTGATAGACGCCGACATCATCGCGGCTGTTGGCGAGATCGTTCCATTGAATATTCTCGCTGATGAATCGGGCCGAGCCGTCAGCCAGCAGAAACTGAGCCCCGCCGATATGAGCACTGCCAAAGGCAAACAACGGCTGATCCGTTGCGGTTGTGCCGCTGGCGATGCCGCTGTGCCTCCCGAGTTCATCTGATACTCCGTCTTTGCCGGAAAGAGCCCAGATGCTGGTAATTCCGTCAGCAGCTCAGCTCCGTCCGGCCCAGACCGCCGCCCATGGCCCGGTGGGGACTGTCTGCCGCGTATATCGTTTGCTGCTTAGTTCACCGTTCATGATCATGCTTGATGTTCCATCAGTGATCGTGGCCATGCTGACTCTTCCGCCGCCGCTTCCGAAAATGCCGTCGCTGTCGTGGTTCCCGTTGCAGCAGGGGTAGTTGGATTTACCAAACTCAATCGTGGCTGGAAGAATCATCCCCGCGCACAGGCCTCCGGATGATTTCTGCAGGAACGGGCGATTGCGGTTCACTCCGGCTTCCGGATCTGAAGGACAGATGTAGGCGGTAAGGGGCGTTGTCAGCATCTTCAGTCTGATCTGATCATTCGCTGTCTGCCCGAACGTATTCGGCCCGACCACCAGTGAATTGAACATCGGGCCCTGTTCGAGAAACGCAGGATCGTCATTACCGACCATGCCCATCGCGGAATTGACCGCGTTGTTTCTCCTTGAATACGTGTCCAGATAGCTGGCCAGCGGAAACACAAGATGGACGTCATGATAATTCGTGCGGCGCAAGTCCAATCTGCTTCAGGTTGTTCTGCACTGAGTCCGACGTGCAGCCTCGCGAGCCTGCTGCACTGCCGGTGCAGCAGACCTATCAAAATGGCAATGATGGCAATCACCACGAGCAGTTCAATCAATGTGAAACCGCGAATTCTTCTACTGATGTTCCTGCTCAAGACATCTCTCCATGCTCAAAAGCGACAATAAATCGGAAGAAAAACTCAGATCCGTCGCCCGTGCCAAGTTGCCGACGAGTTCGTGGCGACTGTATACGGCCGGAAACGCAACATCGGTACAGGTGTACGGCATGCACAAGCCGCATGCAATTGGTCTTTCGTCCGCGAATCGCGATTTGATTCTTCGGCCGATTTCAGTGAATTCCTGCGATAGAGTGATTCAATCCTGCCGGCGCCAGTCTTCCCGGACAGCCGTTCCGCGCGGCTTACCGCTGGTGGTTCGGGGAATCGACGTGCGGGGCGGAGCAGCAGAATTTCGGTCGGGCTGATTCCAAAGGCTTCCGCGACACGCTGACGGATGGCGACGGTGATCTGTTCCGGAATCTGCACGGACGGCCGTTCGTTGCGCTCGCTGGCGATGATCAGCGATTCCTGTCCGTTCCGATCGGCGGAGAATGCCACCGTTCCGCCGGCCTGGAAGGTCGGCATGTGCACCGGCAATGCGCTGCTCCACATCTTCCGCAGATGTTCCGGCCACGGATAATGACCATCTCTTCGTCCTGCCCGTGATGAACAGCTCCCCGTCTAAGATGAATCCTGTGTCACCGGTTCGAAGAAATCCTCGCGCCTGCCTTCGATCTCGAATTCCTGAAACAGATGCTCGTTCAGATCCTTGTGATTGTAGTAACCGCGAACCACCGACGGACCGGCCAGAAACACTTCACCAACCATGTCCTGACCAACCGGAAGGCCTGAATCGCAGTCGACGATCAGAATCGTCATTCCGTCGAATATCTGACACTGCCGACGAGGCAGATGCTGTCCTGCTCGGACTTCGGCCGTTCGATTCGGTTCAGCATCATGGCCGCGCCGCTGACGTGACGGACGACGGGAGAGGTGTCGGCGCGCCGCCTGCGGCCAGCAGCGTGGCTTCGCCCAGTCCGCAGCAGGGAAAGAACGAGGACTGTTGGAAGCCACAGGGCCGCGAACCGGGCAGCAAAGTCCCGCAGCGTGTCAGCACGACCTCGCTCAGCACCAACGTAGGCAACTCGCCACGACGAAGGTCAAGGCCCTCCGACTGCTCTTCGGTGATTTTCTCGGGTTGCCGATTCGATAGGCAAAATCCGGAGCACCGCAGACGCCGGCGCGATGTTCAGAAACTCGGACGCAGCCAGTTGGCGGGCTGCAGTGCAAAATCTTCCGGTGGCAGGCACCACGTTGTGTTTTTCGTAAACAGCGTTGTCAGGTAACTGCCAACAAGGCCCATATCATGATAGTGCGGCGAAGATACGTTACTCCCCCGATCCTGCAGCGTGCGGAGGCTCATGCGATCACGGATCATTTCCAGGTTCGCCGTCAGATTGCCGTGCGAAACCTGAATTCCCTTCGCGGCGACGTGGATCCCGATGTGTACTGCAGGAAGGCCGTCGTGTTCTGCTGGGCTCTGACAGAATTGCTGACGTCAGATGTCGACTGCCACTGGTCGTGTGTCACGACCGGCAATGCAGCTGATTTCCGGATGTTTTTCTACACGTCGTACGAGCAGATCCGCGGTGGAGTGATCCGTAATCAGCAGTGAAGGATCGCAGTCGAGGCAGACCTGTGTCAGCAGATCACTGCTGCAGTTCAGATTGGGGATATTCAGCGGGACAGCGATGACCTGGCGGACTTGCACCTAAAGAATGCTTCCCAGAATTCCGGCCCCGTGGGCAGCATCAACAGCACTCGTTCGCCCGCCCGAGCAGATTCCCGCGATCGCCATTGCAGCGGAACCTGATCAGTGTCGCCAGCATTTCATAAGTCAGCAGCCGTTCGGAACACCACCGAGTCTCCGGAAATACAAACAATGGTTTGTCGGGTATTTCACTGGCCGCTGCGCTCAATACCGACAGGATCGTCATGGTTAAGGCTCCGGACTGCCGAAATGTGCTGCGTCATTGAAACGACTGACCTGCCGTTGCGGGGCAACATCAGCGTCAGTCCAGCGTGCGTCCCAGCCATCGGTCAAACCACGCAAAAGCAAACCGTCTGGCAACGCCCGGAAAACCATGCCCTCCTCGGGAAGGAGAACCAGGAGAAGCAATCGGCGGCACCGAGCTCGCTCAGCATCCCGGGAAAGGCCCGGGGCAATCCTGCGCTGGCTTTCATAGTACTGCAGAGTCTGCTCATATCCGATACGATGCTGCCGCGCGGCCAGGGCACCGGGGAGCCCCTCCGCATCACGCCAGTTCAGGTAGACGTGGAGTGCTTTGAGGCATTTCGGAAGGACCTGATGGCGATAGAACTCCTGTTCGCTGGAAATGATCAGCTGCGGGCGTGGTGCGACCAGCATCAGGCTGTCGAAATCAACGGAATCGGTCGTGCGTCTGATCCTCAACGTACGGACGGAACTTCCTGATATAGACATACGGCCCGCTGTTGGTCTTAAATCCGAAACGACGCTCCAGTTCAGGACTGCTGGTCGGTGCATCACCTTCAAAACCGGTGGCGTCTGGCGAGGTCGGTTTTCTGACCATGCAGCAATACGTAACTGAACGGGCATGTCAGATTATATGGCTACGTATTGCTCTTTTCTTCATTATAGTACGTCCCATCTTTCAGAAAATAATCTGTATTTAATTTTAAAAGTGAAATTGGTGAATCTCCTCCGCCACTTTCCAGTGTATACAAAGGTGTCATGACGTCCCAATTATCCATTAACGATGAAGTATGCGTTAGTAACATGCGAATAGTTATGATCTTATCCGGATGGTTGGGATTTACAACCTTAAAAGGAAGATAATCATTAATATCATCGTCGAGATCGATCTGGCCCTGGTCAAATAATTTCATCATGCCGAGAGCAGTGACAGGTTTGGAACAGGAAGCGATCATAAATACCGTGCTGTCATTTACCTCTTCACCTGTATCAAGGTTTTTGTTCCCAAAACTGCCTGACCATGCGAGTTCGCCATCTTCTATATATGCAGCCTGCAAGCCAACAAAACCGGAATTTTCCATGTTTCGGTTAAAATATTGGTTAATATCTTCCTTGTTTGATGCTGAACATCCGGATAAAACAATTAAAATTACCCAAATAATAGCCGTCAAGGAGATTTGGCTTTTTATTGCTTCAGCATAGCGAAAGTGATAGAAAATCTTTTTACTGATCATATGCCAATTTATTCAATTGATCAACATATTGCAAAATCATTTGTTGATGATCTTTATTGATACGAGATTTCTTAAATATGATTTTATTTTCTTCTTGTTGTCCTTTTTCTGGTGGTGCTTCTTCGCCTTGTTGTTGCTGCCTTAATGCCCAATACACCTAATAGGCCACGCATCGCTTCTCGAGCTATAGTCCTAGTAATTGGGCTTTCAAGTATTTGTGTAAATGTTGATTTCCTTTCTCTTGAGCTTCCGGTTGATCTCCTTCCTGAAGCATATCTGTCTTCTTCTAATTCTTCCTCCTCTTTTTGCTGTCTTTCGATTTTTTCAAGCAATATCTCATAGGCACTTTCCCGGTCAATTTCTACATTGTACTCTTTGACAAGTTCAGAGGCTTTTAAGATTGATCCTATTTCATAATCCGTCAACACACTCATCCTGGAATAGGGCGGTCGCATCAGGGTATGAACCAGTTCTGTGGGCCGGCCTTTTTCGTCCAGCGTACTGATCAGGGCTTCGCCAATTCCCAGCGATGTAATCAAATCATCCACTTCGTAAAAATCAGTATATGGGTAGTTTTCAGCTGCAGTCTTTATGGCTTTTCGGTCTTTAGCTGTGAAAGCTCTTAAGGCATGCTGGATCTTGGTGCCCAGTTGACCTAAAACGCCAGCAGGTATGTCTATAGGTGATTGTGTGACGAAGAAAATGCCAACCCCCTTTGACCGGATCAGCTTTACCGTCATCTCCAATTGATCAACCAGGTATTTTGATGCATTTTTAAAGATCAGATGGGCTTCGTCAATAAACACTACCAGTTCTGGTTTGTCTGAATCACCCTGCTCAGGCATTTTTTGAAATAATTCTGCGATAAGGCATAAAATAAAAGTACTGAACAGACCCGGTTTATCCTGCATGTCCGTGAGTCTGATGACATTAATTATGCCCTCATCATTTATGTCTTTCTCCATTAAATCAAATACATCAAACGAAGGTTCGCCGAAGATATCATCTGCATTTTGTTGTTCCAAGCGCACAATGCTTCTCATTATCGCCCCCGCAGAATTAGAATGCACGAATCCGTATTCTTTAAGGAATTCATCCTTGCCTTCATTCTGTATGTATTTTATCACACTTTTCAGATCTTTTAAATCCAGAAGCGGCAAGTTCCTGTCGTCACAGAATTTAAATATCATCGAGAGTACTCCGCTTTGATTATCATTGATGCCAAGTACTTTGGATAGTAAAACAGGACCGTATTCGGAAATAGTTGCTCTTAATTTTGCACCCGGTTCATCGGAAATGCTTAAAAATTCCAATGGGAAAGCCTTGCCATCCCATTCCATACCTATCATCTTTGCCCGGTAATCAATCACCTTATTGGTTGAGCCGGGAGCGCCCAGGCCACTCAAATCACCTTTAATATCCATGACCAACACTGGTATTCCTGCTTTAGAAAGGCTTTCGGCAACAACTTGCAATGATTTGGTTTTTCCGGTACCTGTAGCGCCTGCAATCAATCCATGCCTGTTCATGGTTTTCAGGGGTAGTTTCACCTGGCAACCTGTTTCGTAATCGTCGCCCAAAACGGCCGATCCAATTAATAACGAATCGCCCTTAAATTGATAAGCACTTTTAATTTTTTCAATGAAAATATCTTTTGCCATTTGATTAGATGTTTTTGCCATGATAAAAGGTTCTAAATCTTAATTTAAGATTTCCTGTTTTCAAAAAATAATAAAAAAGCTGTCAATTATAATTTTCGACAGCTTTTATCTTGAGATTATCAAGAAATTATTTTTTGAGTAAATCCCGTATTTCTGTAAGTAATACCTCTTCTTTGGTTGGACCCGGAGGAGGAGGGGGAGGTGCCGTTTCTTCTTTTTTCTTCATGCTGTTCATTGCTTTGATCACCATAAAAATGGCAAAAGCAATGATTACAAAATCAACAGCAGTTTGGACAAAACTTCCATAATTAATTGCAACTGCTTCAGTCGTTACAGCCCCGGCAGAATCTACCACAGCATCTTTTAATATGAATTTTAATTGAGTGAAATCAACACCGCCAATTAGAAGGCCTAATGGAGGCATAATCACATCTGCAACGAATGAGGCAACAATCTTTCCAAAAGCACCTCCAATGACAATACCTACTGCCATATCTACGACATTTCCGCGCATGGCAAAATCTTTGAATTCTTTTAACATTCCCATAATAGTTAAGGTTTTAATGAATATAAATTGATTTTCTTCGAATATGCAGGAAAGCTTTAAAGAATCGCTAAAATTTTAACGGTTCTTTGCTAACTGCATCAAACACACCTCTCTTATTTCAAATATAATTTATTCACTCCATTGACCCTATCACACTGTAAGTTTTTTTATGTGATACAATATTTGGAGTAGGCCAATCCTAATCCAGATATTTGAAAGAGATTGAATTTTTTATTTTTGATTTTCAAGGTATAATAGTAATCACCGTGACATGTTAATGTGTAATGACGGGATCCAACTTTTTTGCAGCTACAACAAAACCTTCCACTTTTCTCAATCCTGGTAATTGCCTCACCAACTTTTTCTTTGTATTAACTTCCTTCATTTTTTCATACAGATTCAACGCATTCCTGTTTCTCATTTCTTTTACGGTATCGACACCTGCTGCTTCAAGAAGTTCTGAATACTCGCTGCCTACTCCTTTTATTCTATATAGATCGGCCATATTCGCCCATTTTAGAAGCATGGATTCATCGATACCAGTGGCTTGCGACACGCTTTTTCTTCCTTTTTTGTCACAGCACTTTTTTAATAATCCTCCAACTGATTTGATATTAGCTTTTGCTAATTTTTGTGCATAAGAAGGTCCGATTCCTTCAATGTCTGAGATTTTTTTTGACATGGTAAATTAATTTTAATGTGTAAAATTATTAAAATAAGTTTTTGAGTTTTCCTAGTACGCTGTTTTTACCGCCGGCAAAAGCACTGCTACCAAGCATTGAAAGTAAATCATTGTCGGGAATCCCAGTGTCCGGAGTATCCTTGTTGATCATGTTCATAATGAATGGAATGGCTATGCCCGCGATAGATTTGGCTGTAGTAGTAGAAAATCCTAATTTAGATATAAGCTGACCGGTATAGTCGCTTATGATGTTTTTAACTAAAGGACTTCCCGAAATGGATTGTTTACCATTAAACATATTCAGGATACCATCCAGGTCGCCACCTGTCGCTGATGATTTGAAATTGCTTAGTATCGAGTCCTTTGCCAGTCCAAATACATCCTCCATTTGGTTGCTGGCGACCCCATTTTCGGCCAGTTTCTTTCCAAGTTCAATCTTGCTTGATTGAATAATCGATTCTAACATAAGAGTAGGTTTTAGGTAAAGAATGAATCGGGATATTTTATTTAAAAGGGTAGCATTCTTTACGAGGTTAATAATTGTTTAAGTTTTTATATTCAATTAAATTTTCAACTTTATATCACTTTACCGAAGACTGAAGTGTCATTATCTCCTGATGATAATTGTTCATCTCTTCTTTCAATCCTGAGATCACTTCTTCCTGTTCGCTAACGCTTTCCCTTAATTCAGGCAGTTGATTTGTCAACGTCTCTATCTCATTTTCAAGGGAATTCTTATCAGAAGCGATGTTGGATTTCTTGGATTCATCGGTTTCCTTTTGATATTTTTTATCCAAAGAGCCAACTTTCTTCTGTAATGAACCGATCTTATCTTCATTTTGCCTAAGCTCTTTCACTGACTTGTCAAGTAACTTGCTTTTATCGTCAATCTTAGCCATGTAGTGTTCATGGTTGTTGTATTCCATGTAATCAAGCACAAACTTTTTAAACTCAGTCATTTCTTCAGGGTATTCCTCACTATTGATTGAGATATCGTATCCAAGCCGGAATGAAAAGGCCAGGATTTTCGCGGTATCTGTTTGAATCAGATAAGTTTTCAGGTCTCCCCGTTTTATACTTAGATGCGGAAGTTCAACTGCTTCAATTATATAAGTATTGTTGTTTTCTTTTTTTACTTTGAGATCATGTTTGTCCTTTACAAAGTCTTTAAAATTATCCATAGCTTCATCAAAATCATCAGTAGATCTGATGATTAGAGCAGTAACTTTGGTATCATCATCCATAACCTCATCTTCGATAAGAAAGAGGTTCTGGGAATTCCCCCACTTAGGCAGGGACAAAATGAGTAGTACAATCAGGTATTTCATTTTCAATTAATTTTTAGTTTCATAATTTATATTTGGTGACCACGTTATCAGGATAATATTTCTACTTCTTCTGAAATAAGTATTTTTATGGGTATGACCAACCTTCGTTTATCTTCAGTTAATAAAGTTATGGATAATGTATCCGTATTTTCAATCACACCTTTAGTATCATTGATCTTAAGTTTTATCCCAACTTTATATTTATCCCTCACATAAAAGGAGGCCAGTATATTTGTTAGAATATCTCTCGATGCAAATCCATAAGCGATAGCAAAAGCCAGCAGGGTACCTCCGATAATTATCGTTATATTAGAGGTAAACAAGGTTGTATCGACACCCGCCTGGTCTAGTGATGTTATACTAATGAAAATCATCAGCACATAAAAGACTATATTACTAATGGCTTTGGCTCCCGATATACCCGCGCTATTTGTGGCCGAATAGACTGCCTTCTTGATCAATTCTGAGAGGTAATAGCCAACTATGAAGAAAATGAGTGCAAACAATAGTTTCGGAAGGAATTCTATTAATTTACTGATTTCTTTTGAAACAATTTCCCAACCCAGGATTTCTGTTGCTGAAATAATGAATACGAGCATGATCAACCAGTAAACAAACTTTCCAATTATGGCAGAGGGTTTGACCTTTATATTAAGCCGGATAAACAGGCTTTCAATGTTTAGTTTTTCAACCAGTTGATCGAAGTGGATTGATTTTAGAACTCTGACAACAATAAAACGGATAAATTTGGCCAGAAACCAACCTATGATCAATGTTACAAGGGCTAAAAATAGGCTGGAGAGTGATGAGAAAAACCCATCTGTCAGATTATGAAGAGAATTTAGAATTGTATCTTTCCATGTGTTAAATTGTTCCATTTTCGGTTAGGTTTGTAATTGATACGAATCGATTTATAATAAGTCACTTTTTAATTCAATTATTTTTTCAGATCATCTTTATTTCCATCATTTTCATGGTTTTTTGTATGCTCATCATCCTTCGAAGTCCTGAAAAGATGATCCATGCTTTCGGGAATAGATATACTGTAATCCACCATAAACAATTGCAGCATTCTTACGACCAGAATCATCAGTTCAATTGAATCCATTACATCTTTTTTGAGATGTTCAGGCGGCTTATCCGTTGGCTTTATAAGTTTAAATGGATTATCCATGATCCCTTTTTATTTCAGTTTTAAAGTTCACTGCTTTTGCTTTTGCTCTTTTTAATCGCATTTTAACTGCGCTTTCAGAGAGGTCAAATACCCCCATAATATCCTTAATACTCATATCTTCCTGATATTTCATTAACAGGATCATTTTATCTTCCGGGTCCAACTGGTCCAGGATTTTTGTAAGCGTTTCCGCTTTAGATGATAAAAGTTCTCTTTCATTTTCTTCTTCTGTTCTTGATTCCAGTTCATAGGAATAATCTTCAATTTTGATATCAATTCTTTTATGCTTTCTGATATAATCGATACAGAAATTGCTGGAGATCCTATACAACCATGTAGAAAAAGATGCCTTTCCGTCGTATTTCTGCAGACTAAGAAATACTTTGAGAAATATGTCGTGTGATAGATCTTCAGCCAAAGCCCTGGAATTCACCATGGACAAACATGTGTGGTAGACTTTTTTAGAATATCTGTCAAAGAGAATACTGAAAAGATCAGTTTCTCTTTTCTTTTTGGATAATTTCAATGATCTCTTCGTCAGAAAGATTCACGTCAACAGATTTCTGAATATGATGTAGCTTCGGGCAATTTTCCCTTATTACGAATAACTATTGAAAAAGTCACACCTAGAAAATAAAATTTTATTTATTAATTCAAACTTGGGTCATTAAAGGTATCGCCCTGAGATAGATCACCCGTTTCAAATCCTTTTTTAAACCATTGCTTACGTTGTTCAGAAGTACCATGGGTAAACGAATCTGGGATGACATATCCTTGCGTTTGTTTTTGAATTCTGTCATCACCAATTGCACTTGCTGCATTTAAAGCCTCTTCATAATCGCCAGATTCAAGTATATCTTTTGTTCTCTGAGCATGGTGGGCCCATACCCCGGCCAGAAAATCAGCCTGTAATTCTAGTTTTACTGAAAGCTCATTGTATTCTTCTTTGCTAAGATTACCACGCATGGAATGAACTTCATCCGTTATTCCCATAAGGTGCTGGATATGATGTCCCACTTCATGAGCAATCACATAGGCCTGTGCAAAATCTCCCGGGGCATTGAAACGGTTTTTGAGTTCTTTATAAAAACTCAAATCAATATAAACCTGTTCATCCCCGCTACAATAGAATGGACCTGAAGCTGAAGAGGCCTGGCCGCACGCAGATCGTACAGCACCTGTAAACAATACCAACGTAGGTTCTCTATAACCATCCAGCAGTTGATGCCAGACATCTTCAGTATCTGCGAGAACCACCGCAACAAAATCGGCGAGTTTTTCTTCCTCAGGAGTTGCAATATATTCTGTCGTTGCCGACGGGGTTTCTAGTCCATTTGCACCAATTAGTTGTGAAAGTAATTTGAAGGGATTATTTCCAGTAACCCAGGTAATGATAAAGAAAGCGGCTATGATTATCAGACCGGTTTTTGAGAATAATAACTTTATTATTCCCCTTGACAATCCGGCAGGCACGTTACCTCTGCCCATAGAACTACTGGATTTGCCTCGACGGTCATCAATGTTTGAACTTTTTCTTCTTCCCTGCCAGCGCATAAGATTTAAAGATTTGAGGATGTGTTTTTACTAAATCAGAAATCTGTTTCTAAATCTAAGAAAATTATTATTAATATTTTAGGCCAGGGACAATAGGTTATATAATAGCCCTTGAATTTGTTTTTTCGTTGAACTGAAATCATGGTTATGATATCAATCAGCTTGAACCAGGGTAATCTTCGATTGTTTAAAAATTATTTGGGCGGGGTATTATTTTCTCTGTGCGACAACTGAGTATAACATGGGAATCTTCCCTTCCAATCCTTTGATCTGAAATCTTCCCTGTTCAATTTCTACTGTATTGTTAAAACAATCATAAGGAGAATAATCATATTCCTGAAATCCTTCGATCATTAATCCCGCTTGTATTAAAGCATCTAGAATAGTGGCCAGGCCATGGTTCCACGAAACAGATTTGTTTTTAATATTTGCCTTTCGGTTTGTATATGTTCCTTTCAATTCTTCGACGATCGGATCAGTATCCGCATATTTGTAAATAATCTCTTTAAAATTATCATCAAACATCCAAACTACAGGATGAAATTCCACCATTATGAATTTGCCACCCGGTTTGAGGAAATGATGTATTATTTCAGCCCATTTTTTTACGTCCGGAAGCCAACCTATAGTTCCATATGAAGTAAAAACGATATCAAATTGTATATTCAGGTTATCAGGTAGGGAATAAACGTCACTTTGAATAAAATTTGCTTTTGTTCCAGCTTTAATATTCAGATCTATGGCCAAATTAATTGATTGATCTGACAGATCTATTCCTGTTGCTGTGGCACCTCGCCTCGCAAGGGAGATGGTATCCATTCCAAAGTGGCATTGCAAGTGAAGTATCTCTTTGTTACGGATGTTGCCCAGTAACCCGGATTCGATAGAATTCAGGGAATCCCGTCCTTTGAGAAATGACTTTACATCATAAAAGTCCGATGTATAATGTACTGGTGTTTTATCATTCCATAGTTTTTTATTGATCTTCAGATAATCCATGCACTAAACATAATTATTTCAGAAATCTAAAGGCTCCAGTATTCTTATTTTTTAAACAGTTTTTCAGCTGCCATTACCAGGAACATATAATTGGTAGAACCACCGCCCATAACATATTCGGTCTGTTGCCAGAAAAATGGCCAAACTTTCATTTCTGGTAGATCCGGACGGATAAGCGCCGTGCCTGAAGCAACCCCGCCAGGTATAAATGACCAATCAACACGATTTGTTCCATAAGCGACCAGGACTGATCGGGAACCAATCCCTGAGGCAAAGGAAGAAGTATTTATTCCGGGATGTACGCCAAGCACGAAATTCAAAGAATTAAGGAAAAGTTAGTATCACATACTTCCGGCCAGCCTTTATAAAAGAAGTATTGATCTACACCAAAACTTTGGATGTTCCAGCCGGCACCCCAGATATTAGGTTTATAGGGCACTCCATATGGTGAGTCGATTCTCTGTTCTTCTTTCAGCTTTTGCTGATACTCTGCAACAGCTTCAGCCATAGCCTTGAGGAATTTTTTATTTTTAATTTCCGGCAAAGCATGCCCAACAGCCCAGCCACAGCTGGAGATCTGTTGTATGATCTCATCCTGCATGTCAATTAAAGCATCTTCATATTTCTCCTCTTTTGTGGTAAGTAACAATTCCGAAAGAGCAATTACCTGAGAACTGACCGTACGTTGACTAAGTTCAGCCTGTTCATACAATACAATCGCAACTTCCAGCGCTTCGGCAGCCAGACCCGGATTACTGGGAGCAAGCACTCTTGAAGCAGCAGCCAGTCCTGCCGCTACTTGTAATTCCCTTCTTGGATTATTCTCAGTAAAAACCCATCGATCATCCATAAGAGATGATTCTGTACCAGTCTTTTCACCTTTCCCCAGGGATGAATTGTACACAAGGTTATCCGTCATCGAGGCTGCATCTCCCAGCATGACATCTTGCCTTAATGTAGGGCATATAATCCCCCTGTATAGTCTGCCGAGGGACCTGTAACCTCCAAGGACAGCATCTAATCCATGTTCTATCTGTTGGATGGCATCAGATTTTCCGTCAGGTAAGTGTATCTCTACAAGCCTTTCATCCGGATTGATCATTGTTGCGTCGTAATCCAGACCAAACTCCTCGATCATGAGTGCCAGCTTCCATACAGTACCGATCTGAGATTCTACCCTCAGGTCATAGTCACCGGCATCATGCCATCCCCCTTTATTTATTCCCGGTACAGGTTGCATGGGTTCAAATTGTGTAAGGGTTGAAGGGCCTTGTCTGTAACCATCAAAATGATTTTGGTCGGTTGGAGCCATCAGTGCATCGTCAAGGTGACAGTAATCATGCCATACCCTGTATTTTTCATTGATTCGCATATGACACATCATCACGGGTAAGTAATATTCCAGCACTGGTTGCCAGGCATGACGGGAGTATACTTCAGGATCTATTCTAAAGGCATGCGATTTGGAATTGCCCAGTTCGAACATATACATGCCCGGATCATTGATCTCTGTAAAATCAGTTGTATGGTATTTATATCTTAAGAAACTTCCCCACTCTACAGGATCATAGGATTGGATCAGTTCTTTACCTGAGTCATTCAGCTTATATAATAGCAATTTGTCAGATTTCTCCTCTGCGGGGTCCAGTTCGATAATTGCTTTTTTTACTTGATCAGGATGGTACCCTAACTGAGATACCTGTATAACTGGTTTATAGGTCCACCCTTCCACTACATTGGGCGTGATCGTCCACTGAATAACATCTTTCGTTACTCCTCCGGGTACTAATTCCCGGATAACATACCATCCATTATTATGGTTGGTACGCCCATCCCTTAGCTCAAGTTCTCCCGTATTTGACTCGATTTTTATTCTTTGAAGTTCATTTTCCGGAGCTATTACGAGGTTTTTGCCTTTTGCAAGAGGTTCAGCCAGAATTTCACCGGATTCGTCAGCAACAGGGCCATTAGGTTGGGTATGAAATATACCGGAATGTTCATCCAAAAGCCATGATTTTCCAAATAGGTCACCCGGAAACAATTCAAAATTAAAGCCTACTTTTCCTACCCATTCCTGTGGGAGGGGCTCTTCGAGCTGGACAGTAACTTGAAAACTACTCCCTTCTAATGATTTAACATCAACGTCGTAGGTAAAAGTCAGATCCGGATATTCTATTGGATTAAATCCTTTCCTGTTCTTGCTGCTGTCGGGATACCACATTTTCTGTGAAATGATTCCATTTTCCTTGTTTACAACTTGTTTTCCACCCTTTGGTACAGGTGACCACTGACCAGGTGATGCCTCCAACCGTAAATCTCCGTTAGCGGCAACCCGGATGCCATGTTGGATGATGGTGACTCCCGTCTGGTGACCATCCGGGTAGAAATCACTGAAAACAGTAACGTTCAATCCCTGCATTTCGAAATATCCCTTATCATTGATTTGGAGGGATTGTTGGGCAAGCGAATTGATACATGGAAATAAAAAAAAGGCAAGTAAAAAAGTCCTGTTCATGAGGTAAGAAGTTAAATGATAAAAGTGAAATGTAATTATACTAAAAATGTACTAATCAAATGTAAACAAAGGTAAAAAGTCAATAATATCTACGAAGAAAATTGTAATGATACCCCGTAACTTAGAAACTATATTTCATATTTTAACCAGGCTCTATGTCATAAAAATGCCATCCTAATTTTACGGATATTTCCGGAGTAAATACGGAGGGATTGTATTAACTATCACCAATCTGAATATTTGTATGACCACCGGTACGTAAATGTCCGGCTATCCAGGGATTTAAGCACATATTATCCCAGAATTTCCATACATAACCTCCTACCAAGCGTATAGACCTATGACCGGTAAGTGGTGGATATATCCAATTAGTTTTCTTTTTCACCGTCCCAATACTCAAATCCGGAACCAATCCATATACCTTTAAAACCATCTTTGAAAAAATAATCGACGATAAATACATTAACTTTGATCGTATTTCCTTGAATATCCTCTTCCAACAGAAAGTCCTGAATATTACTTTTAGAATATACAATAGCTACTGGCTTTACTTATTCCTGAAACAGAAAAGAAATAGATCCAGGATAAATCAGGTGTGCCGATTTACATAAATATGAGGCCAAACCAGGTTGTAGTATGTAAAAAATTCTCTTTATATTTTAATTCTCAGATACTTCAACTTTATTTTATCCGTTAAATTTCATAACTTAATACTAGGATCATCTTATGACAGACTCAAAACAAATACTATGAAAAAGCTATCAATAATGTTACTTGCTACATGTTTATCTTATGTATCATTTGCTCAGGAAGGCGGAGGGCTTGATAACAGGTTCTACTTCCGGGGAGGATTTTCGAATCCTACCAATTCATATTTAGGTTATAATAATACACCTAATCCGGAATTAATTACCAGTAAAGGCTGGGTAGTTGAAATAGGATCCATTTTTATATTAAATAATCTGGATCTCGGTGATGGTTTACGTTTAGGTATTAATGTGGATTATGCTGAAATCACCTATCATCAGTTTAAATATGAGGATGATTTCGAGTTTGTGAAATTGTATATGGGACAAGTTTCATCAAAAGTAGGCCCGAGTTTGTCTTATAGCCCTGTCAATAGGCTGGTGTTCGATGGTTTTTTCAAGCTAAAAATCCCATGGGTGGCTTTTGGGTATTTCGAAGCCCCAGATGATCCCGACCTTAATGAGGATTATTACCTTGGAGCTATTGATATAGGTTTTTCAGCTGGTATAAACATCCGGTATAGCGCACTGATGTTGGGATTTGATTTTTCCAGCAACAATATGAAGATGAACAGCGATGAAGATAATGAGATATACCTTGGGAATTTCCTTGATCCTTCTGATACGGGTGAGAAAACGAAATTCGCTTATATGAATTTCACGATTGGAGTAAATTTTTAAAAGTAAAACCTATGCTTTCTGGTGGATCATCCCACGAATGGCGGGATGGGAAAGTAATTGATCTGTGAAAATTTCCTGCATGATAACATGAAAGATATCCTAAGGAGAAAACTTCCTGCTTCTGTTACCAGTTTGATCCGATGCCGGAAATTTTAAAATGCCGAAATCAGGATCATTTTTTGATATCATTAAGCGGGCTATAAAATTCTCTGTTTAATAAGAGTTTGAATTCATTATTGAATTACAATATGTTACCTGGAAGTACCGCTTTTTGCAAAATCGGAAAAACATTGGTATAATTGAGGTAGAAATCAAGGTTAATTTAGATTTGAGAGTGGCAGAATATGGGAATAAAAGGGAAAATTTAACCTTCAACAATAATCATCAATAAAAGAGCTTCACCTATTATTCATTTCTGTTTATTACTTCAATCGTTCTTTATTGAAGGATTTGAGTATAGGATGTAGTTTTTCATTTCTCACTAATGAACAAAACATGAAAGTATTTTTAATATATGTGCGCGACGAGGATTTTTACCATATTTTGCCAGAACGGCTCAATAAGAATAAAGATGATGGCAAGTTGAAAGTGATGGCATTTCCACCATTGGGTATCCAGACACTTGCACCAGTATTGCGCAAGCATGGTCACGAAGTAATGATGTTTGATACATGCCACCCCGAAATGAAACAGGACCATATTGCAAATGCATTAAGTAAAGAAAAACCAGATGTAATTGCCTTGTCCTTTTTATCAACGACTTCATACAGGCTTCTGAAAAGTATGGCGAAGCGGTTAAAAACTGAAGATCCGGATATTCCAATAATTGTTGGGGGTGCTTTTGCCACCAACAATGCACAACAAATCATAAGGGATTGTCAGTACATCGACTGTGTTGGGCCCAGTGAAGGCGAAGAATTATTGCCCGATTATATAGAAAATATAGATAATCCAGCTGTTGTTGATGGATTGGTATGGAGAAATGACGGTGCCGTTGTTGTGAATAGACCCAGGCCATTGATCCGTGATCTGGACCAGTTTCCATACCCGGATCGCCAGACTCTTCCGATAGAATACATAGAGTCGCTTCCGCTGGATATACCTGCGGTAGTTTCCATGGACAAGTGGTGTACTATCCAAACTTCCAGGGGATGCCCTTATAAATGTATTTATTGTGATATTCCAAACCTGAATCAGGGAAAATGGCGCTTTAGATCCCCAGAGCACGTACTGGGAGAAATGCAGGAATTGAGTGATATGGGATATAAGTCAATCTATTTGACAGATGATCACTTTTTATTAAAGAATAAAAGAATACAAGCGATTTGTGATGGGATTGTAGAAAGGGATTTAAAATTCAAATGGGGTTGTGAAGGCCGGGTTGATTCAGTAGGTATTCAAATGTTGCCCTTCTTGTCTAAAGCCAATTGTAATTTCCTTGCTTTTGGTGTTGAGTCCGGTTCTCAAAAGATCCTTGACCGATTGAAGAAAGATCAAAACCTGGAACAGGTAAAATTTGCAATTGATGAAGCAAAAAGACAGGGTATTGAAAAAGTACATGGTTTCTTTGTTGTCGGATCTCCTGATGAAACAGAGGAAGAGATCCTGGAAAGTTTCCGTTTTGCATCAAAACTGAATCTTGACTCATTTGGATTCAACCGCTTGTGCGTATACCGCGGTACACCGCTTTGGTCAGAATATGTATCCCGTGGGTTGATAGATGATGAAAAAGACTGGGATAAATGGTTTAGGTGTTCAGAAGTTGATCCTACCGTTTTGCCTGCAGACCTTGTCCATGAGACGCGAAAAAAGGGATATAAAATATTGTTCAGGAAACTGATTTTATTTCATCCTATAAGAACTTATAAGTTAGTTAGGGGATTCAGCAGATTTATGCGATTCTCTGATGTTATGAGGCTAATCCTGAGCCCATTCAGAAAGATAGATCATTCCAAGACACAAAAATTGACAGATAGAGAATTAGAAATACAAAATTTGAAGAAAGCCTCTTAATTTCTGATCATCGGATATATTGCCTTTTAACAGGCTTTGTACTTAATAAAATCCTTTAAATGGTATTAAAAGGGGATATGCATTAATATCTACAATACAAGATTATGGACTATCTATTAGTCGCGTTCAATTCAGTTTTTTAATTCCAGAACTTGTCCGGCATTCCTCCAGAATCTGCTTGAGTATTGAATATTCAACTTCCTGAACCGGTATTTTGCCATCAATAGCTATCCCGGCTGCCGTTGCAGCAGACTGACCCAGGATCATGAATACTGGTTCCATTCGGATTGATCCAAAGGCAATATGTGAGCTGGAGACGCAAATCGGCACAAGCAGATTATCGCATTCTCCTTTCTTAGGGACCAATGCATCGTAAGAGATCTGGTAAGGATGAGGTGGATGTACCCCTATATCGCCTTCATTCTGCACAAATCCATCCGGCTTAACATATCTTTGAATATTATGTGAATCCAGTGTATATGATCCCATACCTACAGGTTTTGGGACTTTTTTTTGCCTAAGACTTCATGTTCGGTCATTACCATGGAACCGATCATTCTTCTGGCTTCTCGGACATAGATCTGATGTGGCCAGTTCCCGTTGTCCACGAATTCATCTTTTGCCAGACCCCACTGCTGCATTTTCTTTTGTATGTCTTCTGGTACCCGTGGATCATTAGCAATAAAATACATCAGGCCTTTCTGATAGCTCTCATGCTCTTTTATGATCTCCTGCCTTCGTTCATATGTGGCTTCAGGATAGTCATAATTCATCCCTATATTATCTGTACTGAAAGGGCCGTGGTTATTGGTATCTGTTTTTCTATTGGGGATTGGATCGAATTTATCAAAATAATCCTTCCTTCCGGTATTGAACATTCTAAGCAGGAGTTCATATTGCATTGAATCATAACCTGGAGGCTTTTGAAATGCTACCCTGTTATCAGGATGATTACTGAGGCACATCCGGAAACAATAGGCTTGAAGGCGATCATCACCTTCCCCAAATTCGCCAGGATCCTCGGCAGAGATCCTGGGTAGTAAACCACTGGATGGATCACCGGGGATTACATAGGGACTGATGTCTGATTTAAAATGATGGGCATGATGTAATACGCCTGTCTGGATACCATTCCATTCTTCACCATAAACATTGTTCGCTTCCCTGCCAACATGATAACTTACCCCGGCAGCAGCCATCAGGTCACCTTCATAGGTGGCATCGATGAACATCAGACCATAATAAGTTTTCCCTTTCAATGTCCTGAAACTTACAATCTTGCCATCCTCAACAATTACACCCTTCTCCCTGTCCAGCCATTCATCCCGGTATATTTCTATTTCAAATTCCTTTACAAGATCTTCAAAAACCTGTTCCGCAGCATGAGGTTCAAAGATCCACATGGTACGTTCATCCCCATCGATTGCCGGGGTTCCCTGTCCCCGGTTCCCATATTCCTCTTTTGATTGCCATATCCAGTTCTCAGGCTTGTCATAGTGATTGTAAATACGGTGATAAAAATCCCTAGCCAGCCCTCCAATTACTTCTTTATTTCCTGTATCGGTCCAGCCTAAGCCCCCGGCTGTTAGTCCCCCTAGATGTTTATCCGGGGAAACCACAATCACAGATTTGCCCATTTTTTTTGCCTGAACTGCGGCAATGACTGCTGCAGATGTGCCTCCATATATTACGATGTCAGCTGTATATGAGTGATCTTCTTCCGGATGTTTTTTGGTACATGCGACAATCAGGAAGGTAAGTGATATTGAAATGATAAAAGTATGGATCTTCATATGAGTTTGTTTTAAAATGAAATTTGATTATTTATAAATAGACTTCCAAAGAAAATCAAGGATAATGTTAAGCTATTGAATTATCGTGTTCTAATGCATATGAAATAGCTTTTTTTAACTCATTCACATGTGATTTTCTGTATGATTTTATTTTATATTAAAATATTAATATTTACATTTAACTGAGATTATTTTAAAGGACTGATACCAAGCAAAAATTTTATTTATAAATATTCCGTTTTATAACGAGATATTACGATTGTGGTGATCAATAAAATGAAAACAATTTTCATTTTTATTGTAATTGTAGCTATTGCACTGCCCAGCAAACAAAGTTCAGCAGCTACACTTACAAGCAATGGTACCGGAGGAGGTGATTGGGATGCTACCAGTTCCTGGGATGGTGCCAATACCCCGGAAGATATGTCTGATGGGGATACGCTGGTTATTCTCGCATCAGATGTAATTACAATCACTAAAAACCGATCTTTCAATGGTGTAATTCAAATCTACGGCACATTTTCAATGGATAAAGGTAAATTATCTATGAATTCTAGTTCTGTAATTCAGCTGTTCGCTGGATCAGTTATTGAAGCTTTGAATAATGGCCAAAATGAAAAAATAAATATAGGAAGTAGTGGAATAGCCTCAGATGAGATAAACTCAATTGTAACTCCAACGATACTGACTGAGGCTACCTTACCTGTTGAGGTTATTTATTTCAAAGCAACTGAAATGCCTGGAGCAATCAAACTGGAATGGGCCACCTCCTTTGAGGAGGATTTTGATTATTTTACTTTGGAAAGGTCTTCCGATGGAAGGATTTTTAATGATCATGTGAAAATATATTCCAATACGACTTTGTCATCATTTACCAAAAAGTACGAATATATTGATGAAATGCCTTTCCCCGGTCTATCTTACTACCGGCTTAAGGCCACGGATTTTAATGGATCCTTTGAATATCACGGGGTAGTTAGCGCAAACCTTGAAGATGCTGAAGCGGATATTTTGATTTATTCTAATCCTAATGTCAGGGACCATATCACGATATCATATAATGGTGTGCAGGAATCACCTTTCCGCATAATAGATATCACAGGTAAAATGATAGAAGAAGGGATTCTCATGCCGGGTCTAAATGAGATCATGATTTCTCCCTCCATCCATAGCAGTCTATATTTCATCCAGGTTGAAGGATCCAGTTCTCCCATAGTTAAAAAGTTTGTTCTCAGATAGAATTTCCTATTTCATTGGAAATAATACACCATCGCTCCAAGCGGAGCAATCTCTTCGCTTTGTGATAGAAATATTTTTTGATTTTCTGTTTTTTTAGCCTATAAAAGCTGAATAAATAGCATGGTATGTAGAAGAAATCTGCGATCTAGTGTCCGATCGTTTTCCCAAATCCTTTTCCTACCAGTATCCCGAAAGTCCATGCATCATAAGTTTTATTCTTTCTTTCATAACTGAATTCAAAGGCTATTCCATAATGCTTTGGCAGGGTGAATGTAGCTGCAACTCCGGCCTTTATAATTGAAAAATTTTGTGTCTTTTCGAATTCAATACCCGGTCCGGCGAAAAGTGCAAGGTGTTTAACAGGTTCGTAAACAAAGACTGCAGAAACAATTATCGGGTACTCGCGATCTATTTCAGCATGCTCATCATGCTCAATAGCATAGGATTGCATTTCAAATTCACTCATCAGGGCTACCCCGTAATTATGCTTGATCTTATATTCATAGTTTACTCCCCAGGAAGGGAATAAGACTACACTGTTCTCACCCTCTGCTGTCTTTGCTGCAGGAACGAATGTATCCCCCCATAATAAGAATATACTATGCCTTTTAAAGGAATGCTCAGTCGATTTCTCGTTATGCTCAGTTTCCTCCTGAGCATTTAAATTAATTGAAATTCCTAAAGTTAGAATGCAGATAAAAAATAATAGATTAGTTTTCATTATCTATAAATTTTGAAGCTAATATTTAGGCGCGAAATTATTTAAATATTTTAAATAAAATGAGGATTGGAATAAGTAATAAATACTTTAAAAATGAGATTGATATCAATGAAAAACTAATCTATATCATTGCATTCTGCATATCAATAGGAGTATAAAAGCTGTTTCTTAATTTACAGATTTTACTTTTGATGCTACTCCTTAAACAAAAATCCACAATTTCCTTATGTTTATTTAGATCATCTGGTTAAATTGAATAAAGATATCCGAAGAGTTTTACTGATCATATAGAACTCTTTTACGTTCATTTTGTTATTGACCCACATCATTTCATAGATCATATAGGAAGATATTATATTAATACTTTACATAACCATGAAAAACACAATCACAACTCTTTCATTGATCATTTTATTGATTCTTTGTGATCAGATCACCAATGCGCAGGTTCATAATTTCGACTCATTATATAAGAACAATGAGTCTTTCAAACAATATGTTGAATCTACTTCGGATTTTAAAGATCTTTTCTTAAGTGATGAGGTCATGAATATTACCATAGCCTCGGATTTTAAGAACCTGGTAAAAACAAAGGGCAAGGAAGAATACCAGCCTGCTTTATTCCAGTATCAGATGAATGATTCAATACTATTAACAAGAGATATTAAAATTAAAGCACGAGGTAAAAGCAGAAAGAATATTTGTTTCTTCCCGCCAATACAACTCAACTTTCCTAAAAAAGAGGTTGTTATTCCTCAGTTAAAGGTATTTGATAAAATGAAAATGGTAATAGATTGCGGGCGCAGTGAGATATTTCAGGAATACATTCTTTCTGAATTTATGGTTTATAAAATGTTGAATATATTGACTGATTATAGTTACAGGGTACGCCTGATACTCGTAACGTATATTGATATCAGTGGAAAATACGATACAGAAACAAAATATGCATTCATTATTGAGAATAAGAATCAAATGGCTGAAAGGCTAAATACTATTACGCTGGATGTTAAAAACATCCGTGATCAATATATAGAGAAGACCACCCTAATTAATTCCTACCTGTTTCAATATTTAATAGGGAATACGGACTGGTCGATTCCCGGAGGGCATAATATGTTACTCATAAAATCAAAAGATCCGATTTTAACTGAACCTTATGTAGTGCCGTTTGATTTTGATCTTTCCGGGATTGTAAATGCCAATTACGCAAAGCCGAATACAGCTACTGATATAAGCAGTGTTCGTGAGCGATACTATATGGGGATTTGCTTACCGGAAGACCAGGTAAAAGCCGGGCTGAAGGTTTATCTTGAAAGAAAGGATGAGATATATGCACTGTATCAGAATTCAGAGCTTCTTGACCGGAGAAACAAGCAAAGTACAATCCAGTATTTAGATGAATTTTATGAGATTGTTGAAGATGATAGAAAGTTCTCTAATAATATCCTGGAATCATGTAAGAAGTAGGGGATCGATCGTTTGGAACTTATCTTCAAATATTAATTGATGTTATATAAAGCGAAGTTTTTGATTTGTGGCGTATCTATTGCTTCATCAATGATTAACCTAACCTTGACGGTATTTACCTTATTAAAAACACCGATGAATTTGTGGCCTATAACCGAACCTTCACATAACTGGATCCATCTGTCTTTAATCCATGCCTCCACTCTAAAGGACCTTATACGTTCCCCCTTGGTGATATCCTCTTGCAATACTATCTGAGAAATGTCCATGGGTGCTTCTAATCTAAGTTCAATTTTGGATTTAGTCCCGGATTTAGAAGCAAGAGGAGTTGAAATTCTTCTTTTAATTTCAGCACCCCATTCCCGGAGGCGTTTCACATCAGGTTCCGGCAAAAGCCCATCCGGACCCGGTGTCAGACCAATAATCAGAGTTGAGTTATGGCCAACGGAACCATTGTATATGTCCATCAGGTCTTCGAGCGGATAAATATGCGCTTCATCCCCTGGTTCCCAAAACCATTCATGCCTCCCATTATAACCTCTCAAAGGAGCATCCGACATGGCTGGCATCCAATATTTGCCATCCGGATCGCCGTGCTTGAGCAGGTAAAATCTGTCCTGATGCGTGTCGCCCGCATGCGAATAATGGTAGGGGAAAGATGCGTAACATGGATATGGAACTATCCCGCTTTCTGAACCTCCCCAACGTGCTTCAGCATATTGTTTGTTGTGATAAAAAAGGCAATTGGGTTGGTATCTCCTTACAATTGGAAGCACATCAGGTGCGCCATTATCAGGGTGGTCGGCACCACCATCAAACCAGATCTCAAACAACTCACCGTAGTTCGTACAGATCTCTTTGACCATACCCTCAACCATTTGGTTATAGTACTTTTGCCTGTTCTCCATAAAATTACCGTTTCCATTTACAATGAAATCATGTACTCCCAGATAGGAATTCCATCGGATTCCCAGGTAAATCCCGGGTTTGATCCCATATTTCCGGCAAGATTCAACAAAATCACGAACTACGTCCGCTTTTCCATCTTTGTATTTCAGGGCTTTCATACAATATGGATTCACTTCGGATTGGTAAAGAGCAAACCCTGTCTCATGGGTGGCTGTTAGAATTGCAAATTTGAAACCTGCATCTTTGATTGCCTTGATCCACTGGTCGGTATCAAGGTTGTGTGGATTGAAAATCTGATAATCATCAACAGGTTTTATCCGGTTCTCAGCCTGATTGTATTTCTTATTATCAAAAACATGAAGATCATAACTTATAAGTGCACCCATTTCAGCCTGTTGCCATGCCAGCTGATTCTTGTTGGGCAAGGGATATTTTGGATTTTTGATTGGAATAAGAATGTTATACGATTCATTTCCTTTTCTGGCTGCAAGCGATAGAACGCGCGGTTCCCCATCTTCATAGAAAATAAATGGGCGTTCCAGCCGATCTGCAATATGATATGTGCTATCTTCCAATCTGACTTCTTTAGGCATCATCCAATAATCTGCGGCCTTCTTCCATTTGATGCCATCTGTGGAAGTGATCAGCCCAATAAAACTCCCTTCATCATTGGAATGGAAAATGCCATAAAACCGGCTTCTCTCCTGGTCATACCATATGGATACGTCTTCTGTGTCGATATAATCAATAACCGGATCTGGCATTATAGTAAAGGGCCCATCCGGATTTTTAGACACTGCCACTGCCTGGTTCCTGATAAATCTTTCTTCATTCGGTTTATCTCCTTTGACTACAAGATAGTATCTGCCATCTTTTCCTTTGTCGATTGCCGGATTAACTGTTAAGGTAGTTATTGGCCCGGATGGTTCAATAAGAGGTGTGTCCTGCCTTTCCCAGGGACCTTCCAGGTTTTCAGATACTGCCACACCTGTTCTTTGATTAGGGCGGAGAATTTTCCAGTAATTGTGATCATAACCTGTATGGGCAGTTTCAATCAGATCTTCTCCGGTGTACTCCTGGTCTCCCATATTTGTAGAAATATAATACAGATAGTACTTTCCTTCGAAGAATTTAATCTTCGGATTATGGGCAGTTATGGCGTCCCAGTAACCATTTCCCCTTCCTTTTAACACCGTATTTTTGTATTTCCATGGGCCGTATGGGGTTTTTGAAACCGCATGGGCTATCTCCGAATGGGTAAGCCATCCGAAAAAAGTGTATTCCTTCTTCCACCTTGCATAGAACATGTGGTATTTACCATCCTTTCCTTTAATGATCGATGCGCCCCAGTTAAAATATCCTTCAGTTTTAAAGAAATTCTCTTCACTTACAGGCTGCAGCCGATCCCTGAGAAACAGATTGTCAGGATTGTCCTGCGCCTGGGAGCAAATAGTAAGCAGGGAAAACAAGAGTAGAAAAATGACTTTAGTATTCATGAAAATTTGTATCTATTAATTAGAAGTTTAACAAATTAAGAATCCAATAGGTATTGATATATTTTTACCTTTATCCAAGAATCTTTAAATTTAGTTCGCTAAAGATTTTTTCGAAACAATCCGATCATTTTTCAATTTAGATAAATATCCTGATGAATTTATTTGGTCGATTAAAAAACATATTTGTATTTGCACTTCTTTTGGTGTTTTCCTCATCCTGCTTTGAAGGGCAATCTCAAAAAGCGGATATGCCAAATATCCTATTCTGTATTTCGGATGACCAATCCTGGGTGCATACTTCCTATGCAGGAGAACAAGCAATATCCACTCCAGGTTTTGACCGTTTAGCGAATGAGGGTATATATTTCAGCAATGCATTTTGTGCTTCTCCTTCATGCTCGCCATCCAGAGCAGCAATAATCACTGGCCAGGAAATGTGGCGCCTTGGAGAAGCTGCGCAACTATTCAGCGCAGTACCCCTTGAGTTGGAAGCCCTGAGTTTCCCCTTGTTGCTTGAAAAAGAAGGATATTTCATAGGTTTTACCCAAAAAGGGTGGTCCCCGAATGATTTTAAAGTCCATGGCTGGGAAAGAAATCCTTTAGGAAAAGCATTCAACGAAAAAAAACTTAAACCACCAACCAACAAGATGGTTTCAAACGATTATGCCGGTAATTTCAAACTATTTTTAGAAGAATGCCCTGAAGATAAGCCATTCTTTTTCTGGTTTGGCAGTTCCGAACCTCACAGGGCTTTTGAGTTAAATTCAGGGATTAGAAACGGTATCAATTCCGAGAAAATTGACGTTCCAGGGTTCCTTCCTGATGTGCCTGAAGTCAGGAAGGATATTGCAGATTATTTATTTGAGATACAGTGGATAGACGGGCACCTTCAGAAAATGATAAGCTTGCTTGAAGAAGAGCAACTACTTGATAATACCATTATTGTTTTTACCAGCGATAACGGTATGGCCTTTCCGGCTGCTAAAAACAACCTTTATGAATATGGAATTCATATGCCTCTGGCTATTCGATGGTCAAAAGGTATCAATGGAAATGGACGAATTGTTGATGACCTGGTAAGCCTGACAGACCTGGCACCAACTCTGCTTGAAATTGCAGGTATCACTTCCGCCAGCTCAGATGACAGGGCAAAGTCTGGCCGAGATCTTTTATTCTTCATCTTCCGGAAGGATAGCTCAGGAACGTAATTATGTTTTTTCGGGAAAAGAAAGACATACCATTTGCCGGGATGGTGATCTTCCTTACCCGCAAAGATCGGTGAGGGATTATCAGTATTTGTACATAAGGAATTTAGAGCCAGACCGTTGGCCGGCTGGTTCCCCCTATGAAAAGTCCGGACATGGTTGGGTTTTTGGTGATATCGACCAATCACCCAGTATGGACTATCTGCTGGACCACAAGGATGAAAAGAGTGTGTATACACGATTTGAAATGGCTACAGCCAAAAGGCCCTTCGAAGAACTATTTGATATTGTGAATGATCCCTATTGCTTAAACAACCTGGCGCAACAGGATAACTTTATTGAAGATAAGAACAGACTTTCAAAGGTACTGGATGATTACCTTCTAAAAACGAAAGATCCAAGAGTTGTTTTAGGTCATTCTATTTGGGACAATTTTCCATATTACTTTCAAAATCCGGATGGATTGGTTCCTTATAGCAAGTTGAATGAATAATTTTTTATATAAAATGTAGACATTATTACGCATGAAAGTGAAACATCATTTAATCATATTGGCCCTTCTTATTTTATTTTCAAACCGTATTTATGGGCAGTTCGGGCCCATTGGCTATGACTTTAAAGATCCTTATATCGAGTTTGGAGGATTAAAATTTGCAGTTAGGCTATCCACCGAGGATAACATATATTGCCCTTTGCAAACTCATATGGAGGTTAACAGGCCCAGTGAGCAAAAATTAGTCATTAATTGTAATGCATTGTCAGCAGCTGGGGGCCAGTTAATTTCAAAAGGTAGCTTACAGCTTACGCTTAATGATCTTGGGAATTCAAGAATATCCTTACAGGCAGAGGGCAGCCATCCTACCGAAATGTGCAAATCTGTATTGATCCTTATAAAAGGGATTGATGTAAAGTCAATGATTTCAGAATATCCAGTAGCAAATGGTGTAAAAGAATATAACAATAATAACATCAGGGTAGGCTATCCCTCCAGGGCAGCTACCATGCCGCTGGTCTTTTTCCCTACAACTGAAAAAGAGTGGTTTGTTTTATCAAAAGATAAGCAAATACGGCGAAAAGGCTTCGCCTGCTCTTATGATCATTTAAGCAAAGAACCAGTAATCCTGATCAGCCATGATGAAGATGCAAGGAGGATGTCTAATAATATTGAATCTCCTGAATGGATACTGGGTTCCGGAGAAACACGATTAAACTTAGTGAAGGAGAGATGTAATGACCTTGAGAAGTTCTTTGGCCTGGAAACTTATAAAGATAAACCGGGTAGCGCCTCAATTGACAAGATCAAACTGGCCGTATTCTTTCACGGCATTCATTTTACTGGCCATATGTTCAATACCTTCCAGCAAATGGAGGATCAGCTTAGGTGGGTCTGTAAATCTCTTGATGGCGAAAACGTAATGGCATTTCTTCCTGCCTGGGATGGAAGATATTATAATACCTATCCTGAACATGAGCCTGATTTGAGAATGGGTGGTGCTGAAGGTCTCAAAGCATTTGTTGAGGCTGCACATGATATGGACGTGAAGGTTGTGCTCATGCTGGGAGGGCCAAATCTGGCCACTTTTAAATTCCTGGAGGAGAATAATATGATGGATGCTGCTTTATTGAAAAGGAATGGATTCCCTCAGGTTCAGGATTGGCTTGATTGGAATATAGACCTTACTATTGAAACAATGGGAATGATCATGAATTTTGGAAATCCCAAATACAATCAATATATGATTGATAAAACAGCTGAATTATTTGATAACTTTAATGTGGATGGCGTATTTCTTGATGGCACCCTTCGATGGGAAAACAGTCCGGATTATTCAGCTTATGAAGGCCTGTTAAAATACACCGGTGAACTACGAAAAAAATATCCTGATAAATGGTTGATGGGGGAAGACGGTTATGATGTAGTCTATGGGTTGTTTGATATGTTCCATACTTCTGGAGGACCTTTGGGATTAGAGAATTTCCTTTTAAGATATACCAGGCAATTTTATTATTTGTCTTACCCCGCAGAGAATGGTAGCTCCGGAGTACATGAAATCGGATGGTCTGTCGGATCTCCTACAATAACAAATGCCAATCCCGACTATACCATACCTTCACTTTCACTGATGCATGGCGACATTGAAAAATACGGCGATTCAATTCTTGAAAAGATAGAACAGTACAAAAACTGGGAACTTAAAAAATGCCCGATTATGGATTGATGCTAATCTGACCCTAGCATACTATAGATTGGTTTTCATCGTTTAAAGGGGTGAAAACACTTAACAAGACCAACTATGTATACTTTTAATCGTATCGCGAGATACCTGTCTATTTTTATCCTGACAGGTATGATCACTTATTCTTCTATGGCCCAGGTTGAGGTGAAGTGGGAGAAAGAACTAACCTCTGATATTTTATGGCAGGAAGTTACCGCTCTGGGTAACCTAATTGTCAGCTCAGGAAATCAACTTGCAGGGGTGAATACGGAAACCGGAGCTATTATCTGGAGCAAATTGGAATTGGCTGGTTTGAATCGTATCGCATATAATGAGATACCTCGAAGCCCATTCTTTACGGTAGACCTTGGTAAAAGCATCCTGGTACTTGATCAGTTTTCAGGTGACCTGGTTTTCGATTCTCAAAAAGCAGGTATTGGCACCATTGAGGATTATTTTCTACTGTACAATTCAGATATTATTCTTGTTTCCGGAGAAAGCCATAGTGGGGATCCTATTATGGTATCGGTAAGGATGTCTGATGGTAGTGTAGCCTGGTCGATGGATGAAGAATTCGGACGGATAATTGCAACTACTGAATTGGGAAATAATGAGTTGCTGATTGTAACTCTTTTCAATAATTATAAGCTGGATGCA
The DNA here is from genome assembly GCA_942491935.1 of uncultured Cytophagales bacterium. GTDB lineage: Bacteria > Bacteroidota > Bacteroidia > Cytophagales > Cyclobacteriaceae > JAGTVG01. The sequence goes on from CALOCZ010000004.1 coordinate 30,801, forward strand.
GCAAGCGGTAAAATAATCTGGAAGGAAGTTAATTCAGCTGAGGCAGCCCAGATGAAGAATCTTGGAGCATTTGGAGATTTAATGAAGGCTGCTGCTGAAAGCATGACTGAAGGGATGGAGATTGAACTCCGTTATTACAGGCCTGAAGGAAGTGATGTTTTTTATATCGGTTCACAGCAGGAATCCCAATCTGGTTTCACCTCATCAAGTGGGGGTTCTACAATAAGTTATGAAAATGTTTATAATGCGTATAACATATCGGATGGAAAACTGATATGGGATAAAGCTTTGGAAGTGAAGGGGAAATTGAGCCAGGTTGCTTTTCTTGACGATGGGATTCTCGTTCTTCCGGATGATGGAAACAGGACAAAAATTAACCTATTTGATTATAAAACCCAGACCGGGCTTTGGGGTAAGAAAGGGAAAGGGGTACCCATAAAAGGGGGTATCTATGATTATCTGGATGCAGGAGATGGGATCCTTCTTGTTTCTCAGACTTCTAATAATAACTATTTGAATTATCTGGATCCTTCATCAGGGATAATAACATTTGAAAAACCCGTTAAAGTAGATGGATATGTGGTTGGTATCGTTCCTTTGTCAAGCGGCATACTCTATATCACTACTGAATCCATGAATATTCTGGATCCAAAATCCGGTACCTTAAAGTGGTCGAATAGCATTCAGACGACACCACAGTTAACCGCACAGTATGATGGCAAGATCTATGCGTTTGATTACAAGTCAAAAACCCTAAAAGTGGTGGATGAACAGACTGAGAAAGTAAGTGAATTGTCCGACTTCCAGGTGAAATTTATGGGAGGCGAGTCACCCAGAAACCTTGAGGTATTGGAAGATGGGATATTCCTTCATTCTGACCAGAATGTGGCGAAATTCGGCTTCGAAGGAACTGTGAAATTCCAGGAGTATTATCCTGCACCGAAAGAGCCAGGTTGGAAGCGTGCTTTGCTATATGCTGAAGCGGTCAGGGGTGCATATATAGGTGCTACATCATATTATGTGTCCGGAGTTATGGCATCTGTTGAAGACGATGTCCGTCAGGAAGATGCGCTTGCCGGGGAAGTTGTGAAGGAATTAGGCAATGCCTACGGTGAATTAGGTGACCAGGCTTCGAATTACGCTGTACAGGCCTTTAAAATGGCAAATGCAAGACATAAGGCCACCCAGAACGGTCGGGATTTTATGTTCATTATGTCCAAGCAGCCCAATGGGATAGAGTTGTTGAAAGTTAGCAAGACAAGTGGGAAGGTCGATGGCAGGATAAGTCTTGGCAAGGACCGGGAACCCATTTACGCGGTCGATGACATCACCGGGCAGGTATATTACCGCTCCGATGACAACAAAATGACCTCATATCAGGCGAACTAAGAAAGGTGTATTCTTCCCGCTTTGGCGGGAATGGGATCATTTTTGTGTTATAAATTATGTATCTCAGGCCCGGATTTTCGAATCCGGGCCTAATTTTATTTTGGCAGCATTATGCCATCCTTAGAAAATATTTCATAATCTAATACAGCGGGGTGGCTGATAAAGGGATGGGACTGAATCAGTTGCGATATAAATATAAAATCAATATTATATCAATGGATTGACAATGCGAAATCCCGGATATTCCGGCATTTTTGACAATGTGTTGATCGATTAGAAGGTAAGAACTAATATCTTACTGATAATCTCTTGGATTACGGTTTTCAAGAAAATAAGGGACGTATTCGTGTTTTATACCGTTAATTTCTATAATCAAATCATATGCGGTCAATAAATGGATTATAATTTCATGGCCAATCCATCGGGTAGGTGTAGCAGAATTTTCAACAGATTCGAGATTTAGAAATTTTTTACCCTTTTCTTCAATTACATTCCAGGTATATAAGCTTAAACAATTATCGCAACAACTGGTCGAAAATGTTTTGTCAGAATGGAATGTAAGGATCTCGGATTTATTACATTCAGTCCACTTATGAACAGGAATACTTACATTATTTTGGTCGTAGATATTAACAAGCCGCCATTCTTTAACCAGGTTATCAGTTAATAATACATCTGTAGTATTTTCTCCTATGGATTCATTTGGAGAAGGTTTTATTGCAAATGAGCCATCGTCAGAACAGGAGCAAAATCCAAGCGAAATAGCAAGCGCTGTGAAATAGATGCTGAAGGATTTGGTTGTGGTTTTCAACGTTTTTTAAAATTTATAATTCTTCATAATTTGGTTTTCATAAATCATGCCAAATTTTACATCTACCTTATTTACAGCTATGTGTAGAATATTTAAAGAAATGCCGTTATGTAGTTGATTGAAAAATGTATAATGTGTATTAAAATTCAATATTTTTTAAATCAGGAAGTTCATTGAGTATGAATTTTTGAGAATGCATAAATATGTTTTAAAGAATTTTTTTTACCAATACTTTTGAATCAAGTATTTTTTATAAAATTTTATAAGGAACCTTGAATCATTGTTTAGATTCAAAACTAAATGTTGTATATTAGAAAATTGATGAAAGAGCAGAATGAACATATTTTTGATTCAGCGGTCATGTTGGAATCTATGGCTGAAAGTGTATTGATTACTGATACTGACCTGAATCATCCCGGACCTTATATTATTTATGTAAATGCTGCCTTTGAGAAGATGACTGGCTGGAACAGAATTGAGATTATTGGGAAAAGTCCTAGAATTCTACAAGGGCCAAATACCGATTATACAATCTTCAATGATATGAAAGATACTCTGGAAGCTGGTAAGACCTGGAGTGGAAAAACTTTAAATTATCGCAAAGACGGTTCGGAGTTTCACATGCAATGGTCCATCGTGCCAGTTAAAGACGACAGTGGTAAAATAATACAATATCTGGCTGTTCAAAAAGATGTTACTCAAATTGCACTTACTGAAAAAAGGCTTCAGGAATCGATGGAGGCTGAAAAGCTAAGACTTATAGAAATTGAAAAGACAAATAAAAAGCTAAATAAATTAGTAGTACAACAGAATAGGACACTTGACCTCTTTAAGAGATATGTTCCTGAACCAGTTGTCAAAAAGGCCCTGAAACAAGACGATGATGAGATCAGGAATGGAGAATTACTGGATGCTGCCCTGCTTTTCTGTGATATCCGGAGTTTTACGCCAATAGCTGAGAGGCTGTCCCCAAACCAGGTTGTTCATATGCTCAATACCTATTATTCCATTATGTCGGAGGTGATCAAAAAGCACAATGGAGTAATCAATCAATTTGTAGGCGATGAAATATTCGTTTCCTTTGGTGCTCCAGTACCAATCCCTGATCCTGAGATCTCTTCCGTAAAATGTGCATTGGAAATGATAGATAAGCTTGCTGAGATCAGCTGGAATTTGGACCATATCCTTACTGAAAATATGGCTATTGGTGTCGGGATCCATTATGGATCTATTGTGGCGGGCAACCTTGGATCCTACGACAGACTATCTTATTCCATAACAGGTGATGCTGTCAATTCGGCAAAGAGAATTGAATCAATGACCAAAAAAATAAAAAATGCCATTTTGATTAGCGAACCTATATACCAAAAAACAAAGGACATGATCTTAACGAAACGCTGGGGTAGGGTAAAGATCAAAGGTAAAAGAGAAAAAATCAGGATCTATCAAATTTTAGGAGAAAACAGTTCCGGGCATTAATCATAAAGTTCTTAAAAGTCTATCTTTTATCATGTTTAAATGAAAATAAAAGAGACATTCATATATTGCAGTTTATCTACCCTTTTCCATATCTTAGATATCTATGACTGACCATAGCCAAATCAACACATCCTCATCGCGCAAACTTGCTGCAATAATGTTTACAGACATTGTAGGCTATACCCGGTTAATGGGACAAGATGAAGAGAAGGCGTTAAAGATCCTTGAAAATAACAGGGCAATACACAAGGACCTTTTAATATTATATGAAGGCAAGCTTTTAAAAGAAATTGGTGATGGCATGTTATGTAGTTTTGATTCTGCATCAAAAGCTGTAAAATGTGCTATTGAGCTTGTTAGAAAATCTAATGAATACAAAGGACTCAAACTCAGAATTGGTATTCATATTGGGGAGGTCGTATTTTCCAGTAATGATGTATTTGGTGACGGTGTAAATATTGCCTCAAGGATCGAGGGTATGGCTATCGCTGACAGCGTTTTAATTTCCGGTAAAGTTTATGATGAAATAAAAAACAAACACAATATAAAAGTTAAATACCTGGGTTCCTATCAGCTTAAAAACGACTCAGGTCCCCGGGAAATTTATGCCATAGCAAATGCCAGGCTTAAAGTACCCTCCGATCAGGAGCTTGCCCTTAACAAAGATAGATTAACAGACCTACGTGAATTGCCCGATACTTCGAAGCCAGAAATAAAGAGACCGGTTCGCAGAAAATGGATCAATATGTCCAATCCCAGAATTGGATTAACTGTAATTTTTTCTATGATGGCCATCGCTTTTGGTAGTTTTCTCTTTATCAACTTTAAAAATGATACTAAAGTAAAATGGGCGCGGGAGGAAGCCATTATTCAAATTGAAAAACATATTGAAAAGGAGGAGTTTAAGCAGGCATTTAACCTCGGAAAAGAAGCTGAGAAGTATATTCCAAAAGATCCGCTGCTAATTCGATTATGGGCAAAGATGTCGTTTGACCTTTCTATGGATACCGAACCTTCCGGGGCCAGTGTATATAGGAAATTGGTGGATGAACCAGATAGCGGATATGAGTTGGTTGGAATAACACCACTTGATAGTGTCCGGACATATGATCGTTTTTCGGTATGGAAAATTGAAAAGGATGGATATGAACCTTTGGAATTCATGAATGTTATCTGGGTTATGCGGGGAAAAACATTCAAATTATTCAAACCTGGAGAACTTCCTGAAGGCATGGTCTTTGTCGATTTTGATCAATGGGATTACTGGCCGACCGGTTGGATAGCGGGCCTTGGGGATGTAGCAAAACCCGAAATGGAGGATTACTATATTGACCGTTATGAAGTGTCCAACAAGTCATATATGGCTTTTGTTGATGATGGGGCGTATGCGAATAGAGATTATTGGAAGGAACCATTTATCAGAGATGGGAAGGAAATTAGCTGGGAAGAAGCCATGAAGTTGTTTGTAGATAAAACAGGGCAACCTGGGCCTTCAACATGGGAAATTGGAGATTATCCTACTGGTCAGGATGATTATCCTGTAAATGGGATCAGTTGGTATGAAGCTATGGCATATGCCAGGTATTCTGGAAAAACCCTTCCGTCAATATTTCACTGGATCTTTGCTGCCGCCCCCGGAAGAGGAGACCTGATCAATCCTCAAAGCAATTTTTTGGGTGATGGTCCAGAACCACAGGGGGCAAATAAAGGGATCAGTGTATATGGGACCTATGATATGGCAGGAAATGTGAGGGAATGGTGTTATAATAATGCTACGGGTAAAAATGACAAATATATACTCGGAGGAGCCTGGGATGAACTCCCATATAATTTTTCTAATTCCCGTGCTTTGGATCCATTTGACAGGACAGCTATGAATGGTTTTCGTTGTATTCAATATATAAAAGAAGATAAAAATCAGGAATCAATATTGACTTCCGTACCCTTAAATTTCAGAGACTTTTCCAAAGAAACACCTGTCGATGACAAAACATTTCAAATGTTTCTTCACAATTATATGTATAAAAAAATCCCATTTGATGAAGAAATTCAGGAAGTTGATTTTGGAGATCCCGATTTTACATGTCAGAAAGTCTTCATAAATTCGCCTTACAATAATGAGCGGGTATGTTTTTATCTTTTCCTACCAGCTAAAACCCATGAGCCTTATCAGACAGTATATTACTATCCTTCTTCCTGGGCCTTTGAACTGGATGACTTTGAAAACAATTTTGACCTGGTCAGGTTTGAATTTGACTTTTTTATTAAAAGCGGAAGAGCAGTTGTTTATCCTATATTGCCTGGTATGTATGGGAGGAAATCTGTAGGTGATCAAAAACTTTCCGGCCCTGAGAGAATAAGGTCCAATCAAATTGCTATTATGAAAGATGTCCAAAGACAACTTGATTATCTGGAATCCCGGGATGATTTTGATGAAGGGAAAATCGGATATTATGGCTTTAGTTTTGGGGCTTTCGTAGGGCCCATGGTATGTGCCGTTGAAAATCGGTTCAATGCCGCAGTTTTGACAGTTGGCGGCCTGAGTTTTATGAAGTTTTTTCCGGAATCGGATCCTTTCAATTATTTACCCAGGGTAAAAACACCTGTTTTAATGCTAAACGGCCGTCATGATCATGTGTTTCCTTTGGAAACTTCACAGGAACCAATGTATGAACATTTAGGTACCTCCTCGGAAAATAAACGTATGATTTTATACGAAGCAGGTCATTATGGTCCGCCACGCTATGAATTAATAAAGGAGGCTTTGAATTGGATGGACACCTATCTGGGACCGGTTGAGCCTGCTATCTAAGCTTTCTTAAATTTCTTAACATTAAATAATTGTAAGGTAAGCTCAGTTGTTGTTTTTTAATGATTTGATAAGGATAATGATCTCGAAATTTTAAAGCCTGCAGTTAATAAACTAATTAGGGAGCCCTTGAAAAATACAAGGGGCTGAAATAGAGAGTCTTAGATAGCAAAAAAATAAAAACAAACCCCCAAAAAATGTCCATAATGGCTTTTTTCGGGGTTTTTGTTTTGTTAAATTGTAGTATCTAGTCACAATTAACGCTACAATTTACGATGCAAAAACAGCTTTTTCAACCCAGAGAGTATTTAAATCCAAAATGGTATTATTTTAAGCAGACACAACTAGGTAAAGTATACGATTCTATTCCCTGGGATCAGCTAAAAGATTTACTTCCAAAAGAACATCTCGGACCTGGCGCACCCCGCTGGTTTTCAGCATCTGGGATGTTTGGTTTGATGTTTTTAAAATCCTATTTAAAAATCAGTGATGAAAAATTGATAGAGCGCTTCAACACCGATTGGAGCCTGCAGATCTTCTGTGGCAAATTACTCCGGGATGATCAAAAGATCCGGGACAATGCCATAGTCTCAAGAACAAGAAGCTACCTGGCTGAACATGTTGATCTGTTCCATCTGCAGGATATATTGATCGGTCATTGGAAACGAGATATGAACAATACCCAAGTTCTACTGATGGATGCGACCTGCTATGAGAGTTATGTTCGTTTCCCGACCGATGTGAAGCTTTTGTGGGAATCATGTCAGTGGGTGTTTGAAAAGCAATTATATAAATGGTGCAGACTGTTATCGATCAAAAGACCTCGATCTAAATATCGGGAGCAAAAAGAAAAACAACAAGCATATGATCGTAGGAGAAAGAAAACCTTCAAGCAAGGCAAAAAACGTAAACGGTCTTTGATCTATTTACTTGACAAGGGCTTACGGCAGCTACAGGACTTGTTGAACAATAATCCGGAGGCTCATTTAACCGCCTATGACAGGCAATATATCCGGACTATACGGAAAGTGTTAGAACAGCAGACCTTTCTTTTAACTCATCAGCCCAAAGAGCTCAAGGACCGGATCGTATCCCTGCCCAAACCTTATATACGACCTATTGTCCGGGGCAAAGAAAACAAACGGGTAGAGTTTGGCATGAAGGTGCATATGTTACAGGTAGATGGGATATGTATTATTGACAAGATGGACTTCAATGCGTTTAATGAATCTACAAGATTACGGTTCAGTGTATTAAAACATAAATCCTTGTTTGGAAAATGTAATCAACTCGGAGCTGACCGTATTTACGCTACCAATGCCAATCGCAGGTATGCCACTGAGCATAAAATATTTACCTCATTTGCGAAGAAAGGCCCTAAGACCGATCTGCCTCAGGAAATCAATTTAAGGAAAATACTCTCCGCTGCCAGGGCCACCGTAATGGAAGGGAGCTTTGGCACACACAAACAACATTACGGATTGGATAAGGTCAAGGCCAAAGGAGCTAAAAGAGAGATGTTGTGGGCTTTCTTTAGTGTTATGACTTCGAACGCTGTTCTGATGGGTAAAAGAATGACACTGGAAAAATCGCTTCTTAAAGCAGCTTAGAGTAATCAAACAATTAAAATGACAGGATAAATATGCCCAATCGGGTATATGAGAGCTGTTTTTGCATTGAAAAAGAGGTAATCAAAGAGATTTTGTACTTTTTCAAGGGTGATCAACTATAATCAACTAAAAAAGGAGTCCGCTTTGAACCCCTCTTATATGTTATATATCCTTTTCTAAACAATTTTCAAGG
>CALOCZ010000005.1:0-82745 GCA_942491935.1 uncultured Cytophagales bacterium
CACAAAAAATCAATCTGGTATCAACCATCTTTTTTACCAGCCTTCAATGAGATGATCGCCTACAACAACTGATATATACCTGCCTGGGGGAGAAGGCTTTCCTGGTACCGTGCGGGACGCAAGAGCGCTCATGGTGGGAGGCCCTAAACACCCTTTGAGTGACGGGCGGACAGACACTCATCCCTCCACCACAGAATTTCGTAATGCTTTTGTGGCGCCACAGTGGCGTGAAAACATGTTCAATGCCATTTCCCGAGAATCTGTTTGCCACATTCTTGCCAACCACACCGTCTTCCGCTGCCTCCCTTCCCCTTTTCGATTTACTATATGACGAAGCAAACACCTGCTGGTTCCTTACACCCACTTCCCTGTGGTCCTTTATCCAACAATTCGAAGGCTTCGCTCAAGGGTGTCCCCTTAGTGGTGTCTTCGCCGCTCTTGTCCCTTGACCTTTTCCTCTGCTGACAAAACAACGACGTCGCTTCTCGCACCACCTCTCGCGGCCAAACACGGACAGACGGCCTCCTTCCTACCACGACGACACCAATACCTTCCTTCCCTACGTCGACCTTATGTACTACCTACACCGTTTCGATGAACTCGGCGACCCGCACGGCATCAAAATCAGCTACCCCAAAACCCTTATCCTGACCTCCACCACTGGCTCCTCGCCGCTTCCTCTCCTTCCTCCTTCTGACCGACTAGCTCTTCAATCCGCCCTGCGACCTTCTCTCCTCCCATGGCAACCCCGATCCCGGATCATGACTGGTACCTCGCCTTCTCGGCCGTCCCCTCGGAAATGGCAGAGCTTTGCCGCTTCCTTCCTCTCCACCGCCGCCTCCAATTTCTCCAACGACACTCACCGTCTCAATGCTGGCATCTCCGATCTCCAAACACAGGGTGTCCTCTTCCGTTTCTGTGCACGCCCATCTAAATTGACTGCACAATTCTTCCCGCCATATAACTTTTTCAGGAATGCTTCCAAGTCCTCTTTGGACTTGAAGTGTTCAGATATTTTGATCCTTAGTGCTTTGGCCAGGTGCCTTTCCCTAACGAGGCCTCGGGTGTAATTCTCCTGGATCTCTTTAAAATCAATACTGAAGGGAGCTTTTATTTTGTTTAAATGTTTGTTCAATAAAGAAACCATCTCTTCTGTCTGACTTAGGCTATTTTTGGTTATGGTTTCGAGGGTTTCCCGTATCGCTTCAGATATGTTTACCGGAAAAGACAATCCCTTTCCACAGAAATAAACACGACCTGGATTATTCGGATCATTTATGAGTTTATCTTTTTTCTGTTCGTCCTTCATCAGGCCCATGAATTCAATATTGAACAAAGGAAATTTCTTGTGTTCACACGCCAGGCGGTAGAATTCATCGTAGCCCTCCATGGTAATAAAATCATTAATGCCTAGCACATCTATGCCTTCTTTGTCAGCCTGGTTGAATATCTCAGTCATATTATTAAATGCACTGAAAGAATAGGGTGTGTGGAAATGAGCATTAGCTAGCAATGGCGGATCTGCAAAAGGATTGAAATATTCCTCAAGTAAAGTTTCTTCATTAGGGAGATCTTTTAAGAGTAGCATGCTTTAGTGTTTATTTAATCTTGATAAAACTTCAATATTATAATTTTTTGATAAAGTAAATACATCTGGATGAATTAGCGGATCAAATCCGGATATATTTTCAAGAATATATTGGACGCCAGATTGTTTGAAAATTTCTGCAAAACGGGCATCACCCGCATAAAGCTGGCCATTCTCATCTGTTGCCCTGAAATACATTCCATATACAAGCGCTTTCAGAATGTTAGAAAATGGCATTTTAAGATTCAAGGCCTGATGAATCGCACCCGACAAGCGATCTTCTTTACTGAGTTTTCTATTCAGGTCCATTCCAACCCTGAAAACAGTATCCCCAAGGCTTTTATTCTGAAACCTTGAAATCAGGTCATCAATATGCTCTATTATGTCGGTGTTCGAAAATTCTCCCGGGTATAATTTCTGCAGGATCTTCCCTGATTCCATCATAGTAGACCTTGTAAATTTCTTTACTTCTTCATCTGCGAGTACTTCATATAGGTATATCCGATCGGGGTGTTTGAGAAATCCGGAATACGCTGCTGTAGCATGCCCAGGGTTATGAATGAATGATTTTCTGTCACCCATGCTTTCATAATTTCCTTAGGAGCTAAACCGGCGATTGCGGGCAGATCATTCTTGAATCCTTTTGTCCAGTATAAGGGTGTTATAAGGTTCAGCAAATACTTGGGTAATGTCCTTTTCAAGGTCAGCCCTTGTCATGATGGGGACCATTTTCCCAATACTGGTTTCTACCAGGCCGATGTATTTATTGATGTATTCCTGGGGAAGGTATTTTTGCAATTGTTCTTCAAAATAAGCAGAAGCATTTCGAAGGTTTTCTGCAATTATGATATCCATCGGGACATATATTTCATTTTGCAACCTTCTTTTAATCCCTTCAGCGATGACCGGAATTATTCCATTCAGATTTTGATTCCCAACTGCTGTAGCTATGTAAGACACATCTTTCAATTCACTATAGATCTTTTCAGGGTCGGAAAGATATATCCCTTTCACATTATTGATCTGCTGAATTTCATCGCCCGTGTCAGATTTAATCACCACAGGATATGAGCGGTTATCGTTTAAAGCATCGATCAGGTCTCTGTTAATATCGACAAATACTACCTCGTACCCACCCTGACTGAATAGCTGGCCTATGAATGACCGGCCAATTTTCCCCGCACCGAATAAAAGTATTTTCTTCAATTAAACGCCCTTTTTCGCTCTCTGGAGTTTTTCCTTGTTGCTAAGATCATGCCTTACCTTATGGCCTTCAAGTGGCAGTATTTTCTGATGGATAGCATCCAGCATCCAGCCTTCCTGCGGGAAGAAATATTCTTCCATTTCATAAGGCGGTGTGATCCAATTTCTAGATCCAATCACTACCGGAGGGGCATCCAGGTAGTCAAAAGCAAATTCAGTAATATTAGCAGCCATGTCATTTAAGATAGAACCCCGTTCACATGCATCACTTACCAGCAGTATACGCCCTGTCTTTTTAATGGATTCAATCACCAGCTCATAGTTAAATGGGACGATACTTCTTGCATCAATTATTTCAGCTGACAGATTGTATTCCTTTTCCAGGACATCAGCGACCTCAGTGACTTTGTATAAAGTAGCGCCAATGGACAAAATGGTGATGTCTTTCCCAGACCTCTTAATATCGGGTTCACCTAATTCTATTTCGTAATACCCTTCAGGAACGCCTTCTTCATGAAATAGTTCCGGGATATCGTAAATGCGCTGACTTTCAAAAAATACAACCGGATCGGAGCCTTGCAGGGCAGCATTCATCAATCCTTTTGCATCATATGGGGTAGCAGGGAAAACAACTTTTAATCCCGGGATATGGGATACAATAGATGTCCAGTCCTGGGAATGCTGGGCCCCGTACTTAGAGCCTACGGATACCCTGAGAACGACCGGCATTTTTATGTATCCTCCGCTCATCGCCTGCCACTTTGAGAGCTGGTTAAATATTTCATCTCCGGCCCTGCCAAGGAAATCGCAGTACATTAGTTCCGGAATAGCGCGTCCACCACACATTCCATATCCTGTAGCTACACCAACTATTGCCCCTTCTGAAATGGAAGCATTGAAAAGGCGGTTATATGGAAGAGCTTCTGTGAGACCACGGTAAACGGCAAAAGCACCTCCCCAGTCCCTGTTCTCCTCTCCAAAAGCGACCAGGGTGGGATCTTTGTAAAACCTGTCGAAAATGGCCTCGAAAACACCATCACGGAAGTTGTATGCTTTTATCTTTGGTACTGGCTTGCCATCCTTAATTCCAAATCGTTCCTTTTTGCTAATTTGTTTTACCCGGGGATTCTCTGCCTGGGGGTGAATTGTTTCCGGGGATCTGTCGTCAAATCTCTCAATGGATTTATTGGAAAACATATATTCACCGATCGCATTTGGATTATCGATCAGATTTAACCGGGGTGATATGTCATCATTTCCAGCAAGTCTGAGGATCCTTTCGGTACGGTTGACAATGACTGATTGCACCTCTTCCAGGGTGATTTGTTCCGTAATGCCTGCATCGATCAGTTTCTTTCCATAGGCAATAATTGAATCTTCCTGGTTCCAGGCTTCGATTTCCTCTTTAGAACGGTAAGATGATGCATCGGAAGGGCTGTGCCCGCTTATTCGATAAGTTAAAGTGTCCAGCAATACCGGTCCTTTCTTTTCTTTTAGAATTTTCATCTTTCGCTCAAAAGCATCGATCACTGCCAATGGATCATAGCCATCTATACGCTCTGCATGCATCTGTTCCGGATTTACACCCGCGCCTATTCTTGCAAGGATATTATATCCCATCGTTTCACCGCAAGTCTGACCGCCCATACCGTATTGATTGTTCATGAAATTGAAAATCAAAGGCAGGCCCCCCTGATAATCGCCTTCCCAGAGCTGGGTATACTGGTCCATGGTAGCGAATGCCATACCTTCCCAAACAGGGCCACAGCCCATTGACGCATCCCCGATGTTCGCGACTACAATTCCTTTCTGCTGGTTTACCTTCTTAAACAGGGCGCCACCAACGGAGATGTCGCCGGAGCCCCCTACAATGGCATTGTTAGGATATATCCCAAAAGGCGTGAAGAATGCATGCATCGATCCGCCCATTCCCTTATTGAATCCATATTCCTTTCCAAATATCTCAGCCAGGGTGCCATAAAGAAGAAAATCGATGGCCAACTCCTTAACGTTTCCTTTATGGTCTTTCTCCACAATTCTCAGGCAATCACCGTTGAAATAGTTTTTCATGATGTCCATCAGGCGGTCATCCTCCATTTTTTCAATAACAGACAGCCCTTTGGCCAAAATCTCACCATGACTCCGGTGGGAACCAAATATATAATCGTTCTCATCCAGGTGATAGGCCATCCCAACAGCGGCGGCCTCCTGACCTATAGATAAGTGTGCAGGGCCGGGATGGTTATGCTCAATCCCATTGTAGGCACCAGTGGTCTTAATAAAGTTCAGCATCGACTCAAATTCCCGGATCACGGCCATGTCCCTGTATATGTGCAGTAACTGGTCTGCCGAATAGCGGATCTTTTCCTCCTGTATGCTTTTATCATACTGGTTAACCGGAATCGGATCAAAACGGATCTCGCTTTTTTTACGAACGATCTTTGGATCAATAAACTCTGATTTTGGCATCTTATATTGCTTTAGATAATTTCAAAATTTTCTATTTCTTGTATTACATCCCTTAGGAAAGCCGCCGCCGGGGCACCATCGATAGCCCGGTGGTCGAAAGTCAGTGACAAGCCGATCTTTGGAATGAAACCAAAACTGCCATCTTCCAGTTGAGATGGATGCATGGTAATTGTATTCAAACCCAGAATCGCAATTTGTGGAGGATTTAGTACGGGAGTGAACATCTCTATTCCGAAAGCACCCAGGTTTGTAATGGTGAAAGTCGCTCCTGTTAGTAATTCAGGATCTATTTTTCCTGACTGGGCCTGATTAGCCAACTCCTTCATCTGGATGGCAAATCCTTCCAGCTTAAGGTGGTTGGCATTTTTCAGGGTAGGAACCATGAGGCCCCTTTTAGTATCCACGGCAAAACCCAGATGAATGTCACGAAAATACCGTATTGATTCTCCCAGGAAATGGACATTTACTTCGGGATGCTGGCTAAGAGCTTTAACTGTTGCGTAACATACCAGGTCATTTATCGTAATGTTAGGCTTGTTCCCTTCTTCCGCTTCCTTTTTAAACCTGCTTCGCAATGATTTTATCTTACGGGCATCTGCACTTGCATGAAGGGTAAGTTGGGCGGTATTCTGCAAGGAGGCATGCATATTGTCTGCAATAATGCGTCTGATATTGGATATTTTCTTATCTTCAAATCCACCGCTTGAAATGTCAGATCTTGAAAGCTTAACATCTTCCGCTATTACCTTGCCACCGGGCCCGCTTCCTTTATAGGGCAGCTCCAAATGGTTTTGGTAGGATATTGACCTGGCCAGCGGGGTTGATTTTGGAAGGTCTTTTAACTTATTAAGAATATCCTTTTCAATTATCCTGCCTTCCGGTCCTGATCCTTTTATGCCTGTATAGCTGACATGATGGCTTTCGGCAGCTTTTCGCGCTCTTGGCGATATTCTGATTTCACCTGATACGGGAGCCTGGTCGGCGAATGCTGTTGCCTGGCTTAAGGTAGAAGGAGTTGTTCCGGCTAGATGGGTCGTAGAACTTTTATCTGCTAAAATATTAGCCCCGGCCACTGCGACAGTACCGTTCATATCTATGGCCTTTCCCGCCCCGGCTCCTGTCTTTTCTGTCTCTGTTCCGGTTCCTGCTTTTCCGACCTCTGCATCCGTACTAGCTGCATTTTCCGGTCTGAATTGATCAATATCTTCACCTGGTTGTCCAATGACCCCAATATTCTCCAGAACCTGGATGGCATCACCTGGTTCAGCAAAAATCTCAAGCAATATCCCATCTTCCGGTGATTCTCCTTCAAAGGCAGCTTTATCTGTTTCGTAGGCAAATAAAAGATCACCTTTTTTAACTTCATCACCAGTCTTTAGATACCATTCACTGAAGATGCAACTTTCGACCGACTGGCCCTGGCGCGGCATTATTACAGGTGTAGCCATTATTCTTTATTTATTTTTACTTGTATATACAAGCTATTATAAAAACACAAAAAAACCTTAAAAATTATGTTTTGTAAAATAAATTTATTTAACTTGTAATTACAAGTAATTCTTCAAAATTTAAAAATAAAATATAAAAAAATTATTATGGCAGAAGGTGGTCTTCCTCAACACAGAAGATTATACGAATTACTGAGAGCACATATAATAAGCGGCTTGTATAAAGAGGGTGATCTTTTACCTTCTGAGAATGAGATGTGTGCCCTGCATCGTGTAACACGACCCACTGTGCGGCAGGCCTTAACACAACTTGTGAGCGATGGATATATCAAGAAACACCAGGGAAAGGGAAGTATAGTCAGGGCCTTGCCCAAGGGAATTGGAATATTATCCATACATGGAACCACAAGTGGGGTAGGACCACATAATCTGCAAACAAGAACTATCTCAAAGCCATTGATCTCAACATGGCCGGATAATTTCTTTTTTGACCTGAATAACAGAGAACTTGAAGTTGGGTGCATAAAATTAGAGCGGCAACGGATCGTTGATGGAAATGCTGTTTTATATGAGATCAGTTATCTTCCTAATATCTATATTCCCCGGTTCATACAAAGATCATTTGAAAATAAGTCCCTGTTTGAAGTATTAAGAACCTCATATCAAATCAAAGTCCTTGGTGGGAGTCAGAGGATCAGGGCGATGAATGCTAACAGGCAGCTTAGCGAATACCTTAATGTAAAGGAAGGATCAGCCATTTTGTGTTTGCAAAGAATACTTGAAACAAATAAGGTAGATTTCAGATATTTTTCAGAAATTTACTGTAATACGACTGATTTTTTTCTTGAAGGAACTTTTTAATCAAGATTCTGAATTCATTGAACTTCTAATAATTTTTATATAAAAAATACTATGAGACCAATATACCTAATCATTCCACTTTTTATGTTTTTTGTAGCATGTTCCGATCCCAACCAGGGAGTCAAAGATGGATCGTCAAATGTGAATATTCCTGAAAGCGGACCCATTCAGCTGCATCCTGAGAATCCCCATTACTTTTTATATAAAGGCAATCCGATGGTTTTGGTTACCTCTGCAGAGCATTACGGGGCCCTTCTGAACCTTGATTTTGATTATAAAAAATACCTGGAAACCCTGGGTGCTGAGGGGATGAATTACACACGGATATTTACCGGTTCATATTTCGAGATCCCGGGTGAAAGTTTCAGTATAAAGTATAATACGCTGGCACCTGAAAAGAACCGGGTGATTACACCCTGGGCCATGGTGATCGATGATTTATCAGGTAAATACAGGTACGATTTGTCGACCTGGAATGAAACTTATTTTGAACGCCTGAAAGATCTGATGAACGTGGCTGCTGAAAACAATGTTATTGTAGAAGTGACTCTGTTCTCCTCGATCTACCGGGATGAACACTGGGCAATTTCTCCGCAGAATCCGGAAAATAATATTAACATAACCCATGAAATTGATCGATTTGATGCCCAGACCCTGAACAATGGTCCATTACTGCAATTCCAGGAAAAGTTCGTTAAAAAAATGGTACAGGAACTGAATGCTTTTGACAATTTCTTTTTCGAAATTCAGAATGAACCCTGGTCGGATCACCAGGTACCTGTCCTGAACCTGGTAAATAAGGAAAATCTGCCTGATCCTTCGGATTGGTCCTACAATGCGCATCTCGCTGATGAATCCGCTTTGGACTGGCAGAAGAAGATCGCTTCCTTTATCGTTGAGGAAGAACAGAATTTGCCAAAAAAACATCTTATCGCCCAGAATTATGTAAACTTTAAGGTTCCTATACCCTCTGTGGAAGATAATATCAGTATCATAAATTTCCATTACAACTGGCCTGAATCGGTTGTCTGGAATTATGGGTACAACAAGGTTATAGGTTTTGATGAATCCGGATTTGCCGGACCAGGCGACAAAGTGTACCGGAAGCAGGCCTGGCGGTTTATACTTTCCGGTGGTGGGCTATTCAATAATCTGGATTATTCCTTCTTCAGCGGTTACGAAGATGGAACCCTGGAAAATGACGCACCTGGCGGGGGTAGCGTTACACTGAGAAAGCAGTTGAAAATCTTAAGCGATTTCATTCATTCTTTTGACCTTGTTTCATTGAAACCAGACTATTCCAGCGTCGTGCATGCACCCGGACTTATCCCATATGTGCTCTCCAATCCGGGCCAGGAATATGCCATCTTTCTTCAGTCAGTAACGGATGCGTCTGATCTTCAGGCAAATATACCCTCCGGAAATTATATTGTTAAACATATGAACACTGTTAATGGGGAGGTGGTAAAAGAGGAAGAGTTGCATGTAAAGGAAGGGAAAGCCAGGATCAGTATCGATATTCCGGAAAAAGAATTGGCTTTGTCGATTCGGAGGATAAACTGAGCAGGTTCCACCTTAAAACCCGGAAGGTAATATAATAATCCTTATTTATCACCATTGATCCGTTGATATAGCTGTTCGTAATATTTCGTCAAACACCGGATTTTCTTTAACAGCAATTACGTAAATTTGGTTCAAAGCTTTTTTGGATGTCAGATCAACCACATCATTCTTCTTCGGAACGCAGGTTAGCTGCTATCATGTTCACTGACATTGTTGGCTACACCGCTTTAATGCAGCAGGATGAGAACAATGCGGTTAAAACCATCGAAAGGCATAGATCTATTCTTGAAAAATATACCTCAAAGTATCATGGGAATATTCTGCAATATTATGGGGATGGGAGTCTGAGTATCTTTCCTTCAGCTCTTGAGGCTGTGGAATGCGCGCTTGAGGTTCAGAAAGTACTGACAAAGGACCCTGTAGTACCTTTACGAATTGGTATCCACCTGGGGGATGTTAAGATTCAGGGAGAATCCGCTTTCGGAGATGGAGTCAACATGGCTTCCAGGATCCAGTCCCTGGGGATTGGAGGATCGATCCTGATATCGGATACCATTTATCATCTTGTCAGGAATCAGGCTGACATCAATATGGTTTTGGTGGGGAACTTCATGCTTAAAAATGTAGACCATCCTGTGCCGGTATATGCATTGACCAATGATCATTTATCCGTACCGGAAGCTGAGGATCTGCCGGGGAGAATTAAAAAATTCACCGGAAGATCGAAATGGATTACAGCGATCATTGCAATATTGATCCTTATGACAGCAGGATTTGTCCTCAATAAATTTTTTCCATTTATTTCAGACCGGTTGACTATTGATGATAAATCCATAGCAGTGCTTCCCTTTAACAACATGAGCAATGATCCGCAGCAGGATTATTTCAGTGAAGGCATTACGGAAGACGTTATCAGTCACCTGGCCAAGGTTTCGGAACTGAAGGTAAAATCAAGAACCACAACAGAACAATATAAAAATCCGGATAAACCATTGCCTGTTATTGGAGGTGAGCTGGGTGTTTCCTATATTCTTGAAGGAAGTGTAAGGAAATCTGAGAATAAGGTCAGGATAGTCGCGCAGCTGATTGATGTTAAGAATGATGTGCATGTCTGGACAGAAACTTATGACCGGGAGATAACAGAAATATTTGATATCCAGAGTGAAATAGCTATTGAAATTGCTCGGGTACTCGAGGCAAGACTTACTTCGGATGAAAGGCGTTATATACGCGGTGGGCCTCGCGGCCGGGGAAGATCCACCGATATAACAGCCTATGATTATGCACTGCGGGCCCTCCGTATATGGCGGAACTGGAACGATGAGCAAGATTTGGAAAATGCATTGCAGTTGGTAGAACAGTCTATTGAAATGGACCCTTCCTTTGCCCGGGGATATGTCTTGAAAGGGAATATTCTGCACTATGGAATGAGAGACTTTGGAGAACCGACTCAGGTGTGGATTGACCAGGCACTTGATCTGGCTGAAAAGGCAATCAGTCTGGATTCAACCCTTGCGGAAGCCTACCTGCTCCGGGGAAATATATATCGAACGGTGGAAGGAATATCGGATAATGCCAAACAGGACCTGAAAAGGGCTTATCACCTGGAGCCGGGTAATCCGGACGTACTTCAAAGTCTGGGAAGTTATTATTTAGACCTTGGTGAATATGAAATAGGAGCTGCCCTGATCATCCGGTCGATAGAGCGGGGTTATTCCATGAAAGATCCGGAATATTATCTCAGATGGGCTGGTATTTATGCCGTTATGCTGGACGAAAATGAAAAGGCGGAAGAATTATTCAAGAAGGCCATCAGCCTGGCTCCCGGATGGATTGATCCTTATTATTCCCTTGGCATGCTCTACTGGTATTGGGGAAAACTGGATATGGCTGAGGAAACATTATCTGAAGCGCTGGAGATATCCCCTATGGATCAATCAATCTTAGACCGCATGGGATGGGTTAGCTTTTTGGATGATGACCTTGGGGAGGCTGAAAAGTATTGGTCATTGTATGGCCAACTTGAACAAGAATTCACCGATTCGTCTCAATATGTACCCTTCAGGCATCGCCTGGGTTATGTAAAATACCTGCAGGGAGACACCGCCCTGGCTACAGATCTTATTAGTGAACAGCGCAAGATTGATCTTGAACGCCATCAAAATCTCAGGGGATACGGGGCCTGGACCAATAGGGGATATTTTTACGACCTTGCTGGCTCAAACGCCTATCTGGGAAACCGGCAAGAGGCGTTGGCATGGCTTGACAGTGCCTATCATCGGGGTTTCATCAATATGTGGTACCTCGAGAATGATCCGCTCCTCAAAAATATCCGCAATACCGCAGAATTTCGGAGTATAAAGAATAATCTGGCTGCCAGAGAACAAAAACTGAAAAACGCATTTAAAAAGGCCATTCAGGAAAATAAAACCCTGCCGGAAGAAGTAGACCTATTCCTCCACATACCAAAAACAGAACCGAATTAAAATTCCCGGAAAATTTAATAAAATAGCTACCGATCCTGCAATTGCTTTTCCAATCCCCGATATTATTCCCGTAACATGATTTGTCCGATATATTTGGCAATCATAATATATCACGCAGTACTACCAAACTACACCAACACAAAGAAAATCTTGGCAGTGGCGCTCTTGATCTTACATCCAGTGACCTCCGTGAAATTAATGAAGCGGCCTCCAGAATCAAGATACAGGGAAACCGCTATCCTGAACAATTACAGAAAATGACAGGGAGATAATCAATCTAGCAATGAAATATAATTTTGTGAAAAGGTACTCATAGGAGGCACTAATAGCCATTGAGTAAATAATATTATTAAAATATGATAGATTTGCAGCAACAAAATCAAAATAATTTTCAAACACATTAGCACAATGCGTCGAACAGTTAATATTATACTTACTCTAATCCTGATAACAACTTCCTTATATGGTCAATCACCAGAAGGCGATAATACGTCTACCGATTCCGGGGAGATTAATGTAACTCAAGATCAACAATCCGCCAGTTTGCGTGGAACTATCATTGACGAAAACAATATTGAACTTCAAGGGGCAAGTGTAGTAATAATTGGATCAGAAAAGGGTGTCAATACCAATGAAAGTGGACAATTTTATTTTGATAAACTACAACCTGAAAAAGTAAGTATACAAGCCTCCATTATGGGTTATCAAACTCAAATTCTTGACATTGTGCTTCAGCCGGGGCCAAATGAATTGAACTTTACACTTGTTGAAAATATTGTTCATCTGGAGCCTGTGACAGTTAATGCACAAAAAAGAGAGCAGCAGATACTTGATGTTCCAACAGCAATTAATGCGGTTGGCTCTGATCTCATAGAGCATGCCAACATCGTCGAATTAGGTCAGCTTTCCGATTATGTTCCCGGGTTAAATATCATTGAGCAGGGCGCCAACCGTCCCACTTTTGTTATTCGAGGATTGACCAGTGAAGAGGTGAGCCCCAGTGCACAACCACGGGTTTCTGTTTATCAAAATAATGTGCCCATTAACCGTGCCAACGGAGCTTCTGTTGCACTATATGACATGGAGAGGGTGGAAGTCTTACGGGGCCCGCAAAATGCACTTTTCGGCAGGAGTGCTCAAATTGGTGCCATCCATTTTATAAGTAACAGCCCAAGGAATAACACTGGAGGATATGCTTCTGTCGCTTTTGGCAATTATAACCAAAGAGAATTCAGGGGAGCCATCAACGTACCGTTGATTAAAGATAAACTGTTTGTCCGTGCCGCTGGACTTTATGATTTCCGAGACGGTTATGTGGAAAATACTTTTGGAGGAACCCTGAATGGTAAAAATACCCTTGCGGGACGTTTATCTTTACGATACCGGCCTGCTAAGAATCATCAGCTCGATTTGATTTTGAATTATCAAAACGATGATACGCCGGGGATTGCATTTATGAGTAAACAATTTCCAAATACCGAGGGAGATACTGATATTTTTAGTTATCGTGCCTCTTTAGAACAAGGAAAAAACCTCTACACGGGCAAAAAACTTTTTGATGCAACACTTCACTATAAGTATTTGATCAATGAACATACGTATTGGTCCTCTATAAGCTCTTACAGAAAAACCTCCTCATCATCAAGATGGGATGGGGATGGCACGGCAGCACCTGCCCTGGATTTCTGGGATGACGCCGGGGCGGATCAGTTTTATCAGGAGGTTAGGTATAACTTTTCTTGGAGAAGCAGGCTCAACGGATCAGCCGGAGCCAGCTACTGGTACGAAAAAGCGGATCAAACCTACTGGTTTTCCCCTAATGAACAAAGCACGGCAGTTTTATTCTTCAATCCTGATTATTTGATTCTTCCAGATGGTCAACCTTTGCTAATACCTGCCTTGCCTGACGATCCTGCTCTGGGTCCCCTTGCCGGTATGCCATTACCTGATTACCACCAGGAGAATAATTATAGTGCAGCCACCAACCAGGCATTGGAAGCATTTGTTGATGCAACTTATCAGTTGACTCACAAATTATTTTTCACAGGAGGATTGCGAATGGCATATGAAAATTTTGAGCTTAGCAACGAAGCAGCTTTCACAGATGGTCAACCATCCACCCTGGGTATGATAACCGGAAATTATCCAAATATGTTTTTTAAGCCCAGTTCTTTGCAAAGCATGAATAACAATAGTCTATCTTTCAATTGGCAGGCTGGTTTACAATACCGGATAAACGAAAATACAAATGTCTTTGCCAATTATGCAAATGGTCGTCGTCCTGTCGTACTTCAATACACTTCAGCAGGTGAACCGGAAGAACTTCCTGCAGAGCGGATTGATAATTTTGATGTTGGCTTTAAAACATCGGTGTCGGGTAGAGTATTCATCGATGCCATTGCTTTTTATCAAAAATATAAGGATTTCCAGACCCGGGCATGGGTTGCTGACCCCGGGACAGGTGAGTTTAACTATAAGACGATCGACGGGGGGATGGCTACCTCCTACGGTGTAGAAACCAGCTTTAAAGCTTCCCTTCTGAAGGGATTAGATGTATTTGGCAATTATGCCTACTTACATGCCACATTCGATGAAACAAATGAGGATGGCTCGGAACAAGAATATGCTGGAAACTCTTTCAGGTTATCGCCAAAGCACGCTTTCACCCTGGGATTATATGCTCATACAAACATAACTTCAAAGTTTAAGATCTTTGTCACCCCTTCATATGCCTATAAAAGTCATTTCTACTTTGAAGATGCAAATACACCAGGATTGGATCAATCCGCTTATGGTATGTTGTTTGTTAATCTTGGCGTAGAACTTACAGATCCAAATATTATTTTAAGTTTCTTCAGCACAAACGTACTTAACCAACAATTCTTAACAAGTGCCGGAAATACAGGCAGTTTGTTTGGCGTACCCACATATGTCCCGGGTCCACCCCGGATGTTTGGAGCAAGGCTGACATGGAAGTTCTTCTCTGACGCACATTAATCACTATAATTTTGTGGGGTTTGATGCAAACATATCATATTCGATATACGCAGTTGGTAAAGCCGATAATTATAGAAATGAAATAACAAGAATATATTAATGGTTCTTAAAAAATATCTTACTCTGATAAATGAACCTCGCCCTGGTTCGTGTTGACCTTTCTGTCGACAGACAGGCACGAACCTGGGCATATAAGATGCTGTTGCCAGGCTCGGCAGATACATTAAGCACAAGCTGATTCGAGTGGTTGATTTAGTAAAATTGGTTGGCAAATCAGTAATCTGTGTACAAATACTTATATTGTAAGTTCATACATTTGTTGAGTGAAAAGCTATTGAAAATGAAAAATAAAAACATCGATAGAAAATCTGTACGATTCAACGGTGCTTCCACAGGTTTCATGAAGCGTTCAAAATGGTTGAATGCTAATTTACTTTTAATTTTGGTCATTACTTTTTCATACTGTACTTCAACCCACGACGATCTATTGATTATTATAGAGCAGGGTAGTTTTGCTGTTGGAGGCTCAGTCATAACAAATCCCGGAACATTTGATGCAATTGAGCGAACACCTGAAGGTCAAACATTTCATGGTGACCATGCTTATGTATTTTATCAGATTCCGAAAGATGCACGCAAGCTTCCATTGGTGATGTGGCATGGTTACGGACAGTTTTCTAAAACCTGGGAGACAACTCCAGATGGACGGGAAGGTTACCAGAATATTTTCCTCAGAAGAAGATTTGGTGTATATCTGCTTGACCAACCCAGACGCGGCCGGGCGGGAAAGAGTACTGTGGAAGCAACCATAACACCTAATCCGGATGAACAGTTCTGGTTCAACGCATTTCGGGTTGGTGTATGGCCTGACTATTTCCCCGGTGTCCAATTCTCAAAAGATCCTGAGGCCCTCAATCAATACTTTCGTCAGATTACTCCCAATATAGGAAGTTTCGACTCCAATGTGATTACAGATGCTGTATCAGAGCTTTTTAACAAAATTGGTCCTGCAATACTCGTAACACATTCTCATTCCGGAGGGTTTGGATGGTCAACAGCGCTTAAGAATCCAAATGTCCAAGCCATCGTTTCATATGAGCCGGGATCAGGATTTGTTTTTCCGGAGGGAGAAGTACCCGAACCTATAGAAAGTTCCTCGGGGTCATTAAGGGCTATCGGTATTCCCCAAGAGGAATTTATTAAGTTAACGAAAATTCCCATTATCATTTACTATGGTGACAATATCCCGTCTAAGCTTGATCCGAACCCGGGAACTGACGGCTGGCGGGTACGTCTCGAAATGGCGAAGTTGTGGCGGGATGCAGTTAACGAGCAAGGAGGCGACGTAACCGTAGTTCATCTGCCGGAAATCGGCATCAAGGGCAATACGCATTTTCCTTTTTCCGATTTGAACAATATAGAAATAGCCGACCTGATGTCGGAATGGCTGAAGGAAAATGGTCTGGATGAATAAAGATAAGGTGGCAGCAGTACAACTCAATAATGATATTTAAATACCGGAGTGGTTGTCGAATATTACAATAATCAAAGTGCCGGACATGGGACGGTTTGGTATAGTCACGTATACTGAAAGGTGGATTGATCTGGTTTTCTGTTTCCAGTATCAGCATATAAGCAGATAATTATTTAACATAAAAACATAAAGATTACAATGAAAAAAATCATTATTCAATTTTTCCTTATCTTTTTGATGGTTATAACCCGCGCTTTTACTCAAACCAATCCTGTGATTGATGCTTTCCCCGAAGGCACCATTTTGTATGGCAACCTACCCTACAACAATGATACCCTGCAAAAGCATTTACTTGATATTTACTTGCCGTCCGACGCAAAGGGCAAATTGCCATTGGTGATTTTTATACATGGTGGCGCCTGGTTAAGCAATGATAAATATGCCGATATAGGATATATGAAAAAAACTGTGGCTGAGATAATTAGCAATGGTTTCGCTATGGCATCTATTGACTATCGGTTCAGTACACAAGCCGTTTTTCCAGCTCAGATTCAGGACTGCAATCGTGCTGTTTCATTTTTGTACGACAATGCCGATAAGTATGGCTTTGATAAAAATCGTTTTGCTGTCATGGGTTTTTCGGCAGGAGCACATCTGGCCTCTATGGTGGGCTTGTCTGAAAACAATGATATTAAAACCTTTTTTATGACAGAAACAAATGAATCATTTAGCTTTAAAGCTGTTGTCGATTTTTATGGTCCTGCTGAGCTGATATTATTTCCAGGAGCTAATGATGAAAAATCGCCGGAAGGCCAATTGATAGGTGCCGCCCCGCTTGCCCGGCCTGATTTAGCCAAGGCTGCCAGTCCGATTACATACGTGGACAAAAATGATCCACCTTTTTTAATTATTCATGGCGAAAAAGATGAACTGGTTTCGACAAAACATTCCCAGTTATTGAGTTCATGGTTGAGTGTAGTAGGTGTTCAGAATGAACTTGTAATTGTAAAAGACGCACCTCATTTTGGAGTAATGTTTGATTCTGATGAGGTCAGAAATAAAGTCATGAATTTTCTTAGAAAACATTTGAATTGAGAAGTTTTTTCTTAATCATAAAATTTATAAATAATTATCAGTATGAAAAGATCAATGACCGGAGTACTATTAATCATCATAAGTACACAATGGTCCTTAGCACAAAATTCGGTTGAACAGGAAATTAGGGATCTTTCCAAAGCAAAATGGCAATGGATGGCGGATAAGAATGTGGATGAGCTGGCTTCCCTATTCCATGACGAATCAAAGTTTGTGCATATGAGCGGATCATGGAAAAAGGACAGGGAACTTGAGATCATTGAAAGCGGCAGTATATGGTACAAGAATACCATCGTTCATGACACTGATGTTGAAATTATTGACAATACAGCGGTAGTATGGAACCGAATTACCCTGGAGGCACATGTTCGGGGGAACGATGTAGCAAATGAGTTTACAGCCACAGAAGTCTATGTAAAATTAGATGGCAACTGGAAATTGTTGGATCTGACGTTCAGCAGCGTTCGGGACACCCATACCATTGAACATTAAAAAGATCAATTTATAGTACTTGTGGTTTTATCATCGATTGTAATTGCAAAATAGCGTGCCTCACCTGTAATGCCCAAGACGATTATGTATCACAAATTCTTGACTGATAAATACAGATTTAAAAGAATGATGAATTCACAGCTCATCTGCTAAATTATTAAATAAAGGGGCATGATAATAAATATTGAAAAGTACAATTATGGTCCTGGTTGGTTAAAAAGAAGAGGAATTGTTTTTGCCTCTTATGCCATATTATCGTTAATAATGGTAATCTTTTTAAATTGTACACATAAAGATATGGCCAGAGATGACAATAATACAAATGAATTCAAATTTTCAGGAGGAACCGATGAAATGGGTAATCATCTAACGACTAATAGTAAAGTCAGCGAAATTGTAAATCACCCTGCATTTAAAGGATTTGGTGAGTTATTGTTGCCTCGTGATAATAATTCCGGGTATTATAACACTCAACTGGGTAATGTTGGTTCACTTATGCCGTATCACGACCATGTGGACCCTGAGATTGTCGTTAATGCCATCAACCATATGATTGACGAGGTAAACGGTGGCAGAACAATATTTTATAAGTTCTATACAGATAAGCTGAAGAAGCAAGGTCCGGAAAAAGAAAATACCGGCCTGTTTTTCTTCCGCGGCAATCCGAATGCTCCTTTTGCTGTTGTTTGTCCCGGAGGAGGATTTTCGTACGTAGGCTCTCTTCATGAAGGATTTCCACTTGCGTTGGAATTAAGTAAAAAAGGGTATAACGCTTTCGTTATCCGGTATCGTATTGGCAGCGGGCAATGGGCTACCGAAGACCTGGCAGCAGCTATATCTTACATCTTTAGCAATGCAGAGAATCTTGGTGTAGACACTACGGATTATTCTTTGTGGGGAGGCTCAGCTGGAGCCAGAATGGTCGGTAATATTGCTTTAAACGGAGTTCAATCTTATGGGGGGGACAGCCTGCCAGAACCGGCGACGGTGATAATAGCTTACACCGGGCAAGCAAGCTATTCGAGCGACTTCTCTCCAACTTATATTACTGTGGCAGCTAACGATGGAATAGTCAATGTCAATACAGTGGAAAGGCGTGTGGAAAATCTCCGAAAGGCTGGGGTAGAGGTAGAATATAAAAGGTATCAAAGTGCCGGGCATGGATTCGGACTCGGTACGGGCACGGATGCTGAAGGATGGTTGGACCCGGCTGTGCAATTCTGGGAACGGCATATAGACGAATAAGTTTATTTAGTAATGAAAAGTTTGAAAAACAAAGAAATCTTTATAATACAAAACCAATAAATTATCATAAGTATGAAAACACCAATTCTGGGACTATTTTTAATCATCCTTAGTGCGCAATGGACTTTCGCACAGAATTCTGCCCTTGAGCAGGAAATCATTCAACTTTCGAAAGACAAGTGGCAGTGGATGTCAGATAAAAATGTCGATGAACTGTCTGCCCTTTTTCATG
Source organism: uncultured Cytophagales bacterium (assembly GCA_942491935.1). Lineage (GTDB taxonomy): Bacteria > Bacteroidota > Bacteroidia > Cytophagales > Cyclobacteriaceae > JAGTVG01. Next base: position 19,154 of record CALOCZ010000005.1, read on the forward strand.
AAAAAGCCATGTTTGTCCATATGGGAGGCTCCTGGGATACAGAACGCGAGCTGAACATTATCAAAGGTGGAGGGATCTGGTACAAGAAGGCGGATATCCATGAAGTATCGGTGAAAATTATTGACAATACAGCCATTCTATTAAATCGTATCGATCTGCTGGCCGAAGTTGGAGGTAACGAAGTCACTAATCCCTTCGAGGTTACTGAAGTATATATAAAACAAGATGGTTCTTGGAAGCTGGGTTCGCTGTCATTTACCAAGCTGATGGTTCGAGGAGGAAACTAGTGGCTTCAGTCCTGGTTACAAAATCTATTGGTCACAAGACCAACATCGGATGCCAGCACGCACCATTTTTCTGCCAGAGGAAGACCCACTGAATAAATTTCCTTAGGACTGATGAAAGGGCATGGAGTTTTATGAAAAATATAAACAATAAAGAAATGAAAGCAATTTTAACAGGATTGGCCATCATCTTTGGCTGTGCAGTATATGCTCAGCAAACTGCTGATAATAATGCCGAAGCACCAACAGGTTCGCACCAAATCAGGAATCGTTCGAGGTGTGACTGAAGGAGATGTCTCCATCTTCAAGGGAATTCCCTTTGCTGCTCCGCCGGTGGGTGAATTTCGCTGGCGCCCGCCACAACCTGTACCTGCATGGGAGGGCGTACGTGATGCAAGCGAGTATGGCCCAAATTGTGCCCAGGCAGGTTGGCCGCGTGGTTCCGGAACAATTGCGGAAGGCTCATCTGAAGATTGCCTCTATCTCAATTTGTGGACACCGGCAGGTACCAATGCACAAGCAAAATTGCCGGTCATGGTGTGGATCCATGGTGGCGCTTTTGTAGGTGGAAGCGGCTCCGGTCCCGGCACAGCGGGAAATGAATTTGCCAAACAAGGCGTCATCCTGATCACCTTCAACTACCGCCTGGGACGCCTGGGACATTTTGCATTCCCTGCCTTGAGTGCGGAGCATCCGGAAGAGCCCAAGGGCAGTTACGCCTTTATGGACCAGATTGCTGCCCTTCAATGGGTGAAAGAAAACATTGCCGCATTCGGTGGAGATCCTGATAATGTGACAATTTTCGGTTTCTCTTCAGGTGGTGTTTCAATTCATTCACTTCTGACCATACCTATGGCAAGAGGTCTTTTTCATAAGGCAATTGGTCATTCCAGCGGTGGCCGTGATGGTGTTCTTACAGGCAGACCAATTCGTGAAGAAAATGTCGATCCTCTCTATCCCATTTCAGCGGAAACAATCGGGATCAACTTTGCCCGGAAGCATGGCATCGAAGGCACGGATGCAGCCGCACTGGCAAAACTTCGAGCACTGCCCGTGGAAGAGATTGTGGATGGCGGTCAGGAAAATGATGGCCAGGGAGGTCCGCGTATTTATTCGGGGCCGATTCTCGATGGCAAATTTATGGTAGAAACTGCTGAGAGTGCATACAAGGCAGGCAGGCAGGCACGCGTTCCGCTTATGATCGGGAATAATAGTGCCGAAATAGGCGGAGGTTTTGTTAATTCCAGCAGTTCAAAAGAAGAATTGTTTTGCTCTCTTTGGGGAACTGGAAGGATGAAGCAAAAACAGCTTATGATCCTGATGGCAACAAAGCTTTTGGTGAGGTAATTACAAGATTTAACACGGACTGGGTATGGGGTGAGCCGGCACGGTTTGTGGCAAGCGCTTATGCCGCCATTGGAGAACCGGCCTATATTTTTCTTTTCTCTTACGTACCTGCTCACATGAAGGAACGGATGCAATATGGACCTGGACACGGAACCGATATTTCTTATGTGTTCAACAACCTGGGGATAGGAGGCTTCGGTCCTCCGCCGCCCCCTCCCACCTCCGAGGACAAAGAGGTCGCCAGGATGATGAACACTTATTGGGTAAACTTCGCCAGGACAGGTGATCCAAATGGTAAGGGACTACCGAAATGGACCGTCTATACCCCCAAAAAGAACGAGATCCTCGATATCCAGCCCGATGGCAAAACGGTCGGTAAGCCAGATCCCAGGAAAGCCAGACTGGATGTGGTTGAAAAGGCCTTTAAGTCGAGGGATAAAATACAAACACGTGGTGGTATTTAGTTTTTTTTATATTTATATGGAAACAATCTCAATTCTCGGATTGGTTCCTCTGCGAACCTTAGTTTCTGTAAAATTAATTTTTTAATGTAATTAAAATTCAAATCCCATGAAAAAAGTAATTATTAGTTCACATCCTGGTTTTAATAGTGTTGGCGACCAATGCTCAGATTTATCAGTTTCGTGGTCCGGACAGGGATGGCAAATTTCCCGAAAGCGATTTACTGAAAGAGTGGCCTGAAGGCGGTCCGGAACTGTTGCTGGAATTTGAAGGCATTGGTGAAGGGTATTCCTCTGTCATTTCAAACGGGAAGTACATCTATGCCTCCGGAAAGATCGGGGACATGGACCATTTAACATGCATAGACTTTAAAGGCAATAAGCTCTGGCAGGTTGCCTATGGACGGTCATGGAATGAGGGCACTCCCAATACACGAAGCACCCCTACTATTGAGGAGGACCGGATATACATCATCAGTGGAATGGGGGAACTGGTCTGTCTGAATGCCGGAACAGGGGATATCAACTGGAAGATCAACGTGGATGAAGACTACCAGGCCGATTGGCATAACTGGGGGGTGGCCGAATCCCCGCTGATTGTCGGCGACAAGGTCATCTCATCCGCTGCCGGTGCCCTGACGACATTTGTCGCTTTTGATAAAATGACCGGTAAAGAAATCTGGAAAACACCCAGCACGGACGGGCAGCGCTCTTATGTATCGCCCATCCTGCATACCTTTAACAACAAAGAGTATATATTGGGTGCATCTGCCAGTGACCTGTTCATTGTAGATCCGGAGAATGGTGACATCAAAGCCTCCTACAAGTATTTCGACTCCTCCTTGTGGAAATGGCAGCCCAAAGGTATTATCTGGGCCAATGCCCCGGTAGTGAAAGGCAACATGATCTTCCTTTCTATCGGATATAACTATCCTGCTAAAATGCTTAAAATAAACGATGATGTTAACTCCCTGGAAGAAGTTTATACCAATGATGTGCTTGACAATCACCACCATGGGCTTGATCGAACACAATGGCTACCTGTATGGATCGTACTGGATAAGCAACGGTACCGGGAACTGGGCATGTCTGGACTGGAATACAGGCGAATTGATGTACGATGAAAAATGGAACTCAAAAGGGCAAATGGTGTTCGCTGATGGCATGTTGTATGTGTATGATGAGAAAAATGGGAATGTGGGTCTTGTTGAACCCGATCCATCCGGTTTTAAGCTTATCAGCTCTGCTCGGCACAATAGGCCACCGAAGGCAATCCCAATTTCCCGGCCTTATCAGAGTTAAAATAATCGTTGAGCAGGTTTTCAAAGCGCGTAAGAATACCCTGGTTCACGTTGGTACGGGTAATAAACTGGCGGTCATAAAAACGGACGCAATAATTGAGGAACAATTCAACGTTTGAAATCACCAGGTTTTTGGTATGCTTGTCAATAAGCTGTCTCAACTCTCTGTCAATTTTAGAAAAGCAATCTTTGACCAGATCTCTTTCAGAAGTGGAAAGGTGCAGTGCCTCATTGACCTCATAAGAGAAAAAGGTGTAATCGTTCATGTGCCGCCCAAGCTGAGTCCCCACAATAAAATCCGGATGAAATACCAGTGCATGTCCCTGTGGTTGATAGTATTCTTCTTTGTTCTCGCCAATCACTTGCCCGGGTGCCAGAAAAATGAGCGTCCCCTCATCATAGTCGTAATAGTTACAGCCATATCTGAGATCTCCGCATTTTATGACTTTGAGAAATATGGTATAAAAATTATACTGCATACGCCGCAACTGCCTGGGTTCCGCTTTTGACAGATCAATAATATTGACGAGCGGGTGCAATGCCTCCTGCCTGTTAAAGGCGCTGTATTGTTTAATGGTATCAAATACTAATATATCTTCCACGATTAAATATTGATATTATAATTGTCAAATGTACAATCCTTTGATGGCTATTTTTACCATTCAATCACAAAAACAGTAAGATTGGTTAGTAAACCTGTAATCGGTGTAAGGGATCGCTAATAAAATCTCCTGATATTTGTATGGTAAATTATATATACGGAATTTACAGGGAAACAAGCTGAGCAATATTAAAATGAAACAGAAGATTTTTTTAATTCCCTTAACGGTCCTTTTAGTTTTCATAACCGACACGTACGCCCAGGATTGGCCCCAGTTTCTTGGGCCTGAAAGAAACAGTACTTCACCTCAGAAAAATCTGATCCGTTCCTGGCCTGAAAACGGACCGGAGGTTTTATGGTCCGCAAACATTGGCATTGGCTATGGAGGGCCGGTAGTAAAAGAAGGCAAAGTATATCTGCTTGACCGGGATGATGAGGTTGGCGATAACCTGAGGTGCTTTGACCTGGCCAACGGAAAAGAACTCTGGAATTTTGGCTATGAGGCGCCAGGCTCAGTGATGTTCCCAGGTTCGCGCAGTGTTCCGGCAATTGATCACAATTATATCTACACGTGCGGACCATACGGCGACTTGTACTGTATTGACATTAACTCTCACAAACCAGTTTGGAATAAAAATGTCTGGACTGATTTTGGTGGTGATCCCGGAAACGCTCCATCCGATGAGTCCGGAGGCGCAGGTGGATTTGGAGGCCGCGGAAATTTCCCTATATGGGCCATTTCTCAATGCCCGCTTGTTTATGGCGATTTGCTTGTAATTTTATCCCAGGCTCCTGAAGCTGGCGCAGTGGCCTACAACAAAAACACTGGCGAAATTGTCTGGAAAACACCAAATCTGGGGAATGAATCATATGCCAGTCCTTCACTCGTAAAAATAAACGGTGAAGACCATATTGTTATGGTTATTTCATCTACTAATCCAATTGGTCGTAGGGAATTACCACAAACTCTGGGTAGAATTGTTGGGATAGAACCCCTTACTGGCAAAATCCTCTGGGAGTATGATCAGTGGGAATGTCATATTTCAGTACCAAGTGCAATCGATGCGGGCAATAATAAAGTGCTTGTTGTAGGCGGATATGAACACGGCGCTGTTATGATACAAGTCGAAAAAAAGGAGGACGGAAACTACGGGATTAAAGAACTTTTTAAAACAGTGGAATTTGGCGATCAGACAAAACCTCCGGTTTTATATAAGGGTTATTTCTATGCGCAGTACGGCACCAACAACCGGCGCGATGGACTGACCTGTATGAATATGGATGGTGAAATTAAGTGGAAGACAAAGAGAGATCCCGATTTCAACAAAGGCAGCATGATTCTGGCCGACGGCCTGATTCTGGCGACTGATGGCACTAAAAATCTTTATTTGATCGAACCTGACCCAACGGCATTTAAGCCCATAGCAAAAGCAGAACTGTTGGGATCACAAAATAACCTTGATGAAAACTCCATTTCTACCCGGATAGGCGGTTCCTCCCAAAACTGGGCACCAATAGCACTGGCTGACGGCAAATTGCTGATTCGGGATCAAAGTAAAATATTATGTGTCAAAGTAGCCCAACCATAAAAGTATTTGTGACAAATTAATAGTTAAAATCTTTAAATAATACATCAAAAAAATCTAACCTATGGCAATCTTTAATCTTAATATTAACGGGGATACACGGAAAGTGGATGTTGATCCTTCCACACCTATGTTGTGGGTGCTCAGGGACCACATGGGCCTGGTTGGTACAAAATATGGTTGCGGAGAATGGGTATGCGGGGCCTGTACGATCCACGTGGATGATGAAGCCACACCAGCCTGCAAGATACTTATATCGGAAGTGGGCGATCAGGCCATTACCACCATAGAAGGATTGTCTGAAAACGGAGACCATCCGGTTCAAAAAGCATGGCTGGAACATGACGTGTCCCAATGTGGCTACTGCCAGCCCGGACAGATTATGAGGGCAGCGGCATTATTGAAAAAAAATCCCAACCCGACTGACGAAGAAATTGAAACAGCGATGGATCCGGCAATTTGCCGATGCGGCACGTATTTGCGTATAAAAGCCGCAATTAAAACCGCTGTCAATACACTGTAGAGATGGTAAAATTTCGTAATCTAACACCCTAAAATGAATTGAAATGAAATTTATAAAGACTACATTCGGAAGACGTTCCTTTTTAAAAAGCACAATAGTAACAGGAGGCGGCGTAATGCTTGAATTTAATTTACTGGCTTCCTGTCAGAGTGAACCGGAACAAATACAGATCCCGGATGAGTGGTTCGAGATGAACGCCTATCTGCAAATTGGAGAGAACGGTGTTGTCTCCATTATGTCACCTAATCCGGAAGCTGGTCAGAATGTAAAAACCTCTATGCCAATGATCGTGGCGGAGGAACTCGATGTAGACTGGGAAAAGGTAATAGTAGAACAGGCACCATTAAACACAGAATTGTATACACGTCAATTTATAGGGGGTAGCAAGGCCATTCGCCGAGGCTGGGGAATCCTGAGGACGGCAGGTGCCACCGCCCGGCAAATGCTTCGGGATGGCTGCAGCAAAAACGTGGCAAGTACCAGTGGAGGAAATAACCACCACAGAAGGTATGCTGTATCATAAAAAGAGTGGAAAGTCGGCAGGCTATGGGGAAATGGCATCTGCTGCCGCCAGATATTCCGGTTCCGCAGGAGGTCGCACTAAAAGACCAAAAGGATTTCAAGATCATTGGTACGTCACTTGAAAGAATGTGGATGGTCTGGAAATGGTGACGGGAAAATCCTCTGTTCGGCAGTGATGTTCAGGAGAAAGGGATGCTCATTGCCATGATCACACACCCGCCTGCATTTGGGATGAAACTTAAATCTTTCGATGATTCTGCAGCCAGAAAAATGCCAGGTATCAAGGACATTTTTACCATTAAAGTTTTTGAAGATGACTATGTAAGAGAACATTTCGACACGCTCACATTTCCGGATGTTGTTGCCGTGGTTGGGACTCTACGTGGGAAGTGATGAAGGCCAAAGAAGCTTTCGAGGTTGAATGGGAACCGATCGAGTCACATAATCGAACGGAATGATTATTATGAAGGGAAACAGAAAGTACCATTCCCGCGGGTCTGGAGAATACTACCGACCATGAAGCCAAAATGCTTGAAATGGCTGCAAAACCTGGGACGTTGATCGCAAGAGAGGTGATCCTGAGAAAGCTTTTAAGAATGCAGCAAAAAATGGAATGCACCTATACAGCGCCATTTCTTGCGCATAACTGTATGGAACCCATGAATTTTTATGCCAATGTGACGGCTGATAAAGCCGACTGGCAGGGCCTCTGCAGAAACCTCAGATGACCGAACAGGCAGTAGCAACCCGATTGGGAATGCCGGTTGAGAAAGTTGATATAAAAATCATGAGATTGGGCGGCGGATTTGGCAGACGATCCTATGCCCACTGGCTGGTTGAGGCTGCGCTGATTTCTCAGAAAATGAAAGCGCCTGTAAAATGCAATATACCCGTGAAGATGATGTGACTTCCGGCAAAGATCCCCTATCGCCCTGCTCGAACGAGCCCGCCACATCCCGTGGGGGGGGGGGGCTGTGTCCGGATTGGGAAGATCCCCGGTGGGGCTGTAGGAATGGGTACTTGCCAGCCAGGTCCTAAGGGGGAGGTATGATCCGGGCGCGCGGCGGAACCACGGAAAAACCGGGGGGCAAGAAGGCGAACACGAGCGCACACGCCAGAGTCACGTCGTCGCCAGTGTACGGATCTGGAAATTGAAAACGACAAACTTGTGATACCCAGGGTTTGTTGTACCATCGACTGTGGCATTGTAGTCAGTCCTGACGGGGCTGCGAACCAGACAGAAGGTTGTATTGTAGATGGTATCGGGATAGCCTTGTACGGTGGGCTGAATTTCAAGGAGGGAGTTCCGCAACATGATAATCTGGATACCTACCGGATGATCCGTTACAGTGACACACCCAAATCTATCGATGTGCAACTTCATTGAAAGCGAGACAGATCCCCTGTTGTGGGGGAGAGCTCATTCACCGGTGGGGTGTGCTGTGATGGTGTGTAAGGGAAGGGTTACTTTACTATGTTTTGTGTGTGGTTAAGTTATGATGTGGGGATGTATAAAGTAAATATCATTTATAATGATTGTCCGGTGCCAAAAAGGAATAGATTAACCTGTTAATGTTGAAATTGGATTTGTTTATTGTCCAGGTATACAGCAAGGCTTCATATTGTCTCAGATTTTCTTCAGATTCAGCAAGTATATTGTGGTTTTAATTTAATAAGCAAAACTGATTTTTATTTTTTGACATACCTGATTTTAAACCGTAAGGAAAATGAAACATCGTAAAATAATTATTCCAGTAGCTATTGTGCTGGTGTGCATAGTGAATGTCTACGCGCAGGACTGGCCTCAATACCTTGGACCCAGCAGAAATAGCACCTCAGATCAGAAAGGAATTTTGCGCTCCTGGCCGGAGAATGGCCCTGAAGTTCTGTGGACAACTGATGTAGGCATCGGCTACGGCGGACCGGTTGTCAAAGACGGTAAGGTCTATTTACTGGACAGAGATGATGAGGTCGGAGATAAACTGAGGTGTTTTGACCTTTCCACTGGTAAAGAACTCTGGAAATTTGAATATGATGCTCCTGGATCTGTTATGTTCCCCGGATCCCGAACTGTACCGACTTTAGACGGCAATTATATTTATTCCTGTGGACCCTACGGAGATCTACATTGCATTGACATAAATACACACGAGCCGGTTTGGATTAAAAACGTATGGAAAGATTTTGGGGGTGATGAAATTCCGCGATGGGCAATCACTCAATGTCCTCTGGTTTATGGTGATTTGCTAATCCTGGCTTCACAGGCTCCGGAAGCGGGAGTTGTGGCTTATGATAAGCTATCCGGCGAACTGAAATGGACAACACCTGCTCTTGGACCGGTTGGATATGTTAGTCCGGCCATCATTAAGGTGGGTGAAGAGGACCATGTTGTAATGATAACTGCTTCAAAGGGAGGCAGGGGAGAACCTCAAACTGGCGGTAGAGTCGTGGGTATAGATCCACTATCCGGAGATATTCTGTGGGATTATACAAACTGGCAATGTGTCATCCCGGCACCCAGTGCCTTCGATGTTGGAGAGGGTAAAGTACTTATTATCGGAGGATATAAGGCCGGTGCAGCCATGATTCAAGTAGAGAAGGAGGCTGATGACAGTTATGGTGTTACTGAACTCTATAAAACAGTTGATTTCGGATCACATACCAAACCACCCTTATTTTACGATGGTTATTTTTATGCCCATTACAGAACCAATGAACGACGTGACGGCCTGGTATGCATGAGCATGGAAGGGGAGATCATGTGGAAAACCAGAAATGATCCCGATTTTAATAAAGGCAGCATGATTCTGGCTGAAGGTTTGATATTATCTACTGATGGGAGTAAGACATTATATCTGATAGAGCCGGATCCTTCCGGATTCAAAGCATTGGCCAAGTCGGATCTACTGGAAGCAGAACTTAACCCGGATGATCCCAGGGCAGCAAGATATGGAACTCAAAACTGGGCGCCTATAGCGCTTGCAGATGGTAAACTATTGATCCGTGATAAAGACCGCATGATGTGCGTCAAAGTGGTTGAATGAATCTGATCTTAGGATGGTTATAGTAAGTATGAGGATCGGCGATGCAGCCGCCAACGATAAGCCTGTTATTAACCATTATAGTTTTTCATCTAAGATCTCAATTAATTTTTGTGATCAGGGGACCGGGTTATCAGGATCAGGTTAAAAAATTCTTGTCCACGAATTGCTGAAATTGAGATTTATATTGTTCTCCCACTGGTATATATACATTTTTGTCAAAAATTATTCGATTGCGTTCAACAGTTGTGATCTTATTCAGATTCACGATAAAAGAACGATGAACACGCATGAAATCATTATCCGGAAGAAATTTTTCCATGTTCTTCATCCTCATTAATGTCATCACCGGTGTTTGGTTTTCTATATGAATACGTAAGTATTCCCGCATCGATTCTATGTATTTAATATGAGATAATTCAATACGGAGAATCTTGTAATCCGACTTGATAAACAGAAATTTCTCATTTCGTTCAATTCGAGTATTCTCTGTAAGTTCAGCTTTTAACCTATTCTTCGCCTTCTCAGCTGATTTTAAAAAATCCTTATAACCAATTGGTTTTAGAAGATAGTCAATGGCATCTACACGGAAACCTTCAATGGCGTATTCGCTGTATGCTGTTGTGAAAATCACACCAGGTGCTTTATGCAGGGATTTAACAAAATCCATTCCACTCAGATCAGGCATATTTATATCTACAAACATCAGATCAACTTTATTATCCTGTAAAAAGGATAAGCTTTGCACAGCGCTGTCAAACTGGCCTATTAGCTCCAGATACGGCGTTTTAATAACATAATCACTGATCTGTTTAAGAGCAAGTGGCTCATCATCAATGGCAATGCAACGTATCATAATGGTATGGTTAAATTTACCGTAAATATATCACTCAGGTTTTCAATTTTCAGGTTATATCTGTTGCCGTAAAGTAATTTCAATCGCTTTTGTGAGTTTACGATCCCTATCCCATTATGTCCGTTCTCTTTTTCTGAACCAGATTGGCTGTTTACTATCTGAAAGTAAAGATTTTCCCTTTCAAACGAAAAAGTAATATCTATGAATGAGGATTTTTCATAGCTGATACCATGTTTAAATGCATTTTCAACAAAGGAGGTAAATAAGAGTGGAGGAATAGACTTTTCCGGAATCCGGGCTGGAAGGTTAAGGGTTATTTTTACTTTATCGGAATACCGGAGTTTCATTAGATCCACATAATTACTGATGAAATCTACTTCTTTCTGAATCGGGATTTTATCCACCTCCGAATCATACAGCAAGTGACGCATGAGTCTTGATAAACTTATAACAGACTCTCTTTTGCTTCATCGGTATCGAAGTCTATCAGAGAATGGATGTTATTGAGTGTATTCATAAAGAAATGAGGACTTATCTGGTTTTTTAGAAAAGCCAACTGTGTCTCCATATTCTCTTTTTCAGCGTAGGTGCGTTTTTGCTCTGATCGTACCCATTCCACCGACACTTTTAAGCCTGTATCAAATCCAACTATTAATAATGAGATCACTGCAAAACTGATATATGGGGGAAGCCGGTTTGGAGGAGGCTTAGCTAATGGATTTTGGTGTCTTCTGTCGGGGGGCTGCAAACCGGTACCCGGGGGGCTGTCAATTCTCTCATTCAAGGGTTGCCGGTTTGGTGGTAATAACATTCTTTCCTGAGAGGGGTAAATACCCATAGCCATAACCACAATTAATAGCGTGACACTCAAAAAGAAGAGGACTCTTTTATTCGTGAAAAACAAATATGGTAAGAATATAAACCGGTTTATAAGAAATACAACAAGGTAAGGAATATAGTTAATCCAAACTCTGAAGATATGAGGCCAATCTATTCCGTATTCGTAGTTACCCAGAATCAGCGGCGAAGCAAACAAAAGGAACCAGAAGACAAAAATTATCAATGGTTCAAACAGCTGAAACAGGTTTCTTTGAGGTTCTTGTTTATTCATTTTGTACAATATATTTATAAAACAATCTTGTTCAAATTATTTCTACCTAATTCCATGCATCCCAGGTATTTCTGTAGATGGGTCATGAGATTTGAATATAAACCCGGGTAAACGGGAAAAGCGATTCAATCTTTATATTGTGGTTATTCAGGTCTTTTGATTCATTTATACATCTGGTCAGGATCTCAATCAAAAATCATTTCAGATAATTGTCAACAGCAACTTTACGATTCTCCGCATGCTGTTTAAGTTGCGATATAGCCGATCTGAAGTCACTGGAGTTTTCCAGAAAGGTGTATCCTGGTATTTCATCATTCACATATTCCTCAATCAATGAAGCATAATTCTCATAGGCAGATTGCATTGTTGAAGCATCAAAATATTTCACAATGGTTTCCTGTACATATTCATCATACTTTACCCTGTACAGCTCATCCTCATACAAGTGTTCAATTAAGGGCCATCGTCCAGATTGCAGATCTGAAAAATCCAGTTCAAGGGAACCTCCCATTTTACCCTCCTGCAAGGCTTCATTATTATCCCAGGGTATCCAAGTGAGCTTACCATTGTCCGGATTATTGTACAGGTAGTAATTCTGGGTCATTCTTCCATAGGTATCCCAATTCTGGATTACAGTATTTACTGCGAGATATTTCAGGAATACATCTGTGTTAAAAACTTCCTCCAAACCAGACCTCCACGCAGCAGGATCATTTATCCTGGTCTGATCGTGTAAAACCGAATATAAGGTTTGTATGTCTGTCCAATCCGCATCATCCTCATTGGATTTCTTTTCAAAATCAACTTCATTGAAAGTTCCGCTTGCAAAGCTGGCACCATCACCTTCAGGTTTGTATAGATTTCCAGCATCGTCAGGAAATTGTATCTCAATAAGGGTGTCATCTACTTCTTCCACCATTGTATACAGCCCAAAATATTGTGGTCCATCGCCATAATCGACATATAAAGCGTAAAATGCAGTATGTGATACAGCTAATCCTGCTTTAGAGAATATTTCAGCTGCTGCCTTTTCCCTCAAAAATGACTCATCGTCAAAATTGTTTTTAAGACTTAACTTTTTAAAACCAAAGAAACGCTGATTATCGATTTGGGGATAATCATCCTCAAATTCGTCAAAATCCAATTTGAAGGATAGTTTTAATATACCCTGCTGCCAGCTGCTCTTTAAACTCGAGTTTCCTTTGAACCGGATCCCTACACGGTACCATTGTGTATCATTGTAAAAAATATCGGCCGGAACAAATATCGGATCTTCATCATATCCGGAAATCCCACCACCGGGATTTAAGCCACCGCCTCCTGATGAACCGAATGAACCGTATAAATTCGTCATATTGCTAAGCATGCTTAACCATCGTGCTTCAGTTATGACCATATCGATCCTTTTAACAGTTGTATTATCGAATACTTCAGTAAAATCAGGCATTGCTGATTTGCCATGAGTTTCCTCAGCCCAGTCAGTGGGAGAAAAATCTGTATCATCAATCAGCACCTCATCGGGATAATAATTCTCCATTTCACTTTCCAGATCAACCGAACATTGTAAAAATACTATGGGCAGAAGAGCATAAAGGGTGAATTTTAAAATCAGGTCCTTAATTCTAATACATCTACACATTTATTGATTATTTGTTGTTTTTTTCATAATCATTAAGGTTTATCAAAAAGGGAGTTTTTGCATTCAGCATTTATCCCCTTATTGTTTACTTCTACTTCAAGGTAATTAAATATCTAAATCTATATTCAACTTAATCTTTACTTGCCTGAATGTCGTCCGGATCTTTTATCAATGTGTTCATTCAGGTAAGCCTCATATTGAGTTTGTTGCGATTCCGAAAGAATGGCTTTCACATCCTTTTGAAAAGCCGTCTCAAAGGCCTCCATTTCACGTCTTTCAGGCCTTGAATTTCCTGTTGTTTTCTTTTCCAATTCTTCAAAATGAGCCAGATATAAATCAAGTACCTGTGATTCCTGGTTTTCCGTAAATGAAATTTCACCAGCTAAGTCCTTCACCATATTTTTTATCTGCTTTTCCGAAGGAATTGGCGGCGGACCTTGTTGTCCGCCTCTAGGACCGTTATTTGGCCCTTGTGCAAAACTTATACTTCCAACAAAAAGGAAGGATAGTAATAAGATTGTTTTAATTGTTTTTCGTTTCATTTTCTTGAAAATTTAATAATTGTGCTTCAAACGTAGCTGATTTATGAAATCTCAGGAAAAGAAATCAACAGACAGGGTTTCTTTTTCTACAAAAAACAGGATTTTATCAATTGAGGTTTTGTGAAATTCACCTTATGTGCCCTGAAATCTTAGAATACTTCTGAAGAATACAGAATTGTATTTATTATTGGATGTTTTAATGGGATAAAAAAGTCGAATCCAACATCGAAACTATATTTATCAAGATCTGTTGAATTACCCCTATCTCAGGCTATCTGTTCCTTTAGAATATCCTTTAATTGTTCAGACCACAGGATCCGGTAATGGCCCAGATTTTCGAGTTCAATGAGTTCTGATTGGGGTATTGCTTTATGGACCAGTCTGGCTTTTTCGATAGGGATCACCCGGTCGCTTTTCGAATGAATTATTGTTGCTTCCCCCAGATTGTTTAGATCTCCGCCGTAAACCTTCATATTGAGGTCATTCAGTGGGATATTTATTTCTTTCTCGAGCATTGCGATCAGGTGATTCACTGTCCGAGCTGACACACCAATAAATTCAGCTATTTCATTAATTCTGTCCCTGAAATGATAGGGAGTGGTTATAAGAAACCATTTATCTATTTGTACTTCCGGATTTTCTTTTAAAGCAAAAGCAGCAGTGACACTGCCAAAGGAATGGCTGATAACAACTTTTGGCTGGTGGATCTTTAATCTTTCGGTTACGAAATCGGCATATTCGAACATACTCGTATTTCCTTTGCTGCTGTTTCCATGTGAAGGGGCATCATAAGCAATGATCTGATACCCTTTGCCAAGAAGAACATCGATCAAGGCCCCGAAATTTCCTGCCTGCCCTTCCCAACCATGAATCAGCAATGCAATAGGATCATCCGGTTTTCCCCATGAATATTTCTGAATATTAAATCCTTTAAACTTAACCTGCTCCTTTGTAGCTTTGTTTAAAGCTCTTTCTTCGAATTCCCTTAATTTATATATTCGGGGATTTGACATGATATGATAGAGCTTCTTCGCAGCCATTTTAGGGTAAAGAGTATCCAATACCTTGAAATATAATCTTAATGCTTTCATGAATATGCAGCCTTAGAGTCTTCATTTAGAATTAATCTTAAATCATTCATGGAAATGCTGTCTTATTGTTTTGATGTAGATTAAATCATAATTCCTTCATGGAAATATAATCCGGATTCCCTAAAAGAAATATAATTTATATGCTTTCATCAAAAGAAAAACCATATGACCTCATATAAATATACTCTTTTACAGATCTGAGTACTAAAAAGGAACTCAAATATAAATATCTGAGTTCTTTTTTGCAACTTAGATTAAAGATATTTATTTTTATGTATGGAAAACATTGAACCAAGTGCATTAGACAGGAACTTATGCCCGGTGATGAAGAGTATATCGACAATAGGGGACAGGTGGATACTCCTGATTTTAAGGGAGTGTTTTCTTGGATTTAAAAAATTCGAGGATTTTCATACGAACCTGAATATATCAAAATCAGTACTCATCAAGAAATTGGATAAGATGATTAGTAAAGGATTACTATATAAAAAGCAGTACCAGATCGAAGGCCAGAGAAGCAGGTTCGAGTATCGTCTGACTGGTATGGGCTGGGACCTTATTAAGGTGGTGATTGCACTTATGGAATGGGGTAATGAGCATTTAGTGGAAAAAGGGAAGAAAACATTGAAAATTGTTGAGCGGGATACCAATCATAATACAATGCTTCAATTGATCAATGAAGCAGGTGGCAGGACTGATTGGTATGAACTTAACTTCAGGTAATTGAGAAATAATTCTTTGTATGGAAATAATTTTGCCTACTTCTGGATCATACAAGTAAAACATTGTTATTGAGATTTTATTATTTTACTGATCGATTTACATAAGGTGTAAACAGTGATCCTTAAGCTTTATTTATGCAACAGTGTTGCTTTTATTTAGAAACCGATTTAGTTTTGCAATAATATCTGATGAAAGTAATTATGTGGCGTAGGCAAATCCTTATTCTGATCATCTATTCAATCTTTTTTACCAGTTGTATATTCGGCGGGAGCGATCTGGTGGATATTACTGCTCCTAAAATAGACGTGCTAAAACCACTGGAATGGGATTCAGTGGTAGCTGGAGGATTTGTTGATTTTGAAGCCACATTTTTTGATGATCTTGAACTGGGAAGTTACAGCCTGGATGTTCATGATAATCTGGATGGGCACGGGCATGGCAGAATTTCCCAACCAAATGATGATCCATCTCTTGAACGATGGATATATAAGAAAAACTATTCCATTCCTGAAGGATATATCATGTTTGTGGCGCAACATGATGACGATATAGCAGTGCCGGAAAATTCTATGGCAGGACCTTATCATTTTGTGGTTCAGGCGGTTGACCAGGCAGGTAATGCCACAAACTTCCAGGATGGCAGTACGGTTGAATTCGAAGTATTGATAATGAATGATAGTCAGCCTGTTGTAAATATTACCAATCTTGTCGAAGGTGAGCTGGAGATTGAAAGCGGAGCACGTTTTATCGTTGAAGGAGATATTTCCGATCCCACAACTGGTACTTATGCCGGCATACACTCCGATGGAAGTTCTTCTTGGTGAAGATCATGAAGAAGCGCATGACCAACATGGGAGGATTAAACAGGATGAACACAGTAACCTGATCGATGTTGATTATGAAGGAGCCGACCTTGAAGTTTTTATGATTGACGGGATCATACAATTGGACCTGGTATTTGAGTCTATTGATTATACCTTATCTCAGCAAGTGCTTGATGAACTGACCAGTGAAGGAATTGATTATTTGGTATTGAACCTTAAAGTCAGGGATGAACAGGGAAACCTGACAATCAGCAGGACCATCGTGCATATTCACATCTGATATTTCTATTGGGCAGGTTGCAATTCCGTACGACAGGCCTTACAAATTCCATTAAGGATCAAGTAACTTTCTTCAATTTCATAATCCGGAAGATCAATAAGTGGGGTATGATAATTGGGAAGGCATTCCACATGTCCGCATACATTGCACTTGAAATGAACATGATCATGATGATGGGCTTCTTCACTGCAGTCTGCCGTACAAAGTCCGTATGCTGCAATTCCACTATCATTGGGAATGCGGTGCAATAATCCCTGGTCAATAAATGAATTAAGGGTTCTGTAAAGTGTTACACGGTCATAATCTTTAAGTTCATCTTCCAGGTCTTTAAAACTGAGTGCATGATCCGTGTTGTAAAACTTTTCAAGCACATCTATCCTGCAATCAGTTATCCTGAGATGGTGGTTTTTGAGCAATTTTTTGTAATCACTATATTTCATTCTATAAAAAAAATTTCAGGTCCGTCGATAATCTATGAAATTGATCCAAGTATTTTGTGAAAGGTCAGGGCTGTCAAATATCCTTAATTTCATTGGTTTCAATTCTCCAGAATCATTTCAGGGCCGTTTCAGTAATCAAATATCCAGGACTGATTCAGGATAAAAATATTTAGAACCAATTCAGATTTCAAATATAAGTAAAATGCAATTAAGTTGCATAAATATGTATTGTTTTGAATTACGAATGAGTTATAGGACGTATCAGTAAATTTGATTTCAATCGAAATTAAAACTAACAGAGATTGGTTTACCTAACCTGTGCTGATAGCAAACAGATTGAACAGTTTGAATTGCTTATCCTCTGCCGTTGACAAAAGGTCGGATGTCGGTAGCGATCATTCCGGCAGACCGTGCAGCCTTTAATCCCGGATCACCGTCTTCAAAAACCTGGCAATCCTTAGGATCGACACCCATAAGTTCCGCGCATCTCAGGAAAGTATCCGGGGCAGGCTTTGGGTTTGGAACATCTTCCTTCGAAACAAGAATGTCGAAATATTTATCCAGGCCCATTGTCCTGATGGCCATCCAGGAACCTTCGCTTGGACTGCCTGTTCCAATTGCTTTTGGCAATTTATTATGATACGCAATGGCAATATCAACAACGGGTTCAACAAGCGTCAATTGATCCAACTTAGTTTCATACAACAGTTCTTTCTGTTTGGCCAGGTCACCGGGAATAAAATCCAGGTTGGTGATCTCTTTAATCTCCTTGAAGATATTATCTGAGGATACACCTGCATGGGCATAGAAAAAATCTTCAGTAAAATCGTATTTCAGCTCTTTGAGGCATATTTCCTTCCATGCCAGATAATGCAGGGGCATGGAGTCTAATAAAGTACCATCAAGGTCAAAAATCAAAGCTTTTGCAGATGGATCCACACGTAATTCCATAGGATTTTGTGTTATATTAAATTACGGACCGAATCTCTTTCTTTTAATTCAGTCTTCAAAAATATTGTTCTGTTTTTTTGTTTGCTGCCATTAATTTTCTCAAGGAGGATTTTCGCGCCTTCTTTGCACATTGGTTCAATTGGCCTGCTTACCGAGGACAAAGCCGGACTCAGGTAGGCAGCAAATTCACTGTCATCGAAACCAACCAGGGATAAATCTTCCGGGATCTTTAATCCATGATCAAAAATGGCTTTCATGGCACCAACAGCCATATCATCGTTAAAGCAAAAAACGGCTGTAGGGTAATCTTTTAAGGCGAGTATTTCCTGCATCGCCGTATAACCACCGTCAAGATCGTAATTGCCCGTAACCGATAGGTGGGGGAAGTGCTCAATTTTATATTTGTCCATTGCCGCTAGGAATCCTTCCTTACGTCTCTGCGTATTTTTAAACTCAGGAATTCCTTCAATAATGCCGATCTTTTTATGCCCTTTTTTGATCAGACACTCCGTAGCCTTAAATGCACCTTTCAGGTCATCTGCCAGAATGGTTGTAACCTTTGTGTTTTCTATTTCCCTGTTCAATAATACAAAAGGAATATCTTGTTTAATAACGTGTTTAATGAACCGGTTATCTTCCTGACTCTGGCTCATAAGGATAATGCCATCGAAAAACCTTGATGATACCTTGGAAAGATCTTTAAAATCATCAACCCCTTCGACCGATAAACTGTAATTGTCTTTAATAACTTCATTCACCCCCCGGACCGAATCCATAAAAAAACCTGCAGATGTTCCCATTTTGATTGTAGAGAAGAAAAGGCCGATATTATATGACTTTGAAAGAACAAGCCCCCTTGCATTTACATTTGGCGTATAATTATACTTTTTAGCAATGGCCCTTACCCTAGATTTGGTGTCATTGCTGATCAGGGGGCTATCATTCAGGGCCCGCGATACGGTCGTATGCGACATATTTATGATTTTAGCTATGTCTTTGATCGTAACGCTCATTCTTCGTATCTATAGTTATCTATTTAAGCCTGTATAATTGACCTTATCGTTCAGAATATGCATCTAATAAATAGGGACAGAAAAGATTCAAACACTTCAGTTCTTTCGCTATAATTTTTATTTTAATTAAGTCCCGGCAAAATTGTATTTCAACCAGGACTTAATCTTTTATTATTACCGGATCTGAATTCCAGCAAAAAGCAAACTGTAAAATGAGAACGTCTGATTACAGTGAAACTTCTTATTTGCCAAATTCAAATTGCTTTATACCTGATAGGTTGAAGAGGCTGTATCGCCGCCTCGTCCTGTCCAGTTGGTGTGGAAGAACTCACCTCTAGGCTTATCCACCCTTTCATACATATGTGCTCCAAAATAATCCCTTTGAGCCTGAAGCATATTGGCAGACAGGTTCTCACTTCTATAACCATCGAAATATGCAAGTGCTGCTGAAAATGCAGGAACCGGTATACCGTTTGTCACGGAGGTAGCGATCACATTGCGCCAGGCCTGCTGTGAAGACTCCACTTTGTCCTTGAAGAACGGATCCAGCATCAGGTTTTTCAAACCTTTGTTATTATCGAAAGCCTCTTTTATTTTACCCAGGAATACTGACCGGATAATACATCCACCCCTCCACATCAGGGCAATTCCTCCATAATTAAGGTCCCAGCCATATTCTTCAGCTGCAGCACGCATCAAAGCATAGCCCTGCGCGTATGAGACAATTTTTGATGCATACAGGGCTTTCTTGAGATCCTCAATAAATTCTTCCTTATTACCGGCAAATTGAACAACAGGACCTGAGATTTCCTTGGACGCAACTACTCTTTCATCTTTCAAGGCAGACAAACATCGCGCAAAAACCGCCTCTACAATCAGGGTTAATGGAATACCCAGATCCAGGGCGGCGATACCTGTCCATTTTCCGGTTCCTTTCTGACCTGCCTTGTCAAGGATCTTTTCCACCATAGGCTCCCCATCTTCATCTTTGTATCCCAATATGTCCCTGGTGATCTCGATGAGGTAACTGTCCAAATCTCCCTCGTTCCATTCCTTGAATACATCATGCATTTCATCTGCCGACATACCAAGAAGGTTTTTCATTATGTAATATGCTTCAGAGATCAACTGCATGTCCCCATATTCAATGCCATTATGGATCATTTTCACAAAATGACCCGCACCGTTTTCACCAACCCAGTCACAACATGGTGTGCCATCTTCAACTTTGGCGGCTACTGCCTGAAAGATTGGCTGTACATGTTCCCAGGCAGCCTTAGAACCACCGGGCATGATAGATGGGCCAAGCAAAGCGCCTTCTTCACCACCTGAAACTCCTGTTCCGATATACAGGAGGCCTTTGTCTTCCACGTACTTTGTCCTTCGGTTGGTATCCGGGAAGTGTGAATTACCCCCATCGATAATGATATCTCCCGGCTCAAGATAGGGTATCACCAGGTCAATGAAGTCATCCACCGGCTTACCTGCTTTTACCATAAGCATTACTTTTCTGGGTCTTTTCAGGTTTTTGATGAGTTCCTCAATGGAATGGGTTCCTATTATATTTTTACCTTTTCCACGACCATTTATAAACTTATCGACTTTTTCAGTTGTCCTGTTATAAACTGCAACAGTAAAACCCTTGCTCTCCATATTAAGCACCAGGTTTTCACCCATAACAGCCAGTCCAACTAGTCCAATATCAGCTAAATTTTCCATAATCTAAATTTGATTTTATTATTCTTTATACGTTTTTAAATCTCTCTTTCGTAGACCAGAGTCCGAGGGCCGGATTTGAAATGAAGAATATTTTTTCTCCATTTACGGTATTGAATCCATCTTCTAAGGAGTTGTGGTCATATACTTTTGACATTTCATGTATGTCGGCATACTCGTAGTTAACATTTTCAATCTCTTGTCTGGATAATTCTCCCGGGCAGTAGATCACTTTGAACCGGTTTTCTGATGAACCATGTATCAAATGGGCTGCCGCACTTAGATTCTGCTGCAGATCCTTATTGTTTTTTGTAAATTCAAGGATCTCATCCGTAGTCTGGTATCCATATTTTCTGATCAGGCGGTCAATTTCCGGATCTTCCCCAAATTCTTTCAAGCCCGGAGCGATAATGATCAATTCACCACCGTCAACGATTGCCATTCTTGTCCGGTAAATGCTTTTATCTCCCAACCAGGTGCTTTTATATTCACCCGGATCAAGATATACCACTACCTTTTGTAGAGGTTCATCCAACATTGTAAAGTTCACCTCAAGGGATAATTCCGCAGCTTTTTCAAAGCATTCTTCATCATCTCCAATATACAGCCCTTTTATACACAATTGTCCAGCGTCATCCTTTCCGACTACAGTCTGGATATAGACAATCGGAAGGTCTTGCCCAAAATTCCTGGAGGCGTAATTCAAAACATCACGCACCGGGGATCTGGCTCTACCCATGATCCTTTCCATTCCATAAACAGCTCCCAGGAAATGACTTTTATTAATACCTTCGGCTCCGCCGGTCCCTACAAAAATGTTCTTGTTATGATTTGCCATTCCAATCACTTCATGGGGGACCACCTGGCCAATGGAGAGGATCAGGTCATATTCGCCATCCACCAGTATTTTATTTACCTGTGCCGGCCAACTATAATTTAACTTACCTTCAGATACCTCATGAATGTATTCAGAAGGCACTTCTCCCAAAGTATACAGGTCGCTGCGCCAGTTATGTGAGCGGAAAAGATCAGCAGGTGTCTTGCCGAACATCGTCCGGATCTGATCGGATGTCATAGGTGAATGCGTCCCCAAGGCGGGGAGTATATCTTTTAATGCATCAGAATAATACGTCCAGCTTAATTCGGTGATCTTTCCGGCAAATGAATGGTAGCGGGTAAAATCCGGCGGGATGGCCAGCACTTTTCTTTTTATACCCAGATCATCGAGGGTACTGTATAGAAACTTCTTCAAATTTTCATTTGAAATGGCCCCGTCCTTATTGCCCCATTCAAAGTACAACATACTAGATCGGCTTTTATTAAATTATAATTTCCAGGGTGGTATTTCCGGAAGATACGATTCAAACTCTAGAATGAGTGAATCCTCATAAGCACCTTCATATTCCTCATTGAAGAATTTATCCATGGCCTCATTGTGGAACCTTTCCCAGGAATCTTCTTCATGTCCTGGATTGATCGGATAAAAAAGAACGCCATTTGCCTTGGCTGCCTTCATATCACCCGGAGCATCTCCAATCATCAATATATGATTGTCAGGATATTTGAATTTAGCCGCATAGGCTAAATGTTCTTTTTTAGAACCATATTCCTGCCCACAGATCAATCTCATATAGCCGTCCATGTCATTTTCTTCCCATTCCCGTTTTAAAGCTTCAACTGGAGTTGAAGATACCACCATTGCATCCGCTTTTTCGCTTAGTTTAATTAATGACTCCTTCATAAAAGGATATGGAGGGATGTCATGCACCATTTCAGCTACCGTTTCATTGATGGCCTTGCTCCAGCGTAAGGCTTGTTCGATTACCGGGTCATTCACTTCACTCGCATATCTTTCCAGTGCTGGATTTCCCAATTTCGATTCCTTTTGTGTCCATTCGATGAGAGGACTCAGGTCCGGGATCTTTGCGTTTCTAGCCTGTACTTCCTTACGGTCACGCAATAGGTCCATAATCTGTATCAGTGTAAGAAAGCGGTTAGCGCCACGTGATTTTGAGTATAAATTAGCAAAATCCCATGCATCCCTGGCATATTTAGAAACCACCTGAAGGTTCCAATGCATGATGGTATTCGGGCAGAAGCATTCCTTATGCTTGATCTCCATGGTATCAAAAGCGCAACCATCCGAGTCAATCCCTACGAAAAATTCTTTTTGAGGTACGAGATCTTTCAGTACCTGATGTGGATCATTTGTCATAGATATAATATTTATTAGTTCTGATATGCTTGTGGTACATATTCTGATAATTTTTTCTCTGCAAAAACAGGTTTCAGCCTGGCAAACCTCTGTATTCCGTTAATCACAGGAACAGAAACCCAGTCTTCTCCGATCAATGGACGTACATATTCGATAAATTCATCCGTTACATCGAATTTATTACCGGCTATCCATTTTGAAGGGAATGTTCTTTCCGATAAAGCCACTTTTTCCAGAGGGACCTTGTCGTACTTCACGTTATAGATCATGCCTGGTTCACGCAGAATGGTCGCCATCCAGCCATTGCCCTCGTTCATGGCAATATCCACCGCTTTCTGTCCCACTTTATATGCTTCATCAAGATCAACCGTACTGGCGTAGATCATCGTGTCACGCTGGTCGGTACCCATTACCTGGCCCCGAGCTTTTCCTGTTACATTAAAACCTTTATCATTGAGATGGTTAACTACAGTCTGATATACCGAGATTTGGCTTGCTCCAAATACTGTATGCCCGAAGGAATCCTTAACTTCGCCTATGCTGCCTACATCAAATCCTTCGCTGATAACCAGGATGCATCTTCCATCTTTATGCAATTGATCATTAACATTATCTGTTAACTGGTCCAGGTTGATATTGGATTCAGTTAAATAGATCTGGAGGGGCATTTCACGCTTTGGATCGGCCAGTCTTGACGCTGCCGGGATGTAGCCTATTTTCCGGCCCATGGCCTGGATAACCAGGACAGGATCAGCAGGGGAGGAGCCCATGTTTTCCTCATTGGCATTCTGAATGATATGTGACCAGTACCGGGCCACACTTCCATATCCCGGTGTATGGTCAATCAGCTTGAATTCGCTGTCTCCTACATCATTATCAATTGTTTTTGGAACACCGGTCCCAATAACATCAAGTCCATGTTCTTTTGCCAGTTCACTAACCTTGAAAGCTGTATGCTGGGAATCGTTCCCGCCGATGTAGAAAAAATACCCCACATCATGTGCTTTAAAGATCTCCATGATACGTTCAAAATCCTTGTCCTGGTGTTCCTTCAGTTTATAGCGGCAGGTTCCTATACTTCCAGCTGCCGGTGTTGTTCTGAGAAGGGATATTTCTTCTTCATCCTGGGCTGTTAGGTCCAAAAGTTCTTCCTTAAGGACGCCTTCTATCCCATGCCACCCGCCATAGATACTTCCAAATTTCTCCGGGAACTTTCTGCATGTTTCAATAATTCCCCTTAAGGAGTTATTGATAACAGGGGAAGGTCCACCTGATTGAGCTACTATTACATTTTTTGCCATGAGTCTATATATTTTAAAAAATCGAATTATACTCCTGAATAGGCGTTAAAACCTCCGTCGACAGGGATAGTTACGCCGGTGATGAACTTTGAAAGATCGGAAAGCAGGAAAAGAACAGTTCCCTGCAGGTCTTCAGGTTCCCCAAATTTCCCCATAGGTGTATTCGTTATGACCTTGTTCCCCCTTTCGGTAAAATCTCCGGTTTTCTCATCTATGAGGAGAAACTTGTTCTGTTGGGTGATAAAAAAACCTGGTGCAATACCATTTACTCGGACACCTGCTTTGGCAAAATGAACAGCGAGCCATTCTGTAAAATTATTTATGGAGGCTTTCGCTGCAGAATATGCCGGGATCTTCGTCAAGGGACGAAAAGAGTTCATGGATGATATGTTTATTATCACGCCGCTTCCTGCATTCACCATATCTTCAGCAAATACCAATGAAGGTAATAATGTGCCCATGAAATTCAGATCAAACACATGCCGGAACCCATCGAGATTCAGGCCAAAAAAAGTATCCTGAAGATTGGTCAGATCATCCGGATCAACAAATTCCTTTTTCGTTGTTGCAGTTGGATGGTTTCCTCCTGCAGCATTAATAAGAAAATCAAATTTACCAAACCTGGCGTTGATTTCTTCCTTGGCTTTTAAAAGGGATAGGCGGTCAAGTACATTGGCGGTTATACCTTCACATTTTACATTATATTCAGATTTGATTTCTTTAGCCACTTTGTCAGCTGCTTCCTTAAACAAATCCAGTATGACCACATTACATTTTGCAGCGGCCAGGGCAATTGCCATCGCTTTACCGATAACGCCTCCACCGCCAGTTATTATGCAGGTTTTACCTTTAAGTTCTTCAAAATTAAAAGCCATAGAGCGAGATTAAAGATTTATGTGAATGTGACGAATACAAATATAGATAATAATTATGCACACGTGAACATTGAGGGTGGAATATTTTAATAAAAGGAAAAATTTCTTATCAGGCAGATATTGCCTTTTTACATTTCTAATATTTTCTTTTCTATTTATAATTTTTATCTTTCCATATACTTAAATAAATATTTTTATGAGATTGCTGACAACAATATTTGCATTCAATATAGTGATCATACTTTCATGCTGCACAAATGCTAAAAATAACGACGATTCTGAGACCAGTTCTTCCGATCACGAATCGGAAGTATTGAATATACCTGATACAATTATTCATTCCATTCCTATCAATTATTCAGCTACAATAAAAAACGCGGATAATTCTCAGAAAAAAGAGATCAGCTCCTATAAGGATATTTTGGAATTATACGAAACGCTTAATTATACACCTGAAGCCTGGCAGGCCGGAATTCGTGAAATTCCACGTGTTTATCTAACTACAATTGGGGACCGGTGGGGTAAAACCACCACAAAAGAAATCGATGTTCGTCTTAAAAAACAACTGTTTTTTCGTGGCCTGACGCCAATGATCCTTCACTCGAACGATTTGATTCTGAAAGACCGAAAACGACTGGAGGAAATCAAGACCACAATGCAAGGAAATAATCTCATCGACGAAATGGACCAGATCTGGATCCGTAAACTGGCTGGCTTGTATAAGGTCAATTCCAGTGAGGGCCCGGTGACTGAATCGATTATTGAAGAATTATGGAAGAAAGTTGATATCGTTCCACCATCTCTGGCTTTAGGACAGGGAGCAGAGGAAAGTGGATGGGGGACTTCGCGTTTTGCTGCTTCGGGTAAGGCTATTTATGGGCAATGGACCTGGGGTAAAAATGCAATGGTACCTGAAGAACAGCGAAAGGAACTAGGTAATTACGGTATTGCCGCGTTCAATTCTTTACAGGAATCTATTTGTGGTTACATGCTAAATCTTAATACGCACAATGCCTATGCCGATCTGCGAAATAAAAGAGCCGAACTAAGAAAAAGCGGTCAGAAAATAACTGGATCTGTATTGGCTGAACAACTGACCAAGTATTCAGAACGAGGTGAGGAATATGTAAAAGGCCTTAAGTCCTTAATGGAGTATAACCGATTAAGTCCTGCGGATGATGCATATTTATCCAATGATCCGCCAATCTATCTAATTCCGGTGGCCGAATAAGAAATTGGATTTTTTGTTTAAAGGGGCTTCAGTAAATATTAAGTTCCGGAAGCCGCCCAGAATCAGTCTAATATCTAATTTTATACTGGTTCTATACTGTTTTTCAGGCTGTTGGAGGATTAAGGCCGAATGAGAATAACGGCTCATCAGCGAGGTTAAAATGCTATTCCTTCTGCTTCAATATTGTTCGGCTATTTTGCCTTCCAGCCTCTGCCTCAGCCAAGCGTTTCTAAAATCCCTTACTTTACTCATCAGAGTGCAGCAACTCTACTACCACACCCAGGGCATCCTGCGTATCAAGATAAATGTAAGTCCCGTCATCCGAATCATAACGACCCTGGTGAAATATTGGGTAACCTGCTTTTTCTAATTCAGCTGAAGTTTTCTCCGGATCTACAACCTGGAAACCTATATGCTGGACACCTTCTCCCTTTTCATCCATGAATTCCTGCCAGCTTGTTCCTCCACTGATGGGTTCAAGCAGTTCAATAACAACTTGTCCAAGGACAAAGAAAGTGAGTTTTACTTGTCCGTTTGATGGCTTCCCCCGATAAATTACCTTTACTTCATTTCCTGGCCTTGTGGTCCTGATCTCAGGAACTGGTTTCCCCAATAGTTCTGCCCAGCGTTTGGCAGCGGTTTCGATGTCTTTGACCACGATGGCAATTTGAATTACTTTCTCCATTCCCGGATCATGGTACTTGTTCTCCACTGAATCTTCTGTTAGGTGATTTTCCAGGTTGGAAGATTTGGCTTGAAGCCTGTATCCGGTCATCATTAACACCATTAAACCGATGGCGAGTGTCATTAAAAAATTCTTTTTCATAAGATTTATTTTTTGTCTAAAAAGATGCAATCTAAGTTAGTAAAAAAGTGGATAATATATCTGTACCATCCAGCTTAATAGAGTATGAATCTCTAGTCCAAGGTTGGTATAACCAAAAACCATCTGGTTATGGTTTGAGTTCTAGGCATATTTTTAACAGTTACTTTTCGATACAAAACCTGCTGAAAATAATGCCCGGAATGTTGTCGGTATTGATCCCGCCCCTGATCTCACCCAGGTAATAGAGAGCCTGGCGGATGTCCATGAATAGAAGGTCACTGCTGATAAAATGAAGCATATGGAATTTTAATATCCTTGAGGATGACGTATGCCACCCATAATTTCATTGAGTTTGCCCGCTATATCAATGGGAGTTGCATCTTCTAGATATGGCCCGATTACCTGCAAACCGACTGGTAAACCAGTTTTACTTACACCAATTGGAAATACACTAGCAGGTAAACCTGTATGGGTTGCAAATGAAATCCAGAAAAGCATATCGTTAAATGGTCTTTGCCCTTCCGGAGTTTCCAACAGCCGTTCTTCCCATGGTTTTGTGGTATGAGGGAAAGCGGGAACAAATGCAGTTGGTAGTATAAAAGCATCATATTCTTTGAAAAACTTCTGCCAAATCAATCTGGCACTTAGTCTATTCCTCTCCATTTTATTATATTGAATATGTGAATCAGAAATCGCCTGAATCTGTAGAGATTGACTTGGTGTCCGCTGATTCGATGGAATTGCTTTCAATCTTTCAATTTCTTCTTTTGGTAAGCCTAAGGACATCACACCCATTAATAAATAGAGATAATTTAAATACTGATCTACAGGATTAACATCCCTTGGCCATCCTTCCTCAATATTTAAGCCATGGTTCTTAAATTCTTGAATGGCTTGTTCCATCAATGGAGATATTTCAGATGATACAGGAAAGTCCGGGTGGTCAAGTATATATTTTATTTTGTATTCTTTAGGATCTTTCTTCCTATGTTCAGGTAATTTCCATGAATATGCAATATTTTCAGGCATGTCAGGGCCTCCACATACCGACAGTGCCAAACGAAGATCTTCAGCACTTCTTGCCAGGGGTCCAGCCACAGGTAGTTCAGATGATGGTGAAGGTAGAGTACCTGGTATGGGTGGTATATGTCCCCTTTGTGGGATCAAGTCCACTGTAGGTTTATGGCCAAAAATGCCACAGAAATGGGCAGGAATCCGGATGGATCCACCTATATCACTACCAAGGCTTAAATAAGATAATCCCGCAGCAACGGCTGCAGCTCCTCCACCTGTTGATCCTCCGGGTGTTCTATCCAGATTCCAGGGATTATTAGTCCTGCCATAAATTTCATTAAAACTTTGATGGTCGCTCAGCATAAAAGGAACATTCGTGTGCCCAAGAATCACAGCACCTGATTTTTTTAATCGGGCAACGGCTGTTGCGTCCCATTCTGGAACATAATCTTTCAAAAAAGGAGCACCGGCTGTGGTTACCACACCTTCTATTTGAAATGCATCTTTAATGGTGATGGGAACGCCATGGAACACCCCCCAATTCTCACCTTTGGCTAAGGCAGTATCTGCTTCACGGGCCCTCTCTAATGCTTTTTCTTCAATCAATACAATAATTGCATTAATTTCCGGGTTATATTTTTTTATTCTATTAAGAATAATCTGAGTAAGTTCGAAAGATGAGATATTTTTCTTTCTAATTTCATCAGCAGCCTCCGCAGCACTTAAAAAAGGAAGACTATTATTTTTAATAGAAAAGGAATTGCTAAAACTTGAATAACCAAGTAAGGATGCGCCTGTGAGTATAGAGCTTTTCTTTATAAACGATCTTCGAGTAACGGATGAGTTAATAGTACTTTTCATTATATAGAAATATGGAGATCATATAAGTATAATTTTATGTAAAATATGTTTAAAGGCCAAAGAATTTTTAAGTTTGTCAGTATTGCTGTTTACTTCCTCCAGACTTGTGATCCTGGCTGTCAGTAAGATATAAAATAAATTTAATAGCAGATTCAAAAATTACCTATATCCTCAAATTTAACAGTTTTATGATCAACTACATTCCGATACAAAACTTGCTGAAAATATTTCAGATCAGGTCGTCGATCATGATTTCGCAGGTGATTTTTTCGAGGTAGTACAGCGCCAGGCGGATGTCCATGGCCATGAAATCACAACTGATCTTCAAGTCGATTTATGGTCCCGTAATTTTGATCGTTATATATATTCTCAGTAAACTTCTTCAATTCTTCAAGTGGTGCATAAACCAGTTAAGCATCTCCATTTTCATCTCGTCGGTATATACGTGCCCGGTATTTTCGTAGATTATGCTTCTGAAATCATCTTTTTTATTGTAGAGTCCATATACATTATTTAGTTTTCCCTCCAATACCTTCATGCCACTTAGAGGAGATCCCTGGTCGCTGTCGCCAGTGAGTACCAGGAATGGTCTGGGCGCAATAAGACCCATAATTGCTTCAGTATCAAAGTGATTTAACATCCCGGGAACGAAATAATATATACCGTGAGCACGTAGTTGCCGCTGTTCAATAAGTTCTTTGTAACGTGTAAAACAGGCAACGCCTACCACTGCGGCCACCCGGTCATCCAGGGCGGCCAGCCACCATGCGCGGGTACTTCCCATGCTCATTCCTTCAATTCCTATTTTCTGAGCATCAATCTCAGGGCGGGATATCAGGTAGTCAAGAGCAATTTGTTCATCACGAAGCTGCATTCCCCATAAAGATCGATCAAACCATAAATTTATCTTAAACAAGGATAATTCCTGGTCGGAACTTCTTTCCTGCATTTCCAGATTACCGGCCGGACCCTGCCCTCGTCTTTCTCCATTAAAATAACTGTCTATCGCCATGACAGCAAATCCATTAGATATTAATAGTGCCAATACATCCTGGGAAGTGTTGGTACCCGTACCGAAGATACTTTCTTTACTGCTGCTATGCCCATGTAAACCAACGATTACCGGGACTTTACCCTTAATTCCGGAAGGAATGGCCAGATACCCGGAGATCCAGGAATCAACTTCATTGTCAATTATAAACTTCTCAAGGATATACCCATTTCTTTCTTCTCTGAATACTGTTTCTACTTTTAACTGTTTTGGACGAGGCGGAATTTCACCGAGAAGATTCTGAAGGGTTTCCTTAACGGATTTTCGTTCTTTCTTCCATGATGATAGTTTATCAGGAAATTGAAAATCGGGATAAGTCCATTTCCTGTAATATTCAGGAACACCTTCCCATGGTTCCTGCCAGATATTATCGGATTGTGCATCCACCGGAATATTTATAAACAGAGTCAAAGTAAAAATCAGACTGATTTTCAGGTAAATATATTGTAACATGGCTATAGGGTTTATTTTTTAATTAAGGCTCTAGATTATTCGAAAAACTGCGTAATATATATTGCTTCAATATGCAAATAATTCTGTTCAAATATACGTTCCTTGCAACAAAATGAATATCCCATGATTCAAATTAGCAATACTTTATCAATTATAAGATTGAAATGATCAAAGGATTTTCAGGATTAAATCGTAAATTGACATTTCTTGTGTAAAGTAATCTGGTTTCGAATATAATTAACAACAATATTCACTTTAAAAGAAGAGTTATAATATGAAAAAATCGATTCTTATCGTAGTGGTTTTCATTGTCGGATTTTCATCCTGCAAACAAGAGGATCCATATCATAAAAGTTTTTTCGAAGATTTTAGTAGTGTTGAGTCCCAATATTTTCAGCATCATTCAGGTGGCAAAGGAGCTGATTTTACCTGGGCATTTGGAGTTGACTCGCCAACAGATCCTGGAACAAGTATTCTCCTGTTTAAGATCGATCCGGAGGATTCCGCAGGTGCCGGCAAAGGCCCTGAAATAATCACAAATAAGTTAACCCATTTTGGCACCTATGCGGCACGACTGAAAGTTCCTGATGTCCGGGAAGTTCAACCGGATCTAGGCGCGGTCGTGGGATATTTCACGTATCATATGGATCGGGAACAGGGACTAAGTGAAATCGATTTTGAATGGCTTCTGGCTGATCCGGAAATTATCTATGTGGGCACCTGGACAGGCCCAAGGGGAAAATTGAGGAGAATTGGCCGGACCATAAATATGGCCGAAGGAATCATCTACAGCACATCGACCAGAGAGGGACATCAGGGTGAAAGAAGCCGCTTGACCGGTATGCAAAATCAACCGGATACTATTCCTCCTATGGAAGGCTTTGATGCTTCCTCACAGTTTTACACTTACGGTTTTGACTGGTATCCTGAACGTATCAGGTGGTGGATGATCCATCCCGTTTCTGCGGACACAGTTGTATTATGGGATTACCAGGGTTCCAAGTTAGGGATCCCTCCAAACCCATCACGGTATCGCTTGAATTTCTGGCATACAAACAACTGGCCGGTTCATACCAACCCGAATTCAATAGAAAAACCCCTTCATCCATATGAGTTGGAAATTGACTGGATGTCTTATGATCCATTAGAGAATTGACTGAAAAACATATTGAATCAGTTGAAATCTAGAGCAATGACTTCATGATCTAGAATTTGTTTAATATTAAGCTTTAAAACTCCTTTGGAAATATCATATTTAGGTTCTTCGCCTGAAACCAGAAGTTTTACTTTTTCCACGCTTGAGCCAGCCGGTATTTTTATACTAACTGTTTGTTCCCCAAGGGGTAACAATTCCCTGAAAGGTCCTTTCATCATCATCGGGTTGGTGAAATTTACCAAATGAACAGTTAGAGATTGCTTTTGTGCCCATGCTGTAATATCAAGAATACCCGGACCGCCGATTTCGACCACAGGACTTTCATTCAGTGCCCACTTAAATACATTGCCTAGTAATTTGCCATGGTCCACGTTCATTATATTCCAGAAGGTCCGGTCGATGTCCCAGGGGATGTAGGCTACCCTGCCTTTTCCGACTTCCCGGAGGTATAATTCACGGATATCTGTGTCGGGCTGCAAAGGATATACATGCTCCATAGGGAGATCAGGATAGGTGGGGATTAGTGTGAACGGGGAGGGGAAATCCATTTTAGGATCTATATTTAAACGCCACACCCCGTTAATTATTCGAAATGAATTTTCAAGACCATTTAACACAGAATGATAATCGGAAGAGCCGGTCTCAGGATTGATTTTCAGATAGGAGTTCTTCATAGGCCCCTCGACTGTGCCTGCATAGGAAAGTCCAAAAAGGTCAGCCAATCCAAAGTCTTTTCTCGGATCACCCTTTTCGTCATATAATGACGTTTCAAAAGTGGCGATGATACTTCCTCCATTGTTCACATATTCACGCAATTGTTCACATTGAGTATCAGAAATTGCGGCAACATTTGGAAGGATCAGTAATTTGTAATTTTCGAGATCTTCAGCGCTTAGCAAACGGTCATTCACCATATCGAACGGAATTCGTGCCTCGATCAGTGCATGGTACATTCCTTTCTCATGCCAGTCCAAATGGGATTGCCAATCATTTCCGCCATAGTTCCTTTGTGTTTGCTCAGAGTATACCACTGCTACCCTTGCCAAAGAGCGTATATTCCTAAGGTATTTTTCATTTTCATAATGCCATTGGTAGATCCGGTCAACGATTCCAAGCCATCGCTTATCATAAATCACACCCGAAAACTTCACAAACCAGGGCCGCATATTATTTGCTGTGCCTTCAGCTACCCAGATCCTGACCTCGGCCTCATTCTGTACGGAATCTTTCCACCTGTATTGTTCTTCGATGCCCACACTGAAAATTCCCCCTAATGGTTTCATCCCCATGGTGGCTCTTAGCTCTTTCGCTCTTTTTCCATTAGACCAGGGCGGGATCATGCCACTTCTGGCCTGATGGTCTGTGAAGAATATATCGGACTGGGCACCGGTAACGATTTTATCCGGAAAGCCATTTGGAATAAACCTGGATGTTGACTTTACACTACGGATGGTTCCATCCCATAATAACCACAATTCCTTTAACCGGACAATTCTCCATTCAGTCCATTTTTGATATGTTGAATCCAGCCGATTGTAAGTAGCAGGTAATTCCAATCCTGAGAAATCAGAAAAATTCTTCCGGCAATGTTCACAATAGCAGATGCCGTGTCCGGCCCAGCGGTTTGAAAAAATCCCATCAATCTCATACAATTCCATGATCTCCTGATGCACCTCATTCATAAACTCGAAATTATAAGGTCCCAGGGCGCATGTTACCCAAAGTTCAGGATTCGACCAATGCCTTCGTTTTTCACCATTTGCTTCCACCTGAATCCAATCCGGATGTTGCTGGTTCACGTTTTCCCATGCAGCATGTGGATCAGTCCTGGCAATAACTGACATATTCATGTCACGACAACCTTTGACCAGATAACCAAATGGATCACTATCACCCAGCCATGCACTTCGGTGATGAAGAGGGACCATGGTTGGATAATAAGCTACTATACCACCTGCACTTAAACATGCCGCATCCGCATGAACTTTTTTGAAATAATCCAGCCAGAAGTCAGGATCGAAATTGCCCGGGTCATTTTCAACCAGTACCAATTGGGCCCAACGCATCGGTCGTCCGAACCAGCTGTCATCTAACGCTAATGGTCTTGTTGCTAAACCAAAAGATTTTGATGAAATAAGGGCATAGGCACCACCCATGATAGAAGTTTTTACAAAGTCTCTCCGTTCCATTAAATTATAGTTATTGGTTATGAAAATTGTTTCGTTAGAAGAAAAACCCATACCGGAAATATATCAGGAGGTCATTATCTGTGGTGGAAGTGGAGACATCCATTGAAAATACATATCTCCTCAGCGGCGCTACCCAGATACCCCCTCCATATCCTGCATGCCAGATCTCCGATTCCCCTGAGGGAGTACTGGGATCTATTCCATTCTGATCTGTAAACCATACCCTTCCTGTATCAAAAAAACCATACAATCCAACACTGCCGGGGAACAGGGGCATATTGAATCTGAATAATCTCATTCTGGCTTCCAGATTCAGGTATACGGCATGGTCACCGGAAAAACGCATTCGCCGGTGCCCCCGGAGATTTTTTTCCCACCAAGGTCATTGGCCTGATAAAACATATAATCCCCAAAATTAAAAGCCCCCCCGGCCCGCATTGCGAAAACAGTATTTAAAGTGCCACCGGTACTTTGATAAAATGAAAAGTCAGTAGTTAACTTGGTGAAAAATATGCTGTCATTTCGCGTATTAATAATTGGTGAAATCGAACTTTTCAAATATATGCCATGCAAAGGGAAGTGATTGTCGTTCCTGGTGTCATATGTATAGGCAGCAATAGCCCCGGCATAAGGTTCCCATTCATTAGTATCTGAATCCGGAAAATCATTCAGGAATTTTCTTTCTGGATCCCCAGCATCATTAAGTCTGTAAAAATTAATATAAGGGCCAATTTCAAAAGAGTGTTTTCGGTTTTCAAAATCGTATCTTAATACCGGAATAATTTCAAGACTGGAGAACTGGAAATGATAGTAATCATCTTCTCTGCTTTCATAATTAAGGGATGTTTCATTTCCAAGTCCGTAATAGTAATCAGTATACCGTGGATAAAACAGGTTCGCTTTTACATTAATATCCCAATCAGCTGCCACATCAATATAATCACCTTCATATTTGAATTTCCATGAATTTACAGAAGGTGAATAGCGGATTGAATATTTTTGATGCCATTTATAGGGATCTTTACGAAACCCAAATTTATAAAAGTTAAAATCAGCAGTTATGAATAATCCGTCGTCAGGGCTTAAGTCCAGGTATACGAGTGGTGCCCAGTAATCGTATTTAAAAGCTGTTCTATCGTAATAATTTATGCCTAGCTTATTGGATGTTTTATCTTTTGTTTCAGACGTTCCATCAATACTTATCCCGTCCTTCGTATCATAAACAATTGTTTTTTTGGTAAGTCCATTAACTTTTGATCTATCTGCAATCTCATCATCACCAAAGCCGCCAATAATCCTGATATTGATCCCTCGATGAACATTTCCTTTCAAAGTGAATATGTCGTCATCTCCCATTCCGAACAGTCGAACCTCCTTCGTCAAATTATTATCAAAAGTCCGTTCATACATTTTATAATCAGGTTTATTCGTTTTTTGTTTTAAGTCCCAGACTGTTATTTTCGTTGCATGATCAGATAATCGTTCCACTTCAAAAAGTTCTTTTTCGTCACTTCCCGTTACAGTGACTTCCTCGGATAAAAATTCATAGTACTTTCTGGCATAGATCTCCATATCATCCCTTCTCTTTTTTAGTTTTTCTATGATTTCATCGCCGGAGTGTTTATAAATTTCCTGCGGGAAGGTACTAATAGCATTATAGATGACATCATTTGTCAGGTTATCCTTAAGGTATTCTATTGTGGATGACCAGTCTTCCCAATCAGGTTCTGTCAGGAATGACCTGTCAAAATATCTTGCATTGAAATTAAAGCCGTTGATATCCCTGATCTCGTAGTCAAATCCCTGGAATTTGCTTAATCCAGGTTGCCGGGCTCCTGCTTTTATAATAAATCCATCATTATAAAAAAATGCCTGATCACGGTCGCGAGGTATTGGACGGTATACTTTATCTTTTCCCTCTTCATCAAATTCAGACCAGCGCCATTGGTCTTCATGCCTGTCCCAGTCACCAATCCACATATCAAAAAGGCGTGATTTTAGAGTGTGCAGTTGATCTACATGGGCCTCATTATTTTCGTTTAATTCTTTTATTAACTTGAATGTACTGATGATGTCTTCAGAATCCCCAAAACTTTTTAACTTTTTCAGTTTTTTCATAGGTCTTTCTTCAAACAGGTACAATGCTCCCCCAAATTCCTCTTCATAAATACCCAGTTTAGGTTCATTAGGGAGATAAAGAATATTGGGATTCGTATGATAAACACCAACAGCATCTGCGAGAGACGGCACAGCCATGGCTGCGTAAGGATGTGAAGAAGAAATAAAGTCCTTAACCAGATTAGCTGCGATTGTATTTTTTAATTCTTCAGGTACCGCAGCTTCCGGAAACTTTTCAACTGATCGGATAACATATTGCTGTCCCTCTTCATTTTCAAATCTTAAGGACTTTGTCTGCATGCCGCCCCCGCGTTTTATGGGTTTAAGTCCACCATGCACTGTGCTGAGGTCGAGATAATCAATTTTTTTAACTACCTGGATCCACTCCGCCCTGTAATTATTGCCCATTAAACCTGGCCTTTTTTTTGGAAGGCCATATGAAGTAGAAGCCTGCACAGGCACCTTTTCGCCCTCAAGTTTTTTTAGATTATAGTCTGGCTGGATAAATTTCAAAGGTATAAGGGTGTACAAATACGTTTCAAAGATCTTTTCAGTCGAGAGGTTATCATTTACCTGCCAGCTTTCCAGCCAAACTTCTCTATTATCATAAATGACCAGTTTCATAAATCCCGGAACACTTTTAGTGAATGCCTCATCTGTTTTTTTGACATACTTGGTTTCAGAGCCCGTTCCGCTTATGACCTGATGGATATATTTTTGTTTTATATATTGTAATGAGCTTTCATGTGCTGATAAATAGACGATATTCTGATCACCTTCAAATATTGCTTTTAATCCGGTAATCAAAGATTTATAGGCTGGGTTGGCAAAGTCCTCCTGGTATCCGACCACATTTTTATATAATGCATGAATTGACCCGAAAAGTGGAGGAGTAAGGTGGATATATCCTGGTAAATAGCCATTGTGTTTTCCATAACTCATTATTGGATGGTGCCCCACCACGATGATATGTTTTCCTTCGTGGTAATTAATAGCATCTTTCAGTTGGAGTAATAGATCTCCGGTGTTTTCATACTTGCATTCCTGGTTTAGCCAGTCAACATTCTTCAATTCCCGGTTTAACCACCATTGGGTATCGATAAAAATAAGTACCGCATTGTCTCCAATTTCAATCTCTTCCGGTCGGGGCATCCAAGATCCGGGAGAAAAGAATTTTGTTCAAATAAATAATTTTCTATGAGTTGCTCATAGCTGACCACTGCCTGGTAACCTGTTTTGTTACCCAGAGACCATTCCATTGAGCCAGGATTAACAAAGACATTATTAGAATTGTCTTTTATATCATTAAGAATATCAACAAAATCTACACTGTCGAGATATTGTTCCGGTTGGTTCATGCTTTTGGGAAAGAAATTTCGGGGAAACAAGTTCCCAAGGAATAGAACCGTGGATGAATCCTGATCGACTTTTAACTGCTTTGTCAAACCTTTTAAAGCTGTATAATTGACTTCCTTTTTGTGATTTCCTGTATTGCCAATCATATAGATAACCTGATCAATCTTTTTATCTTCATCCTCATTATAACCCCATACATTATGGTTAAGAAAGATTAAACTTATAAGGAATATGAATATCCTGGAGATCATAGATAAATACCGGGTATAGGCAGTTCGATTAATAAAATTAATAAAAAATAGATATTTTCAAGCGTTTATAAAAAATCAGTTCGGATGTATGCTGAATTTCGTTTTGGCCGTTTGGGTATTCGAACATGGTTTTTTTGTATTGCATTCGGAGGAAATATCAGTTGTCAGAAAGCCACAATTCCACTGGCTGATAATCACCACTCCAATTGGCCCCCATAATATCAGGAAGGCCATCACCGTTAATGTCATCTATTTCTATACTATGAGATCCTCTTTCTGATATCACAAGTTTCTCCCAGTACGATCCATTGCCTTGATT
The DNA here is from genome assembly GCA_942491935.1 of uncultured Cytophagales bacterium. Classification (GTDB taxonomy): domain Bacteria; phylum Bacteroidota; class Bacteroidia; order Cytophagales; family Cyclobacteriaceae; genus JAGTVG01. The sequence continues at coordinate 57,222 of CALOCZ010000005.1, forward strand.
GATCATCACAACGACTTCATCAGGATCCACTCCCTGGTGCATTTCAGAATATACGATATCCATGGATTCATCACCATTGAAATCCCCAACGCCAACCCCATGAATTACGCATTCTATAGAATCAACAAGATTATGCTCTGTCCATTCATTATTATAAATATCTTCTGGTTGCTCAAACCAGGAAATCTTGTAATACTGTTCTTTTAACTCAGAAGGCGTCAATACAATATCCAGGCGATGATCGCCATTAAAGTCAGCGACCGCCAGGTTTGCGCTGGCGTGCCATTCGGCAATATCATGCCTTTCCCAGCTATCTGCTTCCGAATTTTCAAACCAGAAACCGGTTCCTATTACATCTGCATCTCCATCCCCATCCAGATCAATTACACGCAATCCTTCACCATGCTCACATTTCAGAATTTTTTCAGTCCACTTATCACTACCCATGTTGGTCCACAAATGAATGGTATTCCCTTTGAAAGTGCCAAAATCAGATTGATTTCTTGTGACCACATCCATTGTGCCATCATTATTGATATCTGCTAATTCCACATCATGTGTCGGATGATCTGCAATCTGATGTATTTCCCAAACTGGTCCCGGGGTTGCTGAGTGACTGCCTGGATTTTCATACCAGAATAAACCACCCATTACAATATCAAGGTCTCCATCTCCATCAACATCTCCAGCTTCACCGTCCACGGTATTGTATCCTCCCTCAGTAATAAAAAAACTTTCCCAATCCGGATTCCTGTACCAAACAAGTGGTCCATTTTGGCCACCGATGATAATATCCGGTAAACCATCGTCATTAATATCACCTATAATCTTGGCCCATGGATTGTTTACTCCTGCAGAATCAACGAGTTGATACTTGAAAGTAATAGTCTCATTATCCTCTTCGACTGCTTTCTCTGATTTTATTTCTTTGCAGGAATTCGTAATTAGAAAAGTTAAAAGTATAAAGTATGATATAAGGTAATGATAAGATTTGACGTTAATTTTTATTGTGGGCATATCCTTGATATTTAATTCACTGAAGATAGAGCTATGAATAATTAAAGCAAACATCAATTAGAATTATCTCTGACAAACCTGTAGAAAATTCAGGATGTTATAAGTTGTCCTGCTATTCCTTCACTATTCTCAGCATATCTTTTTTACGGTTTCAAGCCACTCTGCCTTTCTCAATTTTGCGACTAGAGCGTGTTGTTAATAATCCAAAAAAGGGCTGAAAAAAATTAACCAAAAAACTTATTTTACTTATCCTATCTGACGTTTTCTTCCGGAGTAGCCGGGTTCATCAATTCTGAGGGAGCAAGATTTATTGTGTAGGCAATAATCCCGATCATTAATATGATAATTGCCCCGATAACAGCACCTAAGTTAATCGCAAGATTTTTTAGCCTAGATTTTCTATTGATTCTAACACTATACTGTTTATGGTTTTTTTTGAGTCGTACAAGAAAGATCCGTGGCATTGATTATCCACTTTCTCCAGATCTTCTTGTTATTGAATAAATATCAGTTCTTCTGTCTTTTAAATTTCGAACGCTTCCAAATTGATTCAACTCTCGAAGCATATCAATATCAACATCAGCTATTAAAATCATTTCAGTATTAGGAGTTGCTTCTGCTTTCACCCCATTTGTCGGAAATGAAAAATCACAAGGAGTAAAAACCATAGATTGAGCATATTGAATATCCATATTATGCACTTTAGGCAAATTCCCTACACTTCCTGCAATAGCCACATAACATTCGTTTTCTATTGCCCGTGCTTGTGCACAATTTCTTACTCTTGAGTAACCATTTTGCGTATCAGTTAAGAAGGGAACAAAAAGAATATTCATTCCATCTTCTGCTAAAAGTCTGCCCAATTCAGGAAATTCAATATCATAGCATATCAGTATTCCAATTTTACCACAATCAGTGTTAAATGTTCTGATATGTTCACCACCCTGCAGTCCCCACACTTTTGCTTCATCGGGCGTTATATGGAGTTTTTCAAAGCGTTCAATACCGCCATCACGCTTACATAAATATCCTACATTAAACAAACTGTTTTCAACTACTTCAGGCATACTGCCTGTTATAATGTTAATATTATATGTAATAGCAAGTTCTGAGAAACGATTAACAATTTCTTCGGTATATTTTGCTAACTTCCGGATGGCTTCTGGTTCTGATAAATGATTATATTCCGACATAAGGGGCGCATTAAAAAACTCAGGGAATAATGCAAAGTCCGAGCGGTATCCGGAGACTGCATCCACAAAATACTCCACTTGTTGCATCAACTCATTGAGGTTTTTATACAAACGCATCTGCCATTGAATTAATCCAAGTCGAACAATTGTTTTATTCTTGACGACCTTGTTCGAGTTTTTTTCATAATATACATTGTCCCACTCCAGCAATACAGCATATTCTTCTGATTCTTTATCTCCTTCAAGATAGCCACGCAAAATTCTTGCAGGATGAAAATCATTTGACATCTGGAAGTTCAATACCGGATCATGTATTTCTTTATTTCTTACTTTCTCAATATATTCCTTGGGTGATATATCTTGTGAAAAATTATGATAATTAGGGATGCGTCCACCAAAAACAATTCCTTTTAGGTTTAATCGCTCGCACAGTTCCTTTCTATAGTCATATAAACGACGTCCTAATCTTAATCCACGATACTTAGGCCTAACAAAAACATCTATTCCGTATAATATATCCCCATCATCTGTGTGTGTATTGAAAGTATAGTAGCCGGTAATTTCTTTGTATGTATGTTTATTGTCAAAATTGCTATATTCTACAATTATTGATAATGCACAACCAGCTATTTCATTGTCTACTTTTATGGCCACCTGTCCTTCTGGAAAGCGGTTAATCAAGGTCTTTATATGGTGTTCTTTCCAATATGCATGTGGCATATTTGAATATGCCTCAACCATCGCATTTTTTATCTCTACATAATCCTCATTTTTGAGAAATACCAACTCTATATTATCAATAGATTGTATGTCTTTTTTATTTTCCATCCTTGTCTTTAAATGTTTTCAATTTTGCTTCCTCGCTCTGCGTCATATTTCTTAATATTTTTAAAGCATTGGCATAGCATCTGACACAATGGCTAGTTGAAGTTTTCAGTGTACTATCATTTTAGGAAAAGGGGGAAGCGAATTACTATACTCAAAATTTCTTTTAATTTCAACTGCCTATCTTGTGTTATGCTCTGTATTTTATTTAAATAATATTGATCAATATTACTTCAATATAAACATAAATTACTTAGTTCTTGATTGTTTTTTACCAACCTCTTTTCGGTAAATAGATATTTCCAATGATTCTGCCGTATTATCGCACAAGTTATGATAATTTGTATGAAAAGGCTCCTTTTTTATTCAAATCAAATATAGCCTTATACAATCATGTGCTTTACGGGATAATAAAATACCTGAATTGGAGCGAAAGGGTGTGGGTAAATATTTCCTATTGAGAGTAAAGCTATTATATTTTTTTTAACCTGAGGATATTTGGATTATATGTTATGAGTTCTCGAAATATTAAATTATAATCCAATCAGTATATGTCCGTTTGAGTTTACCAAACTTTTCGGCCTCCTCAAGTATGGGTTGCATTTTCTCAGCGGCAGCTTGACCAAATTCAGTAATACTTCCATCATCATTATAGTATTTGTTACGAATCTCTTCAGACTCTACTACAATAATCCATCCGTAAGTATTTTGATTTTCACCTCTTATGCCTTTAGCCAGAAACAACTGCCATCCCGGGTAATTCTTCTCATATTCAGGAATAAGTTTATTTGTGTGGAATTTCTGAAATTCAGCCATAGTAACTCCAGGGTTTAATTCAATATATATTACATGAACTCCTACGAGGTTTCCCTTTTGCAAAGTTTGCCCCAAAACGATTTCAGCTAATAGGATAACAATTGCGGTTAAAATTAATTTTTTCATGACTGTACATATTTATTGGGTATGACTTGCCAAAAATGGCTTATTGTGTAAAACTTACTGTTTATTACTGTTATACTTTTATAACAAAAGGCAGGATTTATAAGTTCACAATTGCCTGGTATACCAAAGGAAATTATTACAGCAGTGATATTGGTTTATAATTAATACCCACCGCCTCTAAGAGTGCAAAATAATTTTCCATGGGTGTGTCCAATTGTAAATGATGGGTTGGTGCACATATCCAACCTCCATTTTTACCAATCGTATCTTTTCTTAGCTTCACCTCTTCAGCAACTTCCGAAGGCGACCCAAAGGGAAGGGTCGATTGTACTGCTATCGATCCAAAAAATGAAAGCTTTTCACCATAATTTTCCTTTAAAAGTGCCGGGTCCATACTTTCTGGCTGAATGGGATTTAACACATCAATACCAATTTCAATAAGCCCGGGTAATATATCGTAATTATTTCCGTCAGTATGATAAGCAATTTTTATTTGAGGATTTATCGCCTTGACCTCTTTTATTATTCTTGCCATTCCGGGTTTAAGAAATTGTTCCCATAATTCCGGAGGCATTAGTAGTGCATCCTGTGTTCCCATATCATCACCAAGCCAAATCATATCTACCCCCATCTTGGCCATATTAATTGCAATGGCCTTATGGTAATTTTCCGTAATGTCTAAGATCCGGTTTGCTAGATCAGGGTTTAAATAAAAATCTATTAATAATTTTTCAAATCCTCGCAATGCCCAGGCGGACTCAAAGATTGTACAGTGCAATCGTCCGGTTATATAGTATTCGTCCTTATATTCTTTGATTAATCTATCCAAATTTTGATACAATTCAGGTCGGTTTGGGTCAGGCGGCTTGTAGGTGTCTATTGCCTCATCAGATTCAAGAGGATTCCCGTCAATATTTGTAAATACACCATCTCCGTATGGAGTAGTATATTTGTCAACCCTCCATGTGACTCCCCATTCGTCAGCATATGGTTTTGTGTCCAGGTAATATCCAGTAAACCAGCCGATGCTGCACTGCAATGCATCATGTCCTGAAAGAATTTCCAGGTCATAACCGTTCCATCGGCCGTTATGGGGATCATGGGGCTGGCCAATACTCAAACCAAAAACCTTTCGTAACCTGTCTGCAAATTCAGGGCAAAAAGTAGCCTGGAAAGGAGGCCTATCAGTGGGCTCATTGTTTAATGCCTTAATGACTCTTTCACGATGCTTCATCTTTATTGATTTTAACTAAATATAAAAAAAATTGCAATGGTTAATACTACTAAAATACAGGACAGAACTATATCAATCATATCCCAGGATTTGCGGCTTTCCTTTTTATCTTTTTCAGAAAGGGAAGAATAAGTTAATCCTGCAATCTTTTCTTCAGCGGGTTTTGCTGTCAAGAGGCTAGTCAGTGTAATAACAAATATGCAAAACAGAAAAAGGTATATACAAAAATGCAACCAGTTGATTTCCACAAATTTCAACCAGATACTTCCTTCCATAAGATCTGCCTTAGCTATATCCAGTCCCAGCCGGAGCATTCCAATCACAAAACCTGAAAGCAAGCCTGCAAAAGCTCCTATTTCATTGATCCTTTTCGAAAAAATACCTAAAACGAATACTGCAGCAATCGCAGGGGCTATGAGTGTTTGTACTTTTTGCAGGTATTCGTACAAAACATCTGCAATAAGCTTCATGGTAGGTATCCATAATATCCCAAGGACTACAATTACTGCCGTTGAAATTTGTCCAATTTTCACCAGATGTTTTTCAGAAGAACCAGGCTTTAATTTTTTATAAAAATCAAGCGTAAAAAGAATTGAACTTGAATTGAATAAGGATGATAACGAACTCATTAATGCTGCAAAAAGCCCACCTATAACAAGGCCCTTAAATCCAGACGGCAACAATTCTCGAACAAGGGTAGGGAATGCCTGATCTGAAGATTCTATACTTATCAATCCTTTCTGGTGTAAAGCAAAAGCTATTAACCCAGGTATAATGAAAATAAATAATGGCAGCATTTTCAGATAGCCTGCAAATATGGTTCCTCGACGGGCATGCTTTTCACTTTTTGCAGATAAAGTACGCTGAACTATGTATTGATCAGTACACCAATACCATAACCCAACGATAGGAACACCAAATACCATTCCGGTCCATGGAAAATCAGGGTCGGAAGCTGGCTTAAACATATCCAATTTTTCAGGACCAACTATCTCAACCATATTACTCCATCCACCTAATTTCATTAAACCGATTACCATTACCATAAGCGATCCGATCACCAGAATAGGCGTTTGAATTACGGACGTGTACATAACGGCTTTCATGCCCCCAAAAATTGTATAGATCCCCGTGACAACAACCATTAAAATAGCTCCGGTCCAAAAATTTATTCCCAAAACAGATTCAAGCACAATTCCTCCGGCATATACAGTTACTGAAACTTTTGTCAGCACATAACTTATAAGGGATATTAGAGACAGGAACCACCTTGAAGCTGATGAATATCTTCTTTCCAGGAATTCTGGCATTGTAAATACTTTGCTTCTCAGGTAAAATGGCAGAAATACCCACCCCAATAGGAGGATCATCCATCCGGTGAGTTCAAAGTGCCCCATGACTACCCCGGAAGAAGCCCCTGCGCCCGCCAGGCCCACCAAATGTTCTGAACCAATATTTGAAGCAAAAATTGATGCGCCAATTGCAAACCAGCCTACATTTTTACCGGCCAAAAAATAATCAGAGGTATCTTCCTTTTTTTGGATAAAGATCCAGATCACAACACCTATGAGTAAAAGAAAAAATAAACCTAGGACAATCCAGTCTGCCAGAGACAATAAATTCATCATGTCAGCACATCGTCAAATAAAGTTAAAATAACTGAGGCTGAAGATAAATGATAGTTTTATACTATGCAAATGGTGGGATTTCGCCATTATAAAGCAAAATTTAACCGGGAACCATCTGCGTTCTCTACGGTAAAAGTTGTATAGAACCATGTATAGGCATGGCCTCGATTCACCTTTATTATTATTAATGGAGCTTTTTTTAACCTAATCTGTCAGTACTGATGAATTATTATTGAGTTTGCGACTGTTCTGTTGCTGGTGCATTGTGCCAATGTCCATGTTCTTCCGACCATACTTTGCCCTCTGGCACCGGTCCTGAAGGCTGGGTTGATTTTACTTGTTCAGGTGTACTGGAAGTCGCAGGTGCTGAAGGTGCATCATGCCAATGACCGTGTTCCTCTGACCATACCTTACCAGGCTTAGATTCACTCGAGGATGGTGTTTTTTCAACTGGAGCAGTAGGCAAAGGAGCTTTTCTGGTAGGTGCATCATGCCAGTGGCCATGTTCCTCGGACCAAACCTGACCCGGTTTGCCGCCACTTGATTTGAGGTTTTGATTTGGTTTAAGAAAGAAGATCCCTATCGCAATAATAAATATGGTCCCAAAGATCAAAGGAACCTTACTGGAGGTTTTATTCTCTTTATTCTCGTGGCAATTTTTATATTTCTTGCCACTTCCGCACGGACAAGGATCGTTTCTGTTGATTTTTGATTTCATGTATCTGTAAATATATCATTTTAGTATTGTAAAACAACGTCAATTTCTTTCGTTGATTATATCTCCCGGAAAAAGAATACATCGGACGCTTTCATTTGTAGCTTATCTAGGATTTTCGGTCTCAAGTTGTTTGACTTTCCTCGATTTTTCTTAACTTGTATTACCTTACATAGCTTTATCGACTTGCTTCGCCGAAGCTTCGCGAAGGCAAGAAGGAGGGTAATAAGATAGGTTTTCGTGCGGCTGATTTTTATTTAATAACATACATCGCCTTCAATAAAGTTTCGGCGATTAAAACATGTCACAAAGACGCTTAGCCGCCATCATGTTTACTGACATCGTCGGTTATGACTCCCTGTTGAAGGAAGATGAGAAGAAAGCGTTTGATTTCCTCACAAATAATCGCAGAATCCAAAAACGACTCATCAAAAAATTCAAAGGACGATGGCTGAAAGTAATGGGAGGTGGTATACTTGCCAGCTTCAATTCTATCATTGATGCGGTGTTGTGTTCCTTATCTATACAAAAGGCTTGTAAAGAATTGAAAATTCCGGTACACATTGGCATTCACCAGGGGGAAGTAATATTTGAGAAAAACGATGTGTTAGGTGATGGTGTGAATATTGCCTCCCGTATACAGGGAGTTGCTGAAAAGAATGAAATTGTTATATCTGATACAGTATATAACGACATTAGAAACAAGGAAGGATTAGAACTTGAGTTTCTTGGCGAACAGACCTTAAAAGGTGTTGGCAAAACTGTTGGTATTTATAAAGTTAGTTGCGGTGATGATACTCTTCTGGATTTTTCCATTGATACTGGAGAACTGGTTCAACCTCTAAGATTTAGAAGAGTAACGATAGTTATAGGAATAATAGTTATAGGAATAGCTGCCTTTGCCTTGTATTATTTTTTACCGAAGATCATAAATCCACCATCGGAACAGAATCAATCGGTTCTGGTCCTTCCATTTACAAATTATACCGGTGATACATTGGATTATTTTGTTGAAGGGATGCATGATATTTTGATAGGTAATGTAGGAAAGATTAGTGCCCTGCGGGTTTTGGGCCAGACTACAGCCAATGCCTATAAAGATACTGATAAGTCTCTAACAGAAATAGCGAAGGAATTGGGGGTCAACACTTTTGTTGAAGGTTCTGTTTTATGTTTGGGGGATAGTGTATGCTTACAAATAAAAGTTATGGGCGCTTATCCCCAAGAAAGACAACTATGGGTGCATGATTTTAAAGTAGAAAAGAGCCAGATCCTTAATTTGTACAATATGGTGACGAAAGAAATCTCAAATGAGATAAATGTAATATTAACACCTGAAGAAGAGCAATTACTTGTCAAATCAAGAGCCGTTGACCGGGAAGCTTATGATGCCTATCTCAGGAGTTATCAACATTGGGATGATCTTAGCCAGGAATCCCTCAACAACGCTCGTGAATATCTGAACATGGCCATTGAAAAGGATCCTGACTTTGCCCCTTGTTATGACGGGCTCGCGCAGGTCTGGGCTGGATTGGCGCAGTTGGGATTTGAAGTTCCTGAAGTGGCAGGACCGAAAATCCTCGAATTCCTGGATAAAGCAACAGAACTTGATCCGGATTATCCCGGTTCACATTATACAAAGGCAATAATTGGTGTATGGGTAGAATGGAACTGGGAAAAGGGTGAAATGGAGTTTTTAAAGGCCCTTGAAATAAACCCGAACGATGTATGGTCAAGGATCTATTATGCACATCTCTTATATATCCTGAAAAGATATGATGAGGCATATTTTCATTCACAAATGGCGGCTGAACTGGATCCCATGAATCCTTTGGTATTGGGATTAAGTGCCATGGTGGATGAAAGTCTCAGAACCCCGCAGGCATTGGAAAAATGCAAAAAAGCTCTTGAAATAGATCCGGAGCACCATTTTGCATTGTGCGCCTATGCGGAAGCTGCGTATTTCAATGGTGATTATGAGATTTCTATCGAAACAGATCTTAAAACCCTCCAAGGATTAGATGATGAAGCCAGGGAGGACATAATGGCCGTATTCCAGGATAAGGGCTATGTAGAGGCAATTCGTACTATGCTTTCCTATATGGAAGAATATGCCAAAACAAATTACATAAACCATTTTGATATGGGTGAATATTATTGGAAAGCAGGTAACCTGGAGAAATCAATTGAATGGTATGTAAAAGCCTATGAGATGCATGAACAAATGATGCCCTACATTACAATGTCAGAGATTGGATTTGACGATATAAAAAATGATCCCAGAATCATATCTATTATTGAGGAAATGAATCTCCCTTTTGAATAACTAATAAAATCTACTATTTGCCCTTTATTATTCCAAAAAGAAACCCCCGCCAAAGTGGTGAGGGTCTTCAACCAGCTATGGGAATCAACATGATCGATTCCTACTTGATTTCTTAATAAATTCAATCTTAGAATCTAATTTTTATTTATCCATAGTTATACGATATTACATTGATGTCATTACGAAGTACCAAATTTTTGAAGGAGAGAATCCCAGGTATAACCTCCGATTAGTGCAACTTGCCAGGTAATATCAGTATCTCCTAATAAAGCCAAAACTAAAATTCCTACAACAAGTGATATTGCCAATATAATTACATAAGGTTTAATCAATTCCCAATATTTACCGCGTTCATTCTTTTTTAGAGGATTGGCTTTAAGCAATTTCATTAAAACGGGAATTATAAAGCTTATTAGTATTCCTAGTACAACCCATAAATAAGCTATTCCAGTTGACAAATCTTGAGTTACTTCTAAAAGTATCATGATTTAGAATTCAAATAATAACTAGATGATCAGGAGAAAATTTAATCTTTCCAGGGGTAAATACTGTTATTGCTATCTGGTTTCTTTAATTCAGACCCAAAATGTGCGTCATTTTCAATATGTTTCTTTACCTTTTTGGATATTGGTCCCTGATTTTCCACTGGTACGATATCAACAATTTCTACAAGATACTTTATAGGTATATTGCAACAAAAATATGGTTTATCTAATTCAGGATACTCCTTCCGCACTAAGGTTACTTCCCATCCTGATGGCAGGGGCCTAAGATCATTTTTGGAAGATTTATCATAAACAGCTAATTCTCCTTTTGCACCTAAAGTCTCTACGAATACAACACCAAATTGGCCTTGTTGATGATTGTGAATTGGGTCTTTAATAATAGGCATGATTGTAAATTTTTAAGGTTTAGAAAAAGATGATTCGGTTTAGTTTTTTTTGGGATAGATAAATTAGTGAAAATCAATTTCTTATGAAAGAAATATTTTGAATTTTTGTAGTCAAGTATGTGTTATATAAATGAATCCTTCATTAATAAAAACATAATTAATGAAAGGTTAATAAAAAGCCAGATTGAAAATGCCTGGTTTTTAAATTAAGATCAGTCCTGGAAGAAAGAAAGCCCCTGGGGACTGAGAATCACTTCCCGCAACAAATTTTAATGTAAATTGGTTAACTATGATGTATATTCTGTAATTTTCCTTTTTGAATAAAAACTTAATACCAAATAGTAGAAAATGAGTGTTTTAGAACAGGTTCAGGAAAAGCTAGGCAAACCCTATTTTGATCTTCAGTTTTTACTGGAGTGCCTTAAGGAGTCTCTAATTGAAAACGGGGAAGAAACCATAGCTTTGGCCATCCCATGGATCAATACGAACCATGAAATAGATCTGGAAGCGTTTAATAACAGGTATATTCAGCTGTATTCGATGGTTTTTCAACTCTTGAATATTGTTGAAGTGAACGGCGCCGTTCAAAACAGAAGAAAACAGGAAGACTTGAATTCAATGGCCAGTGTCAATGGATTGTGGGCTAAAAACCTTCAGGATCTGATCAAAGAAGGATATACTGATCAGGAAATTGTTAATATTCTGCCTGAAATACGAATAGAGCCAGTTTTAACAGCACACCCTACAGAGGCAAAACGGGCAACTGTACTCGAGCACCATCGAAATTTGTATCTGATGATGGTCAAACGCGAGAATCAGATGTACACGGAAAAGGAACAACATGAGATCCGGAGGGAGATAAAACTTGAACTGTACAGACTGTGGAAAACCGGCGAGATCTTCACAGAGAAACCCGATGTCCCTTCTGAATTAAGAAATGTACTACATTATCTCACAAATGTATTCCCCGAGGTATTGGGTATATTGGATAGAAGACTTTACCTGGCCTGGGAGGGGGTTGGACTGGATGTAAAATACCTGAAAGATTTCAGGAATTATCCAAAATTATCCTTTGGGAACTGGGTCGGAGGTGACCGTGACGGACACCCTTTCGTCACATCAAAAGTTACATCTGAAACATTAAAGACATTGAGGCTTTATGCCTTCGTTATAATTCGCAGGGAGCTTACTAAACTCGTAAAAAACCTGAGTTTTTCTCTTGATTATGAAGATGCTAACAGGAAATTAAGGGAAAGGATCTCAGAATTACGAACAGAATTAGGAGCCGAAGGGGAAAAAGCTTTTGACAGGAATAAAGGGGAGGCCTTCCGTCAAATGATCAACCTGATGATCGTAAAATTGCCTTTGGATGTAAAAAGGGAACATGCAACCGCATTACATGAACATCCAGGATCCTATATTCTAGCCCAGGAATTGATCGATGATCTGCTGATACTGCAAGAATCGCTTATAATATTTGGAGCGCATACCATTGCCGGTTCGGATCTGAACCAGATGATTCGCCTCGTGAATACTTTTGGATTCCATCTGGCGCATCTTGATATCCGTCAGAATAGCCATTTTCATGAAAAAGCGGTTGCGGAGTTAATGGACGGTGCCTCTTTGGATGGGAACTGGTTTCTTAACGCAGCCGAACAGGAAAGGCTGGAATTTATCAATAAAGAATTGGAAACCAACCGGCCTTTTACTCATCCGGCTATGAATCTTGATACCCACGCAGCTGCAGTGACATCCTGTTATAAAGTCCTGCTCAATCATATTGGCAGATATGGCTCGCAAGGATTGGGCTCACTGATTGTCAGTATGACCCGGTCACAGTCGGATCTGCTATCAGTTTACCTTCTTGCGCGTGAGGCTGGTTTAACAAAAACTACTGATGAAGGACCGGTATGTATGTTGCCTGTAGTACCGCTGCTGGAAACTATCGATGATATGAAAAACGGACCTGAAATTGTACGTTCGTTTCTGAAACATCCTTATACTAAAAGGAGCCTGAAGTATCTTAAAATACTGAATAATCAGAAAGACCGGGTCCTCCAGGTTATGGTTGGATATAGTGATAGCAATAAGGATGGGGGTATACTTGCCAGTCAATGGGGACTTTATCAGGTTCAAGCCAGGCTTGCTGCTGTAGGGGAGGAGGAAGGTGTGCGGATCAGGATATTCCATGGCAAAGGGGGATCTATTTCCAGGGGAGCCGGTCCAACGCACTGGTTTATTAAGGCCCTGCCATATCAGTCTATAAGGGGAGATATCCGGCTTACGGAGCAAGGCGAGACCATTGAACAGAAATATGCCAATAAGATCAATGCCAGTTATAACCTGGAATTGTTACAGGCAGGAACAACAACTGCTACACTTCTTTTTAACCGTTCCAAGAATAAACAGTATGAGTTCAGTGAGTTAATGAACAAACTGGCCAGGGAAAGTAAATCCTATTATCGGGAGCTGATAGAGCATAAGGAATTTCTGCCTTTTTTCAGTGAAGCGACACCAATAGATGCAATAGAGTCCAGTAAAATTGGATCGCGTCCAGCCAGAAGGACTGGTAAACGAAGTCTTGAGGACCTGAGAGCTATTCCATGGGTGTTTAGCTGGAGCCAGTCCAGATTCAATATCACAAGCTGGTATGGGATTGGCAAAACCTTTTACGATCTTATGGAATCGGATAGTTCAGAGTTTGAAAGGTTCAAAAAGGGTGTGGTATATGATTCTTTTATCAGATACGTATTGACCAATGTAGATACCAGCCTGGCAGCAACCGATGAAAAGATCATGGGACAATATGCATCGCTCGTAAAAGACGATAATGTTAGAAAAACCATGATGGATCTTATCTTGGCTGAATTGAAAAGAACAAGAGAGATGTTCGAATTGATCCTGGAAAGACCCATTAGCGATCGACGCACACAGCATTGGTATTCAAATGTAATCCGGGCTACTGCTATGGAGGACCTTCATAGAAAGCAAATAGAATTGTTAAAGGTCTGGCGTGATCAAAAACTTAAAGGTGATACAATCCGGGCAGAAGATACGCTAACGAGTCTTTTATTGACCATTAATGCTATAGCGGGAGCCCTAAGGACTACAGGATAATTTTATCTGAATTTCACGGTATTTTTTTCGATTGAACCTAATTGCTAATTTTATTTCTATAGGTTTAATTGTAATCCTATCTTATTTTAATAACCAATCCAAAGGTTCTGGTTGTAGAAATAGTCCAGGCACAATTGATTGATTAACAGCTGTTTGTCCTTAATATATTTCTAATAACAGTTTATTCAACTATTCCGCGAAAAAGTCTTACCCCCTGGTCCCATGGTATTCTTGAAATAATTAAAATAAATGCCAAAGTAAAATAGATGGCTGAATTCCTGTATTTACTGATCGCAGAATGCGCTTTCTTTATTCTAATCCTGCCAAATTGTGCTATTATAATGGAAAATACCATGATAAATATATGTTCAACAGCCCAGTACCGTAATTGACTGTCTTTCATCGCCATACCAAAATCCTGAAAAGCAGATTGAACTATAGGGCTATAAATAAAATATAATAAAAGCCCCAGTATTAGTTGAGTGTGAAAAAGGGAAACTAAGATTATTGACATGGTATTGTCCGATTTCAGGTAATTTTTATTGCCGAACCAGCCAATATATGACCTGATGATGACGATTAAACCAAGGATCAATAAGACCCAACGAAGCCAGGAATGAAGGTAAATTAAAAATGTATACATAGATCAATTTATTATTTGAAAGAAAAATAAGCACTTATATTAAAACAAACAATGATTTAATAGATAAGGTTTTAATGAAAAAACATCAGATTCTGCCAAAAATGCAGATAAAACAAATCATGCTAAACGAAATATCGTTTAAATGAATAGAGGAGGCTATTATAAAAAATTGGTATGCAAATTGCAATACATAGCTTGAAAGGGGAATATCATGAGATTTAATGATTTTCACATATCGAAAGAAGTACTCAGAAAGGTTGACGTAATGAACACCCTGAACGGGGGGATCAGTAAACCTACTGTACTTATGCTGAAACAAGAAAAACAGTACCTTGTTAAAGCACGGATTCCAGGTGTTGATCCTGAAAAAATGCGAGTTGAAGTTCAGAATGATAAATTATTCCTGTTTCATGATATTTCAGTGGATAATACACATCTGTATGCTGAAACAGACCAGATCCCCTTTAATATCGGTTATGTGCTCATACCATTTGATGTAAATATTAAAATGATCAAGGCGCAATTTGAAGACAATGAGTTGTTAATAAGTATGCCTTTTAATGAATTAGCGGGTGGTTATAAGCGAAATATCGATATTGAAAAGTAGCTTTAACAGCTATTAAACAATCCTATTCTATTTTGTGTTTTTTGGATTTCCTAAATCTTTTATAGGGGCAGATTTACTTTCATCACTTTCGAAATAAAATCTTTGTGTTGGATATGCGAACTCAATATCTTCATGTTTAGCAAAAGACCTTAGAATGTCTTCCCATATCACATGTTCTGTAGCCCGCCGTTTTCTTGGTTCACAAATATACCTTATGGTCAATAATACACCGCTGTCCTTTACAGATGTGTAGATATTAGGGCTCAGGGTATTGTAGAATATCATAAATTTCTTGGAGGCCTCGATCAGTTGTGCTTTCGCAGCGGCAGTGTATTGAGAGGTATGCTTATTTATTATATCATCTAAAATTGTTTTTGCTTTTTCCCAATCACTTTCAAAAGTGACCAGAACTTTGATCTCATTCCAAAGGTGGCTGAATCCCTGGGTATAGTTGGCCTGGGTCTCCGTAAAGACTTTACCGTTGGGTATATGTATAATTCGCCCGGTGCTTTGATCCGCATCGACCCAATTCCCGATCTCGTTCAAAGTAAGTTGAAAAACCCGTATGTCGATGATGTCCCCGGCATGATCTCCGATTTGAATGCGGTCACCAACAGTAAAAGGTTTGCGAACCAGGATAAATATCCAGGCAAACAAGTTAACGATGGGATCTTTTAAAGCTACTGCGAGACCTGCTGTCAATAAACCCAGGAAGGTGGCAACAGATCTGAATTCCTGCAACCATATTCCAACTATTACAATAAATGCCAGAATAAAGAGTGAATATCTAATGGCATTACCCCAGTAATACTTGTTTTTTATATCTTTAACCCTTAAATGAATAGCCTTTAAAATGATGGATTGGAGTATGGCGGTGACAACAATTACCAGAACAGAATAAATTATATTCCACTGTATGGCAGGAGGAATACCCCAATGTTCATGTATCCATTTTATCAGTTCCATTTGCTATATATTACTCTTTAAAATATCAGCTTAGGAAATTTAAGAGATTAATTTCAAAATCTGTAACATAAGCGGGGAAATCTGAGCAGAATATGCAAAAGGATAGTCAATAGGATGAAGGGTCATACTAGGAGAAGATTTTATTTCTTATTCAGAAACTGGAAAATTATAACAAAACCTGGGAGGAGAAATAGCCGAATCCCACCCTTGATAACACTATTCAGGGCGGAGAAAGATCATTGAAGAGAAGCCACAATCCCTTAATCGGAAAAGACGATTAACCTTATACCGGAAGATTCCTTATATTTCTTTTCTTTTGGAAAGTGATCGGGAAGAAAATCCCCGATCCCGGAATCAAGCATTAATTAGCAGGAAGTGTAATTATTAGGCCCTGCCAGAATTATTGAATATCCACTAACTCTATTTCAAAAGTAAGGTCCTGACCAGCCAATGGATGGTTAGCATCCACAACTATCGATGCTTCTTTAACCTCAGCGATCTTAACAATCTGCTCTTGGCCATCTGGGCTTTTAGAAACTAATTCCATACCCACCTCTGGTTTAAGTTCTTCGGGAAGTTGCTGGTTCTGAACTTCAATCATCAACTCTTCCCTTTTACCTCCGTAAGCCTCTGCAGAAGGTATCTTAATTGTTTTTGATTCTTGTAATTTCATGCCGATCACACCATTCTCGAATCCTGGAATCAACTTGCCTTCACCAATCTTAAATTCAAGAGGCTCACGATCTTTAGATGAATCGAATACCTGACCATCGTCTAATTTACCTGTGTAATGGACTTTTACCAAATTGTCTTTTTTTGCTTCACTCATTTTTAAGCATTTAAATTTTAAAATATTTAACGATTTATAATGATCGATCCGAAGTGTTTTGGAAGTAGATGATCTGTGGAAATCCCAAAAGATGGTCAGATAAATCAAAGACGGTAAACTAACAATCTACAAAAGTAACGCACGAATAATGCAAATCCCAAATAATTGAGATTTCTTCCTCAGAATATAGTCTTTTATGGTGTTCTATTAAAAGAACACAGCTTAAAAACCTATTTCATTCCTCCCTGCATTAAGATTGGTCTTGTCATCCGCCCAGTAAAGAGTACCTTTCAATCCTTCTGGCAGTTCGATATCTCCCCTTATCCCTTTACCCTGCTTTATCAGGTTCATGCTGATGATGCCCTGAGGGTGTGCTATCTTGACTTTAATTGTGTTAAGATGTCCGAACTTTGGATCAATCCGAACGGTGCTAAAACCCGGAGTTTCTGGCCGGATACCGGCAACGCTTGATAAAAAATGGTACAGTGGACTTGCACTCCATGCGTGGCAGTCTGATCTGTCAGCATAATCTCCTTCTGCGAATGTAGTCAGCCCGTCTTCCAGCATATCTTCCCAGGTCTGTAACAAGGCCAGATACTGATCGGCCATCCCTGTCTTATATAAAGCTTCGAACAAGTAAAACTTATAATAAATAGTTGTTTGAATCAATTCAGGATTGTTTAAGATCTCAATCATTAGATTTTTTTGCTGTTTTTCAGGAACACAGTCCGTGAGGATACCGAATATATTGGTATGTTGGGAGAATACATTTCTTTCCGGTGTGTCAGCCATCAAGCCAGAGGATTCTACCCAGCATTGTTCATAAACAGATGACTTGATTTCATTCGACATTTTCTTATACTTTTCGGCTTCCGTATCATAATCAAAATAAGCATAAAGATCGCTAGCCCGATCCAAAGCATAAGCATAATTCAGTGTAATCAATGCCGAATTTCCATTGTCCACACCAGCGGGAGCTCCAACCAGGAAACCATCTGTCCAATCTGAAAAGTTAAACCATTCCAATCCACCGAGCATTCCATTATTATCCATCCGCCTTTCAAACCATCCAAGTACTGCGTGTATACCTGGCAGGCATGATTTAATAAAATCATCATCCTTTCTGTGCATATAATAATCATGGACCATAGCGATCCAGTATAAAGAGAAGGCTGGAATGATCTGATTTATATAGGATGGTCCCCGGGACAGTGTCAATCCTTCCGGAATCCTGGAATGATCCGCCAATTTTATAGCATTTCGCATTAGACGGTCATCTCCTGAAACATATAAAGAGATCAGTGATTGTATCCTGGTGTCACCTATATACTGCAGTTGTTCCCAATAAGGGCAGTCCATATAGGTTTCCCCGGCACATAATCTTGCTGTACGCCATCCTACATCCCAGATCTGTGAGATTTCAGGATCATCAGATTCAAAGGCTCCAATTTGTTTAAATGGGTAGGTCGTATAAATGCAATAGAGATCATTTATTTTCAATGGCTCATCTTTGGTTTCAATCTCGAGCTGTACATATCGGTATGTCCTCAGCCAGGTGGTCATAATTACCCTTTCATGGCCTCCGTCGGGCATAATTATATCTGAATATCCCATTATTTCTTTTCCTTCTATATCATTCCGGTTCCCTTTACTTCCATCCTTCCCATACATTGCTTCTGAATAGATCACTTTTATTTTACTATCCTTCCCTTGAGATATATTAAACAAGGGATAACCAAAGGTAAGGTATGTCTGATCAAGTAATATAGTTGCATTTGTTCCAGGTGGAATGACCAGAGGTTCATCCCCTAGTTTAAAGTTAGCGTCAATCTCAATACCCTTTACCCTAGAAATTCGAGGTATGCGTTCAATTCTCTCTTCCATTAAGGGAATCTCCCTTGGGACCAACATCCATGGGGTGCCATGCATATACCCACGTCCAACCCCTTTCTGAATAATCTGCGGAGTTACCCATTTCTCTGTATTAAAGCCTTTCTGTTTCCATCCCCATGGGTGATATACAAATATAATGCTGTCACAGGGACCAGCAACATAATATTTTCCTGCGGTCATATCGGATGTTACAGGCCTGACATTATAAGAAAGATCTTTGATCACTTTCCAGTTGCCTGTACCCGTATTAATTATTTCTCCCATCTTTTCAGATTGCAGAATAAAAGCCGTTTGATGTGAAAACTGCGCTACCGGGCGATGTTCTCCAAAATTTATTACTTCTGCTGAAATGATGTTTTCACCTTGGCGCAAATATGAAGAAATATCCAGAGTTTCGTAACGCCAGTACATGAAGCTGCCTCTTGCCGGACCGGCATTCACATAAGTACCATTTATATATAACCGGTAGCGGTTATCGGCTGAAACATATATGGTGAAACTATCCGGGATAGTTTTTAGGTTAAAAGTATTCCTGAACAAAAAACTCCGTAATCACTAAGAGATTCATTTACAGGTGATATCCAGGAGGCGATCCAGGAATGCCTTTCATGTTCCCAACTCAGGTTCTGTGTATAAGGAAGTTCCTGTGCTTTAATAATCGTTCCTACGAATAGAAATATTAATACACTGAAAGCGATAAAGTTTAAAAAATAGTTTCTCATTGTGCTTAAAATAAATTTGATCCTTATTTAATTCTGCGGAAGGAATATCCTTTTTTCTGCAGATAATTGATCAGTTGATCTAATTTGTTATAAAATTTGTCGGTTCTTCTTGGATCTGTGCCAATATGAGATAAGAAGATAAATCCATTCATCCCATGATTTTCTTCATAATTTATGATTTTCTTATAGATTGCATCTGAGGAAATGTAGGACTTCCCCAATTCCGGATAGGTCCAGTCCTGGTTTGAAGAGGTGCCCCCCGAGAAATTAAAAAGGGTAAGTCCTAATTGATTTGTCCATTTCGATATTTGAAGGTTATACCATTCATAGGGCGGCATGAAATACAATGCCTCTTCTTTTGATATCCCGAATTTTTTCATTTCAGTGTAATTGTCTAAAACGTCCTTGTTGAAGACCTCTTGAGTTACCAGTAGGGAATCTCTTTTTTCCCATGTACAGTATAATAGATGTCTATCAGAATGCGCTCCCAGGTAATGCCCTTCGCTCTTTAGTGTTTTTATTAAATCACTGAATTCCGGAGCCCTGTAAAAATCGCCTGTGAAAAAGAAAGAGGCTTTGATATCATATTTTGATAAAGTTTCACGAACAACTGAAAAACCATCAGCAAACTCATGGGCAGTAAATACAAGATAAATCACTTTTTCCGTAGTATCCATTTTGACGATGGCGCCATGGTCGTCAACAATAAAGGCAGGGGTTGAACCACGTTTCTCATCACATCCCAGGGAGAATATTATAAAAACATAAAAAAATATTATTGTAAAAAAGGGTTTCATTCTTCTGAATATAAATATTTTTTTAAAAATTCTCATTCAGATTTCAAGAATACAAGCTTAAAAAATAATTTCTTGAAATGATTTTCTAAATTTAGTGCAAAATAAAACAAGACATTCTCAATGTATAATAAAAAGTTAGTATTCTCTGCAGCTTGTGTTGACATCCTGGTATTTGGAATCGGTGTGATCAGTCTGGGTTCCATTTTACCCTATCTTACAGATAAGTTTGCACTGGATGATCTGGCAAAAGGGACCTTGGCCTCATTGCTACCTTTAGGGATATTGATAGGATCCCTCGTATTCGGTCCGGTGGTTGATAAATATTCCTATAAGAATCTCTTAAGCATTTCGATATTTCTGAACATTCTTGGGCTGGAGTTAATTGCCTGGGCGAACTCTTTTTTCCTACTGGGCCTGGCCTTTTTCCTGATTGGTTGGGGAGGGGGCATGATCAACGGGGCTACAAGTGCCCTTGTTTCCGATATCAGCGAAGATCATGGCGAGAATAAGGGCGCTAACTTAAGCTTATTTGGAGTATTTTTTGGCCTGGGTGCCTTAGGGATGCCTGTAATCATCAGCTTTCTTTCTGAAAGATATGAAACCGGATACATTGTTGCCGCGATTGGTATTGCTATGCTGGCCCCACTTTTCCTCAATTTGATGTTAACTTTCCCAAAGCCAAAACAGGCCCAGTCAATTGCATTAAAACAATTTTTCCTCTTGGCGAAAAATAAGATATTACTTCTATTTGGCTTTGTTCTCTTTTTCCAGTCGGCCTTAGAAGGTTTAACCAATAACTGGACTACATCTTATTTGATTGAAGTGATTCAAGTAGACGGGCAAAAAGCTTTATTGACGCTGACCATTTATGTGGGGATCTTCACAGTCGGGCGATTAGTTGTAGGGCTTTTACTAAAGGTTATGTCATCAAAAACTGTTTTGGTTGCGGCTGTGGTACTTGCTTTAACTGGCGGTATTATTTCAATAATTGCCGGAAGTATAGGTCTCTATACAGTTGGTCTATTATGTACAGGATTCGGTCTCTCCGCCGGATTCCCAATCGTTCTTGGCATGGTAGGTGACCGTTTCCCATCCTGGACCGGTACAGCATTCGGTGTCGTGTTCTCTATAGCCTTAATAGGGAATATTGTTATCAATTACATGACTGGTGTTGCTGCTGAAGTATGGACCATTGTAACTTTCCCTATAGTGTACGTAATATCCGCTTCCTTAATGTTGTTATTGGTCTTTATTACATTGCGAAGCACAAAATAATTTTATTGGATAAAAAGATTAGCGCATAATAATTAAATTCCAGAATCATGTCGAAAACACTTAGATCAGTTTGTAAAACCGTGTTCCTCCTCGTTTGCTTTGGTTTTACTACATTTTCAGTCTATGCTCAGAAAATTCTAATCACTTATTACAGTGAGTCAGGGCACACATCACTCATGGCAAAATCAGTAGCTGAGGGAGCCCAAAAAATTTCAGGTGCTGAAGTCCGGTTATTGACGATAGACAAAACTTCTGCAAATGACTTGATATGGGCTGATGCCATCATTGTCGGAAGTCCGGTACATAGCGCCAATATTGCAGCAGCTGTACAGGAATTCATCAGAACCTGGCCTTTTGATGGACAGGAGCTTAAGGATAAGATAGGGGCAGTCTTTGTTACTGGGGGAGGGATATCCGCCGGAGAAGAATTAGCCCAGATGAACCTGATCCATACCCTGATGGTATTCAATATGATCATCATAGGTGGACCTTCCTGGGATCAGCCATTCGGAGCTTCAGCTGTGACTGGAGAGGATCCATTTGGATCTGAATCTGAGGAAGTAGAAATCGATCCGCATTTCTTACAAAAGGGCTTCGCCCTGGGTAAAAGAGTCGCCGAAATTGCATTCAATTTTACAAAGTAACTTTATAGTAGGATAGGGTCAATCATTAGGGGAAAAGCGGACTATTCCTGGGAATGATGTTTTATGTGAATGCTTACCTTATCGCAGATATTTTATAAAGATTCATGTCCTTTATCCTATATGAAAAAATTCATGGACTTCCTTATTATTGCTTTCGAGCGCTTTCTTTAGTTCACCCTTAAAAATAATTTTACCCTTATCAATAAATACAATCCTGTCGGCTATTCTTAAAATGCTGGATACTTCATGGGTAATAATTACTATTGACATGCCCAACTGTTCCCTTAGATTTAGTATCAGTTTATCTAAAGAAGCCAGAGATATCGGATCAAGACCGGCACCTGGTTTCGTCGCAAAACAGGAGTTTGGGATCCATTACCATCGCCCTGGCTAATGCCGCTCTTTTTAACATCCCTCCACTTAATTGGGAAGGATATAAATCATAAACATCCACCAGGTTTACCATTTGGAGCTTCGTCAATACAATCCGTTTTATGATTTCCCCGCTGATTTTAGTATGTTGTTCAAGGGGTAGCGAGACATTTTCACCTACGGTCAATGAGTTCAATAATCCCCCATTCTGGTAAAATACCCCCATCTGAAGGTATAGTTGTTTTTGCTCCGTTTCATTAAGTTCAGCAATGTTTCTATTAAGAACTGATACAAAACCCTCCTGAATATCGTACAGGCCTAATAAATGTTTCAAAATGGTAGTCTTCCCGGAACCGCTTTCTCCCAATATCACTGTGACTTCGCCCTCGTAAGCATTAAAGGCTACATCCTTTAAAACACTTCGGTTACCAAATGTTGCAGATAGTCCATTTACTTCAACAATTCTTTTTTGATCCATATCTGTATTCAGTAAAATATTATACCTATGATACTATCCGCAATTATGACAATAGATATGGCTATCACTACAGCCTGGGTTGTAACTTTCCCTACTCCTTCAGCGCCCTCTTTTACACTTAAACCAAAAAAGCTCCCAGTAAGAACAATCAGAATGGCAAAGGTCACACTTTTTAATATCCCAATCATAATATCCCTGTTGTACAAAGATTCTTCCATCCTGTTGATGAATACCGTGGGGCCAATATCCAAATATAGATATGCAATTAGCATTCCTCCAAGTATGCCCATAACGTTGGCCAATATAGTTAGAAAGGGCATGGTGACCACACTGGCTTGCATTTTTGGTACAATCGTAAAACGGATAGGATTTAAGGCCATTGTTTTAATGGCGTCTAATTCAGAGGTTACTTTCATAGTTGCGATTTCCGCTGCAATAGCGGACCCGCTTCTGCCTGCCACCAGAATGGCAGTAATTAACGGCCCCATTTCACGCATCATTGAAATGACGATCAAATCGACTATATAAATATTCGCGCCAAAATTTCTTAGCTGGGCGGCCGATTGCAATGCGATTACCAAGCCTATAATAAAGGACAACATACATACGATGTACACCGCATTTACGCCAATAAGTACGGCCTGATTGTAAAATTCTCCCTTTCTTTGTGCCTGCGGCTTGAAAATATCAGTGACGGACCAAAATATGACATCTCCAGCTAGTTTAAAATAGGTCGCCAAATATTTTTGAAGAAAATTTAAGAAGGAATCTCCTATGAACTCAAAATAAGATGCCTTCTGTTTCTTTTCGGGGGAATCAACTTCTGATAAAGAGAATAGATCGAGTTTCTTACGTATCGAAGCGTTTCCCCCAATAATGGTGACTTTCTTTTTGCTTTTATTTAAATTATCCTTCAACTGAAACAAAGCTGCTACGCCAGCACTATCGATCTTTTTAAGATCATTCAGGTCAATTTTAATAGTTGGATCAGGGATTTTTTTTATTTGTCGGTTTACGGTTGGTATCCATTGATCTAAATCAGCTAATAAAAGTGAATTTTTCAGATATAGTGTGCTTTTTTCAACGGTGAAGTTGCTGTTATTTTCATCATGGACATTATTGTTTTTTGGTCTTCTCATTCATTCAGCTCACTAAAATTCATATGCGGGAAATCAAGGCAACTCATTTATGTTTGATCGGATTTTCTCAGATAAATTTTCCAATTCCTGGTAAAAAATCTCTCCTATACTTGTAGCAAATAAGTTTAGATCATTGTTTGCCAGGGCCATATACCGGTCGGCTCTATGGCTAATTATATTGCGATCATTTTTTGTGTCTTTAAGGCGGAATTCAAGATTCAGATGTGCCGTAAAGATATCTTTATCCTGGACTACCTCCATATGATAAACTGTAGTTTCAAGTATTAATTCGGGCTGAATCCTCCAGAATCGATCAGATACATTATTAAAGATTGGCACATGAATAAAATAGTCCAGTATCAGCCTGGAAAAGGATGTCGAAGGTCGTATAGCCCAATGATGATGTGAATAATAGGTCAGGGCTCTCGAGCTGCTTCTATTGGCGATCTGCGTTGTTGCGTAGGCAGGATTAACATCTACAGCGGCAATCTCACAATTTTGACCGGATAAGGTGTGTGAGGCCCTGTTGGGCACGCAGGTGCAGGAAATACTCGACATTGCCCGATGGCCCTGGAGCGGGCTAGCCGTCACATCGACAGCATGCCACTGCAACGCCGCCGCCTTGCGGGCGACCGTGCACACGGCATCGATGCGCAACTCTGGATCGGATACGACGCCGCCGGCGCCCACCCGATCCTTGCCCACCTCGAACTGCGGTTTCACCATCGGAACGATATCGGCGTCGGCATCCGCACAGGCCGTCAGCGCCGGAAGGACAGTGGCCAGCGAGATGAAGGACAAGTCGGCGACGACCAGCTGAACCGGCCCGCCGATCGCCTCGGGAGTCAACTCCCGCACATTCGTGCGCTCCAACACGTGCACCCGCTCATCGGACTGCAGCGGCCAGGCCAGTTGCCCGTAGCCCACATCGGCGGCCACCACCTCGGCGGCGCCGCGGTCGAGCAGCACCTCGGTGAAGCCCCCGGTCGAGGCCCCGGCATCGAGGCAACGCCGGCCCTCGACGGCGACGTCGAACGCGTCGAGCGCACCGATCAGCTTGTGTGCGCCGCGAGAGACCCAGCTCCGTTCCGCTGTGGCGATCACGGTGATGTTGGTGTCCGGGGCAACCGCGGTGGCCGGTTTGGCCGCAGGCATACCGTCGATCCGGACGCGCCCGGCCTCGATCATCTCGGCCGCCTGCTGGCGGGACCGGGCCAGACCCCGCCGCACCAGCTCGGCATCAACGCGAGCGCGCCGCGCCACCGACGCT
>CALOCZ010000006.1:0-18479 GCA_942491935.1 uncultured Cytophagales bacterium
GGTAGGCGATGCCGGCGGCCTCGTCAAGCCCGGCGCACAGGGTCTCGAAGTGCGCCCGCGTGGCCTCGCCGAGATGATCGAGCAGGCTCGGCGCACCGGCGATGAGCGACTGCATGTCCGGGTTCTTGGAGTCGAGCACGCGCAGTGGGTTGGTCGTTAGCCGTTTTTGGCTGTCGCTGTCGAGCTGATCGCGATGGGTCTCCAGATAGCTGACCAGGGCCTCGCGATAGTGGGCGCGCTCGTCGGCGTCGCCGAGGCTGTTGATCTCTAGGCGCAGCTCGTCGAGCCCGAGCGTGCGCCAGAGCTGGCGCGTGAGCAGGATCACTTCCAGGTCGATGTCGGGGCCATCGAGCCCAAACACCTCGACGCCGATCTGGTGGAACTGCCGGTAGCGGCCCCGTTGCGGGCGCTCGCGCCGGAACATCGGCCCGCGATACCAGATGCGTTGGGGCTGATCGAGCAGGCTGTGCTCGATCGCACGCACGCAGCTCAGCAGTGGCCTCGGGGCTGGCGCAGTTGGTCGCCGCCGCGGTCTTCGAAGCTGTACATCTCCTTTTCGACGATGTCGGTGACCTCGCCGATGGAGCGTTTGAACAGCTCGGTCACCTCCCCAGCGGCGTGCGCAGTTCGTTGTAGCCATGGCGCTCAAGCACCGCGCGCACCTGGTCCTCCGAAAGCCACCCACCAACCTTCCTGAGTGGGGAGTTTGCAACGGATTTCATAATATCCGTATCTATGAACAAATTTTGGTTTATTCAATTTTGCTATTGGCCACGTAAGTTTTGTGCTTCCATATTGATTACCAGGGCGATCCATATAATTACTACCTGTCTGAAGCTGTGAGGTATAATACTCCCCCTCCTTTTCATAGACTTTAAGTAAAAGATTCCCTTTACCATCCAGTTCGTAAGCATCTTTCGTCCAGGTCTCATATCTAGTTTGCATGATATGAAGCCGAAAATCCCATTTTGAAGTATCCAGATACGCTTTATCAAACTCATCACTCCAAACAAGCTTCCAATTTTTACCTTCTGGCAATTTACTATCTGAAATTGCAATTTGATCTTTTTCATTAAGGGTAGAAACCTCTAACTTCTGGGTTTGCGACTGGCAAATGAAGGCTAGAAGGAATAGTGTTAAATAAAATTTAAGATTGATCTTCATAGGAATTATACATTCATGGGTTAAGCAAAAAATATTCAATACATATAAAATGGATCGTTATCAATTGGAAAATTGAAGATATGTAAAAAAGAAAATTTTATAAAGCAATATCAATAATCATATTATTCCTCAGAGTGAATTATCATGAATTTTAAAAAAACAAAACCCGCATTATAGCGGGCTTTGTATACAG
The DNA here is from genome assembly GCA_942491935.1 of uncultured Cytophagales bacterium. Lineage (GTDB taxonomy): Bacteria > Bacteroidota > Bacteroidia > Cytophagales > Cyclobacteriaceae > JAGTVG01. The sequence goes on from CALOCZ010000006.1 coordinate 1,358, forward strand.
GTAATATTTTAGTGTTTTTCTACTCCCATTGACCTGGGTCGGCATATTCGAATATCTCCACAATCTTCCCATCCTCGAAACGTTTAAATTGCATCAAATCGGCTTCCACGGATTGACCTTCCATTGTTCCGGTTCTATGGAATGCTGTCGCTACCCAGTTTCCTCCCGCTATCTGGCGACTTATGGTATCTTTCATACTCGTATTATTGCTTATAAAATTAAAATGGCTTTCTTTATCCCATGTATGATTTGCATTGAGATGACCAATGAAATCATTGGTAAGGATATTTTCAACATTTTCGGGCTTCAATTCATGATAAAGAGTCGATGTCTCCCAGTTTTTATTTACCCTGTCATAAGATTCGGTTCTTAAGATGGACATATATACGATTTTCCACTTACCATCCTGTTTTTCAAGAAACTGATCATGTTTGCTAGCTGAAGTCAATTCGCCATTTTCATCGTAGGATTCATTATCATAACTAGCCCAGGCAGCTCCCTGATATACCCGGATCCTGTAATTTTTCTTTACTTCTGCGTTTTCTACCGGATCAGGATTATTCTCAAAAAACTCTTTAAATTGAGCACCTCCATCCCACGCTGTTGTATAACCGTATCCCCCTTTGGCAGCATTAAGGTGAGTCGCATTTCCATCAGCTGGATAAACAGCATTTAAGCGGTCAACGTCCCGTGCATAAAAGGCATCAGTTTCTTCTTCAATTACAGCAATAATTGCCGCCTTTTCCTTTTCGACATCCACAGTGTCAGTACAGGAAATGCCGAAAAAAAGCAGGCTTGAGAAGAGCAATAAAGTTAATGTTTTCATGGTTGTTTTAGTTTGGTTAATCGAACAAGATAGGGGCACAAATTTGATTATCCTAATTATTATAAGATTATAAACAACGAATGATATGAATAAGAGGGAATTTTTGTAAGAAGATACAAAGAATCACTAAGGTTTTAATCAGGCAATCTGACCAAAAAATAACAACTATTTTTTACTCGATTCCAGGGTTACAATTTTCGGATCAGCCATAAATTCAGGTCCATTAAGATTTCCAACCACATTATAATATCCGGCATCACTCCAGAATACAAAGCCGGCCAATTCAGGATAACTGTTTTCAAGCTTTTCAAGTACATCCATGCAATCTCTTGGTGGTTTATTGCGATCGTTAATACCCAGCTCTGCCCACCAAATGATCTTCCCCTGTTTCTTTTTCTCCACAGCCCATTCATATTCCGGAAAATTCAGATCCTGGCCGTAACCCGATTTGCCCAAAATATCCACGTATTCGTCACCAGGATAAAATCCTTCCAGCGCACCGTCAGATTCCCGGGTATGATAAGCCCAAATAATATTATCCAGACCTTTGGTATCCGTAAAATAATCATGAACCAATCTGTATAGGTTAACAGCATTCTCCCTCCCATCCTTTGCATGCCATTTTGAATTGTTGTCGTCCTGCTCGACAAATGGTGTATAAATGACAGGGATTCCCTGATCACTTAGCCATTGCAGGTTAGCGGCCATCCTATCCATCTGGCTATAGAAATTTGTTTTGGTTGGGTTCGTGCCTGAGTCAAATATGGGATCGATATCACAAACTTCCCGGAATGCATTTCCACCTTCCGGGTTTGCAAAAAAGTTATATACACCAGCAATCACCCCCTTGTCCCACATCTTTTTCACTCCATTATTCCATTCCATATCGCTAAAGGGATCATCCGTGAAGTCATAAGTGATCACTCCATATTTTGGCATCAAACCAGTATGTTTATACACTTTATTCAACCAGTTACTTTCATCGTCCATATCCGGATTCTCATCATGAACCCATGTGGCCACCTGACCAAAGAGATAAGATCCATTACTGAATGTTTTGAGGTAATCAATCACTTCTTCCTTTGATGCAGGTTTAGGTTTGAATGAGAATACAATCATTAAAAGAACAAAAAATATGTATTTAAGTCCTTTAGTAAATAAAAAGCTAACCCTGGGATAGCCAATTCCTCCTTTGATCGAATTATGTGAAAAATTCATGATTTAGATTCTTTAAAGTAGTATGATGCAATTTATAAATATTAACTCTTATTTAAATTAGTCATCATGTATTTCTTAAAACGGATCGATAAAATCTCTTTTAAAAGATGCAGGATTCTTTAAAAAAATATATATGAATTGACTTTTGGACCAATATCGATCAGCACACCTTTAAGTCAATAAATAAAAGCATATTTAAGCTATTCGACATCAGACTCAACGAGATGTATACGTTCCAGAATAAAGTCACATTTCCCCTCTTCTCCTACCATTCGAAAAGTCAAGGGCGCTTCTTCTTCACTAATTGAGACCTTTCCAACAAGATGTTTCTCAACGTATTCATTTTCCGATGAATAAATATTTATTTTCTTTGAGATTTGTTTCTGACGCTGATAAATCTGCAGAGAACCGCTTTGAGGAGATTTAAAATAGGATAAATACAAATCGTATGTCCCATTAACGGGGACTTGTAAATCAGTTTTCACATACCCTGAATTTCCATGACTATGCATAACATATACAGCTTTGCCACTAATTCTTGTTCTTGAAAGTGTAAATTCATCAGGGGGAAATCCAAAGGATTGAAAACTGAAATTACTTATGGGCAGTAATTCCAGTTCACTGGGTGGATTAAAACTTCCACTTAAATCAACGGTTGGATCTGACCCAAAATTGGAGGGAGTATCCCCATAATAAAAACCAACTGAAGCATAATCAACAGGCCAGTTGTTGTTTTCCGGTCCATGTTCAATAGTCAGTTCAAATTTTTCTTCAAATGATTCTTTATCACTTATTAAAAAGCGATATCCACCAGTTCGAGCCAGAGGAATTGAATAACCCAGACAGCCATGAACCGGAAGGCTATATGCCTTATCCCAGCGATCACCAACCGCGTACCACCCTCCATTGAAGTAATCTTCAGATCCGGTACCGTGCATCCTTAATTCTCCATCAATTGTCGTTATATCATCACCTTCAAAAAATATAGTGGAAATATGCCCATTCAGATTTTCTTCGATCCCCTGGCACATTAAAATGGTCCCAACATAATGCCCTCTCCCTTCGTGATTAAAAATTGAATATGGTGTCCCAATTTCAGGCTTTTCCCGACGCCAGCATGTATAAAATTTCCCCTCAATAGATGCATCCCTTTTTTCCGGGAGGATATATATTTTTGATACTAACCTGATCTCCCGCTGGTTAGAACCTTTATTTCTCAGGTAACTTAATTCAAGGTCTGCTGAGTTGTCAAATGGCATTGGGAAATTAATATACTGCTTGTCACCACTTGAACCAATAAGGATAGATTTCATAGCTGTGTTCCTAAATGCATATCCAAATAAATGCCGTAAAGGAGCATTAATGGCATATTCCTCATCATTATCCCATTTTGCCTGTAATATCAAGTGAGTGTCAGGATCGCTGATTTCAGGAAAATCCTGGAATTCCATTCTGATTATTCGTCCGCCCTCGTTTACTTCTGCCAGTTTAACTGTTTCTCCTGCCGTGATCACAACTTCTTTTTCAATAACCTGTACTTCGTTTTCATCTATTAATGTGGCATGGTCATAATTCGTCCATTTATTAATAGCATTTTGAAGTGCTTTTTTTTCTCCATCACTGAACTCCGATGAAAAAGAATTTACCTGCGTATTTTCCGGGAATGTCCGGTGTTGAATTTGATGAAATTGAATTCGGTCTCCAAGGTAAACAATCCTGCAACTCTTTTCATAGGGAATAGGAATGTAACAGTAATATCCTCCTATTTCATTTCCTACAATTGGAGATACAAATGGAAAAACTTCAGTAGAGAAAAGGTCAATAAATCTGATGCTTATCCTTGGTTTGGTTTCATTATCAAAGTAAAACTGAATTGTATCTTCGGTAGGAGTCGGAGTCCAGATGCGTTGAATAACGCCAGGGCCTTTCAGGTCGGCTATTACCAATCGATTTTCACCTTCTTTGCGAAGGAAAGAATATCTCCCTGAAAAACCATCGTCATTCCCACCCGTTGTGTCATATGATGATTGCATCCCAACACTGGTATTATTTCTGTATTGCGGTAAGAATTTTAATTCTGATAATTGTTCAAGTTCCTTTTCAACTATGCTTTTTGTTTCCTGTGCAATAGCTGGAAATTTAACAAATGAAGACAGGCACAGACTAATTAGAATAAATACAGATCTTGACATTTTCGTTTTTTGTTTTTCGGACATTAATAAACACCCATCCTATTGAGTAATTGAAAGATTCCTGATTAATCCCAAATTAACTTATATTTTTTAAATAGAAATATTCCATACCGAAAATGTTTAGTTTTTGTTTATAACTAAAATAATATATGGGAATAGACTTTCAATTTTTAATTGATCCTGTATTCGTCATATAGCCGGTAAGATCCTTTCCTGTGCAGAAACTCGAATTTTAAGTTTAAAATAATTATTGGTAAGACCAACAAAAATGAAGATTGTTGAATAGAAATCCGGGTTTCTAACTGATAATCCAGTAATAGTATCTCTTGAAATTTGTAACAAAGCATAATTCCTTGTCTTTTTCAATAAATGCTCTCCTTGAATATTTTCAGGGACAGCAAAACCTGCAAGTTCAACCAGTGTTGGATAGATGTCAATTGTTTCCACAATATCATTTACAACTTTAGGTGCCAGATCAGGAATGAAAATTATCAAAGGCAATCTTGTATCGATTTCCATATTAGAATGTTTACTTCTTTCTTGTTATTAGAACAACCAGAACCAAGAAAAAAAGCGAAGGTGACAATCCAGATGGTATTACCAATTTTTCTCATAATCAATCCTGGGAGTAAGTTCTAACAAAAGAACCTGATTTCTCCTTTTTTCCATACACCAGAATCCTGAATCCCTTAGGAGGAATTTCAAATTGGTCAGCTTTATAAGTAGTTAAGCCATAATTCACCCAAACTTCCGTCCCATTTTCGAATTCTGATTTCTGCACCATATAATCATCGCTTAGTATTTTGTGATTTATCATTGCTGAGTGTGCCGTATTTTCATGAAGCGGGCTTAACAATTTGTAGGCATCAACAATTAATGGTTTCATATCCTCGAATTGATCGTACTCAATCGACCAACTTGAGGGCTGGGCATTAAGTAAATCCATCAGCATATGATTAACATGATCTTCCCGCCCTGAAGGGGTACCATGTTGCCAGTATCCTACCACACATTCATGATACACAAGATAAAACAGTGGGATAGTAATGCCTGTTCTGTAATTAAGCCCCCTGTGAAAGCCGATTCCTCCCCCACTCAATCCCTCACAAAATGCTACCTCCGGCATAGCCCAATCCGTACCGCGTTCACCACCTATTACTAGGCCACGATCGGTAATGTTTTTAAGTAGTTTTAAGCGATGTCTTAAATCATCCCTCCGGGAAACCGGGTGTCTTTGGTCATAACACTCATAGTGGCTCGTATTGGTGATCACATCAAAATAATATGCATTCAAGGGAATATCGTTTTGTATTAAGGCCATATTTCTGTCTAATAATCCTTCCCGCTGTACCGGGCATATGATATGGCATAGTCCACCATCCCATATTCCACCTTCTTCCAATGATCCATCTGCTTTCCGCAGAATGTATTTCTCGTCATAAGTAGGTGCATCCGGATAGAAATCATCGTAGTTATCGTGTAATGCAAAAAGATATCCCTGAGCTTTGACGGTTTCAGCTGCTTTTCTCAAACCAGAAATTCCACCTGCTTTTTCTGCCGGTGGCCACATATCCACATGTTCCCGATCATAACCCATTCGATTCCACCCCGCTAATAAAATCAAACACTTATTGACACCTTCTGATTTCAACTCTTTTGAAAATTCTGAAACCTGATCAAAACTGGTATTGACTCTGGAATAGCCATTCAAAACCGGTTCGCTCCATGATTTTAAACTTGGCTCATTTAATCGATTCGTGTAGCAATAAATTTTAATATCTGGAGCCCCAATGATCTTTTCATACTCTGCATTTTTCAAGATCTTCTCCTGGAGTGTAACATATCTGCCAGATTGTTTCGCATACTCCTTATACTTCTTCGCCATACCCACATAGCCGTTTTCAACAAACTCCAGACGCATTTTTCTTGCATAACCAAAGGATTGCATAGTCGCCAGCCAAATTGGAGATAGAGACGATATCCTTTCTCCCTTTGTATGCCCTTTTCTATCAATTGTGGCCATGCCATCATTTTTAACCAATTTATTACCAATTAGATGCAGTTGACAATCGGACGAAGTTAATACAACGGCCATAAGGGAAGAATTATCTTTATTAGCGCCAAACCACGGCATATTCAGATTGCCTGACTCCAGTGTCCACCAATGTTCTTTATCTGCTATTTCATCCCAGATATTCTGTCCATAACGCATAAAGCCAGCATCATACCTGCTTGGTATAAGAATACCCTGGAGGTTTGGAGCAACAATATATCCATCTTCATCTCCACTTTTCACACTCAGTAAATGAGCAGGATATTCAATACTCTGTAATTTAAACTTACTTGACAGATTAGAAATTTCAATGTCCAGCTGATTGTCGGATAACTTAAGCAACACTTCCATTGAAAAATCAGGATCTGTTAATGTATTGCCAAAAAGACCATTGAATATAATAGTGATTCTATTCCGAGCAGTCCGGATACTTCGTTCAGATTTTCCCAATGATATCTTTTCCTTCACGGAGGTTTCAAAAACCTCAACCCATCCCGGATATTTACTATTCCAACTGACCCCCCTTACTTGATCGATAACAGATAGCAAACCGCTTTCGGCAACTTTTACTTTTATATTTTCGTTTTCCAGAACTGCCTGTCCATAAGCAAGTAGTGATGTATTTAGGATTAGAAAAGTTATGATATATCGTATCATTATAAATAGTAAATTTAATAATTTAAGATTTTGGAACCGGTTACCGTCGTACTTAAAAATATGACCAAGAAAACAGCATCTCTTTCTGGAACATCACTTGTTTGATCAAAAATATAATTGCGGTTGATACAGTTTTCATCTCCACCCTGGATTCTAAAAGCAATTCTAAAGTAAAAATATAATTTGAAGAAGGAAATAAATATTGATTTGTAATAATTTATTATTATCACCAAGCATGACTGTGGGCGATAAGATATTAATTTGTTTTGATTCGAATATGTTGGCTTTCATTAGAGAGAGATTTGAGTTTTAAAACAATTTCTAATAAACTTTGTTTTATACAGTTGATATCAAAATTACCATAATGAAAAGAAGATCTAAAACCAACAAAACTCTTTACCGGCTAATGTTTTTAGCATTTACTTTGGGTGTAAGTTCATCAATTTATGCTCAAAAAGAAAAACCCAACATTCTTGTAATCTGGGGTGATGATATCGGCCAATCAAATATCAGTGCTTATACCATGGGATTAGTGGGTTATAAAACCCCTAATATTGATCGCATAGCAAAAGAAGGTGTGATTTTTACGGACTATTATGCAGAACAGAGTTGTACTGCTGGGCGTTCATCGTTTATAACAGGTCAGAGTGTTTTTCGTACCGGGTTAAGTAAAGTTGGCTTACCAGGTGCAAAGGAGGGGCTGTCCGAAGAGGATCCTACAATTGCAGAATTGCTTAAACCTCTGGGGTATGCTACAGGACAGTTTGGAAAGAACCATTTGGGTGACAGGGATGAACATTTACCAAATAATCATGGATTTGATGAATTTTTCGGGAATTTGTATCACTTGAATGCAGAAGAAGAACCCGAATTGCCTGACTACCCCGATCCAAAAATCTATCCAAATTTCAGAAAGAATTATGGTCCGCGTGGCGTAATTCATTCGTATGCTGATGGACGAATTGAGGATACTGGTCCACTTACTAAAAAGAGAATGGAGATAATTGATGATGAAACATCTGATGCAGCAATAGATTTCATTAAAAGAGCGGTTAAGGATGACAAACCTTTCTTTTTATGGTGGAATGGCACTCGCATGCACTTCAGAACGCATGTAAAAGAAGAACTTAGGGGAATTTCTGGTCAAGATGAATATGCGGATGGCATGGTAGAACACGATATGCATGTAGGAAAACTTCTTGATATTTTAGAAGAGTTAAGCATAACGAAAAATACCATTGTAATGTATGGTACGGATAATGGCCCTCATAAAAACACCTGGCCAGACGCTGCTGTGAGTCCTTTCAGGGGTGAGAAAAACACGAACTGGGAAGGTGGTTGGAGAGTCCCTGCAATGGTTAAATGGCCTGGAAATATTGAACCGGGAATGGTTTCAAATGAAATTATGTCAGGAATGGATTGGCTGCCGACTTTTCTTGCAGCTGCAGGACAAACCGATATAAAAGAAAAGCTTAAAAAAGGTTATACAATTGGAGATAAAACTTATAAAGTGCATTTGGACGGATACAACTTCTTGCCTTTCCTCACTGGAATAGAGGATGAAGCCCCAAGACGAGAGATTTTTTATTTTTCTGATGATGGAGACCTGACGGCTCTCAGATATGACGATTGGAAGCTTATTTTTATGGAGCAAAGAGCAACTGGAACAATGAGAACCTGGTCTGAACCATTTGTAGCCTTACGTTTGCCATTAATGTTCAATTTGCGCAGAGATCCTTATGAATTTGCCACAATAACTTCAAATACTTATTATGATTGGCTTCTGGACCATGCATTTTTATTGGTGCCTGCGCAGGATATTGTTGGGAGTTTTTTAATGACTTTTAAGGAATACCCTCCACGAATGAAGGCCGCCAGTTTCAGTCTTATTAAAGTGATGGAGAAACTTTCAGAACCAACAAGCAAGTAATAAACTACAGGCTAAATAGCTATTTAGCTATTTAGTCAAATTTAAACCCTAAACAACCTGAAAATGCGATTTCTTATAGCATGTGTGTTGATCACCGGATTATATGCATGCTCAGATAATTACCAGCAAGAATCAGAAGATAGTGATTTTTTGCCTTCATGGACTTCGGGTGATACGAAAAATTCAATTATTAGTTTTGTCAAGGATGTAACCAATCCTGAAAGTGAAAATTTCGTTTCAATACCTGATCGAATTGCAGTTTTTGATAATGATGGAAATCTATGGTCAGAAAAACCTTTATACGTGCAGCTGTTTTTTGCAATAGACAGAGTAAAACAATTAGCTCCGCTGCATCCCGAATGGAATAATGAACAACCGTTTAAGGCAGCCTTAGAAGGCAATATGGAAGAGTTGATGAAATATGGAGAGCATGGCCTGCTGCAAATTGTGATGACTACCCATGCAGGCATTACAACTGAAGAATTCGAAGGCATTGTAGAAGAATGGCTTTCAACTGTACAGCATCCAAGATTTAACAGACCTTTTACCGATTTGGTATATCAGCCAATGCTTGAATTAATATTGTATTTACAAGACAATAATTTTAAAACCTTTATAGTTTCAGGTGGTGGAATTGAATTTATGCGCCCCTGGGTAGAGGAAGTATATAATATTCCTCGTGATCAGGTTGTCGGAAGTAGCATTAAAACCGAATTCGCATTCAATAATGGTAATCCTGTAATTAATAGACTTTCTGAAATTGATTTTATTGATGATAAAGAAGGTAAACCTGTAGGAATTCAAAAATTTATTGGTAGAAAACCCATTTTTTGTTCCGGAAATTCAGATGGTGATTTAGCCATGATGCAATGGACAGCCTCTGGAGAAGGGAAAAGATTTATGCTCTATTTACACCATACTGATTCCGTTAGAGAATGGGCCTATGATAAAAAATCATCCGTTGGCCGTTTAGACAAAGGACTTTATGAAGCTGAGAAAAATGGATGGACAGTTATCGATATGAAAGATGACTGGTCCTTAATTTATCCGTTTGAATTATCAGAGTAAAACTAGGAAACGCCAACTACGCAATATGGCAAATGAAGAGGAAAGTGCGGTCTAAGGTAGCAATATCACATATGAAGACTGGAAATTAATCCTAAGATAAATAACCGGATGTTATAAAACTTCTCGGGCTAATGTAAAACTGCTAATTCTCAAAAGTATAATCCACATTTATAAATGTTTCTATGTAAGTTTCGCTTTGATCAGGATTTACCATTGTTACTTTTAGCTGATCAACTGTAACCGGGTCCGTTCCACTTTCAACTGAAATGCCTACTTCCCTTGTCCCGGAACCAGTGTAAACCTTGGAAGAAGAGTATAAATATTCTGGAGATTCGTCTCCATCAGTATATGGAATGATCCACATTCTGGCACCATCCTCAGCAACGATATTATAATTATAAGTTATGACAACGAAATCATCAAATTTTAGCGTTGAAGGCGATTCCGGATCCATCAAGATGATATCCATACTATTTTTTCCCGGATCATCATCATCATTTCCGCAATTATAAAGGAGGACAGGAAAAAGGATCAATGATAAGCTGAAGAGAGTAATTTTCAAGGTTTTCATGGTTTTGGAGTTTGGTTAGGAATTGGGATGTATTAAGAATATAAAGAACTTTTATTTTTTTGCGTAATATTAAATGTAAGCATTTTTTTTATTAAAGTAGTATTCAAAAGCTCATTTATTTACAATATTTAATTACCTGTAAACTTTGGGATCTGTGCGACAATATGTTGATTCAAAAAAAATCAACATGCTATTTAATTGCAGGACTTTCAATACTTAATACTATAATTTATTGCAATAGACAAAGTCTGATGGCGATCAAAAGACAAGGAATGCTTTTGATCCATCCTTATATACAAATAAGGTCATATAAATGATTTTATATTACTTAAATGTTTAAATAAACCTCATGCAATATCCCGGGATTGCTTCTCCTGCCTCGAAGCGATCACTTTTCGAAGGAGTTCAATACAAAAGCCTGTGATTCGCACGAAAGTCTGTATTTTTTGGTTGTTTCCGGGATTGCTTCTCCTTCGTCGAAGCGATCCTTTTTCGAGAGAGTTCAATACAAAAGCCTGACTCGCTTTATGAGTCCTGGGATAAATGCTGCAGAGGGTGAGAGGACCGAGCGTTAAAAAATCTTCCTGTGAAAGATTTTAGCGAGGAGCCAGAGAGCGAGCGACAGCGAAGCGAGCAGCGTGCGCTCCCGAACCCTCAAGCAAAAAAGCCAAGCAAATTTGCTTGGCTTTTGAAGCGCAGAGGGCGAGGGATTCGAACCCCCGGTACCTTGCGGTACAACGGTTTTCAAGACCGCCGCGTTCGACCACTCCGCCAGCCCTCTGTATTCAATAAAATTAAAGCAAAAGCTTTATGATCGAAGTGCAAAGATAGATAAAAAAACAAATTAAATCCCAAATCCATAATCAGAATATTAAAGCTTATTATATTGATCAAAAACTAAATTCTGCTATATTGCCTTACGTACAATGCAAACTCTAAATGGCCGAAAAACATAAGGTGATCCTGAGAAAATGTGATCATTATGACCCGGATAAAATCGCCGGGATCATAAAGGAAGGGATGGCGGAACTCGGTGTCAAACCCTATGGCAGGACAATGCTCAAACCCAATGTTGTCATAGCTCATAAGGAATTCTTCCCTCATGCCTTTACTCGAAGTGAGTTCCTGGATGGAGTTTTGGGTGGGATTAAAGCCCATTCTTCCGGAATAGAAGAGCTGTCAGTTGGTGAAAGATCCGGCATAACAATTCCTACCCGGTATAATTTCAAACAAGCTGGTTATCTTCCGATTATTAAGAAACACAAAATAAAGGCTTACTTCTTCGATGAAGAAAAACAAATTCCAGTTGCTCTGAACAATGAGAAAGCTATCCGAAAGAATATATATATCCCGAAATCAGTAACCGAAACAGATTTCCTGGTCAACCTCCCAAAATTCAAAGCCCATCCCTGGACACGCATGACCCTGAGCCTTAAAAATTATATCGGTATCCAGGATGACCGGCACCGACTGGTTGACCATAACCAGTTCCTGGAACATAAAATTGCCGATCTTCAGGAAGTGGTTCAATCAAAGTTTATAGCGGTAGATGCCATCATCGCAGGAGAGAAAATGATGCTTACGCCAGACCCTTATCCCATGGGAGTCATCATAATGGGAACTAATTCATGTGCAGTTGATACAGTAGGTTGTCATATGGTCAATATTGATCCTTCTTCCCTTTTACACCTGAAACATACCTCTGAAAGGGGCTACGGACCAATGGATATAAATGAAATTGATCTGGGTGGAGACTATCCACTTGAGGAAATACAGCATAAAAACAAGAACTTTCAATTTTGTCTTGAAAGGGTGGATAAGTATTTTAATGGCAAGGGGAATCTGAATTGCACGGTCGGTGAATTTCCGGAAAAACACTCAAAGGAATATTGCTGGGGTGGCTGCCCAGGTGCCCTGCAGGAAGCAGTCCATATTTACAAAACCTCCCAGCCAGAAACTTTAAATGAAATCAATAATATCCGCTATGTTGTTGGGAAGGTAGAGGGTGACCTGAATCTGAAAAAAGATGAACGGGTGCTTTTCGCAGGTGATTGCGCCAGTTTTAAAGGAAGGATCAATGGTGAAGATGTAAATATTGTAAGCAGGTATAAATCCGCCGGCCAGGTAAATGTAAAACATGCAAAATCCAATGATATGTTCAGAAGGACTTTCCTGACCTTAAGAAATGTTTTTAAAAATAGAAACAAGAGATATATGCGGGCCCATGGTTGTCCCGTTTCTGTAGGAGATCATGTTCATTATCTATCGAGTTTAGGTGGTATAAAAAATATAAACTTTCACCCAAAACTCATGTTCGGAGTAAATATGGCCTATTTGAAGATGAGGTTCTATAGGTTCATTAACGTTAATTTTTAAGAAACTGAGAATTCCTCTTAAACTAATGTAAAGCCATTGAAAAATATAAGAGATTGATTTATACGATATTAGGCATGATATAAGGTCAAAAGAAATCTCAAATAAGATCTTTATTTCTAAAACTTCGAAACCTTTGTTACGCACCTGCAATAACCTTTTTTATCTGACAATTATTTCATCTGCAAAGATCCAGCTTGGTGTTCCAGCCCCATGATGCCATAAAGGAGCCATCCCCATATTATCAGCTACCACCTTTACATACCTTGCTGCTACCGGATCAAAATCAACAGAAAATGATTGTATGTCATTGATCTTGCTTTCTTTCGTTAATGGTCTCTTATTCAATGCTTTACCAAGAAAGAAGTAATCGGCTCCATCCTGAGAATAATAATAACTGACTTCCTCAGGGAAGAAAACAACATGATTCACTACCTGTAAAAAATCACAAGACAAATGAGTAATCTCATTTTCCTCTTTCAGGTCAATAATTGCTTCGAGATCATTCCCTTCAAATCCCAGCCAGTTTGCAAAGAAGCTGGCTCCCCCAAAAGCTCCATCCGTCAGTGTGAGCGGATCTTCGTTCGCATATTTTTTTGGTGGCTGCAATAATGTTACTGTTTTATTTACAGTGATATTATCTTCTTCGGCCCTTTTGAGTGTATACTTATAGAAATTGAGATATTCTTCCACTGTAAATCTCATTTCATTCATATAGGTGATATCCGCTTCCTCACAGGTATATTGAAACCTTTCCATCCTTTTCTCAAGCCCTTCAGAGATCTCCTTCTGACCATTGAGATTAACAGATGTCAGGCTGTATGATTCCGGATCATTCAGGCGTGCCGCCTCCAGAATTGCATAATCTATGCTTATCCTGGCCCGGTTAATCCTGGCAATGACCTCAGGCTTATTTTTCACTGCGTTTTCTGCTTCTTCATACCAGGCATCATATTGTTTCAATAGTTCCGGTCTTAAAAAAGATTGAAATCCCTGGGAGGGATCACCATATAAAAACAGAAAGAAATCCTTATCTTTTTCTAATTCCTGATGTATGGTAGATATATAATTCTGCACAAAAGGCGCAGCTTCTTCATAATAACCATTCAGAAAGTCAGTGATTATCGAATCCTGGTCAACATCAGGATCCCATAACAATTTAGCTGTAAGATATGACCTCAATTCAAACAATTCACTTGGATTATGACTATGCTGCTCAAAAATCCATTTGGCATTGTTGTTTCTGAACAATTGAATATTGGGCTGCAAGGTATATAAATTTGGAAAGGGAGCCAGGAAATTTGTAAACTGAGTAGTATAATCCCAGATCCTGACGTTGTCAGTCAACTTCCCCCAGGCAATCAGATCTTCCGCAAAATCTATACATTTCTCAGCTATGGGCGCACTTCGATCACATTCAATCGAACATAATGTAATCAGCACATTCCTTCCCGGTTTAATATACTTCGGAGCTTTCCGGGTATATTGATACGCCAGGGTGGAAATCATTTTATCCGGAAACTGTTCAGCCACCTTATTCACAAAATAAATCATACTGCCGGAAGGGGAACCTTCCTTATCATCAATCGCCTTACAATTTTCACACACGCAATGCTGTTGATTGTCATCCTGGCTGACAGATATTACCTCTGATTCCGGAGATTCTGCCAACATCAAGGCTACCTTCTCAGTTACGATCCGTAAAACATCGGAATTGGTCAGGCATAGCTGTGTTGGAAACCTCTTTCCATTCCGGAGCGCATAATACTCAGGATTTGAGGCATAATATTCATCAGCAGGCAGAAAACGGTGGAAAGTATGGACTCTTGCATCAGGTACGTAACGCGGAAAAGCTTCATAAGTGGTCTTCCTTTTGTCTGCAAAATCGTGATTTTCATAATAAAGCTTTGAATGGACAGTGCGTGTAGTTACAGGTGGTGAGTATCGATAATCTATGTTCTTAGGAATAGATACCTTATCCCCTCTCGGAACCAATTCAACTTCTGGAGAAAGGAACTTACAACCCAGGTTGTTTTCTATAAATGTATAAACTGCGTATAAAGTTGATTTTGAGTCACCTCCAGAAATATATATGTCATCACCCTCCGCTTTAATCATAATCTCCTCAGGTTTTAATTCCCCGATCATCGTATTTTTAAAACTACCAATATATATGCCAGGGCCAAGGACAGGGATTTCATCCTTTAAGATCGATACCTGCACATCGCTAATCTTTTCCAAATAATATTGAAGCTCCTCAGCAGCCTTTATTTCATTACCATCGGCTCCGTTGGGCAGAACCAGGCTATAATTTGTTGTACCATTTTGAATTATTTCAATATCAGAACTTGTACAGCTTAAAAAAGTCAGGAAGATCAGAGAAAAAAACAAAAGATTCAGTTTCATAATGAAAACGTTAATAAATAAAACCTAAAAATATTAGAATACTTCAATAAAGATATGGTGTTTCAAGGGGATTTGAAATTATAAACTACGATTTGCTTAGATGCATTAATACATGGCCGGATATTACTCAACAGAAAAGTAATATTCCTTTTCGATTGGAATTCCATCATAGGTCATGCCCTCAATCGTTACCCTGTACTTTGCCCTTTCATCCGAGGAATAGAAGGAAAATTCAATATTGCCCAGGTTATCAGTCGTTAGTGATGGATTCCAATATAAAGTTCTTCGATAATCAGGTTTTACATGCTTTTCCTCAGGTGTGCCATAATCGGGAGCATAAAACTCCCTGGCCCGGTAATATCCGGGATAAGTAAAATTATGAACCCAGTCAGGTTCTTCAGTAGTATATACGGCTGACGTCTGTCTTGTGAAAATCACAATGGCCCCACCCATTGAACCGGATCCATATATCGAAGCTCCAATTGATGACAATACATCAACAAAATCTATTTCTGAAACCGGGAAATAATACATAAATTCACTTGTCACCTCCTGCCCGTCCAGGATCAATAACGCGCTGCTGTTTGCAGCTATTGACCTTTGACCCCGGATTATAACTTGTATTTCAGGTGGTGTACCCCTATATGTAACATTTGGATAGTATTTCCGAACTAAATCGAAAAATAATATTGCCTGTTCAGAAACGGGAATCGAATCCATCACTATTCTTCTTGTCGGCTCTCCATGTAACTTACCTGGCCTGTAAAGGATCGTCCATATCAATTTTCTGATCTTCTATAAGTACCTCATCCAACATAATGGTTTTTCCATCGAAGGAAGAATCGACCCTGAATATCATGTCATTCAGTTCAAAATAATCACTATAATTAATACTTTCATTCATGGGTAGTTCAGGCCATAGATCTGGTTGCAATTTTGCATATGGCTTTGGATCAATCTTTATGGCAAGCTTATTCCTTGTTTCCGCCGACTTCTTTTTCCTCTTTTTACCTTCATCCTCAGAAAGTTCCCATGCCTGCATAACTACCTGGGTGGTATCGTAAATATCAATCCCCAGGAATTGAAAACGACCGTCATCATCCGTGTCAATTTCATTGTAATAAAATTGCCCTTCATAAATGAAAAGCCTTACTTTTCCTTTTGAAGGCTTTGTCAACTTGATATTTTCAAATACATTTCCTTCAAAATTAAATCCGAACTCAGAATTGTATTTGAGTTCCAACAATTCGTCCCCTATTATTTCCTCCCATACAAATCTCCTCCAGCCATGGGTGAGCATTAAATTATCCAATAAATCATGTCGGTCTTCATTCCCTGGATCAAAATAGTAGCCTGGATTTTCAATATGTCCTTTCAGGTCAGATTCCAGATTAAAATAACTTGTAATACTTCCGCCGAATCGATTCTTTTTAAAAATTGAATCATTTACTATAGAAACTGAAATATTTGCCAGTGGATATGCTTCTTTAAGGTCTTCACAATGAAGATTGAATTCTATTTTCTCACGCCTTCGATACTTATTTTTGGAAGTTCCGACAGTGAAATTAACTATATCAGTGTCATTTTCAGAATACACAAGTCGCTCACAATGCGGGATTCCCTGTGCATCAAAAAATGTGAATTGAATTATTCCATTGGGAATGTCTTTAATGCTAAATACAGAATAGATGAAATCATGGTCAGGTTCCGCATGAATCGTTATAAATGGAAATCCCCTAAATTGACCAATAATAAAAGAATTGTCCATCTTAATCCCCATATTATTCCGTGCCCAGATATATATTTTATCTCCGCTAATTTGACGTGC
>CALOCZ010000007.1:0-17194 GCA_942491935.1 uncultured Cytophagales bacterium
GAAATGTCGTATGAATCGATTTTTAATTTTGCATTCAGAGATTACTTCATTCCACTGCTAAAAGAATTATCGACAAGATATCCGAAGGAAGAGTTTCTGAATATGATGAAAGAAGCAGCCTCACAGGCTTTTAGCCAGAAAGAAGTGATGGATAAATCAAATAAGAACCTTAACCAGGTATTCTGGCAACATGTTATTGAAAGGGAAGTAATCGAAGACAGCGAAAAGGCCTTTGAATTGAAGATCACAGGGTGCTTATGGGAAAAAGTATACCGTGAAGCGGATGCGGCAGATCTGGGTTATGCGATCGTTTGCCATACCGATTTTGCCACTGCTGAAGCATCTAACCAAACTCTCACCCGGACAAAAACCCTGATGCAGGGAGATGACTGCTGTAATCATCGCTGGATATATAAAAGTTGATTATTGTTTATGGATATTGATCAATAGAATAATTTGTTTTATTAAATCAGGTCAATAATAGCAAAATATGCAGTAATCAATGAAAAAAGGATCACCGCGATCAAACCGATCTTCAGTTTAAATTGTGCCTTGTTTTCCCCCATCAGGTTTTTATTCATAATTAAAAACATAATTGGGATAGCCACCGCAGGCAATATCATTGCCTGAAAGGCCTGTGAAAATATCATCATCGCCGGAGGTGTCTTTTCTATGAAGATCAATCCGAAACCAAATAAAAGGCCAATTCCACCCAATATGCGAAACATGGGAGATTTAATATCACGGGACTTCCCGGTTATGTCCGAAATCAACCAGGGAGCTATTAAAATAATGGGGAACACGGTGGATAATCCAGCACCAACAATACCAAGAATAAGTATAAATGCGGCGGTCCTGCCTCCCAAAGGTTCAAACAATTGTATCATTTCAACTGTAGTATCAAGGGACATATCCATGACGAATAATGTGCCTGCAGAAACAGCCATGATTATCCCACTCAACAACAGCATCATGGTAGAAGATACGAATGCATCCTTTTTCTCATCCTTCAAATTGTTAATAGTCCAGCCCTTTTCAACAACAACAGTACTTCTCACTACGAAAACTGCAGCTGAGCATGTGGTACCCGCCATGGCAGCAATCAATTGCAAAGCGCCCTTCTCCTTTGGGATACTGGGGATCATTCCTTTAGCTATTGCCCAAAAATCCGGCTTCACCAGAAAGAACACAAGGATAAAACACAATCCCATCAGAATTACAAAAAAAGTAAGGATCTTTTCAAATACTTTATATTGGCCAAACCACAATAAAGCAAATAATCCTATAACCAGAATAACGGTAATCCAGAAGGGATCTGCGCTACCCCAACCAATAAGTCGGATGCCTTCAATGATTAGATCAACAACTATACCCATAACTCCCATAACGGCGAGCAGTTCCCCGGTAACCAGGGCAATTAAGATATATATGGAAAGTGCGGGCCCAATCACAAAATTTTTACGAATATTATATAAGGCTGTTTTTCCAGTCACCAGTGTTACCTGACCGTAAGCAATCATCAGGATATAGGTGAAAATTGCGGACAAGATTAGTGCCCAAAACAACGTCATCCCGTAATTTGCCCCGGCTTTGGCCATTGTGGTAATACTTCCGGTTCCTATATTATAGCCAATCAGGAATAATCCGGGGCCCACAGCCGATAATGCGATTAGAATTTTTCGTTTCATATTATGATCTATATCTTATAAAAAATTTCCTCCGGATTTTGGAATAAAAGTCAGTATCTAAAATCACTAATCCATTTTCTGATACACTACTTTACCTTGTAAAACCGTTTTTTGAATGACCATTTCATTGTCGACCAGTGTAAACAAGACAAAATCTGCACTTAAGCCCTCCTTCAATGAACCCCGATCCTCAAGTCCATACACTTTCGCAGGTGTACTTGTTGCCATTTTAACAGCCGCTTCCATGGAACACCCTGCCAATACCATCATGTTTTTTATGCCCATCCTTACAGGGAATGATGCACCCGCAAGCACATTTTGAGCAGGGTATTTCAACATTCCGTCTTCGGTCATTACCACTATCTTACCGTTCCAATCATATTCTCCAGCCGGCATTCCAGCCAATTCAGTGGCATCAGAAACCAGCATCAGGTTATCAGGACCTTTAACACTATAAAAAACCTTAAGTTCTTCCTTTCTTAAATGGTGCCCGTCAGCGATTATACTTGGCGTTAGGTATTCATTGGCTAGTTGGGGCCATATTGGATTATCATGCCGGTTGATCAAATTAGCACATCCATTCCCGAGGTGAGTGGATACCCTGGCTCCAAGATTTACTGCCTCTTCCACTTGAGCAGCTGTACCATTGTGATGAGCCAGGGATACAACAATGCCCATATCATGACACTTCCTGATAAAATCCATGGCCCCTTCTACCTCTGGCGCTACTCCAACCTGGATGATGTTTTCATTCGCCGCTGTATAAAACTTCTTAAACTCATCCCAGTCAGGTAGACGGACCCATTCCTTTTGATGTGCCCCTCGGAAACCATCTATAGGCGATATATAAGGCCCTTCAAGGAAATATCCCGGGATGGAATGTGATAAGGCCAGGTCATTTTCAACAGATTGTGATAGAACTTCCAAATTCTGAATGATCAATTCCGAAGAATTTGTAATTATGGTTGGGAAATAGGTAGTCACTCCTTCTTTCCACATTGCTTTAGTCAGGGTTTGTATTTTCTCGACTGTTAAGCCCTCAGAATTGAAACTGATGGAAGCATATCCATTTACCTGGGTATCGATAAGACCAGGTGCAATAAATAATTTAGGACCATCCTGATCAGCCTTATCAGAAGGAATAATTTTTTCAATCTTCCCGTCTTTTACTTTTATGTCAACATGTTTTTGTTGATCTGGCAGATACCCTGAAAACGTAATTTTCTGCGCATTCAGACTGGTGTGGTTCGCTATTAACATGACTATTATTAATAAATGTAATATTCGTGTTTTTAGATACAAGATTTTCATTATATCAGATTTTTTAGTTTGGTAATTCAATTATAAATAATGCCCCTTTATCAATCTTTGATTCCACCCTTATTCTTCCACTGTGCTGCAAGATAACAAATTTTGAAAAACTCAATCCAATACCTGATCCCCCATCCCGGGTAGAAAAAAACGGAATAAAAATTTTCTTAAGTACTTCTGCTTCAATTCCTTTCCCATTATCCTTAACCTGAAACATAACTTTTGATCCATTTTGGGATACATTTATATCTATTGTAGGATCAGGTTGCTTATCTAAAGCGTACATACTATTCGTCAGGAGATTTATCAATACCTGTTCAAACAGCATTTTATCACATTTCAACTGAAGATCAAGGGGATCTATTGTCACATTATTGTTGATCTTTCTCTTTTTAAATTCAGGTTCCAGAAGGGATAAGACGGAGTCCATCAATTCCCGAATCCCGATCTTTTCAAATTCGGGATGTGGGATATCCGTTAATTTTCGATACGCATCCACAAATTGAAGTATTCCTACTGTTCTCTTTTTGATGGTATTAACAGAAGACCTGACATCTTGGATATTCTCCTCTGTAATATCTCTCAAATTCTTCTGTGAACCATTATGGTTTTCGAGAAGCATTAAAATCGTATCTGTCAGTGAAGTAAGTGGCGTTGCAGAATTCATGATTTCATGAGTAAGGATCCGGATCAACTTATACCATGCTTCTATCTCTTTCTGTTCAATTTCATCTTGAATGTCATAAAATGTTATAACCCGGCAGTTTTTCTCCATCAACACAATTGTATGATTATACACTGAAAGTTGACGAATATCTGATCCACTGCCCAGTTCTACAAGCTTACGGCCATCTTCAGCCATATTTTCGATTTGACTGGTAAATTCAGAATTTTGCTTTTTGATATAGTTCCAATCCTTTGTCCGTTCTATTTTTAAGTAATTAAGAACTGATTGGTTAATCAACAAAATCTCATCATCTTCTTTAAAGGCGATAATTCCGAAACTGATCTTATCAATAATAGCCTGCAATAAAAGATATTGAGACTCTTTCTCAATTTTTACTTTATTAAAGGCAGCTATAACTTCCCTGAAGGAATCTGCCAGGTCCTTGAAATCGCTTCCCAGTTGATCACCTGAAAAATTAACAGATACATCACCATATTTTATGGCTAATATAAACTTCGTTAGTTCTTTGTTTGACCTGCGGGCAAAATGGATCATCTCGATCATTTGCAGTACAATTACAGCGATCACAATTACCTGCGAAAAAAAATATTCCGGTTGTGCAAATATCATCCCAAAGATGAGGCTCATTGATACTAACAGTGTTACCCTGATAATGATATATATAGAAAACCGATCCATAGAATTCTTTTACATTAAATCCCGAATTTTTCCATTTTTCTGTATAAAGTTGCCCTTGTAATGCCGAGTTCGCCAGCAACTTTTGATAAATTCCCTTTATTTTTAAGTACAGATTTTTCAATCATGACCTTTTCCATTTCTTCCAAAGTTAGTGGATCATTTGCATCATGATCTATGTTGCCTCTCTGAATAACCATCCCATGATCCTCAATCAATTTCCCATCCGATAGAATTACTGCTTTCTCAATTGCATGTTGAAGCTCCCTGACATTTCCAGGCCAAGCATAGGATGCCATCTTTTTAAGTAAGGAACCTTCGATCTTTAAACCTTTTTTATTGTACTTACGGCTATATATTTTTAAATAATGTTTCGCCAATAAAGGGATGTCCTCATTTCGTTCTATTAATGATGGCACCCGTATTTCTACCGTATTGATCCTGTACAAAAGATCACGCCTGAATTCGGCTTTTTCTTTTTCAGTCATTGAGTATAATGGCATATTAGTGGCACAGACCAACCTGGCATCAATTGAAATTTCTTTATTTGAGCCAACGCGTTTTATGACTTTACTTTGAATTGCAGTTAACAATTTTGCCTGCAGGGGCAGGGACAGGTTTCCGATTTCATCCAGAAAAATGGTACCGCCACTGGCCAGCTCAAAGCTGCCGGCACGATCGGATTTGGCATCTGTAAAAGCTCCCTTAACATGACCAAATAGTTCGCTTTCAAATAATGTTTCAGTCAAAGATCCGAGATCCACTCGAATAAAAACCTCTGACCTTCTGGATGACAATCGATGAAGTGCCCGGGCGACGAGTTCCTTACCTGTTCCATTTTCACCAAGGATCAATACATTGGCATCAGTATCCGCCACTTTGGTTATCAATTCGAAAACCCGGTTCATGGCTGGAGAATCTCCTATTATCTCAGCAAATGGTTTATCGATATCTTCAGATATCCGTTCCTGAGCTCCTTTTAATTTCTTCAAAGCAATTTTCGAGTGCTTCAATTCAAGTGCTGAAAGAATCGTAGCAAATAATTTTTCGTTTTTCCAGGGCTTAAGCAGAAAGTCGGAAGCCCCTTCCTTCATAGTTTCAACAGCCAGTTTGATATCACCGTAAGCAGTGATCATGATAACTGTTACATCCTGGTCTATCTGTCTTATCTTCTTCAACCAGAAGATCCCCTCCACGCCCTCCATATCCCCCTTCCTGAAGTTCATATCTAATAAAATTACATCATAATCCTTCTCATTGATCATGCTTTCAACCCTGGCTGGATTCGCCACACCCGTTACATTTTTGAACTTCTGTTTAAGAAACATAATGGCAGTGTCAAGTATGTCACTGTCATCATCTACAATCAATATGTTTCCATCAATTAATTCCATGCATATTTTAAAGGAATTTCAATATAAAAAGTGTTTAATAATTAAACAACGGATTGTATAATTATTATACAATGTCTTAATTAAATAATATCGCATATTATTGTATTTGTCTGTATATCAGTCATTTAGATATTATGGCACGGCATTTGGCTTAAGAGGCATATACACATGAAAATAAAATGTATAAAACCATAGATCATGATAGAAACTAAAAATCTTAAAAAGGTATTTCAAACTGATGAAGTTGAAACCACGGCTTTGAATGAGATCAGCTTAAAAATAGAGAAAGGTGAGTTTGTTGCAATAATGGGTCCTTCCGGATGCGGCAAGTCAACGCTATTAAATATTTTAGGATTATTAGACGGACCGTCAGAGGGAGAATACGAATTTGGAGAAAACAATGTCTCAAAATCAAATGAACGACAGCGGTCCAGCATCCGAAAGGGATCCATTGGTTTTGTGTTTCAGAGTTTTAACCTGATAGATGAACTGACAGTTTTCGAAAACATAGAACTTCCTTTATTATATTTAAAAGTAAAGCCAGCCGACAGGAAGAAAATGGTTAATGAAGTGATGGAAAGAATGAATATCGGACACAGAAGCAATCATTATCCTCAACAGCTTTCGGGAGGACAACAGCAAAGGGTAGCCATTGCAAGGGCTGTGGTCAGTAACCCGGATCTTATTTTAGCTGATGAGCCAACAGGAAACCTGGATTCAGCTAATGGTGAAGAGGTAATGAACTTATTGAAAGAACTTAACCTGGCTGGAACAACCATTATTATGGTTACACACTCTCCTCATGATGCCTCATATGCAAATAGGATAGTTAATCTATTTGATGGAAAAGTTGTAACTGAGAAAATAAACGAAGAATTTCATATATAATCTGTAAATGCAATCCTCATGTTAAAAAATATATTCAAAGTCGCCCTCAGGAATCTTTTTAAGGATAAGTTTTATTCCTTTCTAAACATCATCGGATTGGCAATAGGAATTGCTGCCTCGTTCTTAATAGTACTTTATGTTGTTGATGAAGTCAGTTACGAACAGACATTTAAAGATAGCGAACGAATTTACAGAGTAGCAACCGCAGCCAATTTTGGGGATGGGCAATTGACAAATATTGCAGCTTCATCAGCCCCACTGGCAAGTGGTTTTATAAATCATATTCCTGAAGTAGAAACCATAACACGATTCCAGCCAATTATACTTTATATCTCAATAGATGACAATCATTACAAAGAGGATAAAGTGTACTTTGCCGATTCTACTTTTTTTGACGTTTTCAGTTATAAAGTCATTGAAGGTGATCCTAAAAGCATTTTAAAGGAGCCCAATTCACTGGTACTGACAAAATCAACCGCCATAAAATACTTTGGAGAAGAAGCCTTTATTGAAGGAAAAATTATTGGGGAGTTGTTAAAAACAAAAAATCGGGGAACATTAGGCGTAACAGGCATAATCGATGACTTCAAGGGTAATTCACATCTTGATTTTGACATTTTGGTCTCTATGTCAACCAACCAGGATGCATTAAATCCAATATGGATTAGCATGAATTACTATACATATTTAAAATTAATTCCGGGAGCGAAACCGGATGATCTCGAGAACAAATTCAGAGATCTTATTATTCAATATGTTGTTCCTCAGATAGTAGAGTATATGAGTTTTCCCATAGACCAGTTAACAACCGAAACAGTAGACCAGAACTTTAAATTTTATTTACAACCGTTTGTGGATATTCATTTAAAATCCAATTTATATGCAGAATTCAGTGCTAATGGAAACGTACAATATATTTATATTTTTTCGGCAATAGCCTTATTCATTATCATTATTGCCTGTATCAATTTTATGAATCTGGCTACTGCAAGGTCTGCCAGGCGCGCGAAAGAAGTAGGTATCAGAAAAACCCTGGGATCAGCCTCCAGAATTATCACCAGCCAGTTTATAATGGAATCCTTCCTATATGTTATCATTGCAATGCTTATTGGGCTGGGATTAACCGAGGCTTTCAGGCAACCATTTAACATCATCTCAGGTAAAAGCCTATCTTTCAACATTTTTCATAATCCCTGGATACTAGTTATGATCTTAGCTTTTACATTGTTTATAGGGATCATTGCCGGCAGTTATCCGGCTTTTTACCTGGCAAAATTCAAACCTGTGGACGTACTGAAAGGATCTGTATCAAGTGGAAAGAAAAATTCAGTATTTCGAAGTATTCTGGTAGTCGTACAATTTATTATATCAATTGGACTGATTGTAAGCACCCTCCTGGTTTATAAACAAATGAATTACATTCAGAACAGGAACCTGGGATTCAATAAAGAAAATGTAATAGTATTCAAAAATGCCTCGAACTTTGGAGAGAAAAAAGAGCCATTCAAACAGTTACTGCTGAATCAGAGTGAAGTGATCACTGCAAGTTATACCACACATGTACCATCAAATGGATATTGGTCGACCGCATTCAAAACTGAAGCTGAAGATGCAACAGATCACATTTTATTTTATGGTTTTTCCGACTTTGATTATGATGACATGATGCAATTTGAAATAAAGCATGGCAGGTATTTTTCAAGAGATTTCCCTTCAGATTCAAGTGCTGTGGTAATTAATGAAGAAGCAGCATTTTCCCTTGGCTTGGCAGGAAATGATTGCCAAGACGCCATAGGAAAGAAACTTGAAACATTAAATTTTGATGGTGCCCGGATTAAAATAGAAATAATAGGCGTTGTGAAAAACTACAATTTTAAAAGTTTGCATAGTCCGGTAGAAGGAATGGCTATCAGACTTGGGAATTTTGGAGATAATCTTGCTGTCCGAATAAAACCTGGTGATCACAGGGCTACTTTGAGCACGTTTGAAAAATTATGGAAGGAAAATCTACCTTCTTTTCCATTCGAATATTCCTTCCTGGATGAGGATTATGATCAGATGTTTATTAAAGAAGCCAGGATGAGTAATATTTTCACAATCTTCTCAATCCTTGCCATTGTAATTGCATGTATGGGATTATTCGGACTGGCAGCTTATACCGCTGAACAACGAACAAAAGAGATTGGCATTCGTAAAGCCATGGGGGCGAGTTCCTCAAGTGTTGTTAAGTTATTAACCAAAGAATTTACTAAGCTGGTCTTAATTTCTTTATTGATAGCAACACCCCTTTCATGGTATTTAATGAAGCAATGGTTCAGTGCATTTGCATTCAGAACCTCAATGGGTGTTTGGCCATTCATTATAGCTGGTTTTCTTGCCATGCTAATCGCATGGTTTACAGTAAGTTATCAGTCCATCAAAGCAGCCATCGCTAATCCGGTGGATTCTTTGAGGGACGAATAGATTTTTTAACTAGGCAGCTCCCGCAAAGGGTGGGAGCTGCTTTTTATCAAAATTTTTACAGTCATGTTGAAGAATATCTTTAAGATCGCCATCAGAAACCTACTGAAAGACAGATTTTATTCTTTCTTAAACATCATAGGTTTATCAATAGGCATTGCAGCATCACTTTTAATCTTACTATATATTGTCGATGAACTCAGCTTTGATACCTTTCATAAAGATGCTGATCAGATATACAGGGTAGCTGTGAGAGGAAAATTTGGTGAAGAGGAGGTTGCACGTATGGCCGTAAGCTGTGCACCACTTGCCAATGGGATGTTGAATCATATTCCTGAAACTGAAAATGTAACAAGAGTATGTACAGGGGTTATCATTTTTAATCATAATGAAGAGATTTATAAGGAAGTGAATCTGCTTTACGCGGACTCCACATTTTTTGATGTATTTAGTTTTCAATTATTGGAAGGCAATAAAAAAGAGGTATTAAAAGATCCCTACTCATTGGTATTAACTGAAGAAAGTGCGGTTAGATATTTTGGGCAGGAAGCATTTGCAGAAAGATCTGTAGTAGGGCGGCTTATCAAAGCCGGAAACGAAACTTACAAAATCACAGGAATTGTTAAAAACATCCCGCATAATTCTCATATGGATTTCGATATGCTGGTTTCCATGTCAACAAATTCAGATGCCTTGAGCCCGATATGGATCAATATGAGATATTTCACTTATGCTAAACTTCAAAAGAATACAGATCCAGATCAGTTGGAAGGCAATTTTAGAAATATGGTAATGCAATATGTGATACCACAGGTTGTACAATATATGAACTACCCTGGCCAGAGTTTTACTGAAGAAAATGTAGATGAAAACTTTAAGTTTTTTCTGCAACCTTTGACGGATATTCATTTAAGATCCAATCTCATATCTGAATTAGGATCAAATGGCAATATTCAATATGTATATATCTTTGGTATTATCTCAGTATTCATAATACTTATAGCCTGCATAAATTTTATGAATCTATCAACGGCCCGGTCCGCCAAAAGAGTTAAAGAGGTAGGTATACGTAAAACATTAGGTTCCGACAGGAACAGGTTGATTTGGCAGTTCTATCTTGAGTCATTCATATTTATTATTATTGCCATGCTGATTGCCCTCGCATTGACAGAAGCTTTCCGTGGGCCATTTAATATAATAGCAGAAAAAAATCTTTCTTTCAATATATTTTCCCAACCCTGGATAATAGGCGTAATAGTTGGTTTAACAATTGTCATTACCTTTTTAGCTGGTAGTTATCCTGCCATTTATCTGACCCGGTTTTCTCCGGTCAAGGTATTAAGTGGGAATCTAAGAGCTGGTTCCAGAAAATCAATATTCAGAAATGGACTTGTGATTTTCCAATTTATGATCTCTATTGGTTTAGTTATATGTACTATAATTGTTCATAAACAATTGAACTATATTCAGCAGAAAAATTTGGGTTTTGAGAAAGAGAATGTAATTATTTTAAATAATGGCTGGGATGTTGGTGAATATAAAGACGTATTAAAACAGGAATTCTTAAATAATGAAAATGTGATTTCAGCCAGTTATGCGAGTCGATTGCCTTCCGATGCATTCTTTTCAAATGCACAGAGAGCAGAAGGTGAAAATGAGCAGGATCACAGGATTAATGTGTCCTGGGTAGATTATAATTTTGCCAAAACCCTTGGAATCACTATAAAACATGGACGGTTCTATTCGGAAGATTATCCATCGGATTCTACAGGAATAGTTATAAATGAGTCGGCTGCACGTATCTTTGGATTTTCAGACAATGATTGCGCTGAGGCAATAGGCAAAAATGTTGAAGTAATTAATTCAAGTATAGGAGATAGAGATATTTTTCATGTAATAGGTGTGGCTGAGAATTACAATTTTCAGGGATTACAAACCGAAATTGAGCCTCTATCCATATTTCTTTACCATAATACCGGATTTCTTACTGTCAGATTTAAGCCTGGAAATACAGAATACATTCTATCCGAATTGGAAGAGATCTGGAAGAAAAATGTACCATGGCTTCAATTTGATTATAATTTCCTCGATGAAAAGTTTGAACGGACTTATGAAAAGGAAGCCAGGCTTGGTAAAATATTTTCAATTTTTACAATTCTGGCCATTCTCGTTGGTTGTCTGGGATTATTCGGTTTAGCAGCTTATACAGCGGAACGACGAACAAAAGAAATAGGGATCCGGAAATCAATGGGAGCAACTTCAAATAGCGTGGTGAACATGTTGAATAAAGAATTCACAAAATTGGTCATTATAGCATTTGTCCTGGTAATACCTGTATCATGGTATTTTATGAATGAGTGGTTACAGGATTTTGCCTATAAAACGACTATAGGATTCTGGCCATTCATAGCTGGAGGCTCCCTTGCATTATTGATTGCCTGGATAACTGTCAGTTATCAATCCATAAAAGCGGCTATAGCTAATCCGGTGGATTCCTTGAGAAATGAGTGATATGATATAATTCCTTTCTGAATACCCTGTCCTTCAATCCTGAAATCAATAGATTACGATAAAGGACAGGTTTTCAGTCAACTGTAACCTAAATGGAGATGCTAACGTCATAATAAATAGTACTTTTTTAATTTATATTTTTTCATATATACTATATTTTTTACGATTTAAATTTTTTTTTAAATGAATCGAAGAAAGATGCTTAAAAGTTCCATGCTCATAACAGGTGGGATATGCATGTGTCAAAATTCATTTGGATTTGACAATCCGAAATCTACTTGCTGTTATACCCCAGACATTGAGCCGGAAAGCATCACTCAAAATAACAATAGCATAATCATTGACCTCTCAAAAGCACTTTCAATTGCTCAAAAAGGTGATGCAGCTTTTGTAGATAGTCATGATGGAGATCTGAAAATTATTGTGGTTAGGGCAAAAAAGAATGTATTTTATGCACTTTCCAGATTTTGCACTCATGGTCGGCAGGCAATTAGTTATGTGGCAGAAAGAAAACTTTTACAATGCAATAGTTATAACCACTCATTGTTTGACCTGGACGGAAGTGTTTGGAAAGGACCAGCCCCAGAACCAATCCAAGCTTATCCAGTAGAATACAGGGATGGAAAACTGGAAATATTCTATAGTTAAATCAATGGAAGTATGCGGTTCATTTTATTATTAGTTATCACACTTTTATTAAATTCTACTCTCAGGGGGCAAGAATCTGCCTTAGGAAATAAGCTTTGGACCAACCCCAAGGATGGAATGACCTTCGTTTGGATCCCTTCAGGCAGTTTTGAAATCGAGATCCCTTACGATTCAGCAGGGACAATAAAATATAGCATAGAAAAGAAATCTTTTACAGAAGGATTCTGGCTGGGTCAAACAGAGGTTACTGTAAGACAATTTCAAAATTTTGTAAAAGAAACCGGGCATGTCACCGATGCTGAAAAGGATGGAAGCTCTTATAACTGGAGAAATCCAGGATTTAAGCAAAAGAAGGAACATCCTGTTGTTTATGTTAGTTATAAAGATGTTGAGGCATATACACATTGGGCGGGGGTGGATATCCCGCATGAAAATGAGTGGCTGTATGCCTGCAAGGCAGGTATTTCAAAGAGGTTTTACTGGGGTGATGAATTTGATGAAAAATATGTCTGGTACCGTGGAAATTCCATGAATGGCACAAAACCAGTAGGCGAAAAACTGCCAAATCGATGGGAATTATATGATATGGTCGGTAATGTCTGGGAGTTTGTGCATATATGTGACAGCATTGTTGGACTACGGGGTGGAGCATGGACCAGGTGCAATGAAGCTAGTGGCCGGACAGGATCAACCTATGATAATATTATTTATGGTACCGTTAGCCCTCGAATGATGCGATGTGTTAAAACCATTTTCCAACCAAACAATCTTGATGACGACAGGGGATTCCGATGTATTAAAAGACCGGATCCGGAATTTTCAAAATCCAATTAATTTATTCTAAGGGCTACAGATAATTGTTATTTATAAGTCAGGCTAAAGGTCCTGATAAAACTTTTATCCAACAATAATGAGGCCTCAAGAAAATAATTTTTTAATTTGGAAGTGCTTTCAGTTATATTTAAGTTTTGAATTTCGATTAAATTTCATGGAATTATCTTTTCGACGAACTCGGGTTGAGGATTATCCGGCATTGATCCAATTATACAAAGACGTTGCGGAATTAAGTGGTGGTATAATTCGGATTGATGAAGAGATCAATTTCGATTATATCAATACATTCATTGAGAACAGCTTAAAAAAAGGTCTTAGCCTTGTTGCTGAAAAGGATTCAAAGATCGTTGCTGAAATCCATGCCTATACCCCAAATATCTTTGCTTTCAGGCATATGCTATCCGACCTGACCATCGTAGTTGATCCTGATTTTCAGAACCAGGGTATTGGGAAAGCTCTATTTACTGAATTTTTAAAGATTGTACAAAGTGAATTCAAGCATATCTTACGAATTGAATTATATGTCCGTGAAGAAAATAAACCCATAGTGACGTTTTATGAATCCCTTGGATTTATTAATGAAGGTCGGCAGGTTAATAAGATTTTGAACACTTCAAATGATCTGGAAACGCCCTTACACATGGCCTGGTTTAATCCCGGTTACAAATCTCTACCAAAATAAAAGAATTGAGCTTATTTATAAGATTATAACTTATATAATCCCGCATTTATAAGCGCTGATAATCAATGACTTTTTAAATTCCGGGCACTATTGTTCATAAACCAATTCCAGATCATCAACAATCAATAGACTTCCTACTGCTCCTGCAAAACTATTCCCATCGAAGCTCGAAGAACCTACGAAAGTAAGATGTGTTGGCAATATAAAACTGGCTGAATCCGAACCAATATATTTCCCATCGGGTGGTTTAGCATAATCCGGCGTGTCAGGTGGAAGTTCCCCATAGGTAAAATTAACCTGCAAATCTGTTAAACTTTCAACAGAGTCATCCGAATTGAACCAGGCAGTAGCCAGCCTTCTGGAATCTGATCCATTTCGAACCTCAAGGAGGATATAGATAGTACAAGCATCTCCATAGGATAATAAATTTCCGTCTTTATCCTTATTTTCAGGTCCTGGCACATAAGAATACTTTATTTTAAAGCTTCCAGGTCTTCCTGCAAATGGTGTCCCAAATTCTATGGCTGCTGAGGGATCACTAAAATCTATATTTTCAGAATTGAATTTTCCTGTAAATATGGATCCAGCCGAAATAGGGGCTCCAAAACTGGCAGGGAGATTTCCATTGAATAAGGTTTCCATCCTGACCGCCAGATTATCTTGTTCAATCTCAAGGGGTGTGGTGGCATACAAACCGAGCAGCTTGGTGCCTGGATTACCCGTACCCCAGATAGTTGTAGCAGCACTTTCCCCTGGTTCATAATAACCATCTGCCGTCTGATACCAGACGTTGAAATCGCTATCTGGCAACTGCGGATTACTGGCAGCCACAAAAGCCTCGATAGTCCAATTGGTAATTGTGCCATCCTCTGCTGTAATATTCACAGGTACCACTTGGGTTAGATCGATACTATCGCCTGCATTTTTATCTGAAATAGCAAAGGAAGAAATTGTTAAACTACGAATTGTAATATTCGTTAAATCAACACCTGCCGGTATTTCAACAGATACCTCCTTTTCCTGGCTATTAATGACTGCCTGGCTGGCCTGGTTACTTACCTCAATAGCCTTAATTTCTCCAAAGGAAGAAAATCCAAAAAAACCTTCATCAACACATTGGGTAAAAAGAATGATGTAACTGAGAAATAATAATATTTTCTTCATCTTATCTGATTTTTTTTGCCCCAAAATAATATGCCAACCCTAAATTCAATGACAATAAGTTTATGTTAAAATTTACATTATGAGTAACAACCTTTGATTCTTCGGTATCATTGGTTAAAGTGTTTGATGATTTTAAGGTATAACCTATCAGGTTATTCAGTTGTATTTCGAAAGCAAAGTTCTCGATAGCAAAAAAAGTAATGCCGGGGCTAATCCCGGCAGTAAATACAAATTCATCCGAATAGGATTTTTGAATTTCATCTTGATTCCTGATGTCACGGGTAACTGAATTCCCAATTCCAAAACCCAGCCCTATTTCATTAAAGAAACTTAAGCGTTTATTTTTAGTAAGAGGGAAGGAAGACCTTATTGAAGCGATAACAGTTCCAACACTTCTGATGTTATTTCTTTGAATTGTATCACTATCCTGAACAACTGTTCCTGTAAATTTGTCCCTTGAATAAATGAAATTCCCACCTACGGCAAAATAATCAACCAGGTAATATCCGCCCTTAAATGTTAGATTATAATTGAGACTGTTGCCATCAAGAACCTTTTCAAATATCCTGGCTTGATTTGTAAGTTTCTGATCCTGAAGGGAAAAGGCGAATCCCAGATACCAATTGCCCTTATCGAATGGATTAAACTCCTCTCCATAATATTTTGACATCAATTCATATGGATCTTTTTTTTCTTTGCTTTCACTTTTCTCCTGCGCCAAAACAAACAATGGCATGAAAAAAGACAGAAAAAGGACATTTAGTAGGTTTTTCGAATTCATAAGAATGAACTTTTATAGAATGTAGCTATAAAAGAAAGACAAATATAAAATTAATCTTATTTTTCGCAAAGCTCCTTCAGATTGTGGAGGGTTTTGTACGGACCGCTGACAATGAACATATTCACGATCCACATCGGAATACCTCCACCGGGATCACTTAAAAACTGATGTTCAATTTCGACCTGGGTATCATTGATTTTTTAAAAATCCAATACCCCTCGGATATAACAATTCTCGTATACTTATCATTTTCAGGCACTGCTTCGGGAACTTAGAGTTCAGTGTGGCTTCAAAATACGTCCCGGTTTGCTTTACCACTTGAAATTGCATGACCACATCCCTATTTGTCAATGGCCAGGGTACCGCCGTAGTTAAATATTCAATCCTTGTAGTATCATTAAAAACATCAGCAATTTCAGCAGATTCACAATTTGCAGTCCAGGAAGGATAATTCTCTACATCATGAATTATATGAATGAGCTTTTCGATATCCGTATTTATTACAACCGTCGCTTTGTATTCTAAAATATCTTCCCCTTTATGTTCCTTTGTATATACTTTAATTCCACCTTTGTCTTTTCGCAGCTCCCATTCACCACTATCATCCATTTTTACAATTGGATTACCATTAATTACATTGATATATGAGCTAATCAATAAGAATCCAATAAAAAAAGTTATATGTCTCATAAGTAGAAATCCTTCAGCCAAACTAATTTCAGTGCACTAAAATATCTCCATGAACAGCAGTCACAACCCCCGTTTTGGATATATATTCCAAATTTAATGTATGTTTTCCAGGTTTATCAGGAATTATTGAAAAAGAGAAAGGAGGTTCAGAAATTGTCTCTATTTTGTTAAATCCCATAAATAAATGAACCCTTTCAATTTGATCATCGTTATCCGCAACTGCCTGAACGGTAATTGGGATTCCTGCCCGGACTTCAAAGGGTTCTCCATTATCAACACCAAATAAAAAATCAGCTGTGGCCGAAGAGGGTTTAAAAATTGCAGTTTTTTCTCCATCTTTCTTTAAAATCATACGTGTATTTTTTAATACGTTAACGTCTTTTTCTTCAGGCAATCTATGAACGATCAATTTTGTCATTTTTTCAATCCCTGCCGATGCTCTGCCTAAAGAGGTCAATTCTATATTCAGGACCTGCCGTCCTGCAGGCAAAAACAAAATATCAGACAATGCGGACGAAATATTTTGTACGATAAGCTCAGCAGTATCGTATTGTGTATAGATTCTAAATGTTGAACCTAGATTTGTGTCTTTACAGGAATAACCTAATTCGACCACGTATCTTCCTGCTTCAACCACATCTATCTCAAAGTTGATCCCACTTTCCGGGGAAGTCCAATTGCCAATCCTGAAGCCAACCTGATTGCCTTCAGCCAAGCGAACCCCACACATCTCGTGCCCCATCCAGATTAATTGGTGAATTGGATTCCTCCCAGTTGCCA
>CALOCZ010000008.1:0-17278 GCA_942491935.1 uncultured Cytophagales bacterium
CAAATTACTCTATAGTGGTTAATACCAATTATAATCGAGATATATATGAGCATTTTGATAATGATAACAATCATACTTCAAGCGAAAATATTTTTATTAAACCGAGCGATTTAGCTATTGTTGAAACCAGAGTTCCTGACATTTGCAATGCCGGGAAGGCAATAAATATCGAATGCACAGTAAGAAACATTGCAAATGCAATGACTCCTGCAAATTATTGGATGGATAATTGGGTATTAATGGATACCAATTATCTAGAAGTATGTTCTGGAGAAGAATGGAGAATATCCATTAGATAAACAAGAAGGATATATAAAATGTTTGGTATTATAAAAATACCCATATAATGGAATAGAAGGGAAACATTACATTCGGTTTAAAACCGATAATGGAAATAGAAACAATGAGTACAATACAGATAATAATATAGCAATCGATTCTATTTACATTAAGCTTTCAGAACCCACAGACTTGGTAATAAATTCTTTCGAACATCCTGAATCAGGAATTGCAGGACAGCCGGTAAATATTGGTTGGAATGTAAGAAATGAAGGACAAGGTACTACAGAAGCTATAAAATGGACTGATAATGTTTATTTATCGTCAGATGATAAGTTGTCTGACGGTGATTTTAAATTGGATGGTTTTACCCGAGGAGGATCCCTAAAAGCGGGGGAATCTTATACTATGAATAAGGAATTATTTTTACCTGTAGATATGGTTGGTAATTACTTTTTAATATTAAAAACTGATGTTCCTGTTCCGAACCAATGGTATGGTGAAGAGTATGAATATAACGCAGAGCATAACAATATTTATATCTCCAATATATCAATAGAACAACCACCACCATCCGATTTAGTAGTTACTAATGTTACTGTTCAGAATAAAGCTCTAACAGGCGATTTAGTAGATGTTTCCTGGACAGTAAAAAATATAGGTATAAATCCGGCAAAGGGAGTTATGAAAGATATGGTATATTTTTCAAGCGACACACATTGGGATGAAGAAGATCAATATTTCGGGAAAAAGTATTTAGCTATTGATTTAGCTCCTGGACAAGAAGAAACATATAGTGTCTCAGGTCAGTTAGTGGGCACAAAAAGTGGTAGTTATAGGGTTATTGTTAAAACAGATAACAGAAATAATATATATGAATTAAATGACTTAAATAACTCGCAATTTTCGTTAAATACAGTTGATGTATCTGTGCCTGAATTGTTTTTGAATGAGCAACAAACAGTTACGTTACAGAATCATAAAAACCTTTATTATAAGGTTGAAGTACCTGAATCCTTAGCAGGGGAGACAATGATAGTTACTTTGGAAGGAGATTCACTATATGCTGAGCAATGAAATTTATCTGAGTTATAATAAAGTACCTAGCCGTTCAGATTATGAATATAAATTCAATAATTCGGCATGGTGGGATCCAGGAAGTAGTATACCCTACATTAAAAGGAGGGACATACTATTTAATGGTTTATGGAGAAACTTCTAATGGCACAGAACAAGAGATAGAGCTACTTGCTAAGATATTAAATTTTACTCTTCGATCTATAGAAACCAATATTGGTGGAAATACCGGTACGGTAACAGTTGAAATAGAAGGCTCAAAGTTTGACAATACCATGCAAATAGCTTTAGAAAACGGGACAAATACCAATTTGCAAGTGAAGTTTCCTATATAGATCCGGTAAAAGTGTATGTTAGTTTTAATTTAGAAAGTACTGCCGTTGGAACTTATAATGTAATTGCACAAAAAGCAAATAACGAAATAACCATACTCGAAAATGCATTTGAGATTGTTGAGGGCGAATCGGGAAAATTAATTGTAATAACAGATTTCCCAAGGTTTATGCCTGGTATCACAATTAATTTTAAAATTATGTATGAAAACCAGGGGAACACCGATATTCTTAACCCATTTGCAGTTTTAAAATCACTAAATGGTATGCCTATTTCTTTTACAAAGAGCGATCTTAGAAAAGATGAAACAGAATTACAATTGCATTTTACTGAACTTAAAGGTCCACCTAATGTGTTGAGACCCGGTGCAAAAGGTTCAATTATAATTTTTACAGAGGCTGAATTAGGTATAGGTTTTAGTATAAAATATTAAGGAGGATATAAATATGAAAACAAAACTAAATTACAACAAAATATATTGTTTTTTTATAATAGTAATTACAACAATGAATGTATTTGCTCAAAATACTGTACAACCAACTATTTCAGGCTTACAATCATCTTATTTTTGCGGTGATAATCCAGTGACTTTAACTGGGAGTCCGGCTGGTGGAGTTTTTATTGGGAATGGAATTATTGATGGAGTTTTTTATCCTCAAAAAGCTGGTGTAGGAGAACATCTGATTGAATATTTACCTAGTAATGGAAGTGCGCCTGCTTTACAAAATGTGACTGTTAAGAATGGGGGTATGTGTGATGTACCTACAATTTCTTTCCATCGTGTTGCATATAATTCCAGTCATTCCAATCCACAAAGAAGAGATCACATAATTCTTGCATGGAATAGAATTAATAATATTTCTGTCCAAAATATAAACTATATCGTTGAAAGGGCAACATTTAATAACCAAGGTGTATTATCCTCTTATACAAAAGTAAATACTACCAATAATATATTTTACAGAGACTATAATATCTCTTTAAATAAAAAATATAGATATAGAATTAGATATACAGGTTCAAATGCAGGAACCGTATCACAACCAAGTGATTATGTTGATCTATTTTATGATATTAGATGGCCCGTTGAAGAAACGCCAAATAATTCAATGCTTAGTAGCTATCAATGTGCAACAATGTCAAATTCTTGGGGGTTTCATGAGGGGATTGATATGTTATGTGATGGAAATGGTGGGCAAAATGTTTATGCTGCAAGATCTGGTATTGTTGTAGATACAACTGAAGATATTAATGGAATTCGGGTACATATAAATGTTTTTAATAGCCAGACTGGCACTACTTCTCAGCAGAGTGTGGATAGGTATTTACATCTAATGGATTTAAGAGTAGAAGAAGGAGATCGAGTTAATGCTGGACAAATAATAGGAAGGATTGGTGACAATCATTATCGTCAAGGACAAAGGCATCTTCATTTTTACATAGTAGATGCTCATACTGGAAATATGATAAACCCGTTTACAATATTTGCAAGTAATCAAAATAAATTTAAAGATCCAGGAGGTACAAAGCCTCGTCTTATACTCCCTAATGTAAACCAAAAAAGAGCAACAGACGGACTTACTGGGAATAAAAACAGAAGCATTTTGTTTAGGTTTCCTAATGACGGTGTAGTAACCAGTAATACTGACTTTAGATATAAAACAGGAGCTAAAAAGATCCTATTATTGGAGAGGTAGATATTGTGGCAATGATAAGTGATAATATGGGGGGGGTGGATGTCGGTGTTTTAAAGGCAGGTTATTGGATAGAGAACTTTCAAAAAACAAAAAATCCTAATTCAATACAATATATGTTGTATGATTTTAACGAATGGTTTGATGATTTTTACCCGGCAATTCCGAATGGTCGCCGTAAGATTAGTTATGAAGCTGTCTATGATCGCAAACTTAATTCTAGGTATTTTGGATTTGGTTCTTCAAATAGACCAGGTGCAAGAATAAGAGTGAAAAGGTATTTTAATATATTAACTAATACAAGTGGGATTAACGGAGCAAAAAGCAATTTAGACACTACGCAATGTTGGCGAACAAGAGCAAGGAAAAACTGCAATTCTATGAATGGTTATGATAATGTTAATCAACAGCTATCAAGAATCAATAGCCAGGCTTTATTTTCAGATGGTAAATATAAAATTCATGTATGATGATGAGTGATATGTTAAATGAGAATACAGAAAGTAGTGATGAAATAATTGTTGATAATTTTCGTCCTTACATACAGAGTCTGGAAGCTTTTGTCGTTGATAGACAAGAAACAAATATTTTTGATTTTACTGAAGAAGATAAAAAGAAAGGTTTGTTTTATTCAGGAGAATGGAAATACAATGCTGTTAATGACAATATTGTATTTAAAAAAACTGATAATGGTTATTCAAGTAAAAATGGTATTATTATTGAAATTTATCAAGTGAACCTTTGACTGAAGTTAAAATATCATCAAAAGTTTTGAAATTAAATTATGTTAAATGTACACATTTGGCAAAGAATGATACTGTATGGAGAGTTTTCGTTCCAGGAGATGAAATTCCAAAATGTGTAGGTGAGAAAGAAATAAAAGCAATGATTAGTATTTCCGGAAGTGATTATAATGGAAATGGAATTCAGAATTTTGAAAAAAAAGAAGTTGAAAATATTGGGCGAAGAAAAAACGATGGTAAATGGGAGAATATAAAAGGCGGGATTAGGGGTGATAGAATGCATTCTTTTAAAATTAATAAAATATCATCAGAAGTAGCTTGTGTATTAGACCATTTTCCTGTCGATCAAGACGAATTAAAATGTGGAATAAATGCTGCTTGGGGTTTTATCCCAAAGCCTTCGGGGGGGTATCCATTTAATTCATTCGCAGCTGATCCTATGGAGAATATGCACAGTAGGTCATCATCAGCAGATAAAATGTCTGAAAATATGGTTGGTGGTTATATTTTATCTTGGATGGAAAAAATAGTTAAAAAAGCAGAACATTTTTACCTTTCGGTAGAAGATCAGTTTTGTACATATTTTTTTGATTGGGATATTGATATACCTACTCCATGGTGTTCATTGGATCCAAATGATATTACTGGCCCTGTAGGTTTTGGTAAAGAGAAATGGATTTCATCAAATGAAAGGCTTGAATATAAAATTCGTTTCGAGAATGATGCGGAACTTGCAACGAGAGCAGCAAGTAAGGTTGTAATAAAACATCCGATCGATTCTTTGGCAAATATATATAGTTATGAACTGGGTAGTTTTGGTTTTGGTAATTATACTTTTAACGTGCCAGCCAATAGCTCGTATTATTCTAATAGAATAGATGTAATTGATTCATTAGGAGTTTATGTTGATGTTGTAGCTGGACTTGATATTGTTAATAATGAAGTATATTGGGTATTGCAATCTATTAATCCTGCAACAGGATTGCCTCCTTATGATTCTGACTTAGGGTTTTTATTAGTAAACGACAGTATAACTCACAGAGGCGAAGGTTTTGTTGAGTTTTCTATAAAACCAAAACATAATGTAGTTACAGGAGATAGCATTTTTGCCAAAGCTGAGATTATTTTTGATACTAATGATCCTATTGCAACCAATAAAGAATTTAATACAATTGATGCTGATAAACCTGACAGCAAAATTTATAATCATCTAGTTGATACCATTAATGGGATTATTGAATTAAGTTTGGATGGTTATGATCCCAACAATGGATCAGGGATACAATACTATGAGATCTATGTGTCTATTAATGATGAGCCATACCAACTTATTGAAAGGAATGATACGATATCCAAATTTAGGTATCAAGGTGAATTTGGGAATAATTATCGCTTCTATTCAATCGCTATTGATAATGCAGGCAATAAGGAGGTTGAAAATATAGACGGAGATATTTCTGTTTCTTTATTACCTAAAGATTTTTCTATATCCTATAAATGGGAATATATTCTGTAAGGGAAATGAAATAGATGTTAGATGGAAGGATAGTTCATTGTATTTTATCAATTTGGAAATTTCGCCGGATAATGGAAATACATTTCATTTAATTGATCAATATATTCCTGTTTTAGATTCTGTATATAAATGGCGAATACCTGATTCGTTGCAAAATGATCAATTTTATTTACTAAGGGCAGTTGATACTTATACGAGCAATGTAAGACCCGATACAAGTGAAGCATTTTATATAAAAAGTAATATAATAGTAAATGCAGGTAAGCGATAAAATCATATGCGATGGGGATAGTGTAAGAATTGGAAGTGATTTGTTGATCTCAAATGCTTATGCTCCATTTGAATATAATTGGAATTCGTATGGATATGGGGATTTAAGCTCTGATTCTATTAGTAGTCCTTTTGCATATTCTGAAAATGAATACATACTAACGGTTACTGATTCATTGGGCTGTGTTAATACAGATACAGTTGAATTAATAGTAAATCCAACACCAGAACCATATTTCTATGGTAGAAATAATAGCTATTGCGAAAATGCAATACCGGATACACTTATTTCTTATCCATCGGGAGGAGTGTTTAGTGGGAATGGAATGGTTGATAGTATTTTCTTCCCGACATTAGTCCAGCCTGGAAGTCATGAAATAATTTATTCATATAACAATGAATTTGGCTGTTCAAACAGTTATAATGATTCAATAATTGTTAATAAATTGCCTGAAGTTTCAATTATAGGTTTAGATTCTACTTATTGCTTAAGCAACGATTCTATAACTCTAATAGGGATTCCAATAGATGGAGAATTCTTAG
This sequence comes from uncultured Cytophagales bacterium, assembly GCA_942491935.1. Classification (GTDB taxonomy): domain Bacteria; phylum Bacteroidota; class Bacteroidia; order Cytophagales; family Cyclobacteriaceae; genus JAGTVG01. Next base: position 6,456 of record CALOCZ010000008.1, read on the forward strand.
GACCCGGGGTTATCAACGGGAAGTATAATCCAATGCTAGCTGGAGCAGGATCACATGAAATTATATATTCAGCTACTAATGAAAATGGTTGTTATGCATATGATTCAGCAATTGTGAAAGTGAATCCTTTACCAATTATTAATTTGGATCCAGATGTTGAAATTAACACCAATGAAACATTAACCCTGAGAGCTACCTGCGCTTCTTGTAGCTATCAATGGAGCAATAATTCAACTGCTGATACTTTATTTATTGATCCTACAGCATTAGGTGTTGGAGAATTCAAATTCTGGGTTGATGTAAGCAATGAGTTTGGATGTGTAAATTCTGATACCATAAATGTTGCGATAGTATCATTAGGCGACTTTTTCACTGGTAATCTGTCAGGCACTTCAGTTTGTTTTAATGATACAGTAAAAATAAAATGGAATGATATAGGCCTGAACTATGTTGATTTGCAATATTCAATTGATGGAAACATTAGTTTTAACTCTTTGTATGAAAATGTTTACGTACCTGATGGCGGTTTAGATTGGGTTATCCCTGAAGATTTTTCTGGTGGTGTTAATGTAAGTATTCGTGCTATCAGTACATTGACTGGGATATCTATTGATACCACAAAACAATTTTATATTTCTACACCTGACCCAATGACCTTGCTCAACGGGGACAGCCCGATGATCAGGGCCGCCGCGTTGGTGAATCCGACGATCACCGGGCTCGAGAGGAAGTTCACCACCACCCCGAGTCGGAAGACCCCGAGCGCCAGGCGCAGCACCCCCACCATCAGGGCCAACATGATCGAGAGCTGGACGAAGTCCGGGGTGCCGGGGGTCGCGAAGGGCATCAGGGCGGCCGCCGACATCAGCGACAACATGGCGACCGGCCCGGTGTGGAGCTGGCTCCGGGAGCCCACAGGGGGGGGGGGGGGGGGGGGGGGGGGGGGGGGGGGGGGGGGGGGGGGGGGGGGGGGGGGGGGGGGAGAGAGAGAAGGAGGGAAGGAGGCGACGATGACCGGGATGAACGAGGCGTACAACCCGTAGACGACAGGCAGACCCGCGAGAAGCTGGGCATAGGCCATGCTCTGGGGGACCAGCACCAGTGAGACGGTGATACCGGCGGTGAGATCGCCCCGCAGCTGATCCCGAGACATGGGGAACCAGTTCAGGAAGGGAAACAGCCGGTGCAGGAGGTACTTCATGGGCGAGACTCGGATGCGCGGCCCGGTGGGCCGCCTTGACCATTATCGCCAGTCTCCGAGCCGAGCACCCCCTGATCAAATCAATAATCACCACTTTTGATATTGTTTTTGATCTATGACCAGGCTGCCGCCAGCCTAACGGTCATGGCGCCCACGCCACCCCGGGGAACGATTGTCGCGGTCGCCATGACCGTCCCCCCGCCCCGGCCCTAAACCCATGCTGATACGTGCGCTGGAACCTCCTTGGCGCCTGAAATTGCTTTATAACGGTTGACCATTTCAGCCGTCAATTCGCCAAGACCGGGCGCCAGGGTTTTGGGGTCCAGCAACTGCGCAGCAACCGGATCGACGTTGAAGGTGAAGTTGACGTCGCTCCCGAAAGTGGCGATCAGTTTGTCAATCTGGGCGTAACCGGCACCGTGTCCGATAAGCGCCTTGAATTTAAGGCCCAGCTCACGACCCTGGCGCAGCAGCAGCGTAATATCCGGGTTGTAGCCGGTATGTAGAATGACATCCGGCCGGGCGCGCTTCAGTTTGGTCACCAGGGATGAAAGATCGGGAGCCGTGGCGGCATAGCCCTCTTTCAAGACTATTTTCATGCCGTGGGCCTTGGCGCCGACTTCATTGCCGGCTGCAATTCCGCTGCCGTAAGGTCCGTCCTCATGGATGATGGCGACCCGGACATCCTTGACCTCTTTACCCAGTCTTGATTTCGCGTAATGGGCAATAAAATCCGGTGAGACTAGTCCATATGTATCACTGTGAACCTGGCATCTGAAGACGTATTGCAGGTTACGCCCTTTGAACACGGCCGAAGACACACAGATGTTGGCCCACATGAATTTTTTCTGAGCGTCAACTTTGGCCGCCAGCGGCACGCATTGTCCACTGGAAAAGAGGCCCATCAGCAGATCCACATTTTCCTGGTTGAGCAACCGCTCGGCCTCGTTGATGGCCACGTCCACCTTGCTCTGAGCGTCGGCATAAATCGCATCGATCTTGTAGCCTTCGACACCGCCCCGCTCATTGATCATGTCAATGGCGATCTTTGTACCTACGGCCCCCGGTTCGGAACCACCGGCAGCATAGGGACCGGTGTAGTCGAAGATTACACCGACCTTGATCTCTTTGGCTGCAGCCTGAATGCAAAACACGGACACAAAGAGCAGAATCATCATTGTACCAGCAAGTACCTGGAAGTATTTCCTGTTTTTCGCCATAACGGCCTCCTTCGTGGTGGTGATGGATTGGTGTGACTACAAATTGGTAGGATCCCCCAGTTTCTGACGCAAGTAACCTCGAAACTCTAACAGGTCTGACCTGATCAGCGTAAATGAATCTTCGAACTTACAATTCTTGAAGATTAGGAGAAAATGATACATTGTGTCAAGGAGAGATTCGAATTACTCAGGTTTAAATGCCGAGGTCGGGATCCTGGTAGTGGAAAAGGCAGGAAATATCTAAAAACAGACCTCGACATTTCATCAAAAAATACCCTATTTAATCGGCAACCATCAGAATAATCTTGCCGATATGTTTACTGCTCTCCATCAGTTTGTGCGATTCGACAACATCTGCCAGGGGAAAGCGAGCCGCGATGAGGGGCTTGATCGTTTTGCTTTCGATGAACGGCCAGATTTGAGCGCGTAATTTTTCCGCGATCCCGGCTTTGGCTTCGGCAGACCGGGGGCGGAGCGTGGATCCGGTGACGGTCAATCTTTTGTGCAGTATCTGCATCATATCAATTTCAACCTGGGACCCTCTTAGAAACGAAATACTCGCAATGCGGCCGTCCACCGCTGCCAGCTCCAGGTTGCGGGCCACATAATCACCGCCTACCATATCCAGAATCACATCAACCCCCTGCCCGTCAGTGGCCTCCTTTAGCACCTCGACATAATCCTGCTCGGTGTAGTTGATCGCGACATCGGCGCCAAGGCGTTGGCAGGCTGCGCATTTTTCTGCGCTGCCGGCTGTCGTAAACACCTTTGAACCCAAGGACTTGGCCATCTGGATGGCTGCTGTTCCAATACCGCTGCTGCCGCCGTGTACCAGGAAACTTTCGCCGGGCTTGAGCCCTGCGCGATCAAACACATTGGCCCAGACGGTAAAAAAGGTCTCCGGGAGCGCCGCCGCCTCTTCCACGGGCAGTCCCGCTGGCACCGGCAGACACTGACCAGCGGGCACGGCCACGTATTCTGCATAACCGCCTCCGTTTGTCAGGGCACACACCCGGTCCGCAACCGACCAGGCCGATACATCATTGCCGGTCGCCACTACTTCACCGGACACCTCAAGACCTAAAATCGGGGAAGCACCGGGAGGGGGTGCATAGAGCCCCTGTCGCTGCATCACATCGGCCGGTTCACGCCGGCCGTGTGTACCCTGATCAACACATCGCCTTTTCCGGGATCAGGTGCATCGCCCTCTTTGATTTCCATGACCTCCGGTCCACCATGTTCGGAAATATTAATAAAGCGCATCTCTAATCCTCCTTTCGGCGCAACCCGTCAAATTCCATATCCCACATACTTAAATAGGAATTAGCGCAAGTCAATACGAAAAACCACATTACGGTTGATTATTGTGACTTCTTCTAAGCTTTTTAAGTAGTCCGCCTCAAGAAAAGCGCCAATCCCCGGTTCATCGGGAAGGGTTATTCGCCCATTTTTATTTCCGATATTTTAAGCCCTAAATTGTGCGGTACTTTATCTCTCGTTTAGAACCTCGCTGTTTTTCCCAATTTTCAATGAACATATGCATAAGGTATTCAGAATATTGGGCCAGCACTTCTATTGTCCCTCCAATAGCACATTGTGCTTGACACAAAAAATCATGTTATCTATGATACTTTTCTTCATTAACCATGTTTGCGTTAATCACCTAAAGGGGAAGGAGATGTGCTATGAATCGAAAAATCATCGTTAGGTTGCTTTTACCATTTCTATTTGTCCTACTTTCCGTCGGAGAATTCTGGGCTGCCGAAAAGAGCACTCTAATTGTGGGAGTCTCTTCGGACATCCATCTGCTTGATCCGGCTGTTTCCAGCGACAATTATGATTGGCGGCAAGTCTATCCATCATACGACCGACTCGTCAAGTATAAAGTCGTTAACGGAGAAGGTTCCACAGAAATCGAACCCATGGTTGCGGAATCCTGGACGGTCTCACCGGATGGCATGGAATGGATCATCAAAATTCGCAATGGGATTGCCTTTGACGACGGAACCCCATTGGATGCCAAAGCGGTGAAGTTCTCATTTGAAAGGGTTTTGAAAATCGGAAAAGGACCGGCAGACAACCTCGGCGCCATCAAAACCGTGGATGTGGTGGACGATTATACGGTCAAGGTGAGACTGAAGAACGCCTTTGGCCCATTTTTGCAGACCCTGGCAACGGACGCGGCCTGTCTCATCAATCCCAACGTCATGAAGCATGAAAAAGATGGCGACCTGGCCCAGGCATGGTTGGCCCAGAATACAGACGGAAGCGGCCCCTTCAAAATTACCGAATGGTCTCGTGGAGAAAGATGTGTTTTGGAGGCAAAACCAAACTACTGGGGTACCCAGCCGAAACTTAAAAAGGTGATTGTTCGATTCATGCGAGAATCATCCGACCAGAGAATGGCCCTCGAAAGTGGAGATATCGATATTGCCGAAGGCATTCTCATTGACCAGATCGCGGCCCTTGAAAAGAACCCCGATGTGGTCGTCCGCAGATATCCTTCGCAGCTGGTCGAGTATGTTTACCTCAATTGCCAGAAGCCCAAACTCGACAACCAACTTGTACGCCAGGCATTGAACTATGCCGTCGATTATAAGGGAATCATCGAGCACGTTCTGCAGGGAAACGGCGTTCAGATGAGAGGCCCCGTCCCCCAAGGGATGTGGGGTCACAATCCCAATGTTTTTCAATTCCAGCAGGATGTGGAGAAGGCCAAAAGCCTGCTGAAGGAAGCGGGATACGACAAGGGGCTCGAGCTGACACTCATTTATTCGGAACGACGTGCCAGCTGGGAGCAGATTGCCACGGTTCTGCAGAGCAACATAGCCGATATCGGCGTGACTTTAAAAATTGAACTCATGGCCAATCCCACCCTGAGAGACAAGATCGACCGGGGGATTTTGAGCTCTGTCTCGGAGCTTGGAGCCCGGACTATGCCGACCCCTCCATGTTCATGAATTTCTGGTTTGATTCCGAAAACGGGGGCCTGCCCGGCAACAGGAGCTTCTACAAAAATGAAAAGGTGGATCAGCTGATCCGGAAAGCCCTTACCTTAAGCGATCAAAAAGAGCGCACCAGTCTATACAATGAGGCCCAGGACATCATCATGGTGGATGCCCCTTATATTTTTCTTTATCAGACCCAGGCCATTGTGCCGATGCGAAAAGAGGTCAAGGGATACGTGTTCAACCCGATGCTGGAGTCAATGTACAATTTCGAGTCGATTTCCAAGGATTAACTAAATTCTTATCATTTGCTTGATCGAATCAATACGATGGATTGGAAGGCGGTGAGCCTTACGCCTTTCAATCCGATCCTATTTTTAATTGTAGTCAACTGCCTTTCATGCGCATTCTCACCTATGTCTTAAAAAGACTCTTTTATCTCATTCCGGTCCTGATCGGTGTGACACTTCTCGTATTCGTAATATCCCATGCCATCCCCGGAGATCCTGCGAGAATGATGGCCGGCCAGAAGGCCAGCCGTAAGGCTGTTGAAAATTTGCGGCACTCACTCGGGTTGGACCGTCCGCTGCCGGAACAGTATCTGCGGTATTTGTTGGGCCTTGTCAAGGGGGACCTCGGGACTTCCATTCGAAACCAGCGTCCGGTCATTGAAGACCTGAAGGACTTTTTCCCGGCTACCCTTGAACTCACCCTAGTAAGCATGATCGTGTGCATCACGATCGGCTTACCTTTAGGGATAATTTCCGCGGTTCGGCGCAACCGCCCAATCGATCATATCTCGCGGGTTTTCTCCGTTTTTGGGGTCTCGACGCCTGTCTTTTGGCTGGGATTGATGTTGCTCCTGCTATTTTACAGGAGCCTGGGTTGGCTTCCGGGCTCCGGTCGTCTCGACATGGCGGTTGACCCTCCGCTTCACGTGACCGGGTTGTACCTCATCGACACCCTCATGGAAGGCAATTGGTCAAAGTTTTCAAATGTCCTGCTGCATATGCTTCTGCCGGCATTCTGCCTTTCTTACGTCTACCTGGCAATCATCACCAGAATTGTACGCTCCTCCATGATCTCAGTCATGGGCCAGGACTATATCACTACCGTCCGAGCAAATGGTCTTTCCGAGGCTGTGATTATCCTGAAACACTGTCTGAAAAACTCTCTTATCCCGACCGTGACGATCACCGGTCTTTCGATCGGAGAACTGCTTGGCGGGGCGATTTTGACGGAGACAATTTTTAATTGGCCGGGAATGGGCAAATATGTGGTGGATTCCGTGAATTTTCTTGATTTTCCTGCCATCATGGGATTCACGCTGGTTGTCTCTTTTGCTTATGTTATGATCAATTTATTCGTGGATGTGCTCTATGCTTTGCTGAATCCCCAAATCAGGTATTGATGGTGCTGAAAGAGTTTAAAAAACAACATGCTTGGCAGATCCGGGAATTGCTTTTCACCCTCAGGCTTCTGAGACGAAATCCCTCGGCCGTAGCCGGCTTCATCGTCATCACCGCAATGGCGCTGATGGCATTCTCGGCTCCTTATCTTGCGCCTTATGATCCGATCAGAATCGACCTGAAGGCGCGGCTCAGCCCACCCTCCAAGGACCACATATTTGGAACTGATGAGCTAGGCCGGGATATCCTCAGCCGGATTATGCATGGCGCCAGGATCTCTCTAAGAATCGGCGTTTTGGTCATTCTAATATCCGGTGGGCTGGGCGCCCTCATCGGAGGTGTTTCCGGTTATGTCGGTAAAGGAAGCGACAACATCATCATGCGAATCATGGATGTCATCCTATCCTTTCCGCCCCTGGTTTTGGCCATGGCACTTGCAGCTGCTATGGGACCAAACTTGAACAATGCCATCTTGGCCGTGGCTTTTGTGATGATTCCCAAATTTGCCAGAATGGTGCGGGGAGAGGCTCTGGTCGTCAAGGAGAAGCAATTTATCGCTGCTGCCAGGTCTTCCGGAGCAGGCAGTCTATGGATCATTGTGCACCACGTTGTTCCCAACTGTTTATCTTCGGTCATCGTCTTGGCCACGCTGATTCTGGGAGAGACGATTCTGATCGCCGCCTCGCTTAGCTTTATCGGCCTGGGAGCCCAGCCTCCTTCACCGGAGTGGGGCGCGATGATCAGCGTCGGCCGCAAATTTTTAATGGATCAGTGGTGGTATGCCACATTTCCCGGTCTTTTTATTCTATTAACGGTTATCGGATTCAACATCTTCGGTGATGCCTTGCGGGATATTCTTGATCCTAGGATTCGAAGGTAGCTCATGCCTGAAATTCTTCTCGATATTAGAAAGCTCTCGGTTCAATTCTTCACTTATCAAGGGATTGTCCGAGCCCTTGAAGACATCAACATTTCTATCGAAAGGGGTGAGATTCTCGGGCTTGTCGGTGAGACGGGTTGCGGTAAATCGGTCCTGGCCCGGTCGGTCTTGAGACTGATCGCCGATCCCCCCGGCAAGATATCGGGCGGAGAGATATTCTTTAAAGGACAGGATATCCTTAAGCTCAGGCGGCAGCAGCTCAGACAAATCAGGGGAAATGAAATCTCGATGATCTTTCAGGAGCCCATGAGCTCCCTTAACCCGGTCTTCACAATCGGCAATCAGATGCGCGAAGTGGTGATGCTACACCAGCGAATTGACCGGCAGCGGGCACAGGCAATCTGCATCGAAATGCTCGAAAAAGTGAAGATGCCCGACCCCGAACAGGTGCTTTCCAAATACCCTCATGAACTTTCGGGCGGGATGCGGCAGCGGGCCATGATCGCCATGGAGCTATCGTGCCGACCTGATCTTCTGATTGCCGATGAGCCCACTACGGCCCTTGACGTCACGGTTCAGGCTCAGGTACTGACCATTCTTGAAGACCTGACCCGCAAAAGCGACGTTTCGGTACTCTTCATCAGCCACGATCTGGGAGTGATTGCCCAATTGTGCGACCGGATCGCCGTGATGTACGCCGGTTATATTGTGGAGATCGCTCCGGTTTGGGACATTTTCTCAACCCCCAAACATCCTTACACCCAGGGATTGCTGCAATCCATTCCACGCCTGGATGAAGAAACCGAATCGCTTATGGCCATAGCAGGCGTTGTCCCCGGATTGATCGAGCCGCCCGGAGGATGTCGTTTCCATCCACGATGCGCCCGAAAGTTCTCGCATTGCGACCGGGAAGTTCCCCGGCTGCAGGAACTGGAGATGAACCATTTTGTAGCCTGTCATCTTTATGATAGCCGCGGGGAGAAAACATGATGGAACCGGTCATTTCCGTCACAGATTTGGTCAAGTATTTCCCAATTCATCATGGCTTTCTCGGCCGTAAGGTACAATATCTTAAAGCCGTCGACGGGATTAATTTTACCGTCCATAAAGGTGAAACCCTGGGGCTTGTTGGAGAATCCGGTTGTGGGAAATCCACGGTGGGCTACTTGATTCTCAATCTCATCAAACCTGACGGTGGAAAGATCTTCTACATTGATCTCGATTTGACCGCTCTTCGCGGCTAAGATCTCCATTGGGTAAGGCGGTTTCTTCAGGTTGTCTTTCAGGATCCCCAGTCCTCACTGGATCCGAGGATGCTTATAAAAAACACGGTGGGCTACCCTGTTGAGGTGAACGGCCTCGCAAAGGGTTCGGAACTGATGCGGCGAGTAAAGGCCATGCTTGCCGAAGTGGGGCTGAGCGAAGACCATGTTTATCGATATCCACATGAATTCAGCGGTGGCCAAAGACAGCGGATCGGAATTGCCAGAGCCTTGATCACCGAGCCCGAGTTTGTCGTCCTTGATGAGCCTACCTCGGCACTGGATGTCTCGGTACAGGCCCAGATCCTCAACCTGATCAAGGATCTCCAGCAACGGAACGGATATGCCTACCTGTTCATTTCCCATGATCTTAGTGTTATTAAACACATGAGTCACCGGATCGCCGTCATGTACCTTGGAGATATTGTGGAGACCGCACCTAAGAATTCATTGTATGAAAACCCATTACACCCATACACGAGGGCCCTAATGGCATCCCTGCCTCAGCCTGATCCTCAAAAGCGTCATACCCTGGCAGTACTCAAGGGTGATGTTCCCAGTCCCGTGAATGTGCCGACTGGGTGTCGGTTTCACCCCAGATGCACGGAGGTCATGGAGCAATGCAGCCGGTTGACGCCACCCTACATTGAGATGGACACTGGACACCGGGTGGCCTGCCATCTCTATGAACCCAAGGAATCTGCAGAAAGGAGAGAGCAATGAGAGTATATATATCAGCCGACATCGAAGGTATCGGATGCATTGTGCGGCAGGAACAGTCGTCCGTTGGAGGCCGAGAATATGTCTGGGCCCGAAAGATGATGACCGAGGAAGTCAATGCCGCCATCCGGGGGGCGTTTGACGGTGGTGCAGTCGAGGTGGTCGTGTCCGACTCTCATAATGTGGGCCTCAACCTGATCCCGGAGGATCTGGATGAAAGGATCTCCATCGTCATGGGATCCCCCCGGCCTCTTAGCATGATGGAGGGTGTGGACATGGGGTTTGATGCCGTTTTCCTGGTAGGCTACCATGGGATGTCCGGTACTGCAAACAGCAATCTTGTTCATATCTTCACAGAGGTCGTATTGCCGAGGTCCAGGTCAACGGCAGGGCCATCGGTGAGATCGGCATCAGTGCCGCATTGGCCGGGTATCACGGGGTCCCTGTAGCCCTGGTAACCGGCGATGACCAAGCGGCCATGGAGGCAATCAATCTCCTGGAGGGCATTGAGACGGTGGAAGTTAAGCGGGGGATCGGTACTTATGCAGCCCTCTGTCATCCGCCTCAAAAATGCCGCAATTTGATTTACGAAGGAGCAAAGGAAGCTCTGTCCCGCAAGGACGAATGGCGTACCTTTAACGTGCCGGACCCGGTTGAGCTTAAGGTGCGGTTTACGACGGCATCGGGTGCCGACAGGACCTTGCGGATTCCCGGTGTCGAGAGGGTTGACAACCTGACGGTCAGATTCATGGGCAGGGATTTTATCGAGGCCTTCAGAGCGTTTTATACCATGGCCGACCTGGTCGATCTGGTTCCCTATTTCTGATGATCGGAAAGACATCTGCCACTGATGTCCAACACTGTTTAGATTTGCAAGAGAGGCGTAAAATTGTTGGGATCTTTGTTAAAATTCGTGGATCGGACCTACGTCCTGCATGAAGAGAGAAAACTTATTTATTAATTATCCGGGTGCGCCTCCAGGCGGGCATTTTCGCTTTGCTATTTCAAGCATTCATGAAGATTCACAGATCGATTTCAAGGTGTTCTGCTAAAAAATGTAAATTCAAAATTAATCAGAACTACTTTTTTGACTCCTACAGGATTTTGCCAATATAATGTGATTGACATATACTCCTTTTTACGGACATAATATGTGTGAAAAATGGGCGTATTTCAAACGTCG
>CALOCZ010000009.1:0-17573 GCA_942491935.1 uncultured Cytophagales bacterium
GGGAAATTGTAAATATTATTCTTTGGATAGTAATTATAAATGATTTGGAAATATGATCTAATACCATAATGGAAGACAATAATCCATAAAATGAGGCTATGTTAAAAGTTATGATGGAATTTATTTTTCCTCTTTTTTGTTATTATGGTAGAACCTTAACGTAATGATCATGAACACGAAAGCTTTTATCCTGGAGTTTACGGTGATCTTCATGATCACTTTTGTGATTGCCTCTCTAGTATCCGTTGGATGGAATTATGTGTCAGAAGGAGTTGCTGAGTGCAATTGGGGAACTGCATTTCAATTTGCTATGTTATTTGGAATAATGTGTCCAATGATCGATATGATGAGATCGAATAGAGGATCATGATTTGGAGTTGGTTTTTCTGTAAATCGTATGTCAAGAACCGGCAATCATTGAATTCCTGGTTTGCCACCGGGAAGTCTGCCTGATATGTTCTGTGACCAATATAACAGGTGCTATTTACACAGAAATAATCCATCTATCCTGATAAACCTGTGAGATGCGGTTTTGCAGCATATTTAACCTTTAAGGGCAGTTCTCCGTACTAAAAACCAGTGTGATTGATTTTTTAGATTTTCATAAAGCCTACGGCAGGCATGAAGTCCTGACCATTCCCAAGCTTAAAATTCCGGATGGGATCCATTGGATCAAAGGTGTAAACGGGTCCGGGAAATCCACTTTATTGAAATCTATCGCCGGCATCATTCCCTTTAAAGGAGATATACTGGTTCAGGGGGTAAGTATTAAACGTAGCCCTGTAAAATCGAGGAGGTTGGTCACTTACAGTGAGGCGGAACCTGCATTTCCGGTTTTCCTGACCGCTGGAGATATCCTCGATTTCGTGGCAGAAACAAGGAAATACGGTCCGGTGAAAATGAATAAACTCAAAGATCATTTTGGTATAAATCATTACCAGGATCAGGCCATAGGTGGATATTCCGCAGGCATGTTAAAAAAACTTTCCTTATGTACAGCATTCTGTGGAGAAGTCCCCTGGATTTTGCTGGATGAACCATTTGCATTCATCGACAGTGCAACAGAAGAGATACTAATTGATCTGATCAGGCAGAAGGTTGAGGAAGGGATTAATTTTATTATTACCTCCCATCATGAGCTTGAAAAGAATTTATTTGAGTTCAATAAGATATTTTCAATAAAGGAAACACAATTGCAGATAGAAGAATGATAAAATTCCTTGTAAAATCATGGATATATCCGTTTTACAGGACCTATTCAGGGTTTTTTTTCGTCGTTTTCTTATTTGCCGCCGGTCTCCTGAAGGGGGAGGAGCATGTTGCTATAGCCAGATTTTTTACCAGCGATGTTAAAAACCTGATTTTCCCATATTTTGCATTACTTGTATATGAATTGCTGACACTGCATTTCAGCATTCTGTGGATTTCCAGTCTAAAGAACCGGGCCCTAAGGGACATGGTATTTATTAACCGAAACGAAAGGATCCTACATCTCGTTTTGACCATTTTTTATCTTCAAATACCTTCCATATTTTACTCCTTGTTCCTGCTTATTACTGCCTTGGTTTCCGCAAGGCTCCAGGTAAGCCTGTTTATCCTTCTATTCATGTTTTTCAAATTCACATTGTACACTTTTATTATTCACAGGGCATTGCTTTTTCCTTTAGAGAAGAGATATAAACGACTACTCAGGTTAACACTCCCCGGGTTTCTCAATTTTCCGCTCATTGTTTTTTCCTTAAGGCATTTTTTTACAAAAAGTTTTCTGAGTTTCGTAATGAGTAAAATCTTGTCTATTGGCACATTATTTCTCTTTATCTTAATAATTCAGACCATAGATAATTATGAAAGATTTGCATCGGTCGTAATCATGCTTGTATTTATTTCTAATGCCTTTATTTCCTATGAACTGTTTAAATTTCAAAACATTGATCTGAATGTATTCCGGAACCTGCCCCTAAAACCCGGTATTATCCTGTTTCAATCTCTCCTGATCATGATCATTTTAAGTCTTCCAGAAGTTCTGATCGTATACAGGAACTTTTCAAGCCTGATTACAGTAAGCGATTTGAGCATGAATGTTATGAATGGTTTAATGGTCCTGTTGTTCTTATTTGCTTATCTGTTGTATTACAATATTGAACTCAGGCAATACATTGCCAGGATATTCTGGGGGAGCATTCTGCTTATATTATTCCTGCTTTTCGATTTTCCTTCTTACCTGTTTTTTATTGCATTTGGTTCGGCATCAGCATATTTATATATTAAAGGATATTATAACTTTGAATCCGTTTATGACCAAACAGATAATTAATCATGGATACCACAGGCAGAATAAGGGTTAAAAGAGTCCCCTCCCGGGGAAAATATGACAAAGAATCTATTCATTCCATACTGGATGCCCATTTTCTCTGCCATATTGGATTTATTTATGAAGGTTATCCAGTTGTGATCCCAACTTTGTTTGGCCTGGATAATGATAAATTATATATTCATGGGGCAAACTCCAGCCGGATGCTGAAATCTCTTCAGAAGGGGATTGAAATTTCTGTTGCCGTTACCCTGGTTGATGGTATTGCCCTGGCCCGGTCCGCATTTCACCATTCCATGAATTACCGTTCAGTAGTTTTATTTGGGACTGCTGCAGTGGTCACTGATCCTGAAGAAAAGCTTCGTGCATTGAAGATAGTTAGCGATCAGGTAATGAAAGACCGATGGGAAGAGGTAAGACTTCCTAATGAGAAAGAATTGAAAGCCACCACGGTATTGGCAATACCTGTTAATGAAGCCTCGGCAAAGGTACGAACCGGACCACCTGTTGATGACAAAGAAGACTATGACCTGGATGTCTGGGCGGGTGTAATTCCTTTGCAATTTACGATGCAGGAACCTGAACCCGATCCACTTCTTAAGGAGGGGATAAAATTGAGCCCTGGGGTTGAGAATTTCTTAAAACGAGAAATAATTTAGAGCTATTTAAGGCTTTATGATAGTTCAAAAAACCTTGGCACTGGCAGTGCCCGGGAAAAAATCAGGGATCAATTAATTAGGGAGCCAGCAAATTCAAGGTTAGTATACCGTACCTCAGCCAGCATTTCAAGGGTGCAGACAAAGTCATTGGATAGCCCTTTTGACATGCTATATAATTGCATGCCTGTATCTGCTGAGGTTGTTTAATCAGTTGCCGGAAATATGAAGGATTCAAACGCGAGTGCGGAGCCTGACAAGAGGGTATACTTTATAAAGTGTTTTTTTTCATGAGGCAAGTATTATGGATCTTCATTTAGTTTTCAATACCTAAATAAAACTATACTTAAATTCAATGAAATTATAAATAGATCCGAAATATGGAGGTTTTTTTGCCAGACGGTTGAATGGTTAATTTAATATGGCCAGATAACGTATGAAGGGCCATTAATTGAATCTAAAACTGGAGCTGGAACCAATTCGATTTGTTCTTGGAATAGGTAAAATATACACTTACCGCCAACCAGGGGATCATGGGGAGCCAGGCTTTAAAGCCTGTCCCGACAGAAGCAAGAGGCTTTGTTCTGAATAAGTCAGCATATACCATACTGCCATTCCCAACATTCACATAAATCGATTGCTCTATTGCAAACCAATCCCTGTTTATATATGTTAGATACACGCCTGTGTTTCCATAATATACAGCTTTGCCATATATCTCCCCGGTGATTATTCCCTTTACCTGTCCTCCTCCGAGATAGTGTATCAGGGATGGTATATCCGCAGTAGTATATGAAGTGTTGAAGGAAGTACTCCATTGTACAACCGGATTGAATAATTTGTGGTAAGATGCACCTCCACCTATGCTGAAATAGGAAGGACTGTTTACATCAAGTCCGATACCTGCTCCTATTCCAAGATGAACCAGGTATCCTTTCTCCTGATGCTGAATATGTTGGATGAAACCTATAGATTCACTTGTCGATAAACTTAAATAGTTAATGGTATAATCACCAGCGTTTGGGATATCTGTAGAGATAAGAGAAGAATCGGTTTTATGTTGAAAAAGTTTCCAGCCAAAGTTTGGAGAGAACCTGTACTTGAAGTCTTCATGCCAGGGATTGGAGATGCTTCCAAAAACTTCTTTTCTGGTATACCCGATCCCGGCGATTTTTTCACCGTCCTCTATAATATAATCCCGGCTGTTTCCATATAGAAAGCCTCCACCAATTGACATGTTCTTGTACATCAGCTGCCTTGGAATATTAAATATCAGGCGAAAATTTTTATCCCTCGTGCCAATTGTACCATCAATTTTCAGGTGTATGTTCCGTCCAAGGAAATTATGGTCTGAAAAACCCATACCCAGTTGCCAGTCGTTCCGGTTCCCCGAGAATGAAAGGATAGGGACCAGAGTCAATGCATCCTTTGCAGTTATGGTCAAAACATGCCGATCTCCTTCAAGTGTATCGATATCATATTCAACCCGTGCAAAGTTTCCGATATTATACAACTTGATCATGCATGAATCAATCTCGCCTCTCCTCACTCGATCGCCTGGTTTAAAATCAAGTTCACTCAATATGATGGCATCCCGGGTACGCCAGTTCTTGATTACATTAATCGAATCTATTGTAATGTATTCTGTCTGAGTATTAGGCGGATTACCCTGCCCATCGACAGGGAGGATTAGAAAAAACAAAAATAAAACAGTTATTAAAAATTTGCACATAACAATTGGCTGTTGTACGAATATATTTTATTGGAGATTGAATCGGATAGAAAGAATGCGGATAGGGATAAAAAGAACCTATTTGTTACAAAATGGCCAAAAAAACATAATTATTGGTATAAAGGGAACAATATTGGGTTGTTTGATGCATGATCAGGTGTAAAATCACTGGTTCTTATTTGCTTTTTTCTCTATCGATTTACATCAAAGATTGTAAAACCCCAATAAATATGAACTTAAAGGATTTGGACTGAAGAAAAGTGCCCTGCTGAAAAGCTATTTTGAAGTTTTCCGATATAAAATTTACAAACATATCGGATCAGATAAATGATCCGAAAAAATAATATGTCATCAAACCAGTGACCACCAGCTTTAATACAACTCCGGTTATGAATCCAATAAAGGAACCAAATCCAGCTTTCAATGCCGGTTGAGTTTCCTTTCCGCCTGTGAGTTCAGCAATGAAAGCACCCAGAAATGGTCCTATTATTAATCCGATAGGTGGAAAGAAAAAGATCCCGACGAAAAGACCTATTATACTGCCCCAAATGCCCCTTTTCGAGCCTCCGAACTTTTTTGTGCCAATTACCGGGACAATATAGTCGAGAACCGAAACAGCCACTACAATGAATGCCCAGATGACAAGAAATTTTGTTGTGAAGGGATTTTCAGTTTTAAAAATTTGTATCAACATTCCAATATATGCGATCGGAGGGCCTGGAATTCCTGGGATAATACATCCCACGAATCCTATCAAAAGAAGGATGATGCCGATAATAATTAATACAATATCCATATAGATCTAAAAGTAATTTTTGAATTTATATAATTGAATAAAATATATGAAAATTTCATTTCTTGATCCGGGATATAGGTACAATTTATATCAATCCGCTAATCAGCCCGATGCCAATTGCTATGAGCAAAATAGCAACGATTGTTCTAATGAAACCAATGGTGATCTTTTTCAATAAAATCCTGCCGCCGATCGCCCCTGCGAAAGCAGCCAGAAGGGCTACTAGCAGAATAGACATATGGTCTGTAATCCCGGATTGTGTGTATTTTGCTGTGTAGATGCTCATTCGAACGATATCTACAACTAAAGCAATTGCAATCCCGGTAGCCACAAAACTTTCCTTCGATAGTCCGAAATTTATCAGAAAAGCACTTCGCAATGCTCCCTGGTGACCGGATAATCCTCCAAAGAATCCACTCAGTAATCCGCCAACCCACAATTTATTTTTAGGGAATGACAGTTGTTTAAAATTTTTATTTAAATCCATCCAGGCGAAAACGATCATTACTGTCCCAATAACAACATTTACGGGTATTATGCTGAAATGCAATCCGAGAATTTCTACTGGAATATCTTTTTGGATGCCCGTCAGATATACAAGCAGGAATGCTCCGAGAAATGCTGCAGGTATTGCAGATAGTCCAAAGCGAAGAAACACCTGTTTGTTGACTTGCTTCCCGGTCAATAGAAATTTGACAATATTATTGAGAAAGTGTACAATAGCTGTAAGACTGATGGCGATATCTATGGGAAAAAATATCGCAAAAGCAGGCATCAAAAGGGTGCCCAGGCCGAATCCGGAAAAGAATGAAAGAAGAGAGGCAACGAAGGCTACCGCCGCAATAATGACATATTCCATATTTACAATCCTCCTACATAATTAAACTCCTTGAAGACAGGTTTGTTCTTACAGATATTATCCAGAATATGAACAAACTCTTCTGTGTACCCGGCTGTTTTATGTTTCAATTCAGCACCTTCATTTTCAAATGCCATAATGTGGGTGAATTTATTCAGGTTGCTCTTGTCCTGCAAGGATACATATAACCTGGAACCTGGTTCAGAAACGTGTACTGCCCTTGTGAATATCTCAATGGCTTCGATCATCTCTTCCCGCCTTTCCTCAAGTACTTCAAATTCAACTATTTTTGCATTCATGGGTGTATATTCTCAGTTTAAAGTTTCAATAAATTGAATATTCAGTAAACATATTTATTAATTATCTTATAATAAAATCTTTACCCCGGTGGCCTGGTTATTTTCTAAATTCCTGTTTGCTTGATTTTAAATTTAAATAATGGGTAATTGCAAACAAAATATCAAGACTATCTCATATGCATAATAAGAAAATAATTGCATTAATCACAGATTTTGGTGACCGCGGACATTTTGTAGGATCGATGAAAGGAGTTATTCTGAATCTTGATCCCGATATCCGGATCTTTGATATATCTCATAATATCGAACCTCAAAACATTCTGGAGGCAGCCTATACACTATCTGATACCATCCATTATTGGCCTGAAGGTACCATTTTCGTTGTCGTTGTAGATCCTGGTGTAGGCATGGGACGCAAATCACTGGCTGTTAAAACAAGATCCGGACATACCCTATTATGCCCGGATAATGGAATCTTATCGGAGATATGTAATGATCCTGGTTTAGAGGATGTCAGGGTTATTTCTGAATCTATGAACAGACTGCCGGGATCTGAGAAGTTTCACACTTTCCATGGACGCGACATATTTGCTTATGATGCTGGCAGGTTGGCTACCGGTCAGGTCAATATCAAAGATATTGGATTCAAGATGGAAGATCCTATCATTACCCTGCCAATTCAGAAAGCACTTGTGAAGTATAAAGTGATCGAAGGAATGATCATTAAGGTTGAATATCCATTTGGTAATATCTGTACAAATATCCCAAGGTCTCTATGTGATGAGCTAGAGATTTCGGGCGGGGACCTTCTTCAGGTAGAGATCTTTGAATCCGATGGCCTGATCCATAAGAGTGACCTGCCTTTTGTGAATACTTTTGGGGAGGTGACCAAGGAATCCCCAATAGCCTATATAGATTCCTCTGACAGGTTGGGACTGGCCATAAATATGGGGAACTTCAGCAGAGATTATAAAATAAATGCCGGATTGACCTGGCGGATACAGATCACACCTAAGAACCGTTAAATCTGGTTAAAAATTGTTAAATAATTTATCCTGAATTTTAATTTGTCGTTTATTTGAATTAGGGACGAAAAGCTAATCCTCAAAACTATGAAAACCTCATTCACATTTCTTATCATTTTTATATTCTCGATTTCAGTTTTTGGGCAGGATAAAGATCAGGATGCATCTGAAAGCAAAGAACCCGAAGTTAAAACAGAAACAAGAAAAGAGTATGATGAGAATGGCAACCTGTCCAGGTATGATTCGGTTTATACCTGGAATTGGTCTGATGAAGGAAGTTTTAATGAAGAGTTTTTTAAGAACTTTGAAGAAAACTTCGAGCAGTTCCAACAGGGATGGGAGGGATTTGGAGAAGAGTTTATGTCAAAGTTTTACCTTGATGATGAAGCTCTTGAAAAATTCAAGGATATACAGGAAAATTTCGAATTTAATTTCCCGGATTCAACATTTTTCGAGGATCATTTTAAAAAGTTTTTTAAGGATGACCAGTTTCAGTTTCACGGTTTTAATTTCAACGGAGAAAATTTAGAAGAAATGCCTTTTGATAAAGAAAAAATGGATGAACTACATGAGCGAATGCAGGATTTGCTTAAGGGTG
Source organism: uncultured Cytophagales bacterium (assembly GCA_942491935.1). Classification (GTDB taxonomy): domain Bacteria; phylum Bacteroidota; class Bacteroidia; order Cytophagales; family Cyclobacteriaceae; genus JAGTVG01. Next base: position 8,277 of record CALOCZ010000009.1, read on the forward strand.
AATATGATGAAAGGATTAAGAAGTTCATCGAAGAACATAAAAAGGAAATCGATGAAATCAGGTATCAGATAAACGAATCAATTCCCCGTAACCGTAAGGCCATATAATATCATTAATATAATTCCCCAGACACGAAACTTAATTAGGATTTTGTTCTTAAGCGGACAGGTTTGCCCGATGTTGAACAATCTCTTTTCTTTCCCTTTTTTTGCAAATATTTGATATACAGATGGTTACCGCTTTGGCATATATCTTGCGCTTTTAAGTCTGTCAGATAAAAACTGTGGAGGATTGGTATGCCCATATAATGCTCCATGTAAAATTCATCACATATGTTTATAAGTTTTGTTAAGATCGGGATCCGGAATCTGATAAAAAACAAAGTATACAGCGCCATTAATATATTGGGACTGGCTATTGGTCTTGCTGGTTGTATCCTGATTGGATTATTTGTTGAGGATGAGATATCCTATGATAAATTTCATGAAAACTCAGATAATATTTACAGGTTGGCCCTGGAGCGAATATATCCTACCCATTCGACATATTATGCTATAACTCCCCATTCTTTTGGAGAAATATTGGGTGAGGAACTTCCGGAAGTAGAACAGGTGGTCAGACTTTTTAATTTTGTTAATCCTGTTGTTGTCCGATATGAGAAGGAGAACGGGGAACAGGTGACCATGGAGGAAAAACATGTATTGCTTGCCGATTCAAATTTCTTTAAGGTGTTTACCTTGCCTCTTTTGAAGGGAGACAGGGAGACAGTTATGCGGGGGGCTAATAAACTTGTTATGACTGAATCTACTGCCAAAAGGTACTTTGGCGAAGTGGACCCTATAAATAAGATCCTGGTTACCGGTGCAGGAGAATTTACGGTATCCGGTATCTGTAAAGATTTGCCGGAGAACTCTCATTTCAAATTTGATATCATAGGGTCGTTGAATACATTGGCATTCTTCAATGCCATGAACTATACAGGTTTTTCTGCATATCAATATGTAGTCCTTAGCGATGGAGCTGATCCGGCATTGATGGAAGAGAAAATGCCGGAAATTGTTAAAAAATATGCAGGGCCCCAAATCCAGGAGAACCTGAATATATCATATGATGAATATATTGCTGCAGGAAATGGCTATAATTATTTCCTTCAACCTCTGACCAGCATCCACCTGCATTCTCAACTTGAAAACGAAATGCAGGTTAATGGGAATATCGCAATCGTTTATATTTTTATATCTATTTCGGTATTTATTCTGCTGATAGCTTGTATAAATTTCATAAACCTGGCTACAGCCCGTTCTTCCGAGAGGGCAAAAGAAATTGGAGTAAGAAAAACGCTTGGATCTTCCAGAAAGAAGATCATCTTTCAGATAACGATAGAATCTGTGGTTATAAGCCTAATCAGCCTGGTTATCGGGGTAGTAATTGTAAGTTCGTCCTTGCCTTATTTTAGTCAGTTGGCGAATAAAAATCTGGAACTACACCTGGAAAGTCTTATTCTACCCGTTTTGCTTGGATTTGCCTTGCTTGTAGGTATATTATCCGGTTTATATCCTGCCATCTTTCTATCTGCATTTAAACCCTCAGATGTATTAAAAGGACGTTTTGCTGCCGGGAAAAAGGGTCTATGGTTGCGGAACAGCCTGGTGATCGTACAGTTTTTCATTTCTATTGTTTTGATCGCCGGAACATTGATTATCTATAAACAATTAAACTACCTGCAAAACAGACAGCTTGGGTTTGATAAAGATAATGTGATCATCATTGAACGGGCTTTTGCCCTGGATGACCAGTTTGATGCATTCAAAGATGAATTGCGCACTTTCAGTTTTGTAAAAAGCCTGGGTGTGTCCAGCTCCATTCCAGGAAGAGATCAATTTTTTGGCGCTTTTTTCCAGGTTAATGAGGGTTCAGAAGTACTTACCACGAAGAATATGGTCATTGATGAGGACTATATTGAAACCTTAAACCTTGAAATGATAGCAGGAAGGGATTTCGATGAGGATTTTGAAGATTCGCTGTCTCTTATTATAAACGAAACGGCTGTAAAAGCATTTGGGATCGAGGAACCGATTGGTGCTACGCTTACTACTCCGGCCGCCGGAGAAGTACCGCCGGTAACTTTCACAATAGTTGGAGTTATTAAGGATTTTAACTTTCAATCACTTCATACACAGATAACACCCTTAACCTTGTGGTATGCCAATAACAATGCACAATACATAAACATTAAAATGAATACCCGGGATTTTTCTTCTGACTTAGCAGAACTGGAAAAACTCTGGAAGAAATATGTACCAGATGATCCATTTAAATTTTCTTTCCTGGATCAGAACTTAAACACTTTATATGAAGCTGAAAATGATTCTGGAATGATCATGCTGATCTTTTCTATCCTGGCCATAATAATTGCCAGTGTTGGATTATTTGGGCTTGCCGCATACACCACAATTCAGCGTAAAAAAGAAATTGGCGTCAGGAAGGTTATGGGATCGTCTATTGGTGGTATTATCACTCTGCTTTCAAAGGATTTTGCAAAATTGATCATAATTTCTTTCCTGATTGCTGTTCCTCTTGTATATCTGGGGATGAATAAATGGCTTGAAGGATTTGCTTATAAAATAAAAATGGCATCAGTTTATCCAACAGTAATCCTTTTAGCAGGGATAGTTTCCTTTGTGATTGCATTTCTAACGGTCAGTTATCATTCTATAAAAGCAGCCATTACAAATCCGGTCGATTCACTCCGATATGAATAGAGATATTTTATGTTGTTTTCAGAAAGTAATTAGAATATAGCAGTATGTTTAAGAACTTTTTAATAGTTGCTTACAGAAACCTTATCAGAAATAAGGTTTTTTCATTGATTAATATATCCGGTCTTGCATTCGGGATGGCAGCCTGCATTTTGATCAGTCTTTACATTCTGGATGAATTAAGTTATGATACATACCACAAACATGCGGACCGGATTTACAGGATTTCCAGGGAATTTTTAAATGAGGATGGTGTTACGAATTTACATTTGGGACAGATTGCCCCGCCTTTTGGCCCTTTGCTGGATGGTGATTTTGAAGGTGTCATTGAATATTCAGTCAGGTTACTGCCTTCCGGAGGTTCTCTAATAAGTTATGAGGATATCCATCTGGAACAGGAAGGTGTCTTTTTCGCTGAACCAACACTATTTGACATTTTCTCCTTTGATGTGGTAAAGGGGGATAAAAGTACCATGTTAACTGAACCAAATAGTATTGTCATTTCAGAGTCGTTTGCAGATATATATTTTAAGGGGATTGATCCGATAGGAAAGACCATGCGTTATGATGATATACTGGATGTGAAGGTGACAGGTGTCACTAAGGACGTTCCTCGAAATTCTCATTTCCATTTTGATTGTCTGATCTCTTTTATTACCGTCGAGAATTTCTTCGGGCGGGAAAATATGATGGGAAATTGGGGCAGTAATAATTACGCCACATATATTTTACTTAAGGAAAGTTATGATCCTAAGGAACTTGAGGCGGAATTCCCGGAATTTCTAAACCGTCACATACAATCGGATAATTCGGATTTAAAAGCCTCAGACTGGACCCGTTTGAATCTCTGGCCTCTTGAATCGATACATCTTCATTCCCACCTGGATACAGAACTAGAGACCAATGGCAATATTACCTTTGTTATTATTTATGGAGCGATCGCTTTGTTTATATTGCTTATTGCCTGTATTAATTTCATGAACTTGTCCACTGCGCGATCCTTAAAAAGATCCAAGGAGGTGGGATTGCGAAAAGTTATGGGCGCATACAGGATGAATTTGTTCAATCAATTCATTGCCGAATCGATCATATATTCTTTTCTAGCTGTGATCATCGCTGTTATCATATCTGCATTAGTACTTCCATACTTTAATAATTTTATTGAAAAGGATCTGGAACTGGCTTTATTGGTACAGCCCAAACAACTTAGTTGTCTTTATCCTTATCGTATTACTGAGTGGTTTGATTGCAGGCAGCTATCCGGCCGTATACCTATCCTCCTTTAATCCGATCAAAGTAATCAAAGGCACACTTACAGATAAAAAGAGTACCCTGAATTTCCGACATATACTGGTTGTATTTCAATTTCTTATTTCAATTATACTGGTTATAGGTGTAGGCGTAATAAATGATCAGCTTCAGTTTGTAAAGTCAAAGGAGCTTGGATTTGACAGGGAAAATATCCTTGTGTTGCCTATGAGTGATGAAATATACAATAAATATGAGATTGTTAAGTCAAGATTGCTGGATCATCCCGGCATCACTAAAGTTGCGATGACCAGCCGCGTTCCTTCGGGTCGCCTGCTGGATTCCAATTCAACTGAAGCGGAGGTTAATGGCGAACTTAAGCCTATTCTATTCAGGGTGGCTGACATTCATGTCGATCACGATTTTTTAAATGTACTCAGTGCTAATATTGTGGCTGGGAGAAATTTTGACGACCAATTGGCATCGGATTCTGTGGGGGCATATATATTGAATGCGACCGCCATCCGGGAAATAGGATGGGAAAGTGCTGAAGATGCAATTGACAGGGAGTTTCATTATGGGAATACTGCTGGCCGGGTGATAGGTGTTGTGCAGGACTTTCACTTTGAATCTCTCCACCAGGAAATTGCACCTATGATATTTCTAATTACTTCAGGGCGCAGGAGAAGCGTAATGGTCAAATTCCTTGAAAGTGAAAAAAGTGAGGTATTCGATTTTCTAAAGGAAGAATGGACTACACTCCGTCCAAACTATCCTTTCACTTATTATTATGTTTCAGAGAATTTTGATGAACAGTATAATTCAGAAGACCGTCTGAGTAAATTGATACAATATTTTTCCGGGCTTGCCATACTGATTGCTGTTCTTGGATTATTTGGACTGGTCTCCTATTCCACTGAACAAAGAACGAAGGAGATAGGCATAAGAAAAGTAATGGGTGCCTCGGTGTCAGACATACTTCTATTATTGAATACTGCCTTCCTTCGATTAGTGGTAATAGCTATAGTCATCTCGGTCCCTGTGGCATGGTGGGGGATGACGAAGTGGCTGGGAACTTTCGCCTATCATACCAACGTTCAGATGACTACGCTTTTGGCTTCCGGTATCATTGCATTTCTTATTGCCACGCTGACGGTAAGTTACCGCACCTGGAGATCTGCAAATACGAATCCTGCGGAGACTTTGAAATATGAATAACGCTTTTCTTTGAAGCTATTTTTTTTGACCGAATATGTCCAAGATTTATGCCCAGATTCAGCCAAAATATTTTCAGATATTAATGTGAGAAATCCACTCATTTTGCATTGAACGCGGGGGAGTAAAGAGGAGCTTAAATCAAGTAAAAAAGGCCGTCAAAATTGGCTAAAATGAAGCCAAAATTACATGTGTAATATGTCTGATATATCTCATCATTTTACAAGTTTTCAATCACCTTGATTTTCTATACAAAGCTATAAAGTATTACTTTATGTACTAACAAGTAAAATTCAATTATTCAGTCTATTGCTGTAGGGGAAGGATTCGAACCTTCATGGGGTAGTTAGTCACGAACTTACGTAATTTGTCCTTTTTTTCCCCACCCTCGAGACAGGAGGGCATGGCTGCCTATTTCATCACCCTACATTTTTTAAAATTACAACAAATGTAATATAAATAACATTTACATAAAAATATTTTATAGATAAAATTAAATAAATATAAATATTTTAATAAATATATGTTTTTATTAAAAAAATAGCATTTGAAAACCTGAAAAAATTGATTTTTTTTGTAAATTTTTTGTAAAAAAATGTCCTCAAATTTTTGGAATATAAATTTTTTTTTAAATTTGTAGAACATAGCTGGTTGAACAAAGGACTTGAGTGTATGTAGAAACCCCTTCTATCTCCTCCAAGTCTTTTTTTTATGCCTTTATTTTTCCTGGATTAAGTGTGACCTTTATGTAAGATTATCACATCAAATGCTACACTAATTGATAATTTTTATTAAGCCATTATTTGGTCTAATATTCCTGTCAATTTTGGCAGTAAATGGTAATTGAAATTTCTCTTGGATTTTATACTGTTTTATGGATGGGTAAACTATCTATTAGTGTGTTTGCAAATGTCAAAAATATCTCTCAATATTTGCATCAATTTATAACTTGGTTAGGAACAGCCAAAAGCCCAATCTTTCATGCCTGTCAAATTATAATTAATATCCGAATTTTCCTTTGATTCGCTATGGCGCGGAAATATTTCATGCCTTGAAGAAAGTCCTGCATGACAAAGGAATGAATACCTCGGTGGGTGATGAAGGCGGTTTTGCGCCGGACCTGCCTTCCAATGAAGCTGCGATTGAAGTCATTCTCGAAGCGATCGACAAGGCCGGTTACAAGGCCGGTGAAGACGTCATGATTGCCATCGATGCAGCCAGTAGTGAATTCTACAAAGACGGTAAATATGTCCTGGCCTCCGAAAACAAGAGCCTGACAGCATCTGAATTTATTGATGTACTGGAAGACTGGGTCAACAAATATCCCATCATCAGTATCGAAGACGGTCTGGCCGAAGACGATTGGGATGGCTGGAAGGAAATCACTGAACGCCTGGGTAACAGGGTGCAACTGGTCGGGGATGATCTGTTTGTGACCAACACAAAGATTTTCCAGCAAGGTATTGATAAGCACATTACCAATTCGATTCTGATCAAGGTCAACCAGATCGGGACGTTGACCGAAACCCTGGCGGCAATCGATATGGCCAAAAAAGCAGGCTATACCGCGGTGATCTCCCATCGATCCGGTGAGACGGAAGATACCATTATCGCCGATTTGGCGGTGGCCACCAGTGTCGGGCAGATTAAAACCGGTTCCATGTCCCGTTCGGATCGGGTCGCCAAGTACAACCAGTTAATTCGCATCAGTGAAGAACTGGGTGACAAGGCCACATTCCCGGGGCGCAAGGCGTTTTATAATCTTAAATAAGTATTATGCGAATCCTTGTCGCCATTCTACTTATCCTGCTACTGGTCCTGCAATATGATCTGTGGGTCGGGGATGGCAGTCTGGCGACTGTCTGGCATTTACAGCAAGAAGTTGATACGCAGCAGCTTGAAAACGCCCACTTGAAGGAACGTAACGAGACGCTGGCGGCGGAAGTCAAGGATCTGAAAACCGGTCTTGACGCCATTGAAGAACGATCGCGTAACGATCTCGGGATGATTAAAGAGGGTGAAACCTATATCCAGGTTGTGGAAGAGCCAGGTGACGAGGGACGACTAAAGAGGGACGAGTGACAAGTGACGAGGGACGAGAAAAAACCAGGTGGATTTTGTTTTCAGTTTGCAGTTCAATTTTTCAAAGGCCTGTGTAACTCATGTGGAAAAAATAGAGAGGGTATGCAAAAGGAATCTACCTTGTTAAACTTTCATTAATTAGTATTGTAGTTGTGGTTGAAAAGACAATGCGAATACCTTTGCACAAGTTTTACAATTAGATATTTTTCGAACATCTATGTCCTCGTCCCTCGTCACTCGTTCCTCGTCCCTTAAATACTGGGCTGTGGTGCCGGCCGCCGGTGTCGGTAAACGTATGCGCGCCGATCGACCCAAGCAATACCTGGAGATCGATGGACGATCATTAATTGAACATGCCATTTCACGTCTTGTTGCAAATCCTCATATCGAAGGCATCGTTGTTGCCATATCGGCAGAAGATGAATACTGGCCCGAGCTGGATTTATGTCTGGATAAAGCCTTGTGGGTGGCGGAAGGCGGGGTAGAACGGTGTCATTCGGTATTGAATGCGCTACAGGAACTTGCCACTCACGCCAGCGATGATGACTGGGTGCTGGTTCACGATGCGGCGCGTCCCTGTGTACGCCCGGATGATATTTCCAATTTAATCTCGCAACTTGCCGATGATGCTGTCGGGGGACTCTTGGCCGTACCGGTACGCGACACCATGAAACGTGCCGACTCGAAGCGGCGGGTTATTACCACGGAGTCACGGGAAGGCCTGTGGCATGCACTCACGCCGCAGATGTTTCGTTTTGGCAAATTGCGTCATGCGCTGGAGCAGTCGATAGAGGATGAAGCGCTGGTTACGGATGAATCCTCGGCGATGGAACTGGTGGGGACATGAACCCGTATTGGTGGAAGGCCATGCCGATAACATCAAGGTCACGCGGCCCGAGGATTTGGCCCTGGCGACATTTTATCTTCAGCAACAGAGCAGTTAAGCATGCGTATTGGACAAGGCTTTGATGCCCATCGATTTAGCGACAGCGGTCGACTGGTGTTGGGTGGGGTGGAAATCCCTGTTTGCTAAAGGCATGCAAGCCCACTCTTACGGTGATGTGGTCATCCATGCTTTATGTGATGCCATCCTGGGTGCCCCTGGCCTGGTGATATCGGGCAGCATTTTCCTGACAGCAGTGATGAGTATAAAGGCATCGACAGTCGCATCCTGTTACAGCACGTGGTCGAATTAATGCAGCAACAGCAGTATCGCATTAATAACCTCGATATCACCATCGTGGCACAAGCGCCTAAACTGGCACCGCATTTGCCCGCAATGCGGGAGAACCTGGCGCAGGATCTTCATGCCGAAGTTAACAGCGTCAGTCTCAAGGCAACCACCACCGAGCAAATGGGCTTCACCGGCCGCGGCGAAGGTATTGCCGCCATGGCGGTGGTGTTGCTGATGCCGCAAGCCTAGTCTTTCCTGTCCCGTGTTTGATTCGTTGTCCGATGCCCTTGGTGTGCCACCGGTCAGTGGTGTCATGCGTGCCCGGCCGGAAGATTTTTTTGTGGATGAAGTACTGGGATTTGAACCTGAAGGAAAGGGTGAGCATGTGTTGCTGCGGATTGAAAAGCGCAACACCAATACCCAGTGGCTGGCCGATCAACTGGCCCGTTATGCCGGCATTCCCAAGCGGGATGTAAGTTACGCGGGATTAAAGGATCGCAACGCCGTCACACGCCAATGGTTCAGCCTGGGTTTGGCCGGTGCGACTGGAGCCTGATTGGGAAAATCTGGGTATCGAGAATGTGCAGGTACTCCAGCATGCGCGTCATCGGCGTAAATTACGGCGCGGTACGTTGCAGGGCAATCGGTTCCAGTTGGTGATTCGCGATCTGCAGGGTGATCTGGCGGTGTTGCAGACCCGCTTGCAACAGCTTGTCCAACAGGGTGTACCGAATTACTTTGGCGAACAACGTTTCGGCCACAATGGTGCCAACCTGCAGCAGTCCCTCGCCATGTTCCAGGGCAAGCGTATCAAGGATC
>CALOCZ010000010.1:0-70461 GCA_942491935.1 uncultured Cytophagales bacterium
GACCTCCTTTAACGATTTCCCTTCATTATACGTCCTTTTGCATCCATTATTGTTATAAATACCTGAAGTTCAGTATTAATATGGAAAGAAAGTGCAGTTTCATCTATAGCTGGATTAGGATATAATGATTCAATAAAATATTTATTGGCAACGAATGAATCAAATCCAGTTACAGCATCTCCGGCTATTGGAAGTTTTTCATATACCCCTCCATCTTCCCTAGGGCCATCAATAAAATTACCAAAAAATACATCATTATTGATGGTTTCCTTATCCACTCCCATCCAATCCAATAAAATATTTGCATATACCTGGCGATAATCATATTGTATAGGAACATTCCCGTTTTCAGGTGACAAATCAGGGTTTGTTCCGATAACACCGGGGATTACGCCTTGCCCAAATACAAATAAAGGCGCCCCTGTTCCGTGATCAGTTCCAAAACTACCGTTTGAGGAAATTCTTCTTCCAAACTCGGAAGTGGTAACTGTTAATACTCTGTCTTCAATTCCCCTGGCCCTCAAATCCTCCTGGAAGGCTTTCATCGCTGATGAAATATGATATAATTTGGATGCATGTACGCCCATTGTAGGATCATAAGACTCAACTTGCGTTGCATGAGTATCAAATCCACCAAGTTTTACCAGAAAAACTTTAGTTTTTACTCCCAAACCGGGTCCTCCTCCATCTATTAACCTGGCAATTAATTGCAATTGCGGTGATAAAGTGTTTTTTAAATTTCCTGTTGGCGCATTAAAGGGATAGGTTTCAGGATATGTTATACCAGTTGTGTTGGCATTTTCATATACTTCCAGCAACCTCTGTGCATAATCTTCAGATTTATCTTCCAGATTGAGGATCCAGTTCAATTCCTTGCCATACGGTGAATTATCTAGTGAAACCGGAGGCTTACCCCTGGGATCGATACCTTCATCATCAAATCCATTTAATTGATCCACCAAATTTGCAAAGGCCACAGGATCACTTCCCAGTGAAATAGAAGTTGGGATATTGCCTTCCTGGTGGAAGATCAGAGATACATCACTTCCAAGTTCAATAGCCAATGGATCCAGCATAGATTCATTAGGAAAATCGTCCGGGTATTGTTGTGGGGCATATTCGTTTTGCAAATATCTTCCTACCCATCCTGATGAATAATAATCGTCGAATCCTCCCCCCATAAACCATATGTCTCTGCCCCGAAAATGTGATCCATTATTATTCTTATAGGATACACCCTGAATGATCTTTACACGACCCTGGTCATATAGTTCTTTAACTTCATTCATATCAGGATGCAATCCAACCTGGTCAGGTGAAGGCAATGTACTATCCAATGGAATGACTTTTCGCACACTATTATTTGCGGGGATGGCAATATTGGCCCTTCGACTGTAATACTGATCATATTGTTCGATAGGTATCAGAGTATTTAAACCATCATTCCCGCCATGAAGCTGCAAAATGATCAACACATTATCGTTGGTGCTGCCGGCTGCCATCCTGGTATAAGTATTCCTTTCAGCATACAATTTCAGAGGTACACCACCAATTGCGAAGGGGACACCTGCAACAAGAGGGAATTTCTTTATAAAATCTCTTCTTTTCATATGCTTTACATTAACTGGTATTCTGGTGATTGTAACATGGCGTTCATCAGGTTTAATAACTGATTTCTCACTACTTCATTATCAACAGGATTATTCCACCTGAAAGTCCAGGATGATATTGGATCAGCATCGATCTGGGGATCAAACAGAAAAAGCATATCTGAAGATTTCTTAACCTTTCATTTGTTATCTCCGCATTATCATCATTATCACTAAAAGTCAGGTTTTCTGAAGCTGGCAGCAAATATTCAACCAATGACATGATCAATGATTCAGCATTTTCTGCAACATTATCTGGAAAATTATCCTTAATGAATTGAAGTAATTCAAAATGAATTTATTGATCCCATCATCTCCATCCCATCCAGAAACTGTCTGATATAGTCATATCTTCTGGTTAAATAATTCGTAGAAATCCAGTTTCTGTTATACACCGGATACTGGTGATAAGCAGAATACCCCGCTACTTCAAATGGCTCGTAAAGATCAAGACCCTGGTAATTCATACTCCCTATCAAATCTGCTGTTACCTCATAGAAATTAACAATATCTCCCTGGTAATCAGGTAGTGACAACTCGAAAAACTGAATAGTCCCCAGAATAAGATCTAAAGGTGATTTTATTATTCCACCGAAATTATTATCATCAAGTCCTGCATTGGCATCATAAAAATGCTGACTCATTAATAACTCTTCAATAACACTCTGAACCTTGAAGCCACTAGATGCGAAAGTGTTGGCCATTTCGCTAATTATATTGCTTTCTATTTCTGCAGTTATGTCATGATAAACATAAAACCTATAAATCTTTCTGCATATATGTCTTGCTGTCTCATTTTTCGAATACAATAATTCAATCAATTGACTGATCTCGTCAATGGCGACTTCTTCATCCGTCACCAAGGGATCAGCTAAAAGAAGAGGATCAGGGCTTATAACTGCATTATCCAGTCTGTCGCTGAATTGTTTGGTCCCTGTATCGTGTTGGGTCGCATTAATACCTCCCCGGGCTCTTCCTCTTGGCAGGCCGGTTTCCTGATCAATGGTTATGAAATCTATATCTATATCAAAGCCTGACAACACCCTTGCGGCTGCCTGAACATCCTGTTCCTTATAGTTAAAGTAATCTCCCTGTTCTGTAGCATCAGGCAATGTGCCTTCCAATCCCCGGCCAATTGTATATAATTCCATTAATTCCCTGGCAAAATTCTCATTTGGATTCCCCTTAACATTCAATCTCCCATCCAGGAATTTGAGCATCGCATTATCAAGGCACAGTTTTTTCGTCAGGTTTTTAAAGTTAACATCAATATCCAGATCCTTGTCCATTGCATAAATTCTAAATAACTGGTTTTGAAAATACAATGACCTGCTATTACTTACTACTGATTGCTTTGTTGTAAAATGGGTATGCAAAAACAAAACGATCTTCTCTCTAACCTGATACGATAGTTTTATATTTGACATCTGGCCAGTGCCTAACATCTGTCCGACAAACCAGCTTTTAAAATAATCCTGCAATTCTGAATCTTCACTTCCAGAATCTGATGCTCCATTCGTAATCCATTCAAGATTTGTTAATGGATCGATCGGAAGAGTCGGATCAGGTAAAGGATTACCAAAGAGGTTAGCCACAGCAACCGGAGCTGTTAAGGATGAAAAAGCATCAATATCCGCCTTCTTCCCTCCAAATGCTGCCCTTCTTAACAAATGGGCAGATCGTTTAATACCTAATGTACCTGTATAGCTTGGTAATGGCATAATTTGATGATGTTATCGTTATCGTAACCTATTTAACTAGTTGATTATTTGATTGTACTACGGTTATTTGTGAGATTAATTTTTAAAGGAGCACAATTTTCCTGTAACAAAAACAGGATGTATACCTTTTTTTTTACCGATGTAAGAGAATGGCATCAATTACACAAAAAAATCTGAAATAGTTTATAGAATTTTAAGTAATGACCTTCTTATAATTTAATATTTTTCTCAATCTACCTCTCTGAATATGATATTTTGTTTATTTTGCGATTCGTACTGATAAATAAAGAATGAGTTTGAATTTTCTTAGTGCTATAGTAGAATATGCCGAAAACAGATATGATGGGAAGGCTTTACATTATAAACCTTCAGGATCACAACAATGGAATAGCTTTTCATGGAAGGAATTTGCGGAATTAACACGTAAGACTTCTGCCGCTTTGATGCAATTAGGAGTGAAACGGGATGACAATGTGGCTATCTTTTCCCAAAACATTCCCGAATGGACTATTGCTGATCTTGGAATTATGTGTGCAAATGCAGTATCTGTACCCATTTATGCAACAAACACCAGCGATCAGGCTAAATATATAATTTATGAAGCCGAAATTCATTTTCTTTTTGTTGGAGAAGAAAACCAATACATAAAAGCGCTCGAAATATATTCACAAGATAATTGCCCGCTCGAAAAGATAATTGTATTAGACAGGAAAGTAAAAATAGATACAGCATGTGCCATTTATTTCGAAGAATTTTTAAAATTGGGCGACAATATTTCCTTAGATGAGGTTAAGAAGGTCTCAAATAGGATATCTGAGGATGACCTTGCTACAATTATCTTTACTTCAGGAACAACCGGAGTTCCTAAAGGCGTAATGCTAACCCACAAAAACTTCAATGTAATAGCAAAAATTCACGATATAAGATTAACGATTGATCAAAATAATCATTCTTTAGCCTTTCTACCTTTAAGCCATATTTTTGAAAGGGCATGGTCTTTATATGCGCTCTACAAAGGTGTTGGGGTTTCCTACCTGAAGGATCCGAAACAAATTATCGAAACTTTAAAGGAAGTGAAACCCACTATGATGTGTTCAGTACCCAGGCTTTATCAAAAAGCTTATCACACGATATTATCAAAAATTGAGGGATCAAATAAAATCAAAAAATCACTTTTTAATTCTGCTTTAAAAACCGGTGAAAAAGTTGCAGATTTCAAAAGAATAAATAAAAACCTGCCATTTCTTTTAAAAGTTAAACACAAAATATTAGATACTATAGTCTTAAAAAAGATAAGAGCAGCATTTGGAGGCAGATTAAAGTTCATGCCTTGTGCCGGGGCACCCTTATCAGCCGAAATAACGAGTTTTTTTCATTCTATAGGAATGCCGGTATTGATCGGCTATGGACTTACTGAAACAACGGCAACAGTCACAGTCTTTCCAGATTCGGGGTATGAATTTGGCACAGTTGGCCTATCTATGCCCGAGATTGAGATTAAAATTGGCCCTGATGATGAGATCTGGGTACGTGGGGAAACTGTAATGAAAGGATATTATAAAAAACCTGAGGAAACTGCAAAAGTAATGCAGGATGGCTGGCTTAAAACAGGAGATGCCGGAAAAATCAACGACTCCGGGATTTTGACCATTACGGACCGGATAAAAGACCTAATGAAAACCTCAGGAGGAAAATATGTAGCCCCTCAACCGGTTGAATCACTACTAACGAATGACAACTTCATTGAAAATGCAATTCTTATAGGAGATGACAAACCTTATGTGACAGCATTACTGGTACCTAACTTTGAGGCTTTGAAGGAATATGCGCATTCTATGAATCTGAAATATCATAATCTTGAAGAATTGATCAAAAAAAGCGGGATCATTGAGTTTTATGAAGAAAAACTTGAGGACCTTCAAAAAAGCCTGGCAAACTTCGAGAAAGTTAAAAAATTCAAACTTCTACCCCAAGATTTTAATATGCAATTGGGTGAACTCACTCCTACCCTGAAAATCAGGAGAGAAATGATTCTAAAGAATTTCACTCCCCTGATTGAGGAAATGTATACTTTTTAAATTCATTTACAGCTTTCCCGAAGCAAAGTACTGGTTATTAAGCTTGCAAATACTGTAGCGGATCAATAAGATGCCGGAAAACCCATTCTCATTCAGGACTATTTTGTCTATATATTAAAATCCCATGTTCCTCCCCGGTAAGTCCGCTTTACAAAATCATTGGCTTTTTCAAAATTAGTAATTTTCATATTCGGTCCGTCCCATAGTAACAATTTCCTTCCGGGAAATTCTTCACCTTCCTGATAATTATAACTGAGAACAGCGAGGTTACCCATAATAACAGTCTCAGTCAATGGCCCTGCAATATCAAAATTAGAACTTGTATAACTTCCAAAACCTTGCTTGCATGCCTCAACCCATTGTTGTTGATGACCTTCTTCGCCATCAGTAACTAGTGGTTGATCCGGCTCGGGCAGTTTTATGTCCTTCATTCTGGAAGTAGGCAATAAGGTTGCTCTTTCACCAAACAAACCAGCCATTAACTTTCCTTTTGATCCCTCAAAAATCATCCCCCCATCCCAATCCGCCATTGGTTCATCCGGTTTTAATTCATCCGGTCGCCTTGGTAAAATCCCACCATCATACCAAATCAATTCTATGGGTGGCAGGCTCTCCCTCTGCGGGAACTGAATGTGAATCTTTGTTGAAGGAGGATAACTGTCAGTATAAATGGCCTCTTCAAAAAATCCTTTCCAAACGGAACCAACGCTGCATTGAACAGAAACAGGATACCCAAGTTTAAGCGCTCTGAAAGGTACATCTATAAAATGACAGCCCATATCACCCAAGGCACCAGTACCAAAGTCTACCCATCCACGCCAGTTTGCAGGAATATAAATGGGATTAAAGGGTCTTTCCGGTGCGGTACCGAGCCAGAGATCCCAATCCACTTCAGCAGGTATATTATGACTGTCTTTTGGGGTTGGTATTCCCTGTGGCCAAACTGGACGGTTGGTCCATACATGAACTCGATCAACCTCACCAATAATGCCATCCTGAATCCATTTTTCAACATATCTTGTATCATCGCCACTGCTCCCCTGGTTACCCATCTGAGTCACAACTTTATATTTTCTTGCAGCTTCAGTTAACAGTCTTGCTTCCTGGATATCGTGTGTAAGTGGTTTTTCAACATACACATGTTTGCCCATCTTCATGGCTCTTAGAGCATGGACCGCATGCATGTGATCTGGACTACTAACGATTACGCCGTCAATATTTTTTCCTTCCTTATCAAGCATTTGCCGGAAATCCCTGTAATATGATGCATCCGGCCAAGCTTCCCTTGACTGTTTAGCCATTCGGTCATCTACATCACATAATGACACGATATTGGCTTCCCCTTTTTGAAAAGTCCTGTTAAGATTTTGCCACGCCTTACCTCCTGCTCCAATTGCGGCCACATTGAGCTTATCACTGGGAGCGATAAAATTTTTACCGCCCAGGACATGTCGTGAAACGATAGAAAAAGCAGGCATACTTGTCCCAATCGTAGCACCTAATGTAGAAAAGAAAGTTCTCCTCTTCATATTTTTAAGTTTTTGATTTGTATTTCAATTTAACAATTCCCTTGAACTTGTGACCTATAATTTGTACTTTTTAAATTATCTATAAAAAAATTTACCCTATGTAATTTTTTGTATACTTAATGCAACTAACATTAGTGGATCAAGAAAATAAAATGAAAAAGAAGTTTTTAAACTTAGTTGAAATGCACCAGGGTATAATCCATAAGATCCTATCAGTTTATACATATAATTCAGAGGACAGAGAAGATCTCCTCCAGGAAATAATGCTGCAACTCTGGAAATCTTTCCCGGGATTCCGGGAAAAAGCCGCCTTTAGTACATGGATGTATAAAGTGGCCCTTAATACAGCACTTCTTCATAAAAGAAAAAAAATGAAAGAAAAATATACTGTAGATGCATTGATCGAAAACCGGGCGCAACAGATCGGACTGAGTAAGGATGACATCACTATCAGTCTTTATATGGCTATCGACCAATTAGGCCCTATAGATAAAGCCATAGCATTATTATACCTGGAACAGAAAAGCTATCAGGAGATTGAAAATATTCTGGGAATGAAAAAGAACAATATAGGCGTTCGGATCAGTCGAATAAAAGACAAACTAAAAAAGATCTTTGAATATGAACAACAACTCTAAAAATACAGAAAAAGAAATATTTAATCTTTGGGAAAAAGCAGGGGATTCTTTAAACAATCAACAACAACTAAATAAAGAAAACATGGAAACATTACTTAACACGACGTCGAGTGAATTCTCGACAAGTCAAAAAAAACTATTAAAAGCTGATGCCATATTTAAGGTAGTCTTGATATTTGGATTTATCGTTATATCTGCATTTAATCTAGCCAATCTCTTTGTCCTAGCCGCCTCGCTTATTTGCATAATAATTGGGACTATAGCAATAAAACAGGAGCGGCTATTGCTAGATGGTTTACATGAACTAAATGATTTCAATGGCAACATTAGAGACCAACTGGAGAAGGATATCCAATTCTATAGAAGCAATATCTTCAAATATCCATTGGTATTGGCCACCAGTGTTTTCCTATTTTACATATTAGGTAGCCTGACATATCATGGTATCAAATATGAGGTAATAAGGCCTATTGAAGATCTTGAGGATGGGATTGTCCTGTTGTCATTACTTATGATATCCTTCATCTTTGCTTTTGTAGTATACTATCCTTTTTTTAGAACCAGGATAAAATATTTAAATTCTTTGTTGAAAGATATTGATCAAGATGATAAGATTTCCAGACATATTGATTCAGAAAAAGCAAGAAAGAAAAGGACCACCATTTTGACTTCAATTTTAATTATTGCAGGAATTGTAATTCTAATTGCACTCATCATTGCTATCCTATAATTCCACGATAACGAATATGAAAGACGAAAATCCCGTTTTTGCGGGATTTTTTTTATTCCAATTTATTGAGATCCCTGGATTTTTTTTATATTGCCAGATAAATATTTATATAAAATATGTCAAGTTTTCGGATAAGACCTCGTTTCAGGCAACATGTTAAGAACAGTTTTGAAGACATAAAGGATAGAATGAATAAGGGTATTGAAAAGAATAATAATCCATATGCTGTTACTTATCTACCAAATCAAATTACATTAAGGATCCTTCCGGCAGATCGTCATTTCTGGTCTCCACAATTAAATATAACTCTTGAAGAGAAGGAGGACGGTACTCTTATCCGGGGCCTCTATGGACCAAATCCATCAATTTGGGCGATGTTCTTCTTTGCATATTCGGCACTAGGAGTAATTATTTTATTTGCCGGAATGGTTGTATTATCCCAGATAAGCTTAGGAATGGAAGCGCCATTATGGTGGGTAATACCTGTATGTGCCACCATGATAATTATTGTTTATTTGATTGCTCAAACAGGTCAAAAAATTGGTGCCCAGGAAATGTTCGATTTACACCACTTTTATGAAGCCACGTTAGGAGAAAAAGTTACGATCGAATAATTCTATTATAGTCTAGTTTACCTGTTCTAGAAATTCAAAATTAAAGGATTACTCATATTTCAGAGAATCTACCGGGTTATTATTTGCAGCCTTCACTGACTGATAGGAAACCGAAAAAAGAGCTATTACTACTGCAATACTACCCCCAATGATGAAACTCAGCACACCAATATTAATTTTAAAAGCAAAGTTATTAAGCCACCAGTTTATCAAGCCGTAGGAAACGGGAACAGCAATTATAAATGAGAATCCAATTAATTTTAAGTATTCCAGCGACAGCATCCTGACAATACCAGCTGAAGAAGCACCAAGCGATTTTCGAATTCCAATCTCTTTTGAGCGTTGTTCCGCAGTAAATGTAGCCAATCCCAGCAATCCCAAACAGGCTACGATTATTGCTAAAGCGGTAAATATGAATATTATCTTGCCAAGTTGCTGATCTTTCCGGTATAAGGCATCAAATTCACTGTCAATAAACGAATAGTCAAAAGTAGTTCCTCCGGCAATGGTGTTCCAGATCTCCTCTATTTCTCCAATCTTACCTGAATAATCATTTGTAGTCATGCTTACTAGCATCAAATTACCCTGTGATCCAGGAAATATGATTAAAGGTGAAATTTCTTTTCTTAGGGTTTGAAAATTAAAATCTTTAATGACACCTATGATTTCTTTAAAATCTGATTTCCCGGGATCCCATTTTGTGTCAATTTTTTCCCCTACTGCATCATCCCAGCTCATTTTTCTGGCAGCGGCTTCATTGATAATTACTGCATTAGAATCAGCAGGAATTTCTTTTGAAAAAAACCTGCCAGCAACGATCTGCATGTTCATAGTACTAAGAAAATCTTCATCCGCAAAACAATAATTCATTCCAATTTCATTACTGGAACCATCCATCGGTTCAAAAATTGAAGAATATATAATATGTGGAGGAGCTGCAGAAGAAATGCTTACATTTCCTATGCCAGATATTTTTTTGACTTCTTCTTTAAAGGAAATTTTATTACTCTCCAATGCATTTATATTTCTTAATAATAGGACATTTTCTTTTTCAAAGCCTAGGTTCCTGGTTTCAAGCAAATTCAACTGCTTGTAGATTAGCAAAGTGCTAATAATCAAAATAATAGATATTGAAAACTGGAATATTACAAGTGCGCTTCTTATACCACCACTTTTCAGCCCTGCTTTTACTTTACCTCTTAAAACCTCCGTAGGTTTAAAGGCTGTTAAATAGATTGACGGATAGCTTCCGGCTAATGCTCCAACGACAATGACGATAATTATCAGTCCTAGAAGATATTCCCAGCTCAATAAAGTACTGAATGTCAGCTCCTTGCCAGAAATTGCATTAAAGGCAGGAAGTACAAGATACAGAATGAGTGACGCCAGTATCATCGATATAATGGTAAATACCATCGATTCATTGAGGAACTGCATTACTAGTCTACCCCTTGAGGCACCCAATGATTTACGAACACCTACCTCCTTAGCCCTATCCGAAAAACGAGCTGTTGAAAGGTTCATGAAGTTTATACAGGCTATAATCAGGATAAACAAAACTATAGCGGAGAGAATATAGATGGTATTAATACTACCCCTCTGTTCTATGGTATCGTCAACTGTAGTATAAAGATGGATGCGTTTGACAGGTTCAAGTGCATATTCATACATCCCTCCATTTTTGAGAAAATCATCGAATTCAATTCCCATAAATGATTGTACAATTGGGGCAATATTCTTTCGGACCATACCTGGGAATTTATCCTGGACCGATTTCCAATCTGCCCGGTCATCAATTTACACATAGATCAGCAAGATATTGTTGGTCCAGTCTGATTTTTTACTTAATTCCCAGGATTCCATTGATAATATCATATTAAACTGGAAATGTGAGTTATGCGGTGGATCTTCAGCAATTCCCGTTATTACACAAGCACGTTCCTCATTACCATATTTAACGATTTTCCCTAGTGGTGGAGTATTTGTCTTTCCAGGAAAGCCAAACAGTTTATTGGCTGATTTTTCTGTTAAAACAATGCTATTAGGTTGTTTGAGAACTTCTTTTATATCACCATGAAGTAATTTAAAACTAAAGAAATCGAAAAAATTAGAATCCGCCAGCAAAACCTTTTTTTCAGTATAGGAATCGTCCTCATAGGCCACGTTGATATCGTGCTCAAAAGCAATGCGGCAAGCCTTTCTGATTTCAGGTATTTCTTCCACAAATGCGCTAGCTATAGGTGCAGAGGTATATGCTATTTCCATGTATTGTTCAGAAAGCTGGGCTTTAAGATTCACCCTGTACATGTTATCTATATCTGCATGAAATTCATCGAAACTGAATTCATCAACTATATATAGCACAATAAGCAAACTTGTTGCAAGCCCTATAGTTAGTCCCGTAATATTGATAACTGCATAAAACCTTTGTCTTGAAATATTCCTGATTGCGATTTTGATATAATTCCTGATCATAATTAAAAAATTTGCCTATAACTTATTAGACTTATTAATTGTCATCTGGTTTCAAATACTATTGAAATTCTTTTTCAATTATTATATTCGGTTTCATTTAAAAGTAAGTGGAAAAAATAATGCGTAAACGGCTAATAAATAAAAAAATAAGATATTATTACCCACTAAAATTACGTTGTATATAAGATCTATATAATTTTAATTTAAAATGAGCACAACGCGCTATAGTTTATTATGCATCCTGATTGCTTCGGTTTTATCTCAATGTAAAACTGATCAGTCTGATCATTCCATACCTGATCCAACATTGTATTCATGGGGTAATAACACCGGAATCTTTATTGAAGAGGGCTATTTTCATTCAAAAAATTCATTGGATAGTGTAGGAAATCAATTGGTCGGCGATACGCTGCTACCAATTCAAATTCAAGGTTCAAAGATGATCATTGAAAAGTTGGTCCCCATGGAAATGGAAATGAAAATAATTGATGGTATAGAAGATTTTTATATTACCAGAACAGGTTATAAAAAAGATACATTTGAATATGAGATAAAGACCATTATAGGAAAATCATTCCTTTTGCTTCTTTCTAAAAATTCATCCAGTCAAGTGTATATATTAAAGGACAAGGATATTACTTTACCTGAAACGAAAAACATTGAATTCCCAAATTATAAAATAGGAGGCTATGCAGTAGGTGATGAAGTTATCAGAGATGATATACATGTTATTTCGAAAGATCAGTTTGGCGCAACTCTAACCGAAGAGGCCATCCTTATGGATAATGAAAACATATATCTTAAAGTGATTGGTTCATCTTATATAGAAGAAATCAGATGGATAAATATTAACGATGAGGAGGCTGAAAAACTAAGAAAAGGAATAAATCCAAAATTTAAAGATCAGCCTGCAGTTGAGCACCTAATCGATGGCACAGGTAATGAAACTGATTTGATTACTAGCTATTACTGGTCAGAAAATGAGGTAAACATATTACTTTCCAAAACGACTGAATTTGGCGAATTGGATCAATCCTGGACATTGACATATACCAATCTGATTGTATCAAATATTCTGAGTAATTATCTTGACGCTGATCCTAAAAACATATAATAAAATCCTCAAAATCAGTTATTTAATTATCAAAATGATAAACAACTCCATTGTCTTCATAAACAAAATACACCAGCGGAGGCCATAGTGGGTTTTTCATATCCCTTACCCAATTGTTATAAGATTTCTCAAGGTTTTCAGCAATTTGCGCATTAGTAGAAAATACATTATTTTTTTCCAGGTTGTCTTTTTCGAAATAAAATAAAGATTTTTCATTGAATTCTTCATTCCATACCATTTTCCATTCTTTTGACCTGATGGCCCTTGTATTCCCCCTGTACCAATACAGATAGTCATGGGGTAAGCTTTCACTTTTCTCATTTAATATATAAGGAAGCAGATTGACACCATCATATATCCTGTCTTGCGGAAGATCAAGGTCCAGAACAGAAGTTATTGTTCCAAAAATATCCATAGATGAAACCGGATCATTATAATGTAAACCAGGAGGAAGGTGTTTACCCCATTTCATTATCAAAGGAACATTAAGACCTCCTTCAAAGTCGGTGATCTTTCCGCCTTTCAAAGGGTAGTTATCAGTTGTATGAGTATAACTCGCACCTCCATTATCGCTTATAAAAAATATTATAGTTTCGTCATCGATGTCCAATTCTTTTAAATAGGCTGTCAGTTCTCCAATCGCATCATCAAGATTGGCAATCATAGCATAATATACTCTTTTAACCGGATCAGAGATATGACTAAATTTGTCAACATATGGCTTGCTTGCCTGCAAGGGAGTGTGAGGTGCACTATAGGATGCTATTAGAAAAAAGCTGGTATCTATGTTGGACTTTATAAAATCCTTACATTCCCTTGTGATGGCATTTGTCAAATATTCCTTTTCTTCTATTTCATTACAATTTCTGTAAATGGCATGTGGGCCATCCCTTTGGCCTTTCCATATGTAAGCATCTGAAAAATCTTCTTCGATCTTAACATTGACAATACCAGGATCATCCTCATCATCATATAAGGAATGAGAAGCGTAAAATCCATATTGATAATCAAATCCAAAATTACATGGCTTGTTTTCTTCATGAACTCCCAGATGCCATTTCCCTATCAATGCTGTTGTATACCCTGTTTTTTTTAATAATTCCGGTAAGGTAATTTCTGATGGCGGAAGCCCTTGTTTTCGGGCCATTTCTTCATTTGGAACAGGTTCCAGCCCTCTTGGGAGCCAAGGATCTGAATTTATCAAATATTTATATCCAAAGTATTGTAATCGGTTAGCTAGATAAAATTCATGCATCTGATAGGTAAAACCGAATCTTTGAGGATATCTTCCAGTCATTATGGCCGCTCTGGAAGGACTACATACTGAAGAGGTCACATAAGCCTGATCAAATACTACCCCTTCAGCTCCTAATTTGTCAATATACGGTGTGTTTACTTTGCCTTCTCCATATAAAGTGATATCCGTTTTACCCAGATCATCCACAAGTATCAATATGATATTTGGCCTTCTGGTCTGATTTTGTTGAACAGGCTGAAATAATAGAAAATTCCTTTTGGCTTCAATCAACGTCTGATCCCACTTTATTTCAAATTCATTTGAACTCAATGGCAATAGCAGGTAGCCGGCCAGTGATAGAACAATAACAGATATAAAGAAAAGATTATATTTTCGACTCATCCTTCAAAAATATTAAAAGAAGGCCAAAAATATATCTAATCTTTTAAATCACTGCAAATATTGAAATGATAATAACAAATTGTCCTGAATTACTTTTTTACCAGTTTAACAGCCGTACCATAAGCCAGTAACTCGGCTGATCCGGCCATTACTGCAGATGTTGTAAAACGGACACAAACTATGCCATCAGCACCGATTCTTTCTGCATGAGCAACCATGCGGTCGAGAGCCTGTTCCCTGGATTCAGCGAGCATTTTTGTATATTCCGTAATTTCACCCCCAATCAGTGTTCTTAAGCCGGCCAGTATATCTTTACCTACGTGCCTGGCCCTTATTGTATTTCCTTTTACCAATCCCAATGTTTCACTGATTTCATGATCAACAAAATTGTCTTGAGTTGTAACTAACATCTTAAAATAATTTATTGTTCGACATTGTCAGAATAGTGGTCATCTTCCTTATTTTCCAGCCTGTCTTTAATGACTTTGGCTAATAGAAATCCAATTCCTATTATGGCAAGCAAGCCTATTAATCCATAAGGAAATGCCGCTATCATTCCAATAAATAAGGCTATAATCCAGATAAGTGCTACTATAGCCAGAAAGACATATCCTATATATTCCATATTCCTAAGTTTTTAATTATCAATTTACACAAAAAACACTTAAATAGTTTTATAGAAAAGACTATTTCCTTTAACTAAAATTTTGGGATTTGAGATATAATATTGCTTCAATCTAACCTTGGTATGAGAATTTATCAAAGGCTAAATACACCTTTAAAACAGAAAATATTGTAATTTTCAGTCTTGAAAAACATATAATATATGTGGTTGAAGATAAAGAATTTTTTAGTTAATGAGGCGATATATCTGATAGGTGCCCCCACAATAATTTTATTGGGGATTGTAGTGTATGGTGTTCTTTATGATCATTGGTATAAAGATTTATATAATATAAGCCTGGCGAGTATACTATTATATGTTCTTTCTATAATATTCCGTTTTCTTGGATGGATATCAGGGAAGTTTAAACATTAACCCAAATCATTCTATCTTTTAAACAACTGTAATAATGACACTTTTAAGTTTTTAAAATGGTTTAAGTCTGTGTTTTCAACTATATTTGGGCTCGATATTTGCTTAATTTTTTAGAAATTTAAGTTCCGATGTGACGGACATGCATAAAACCATTAATCTCTTATGTAGATTTGAGACAATTTGAAAACGATTAATGAAGTATATTTTGTATGTGTCTGTATCATGTCATCAATAAAAAAATAAACAGATGAAAAGAGTTATACTATTTTTTCTATTTAATTTCCTGCTATTCTCCTTTTCCTATACACAGGTTACTTATAAATTAGATGAAGGAAGTACCATGACCATAACGGGCACATCAACGCTTCATGACTGGACCAGTAAGGTGAACGAGATCACAGGTGATTTTGTATTTAAGAATGATATAAAGAACAAAAAACTTCCGAAATCAGGCAGTATTATTGAAAAGATCAAAGTGGTAATCCCTGTACTAAGCATTGAAAGTCCCAGGGGCGCGACGATGGACAAAAAAACTTATAATGCACTTAAATCTGAGGAACACCCAAACCTTATTCTTGAAGTAAAAACAGATAATATCGAACAAATCATAGACAAATCAACCGAGAAATTTCTTCTAAAAGTTGTTGGAGACCTTACTCTTGCCGGACACACAAAGGAGGTTAGAATTGATCTTGAAGGACAAATACTACCATCGGGCCAGTTGAAGTTTTTAGGCGCATATCCTATTGATATGGTAGAATATGAGATAGAACCACCTTCGGCAATGTTTGGACAAATAAAGACCGGGAAAGACGTGATTATTGACTTTGATTTATTATTGAGTGAAAATTAACAAGTAAAAATCCTATTTACAATGAGAGAATTATTTAGTATTATTACTAAATCTGTTCTGTTAACAGTTACATTAAGTTTAATTTCATACAACTCGAATTTAACAGCACAGGAAAGCAGTAATGATGAATATGCTCCTTTTGAGCAAGTTATTCCAGGATCGAACATTTCCATTGAAATGGTTCCAATTCAGGGAGGAAAGTATAAAATTGGAAGTCCAGAAACAGAACCAGGCAGAGATACCGATGAAGGACCGCAAAAAGAAGTTGAGTTAGATGGTTTTTGGATGAGTAAATTCGAGATCACATGGGATCAATATGAATTATTTATGTACGTGGAAAACATAGTAAAAGATTCCATTTTAATTGAGGACGATCTCCTCAGGGATACTGAAGCCGATGCTATAACACGGCCAAGCCCGCCATACGAAGATCCATCATTTGGGATGGGTAAATATGGTTATCCTGCTGGCAGTATGACTCAGTTTGGCGCATTAATGTTCTGTAAATGGTTATCCCTTAAAACCGGGTATCTTTATAGGCTTCCAACGGAAGCAGAATGGGAATATGCATGCCGTGCTGGATCAGAAACTACTTATCCTTTTGGAGATGATGTTGCTGAGTTGGATGATTATGGATGGAGTTATGAGAACAGCCAGTATACTTATCACAAGGTAGGCGAGAAAAAACCAAATGCCTGGGGATTATATGATATGTTAGGTAATGTTGCTGAATGGACCCTTGATCACTACTTTGCTGATATTTATGCACAGTGGGAAGGTGATGACCTGAAAAATCCTTGGTCGAAACCTCAGGCCCTGGATCCACGATCAGTAAGAGGCGGAAGCTATGATGACGATCCGGATAAACTTCGATGCGCTTCCAGGATCCCCTCCAATCCTGACAAATGGAAACAAAGAGATCCTCAGATTCCTAAAAGTTTCTGGTGGAATACAGATTCACCATTTGTTGGCTTTAGAGTTGTACGATCATTCAAAAAACTCACCCAGGAAGAGATGGATACATTCTGGGGACTTAACCTTGACGAGAATTAAAAGATTTTTTTACTCAAATAGATAATATTATGAACGAAAAACTTTCTGTAAACCGACGAAATTTCGTAAAAGGTTCCGCTACAGTTGCCAGTGGTGTAATGTTGGGTGGCTTACCTTTAAAATCACAAGCAAAGTCTGCTGCTAATGATACTCTGAAAATTGCCCTTGTTGGGTGTGGTGGCAGAGGTACTGGAGCTGCTGTTCAAGCACTCAGTGTAAAAGAAAATGTGGAATTAGTGGCAATGGCTGATGCCTTCCAGGATAGGCTCGACACAAGTTATGAGAATATTTCCAGCAAAATCGAAGATAAGAAGCGTGTTAATGTAAGTGATAAGAATAAATTTGTAGGCTTTGATGCATATAAAGCAGCCATCGACCTTGCTGATGTGGTTATTCTTACAACACCTCCTGGCTTCAGGCCTGAACATCTTGAATATGCTATCAATGCTGACAAGCATATTTTCTGTGAAAAACCAGTAGCAACGGATGCACCAGGGATTCGCAAGGTTCTTGAATTAGCTGAAGTTGCTAAAAGTAAGAAATTAAACATAGTAGTAGGTCTTCAAAGACATTACCAAACGGTATACAGGGAACTCATGAATCGGATTCACGGAGGTGAGATCGGACAAATCACTTCAACTCAAGTCTATTGGGATGGTGGTGGAGTTTGGGTTCATCCTAAGCAGGACGATTGGACAGAGATGGAATATCAGATGAGAAACTGGTATTACTTCAACTGGCTTTGCGGTGATCATATTGTTGAGCAGCATATCCATAACCTTGACGTTTCTAACTGGGCGGTTGGCGGACATCCTGTCATTGCTCAGGGAATGGGAGGTCGCGAAGTAAGGACCGCTAAAGAATACGGGGAAATATTTGACCACCATTATGTAGAATTCAAATATGAAGACGGTACCGTAATGAACAGTCAATGTCGTCATATTCGAGGTTGTTATAATAAAGTAGCTGAGCAGATCATAGGTACGAAAGGGAGTGTCGACAGTACCGGAGCTATTTATGATCTAAAGGGAAATGTAGTCTGGAAACACCGCGACAATAATGATCCGAATCCATATCAGCAGGAGCATGATGAGTTGTTTGCTTCTATTGTTTCAGGAGGAGTTATTAATGACCTCAAATATGGTGCAGAAAGTACAATGACAGCAATTATGGGACGTATGGCCACCTATTCAGGTGTAGAGATACACTGGGATGACGCCATAAACTCAGATATTAAGTTGGTACCTGATACTTTCAGCTGGGATGCAAATCCTCCGGTACTTCCGGATAAGGATGGATTCTATCCTGTTGCAATACCTGGTGTAACTAAAGTCATTTAAGGAACATTGTTTAAATTACAAAAGAGGCATTAGGGATTCCCTGGTGCCTCTTTTTATTTGGTCATTTGGTGATATGGTGAGGTGGTGGTTTTCGGATTCACATATGAAAATCCCTTCTCATTTAAAGAAGTCAAAGCTCCCACGTACATATCGCCTGACATTTCCGTCTTCTTCCTCTACAACAACCGCCTTAACATCAGGAATATCGTCCAGGAAATTAAATCCTTCTTCTGCACCCCAGATACTTATTGTAGAGGCAAGCACATCAGCTTCAGTACAATTTGAAGCCTGAATTGTAACCGTCCGGCGTATGGTCAGCCCGTAGCCTGTTCTTGGATCAATAATATGCCCGTATTTTATCGAGTCTATCTGAACGTATCTGTACAGGTCGCCAGAAGTAGCTATAGAAGTGTTGGATATATAAACTAAATGGTTGTCATCAACCAGGTTTTCCATTACAATTCCCCAGCCCTTTTTCCCCGGGGGTGGATCCCCAACCCGGATATCACCACCTCCATCAACCAGGACCTTCTTTATCCCTGAATTAACAAACATATCATATATTACATCAACAGTGTATCCTTTCGCTATCCCTCCGAGATCCAGTTGCATTCTCTCCTTGCATAGCTTAACTGCACTACTATCCTTATCGATCTGGATATATTTATAACCAACGCTTTCAGAAGCGCTTTTAATCTGGTCTGGAGTGGGCAATTTTTCTTTACGACCTGCCCTTCTCCATAATTGACTATATGGCCCAATGGTGATATCAAATATCCCATTTGTCGTAATGCCCCATTGTTGCCCTAAACTCAAAATTACATACAGATCTGAGCTTACTCGAGTATATTTACCGCTTCCTGAATTTCTCGACAACCTGTTCAATTCACTATCAGGCAGGTAATCACTCATGATATAATTTAATTCATCAATCCGCTCAAATGCTCTATCACTTATTTGTTGTGCTTTTTCTGCCTGATATGCATAACATACTATTCGAAAAATTGTCCCCATACTTTTATGTGAAAATTCAAAGCGTTGAAGGGTATCGGCAGGCTGAGAGAAAGACCGCCCTGCCAAAAAAATTAATAATATTAAGATTCTAATAAGTCGGTTCATAAATTAAATAAAAGGCATAATTTTATCATATTTGTATGTAAAATTACTTTTTAGTTTTTCATAACAAAATTTATACCATAGAACCTCATGGATGATTTTTTAAGCTTAAAAAAAAACATAAATCATTCTGTATGCAGATGGTGCTATGATGGATTATCCCTTGACGCACTTTGCACAGAAGCTAAGATACTGGGAATTAAATCTATTGACCTGGTTGGCCCTGAAGATTTTGAAATTTTACACAAACATAAACTTGATTGTGGCATGGTTTATGGATTGCCAGATGCATATGGGATAGAGAAATGCTTCAATCGTACAGCACATCATGATGATTTGTTTGAGATTTATCAGGACCTGATTCCTGTCGTTTCAGATGCTGGTTTTAAAAATATTATTTGCTTTTCCGGAAATCGCGAAGGGATTTCAGACGAAAACGGATTAATTAATTGTCAGATCGGATTAAAACGCATTATGCCCCTGGCTAAAAAATATAATGTAAATATTGTTATTGAGTTGCTTAACAGCTATGTTGATCACCCTGATTATCAATGTGATCATACAGAATGGGCGGTTGAATTATGTAAGCGGGTAAATAATGATCATTTCAAAATACTCTATGACATCTATCACATGCAGATTATGGAGGGAAATATAATCAGCACTATCCAAAAACACTATCCTTATATAGGCCATTACCATACTGGAGGTGTCCCGGGTAGAAACGAAATTGATTCAACACAGGAATTAAATTATGAACCTATAATGAAGGCCATTGTAGAAACAGGGTATACCGGATATGTAGCCCAGGAATTCATACCATTGAAAGATCCAGTAAAATCCCTTAGAGAAGCTATAATTCTTTGCGATGTATAGTATAAATTGAATTTGAACTAAATATATAATAAAATGAAAAGAAGGAATTTTCTGAAGAAATCACTTGCGGCAGGTGGCACTGCAATAACCGCATCCGCAATAAGCGCCCCAATTATCGCTAAATCAATACCAGGCAAGAAATTTAAAATATTTGAAAAACACCAGTTCAACCTCAATTATGCACCGCATTTTGGCATGTTCAAAAATATGGCCGGCGATGACATTATAGATCAGATCAAGTTTATGGCAGATGTTGGATTTACCGCCATGGAAGATAATGGCATGAAAAACAGGACAATAGATACCCAGGAGAAAATAGCTGCTGAAATGGCTCGATTGAATATGAAAATGGGTGTTTTTGTTGCCCATTCAATTTACTGGCGTGAGCCAAACCTCACAAGTGGCAATAAGGACATGAGATCTGAATTTTTAAAAGAAATAAGTGAATCTGTTGAAGTGGCCAAAAGGGTAAATGCTACATGGATGACCGTCGTACCAGGACATGTGGATCTTAAATTAAAGATTGAATACCAGACTGCAAATGTAGTGGATTCACTGAAAATGGCCTCAGAAATTCTGGAACCAAATAATCTAGTTATGGTCCTTGAACCACTGAATTTTTATAATCATCCTGGTCTGTTTCTTGAAAGGATACCTCAAGCCTATGAAGTATGTCGTTCCGTGGGTAGCCCTTCCTGTAAAATACTTGACGATCTCTATCATCAGCAAATCACTGAAGGGAATTTAATACCGAACATTGACATGGCATGGGATGAGATCGCCTATTTTCAAATTGGGGACAATCCGGGAAGAAATGAACCAACGACTGGTGAAATCAATTATCTGAATGTATTTAAGCATATAGACAGCAAAGGATTTAATGGAATTATGGGGATGGAACATGGAAACTCAAAGCCCGGCGCAGAAGGTGAACAAGCTCTGATTGATGCATACAAAGCAGTTGACAGTTTCAAATAAAACACAGGCCTTCTTGGATTATTTCAAGAAGGCCATTTTAATTTAGCTAAGATATTAAAAAGCTCCCACCGTTAATCTTATATATTGACCTTTCAAAAATCGTTAACGATTTATCAGATAATTTCTGTAACCATTATGTGGATACTAAAGTATTACTAGTATAGGAGCAGATATATTAATCTCCTTATTTTTGATTTTACACATTGACATCCCCCAATTTGTGGTATTTTGTGAATGTAAGGTTGTTAATTGCTGTAAAATATTTCGAAAATTGGAATTTTAGTTAGATTTTTATCTAACAACAAGGTCAAAACATGCGATTACTCAATTTTTTATTGTGTGCCACAACGCTCATGTTTAGTGTAGCTACTTTATGCTATGGAAACCCTGAGTTAGATCCCATCGATGACCAGTATCTAAAACTTAAAATTGATTCAACATTATCCTCTGATTCAATACAACGATTACATTTTGTAAATTATCATCTCAAGGAGGCTCACCAGGCTTTAAATACTGACCAATTGGATTCAGCCATAACGCATGCGGAATTGGTTACGAAGTTTGATGTAAACCAAATTTCGGGCGAATTACTTTCGCAAGCTTTCTATATTATTGGGAAAGTGAACCGGGTAAATAAGCAAACTGACCTTGCGCTTAAAAACTATCTTATAGCAATACAAAAGCTCAGATATTCCGACGAAATTGGATATAGATCTGTTATTTACCAGGAATTAGGTGCAATTTATTATGAAAATGGATGGATCAGTAAATCAATCGAAAAATACATTGAAGCACTAAGAGTTGAAACTAAACTGAAGAATGAATATGAGCAGATAGACTTATTGAACACTATTATAGCACTTTACCTTGAATCCAATGATTATAATAATGCCATATTATATCAGGAGCGGCTATTGCCATTGTACTCCCGTCACAATTTGAATCATGCTTTAATTCTGATGGAAGAGATCTCAGAGAATTATTTAATTGTCAAAAATTATCAGACGGCCGTCTTTCTTCAATCGCAAATATTAGAAGTCAGAAAAAAGTATAATGATATTGATGGGCAATTATCTACATTACTTCAATTTTTAAAAATCTATCAGAAACAACCTGATTTCACGAAACTATTCACCTATCATAAGTTTTTTAGCAATTTATATCACAGTCAAAATAAAAAAGATCTGACTAATGAGGCAAAGTTTCTTAAAGGTGAAAGTTTAATGATCCTTGGAGATGTATTCTCATCAATGGGTAATCTTAATGTAACAGAGAATTATGATAGGGCATTGCTATATTTTGACTCTGCAAGTTCTATGTTTTTTGCATTAGGCAAGTATAATAAAGTTGCGGATACCAAATTATCGGCAGCCAATGTATATCATAATCTTGAAGACTATAAATCAGCCATTGAAAATTGTGAAATGGCTATTCCTCTTTTCAGCCAGGATAATAACTATTATAAGTTGATGCTATCCTATGAATTAATATCAGAATCTTATATGAAACTTGATAGGTATAAGCCAGCATTTCAAGCGCAGGCACAATATATAATATATTCTGATAGTCTTGATAAGTTACGCACAAAACAGATTGATGAATTAATCGACCAGTATAAAGAGAATACAAGCAGGATAGCTTTTCAAAACCTGGAACAAGCTATGTTGCAGAAAGAGCTTGATACGCTTTCAGATGAATTGTTACATCTTGAAATTGAAAAACAAAAACGGGATATCGAACTTCTCATAAAGGAAAAATCTATAAATGATCTTGCACTGAAAAATGAACAGTTAAAAAATGAGCAAGTAACCAACGAGAATATACTACTGCAACAACAGATTGATGCAGAATTACGTGAACGGGAGATATTGAATCTGCAGGCTGAAAGTAGCCGACAGGAAGCTGAATTAAAAAATCAGCAAATTTATCAGATTACAAATGAACAACAGATATATACGCTGGAACAAGAAAAGAAATTAAGTGATCTGCAATTGCAAAAGGGAGAATTTCAGAAAATGGTATATCTCTTGAGCACAATCATCATTTTTATCTTTTTAATATCTGTCGTTATTGGATACTTTAACATTCGAAGATCCAGGAGTAAAATCTCTTCGAAAAACATGTTCATTGAGGAGCAAAATGAGAAGTTGCAAGAACTGAACGAAGAGAAGAACAGGCTGATCCGTATTGTAGCACATGACCTTAAAAATCCTTTGACAAGCGCCCTCACCTTATCCGAGATCATCTATAAAAAGTCTGTTCAGGGCACGAACGAAGAACAGCATCAGATCAGCTTAATACGACGGTCCCTCCGACGAATGCAGGAAATGATCAATAAGATTCTGGATGTAAAGGCAATTGACTCGAAACAACTGAATCTTGAATATGAAGCTGTCAATGTGAAACTAATAATAAATTATCTGATCGAACTGTTTTCAGGAAAAGCAAGAAAGAAAAACATTACTATACTTAATGAATCAGATGAATCATACATTCGTGTTGATAGAGATTATTTTACTCAAATACTAGAAAATCTAATCTCCAATGCCTTGAAGTTCTCATCAATGAATACTATCATCAGAATCAGTTCTTTCGAAAACAATGAGTCTTGCCGGATTGCAGTTTCTGATGAAGGGCCAGGTTTCAATAAGAGGGAGTTGGAACAATTGTTCCATGAAACAAAAACTTTCTTCAAACCAACAAATGGAGAATCCAGTAATGGGCTTGGTCTCTCTATCGTAAAAAAATACGTGGAGGCTATGAATGGCAAAGTCTGGTGTGAAACTAATCCAGGTGAGGGGCCAACATTTTATATTGAATTTGAAAAAGTAATGGTTTTGCCTGATAAACAACTCTGTTACGCTTTTACACTTCTGAGAGATTCCGTCAAGTTCTTAGTATTTCGATAGATTATAAATGAAAACAAGCATTAGTACAACTGAAGTAAAGAACATGAACACTGGCGAGAATCCAGGTAAATAAATATGTATAATATCAAAAATAAATCCTGATATTCCTGCCAAAATTCCAAAAGCCGAAAGTAGAAACAGTGCAATTACAACTTTATTGGAGTTTTTTACATCTGATTTTAGCTGGTGATACGTTGTGTTATTATCCATAATTTATCATTTACTAATATGTTTCCAATTAGCATGCCAATAAAAAATATTGCGTTTATTAACCCTGAGTGTGTTTTTGCTAATTTATCCTGTTCAAAATCGATCACAAATGTTCGAATCCAGAAGAAATTTCAACTAAAAACTCAATTGATTAATTGCCAATCAAAAAAAACTGCAAA
This sequence comes from uncultured Cytophagales bacterium, assembly GCA_942491935.1. GTDB lineage: Bacteria > Bacteroidota > Bacteroidia > Cytophagales > Cyclobacteriaceae > JAGTVG01. Next base: position 24,741 of record CALOCZ010000010.1, read on the forward strand.
AATACCTTGTGAGTCAGTCCAATAAGCCTATTTTTGCACAAAAATCGTTAAATGAAACATACTTGAGTTTTTTTTGTCGTTATATCTTCCAGGAAGTAACTGTATTAATTCATATTGAATCGATTCGGTTTTTTTTAATGTTTCAATTTTTATGTTAAACCAGGTTTAAAAAAGCTATAATCAAATGAAAATACTTGCGATCGGCCGGAACTATGTAGAACATATCAAAGAGTTAAATAACGAAAGGCCGGATGAACCTGTCATTTTTACCAAACCAGACACCGCACTGGTAAGGAATAATCAACCTTTTTATTTCCCGGATTTTTCAAACGATATACATTATGAAGTGGAATTAGTACTTCGATTATGTAAAATGGGGAAAAATATAAACGAGAAATTTGCACATACATACTACGATGCGATTGGATTGGGTATTGATTTTACTGCTCGGGATCTCCAGACAAAAGCAAAAGATAAAGGCCTACCATGGGCTCTTGCTAAAGGATTTGACGGATCAGCTCCGGTATCTGAATTTCTTCCATTAAGTGACTTTCAGGATATTAATAATATTAACTTCTCACTTGAAGTGGATGGTAAGTTAAAACAGCAGGGAAACTCATCATTAATGTTATTTAGTTTCAACTAAATTATTGTCATATATATTCAAATTTATTACTCTTAGAAGTGGTGATCTGATATTTACCGGAACACCAAAAGGAGTTGGCCCGATAAAAATTGGCAGCAAACTTGCGGGGTATATAGAAGACCAAAAGCTATTGAATGTTGAAATCAAGTAAAGTAATATACTATATCGCTTTATTATTTCTAAGTATTAATTTGTTCAGCCAGGAATTAAAAGATGATGAAAACTATTTTTTCCCGGTTCGGCCAAATGAGAATAACTATTTGTCCGGCACTATGGGTGAAATCCGGGCCACTCACTTTCATGCTGGGATGGATATTAAGACCAGTGGGAGATCAGGTTTGCCTGTTTATGCAACCCGGGGTGGACATGTAAGCAGGATAAAAGTCTCATCAGGAGGATATGGCCATGCCTTGTATATATTACACCCAAATGGAGAAACTTCCGTGTATGGACATTTGCTTAGGTTCAGCGAAGATATTGGAAATTATGTTCGGGAACAGCAATATGAAAAAGAATCATTCCAGGTTGATCTGTTTCCAGACAAAAGTGCATTTCAGATAAAAAAAGGGGATCTTATTGGATTATCTGGGAATACCGGATCTTCCCAGGGGCCACATCTTCACTTTGAAATCAGGGATGAAAATCAGCGCCCACAAAATCCTTTAAAGAAAAATTTCAGTGAGATAAAGGATAACATCCCTCCTGTTGTTTATGAATTTGCATTGAAGACTATGGATATAAACTCCAGGATAAATAATGAATTTGGAAGGATTGAATATAAGGTCAATAAGAACGGCAATGAATATTCTTTTGATACGCCAATAGAAGTGAATGGGAAAATAGGGCTACAGATCAAAGCCTATGATAAATTTAATGGTGCCCTGAACAGGAATGGAATTCCATATATATCAGTTATGCTGGATAATGAAAGAATCTTTTCTGTCCAGATTGATTCTTTTAGTTTCAGTGATACCCGCCATGTGGTCAATTATTATGATTTTGAAGCAAGAAGAAACAAAAATGGTACTTTTCAGAAAATGTACGTGGATGACGGGAATAAACTTCCTTTTTATCCTGAGGTAAAAAACAAAGGCATCATTGTGATCAATGATGAGGAAACACATAATGTAAAAGTAAATCTAAAGGATGTTTATGGTAATGAATCTACTTTTTCGTTCACCTTAAAAGGAACTGAGCCTCTAACACAGGTGACAAAAATTACAGATCGTTCTTCAGATAAGATTATTACCCAGCTATTTGAAAGATATTTGAAAATTACAGCTCCCATTTCATCTGGGACTGCAAATCATTGTTTACTATATTCCAATAGAATGATGTATGAAATAATTCCTTCATACCATTCAGAAAATCATGCTGTATATATATGGGATATGAATCTGGGGCTTCCGGATTCTTTAAATGTCTGCGATATTTCAAAAGATCTGAATTATGAAGTCATGGTACCATCTACAGTCGATTTTAATTTTTACAATAAGGTTTTCGATATTCGTTCATCTCGAAGGTCACTGTACGATACATTATACCTCGAAGCTGAATATAATATTCTTCCGGATAAGTATGCTGAAATATTTACAATCGGCAATACAAAAACACCCTTGGCAAATCCAATTCGAATAACTTTCAAACCAAGATTAGATTACACCATATCAGAAAAATATGCTCTATATAGCACTGTGGATTATAATCACTTTTCATTCCTGGGAAACAATTGGGATAATAATGAGATCACCATTTCTACTAAATCTCTTGGTTCCTACACCATTCTTGAAGACACCATCAAACCTAGTATTAAACCTTTACAACTCGACAGAAAGAAGGTAAGTTTTAAAATTGATGATGACTTGTCTGGAATCAAGGTTTACAAAGCGTTTTTAAATGATGAATGGATATTGATGCATTATGATCCAAAACGAAAACTTATCTGGTCTGAAACATTAAAACCAAACAATCCGTTAGTAGGGGCGTTTAAATTAACAGTAGAAGACAACGTAGGAAATATTAAAGAATACGAAGTTCGGATTGAATAAAAATTAAATATAATCTTCTGAAATTAAAGGAAGGGGACAAAGCTCCAAGTTTCGAATCTACAGATCAGGATGGCAATAAGGTAAAATTATCAGATTTTGCAGGCAATAAGGTTGTAATGTATTTCTACCCAAAAGACAATACACCCGGATGTACGGCAGAAGCATGCAATCTGAGAGACAATTATGCTCAATTCACATCAAAAGGATATGAAATCCTGGGTGTGAGTTCTGATTCAGAGAAATCACATCAGAAGTTCATTGACAAATATGAACTTCCTTTCAGGTTACTTGCTGATGTTGATAAGAGCATTCATGAATCATATGGTACCTGGGTGGAGAAGTCTATGTATGGACGAAAATACATGGGAACGGCAAGAGTAACCTTTATTATTGATGAAAATGGCGTAATTGAGAAAATTATAGAAAAGGTTAAAACCAAAGATCATACGGCCCAGATACTTGATTAAAAGGGCATAGGCTGATCAAGGGTATTAAAGCTCTATAATTTCGGAATTCAATTAAACTTTAGCTATGTCAGATTGTATTACATTCCGAAAGGTTCTCAGAACATTAGGGATTATATTGTTAATAAATATATTATCCTCCTTTGTTTATGGGCAGGAATATGAGCAAAAACCACCCGATAAAACCCGAATACTATTTCTATTAGATGGTTCAGGTAGTATGCTTGCAGAATGGGGCCCTACCCTAAAGATAAATGTTGCAAAAAAATTTCTCGCCGAGTTTGTAGATTCACTAAGAAGCGACACAGATCTTGAGCTCGCACTTAGAGTATACGGTCATCAATATCACAGAAAGTATCAAAGATGTGATGATAGCAAACTTGAGGTTCCTTTTGGGAAGGATAACCACACTAAACTAATTCAAAAATTAAATCAGGTCAATCCACAGGGCACAACGCCTCTGGCCTATTCACTTGAACAGGCTGGTGGGGATTTTCCAAAAGATGAGAATTCGAGGAATATTATAATAATTATTACTGATGGAATAGAATCTTGTGAAGGTGATCCTTGCAGTGTCTCTTTAGAATTGCAGAAGCAGAATATCTTTTTGAAACCTTTTATTATAGGGATCGGTATGGAGAAAAGCTTTGAGGAACAATTTGGATGCATGGGGCAATATTTTGATGCAGAAAATATTGCAGGTTTCAGATCCGTTTTAAAGAAATCAATCGACCAGACACTGGAAAAAACAACTGTGAGCATAGAATTGCTGGACCATGAAAACAATCCAAGCATTTCAGATATTAATATAACCTTCGTTAATGATTTTACGGGTAACGCTACCTATGATTTCGTTCATTATCTTGATCCATATGGAAAGCCAGATAGTGTGGAAGTTGATGCTGTGATTTCATATGATATTAGGGTAAACACACTGCCCCCGGTTATTGAAGATGATCCTGAGATTATTCCCGGCAAACATAATGTGATAAGGATAAAATGCCCCCAGGGATCTCTGGAGATCAGTCAAAAAAACCATTCAGAATACAAAAAAGACGTAGAGGTACTGGTATTCAGGAAAGGAGACGATCGGATTCTTAAATCCCTGGATATTGAGGAAGTACATGATTTCCTGGCAGGAAAATATGATATCCGTATAACGACATTACCTATGATAGAATTATTGGACATCCCTGTTATTCCAAAGGAATTTAACAGAATTGAAATTCCAGCTCCGGGTATAATAAATATAAAAAGTAGTTTTACAGGAATTGGCAGTATATATTTACTGCTTGATGATGGTTCATCTGAATGGATCTATAATCTCCCAGATAATAAAGCAGAAAACTCTATCGCATTACAACCTGGGTATTACAAACTGGTATTTCGAAGTAAAAATGCTTTGGGCAGTAAATATTCTAAGATCAAAACCTTCACAATTCAATCAGGAAGAACCATTGATCTTGTATTGAACTAAGAATGAAAAAGGGAGTTTCCGAAAATAAAAGACTTTTTTACGATCACCTGGCACAGACTACTGATTTCCCTATGGGCCTGGAAGTCGATAAGGCTGAAGGAATTTATATTTTTGATAAAAATGGGAAAGCTTATATTGACATGATATCCGGCATATCGGTTAACAATATCGGTCATTCTCATCCTCAGGTAATAGAAGCCATACATAATCAACTGAAAAAGCATATGCACGTGATGGCATATGGGGAGTTTATCCAGGACGCTCAATCGCAATTGGCAGAAAAACTTTCAGAGATCCTTCCTTCAAAACTAGATTGTTTTTACCTGGTCAATTCGGGTACTGAAGCCAATGAAGGAGCTATTAAGCTGGCTAAAAGATATACAGGCAGAACAGAAATCATTTCCTGTTTTAACTCATATCATGGCAATACTTCAGGATCATTAAGTGTCACCGGCAATGAAAACAAAAAATATGCCTTCAGGCCACTAATACCGGGAATCAGGTTTATTCATTTCAACAAAATGACTGATTTGGATCTGATAACCGATAAAACAGCTGCTGTTATCATTGAGCCCATACAAGGTGATGCAGGCGTCAGGATCCCATCTAATGCCTATATGCAGGCTTTACGGAAAAGATGCGATGAAACTGGTACTTTATTGATATTTGATGAAGTACAAACTGGTTTCGGCAGAACAGGAAAATGGTTTGCTTTTGAACATTATAACATTGTACCGGACATTTTAACACTTGCCAAAGCAATGGGTGGTGGAATGCCTATTGGCGCTTTTATTTCAAACCGGGAAGTAATGAACTCACTTACACATCAGCCACCATTGGGTCATATTACAACATTTGGTGGTCACCCTGTGAATTGCGCAGCTGCGAGAGCCACAATAGAAGTACTACAAAAGGAAAAGATAATTTCAGAAGTAGAAGAAAAAGGGAGATTACTTGAATCACTTTTAAAGCATACAGCAATTCTTGAGATCAGGAGGATTGGTCTTATGATGGCCATTGAGTTTGAAAATGCCGGAATAGTAAAGGACATAGTTAACGAATGCCTGAAGGAAGGGATCATTACCTTCTGGTTTTTATCAACAGCTAACAGTTTCAGGCTTGCACCACCCTTGATAATTACCAGAGAGCAGATAAAAGAAGCAGCAAGAAAGATTGTTGTAGCGATTGACAAAGCCCTGATTAAGAATAATGAGCAGGTTTAAGTCATAACGATTGAGGTTCATTAATCCGATGGGATTAAGGCTTCTGTTTATTTTAATCTTTCCCGGATCACAATTCTTTAATTTATTGTGTCTTGTATTTTTATTGGACATGATAGGCTCCGACTTTTAACGAATAACCTATCCCTTCATTAAATACTAAATTATTGGTCCTTATAATATAAGAATCATTCCCTGCAATGTTCAAATATTTAGGTTCATTCATTTATCTTTGCGTTTTGTTAGAATTATAAATAGATGATTGATTTTGTAGAAGAACTTGCTTGGCGTGGCCTTATCCATGATATAATGCCGGGAACTGACGAACAGTTAAAAAAAGAAAGAACTCTTGGTTATATTGGATTTGACCCAACAGCGGATTCACTACATATTGGCAGCCTGGTTCCTGTTATGTTATTGGTTCATTTCCAGAGAGCGGGTCATAAGCCAATAGCCCTGGTTGGCGGTGCAACAGGCATGGTTGGTGATCCATCTGGAAAATCTTCAGAGAGGCAGTTATTATCTGTAGAGCAGATCCAGGCCAATATTGAGGGGCAAAGGAAGCAACTGGAAAAATTTCTGGATTTCGACTGTGGTGAATCATCAGCGGAGATTGTGAATAATTATGAATGGTTCAAGGAGTTTAATATTCTTCATTTCATTCGCGATGTCGGAAAGCATATTTCTGTCAACTATATGATGGCTAAAGAATCAGTAAAGAAAAGGCTGGAATCTGGAATGTCATTTACAGAATTCACTTATCAGCTTATACAGGGATATGATTTTTACTGGCTTTACAAGAACAGAGGTCTTAAACTTCAAATGGGCGGAAGTGATCAGTGGGGCAATATCGTGACAGGTACCGAATTGATCAGAAGAAAAGATGGTGGCGAGGCTTTTGCTTTAACGGCCCCATTGGTTAAAAAGGCTGATGGATCTAAATTTGGCAAATCCGAAGGAGGTAACGTATGGCTTGATCCTGAAAGAACCACGCCCTATAAGTTCTATCAATATTGGCTGAATAGTTCCGATGAGGATGCCAGTAATTACATCAGGATATTTACCTTATTTGATAAGGATCAAATTGAAGCACTGGAGAAGGAACACATAGAAGCCCCGCATCTTCGAATTTTACAAAAAACCCTTGCGGAAGACCTTACTACAAGAATTCACAGTAAGCAGGAACTTGATACGGCTTTAAAAGCCTCCAACATTCTTTTTGGACGGTCGACAACAGAACAACTTAATGAAATAGACGAAAAGACACTATTATCTGTTTTTGATGGAGTACCTCAAACTGTAATCAGTAAAAATGAGCTTAATAGTGCTGAGGATGTGACATCATTATTGTCTGTTTCTACCAATGGCATCATATTTAATTCTAAGGGTGAAGCCCGCAGGATGATCAAAGGTGGTGGTGTCAGTATAAACAAGGAAAAAATCAGCAATCCTGATGATAAATCAGATTTTAGCCTACTGAATGGGAAATACCTGTTAGTCCAGAAGGGGAAAAAGAACTATTATCTTGTAATTGTACAATAATATAAGGTTACTTTTTAAGTTATACTTATATACAATTATATTATGATGAAGAAGCTATTATTTTATCTCGGAATTGTTCTAACCAGCTCGTACCTGGCATTTTTATCTTCCTGCTGCACAGATTGTGATATGGAAAGTGAAAACATCTTTAACCTGGAATCACTCGCCGTGGATCCTTCCGCTGACATAAATGATAATTTTATAGTAACCTATGGGGTTACTACAGAAGGATTTCCTCAGTTTCTGTTCGACATATACTTATCGAATGATGATCAGTTAGATGCCGGGGATTTGAAGATAGCTGATGGCCTGGCGGATACGGATACCAGTCCTGGATCAAATAAGATCTATACCAATAAGGTCTATTTCAGGACTGCACTGGAACCCGGTACGAATGCCATTAAATTTACTCACAGTTTTGATCAGATGAACTGGGAAGGTACAGCCACTACCGAAGAAAATCTATCTGGAAAGATAAAGTATATTATTGGTCGATTTTATCACACACAGGGATTACAGATCATGACTTTAACCACAAGGTTAAGCGTTCGTGTAAATTTTGAATAAATAATTAAGCAGCTTAACGGTGTTCCTTTAACCGCCTGGAGGATCTTTCTAAAAAGGTTCTTGTTAACCAATGGGATCTGATAACTCTCTTATTAAACGATCTGATTGATATCTCACTCATGGATCTGATCATGCACTTTCTCCCTTATTGACTGGATATTGTGCGTCTAATCTAAACCGATTTGAACATACCCTCGATCGTTTTCTCACTAACGGATCTATTTGTTGTCTTTCTAAAAGTGCTGATCGTGCTCTAATCAACAGGTTTGAAGGACTATTCCTTATACAGTCTGACCACTATCCTTAATAGTTTTAATCATTGCCTCATTCTCTAGAGCATACCTATAACCTATTTCGAACATTTCCTTTGATTTGGCAAAATCAAACGCACCATATTTTTTCAACTCGTAAGGCTCCAGAAAGAGGTCACAGTTTTTCTTTCTGTTTTCTACATTTCCATTAATTGCGATAAGAAATGTTCTTTCCAATAATCCCTTCATGTTCCCTGTATCATATTCCTCGTCCACAGGATTACAGTGCAAGCCTATGATTTTATCGCAATGTCCAATTAACGGGTCGATAGGCATATTATTTGTAATGCCTCCATCGATATATTGTTTGTTATCTATTTCAACTGGAGAAAAGATTACTGGAATGGCTGATGAAGCCATAACCGATCTGATCAGGGATCCTGAGGAAAAGAAAGTTGAGCGGCCATTATTAACATTAGTTGCACAGATATACATAGGGATCTTTAACGAATCAAAAGAATCAGTGGGCAGTAGAGAATTGAAGAAATCATATGTTTTCTCAAGAGTCAGCAGGCCTGAACGTGTAAAAGCAGGCCTAAGGATCTGAAATAGCTTGGTCTTCTGAACAATTCCCAGAATTTCCTCTGGTTTGTATCCATAAGCGTATAAAGCCCCAATAATGGAACCTGCACTGCTTCCTGAAATTATATCGGGATGAATACCAAATTCTTCAAGTGCTTTCAGTATACCGATATGAGCAATTCCTCGTGATCCACCTCCCGATAAAGCAATCCCTATTTTCATTTTATTGAATATCAGATAATGAGAATGTGTTCTCTATTCGTACGCCTTTTTCTGTATTATGCACAGTAGCGCATTCAATGTGAGGATCATGTTCAAAGAATAATATGTAATTTTTCCGTGCAGCTTCATTCAGGAAAGCTTCTTTCTCTGTCAAAGTCAATAGAGGTCTTGTATCATATCCCATTACATAGGGTAAAGGAATATGACCTGCAGAAGGTAAAAGATCAGCAACAAAAACTATTGTTTTGCCTTTGTATTTGATCTTTGGTAACATTTGACTTTCTGTATGACCATTTACATAGATTATATCGAACTGCTCAGAAAAGGGATTTTCTTTATTGATAAGGTTCAACCTGCCATGTTCTTCTATAGGGAGTATATTTTCCTTCAGGAAACTGGCTTTTTCTCTTGGGTTTGGTTTAATAGCCCATTTCAGGTGGTTTTTGTTGGTCCAGTATCTTGCCCTATTAAAAACCAATTCAAATTCTTCCGGATCCTCAAGATTTCGCCTTACAGCGCCTCCACAATGATCAAAATGAAGGTGCGTGAAAAATACATCAGTTATATCATCAGGAGTGAAGCCAATTTCCCGTAAGGAACCTAGTAAATTATTTGGTCCGTGAAGATAATAATAGCTGAAAAACTTCTCAGATTGTTTATCTCCTATCCCGGTATCAATAAGTATCAACCTGTCTCTATCTTCTATCAGCAGGCACCGCATAGCCCATGTGCACATGTTATTCTCATCTGCAGGATTCAAATTATTCCAGATCGATTTTGGGATTACCCCAAACATGGCACCACCGTCCAGTTTGAAATTTCCAGCATGAATTACGTGTAGGTTCATATTGTTCTAAATAAAAAAGCCACAAACTCCTGAAGCGATCATTTGGAATTTATGGCCATATACTTTTTGAATCAATTGTTATTCTTTGTATACACCCATTTTGGAAAATTTATCAATCCGGCGTTTTATACGTTCGTCAGGAGATAATTTTTCCAAAGCCGCAATTTCTTTTAGAATTGCATTTTTCAGGATTATGGAAGTTGCTTTCAAATCTTTATGAGCTCCGCCTAATGGTTCCTCAAGTATGGAATCGATCAGGCCAAATCCCAGCATATCGTCTGCTGTAAGTTTTAAAGCATCGGCAGCTTGTTCTTTATATTCCCAGCTACGCCATAATATAGAGCTACAGGATTCCGGTGAAATCACGGAATACCACGTATTTTCCATCATGATCACCTTATCCCCTATTGCAATGCCTATGGCGCCACCTGATGCGCCCTCCCCAATGATAATACATATGACCGGAACCTTAAGCATGAACATATCCCGCATATTCCTGGCAATAGCCTCAGCTTGTCCCCTAGCCTCAGCATCAATTCCCGGGTAAGCACCTGGGGTGTCGATTAAAGCCACAATAGGTTTATTAAATTTCTCTGCGAGTTTCATAAGGCGAAGTGCCTTTCTGTAACCATCCGGATTGGCCATGCCGAAATTTCGAATCTGCCGTTGTTTGGTATTTCTTCCTTTCTGTTGTCCAATGAACAGGACCGTTTTTCCATCTACATTTCCAAAACCCCCGATCATAGCTTTATCATCTTTCACCATCCTATCGCCATGCATTTCTATGAAATCATCTGTGATCTCATAAATATAGTCGAGCGTATAAGGTCTTTCCGGATGTCTGGCCAGCTGAACACGTTGCCATCGGGTCAGGTTCTCGAAGATCTCTTTTTTCAGACTTTCGAGTTTAACCTCAAGTGCCTTCACCGCCTTATCCACTTCCACTCCACTCCCATGAGCAAGGTGTTTCATTTCTTCTATTTTGTGCTCCAGGTCCTCAATGGGCTTTTCAAATTCCAGATGCATAATACTATATTGACTAGGTCAGATACAAAATTAAACAATAAAATAAGTATAAATAATTATCACAAAATAATCGTTGAAAAAGTAAGTATACGAGATAATTAAGACATTTTAAAATTATTTATAATTAGTTTTGGATTAAACCGATCATCGGTCTATTTTTGCATGCGCAAGATTGTTTAGTGTGTGGTCATTTTTGGTTATCAATAAAATCACAAATCATCAAATCACTAAATGAGCATGGTCTGGTAGTTCAGTTTGGTTAGAATGCCTGCCTGTCACGCAGGAGGTCGCGAGTTCGAGTCTCGTCCAGAGGGTTTTTTTATTCTTCAAGATGAATCGAATATAGCCTTGCTCGTAATATTTGTTTTCTTGCAGTTAATATAGAAAATATCTAATTTATGTAAACAATCTAATTATCAAGCTAATGTATTCCTTATCCAGAATCAAATTCGATTTAATTATTTTATATAGTGCGAAAATCTTGAAATCAGCCTCTTTTGTGTAATTTTGCCTAATGTTAAAACCAGTAGTTAATTAATACCAAGGAGGATAAGGAGATGAGAAGTAGATTTTTAGCCATTCTGTCGATTTTGTTTTTGATGTTCAGCAGCTGCTCTAAGGATGAACCAGGACCAGCCGATGATAATAATGATCCAGTGGATCCAATAATACCAATTACCATAGACCTGGATCAATTCAGCCGGGACCATAAAGGTTTTAACCTTCAGGGAAAATTCGATGTGCACTGGTCAAATGCCGGATTCAAAGAAGAGGAATTCATTATTATGCAGGACCTGGGTTTCAATTTCGCCAGGCTACCTCTTGATTATCAGACATATACCAAATCCGGTGACTGGGATACGTTTATTGAAGAGGAAGTAAAAGAAATAGATCAAGCTGTCGCATGGGGAAAACAATATGGCGTACACATATGTATAAATCTGCACAGAGCACCCGGCTATTCAGTAAATCAATCTTCTATACCCCCCAATCAGGATCTGGACCTCTGGACTAATTCAGTCGCTCAGGAAGCCTTTGTCAACCACTGGGCATTTTTTGCTGAGCGATATAAAGACATTCCATACGATGAAGTCAGCTTTAATCTGGTTAATGAACCCGCGGATGTGGACGAAGCAACTTATGTAAACGTTATGAAAATGGCCATCGATAAGATTCATGAGATCAATCCCAACCGGATCATTTTTGTAGATGGAATAGACTGGGGAAACCACCTGATAATGTCACTTAAAAACGCCAGGAATGTTATTCAGTCAATTCATATGTATGATCCTTTTCCTCTAACGCATTATAAAGCCAATTGGGCAGATGGTTCGGATACATGGCCAATCCCAGTCTGGCCCATTACCAATATTTCCAATTATTTATATGGAGCATGGAAAAGCGATTTACAGTCACCCCTGGTATTCGAAGGAGAATTTTCTAAAGATGATACCATCACCATCAATGTGCACCAGGTCTCCCTTGAAGCTACCCTGCAGATCATGCTCGATGACACTGAGATATACAACAAAAATTTCGTTTGCGGACCTGACCTTGGGGATGATTGGACAGAGATCAATTTAACAGAATGGGGGTATCAGAATTACTCCAACAAGGATTATTCCATTGTATTACCTTCAGGTGGTTCAAAATTGACAATCTCCATTACTGAAGGAGACTGGATGACAATGAATAAAATTATCCTTTCTTATTTGGGAAAAAGTATAGAAATTATTCCAGGAAACACTTCCTGGGGATCAAGGCAGGACACTTACAAAATTACTTCTGATGGAGAAATCACTAACTCAGACGGGTCCCCTGTTCTTGCACTAGGTGATCTGAAAGAAACATTGGAAACAGCCAAGACGCAGCAAATTCCAATAATGATACAGGAATTCGGTGTGTATAACAAAACTCCTCATACTGTAACATTGGATTATTTATCTGATGTGGTGAGTTTGTTCAATGATTATAGCATAGGATATGCACTATGGAACATGATTGGTGATTTCGGCATCCTCGATACAGATAGAAGCGATTGCAATTATACACTCTATAATGGAAGGCAACTCGATCAGGAAATGCTGGATATATTAAAAGGCAACTAAGTGGGATAATCTGTAATAACCACTACTTGCTCAGACAAACTGATTAATCTAGAACATACATCCTGTCAAAAACAATCATCCTAGTAACTCAGCAGCATGTAAATAAGTATTTTTCCTCCGATCCACCTTTCACCCGCTTTCGTAATAAGTGAATCTGCTTATCTATCAACTTAGAGGGTGGAAGTTTTCCTTTCATTCTTATGCTATCATAAACTAGTAGAATTTCTTCTTCAGCTTTTACAAAAGTAGAAATATGTTTACTCCCATAGTTTTTCCGTAGAGTATTTTTCATTTTTTAAAAAATCTAATTCAAAACATAAGCGTTTATTATAAGAACACTAAAAATCTCAAATTAGTTTCCAAATACCACACATTTTTTCTATTGACAAGTTTAAACAGTTAAACTTACCCGATTAAATCATAGTTTTAGCAAGAATCAGAATAACTACCAAAAAGATCCCTGATACGTTGGAACTTCCTTTATCTGTTTGGTTTCCTGTGGATCAAATTCGAGTTTCAAAACCTTAACTCCATCCTGTGTCACATAGACCGAATTTTTTGAATCCTGCAGTACCAGTAACAGATTTTCGACATTCTTGATTTTTCCAATTACCCACGGATTACCCTCTTTGATGTGGTGATACTGGCTAAGTGTTAGAATTATCTTCGCCATACTTATTGGATTAGAAAACAAAACATATCCTCCTTTAATAAAGGGAGTATATTATATTAAACGTCATAAAAAATATATAAGTTTTTGAGAGATGAAATTTGTGATAATAATAATATTTGAGAGAGGAAAAATCCAAATTATTCAATACAAAACTGATAGAGGAGGTGTATGTTGATTTTTTATAATGAGTTATTACAACGCCATAATATTTTTCCCGATTCTCATTTAAATCACATAATGTTAATATTCAATTAATCAGCAATAGAGACATTTTGGTTAATATTGCTACTGGGTAATACTTCTAAAACACATCTTCTCATTACCCTATTTACCACATCCCTATCCCTCGTTACGCAGGCGGGGGATTTTTTTCCAGAAAGAGAATTATTTATTTCCCCTTCTGAAATCAACAGCTTTTCTAACTGAACCAAATTCCTTTAGCAAGTGTTCAGCCTCCTCTTCTCCTATCCCTAATTCATCCATGATCATGCGAGTTCCCCTTCCAATTAATTTCACATTAGTTAACTGCATGTCCACCATTTTATTTCCTTTCACTCTTCCTAGCTTTATCATCACGGAAGTTGAGATCATATTCAGGACAAGTTTTTGAGCAGTGCCTGATTTCATTCGAGTGCTTCCCGTAACAAATTCTGGTCCTACAATCACCTCTATTGGAAATTCAGCAGCCTCGGCCAACTTAGTATCTAAATTGCATGTTATACAGCCAGTCAGCATTCCTTCTGCTCTTGCTTTCTGTACTGCACCAATAACATATGGTGTTCGACCACTGGCAGCAATTCCAATCACTACATCGTTTTCGGTAATATCATAATCCAACAGGTCACGCCAACCACCTTCAGGATCATCCTCAGCAAATTCAACAGCTTTTCGAATAGCCTGGTCACCTCCAGCCATCATTCCTACCACCAATCCATGAGGCACTCCGTAGGTTGGCGGACATTCTGATGCATCTACAATACCCAATCTTCCGCTGGTCCCGGCTCCAACATAGAATAACCTCCCGCCCTGTTGCATTTTATCGATAATCAAAGGCACGAGCGCTTCTATCTGTGGAATAGACCTGGCTACTGCATGAGGTACCGTTTCATCTTCCCTGTTAATATTTTCTAGCAATTCACGAACTGACATCTGTTCCAGATTGTCATAATTTGATGATGATTCTGTAATACTCATATTTTAAACTAGTTCTGTGACAAATGATATTCGATAAGACCTTCAATCGGATTGTTCTCAATTTTGCCCAATCCCAACTGATATTTATCGAGTACTTCTTTAAGAATTTTGTTGTAATTGACTGCAATCGACCCAATAAAACTGATTTTATATCCACGATAACCTTCATACCTGATAACATACTCCTTAACAAACTCCTCAAAACTTTGAGATACGAGATCATGCATATATTTATGATCAAGATACTCATGTATATATTTTGAGAATCCGGCAAGATACTTACTTGGCATTGCATCCTGGTTCACATGCTTCAATACTTCTTCTTTATTGATACCAATCTCATCGTTAATGATTTTTAACAAACTTTCAGGCATATCTTCCCTGAAATCACGACAAATTGTTTCCAGAAGAAGCTCCACTTCCTTCATCTCTAAAATAAAACCCAAGGATGGGATTGATCTGACAATATTTTCACCGTTATAAATACATGATCCGGAGCCAGTCCCAAGGATACAAACAATCCCGGATTCTTTCTGGAACAATGCCCGCGCAGCTCCTAGAAGGTCTGTTCTAACTGAAATTACCTCCGCCCCAAATTGCGAGGCCAGTGCCTGGCTTACAATTGCCTTTTGATTATCAGTTGAACAACCTGCTCCGTAAAAGTATATTTCTTCTATATGCCTTGAGGACAACTGTGTTCTTGCATGAGTGATTTCTTTTAATATTTCATCCGGGTTATTGTAATAAGGATTGATTCCGGCCGTATTCGCTGTCTGGACCTCACCTGCACCATCCGTACACTTCCATATTGTTTTAGTGGACCCGCTATCTGCTATTAAAATCATATCTACTTCCTATTTGGCATTTAGGTTTGGGTTATTATCGGGAGGTTCACAGTACCAGGCTAATTTGCCCTCAACATCCAATCCCTCAGGTATATTTTTTGCCTCAGGATGGGTTTCTTCAAAGATATCCAGCATTCGCAATTGCAGTTCAGTCAATATTTCAGCATTTTCCGGATCTACAGATACATCGGTTGTTTCATTAGGATCTGAAATCAAATTATATAAGCGATGCCTGACACCTGAAGGCGGATTTCCTGTTGCATAACCCTGCGCAAGATCGTGCTTCCCTGTGGTATAAATATACTTCCATTTTTCGGTTCGTACCATAGCTTTATTATCAGCCAGAAATTCTGAAAAAACCACATCCCTTATATTATTAGGATCTTTAGTGAAATAAGTGACGAGACTCCGGCCTTGAACATCGGGCATTTCATCCACACCTAAAAAATCAATTACGGTAGGTACTACATCTATAAATTCAACCATCTCCTTTTTGGTATTCTGTTCGGGATGATTCCCTCCCGCACTAAGGATTAGAGGAGCCCTGACAGCTTCCTCCCACATCATATGCTTTTCAAATCTTTTGTGATCATTAAGGAGGTATCCATGATCCCCAAGGTAAACTACAAGTGTATTCTCTGAAAGACCCGCCTTTTCTAAACCTTCTAATACCATTCCTACATTCTTGTCGAGATATTCAACAGAAGTATAATAAGCGGAAATAATTCCTTTTCGTTCATCTTCGGTAAGATCTTTAAAAACAAGAGGAATGAACTCATCATCCTCAGGACTACCGGTTGGCAAAGGCATTTCTTCAGGATCGTATCTCCCGGCATATTCGACTGGGAAATTGAAAGGGCTATGAGGTTCATGAAATCCCAACCATAGCAAGAATCTTCCGTCTTTGTTTTCATTTATAAACTCCACAGCTTTGTTGGCATAGAATGTCCCTATACTCTCCTCGTCATATTTATCAGACGGATAAGCATCAGAGTTCAACCAGATACGCGCATGATCTCTGAAAGGTTTCCATTGTGGACGGACAGATATTGAATCAGGGGGAGTTTCAGGCGGATTATTCTCCAGATGTTTAAAATAATCACTTCTTTCAATTTTTACATCGAAGCCATGATTCAACCTATTATTAAAATGGTTCTTTCCAATAATCGCAGATTTAAAACCGAACTGATTCAGGTGGTCTGCCAGGGTAAGCTGTTCTTCAGGAAAGGAGGTGGTGAGTAAGGTTACCCCTGTTGCATGAGGATATTTCCCGGTCAGGAGAGATTGCCGTGAAGCGCTGCATAAGGGTGAATTGGCAAATGCATTGGCAAAAAGCAATCCCCGGTCAGAAAGTCTGTCAAGATTCGGTGTTTTTATGATATCATTTCCCAGACTTCCCAGCACACCCGCTGCATGATCGTCACCAATGATAACAACCACATTTTGCATTTGAGGAATTGGTTGACTCTGTTCTGAAACTTTATCGTTTCTGCAAGAGGTAAAAAAGATGATTAGAGATAGAGAAAAAATAACTTTCGAATACATTTGGTTCATGGCATTTAAATGAAAGGCAAAATTAATGAATAAAGCGTTTAATTTCTTAATTTTCGTGTTCATCTGAATTATCTGTATAATATAGATTATTAATACAATATAAATGGACAAATCTTCATTCTTTAATGATGTATATGAAGTGGTGAAATTAATCCCCTCAGGCAGAGTCACCTCTTATGGCGCAATTGCTAGTTACCTGGGAACAAAAAGCAGTGCCAGAATGGTAGGTTGGGCATTGAATAGTTCTTATGCAGAAAAAATTCCTGCCCACAGGGTTGTAAATAGAAATGGTGTTCTTACGGGAAAGATATATTTTGGTGGAAATAAAATGGAGGACCTGCTTAATTCAGAGGGTATTGAAATTACTGGTAATCAGATTGATAATTTCGATAAGTTTTTTTGGGATCCAGCGAAAGAACTACTTTAAAGATTGTAAATCACATTGACATTTTTACTTATAAATAACATATAAGTTGTTTTAAATAGCGTTCTGCAATTCAAACAGTAAACCACATTCCGAACTTTTTTAATTGTAATTATGAATTAGCCTTTGCGCACTATGTTATACAAAATCCTGCAAACTGATTGAAAAGCGTTTAGAGATTGATCGGAAATAGCAAACAGTTTCCAACCGATAAACATATGAAACCATATTTTCCTCTCCCTTTCTAAGAGTTACAATGGGATTTAGTATAATTTGACTCTACCAGAATAAGCTGGCATAGAACTGCTTCATAGCTCTTTATTTGTACAAATCATTTCGGTGGCTCAATATTGTATTAAAAATCAGAAATCACTAAGCTTCTCGAGGAATTGCTTGATCCTTCCTTGAAATAATTAGCAACCCAATAAACATCAAAAGCCCATTGAGGATCAACACTTCAAATCCAAATTTATATCCCCAGAACAACCATTCCGAATTTAAACTAATGATATAAGCCAGCACAGGAGACAGAACAGCTATAACAGGCACATATTTGTCTATTACCTTGTTTTTTTGTGAACAATCCAAAGGAATATAATCCCAACAAAGGCCCATATGTGTAACCAGCCACAGTAAAGACAGCTGAAATTACACTGTCGTTATTTATAATCCTGAAAACAACAATAACAAGGAACAAGATGAAACTAAATGCCATATGCACTTTCAAACTGGCATTTCTCTTACCTTTTTCAGGTTTATCATCTAGGTTAAGGAAATCAACACAAAAAGCCGTAGTCAAAGCTGTTAATGCAGAATCAGCACTGGAAAATGCTGCAGCTATAATTCCCAGGAGAAAGACAATACCTATAAATACCGTAAAATGGTTCAGAGCCAGGATTGGATAAAGATCATCGGATCTGGCTGGAAGTGAAATTCCGTTCTGTTCAGCATAAAGATATAACAACAATCCCAAACTTAGGAACAGGAAATTTACCGGCACAAGGATGGCACTGAACCAATACATATTCTTTTTGGCATCCCCTAAACTTTTACAGGTGAGGTTCTTCTGCATCATGTTCTGATCAAGGCCGGTCATTACTACAACGATAAAGGCCCCGGCAAAAAACTGTTTAAAGAAAAACTTGCTGCTTTGCCAGTCCCAGAAAAAAATCTGAGCAAAATCATGTTCCTTGATCAGGGTTTTATAATCAGTAAATGAAATATTCATTTCCCTGGTTAAATAATAGATGCTGATCACAACCGCCAGAAGCATAAAGAAAGTCTGGAGGGTGTCCGTCCAGACAATGGTCTTAATTCCTGCACGAAAAGTATAAACCCAGATCAGCAAAATGGTAACAGTAACTGTTACGATGAAAGGAATGCCAAAGGAATCAAAAAATGCGATTTGCAGTACACCCGCCACAAGGAACAAGCGCAAAGAAGCTCCCATAGTCTGACTGATCAGGAAAAACATCGATCCTGTTTTATAGGTAAGTCTACCATATCTCTGTTGCAGGTAGGTATATATAGAAACAAGTTTCAATCGATAATAAAGGGGCATCAGGACATTAGCGATGATAAAATATCCAAGCATGTAACCTATAACTATTTGAAAATAGGAGAATGCCCGGTATTCCGGTTCAGAAGGTGAAATGGCAGATCCCACCTCACCCGGAATGGAAATAAAGGTTACACCGGACAATGAAGCCCCTATCATCCCAAAGGCTACCACAAACCAGGGCGATTGCCTGTTTCCTGTAAAAAACGTTTCATTACTGGAGTTCTTCGAAGTAAGCCAGGATATAAAGACAAGTATGGCGAAGTATCCAGCAATTATGGTAAAAACTAATGTAGGGTTCATAATATCTCAATCAAGTGCCAAAGTTGAGTATTTTTTTTTATTTTTGTAGAAAACCACGGTAATGAGTTTTCAATATCAGGAAGATGAATTAGTAGAAGTCTTAGATGATCTTGAGGACCAGGAACCTAAAAACCTGATCGTTTTCAACGATGACTTCAATACTTTTGACCATGTGATCAACACACTGGTAAAGGTATGTAAACACACCATGCAGCAAGCCGAACAATGCACCTGGCTTATTCATTACAGGGGAAAATGTACCGTCAAAACAGGGAACTTCAAAAAACTTAAACCCATGCGCGACAGCATTTGCGACGCAGGTATCGACGCCAGAATACACTAATAAAACTGGTATTAAAAAAAAGTCGACAATTAGTCTTTAAAAAACTGCGCGAACCTGAGGATTTTTATGAAATAAAAAATAACTTCACTCTTGTAAAATTTCTGCAACTGAAAAGTAAAAATTTTTAAACGTAAGTTGCAAATTCATAAAATATTTATTTTTAACGCTTTAAATATCTAACCTCAAAATTCAGTACAATGAGTGAACTTTCGAACAGAATTAATGCCTTAGCTGAGTCTGCCACAATTGCAATGGCTACAAAGGCACGTGAATTAAAGGCCCAGGGAAAAGACATCATCAGTTTAAGTCTTGGAGAACCAGATTTCAAAACACCTAAACATATACAAAAAGCTGCTAAGGAAGCAATAGATGAAGGGAAATACTTCTCCTATCCACCAGTTCCCGGATATCCTGATTTGAGAAAAGCCATTGCTGAAAAGTTGAAAAAGGAAAACAATATCGATACTACAGCTGATAATATCGTTGTATCTACCGGCGCCAAGCACTCAATAGCCAACGTTTTTATGTGTTTGATCAATCCGGGAGATGAGGTGCTTGTATTCTCTCCCTACTGGGTATCTTATGCAGATCAGATAAAACTCGCTGAAGGCGTACCGGTATATGTTCAGGGAAGTATTGAAAACGATTTCGTAGTAACGGCAAAGCAGGTTGAAGATGCGTTAACCGATAAAACAAAGGCTGTGATCTTCTCTTCTCCATGTAATCCAACAGGATCAGTGATCAAGCGTGATGCTTTGAAAGAGATCGCTGCCGTATTGTCAAAAAGAAAAGATGTGTACGTAATCTCCGATGAGATCTATGAATATATTAATTATACAGGGGACCATGTCAGTATCGGATCATTCCCTGAGATGAAAGATAACACCATAACAGTCAACGGAATGTCCAAAGGTTATGCCATGACTGGCTGGCGTGTTGGATATATTTCCGCTCCAATATGGTTGGCAAAAGCCTGCTCAAAATTTCAGGGGCAGTTTACCTCCGGAACCTGTTCTATTGCTCAAAGAGCTGCATTGGCTGCAATTACGGGAGACCAGGCGCCCACGATCGAAATGGGAAAAGCCTATCTGAGAAGAAGAGATCTGGTATTGGATATGCTCAATGAGATTCCCGGACTAATTACCCCTGTCCCTGAAGGCGCATTTTACTTTTTCCCGGATGTCAGTTCATATTTTGGAAAATCAGACGGCAATACCACCATCAACTCTTCCGGTGATATGAGCCTCTATCTGCTCAGTGATGCTCAGGTTTCAACCGTAGCAGGAGGTGCTTTTGGCGCACCGAATTGTGTCAGGATTTCCTACGCCGCATCCGATGAAGATTTGGTCGAAGCCATAAAGAGGATAAAAAATTCGCTGGCCAAATTAAAATAAATGCCCTATAACACGCTTCAGGAGGTATTCTCAGCCTTCAACAACCTAAAGGTTTTAATCATCGGAGATGCGATGATTGATTCCTATGTTTGGGGCAAGGTAGAAAGGATATCCCCTGAAGCGCCTGTTCCGATTGTCCAGGTAAAGAAGAAAGAAAAACGACTGGGTGGAGCTGCTAATGTAGTAAAGAACATCCAGGCCCTGGGAGCCACGCCCATTTTATGTACCGTTATAGGCAATGATCTTGAGGGAAATTATTTCAATGATCTGCTGGAAAAAAGGAACATACCTCTGGAGGGCATCATCCGCAGTGAGGGAAGGAAAACAACTGTTAAGGAAAGGTTTTTATCCGGTTCACAACATATTCTCAGGGTAGATGACGAGCATATGCACCAACTTTCCCGAGAAGATAAAAAAGCACTAAAAGATAGAATAGAAATTCTTCTTGGATCTGTTGATGTAGTGGTTTTTGAAGATTACGACAAAGGTGTTCTGACCAAAGAGATCATTGAGTTTACAATTAAAAAATCAAATGAACTGGGAATCCCTTCGGTCGTTGATCCAAAGAAGAAGAACTTTTATCATTATGCCGGCGCCTCACTTTTTAAACCCAATTTGAAGGAGATAAAGGATGGCATGAAGATAGACCTCGATAATTATGACCTGTATGGGCTGAAAAAAGCCGTGAGTAAGCTGAGGGAAAAGATGAACCTTAAATGTGTAATGGTAACGCTCTCTGAAAAAGGAATATTAATTTCTGGGAATGAGACTGAAGTTCTGATACCCGCACATATACGTTCTGTTTCAGATGTTTCCGGGGCAGGTGATACAGTGGTAAGTATCGCCAGTTTATGTCTTGGATTGGGACTTTCACCCAGTTTTACAGCAGCTTTGAGCAATCTTGGAGGTGGTCTTGTCTGTGAACATCTTGGTGTGGTATCGATAGATAAAGAAGAACTTCTTCAGGAAGCCACACAATATGATTTAAAGCTGGCATAACAGTTTCTTGAAAACTAATTTCCTATCTATCCCTTAAGGAAAGTTTTCCAAAAGTGATATTTTAATATAGGGATCATTGAGGCTTCCTATCCGTTTACCAACAAGGAATATACTCTACAGATTTTTGGATTAAAATGCGGATCATGATAAAACGGCTCATGTGCCGTTACTGATTACCCTACACGCTATCAGCGATCATAATTTGAATCCTGGAGGATTGGGCTATCACCTGCATAGGTCGTACTTCAAATATACAATAAAGGTGCTTTTGGCTGATGAGGATCATCTAATCCCCATTGATCAAGGAATAATAGACAGTTCATTCCTTCATTACTATTACGGATTGTACGACAGGCCCTCAATGGTCCGGCTATTAATGGGCAGTGATCGGGCAAAATATCTTCCGGGATTATTTTATAAACCTAAAGGAATCCCACAATAAATTCTGATGGATCGGGCTAAACACTCTTCAGGATTGGACTCCACATAGTTGAATATTAACAAATATAAATGCCAGGCAAAAGTATTGATCTCAAATCATTTTAAGGCTGACAATTTTTGATTACTTTTGCGGTGATTTTTTAAGGTTAGGATCATTTAAAATGCCTTTTTGAAATCATAGCAACCATCCGGTTTCGCATTAAAAATTGAATTCATAATAACTTGTTTCATTTAAATTATATTCCAATATGGCAAAGAAAATTAAAAGAATAATCATAGGACAGTCCGGAGGCCCTACACCGGTTATCGACTGGGAAGTTGCCGGTATGCTTGCCGCAGCAAAGAAAGTCGGATACGAAGTGTATGGTGCAATCAATGGATTGGAGGGAATCCTTCATGCAGATGTACCGGGAAACATCGTTGACCTGTCAAATATCGACCCAAGGCAATTCATTTATAACGGACCTGGAGCTGGCCTAAAGACGACCAGGATCAAGCCTCAACAGGAACAGTATAAGAAAATGGCTCAAAACCTGAAGAAGTTGAAAGTTGATGGCATTATTTATATTGGAGGAAATGATTCCGCCGACCAGTTAAAAGGTTTAACTGAAGAATCCGACATCAGAGCTATCCATGCCATTAAAACGGTGGACAACGACCTGCCAGCGACACACCACTGTCCCGGATTTGGTTCTGCAGCCCTTTATAATGCTATTGCATTGAAAAATGTACATAATGACTTCTCTTCCTATATGGTTAGAGGAAGATTTCCTGACGGGAAGATCGGTGTATTGAATGCGCCTGTTGTGGTTTATCAGGTTATGGGTAGAAAAGCGGGATGGCTGGCACAAGCAACTGCTTTTGCAAGGGTAGATCCAATGGGTCAAATGGATGAAGACCGGGCGCCTCATATCATTCTTTCAAAAGAAGTTCTTTTTGACAAAGAAGCATACCTTAATGAGCTACATGACACCATTACCCGATTAGGTCAGGCAGTAGTTGTTGTTCAGGAAGACCTCACCGAAAGGAAGACTAAAAAATCAATTGCTGAAGTATATGGAGAAGTAGAGCTTGATCCGCATGGCAATATTCAGCATGGCCGTGCCACATCCTTTTCTCCTGGCGTATTCCTGGCTCAGCTAGCCGTTAAGGAACTAAAAGTTGAAGCCGTAGCTAAGGTAAAAGAAGCGGTACTGGTTCCACAGCATATTCAGCGTAGCCACAGCATATCACAGACTGATGCGTCAGAAGCTTATATGGTAGGTTGCAAGAGTGTGGAAACAATGGAAAGCGGCGTGACCAGGACTTCTGTTGTAATCAATAAGGAAGGAGGCAAATTTGTGGCCGGACTTACCGATCTAAGTAATATTGCAAGACAGGAGCGAAATGTTGACAACCATTATATCAATGGCCTGAACGGTCCAACACAGGAATTTGTGGATGAGTTTATCTCATGTATTGGCAGCCCTACTGCTATACCGCATTATTCAAAAATGATTTTCACACCTGTAGAATTTAAGGGATAAATAAAATACAGAAAATGTAAAATCCCGCTGGCCGGCGGGATTTTTTTTTGGCTTTATTTAAGTCTCTGCAGTGTCTGCATCTTTTGAATAACAAAACAAAGACGGGTTGATTCAGAAGTATAGACCAAACTCCTGTTCTTCCTGCTATTGTTATTTCAAATCCCAAATTATTGCTTCAATCCTGTCCTCCAGCAGAGCATCCACTCTATCAAAATCATATTTATTTTTCAGATTCTCATTAACACTGAAATAAAATTTAATCTTAGGCTCCGTTCCTGAAGGCCTGGCGGAGATCTTACTCCCATCTTCAGTAAAGAATTGCAATACATTGGATATTGGATAATCAATCATTTTTTCGGTTCCCTCCAGGTAGTTTTTTTCAACCGAAGCCTTATAATCAATAGCTTTCACAAGCTTAGCCCCAGCTATTTCAGAGGGCGGATTCTCTCTTAACTGGACCATCATTTGCTCTATTTCCTGAGCCCCTGACATCCCTTTCTTCACAACAGAAATCAACTTCTCTTTATAAAATCCGAATTCTACATACATATCGATCAGAACATCCATCAATGACTTACCCTGGTCCTTGGCCCATGCTGTCATTTCAGCAATAACCATGCAGGAAGCTATGGCATCCTTATCACGCACAAAATCACCTATCATATAACCGTAGCTTTCTTCTCCCCCGCCGATGAACTGTTTCTGCCCTTCCAGTTTTCTGATAACCTCAGCAATATATTTAAATCCGGTTAGTGTATCAAAATACTCCACCTGATATTTTTCAGCTATCCGGTGGATAAGGTCAGTCGTTACAATGGTTTTTACAATAAACTGATCCCCGTCAAGCTTATTATTCTCTTTCCACCGCCTCAGAAGATAATATACAATTAAAGCTCCGGTTTGATTGCCATTCAACAATTGAAACTCCCCGTGATGATTCTTTACAGCAATCCCTACTCGGTCAGCATCAGGATCAGTCGCCATAACAACATCGGCGTCAAGTTTTTTCGCCTCCTTTAAGGCCAGGGTCATTGCTTCGGATTCCTCAGGATTCGGATAAACCACTGTTGGGAAATTCCCATCGGGCTCAGCCTGTTCAGCTACAATATGAACATTTTTAAATCCTATTTTATCCAATACTTTTGGAACCAGCGTAATTCCTGTTCCATGGATGGGTGTATATACAATCTTGAGATCTTTCTGGTTCTTGATGGCATCAGGAGAAAGCACCAGTTGTGAAATTTTATCCAGATAGGCATTATCCACTTCCTCTCCTATATAAATAATCTTTGATTCATCCCTGTTAAAATTGATCAGATCAAAATCTGTGATCTTTGCCACTTCTTCAATTACATTTACATCATGTGGAGGCACCATCTGTGCGCCATCATTCCAATAGGCCTTATAACCATTATATTCCTTTGGATTGTGAGAGGCAGTAATTACTACCCCACTCTGACATCCAAAATGCCGTATGGCGAATGACAATTCTGGTGTTGGCCTTAATTCAGTAAAAAAATAGACTTTGATCCCATTGGCTGAGAATATTGATGCGGTAGTCTCGGCGAAATAATCACTTTTAATTCTTGAATCATGCGCGATGGCAACACTGATTTCCTGACCGGGGTAACAGGCAAGAAGGTAATTGGCCAATCCCTGGGTAGCTGCACCAATGGTATATTTATTCATCCTGCTGGAACCGATCCCGATGATTCCACGCAGTCCTCCGGTACCGAACTCCAGATCCTTATAAAAAGAATCTACAAGTTCCGTTTGATCCGGATTTTCGAGCATTCTAGTTATTTCATCTTTTGCATCCTGATCAATATTACTATTTAACCATTTGTTTGCTTTTTCTTTGATGGCTTTATCCATTTTTTTTCTTAAATTATGTATTTAAATGAGGCTAGGAATTCTAAATTCTTAAAAATCTCTGTTTGAAATTTAGGATAAAAATATCTAAAATTTCAGTATACAGGTTGAAATCTGGAATTTTTCTTTGCTTGTCCAAACAAGAATTTTAATTTTACTCAAATACGAAAAATCATGGCTATAAATATAGATAAACTGAATGATGACCTTGTAAATCTTGTTCTGAAGAAGAATGAATTATACAGGCTTGATTACAGCAATCCAGAGTATGACACCGTTGAAGAGGAATTGCATGACCTCGAGGATGAATTCTTAAAAGTTCATGGGAAGGAAATGGAAGAAGTTTTTAAAGCCATTCATGAAGAATTCTGCCCGGATAACGAAGTACTTTTACCTATCGCATACCTCGCAAAGAAATATAAAGTTAAAAAAAGTGGTGATGGAGATGTGGAATTTGGAGTTTCCCTGAATGAAGGCGTAATTGTAGATGTTGATAATTACTCGGATAAATTAACACGATTGGTACTTGTCCCAAATCCGTCAAGAATACTTCTGCAGATAGACAATTCACATAGTGAAGAACTCTGGAAACTGGATTAGAGGATATTAGTTCAAATTCGGGGGTGCAAAAATTTTAGGCGTAACCGATCTTCTTCCTTACTTTATTTAATACTGTTGCTCCTATCTCCCTGGCTTTAGCCTCACCTATTTGCAATTCATCTTCCAGCAACTGGGTGTTATCCATAAATTTCTGAAATAATTCCCGTTCATTTTTAAATTTCTCGAGTATCAATTCGTAAAGTTCCTGCTTGGCATGTCCGTAGCCGTAATTTCCCGCGAGATATTTTTCCTTTAATTGCTGAATCTGTTCTTCTTCTGCTAATAAACTATATATAGCAAATACATTGCAAGTGTCCGGATTTTTAGGATCTTCCATAGGTGTGCTGTCCGTAACAATAGACATAATCTTCTTTCGCAATGGTTTTTCAGGAAGAAAGATATCGATTATGTTATCATAGGATTTACTCATTTTCTGTCCATCGATACCAGGCACGGTCATCACCTCTTTGCTGATGATGGCTTCCGGAATAACAAAAGTCTCACCGTACTGGTGATTAAAGGCATTTGCAATATCCCTTGTCATTTCGAGATGTTGTTTCTGGTCTTTCCCTACCGGTACTAAATTCGCATCGTACATAAGAATATCCGCTGCCATCAAAACAGGATAAACAAATAGTCCCCCGTTAACATCAGAAAGACGATCAGACTTATCTTTAAATGAATGTGCATTGGCAAGCATAGGAAAAGGTGTAAAACAACTCAGATGCCAGGTCAATTCGGTCACTTCGGGGACATGCGACTGCCTGTAAAAAAGATTTTTTTGAGTATCAAATCCGCATGCCATCCAGGCTGCTGCTACAGCATAAGTATTCTCCTTCATTACCGCCGCATCTTTTACAGATGTAAGTGCATGAAGGTCAGCAATAAAAAATAATGATTCGTTCTTAGGATCCTTTGATAATTCAATAGCTGGGAGTATAGCGCCTAGCAAATTACCAAGATGAGGTCTGCCCGAACTTTGTATTCCTGTAAGTATTCTTGCCATTTGGAACAATTTTTGCGCAAATTAAATAAATTTTACGCCCATAAGCTGGAAAATGCTTTGTAAGTTTTTCGAAAGATAATAATCTGGGCTAATTTAGTACATTATTTTACGTTAATATTATAAAAGGTAAAGTCTTTAGTATTATGAAATTAAGTTCCTTAGTTATTGCTCTCTTTATCCTGCCACTCGGCTACGTGCTGGCACAAAATGAAGGTCCTTCAATAAAGTTTAATGAAACATCATTTGATTTTGGCGATATTAAAGAATCCGATGGCAACGTTAGCCATAAATTTGAATTTACCAACAATGGCACTGCGCCTCTAATTGTGCAAAGTGTAAGGCCATCCTGCGGCTGTACGTCTACCGGTTGGACCAAGGAGCCTGTTAAGCCTGGTGAAACAGGATTTGTAACTGCAGTATATAATCCTAAGAACCGACCAGGAAAATTCAATAAATCACTGACCATTATATCTAATGCAAATCCGGCACAGATGCGGATCTATATAAAAGGAAATGTAGAACCCAAACCACGATCAATCGAGGATGATTATCCTACGGTTATGGGTGGATTAAGGGTAAAATACAGGTCTTTTAACTTTGGGAAATTAACTACTGAGAAACCTGTAACCAAGACATTCAATGTATATAACAACACGGATGAAGAAATATCATTTCTCGATGAGGTAAAAGCACCGGATCACATCAAGGTGAAATTTTCACCCCAAACAATAGCACCGAAAACACTTGGTGCCATTGAGGTGACTTATGATCCAACGCAAATCAAGCTATTTGGATTTAAATCAGACCTGGTTGTTTTAAAAACCACTGAATCGGCAAATAATGTAAAGGATTTCAGGGTTGTTGCTTCATTGGAGGAATATTTTCCTCCTTTAACTGCTGAACAACTTGCCAACGCCCCTAAATTAAAATTTGATAATCCTGTTTACGACTTTGGGAGTATCAAGCAAGGAGAATCCGTAACTACAGATTTTATTTTCACCAATACCGGTAAAGGCGAATTAAACATCAGGCAAACCAGGGCCAGTTGTGGATGCACTGTGTCTGAACCAGAGAAGTCTACTTTGGGGCCAGGTGAATCAAGTATCATTAAGGTCACCTTTAATTCTGCCGGAAGACGAGGCATCCAGCAGAAGTCCATATCTGTGTTTTCCAATGATCCGGCCAATCCGACACAACGTATAACGATCAAAGCCCGGGTCGAGATTGAAGAAGGGTAAAAAGGATCTTGTTTGGACAAATTAGATAGACCTTATCCTGAAGGTCTTTTGTAATTCACAATGCTTATTTTCAGGTTGCGGATCTACCTTTATTGAGGGTGGAATATTTGTCATGATCTGTGACATTTAATTCTTACAACTAAATACCAGTTTTAATTTCCAGGAATCTAAGAATGATCGTTATTTATCCAGCCACTTTTTGAATTCCTGAACCTTCTCCCTGGCCACGATCAGGTCCATATCCTGAAATTGTTTTGCTATCAGTTTAAGACTGCTGTTCGAGTAGACCACAACATCTTCTATCGCCACCAGGTTGATTATATACTTCCTGTTTATCCTGAAGAATTTATTTTGGTCCACAAGGGTTTCAATCTGCTCTAATGTATAATCGATCACATATTTTCTTCCTTCAGCAGTTTTGAAGAATGTGATTTTCTCTTCACTGTAAAAGCCATTAATACTTTCAGTTGGAACCGATTTAATATGCTCACCATATTTCACTATAAATCTTTCCTTATAATTGCCGCCTTTCATCATTTGAAAAACGTTCTGTAAAGTATCTAAGTCGATAGATTCCGCCTGGGCTTTTTCCCCATAGATCTTCTTATATTTTTCAATGGATTTCTCCAGTTTTTCTTTATCTATCGGCTTCAACAGATAATCAAGGCTATACACTTCAAAGGCTTTTAAAGCATACTGATCATATGCGGTCGTGAAAATTACCGGGCACGAAATTTCTGCATTATCAAATATCTCGAAGCTCAATCCATCCGCCAGTTGAATATCCAGAAAAAGAAGGTCTGGTTGTTCATTATTCTGAAACCATTCCTTTGTGGCTTTTACCGTATCAATAACCTTCAAATTAATGATTCCAGGATCTATTTCTTTTAAAAGAGCAATCAGCCGTTTGGCTGCACTTTTTTCATCTTCTACAATTAATACCTTCATGTTATTTGATTTGCAGAACCGGTAGGCCAACAATAAATTCTTTTTCAGAACTTTCAATTTCAACAGACAGGTCAGTAAGAACGGAATACCTGTTTTTGATATTTTCCAGCCCTATACCGGAAATTTCAGTTTGTTGTTCTTTCAACTTCAGGCTGTTCCTAACATATATGTACTTATCTCTGTCAGAAATATGGATATGCATGGGGTGGGCATCTGAGATCTCATTATGTTTCACTACATTTTCAAGAAGCATTTGAACCGCCATAGGCGGGACATATCCTGAAATATGATCTATACTGATATTAATTGTGATATTATCTTCAAACCTGGTCTTGAGCAGGAAAGAATACGCTTTCACAAAAGACAATTCCTCTTCAATTGATACCACCTCCTTATCTTTTGAATCCAGCACATATCTATACACATCTGAAAGACGGTTAATAAATTCCACCGCCTTCCCGGGATTTTCATAAACCAGGGAAGATAGCGCATTCAGACTATTGAATAGAAAATGAGGATTAACCTGGTTTTTTAAGGCTTCATACTGGGAACTGATGTGTTCACGCTTAATTTTTTCCACATTAATGGCTGCCTGTCGCCAGGCAAGCAGAAAACCACGGGCAGTAAAAAAAAGCATAATGATTGTACTTACAATTACTGAGAAGAAAACAGATTCCTTTATCTCTGAAAAGAAGTTTTCATTAAGTTCCTGCTTAAAGACCAAAACGAAAAAGAAGAGGGCCAGTACAGTAACAGCTGTTGATGAGTAAAGCACCATCAGGCCCAGACCAATGAGCATCCTTTTAATTGGTGTTTTAAACCATGATACATAGCGATCTGTGATGATGTAAATATATTCATTCCCTTTCCAGAGGAACAACCACATAGATCCACCGAACATCGCTACAGGAAAGGCCCTGGAAAAATCGCTGTAACAGGGGCGGCACATAAAATAACCCATTGGTAATGCACCAAAGAGGAAGATCAGGACCGATTGCATTACCTGATTTTTTATACTATATTTTTCTAATCTTTTCATGCACTACAAGGTCGAAGGTAATGTTTTACATTAATTTCTTCAACGATTTCTGATATTCTTCTTTGTCTGGATCCATGGTAACCGCATTTTCATAGGCCATTCTGGCATTTTCGGTATTTCCTTCATTAATGTATATGGTGCCAAGATACCACCATGCTTCCCCTTTTTTATTATGCAGGTTTTCAGGGGCCTGGTCAATGAACTTTTTAAGAGATAATTCCCCCTGAGTAGCATATTCTGCTGACTCAGCGCTCAATTTTCCAATGAAAAGGTAAACAATATAATTTTCCGGATCCAGTTCCAGGGCTTTTTCGAAATTATTTAGAGCAAGATCGAAATCTTCAAAGCCAAGTAGTGCAATCCCATAATTTATATAAGCTGTAGTAAATTCAGGATTTATACTTATTGCGGCTTCATATTGTTCTATAGCTTTTTCTTTACTGCCACCCGCAAAGACCGGGGCCTGAGCATAATACCCGGCCAGCCAGGTACGGGCATCCACATTGTTTGGATCCAGTTCTACAGCCGTTTCAAGTGCATTTAATGCCCTCATTGCATATAAACCCTGTTTCATAAAATCAACCGTTGATAGCAGTTGAATATAGGCAATACCTTTCCAGGTTTGATATTCCGATTTGCCACCTTCCAAATCTACTGCTTCGTCGAAATATTCAGTAGCCTGTTCAAGGTCCTTTTCTTCCATAGCGATCCTTCCCAGGTAATAATAAGCCTCCGCACTTTCTTCATTTGACTCAAGATATTCGCTGAAGAACTTTTTCGCTCCATAATAATTCTTCTTATCAAATATCTCAATTCCTTTTTGAAGATCACCTTGAGCTTTCACTATTGTGGTGCCCAATAAAACAATAATTAAGACCAGTATGATCAGGTCAAGATTGAATGTTACAGGTTGTTTGTTTTGATTTTTCATAATGGTAATATTTAAATTAAAGATTTCTTAATTGATTTGATGTTTTGTCTTTTGTCAGGGTAATAAAAACACCCAGGAAGATGAACCGCTTTGCCGGCTGGCCTATCGGAATACCAGAATACGTTCCACTTTCATCAGGGACCAGGCTGTACTGGTAACCGAATATATTATCACGGCCCAAAACATTAGTCACTGAAAAATGGATAATAAAATTCGTTTTTAAGAGATAACTGAAATTCATGCTCAGGTCATGATAGGCAGGCGTTCTTTGGGCATTAAAAGAATCAGAATTCGGATCATTATATGGCCTGCTTGATCCATAGGAATAGGTTAATCCTACCTGTGTTTGAATTTGTTGTATGAAGTGCTTGTAGACAAAGGAGAAATTATGACTGGAAGCAAAATACGGGACACTTTCTGTCGGGTAATCTCTGTATAGCCTTTCAGTATCCAGAAATGAATAAGATATCCAATAGTCTACATTTCTGAATGTTTTGCTATCACGCCAGAACAAATCCAGTCCGGTTGCATATCCGTAACCCGCATTAGAGAGATTCTCATAATCAGTGATATCCTTTCTGGTATATTGAACCAGTTGGTCATAATCTTTATAGTAAGCTTCTGCCCTGAAAGTCCGATTTTCTTTCGAATACTGAAAGTTCAGGATATAGTGAAGTGCCCGTTCGTCATTCAAATTATTTTGAAATGTGAGCATTTGTGGATGCGGCCGCTGACGGTAAATCCCGCTTGCAAAAGAAACCTGGCTGAATTTTCCGGTTTTATAGGCCAGAGATATCCTTGGGCTTAAGGTAGATTTCTTTGCCAGGGTAGCATATTCCCATCGGCCACCTATCACACCTATAAATTTATTGGAGAAATATATGTTCGTCTCTGCATAAAGGGCAGGTATCCATTCGTTGATTTGCCTGATAAAGGATGTTTCGCCAGGAATATCCGAATCACTTTCCGATGATAAATCAGTGTTTTGATTATAAGAATACTGGAAAACATCCGTTCCGATCTTTAAATTGGCAGTCTTTCCCTTATCAAAGATGCTTGTAAATTTGAAATGAAGGTTATTAAGCTTTTCATCCGATGAGAAATACTCCATATTTATCCTGTCATCTGACCATGTATTTGAAATTCCGGCATCAACCATCCAGAAATTCTTCAGGATGCCCTGGTAGTTGGCATTCAGATAATGGTAGTTATTTGAAAGATCCATTCTCACCAACTCCGTAACATCCAGAGGGGAAGGTTGATCCAGGTTCATCTTCGACAATTCGCCTGTATAAAAAACCTTCAGATTCCCTTCCTTACCCACTTTTTGCCTGAACATAACGGTATTCTGCCAAGATGAAGGTGCACTTATCCATTCAGTTTCTTGAGGAACAAGCCAGAAATAAGGCGTAAGGTCTGTATAGAATGTCTCAACAAATATTGAATTCCTGTCCCACTTCTGGGTATGTGATATACCGCCACCAACAGTCATAAAAGACAGATCAGTTTGTGTTTGCAGTGCTTCATTATCTGTTTTCAGGTTCAAGGTACCTGATAAGGCCTGTCCGAATTCTGCTGAATAACCTCCGGTACTGAATGTAGTACCGGAGAAGAGGAAGGGTGAGAAACGCATACGGGAAGGTATGTTGTTGGGTGTTAATCCATAGGGTTGAGAAACCAGAATGCCATCGATATAGTTTTTTGTTTCAGAATCGTCTCCTCCCCTGACGAACAACCGCCCGGTCTCTCCTACTGTTTGTGTTCCGGGAAGTGTGTTCAAAACACCCGGGATGTCGGCTGTCGCCCCAGCTGTGGTAACAATATCTAATGGTTTAAGGACAGTCGATTTTTTTTCATCCGAAGCATCAAAGACACCGGCTGTGATCACCAGGTCATCCAGCCTTTTCGTTTCTTCCTGCAATATGATCTTGATTGCTCCTGAAGGATTACTCATGTCAATTTTCTGCTGGGAATCCATATATCCCACAGCGCTGCATATCAGGATCTGCAGTCCTGCTAATTCAGTCTGGAAAGTAAATTGCCCATCTGGAGAAGAGGCTGTTCCATCGTAAGAATCCAGGATGTAGACATTGGCACCAATAAGCGGTTGACCTTCATTATCGGATACAGAACCCTGGATTGTGGTTTGAGCGAATACAGGGGAAGGTGATGTCAGCAGGGTAATCGCAAATAGCAATGATATAATGTGCAATAAAAGAACATGATTACTAAATCGTATTTTCATCATTTTGAGGTTTTGATGGGATGAAATTCATCCTAATTATGAAAACGATGAAAAAAAACTGACTGAACTGTCGAAAATACAGGATGAAATGTGGGAATATAAAAAAAGCTTACCTGGCGGCAAGCCTTTTTTATATTTTATAACCTATCTTTTTTCTTTTTCTTTATCCGGGCCGAGCGATTAGTAAATGTTCAATGGCCTTTATCCGTGAGCCTGCCTGCCGCCAGGCAGGAAACCAGTTAGCGAAGCCGAGCAGCCTGGCCGAGCGTTAATTCATGCCATGGCTGGATAGTAAAGGAGCCAGCAAGCAAAGAGAGCAGCTGCGCCAGATACTAAGGATGAAATACTAAAATCTTTCTTTTTTCTTCTTTTTCATCCATCCCGGAGGATTCAACTCCAAATTATCATTATAGAAGGCTGGACAAGGAATTGCTTTCTTCTTCTTACGTAAATTCTTGATCTTTTTTGTCTTAAATTGGTAGATAAGGGAAAACTCATGTGCTCCATTTGTATTTACCCCCAGCTGTGAAACTGTAAAATCATAACTGTAGTTGAATTCAAAGTTCCAGGCGGCAAAACCAACAAGGAAGATCAACGCATCATGACTCATGTAAGAATCTCCTTGTGGGCCAGTAAATTTTTGTATGGGTACTCCGCGGTACCAGATACCGAACTTAATAGGTTCATAGTAGTAATTTATACCTATATCCAATTGGGTGAAAACATCCTGTATTTTATAATATATAGAAGGGGTGATATGCGTCGGTCGCTTGGAAGCGAACATACCAGAATTCAAAGGTATTTTCATCCCTGCATGCATCGTTATCTTCATAGGCAAACGATACACATCTTCCAGGAAAGAGGTATTTGGTTCATTTAGATGACTGGCAGCTGCACCAATCCATATTTTATCGTTATAGAACAAAACACCGAAATCAAAATCGAAGAAACCCGTATTTCTCAAATTGTACGCAGCCGGGTCAACACTTGGGGCCCCGGTGCCACCAAATTCCAATTGATCGCCAAACAGCATTTTGGTAAAGTCTATATCACGAATGGAATATTTAAAATTCAAACCCGAACTCCAAACCCAATTATTTCCGAGATAAACTTTATATGAATATATCATCCCAAAACTTGTAGAACGCAGTCCTACACTTCCAGCCTTATCGGATACAACCTGAATACCGAAACCGCTGTTCCAGGTTGGCATATTCATATCCCAGCTGAAAGCATTTGAAATGAATGCCTGGGGCAGACTCGGCCATTGGATCCGGCTATTCAGCGTTACCCTGTGCGCAAAGCCGGTTCCGGCAAAAGCTGGATTTAAATATAATGGCGATGCATAATATTGAGAGAATTGCGGATCCTGTCCAAAACTTTCAAATATCATACAAAGAAAAAACATCAATATCAGAACGCCTCTTTTCATCATTTTATTAATACCATATGGTTTCAAATAGTAATTTCATTTAATCAATCATTTCCTACCGCAATAGCATTACATCTCCCAATCGTGTTACCCGGTTGCCGTCATTTAATTTCAAGTCCAATTTATATACATATACATCGGCCGGTGATAATTTTCCCCTGTAATAGCCATCCCAACCTTTATTTTTATCATAACTTTCAAAGAGCATTTCTCCCCAGCGGTTGAATATCTGCAGGTGGAATTCTACTGCTCCTTTTTCAATTGGCAGGAACACATCGTTAAATGCCGGATTGCCTATACCTCCTCCGG
The DNA here is from genome assembly GCA_942491935.1 of uncultured Cytophagales bacterium. GTDB lineage: Bacteria > Bacteroidota > Bacteroidia > Cytophagales > Cyclobacteriaceae > JAGTVG01. The sequence continues at coordinate 60,615 of CALOCZ010000010.1, forward strand.
AACCACCTGGGCCGTCAGGATTCGGTGTAAATACATTTGGTGTGGCGACACGGCCACCTTCCTCTGCACGTACTGCCTTTTCAATTAAAAGAGAATCTTCGCACCCATATTCATTAGATACCCAGAGGAAGATATCATATACCCCCGGATAAATATATTGATAACTTGGTTCAAATTCGGTTGAAGTACCCACTCCGTCACCAAAATCCCAGAACCATTCCACACCTCCAATACTAAGGTTCGCTGTGTAGACAGGCTGGTTAGGAACGTATACCAGTGCTGGCCTTACGTTGAACTGAGCCAAAGGCACATCCCAAACTTCTATATAAAATTCCTTTATCTCCCTGACCACAATACCCAGATCATTTGTTGCTTCAAGTGTAACCGTATAAATACCTGGGTCATAGAAAGTAAAGCTCGGATTTTCTGCATTCGACCAACCCAAACCATCACCGAAAGTCCAGTAATAAGAATCCGGATCAGCGTATTGTGAAAGATTTGTAAAGTTTACAGTCAAAGGCCGGCATCCTTCAAGAACATCCGCGGTAAAGTCCACAATTGGAGAGACGGGCTCAACAGCCGTATTTTCTGAATGCCTTTCTGTACACGGGCCGTAATTAACTTCCAAAGTGACCGCATAGACTCCATAGGTTTCATAGGTATGTTCAGCTAAGTCTGGATCATCAGAAGTATTTCCATCACCTAAGCTCCAATAATATTCCCATGGCCCATCATTGGTATTGTTGGCAATACTGATCGTACTTTCAGGCAAAACCTGACGTTCCGGGTCGATGGTAAAATCCGGGACCAGTTCCGGCCATACTATAACTTCCAGAGTATCTGATTCCTCACAGCCAAACCTGTTTTCTGCCAGATAGATCACTTCATAAGTTATAGCATCCTGAGTCTGGTTAAGGAATTCATAGCTTGCATAAGGCGTCGTAAGTACCTCCTCCTGGTTATTCGATCCTTTTGGCCTGTAAAACCAGGTATGATCAGAAGCCCCACTTGAAGAGTTTGTGAAGGTTACAAATAACGGGGAACATCCTTCCTCGATATCAGACGAAATACGCACATTGATATCCGGATCAACACGGACAGAAAGGTTTGTTGACACCTCACAGCCGGTATTCGGATTCACACCTGTAACTGTTATGATATAGGTTTTTGCCGAAGTAGTTGAACTGTTTATAAACATATGTGAAATAGATGTTTCAGTAGTTGTCGTATCATTGGGTTCTCCATCACCCCACTGCCATACATAATATGCTGTAGAGACAATATCATTATTATTGAATGTAATCGAATATGGTGTACAACCTTCTGTAGGATCTTCAGTAGTGATATCAAGCATAATACCCGGATCTACGGTCAGTACTTTGGTAGTGGTATCTGCACAACCGGCAGGTGTTTCTGCGATAAATATTACATCAAAATTTTTCGTTGCATTTGTATTGTTTTCAAAAATATAGGAAGTAAACAGGTCATGAGATAACAATGTATAGGTTGGATCACCCTGCTCTCTAAAATAATAACCTGTATTGGGCCCGGATAGATTTCCTGTTGTATAATTGTCGAAATTCACATCCAGTGGCGCACATCCGGCTAAAGGCTCTGCATTAAACTCAGCGTCCGGTGTTTCATGAACAATGATCTCTGCCCTTCCTGAAACAAGTCCTTCACAAGCTGCCATACTACCATCTGATACACGGCTTAACACATATCTGGTATTCTCAAAGGGTTTCACATTGATCACATAAGTTGGATCCATGATATTATCCACTGTGGTTACTGTGCCCATATTGGTCTCATAATCAATCGACCATGGTGCAAGACCCGTTAAAGTGAATGTGACATCAACAGAATCCCCTTCACATATTTCTACACTACTGTTACCACTTGTTACTCCTCCAACACTGACATATCCTGTTGGTAATTCATTTACTACCGCTGTCAGACTACCTGATACGTTTCCGATACATGTAGGTATATTGGAATCTGTAACAGATAATAAAGTATATGTTGTTGATCCTAATGATGGTGAATGGTTCAGAATTACGTCATCCTGGAAAATCATCTCTACGTAAGTATTACCCAAATCATCTTCATAGGTCAATTCGTATGGGGAATCCCCTGTCAGGCTTATTTCCAGTTCAATTTCTTCTCCCTCGCAAACGTATACAGTATCTGTAAGCAGAATCGCTTCAGGTATCTCATTTACAGTGATTTCAACAGATGAACTGATATCTGCCGGACTACATCCTGTTGTACTATTGTCAATGGCAGATACCAGGCTAAAGACAGTAGTTGTATCAAGCGTTAATGTAACCACATGTCCATCGTTAATATCAGTCAATATAAAGTCAGTACTTCCATCCGTGTAGGTCACATCAAAAGGTGCGACTCCAGAAAGGTTAAAGACGATTTCGGCATCCTCTCCTATACAAATGGCATCAATTGGCGCACTGATGGAGGCTGTCATCTCAGGAACTACTCTGACATAAACCTGATCTACATCTCCAACACAACCTACCGAACTGGTTGGAAAAACATCATATACCACATACTCCGGTGCGGCAGATATATTGGTAAATACATCATTCATGATCATGTTATTCAATCCAATTCCAGTAGTAGGTGTTCCGGTTATATCAGGGTGCTGGGAATTTACAGATACCTGATAAGTTGCAGCGGCCACCGAACCCGGAAGCGTCTTGAATAGAATATTATTTGCTTCACCACTGCAAACAGTAGTTGACAGAAGTGGGTCGAGAACAGGTTCCGGATTGATGGTAACTATAACATCCATCGGATCGCTGTTACATCCCGTTACTCCTTCCGCTATGACCCGGTATATTACCAACAATGGATTGGTGGTCGTATTTCTGTACATATCATTAGCGATCGCATTATCAGGCAATCCACTACCTGGTGCAGTAGAAGAAATAATTGTCAATAAAGGATCCGAAGTAACAGAAACAATGGTATATCCCGAAACCGGAGGAGAACTTGGCGCAACATCAAATATTACATTAATAGGTAAATGGCTACAAACCGTTTTATTTAAATTGTTGGCTAATACCGGATTCGGATCCACAAAAATTGTTACAGCATCTGAAGCAGATATACAACCTGTATTGGCATCTATAACAGTCAATTGATAGGTCCTGGAGATTTGAACCATTGTTGTAGTTAAGACCGTTTCGGTCGGATTAGCGATCGATGGAGCGTCGATATCAATATTCGGCGTCCACAAATAGGTATAAATCCCTGAACCACCTGAAGCGGCTGGAGAATCACCTAAGATTACCGATTCATTACTGCATACGGTTTGATCAGCACCGGCATGGGCAACAGGATTAGCGAATGAATTTACATCCAACGAAACAGCAGGACCATTGCAACCCAGGGAGGTTTCTATAACAGAAATCGTTCCGGACCATGGATTAGGTCCATATTCCAGTAAGGTTACGTTACCAAGTCCGGTAATAATATTAGGTTCATTTCCATCTATTGGACTGATTGACCAGGCATAGGTAGACAGAGGTGATCCAGAAACACCATCCACACGGTATATTTTTGTTTCATCTATACACGATTCAATATCTCCAACAATTGGTGTTGTAACAGGTATTGGATTTATAAAAATCGAAATACTGGTTTCAGCGGCCAAAACTGGCGGTCCGGCGGGTGGAGGATCATCAGAAGTCAGATAAATGGTTACCATACCAGCTGCTGTATCGGCGGAACTTGGTGTATACAGCGTTGTAAACGATTGTGGCCCGGCACCCAGGCTAAAAAGATCCTGGCTGAAAGTTCCGGTACCTACGCCGCGCCCTGCTCCATTATCCGATGACCATGTGGCTTCGGTAGCTGAACCATCGTATGTACCATCAAAAGAAATGACCTCATCGGCACAAAACTGAGCGCCATTCGCAGGACTCGTAATGTAAACCTCAGGATTAGGTCCAATGGCAATGGTTATTTCCTCCCAAACTGCCGGACATATCCCGGCGGGATCATCAGAAGTTAATCTTAAGATTACAGATCCTGCAGATTCCTGGGCAGGTATCGGATCGAATATGGCATTAAGGCTTGAAATATCTGGCAAAAAGGTTCCACCTGGAATTCCTGAACTCACTGACCAGAATCCTGTAGTGGCACTTCCTGAAATGGCACCCCCTAAAGGAAGTGTGGCAGATCCTGCTGCGATGAATTGGTCACCCCCTGTTGATACTATAACAGGTTCACGAAATATAACCTGAACAATATCTGAAGCTGAACACAGTCCATTAACTACCTGCCATTGAAATTCATAGATGCCGTAAATATCTATCAGAACATTGGCATCAAAAGAATTGACTTCAGAGTTCCCCGGGCCAAATTCCACTGTAGAACCCCCGGGCTGGCTGATTACTGACCATGTACCGGTACCTATTGCAGGATTAACCGCATTGAGTATTTGAGAAGGTCCGCATAATTCTAAATCTGGTCCGGCATCCGAAACTGTCGGTTCCCAGAAATATATTGAAACCTCGCCATAATCAGAGCATGCGCCATTGGACTCCGTCCATCTAAAAACATAAGGTGTGGAATTCCCATAGGTATCTACGGTTATCGTGGCATTGGGTTGATCTTGTCCTGCACCCCAGGATGTGACGTTTCCTGGTCCGGATTCCAGTGACCAGGTTCTTGTACCAAAATTAACATTAGGATTAGCGAGGTAACTGTATGGTATTGCATTGAAAGCAATTGATAGCGCCCCACACACTTCATCATCAGTTCCTGCGGTTGCAGTAGGTTGTTCATAGAATATAAATGTAATATCATCATAATCAACACAGGACCCATTAGTTTCTGTCCACCTGAAAGTATATGCACCATAAACATCAACCGTAACTGTTGTAGCAGGTTGGTCCTGACCAATGCCCCAGCTTGTAACGGATCCCGGACCGGATTCCATGGTCCAAAAACCAGTTCCAATACTTGGCACAGCATTTAAATCTGCATCCAGGTCACATTGGGCTGCTCCGGCCGGTCCACCGGCATCTGCAACGGGTTGTTCATCAACTGTGACAACATAAGGCAATGAAACCGGTCCGTTTCCGCATCCATTAGAAGCCATAACAGTGATACTCACCATACCATTGTTAGGGAAATCATATCTTATTGTATCTAACTGGTTTGACAGGGATGTGGATGATCCGTCGTCATAAGTCCAGGTATATCCATTCGGATTGTCCAGTGGGCTGGGTGTTGAGATCCCATACAGGATATTTGTCGATCCTTCACAAAGATTTGCTGTACCAATATCAATTACTGGCATAGGAGGTACCGTGGCAACAGACTCGATATAGACAGAATTTGAATATTCGGTACATTCACCGGATATTACCTGTCTCCTGAAATAATATGAGGATGGCAACTGGCTGGCAAAAGTCAGTGTATTGGATGTAACGCCTGAAGGCGAGCCATAATTTATATCGCCATTTGAAAGGTCTGTCCATGAGGAGTTATCCGAAGATTGTTGCCATTGATAGCTATACGTTCCTGCACCCTCTCCTCCTGTGGCGTTCGGCCCTAATAATGCACCAGGTGTATCTCCAAGACATAATACCTGGTCAGGCCCCATAGTTCTAGGAATAAGTTCAGGGGTTACATCCAGGAATACAGAGTTCGAAATACCTGTACATGGACCGGATATTTCCAGTCTTCTGTAATAAACATCTGCGAACACCGGACCCGGATTGTAGGAAGCCGTTGTGGCACCTGATACGTTCGACCAGCTGCTGTTATCCGGTGAAGATTGCCATTGGTAAGTGTAAGTTCCTATTCCTCCACTTGGATTAGACCCGGAAATAATACCCGGATCATCACCAAAACAGAATAAATTATCAGCGATAGCTAAATCATTACTGGGTATCAAAGGTGGAACGACAGTTATGATTACATCTTCAGGATTTCCATAGCACCCGGCAGCAGTTGAAACACCCGTTACAGAATAAGTGGCAGTTTGATTGCTCCCGGATGGATTAGTAAATACATCAGTGATTGGATTAACATTTCCCGGATCAGGTCTTGTGGTTCCTCCGGTCAATCCTCCGGTTTGATTAGGTAATATATCCCAGAAAAACGTTGCGTCACTTAAAGCATAATTGTCAAAGGTCAGGTTCAGGTTAGCCATGTCGCCGCTACAGACTGTTTGATTGAGGCCAGGTGTTACCACAGGTGCAGGGTGAATTGTCACGCCTCGTGTAACTGGTGGCGTCGGACAACTGGGTGTACCATCTGCCCAAAGCATGAAAACGGCAACAGTTCCAGATCCTGGTGTAATTGGAGCATTTAAAGTAATAGACCGGCTATCTTGTGAGACCAGCGTCCAGCTAGGTGGGTATGACCAGATATATGTAGTAGCCCCACCAACAGGATAAACCGGCGGATTATTAGGCAATGAATATGTGATGTTCAAATCACCCGGACATACATCAGCAGGTCCGGAGACAGGATCAGTCAATGTCAAATCTTCACGGATCTCCAGCGTCACTTCTCGGGGCAGACTTTCGCAATCCAAAGCTGGATTTGTTACACTAACCCGGGTTTCCGTTACATAAAAGGTGTATATACCTGCTACCGCAGGGTCAATATTATCTGCAGGATTAATATGGTCTGATGAAGGATCAAAAGTGGCTCCAACATAAATAATATCAGTTAAATTCAGGTCAGAATACCAGGTAAATATCTCTGCACCACCTCCTGCTGAAGTCGTAGCCGTCATGGTTGGATCATCACCATTACAGATTACTATTGAAGGATCGTTAGGTGGCGGGGGTGAATCAACCACAACAATGTCGAATGTAACTTCATCAGGATTGTTGTTTGCCATTACGCTACCGTCACCATAAACATCAAAAACAGGGCTTCCTACAAAAGGATTCAAACCATCCCCATCGAAAAGGTTGACGTCATACGGATTACAGGTATTCCAGGTTCTTAAGGTAACTTCAAATCTTTCCCCTACACTGGCGCTGATTGGCATCTGCATGTCATAGGTTACTGTATTGGGAGGTAAAGGATTGAATACCCCACCTGCTGTTCCATCGATCCATTGCGGAGGACCATAAATAGGCAAATCAGTGGCTTCATACTGCACGCCATCGATGGTGATCTTGTCACCGGGGTTGTAGGTTATGGTAGAATTCGTACCATAAACCCATTGTGTCCATCGTGATTTGTCATTAAACGTGTTATTTTCTATGGGTGGCACACAATTAAAGGTACTGTTATCAAGCATCCTGACCGGATCAGTATCATGTTCACAAATTTCAACCGTCTCTCCTACTTCATTACCTGTACTTGTTGGATCATGGTCAATATTATGGTCTCCGATATCGTCATTACTTATAACATCCCAGACTGTAAATTCCTGGGTCTGGTCCTGTGTTCTGCATATAGAGGTAATCGTACCGCTTGAAATATCCCTGACCCCGAAATAGGTGGTCATCAGATAGGTACAACTGCCATCAGCCGGAGGTGCACTTCCGTTAGCATAGTCAAATGTATGTGTAGCAAGGATCACCCACTCCTGTTTTGACATATTACTCTCATCCGGGTTCATTAGGGTGGCATCATAGTTCTCAACCGTTCCGTCCTGCCAGTCAACAAATATCACGGGCATGTTTGTGGAACTGTAATCGATACCGATATACCGGATCTCCCATTCTATATATCTGGGAGAGCACAATTCGGGATCAGTAGTATTCAGGATCCAGTTTCCTGGAATTGGAGGGGAACCTACACCTCCGGCTATAAAGCAGGAAGATGCATCCGCAAGTACCGGATTCGGATTGGCCATGTCCCAGGGCATAAATTCAACTGTAAGGCCGGTTTCAAGATTTATATCAACAGGTGTGACCTCAACTGAAATATGCATGCCTGCCTCTGCTGCAGTCAAAGTAAAGGTTTTCGAGGTCGCGCCTGGAATTGGTGTTTTATTGGTGCCAAAATTATCATCATAAGTATACCACTGATACATGGAAGCTCCTTCCGGATCTAAATCCGGGTCTGCATAATTATAAAAAACCTCCAATGTGAAATTTTCCTTCATTGCACCCGTGATATACAAATTGGAAGCAGTTGGGGCAAGAAAGTTATAACTTGAGCTGTAAATTGGATTATACAGTGATAATAAGCACGTGAAAAAACATATGCCGATAAAACAAATCCAGTAAAACTTCTGTTTCAAAAAATACATCTGGTCTAACAAATAATGATAACTGGTTGTTCAAGAAACAAGTCTTTCTTTTGTCAGAAATATTTGGGTTCGCTTCATAAGCGTTGCCTTATTTCCTGGGCTATTGGCCTTTTATTGAATATTTATTAAGTATCCAAAACAAGAAAAACATGTTTTTTGATTAAACATCTTTCCGGGTTGAGAAAAAGATTTGCTGGCGATCTTCAAAAAAATAGTATAGCTGGTTATTATATAAACTCAATATTTAATTCGATATTTTAGTATTAAGTAACCTTCTTTTAAATATTTCTTGACCTTTATTATATTATTTTAATATATTTATAAAAAAAATAAGGATGCTGCGAAAATTAATACTAGCATTATCTGCGTTCATGTTGATCAGCAATGTGTACTCTCAAAGTTATTATAACAGCCGGTACATGCAGAAATTCGTTGTGCAGATTGGATCAGGAACCACTGCAAGTTATTTTGGAGACGTTGTTGATGACTATGTGTTTACATTTAATGGAAATTTTACGGCAGGGATGCTTTGGCGTTTTCACAATAGAGTAGCTCTTGATGCCAATCTCACCTGGTTCAGGCTTGCTGCTGAAGATGCTAAATCAGAAGATGGGAAAAGCTTTGAGGGGCTTGTCATTCTTTCGAATAACTATGAGGTGTCTGCTGCTGTTCAGGTTACGTTATTTCCCGAACAAGCCAGGTTTTACCTGAGAAGGAAAGACTTAATCCTATATCTTTTCGGAGGAGTAGGATTACTTTACTATAATCCAAAGGCGGAACTTGATGGAGAAAAGTATGCCCTGAGACCATTGCAGACTGAAGGTCCTGATAACGCATATAGTGGAGTTACAGCAACATTCCCTTTTGGAGCTGGAGTCAAGATAAAAATAAATGCATTTTTTAATGTGGCTGTGGAAGGCCGGTTTACCTATACCTTAACAGATTACCTAGATGACGCAAGTAGCGGGTTCTATCCTGATCCCAGTTCCTTTGAAGATCCAATAGCAAGGGCCTTATCCGATAGAAGTGGTGATGCGGGCGCTGATCCTGAATTTTCGGTGGAACAGAGGTATGTCAGAGGAAATCCCAATGCAAAGGACAACTACTTTTTATTGCTTGTCAAAATACAGTATTATATCAGTCCATTCAGCGATACCTACCGCGCGCTGAAATCAAGGACTATGAAAAACCGACGACGTCGTCGTCGTTAATGGAATATCCTCATTAACTGTTAACAGGAATTAGGAATGTGGTTTTAATGGAGGAAATTCACGCATTCAACATTCCTCAGTAGAAATCAACCTTTCAACAATTATAATACCGAATCCTTTTTTCATGAACTTTGGCCTTAGATTTTACATAAGTCATTGATGGATCATTCACTCATTCAAAATTCAATCATTCCATAAATAAACTTATTATCAGGGATTTGGAGCGTAGTTTTAATTGAAGCAATCAATCATTCACAATTCAATCATTCAATAAATATATCTACCCAACCATTTTCTGATCAAGTACTTCATATCTGGATACATTACTGACGAATTCAGGTACAATACGCTTCATTTGTTCTACCACTTTGTTTTCGTCTTTCTG
>CALOCZ010000011.1:0-117500 GCA_942491935.1 uncultured Cytophagales bacterium
CTGGGCCTACTTATAAAAAAGGGAATCTGACGCTGTTGCGTTAGCTGCCTGATCCTACCGATAATAAATTATTATAAGTAAATTAATTTCGAGTGTTTGGGAATGCGAAGGCTTGCCGCACTCAATACAAACATCCCCTCATTAATCCCCCTTTTAAAGTGGGGGAATAATACAAATGATTACGCGGCTGTTAATTCCCCCTTCCTGAAGGAGGTGTGCCTTACGCCTTGGGCTGGACGGAGGATGTGGCTGTTAATTTCTCCTTATAAGGAGGTGGCCATGGCTGGACGGAGGATGTGGCTGTTAATTATAAAAGCAAAGAATTCTAAACACCTTTAAAATAGAATAATAAATTAGCAACAGTTATAAAAATAATATAATACACTATAATCCCAAATTAAAAGTGCTTGCCAGAAAACTGCGTAAGCAAGGTCTAATGTCTGAAGTTCTATTATGGAAGCAAATCAAAAATAAATCCTTTGGTGTGGAGTTTCACAGACAGGTACCTTTAGATAATTATATTGTAGATTTTTATTGTCATGAACTGATGTTGGCAATTGAAGTGGATGGCAACTCGCATCTCTTTGAAGATGTAGCGGTGAATGATGCAAAACGACAACAAAAATTAGAAAAGCTGGGCGTACGTTTTATACGCTTTGAGGATAAAGATGTGAAACAGAATATAAATATGGTGCTTGTTGCTTTGGAAAATAAAATTGAGCAAATCCTTCAAACATCCCCCTTTCGAGTTTGTGCTCCCAACCTTCGCTTCCTAGCTCGGTTGTCCCTTCGAAGGGGGAATAATACAAATGACTACTTGGCTGTTAATTCCTCCTTTCAAGGAGGTGTCCAGACGCCTTGGGCTGGACGGAGGATGTGGCTGTTGATTCCCTTCTTGAAGGATGTGGCCGTAACGCCCTGGGCTGGACGGAGGATGTGGCTGTTAATTCCTCTCCCGATTTCTATCGGGATTAAGGAAGTGCCCAATAAGCTCGTATTGTCCCTTTTGGAAATATTCCACCCGATCTAGCCTCTCCTTTTCAGCATTCCAATGTGTCTTATTTTAAGGCTTTGGTTAATATTCTCAGAATTTCAGAAATTTTATAAAAATTAATTGCATTGATTATCAATGCATTAGGCCAATATTAAAAGAATATAGTATTATGTGTTGCATAGTACTGGTTTATATACATATCTTTGTATTATCAAGTTAGATGCTAAACATAATACAAGACATAACCTAAGAACAAACAAATAAAAAAGATTACCATGAAAACATCAATCATCAACCCAAACTCTCCAGTTGTACTAAAAGGTACTACCAAAATTATTGCAACTGCTTTAACCCTGATTTTCCTTTTTGCTGGAAGCGCTAACGCGAATGGCTCTACCCTTCTTTCCTGGCGAGAACAAAAACAAATTGTCTTTGCCGATAAAACATTTAAGAAAATTGCCAGCATAATAATTATTATGCTTTTTACTGTTGGTATTACCTTAAGTGTCGATTACTTTCAGACAAAGGTACTTAAGCCCCATCACCAGAAAAGGCTCCGGGTACTGATAAATCCTGATTCAGATCCGCTTGGGGATGGATGGAATGTGACCCAGTCTAAAATCGCAATCGGATCAGGGCAATTCTGGGGGAAGGGTTTTTTAAACGGTACCCAGACAAAATTTGATTTTGTACCTGAACAGTCAACGGATTTTATTTTCTGTACCCTGGGAGAAGAACACGGGTATATTGGAACTTCACTAGTGATCATTTTATTTATTTTCCTTATTCTCCGGATCTTTTTTATTGCTGATCGGCAGAAATCACGATTTGCCCAAACTTACGGGTATGCTGTCGGATCCATTATATTTTTTCATTTTATGATCAATATTGGTATGACTATCGGTTTGTTTCCGGTCATTGGAATACCCTTGCCTTTTTTTAGTTATGGGGGATCATCACTGTGGGCATTCTCAATATTATTGTTCATATTATTGAAACTGGATGCGCACCGAATGCAGATATTTGTCCGTTAATCAGGAAATTTTTTGTTTACGACAGAAATAAACTCCAGGACAGCCTCATCTTCGTTATTCCATTGACCATCGTTAAGGAATTTTTCATTTAAATAGGAATTAGCCTCATTATTACTGCTGCAATTATCCAGAAACTCGATGACTTCGGTGAATAACTCATCATTCTCACTGAACAACTCCCTGACAAATCTGAACCTTTGTTGAATGGATATGTTCTTTTTAATGCTGTCAATTCTTTGTTTCTGATGAAAGTCAAGAACTGTACTTGTAGGTTCTTTCTTAAGTTCATCCACGAGCGTGGCTTTCTGCTGGTAGTACTTCTCATGGATCGGCATTTTCTCCTCTCCTGATTCTTCCATAACTTTGGTTTCGGCCTCTTCCCTGCCTGATCCGTTCTCAACTTCAGCATATACTTTTTTAAGTTCAAATTGTATTTCTTTTGAGAACAAACTAATATACTCATCAGGTTCCTCGGGAGAAAAATTTATGTCTTCACAAACCTGATCGAAAAATTGTTTCGCTTCCTTTATCTGCATATTATCAGAGTCCGACTCCTCAATCCTCTGCACAAAAGCATTAAATAATTCGCTATTGATTTTAATGAACTTTTTTCTTTTTTCCAGTTCTGCTAGAGTAACCGGTGTACCAATGTTCAATAATTCGTTTGAAAAGAAATCGTAAGGCGAAAAGATCAAAATCAAAACATCAGTAATAGCCATTTTCAATAATGGCTTAAATACTTTTTGTTCAATGGAAATATTCTTCGATAATACATTCATGAAATCCTGTAAAGCATTCTGGACTTCAGGACTGCTGTAATTGAAAAATGGACTTCGTATTTTTTTTGCCTCTTGCTGCCATTTGACCATTATATTCTTTATGACAAATAAATTGATCTGTTTGAATTCAGTTATTGACAGAATATTTTCACCATCAATAATTGAATTTTCAGAAAAATATCTATCTACAATTCGATTGGTATATGCTTCGGCATAGGAATTTATATAGTCATGATTAATAGCGTTTTCCATATCAATAATTTAGCATTATAACTAACTTTATAAAAAAACGAAATTTTAGTTCATTTATGTATAATCGATGTGCTTTATTCGTATAATGTGAATAATATATCGGTTAAAAGTTAGAATTGCAATTCTGTAAATCAGAAAATGTTATCTCCAGAGAATTATAATACATGTTTGTTGAACCCAATTTAGGTAATAAGAATAAAGGCCCTTTACAAAATACCGGATGGGTTGAAGTGATTGCCGGGGCAATGTTTTCGGGTAAAACCGAGGAATTGATCCGAAGGCTTAACAGGGCTATAATTGCCAGGCAGAAAGTAGAGATCTTTAAGCCAGTAATTGATACGCGTTACCATGATAAATATGTTGTTTCTCATAATGAGACCCAAATCAGGTCCACACCAGTTAATTTTTCTCAGGATATACTGTTATTGGCAGGGAATTCCGAGGTAGTTGGAATTGATGAAGCTCAGTTCTTTGATGAACACCTTGTGGAGGTAGTTACAAAGCTTGCCGATCAGGGAAAGCGGGTAATCATTGCCGGGCTTGATATGGATTATATGGGAAAACCTTTTGGTCCAATGCCCCCATTAATGGCAATAGCAGAGTTCGTAACTAAGGTGCACCCCATTTGTATAAGATGCGGAGCTATCGCTGTTTATTCACACAGGTTGACAAAAGATAAAAATACCGTTGTGGTTGGTGAAAAAGAAACCTATGAACCTCTCTGCAGAAAATGTTATAATGAATCAGAGAAGAATTCAAAATAATTCTCTTCAGGAAGAGTTTTGTCGATGAAGTACAAGACAAAAGGTATAGTATTTAATTTTGTAAAGTTCAGGGAATCATCTGTAATAACCAGGATCTACACAGAGGAATTTGGACTTAAGAACTATATTATAAACAATGTAAGATCAAGCAAGCCCAGATATCCCATTTCATACTTTCAACCTATGACCCTCCTGGATATGGTCGTTTATAATAAAAACCATGCTGAGATAAATAGAATATCTGAAATCAAATGCTGGCATCCCTACAAGTCAATCCCTTATAATGTCACTAAATCGTCAGTCGCCTTATTTATTACGGAAATGTTATATAAGACCTTAAGGGAAGAAGAAGCCAATCCTGACTTATATAAATTCCTGGAGGGATCCCTATTGTTTTATGATGAAAAGGGTGTGAATTTTATGAATTTTCATCTTCAATTCCTATTCAAGTATGCCCGTTTTCAAGGGATTGAACCCATAAAGATCTCAGACATGGTCCATGAGATCGAATCCAATAATTTTCTGGTCTCTATTCCGAAAAGTAGTTTTGAAGATATCGATCGTCTTATTGAGAGTAATTACAATGCCGGAATAAACATTTCCAATGATCTGAGAAGAAAATTATTATCCATGATCATACTATTTTATCAGATACACTTCGATCAATTGAGAGAAATCAAATCCTATAAAATTCTTATAGAAGTATTTGGTGAATAAAACGCTTGCTAACCTGTATGAATTATTTAAGGTTTTAGAATACTCTAAATATTTTAAAACTGGTTGAAAATAGACATTTTCTTCAGAATTAATGATAGAAAGTTAGAGACATATTTTTTTACAACGACGGACTAGGTATATTTATAATATTTTTCAAATGAATAAAGTTTTAAAATCAGGTCTATTTTTAATAATAATGATAATTATTGTAGGACTGATACTTTACCCGAAATTGAAACAGGAGGAAAATCAACCCTCCATGGCCTCCCCTCAGGAGCAATCAATTACACCTGTAGAAGCGAAAATAATCAATCCAGAACGTATTGAAAATGTAATAAGAGTTACAGGGGCCATCATTGCCAATGAATCGGTAGCTTTGAATATTGAAATTTCTGGTAAAATTGAAAAAATCTATTTTCAGGAAGGGCAGCGGGTTAAAAAAGGTGATCTATTGTTAACTATTAACGATGATGAAATAGTTGCACAACTTGAGCGATTGAAATACACTCAGAAATTGAATGAAGATATGGAATATCGGATGAGGCAGTTGCTGGAAAAAGAGGCGATCAGCCGTGAAGAATATGATATTTCGCTTACTACTTTAAATACAACGCTCAGTGATATCAAGGAGCGTGAAGCACGTATTGCCAAGCACAAACTGTATGCTCCATTTGATGGAATTATTGGTTTACGACAAGTCAGTGAAGGCAGCTATAT
The DNA here is from genome assembly GCA_942491935.1 of uncultured Cytophagales bacterium. Lineage (GTDB taxonomy): Bacteria > Bacteroidota > Bacteroidia > Cytophagales > Cyclobacteriaceae > JAGTVG01. Next base: position 5,258 of record CALOCZ010000011.1, read on the forward strand.
CACCTCTTCGGATCTGGTAGCCAATATATATATATAAATCCAATTAAGATAGAATTTTCTGTACCTGGTAAATACACTTCAATTGTAAACAAAGGGGACTCAATCAATTTTAAAGTTGAAGCCTCTGAGAATGTATTTACCGGGACAATTTATGCGGTTGAGCCAGAATTGATCCTCGAACGCGAACATTACAAATACGGGCCATATGCAATAATGATAAAGAGGTATTGATCCCCGGACAATTTGCGAATATTGATTATATATTGAATGTATTGCCGGATGCATTGATGGTCCCCTCGGAATCTGTGATTCGGAATTAAACAGCCATAAAATATTTACCTATAAAAATGGCCAGGTGAATCAGGAAATTGTAAAAATTGGAATACGTACTGAAAAAGATGTCCAGATTACTCAAGGAATAAATCCCGGTGATACGGTAATTACAACCGGAATTCTACAGATCAGACAGGGAATGCCTGTTGATATTTCAATTGTTAATTGAAACTATGATATGGCTAGTTTATCAAATATAAGTATTAACAGGCCGGTACTGGCCATTGTATTATCACTCACCATAATCATATTCGGGATTATTGGATTCTTTTTTCTGGGAATCCGGGAATATCCGAGCGTTGATCCACCAATCATTACAGTATCAACTTCCTATATCGGTGCTAACGCGGAAGTTATAGAAACCCAGATCACCGAACCACTTGAAGAATCCATCAATGGAATAGAGGGCATCAAAAGCCTCTCGTCCTCAAGTCGTGATGGAGGGAGTTCGATAACGGTTGAATTTGATCTGGAATCAAATCTTGAAGCAGCCGCAAATGATGTGCGTGACAGAGTATCACGTGCCATGCGGCAATTACCGCCGGACGCGGATCCTCCCATTGTTACCAAAGCAGATGCTGATACAAGTCCTATAATCATCTTGCTGATATCAAGTGAGCGGCGGAATTTAATGGAGTTATCAGATATCGCAAACAATGTTTTTAAGGAACGCTTTCAGACCATCCCCGGAGTTAGTCAGGTTATGATTTGGGGTGAAAGGAAGTACTCCATGCGACTTTGGATGGATCCGGAAAAACTGGCTGCCTATGAATTAACACCTCTGGATATCCTGACAGCAGTTAATTCCCAAAACCTGGAATTACCTACGGGCGTTTTGGAAGGAAACAGTATGGAATTGACCATTCGAACCTTGGGGCGTTTATCTACACCGGAGGAATTCAATGAACTGATTGTAAAAGAAGAAGGACAACATTATTGTAAAATTCAGGGATATTGGCCGGGCAGAATTTTATCCTGAAAATGACCGATCCATTCTTAGAAGTAATGGCATCCCAATGGTTATTAATGCCATAGTTCCCCAACCAGGATCTAACAATCTTGAAATAGCGGAAGAGTTTTACAAACGATGGGAGTCCATTAAAAAAGACCTGCCAGAAGATATACATACATCCTTGGGATTTGATACTACACAATATATTCGTGATTCAATTGCTGAAGTCCAGCAGACAATATACCTGGCCTTTTCTCTTGTTGTATTGATCATATTCCTTTTTTTGAGGGATTGGCGAACTACCCTGATACCTGTTATAACTATTCCTATTTCATTGATCGGGACCTTTTTTGTAATGTATGTGGCGGGTTTTCAATCAATGTACTCACCATGCTGGGTATTGTACTGGCCATTGGATTGGTGGTTGATGATGCCATTGTGGTATTGGAAAACATATATACCAAAATTGAATCCGGAGCACCCCCTATTGATGCGGCATTAAAAGGAGCTAAAGAGATATTTTTTGCCGTAGTATCTACTACGGTTGCACTAGCTTCAGTATTTCTTCCGGTGATATTTTTACAGGGACTTACTGGCCGATTATTCAGGGAATTTGGTATTGTAGTTTCTTTTGCGGTGATCATTTCTTCTTTTGTAGCACTTTCCCTCACACCTATGCTTTCTTCCAGGATATTAAAAAGGCGGGAAAAACACAACCTTTTTTATAATTTCACTGAACCATTTTTCGTCTGGTTGAATAACCAGTATGCAAATTTACTGGAAGGATTTATGCGCAAAAGATGGCTGGCTTTTGTTATTATATTTTCGGCTGGTCTTGGGATATATTTCATTTTATGAAAATCATACCTACTGAATTATCACCCATGGAGGACCGGGCAATGTTCAGGGTAATGGCTACCGGACCAGAGGGGGCTTCTTTTGAATATATGGACGTGTATGTTAAGAAAGTCCTGGATGTTGTTGAAGAAGAAGTTCCGGAAATGAAAAACATTGTTTCCATAACCTCGCCAAGTTATGGAGGTGCTTCTTCCAATTCTGCCATGATGTTTGCCAAATTGGTGGAATCAGATGAAAGGCAACAATCGCAAACCGAAATTGTGAATCGCCTTCGCCAGAAAATCAAATTACCATGGCCCGGGCTTTTATTGATCGAACCCCAATCGATTGGTTCACCGCAGATCAGGACTTCCTGTTCAATATGTAATTCAGGCCCCTACTCTTGATAAATTAAAAGAAGTTCTCCCTGAATTTATTGACCGGGCAAATCAGGATCCTGCCTTTCAGTACGTAGATGTCAACCTTAAGTTTACAAAACCCGAGGTTAGCATAGAAATTAACAGGGAGAAAGCAAGAAGTCTCGGTGTGTCTGTGAGGGATATTGCCCAAACCCTTCAATTGGGATTAAGCGGGCAACGGTTTGGATATTTTGTGATGAATGGAAAGCAATATTATGTGATTGGACAGGTGACTAAAGAAAACAGAAATGATCCACTGGATCTAAGATCACTTTATGTAAGAAGTAATAATGGTAGTTTGATCCAATTGGATAATCTCATCACGATGAAGGAACAATCCTCTCCGCCTCAATTGTATCGTTATAATCGGTTTGTCTCCGCCACTATATCCGCCAATCTCGCTGGAAAAACAAAACTGGGAGATGGATTGACAGCTATGGACCGTATAGCAGCCGAAGTACTTGATGATACCTATTCTACAGCTTTGGCCGGGCAATCGAAAGAGTTTAAGGAAAGTTCCGGTAATCTTTATTTTGCTTTTGCTTTCGCTCTCATACTGATTTACCTGGTACTTTCTGCCCAGTTTGAAAGTTTCAGGGATCCTTTGATTATCATGTTTACTGTTCCGTTGGCCCTTGCCGGGACTTTAATTTCACTCTGGTATTTTGGAGAAACGCTCAACATTTTCAGTCAGATTGGTATCATAATGCTGATCGGTCTGGTATCTAAAAACGGGATATTGATCGTAGAGTTCGCAAATCAACGGAAAGCAAACGGAATGAACATCTATGATTCCATAGTGGGTGCCGCCAGAGCGAGGTTCCGCCCCATTTTGATGACCAGTTTATCAACTGTACTGGGTATATTACCTATTGCACTGGCGCTTGGAGCTGGTGCCGAAAGCAGAGTATCCATGGGCATAGCGGTGATCGGTGGTTTGATTTTTTCCACGATATTAACGCTGTTCGTCATACCTGCTATTTATAGCTATTTAACAGGTGAAAAAGGGAGAGTGTCAAGGTTATAGATAAATTGTTTGAAAATGAATGATATAAGATGAAAAGATACCTTATTATTCTATTCCTGCTATTCTTTATTGGCTGCATCAAGATGCAAGCCCAGGACACATTGGAATTGTCATCTGCCATCATGATCGGAATGGAGAATAACTTCAACATCAAAATATCGGAGGGCCAAAAAGAGATAGTCTCGAATAATAACACTGTTGGTAATGCAGGTTTCCTACCGATCCTTGGAGCTACGGCTTCTCAAAGGTACACCATTGAAAATACCTCGCAAACCTTTATAAGTGGTGATGAACAGAACAGAGATGGAGCAAAGTCGAATACTTTTTCGGCCGGTGCCGTCTTTAACTGGACCCTATTTGATGGAACTACCATGTTCCACACAAAGAACAGGTTGGAGGAACTGGAGAAACAGGGTATTGCACTAACCAAATCGATGATTCAAAATGTTGTAGCTCAGATAGGAAAAGAATTTTATACGGTTGCACTGGAACAGATCCGATTGGAGTTGTTGGCGGAGAATATAGGATTATCCGAAGATCGCATGGAAATTGCCAAAAACAAATATGAATATGGTAAAGCTTCAAAGATGGAATATCTACAGGCTCAGGTCGACCTGAACAGGGATAAATCGAATTATATGATTCAACAGGAAAGACTGGCGGCATCTAAAACAACATTGAATGAGTTGTTAGGACGAGACGTAACACTGGATTATTATGTGGTGTTTGACCCGGAGTTAAATACCAGCCTTCAATATGAGGAATTGAGTGCCGTTTTGGAGAAAAATAATCCTGAATTATCAGCGGCCGGATATGAGTTGAACGCCTCCAGACTGGTACAGAAAGAGCTTTTTGGTGACCGTATTCCCGCCATTGGAGTAAACGTAGGATACAATTATGGGAAATCTGAAGCCCAGGCTGGCTTTCTCCTGAATCGTCAGTCAAATGGAGTTAACTATGGCGTTTCCGCTTCCTGGAATCTTTTTGATGGTTTTAACCTCAACCGGAGGATACAAAATGCTAAAATAAATGCGGAGAATTCGAAATTTAATTATGAAGCCATTAAGTTGAGCCTTGAAAGACAATTATATTCGGTATTTATCAGTTATCAGAATAATATCCAATTACGGGAAATGGAACTGGCCAACGTGGAAGTTGCAAGAGAAAATAATGAGATCGCCATCGAACGTTATCAGGTCGGTAATTCATCGCCCCTTGAATTAAGGGAGGCGCAGATCACCCTTTTGGAAGCCAACCTTAAGCTTCTCAATGCAGCCTATTCTATCAAAACAGGAGAAATCGATCTGCTTTTGATCGCAGGATTATTGATGGAATAAAGGACTTTTTCTCCTTTTATATGATATTTTCTTTCTGCAATTTCAATGTTATGCTGAACATCCTGTCTAATCCAGAAATAAATAGTTGACAAAGAAATTATGAAAATTGAAAAAATAATAATCGCTGAAAGCAAATAGCGTTTCATTGTAGAATTAATGATTAATTAAAAGATAAGAATTTATTTTATTTCGAATTATTCAATTATATATGGGCAAGGTGTTTGTTTAAAATAACATTGTAAACATGGCCAAATTGTTCGTAACACCAATTTTTAAATTCTTTGAGATCATTTGGAATAATTAGTTTGAGGGCTTTAATTAATTCTTTTTCAAATAACCTGCGGTCGAAACTGACTTTTTTCAAGATCATTTTTGCATATTCGAGCATAGCATATTGATTATGGTTAGAAAGAACTTAATTGATAATTTCATAACAGACTGACAGACCTGCAAATACATGGAATATTTAAAAAACATCCATCTAATAAAAATAATAAATTAATTTTGTAAATCCTTTTATACTTAGGTTAATTATAAATGAAAATATTGTCAGATATAAGACTAATTACCTCATTAATATTTACGGGATTTTTATTAATAGGTTTAAACGCGTTTTCGCAACAGGTTTCGATTCAATTGGGACCTGATCAGATAGGTTTTAACCAGGTATTTACCATTACCATAACGGTTGAAAATGACCAACTCAAAAGTTATAGCGGTTTTCCGGATCTTCCTGGATTTGCCAAACGTGGAACCTCTTCATCTTCATCTACTAATATTGTAAATGGAAGGGTATCCTCCAGGCAAAGTATTATCCAGAACTATATGCCCAAAGTTGAAGGAACCTATGTTATACAGCCTTTTACTATGGAGATAAATGGGCAAACCGTAAATTCTCCAGGTAAAACAGTAAAAGTAGGCCCTCCAGTGCAGCAGCAGACCAGGGATCCATTTTCTGCGGATCCTTTTGATGATTTCTTCAGCCGCCGAGATGAGCCCCAGGAGTTTGTTGATATCCAGGAAGATGCATTTCTTGCACTTAGTACTGATAAAGACGAAGTATTCATTGGCGAGGGCTTTACCATGACCCTGGCTTTTTATGTTGCAGAAAACAACCGTGCCCCTCTTCAGTTTTATGAACCCGCCAAGCAGTTATCCGAAATATTGAAAGAGATCAAACCATCTAATTGCTGGGAAGAGAATTTCAATATCGATAACCTTAACGGAGAGCCAGTCACAATCAATAACAAAGGATACAGTCAGTATAAAATATACCAGGCGACTTATTATCCCCTGAATCTGGATACGATAACTTTTGCACAGGTACCGTTCAAAATGATCAAATATAAAGTAGCCAAAAATCCTTCCTTCTTCGGTCGAAGTCGTCAAGAAGATTTTAAAACCTATTATACTAAACCAAAAAAAATACTCGTAAAGGATTTGCCCCCCCATCCTTTAAAGGATGAAGTATCGGTAGGAAATTACAGACTAAAAGAAGAGATCAGTTCGGAAGATGTGAATACAGGAACAAGTTTCAGCTATGCCTTCACAGTATTTGGAGAAGGGAACATTTCAGGCATCAACAGACCAGCTACAGAAACGAACCGTATCCTTGAATTTTATCCTCCCAATATACGGCAAAACATTAACAGGGGAAACGGCAGGGTAACAGGTAACAAAACCTTCAATTATTATATCATTCCAAAGGAACCTGGGGATTATAACTTAAGTGATTTTTTCGAATGGGTTTTTTTCAATCCGGAAACAGAAGCCTATGATACATTAAGATCAGAAATTGCAGTGAATGTAACAGGTGAAAGCAAACGTAATAACCAGATACTCTCTAATGATATGGGATCGTTTTATGATCAAATAGAAATTGAAAGCAATCAACTTAAAGCCATGCATAAAGATGAATGGATAAAAACTTTTGCGAACCTGTTTATTTTAGTTATGTTAGGGGCCTCGTTATACCTGGTTTTCAAAAAATAATACATGGGAAATACTTTTGGTCAGGTTTTTAGAATAACCACATTTGGTGAATCGCACGGTCCTGCAATAGGCGTAGTAATTGACGGATGCCCAGCCGGATTAAAAATAGATGAGCAGTATATCATTAATGAACTTAATAGAAGAAAACCGGGGCAGTCGAAGATAACCACCCAACGCCAGGAAAGTGATACGCCTGAAATCTTATCTGGTATCTTTGAAGGAAATACAACTGGTGCGCCCATAGCCATTTTAATAAGAAATTCAGATCAACGTAGTAAGGATTACAGTCATATTGCTGAAAAATTTCGTCCCTCTCATGCTGATTTTACCTATCAGGCAAAATATGGCTTAAGAGACTACCGAGGAGGGGGTAGAAGTTCCGCAAGGGAAACGGCGGCCCGGGTGGCAGCAGGGGCTATCGCTAAGCAATTTATAAATTTGAAAAACATTGAGGTACATGCTTATGTGTCGCAGGTAGGTCCCATTACGGTAGATAGGAAGTATCATGAATTGAACCTTGATAAAACAGAAGAAAATATAGTCAGATGCCCTGATCCTGAAATAGCAGAGAGAATGATCGAATTTATTGACAAGACCAGGAAAAATCAGGATACTGTTGGAGGAATAGTTACCGGTGTAATTACAGGCGTGCCCATAGGGATTGGGGAGCCGGTTTTCGAAAAGCTTCATGCGGATCTGGGTAAGGCGATGTTAAGCATAAATGCTGTTAAGGGATTCGATATTGGAAGCGGATTTGAAGGGATCAATATGTTTGGCAGTGATCATAATGACATATTTTATAAAGAAGGCGAAGAAATTAAAACACGAACCAATTTTTCCGGTGGCGTTCAGGGCGGAATATCCAATGGACAGGATATTTATTTCAGGGTTGCCTTTAAACCAGTCGCTACAATAATGAAAGATCAGGAGAGCATTGATATTCACGGCGATACCACAACAGTAAAGGGGAAGGGCAGACATGATCCATGTGTAGTTCCCAGAGCTGTGCCGATTGTCGAAGCAATGGCAGCTATTGTCGTGGCGGATCATCTGCTGATGAATTCCAGTTCCACTATGTAAGAGATTTATGAAGAAATTACCGTTGCACAGTAAAATTGTAATTGGACTTGTCTTAGGTCTGTCTTTTGGCCTGATCAGCATTTTCAGTGGATTTCCTCCCTCCGTTACTATTAATTATATAAAACCGGTTGGGGTCATTTTCGTCAATGCTCTGAAGATGATAGCGGTTCCTCTGATTGTTGCCTCACTGATAGTAGGTGTGGCTAATCTCGGTGATATTTCCAAATTATCACGGATGGGATCAAAAACCATTATCTTATATATCACTACTACAGCCATTGCCACTACTATAGGTTTATTTGCTGTGAATTTAATTAAACCAGGACATGTGATAACATCTGATACCAGGGAACAAATCCTGGAGATGTACTCCGGACAAGCTGACGAGACCAGTGGCAGGGCGGTTGAATTGAAGGAAAGGGGGCCTTTGGATCCTTTGATAAAAATGGTGCCTGTCAACTTCTTCAATGCCGCAGCCAACAACAACAATATGCTTCAGGTTGTGTTTTTTTCCTTGTTATTTGGAGTAGCCTTACTCAAGGTACCAAAAGACAAGAGTAAAACGGTTGTAGGATTTTTTGAAGGGGCCAATGAAGTTATACTCACAATCATACATTTCATTATGGCCCTGGCACCATACGGGGTTTTTGCCCTTATGGCAGCATTGATCGTAGAGCTGGCAGGAGATAATCCTTCAAAGGCATTTGAGATCCTGTCTGCGTTACTGGTTTATTCTATAACCGTTGTAATCGGGCTGTTGGCGATGATCCTGATCATATATCCATCTATTTTCAAGATCTTCACAAAAGTAAAATATAAAAGGTTCTTCAAAGGAATTCGCGAGGCGCAATTGCTGGCTTTCAGTACAAGCAGCAGCTCAGCGACATTGCCGGTAACGATGGAATGCGTAGAAGAAAACCTGGGTGTTTCAGAGGAGGTCACTAGTTTTGTCCTACCATTAGGGGCTACCATAAATATGGACGGAACCAGCTTGTACCAGAGCGTTGCAGCTGTATTCATTGCCCAGGCCATGGGTATAGAGCTTACAATAGGTAATCAGCTGATGATCGTATTAACGGCCACCCTGGCTTCCATTGGATCAGCAGGAGTGCCCGGAGCGGGTATGGTTATGCTGGTCATTGTTCTGGAAGCCATAGGTATCCCGGCGGCTGGCCTGGCGCTGATCATAGCACCTGACCGGATACTGGATATGTGCCGTACAGTAGTTAATGTGAGTGGGGATGCTACCGTAGCTATGACAATCGCCAGTAGCGAAGGTGAAAAAGTGGGTGAGAAGAAAAAAACATAATTATACCGTAACAGTTAATATAATACCAAATAACAGATTCATTTTATTATGACTAATATTTATCTTGAAGAAAGCCCAAATCCAAATTCTCTTAAATTTGTAGTTAATTACCTTTTGGTAAGCGAAGGGGAAATATATGATTATCCTGATTTGGAATCGGCCGCAACATCTCCTCTTGCACAGGCCCTGTTCAAATTCGATTATGTTAAACGGGTTTTCATTATGAATAATTTTGTTACTATTACCAAAGACGATGATGTTGAGTGGTACACAATTAAAGAAAGCCTGAAACATCTTATTTATAACTATCTGGAAAGTAAAAAGCCAGTAGTTATCGATGGTCAGAATCCTGAAAGTGATACTGAGGAAGAATCAGAGATCAGTATTCGGATACGCACTCTATTGGAAGAGTATGTAAAACCGGCGGTTGAACAGGACGGTGGTGCAATAGAATTCCATTCTTTTGAAGATGGGGTTGTGAAAGTTTTACTCCAAGGTTCCTGTAGTGGTTGCCCTTCTTCAATGATCACACTTAAATCCGGGATTGAAAATCTACTAAAATCAATGATCCCTGAAGTAACTTCTGTTGAAGCAGAAGGAGTTTAAGGCAAGTTTGTCTAATTTTTTTTGATCATGCGTAATTTTTTCAAAGTACTCAAGTATATTTTTTTAACTATACTTACCCTGGTATTATTGATTGTAACTGGTTTAAATATTTACTACAGTATATTACAAAAATCAATTAATGAAAGGGAATATCCGGATCCTGCAACACTCACATCAAACCAGGTTGCCGATGATTTGGTCAATTATAAGATAAACCTTGTTCCTTATCCTCAAAAAGTTGAATTGATTCCCGGATTATTTAAAATGCCGGATGAATTATCATTTCTCGCTCCAATAGAAATGCAGGAGCAGCTGACTGAGATCATTGAGCGCTTATTCAATAAATCCGTAGTAAATAAACCTAACGGGCTGATCAGGTTCATGCCAAATCCGGAGATTAACCCGGAAGGTTACCATCTTACAATGAATTCAAATTTTGTCGAAATCCTTTATAGCGATATTGAAGGAGCTTATTATGGATTATTAACCCTGAAGCAACTCAATATAATTTATTCAGGCCTTATTCCTAATATGAAGATTGAAGATTATCCGGATCTCAGGATAAGAGGAGTAATGCTGGATATCAGCCGCGATAAAGTACCGACCTTGGAAACCCTTTATGGGATTGTCGATATATTAGCTGATCTGAAATACAACCATTTGGAGTTATATGTTGAGGGATTTTCATTTGCCTACCCTTCTTTTAAATCTTTGTGGGAAGGAAAAGAAACTCCCATCACGGGAGAAGAGATCAGGGAATTGGATCGATACTGTAAAAACAGATTTATAGACCTTGTGCCCAATCAGAATTCCTTAGGACATATGACGGCATGGCTTGAAACTGATCAATTTGCAGACCTTGCTGAATGTCCGGACGGATATAACCTGACACTATTTTTGAAAATGAAATCTACTATTGATCCATATGATCCACGTAGTATACAGCTTGTGGAGGATATGACGCTTGATATCATTCCCAATTTCAGCTCGGAGTATTTCAATGCTAATCTGGATGAGCCTTTTGAGTTGGGTCATTGTAAAAGTAAGAAGAAAGCAGAGGAAATTGGGATTGGGGGGGTCTATTTAGACTTTACCAAAAAAGTGTATGATATTATAAAAAAGCAGGATAAGAAAATGATGATGTGGGGAGATGTAGTTTTAAAGCACCCGGAAATAGTTTCAGAAATTCCTGATGATATCATTCTCCTGGACTGGGGATATGAGGCCGAATATCCTTTTGAAAAAAACGGTTTAAAATTTAAGGAAACAGGACTTGATTTTATTGTTGCCGCGGGTACTAGCAGCTGGACTTCCATTGGAGGCCGTACAAATAATATGGTGGGCAATATTCTGAACGCGGTGAAAAGTGGCCTGGAACATGGCGCCATAGGCGTACTGGTCACTGACTGGGGAGATATGGGACATTGGCAATACCTTCCGGTCAGTTATGCCGGATTCGTTGTAGGGGGTGGATTAGGATGGAATGCTGGCAGCTATAATGAATCCATGATCACAGACTACCTAGATGTATTTGTTTATAAGGATTCGAATAAAAAAATGGGTTCCTATACTTTTGAATTAGGAAGATATAATCAATTTGAAGAAATCCTGGCACCCAATATGACCCTTGTCAACCTGGGTTTTCAGTTTGGTCTGATTGACCGGGTTATGTATCAGACTATTCTGAATTCTTTTCCTTCTACTTTTGAAAGTCTTGCACCTGAGGGACTTAAATCAATAATTTATGAACGATTCAAATTGAGGAATCCTTTTATGTATAAGGAGTTGTTAAATTTCCTGGACGCTCTTGAACAGGAGCTCGATGAATCGAATATGCAGAATGCGGAATCCAGATTGATCCGGGATGAGTTTAAAAATGCAATGGCTTTTATTAGAGTAGGGGCTGCATTAAAATATTATATTGAGACGGAAATGGATATGTCACGGGATCAGAAGATCGAATATCTGGAAAAGATGAAGGCCGAATATTTAACATTTTTGGTAGAACACCGGAGAGTTTGGATGAGCCGGAATAAAAGTGGGGGAATAGACCGGAGTATGAAAGCATTATTAAAACTAGAATCTGAAATAAATGATCGATTAAAGATCCTGAACAGCGGGATTATTACAAGATCATGGAACAGGTTAAAGGTCAGGACCATTTCAGCAGCTGTGGCTGTTATTTTATAAAAAAAGTGCACAGGAATTATTCCTATGCACTTATTAAAATTCTAATATTCTTTGTCTTATAGTTCTTTGGCCTTGATATTCTTAAACCAGAGATTGGCACCGTGATCCTGAAGCCCAAGGGATCCACTTTTATATTTACACCAACCGGGATATTCCACCCACTTGCTGTTTTCATACCTTTGCTGCCAGTCATCGCTACCTTCTTCAAATTCAAGGACTTTTTCGCCATTCAGCCAGTGCTCTACATGCCCATTGTTATAGACGATCTTAGAAGTGTTCCATTCCCCTGTGGGACTTAGTTTTTTATCGGGTGAAGGGGCATACATATCATAATTGGCTGCCACAGAATTCACATCATTAAGTGGTTCATGCCAATTGTTGTCATCCAGTAACTGATACTCAGGCCCGGTATTATACGCATGGCTGAATTCCGGTTTTTCAACAACATGGTAAAGCAATCCACTATTGCCACCTTCCTGAATTTTCCAATCCACTGTAAATTCAAAGTTATCATATTGTTTGACGGTGATAAGAGTTCCACCATCTTCACCGCTACCTTCACCAAGACCTGATCCATTAAAAAATATCATACCATCCTGTACCTGCCAGAGGGGTCCGATATCATCCTTGTTATACCTTTTCCAGCCATCCAGGTTTTCACCATTGAATATGGATACCCATCCATCATCAATAACTTCAGGTTCAGCAGGCTGTTCCGCTTCAGCTTCCGCTTGTTTTTTATTTCCTGAACAGGAAAACATAAAGATCAGGGTGATCATACCAATGACCTTCAAAAAATTGCTATTGTTTTTCATGTGTTTATAAATTTTATAATTTTTTAATAATGAAGCAATTACAAAATTTATAAACCTATGTAACTGCTTCGCTTTCGAATAAACTTTATTAATTAATTCTGTTGCCATTGTATAATTAATAAAGTTTATGCTCATTTCATCATAATAAAAATTTATGTTTCAAAATGAATTTGCAAAATAATTAGAATTCCATTAATAATCTATTGTATGGTATACAAATTGTTAAATATTAAAATACGCATCATCAAATCCAGATCAGGGAGAGTCATGGAATACCTCTATTAAATTTCAGTATAAATCCATATACTAAGATGGCCATAACCAAACTTAATACAATATATACAAGAAAAATGACCATATTTTTCATCTCAAGAAATTTAAGTGCCGGGAAATAAAGCATGCTAAAAAGGCAATTCCCCCAAACAGAAGCGGAAGAAGTATGTAGAAATATGCGTCTTCGACACTCATTATAATTCTAACTATTCTTAATTAGGATTAAAAAAAACAATTAATCCCCTAACTGAAAAATTAGGGTTGGATCAAATGGATACCTGCCGAAATCCTTACCATATATGGCCACTCCGCCAGGTAGAATATCCGGTACTTCAATCCTCACCGTACATTTTTTATCAGCCAGAATTTTTCCTATAAGATTTTTATCTAATGATGAAGAAACCAGATATCCATAGGAGCCAGCTTCCTTTAATTTATTGTCCCTGAGCTGCGAATGCCAGGACAGGATGCCCCTGTGGTCAGCCGGATCGTCAGGAAGAAAGATCTCGTTGACCACTATGTCATTAATAATTAATCTTACATAGCTTTTCCATTTATCATCATCGGTCATTGGGTAAGCGTTTGGATTTCTGCTGGGATCGAGGGTACCTCGCCCGCGCATATAATCACCTTCCATTTTATCTGAATCAGTTCTATCCTTTCCATATAACTGTTTGGCAGATAATTCAACTTTAAAGGAAGCCCCCCTGATTTCTTTGTTTATTAGATTATCCGGGATATTTATTTCATATTCAAAGAATCCATGACCCGAACCATTGACTTTCTTCCCATCAAGAATATTCCATTCTTTTTTTGACCAATCGGAAGAACTGTATTGATCAGGTTTAAAACTCAATAAAAATTGTTCCGTTCCGTCAATGTTCAATGTTTGGTTTTTATCATTATCCTTATCATGTATCCTGAATAGAACAAAGTTCTTATGGATAGGATCGCCGGCATTTGATTCCAGAATAATGTTAATAATCAATATCCCTTCATTTTCAGGAATCGTGATCTTAAGTGGATCAATATATTCCATTTGCCAGGGTTTCATATCTATGACCTGCCTGGTCGACATGGATTCGGTGATTGTGTTTCCGGTAATATCTATATGTTGTAACTGATAGTTTACTTTCACATTGTCAAATGGGACCTTATCCGTAAGCACAGATAACCAGAGGGGTATTTCTACAATTTCTCCAGGTTTTACATCCGTCATCAGGTCCATCTCCGGTGTGATCTGAATGAGACTGTGCAGGTCATTCATGGTCATGCCATTAAAAGCTTCAAGTCCGGTATATTTTACTGAACGATCATATTTATAATATCCATTCCACTCATTGATCACATCGTGATGCTCAGTATAAAGCCATCCGGCAATTTTTGGTTGTAGCCTGAATTCGTTGATCATTATATGATAATCCCAGCTCCAGTCTACATCGCCGGTACTTCCCTGATACCCCCATACATTTCCACATTCACTATTGAGCATGGGTTGTTTGTTTTGCTTGTATCCCTCACTGAAGTTCCATCCCGAACCTTCATAAGTATTATCAACGGCATCTTTTAAGAATTCCTTCCATGAATATCCGGGAAGGTAGGCATGCCAGGTATTTAGATCTGTCGCCACATGGTCCCGCCTGTTGGCAGAGTTATCTTCGACCAGCCGGGTTGGATCCAGGTTTTTAGCCAATTCATACATCTCTTTCACCCATTCTTTTGTTTCAGGAAGATATGACAGTTTTCCATCATCTTCTTTCGTCAGCAGTCCCCAGGTTTCATTGAAAATGATCCAGGAGAATACCGAAGGGTGGTTATAATCCCTTTTAATCATATCTCGCAGGGCTTTTTCAGCCTCAAACCGCATCTCTTCATCCGGTTCACCCCAGCTATTTGGTACATCTGCCATGATCAGCAAACCGAGTTTATCGGCCCAGTACAATTTTCTGGGGATTCCAATTTTCACATGTATGCGTTGTCCATTTAAACCGATCTGCTTGGATCGGATAATCTCGTCTCTCATAAAGGCATCGGATGGGAAAGTATAAAAGCCTTCAGGATGATAGGCCTGATCCAGTGTCAATTGTAAATATACCGGTTCATTATTTAGCGTAACATATGGATATTCAGTTCCCGGGACATTTCCCACACCAATCTCTCTCATGCCAAAATAGGTGTTTAAATAATCCATCAAGCCGTCTTCACTTTCCAGGCTTGCCCTAACCTGATAAAGGTGGGGATCATCTAAGGTCCATAATCTTGCATCAGGAATACTAATCCTTTGATTGAAAGAATTTTCCTTGTTTTTAATAGAGATTTCATAATCATTTTGATCTCCATTTTCTCCCCTTATCGAAATTTTCAAAGTTGATTTACTATCAACGGGGCCAATAAGTTGTCCCTCAATATTTATTTCATCGTTTGTGATATCAGGTGTTATATGAACGTAGTCCACAAAAACATTTCCCCGGGCTTCCAGATATATGGTTTGCCAGATACCTCTTGCTTTACCATATCCTTGTTTACCTTCAAGTTTAAACCCATGTTCTGTGTCATCTACCCTCAGGGTAATACTTTGCTTTTCGCCAAACTTTACATGGGGCGTCAATTCAAACTCAAAAGGGGTATATCCTCCCCTGTTCTCACCAATTGTATTTCCATCAAGCCATCCGCTGGTTTTCCAGTCGGAAGCACCTACCACCAGAAAGATCTTTTTCCCTTTCCATGCGTCAGGAATTATGATTTCACGGTTATACCAACCAATATCTCCTTCATCTTCAACCCCTGATAAAGGTGCTCCCCAGGAAAAAGGAACAGTGATTGTTTTGGAAAAACCTTTGGTATTTTCAAACCATTCTTCGTTTTCACCCTTGTTTTCGAGGTCAAACTGAAAATTCCATATACCATTCAGGTTTTGCCAGTCCGGACGCCAGTGATCGGGTCTTGGATGTTCAGGAAGTGGAATGTCTGAAAATGAAAGTATGGGCAGTGATGCCCATAACATAGTCAATATAACAATACGAAAAATTTGAGTCTTGATCATGATATAAAAATGGTTCAGTAAAAAAATGCCTTCGCAAATTAATTTAATTTCTAAACATTAACTATATTTTCCATAGCCTCTTTTAGTGATTCAAATGAATCAACATCAATTATATTGTCGGACCGGCGATCGTCAATTTGTTTCCCTGAAAGCCTGGCAGACCATCCGCCAAACTGCGAAACAGAAATAATTGGTTTATTATAGATCCAGCCAAATCCCAATTCAGTCAATGTGCCTGCCTTCCCGCCAATTGAAATTATTACATCAGCTGAAAGAGCCGTTATGCTGTTTCTGGCATGTCCCAGGTCAGTGGGAATGACGACAGAACACCAGGGATTTGCCTGTTCGAAATCTGCACCGGGAACTATGCCAATCGTTATACCTCCTGCCTCGAAAGCACCTTTACTAACCGCTTCCATAATCCCTGACCTGCCTCCGGTAATCACAGTATATCCTTTTTTACCAAGGTACTGACCTAGTTTCATGGCGAAAGCTAACTCTGCATTATCAGCTTGGGCATCACCTATTACAACCACCTGTAATTTCCGCATGCTAAAAAAAATTGATATTTGTGTCAAGATAAAAAAAGCGAAAGACAATTGCCACCTTAAAGGAGCAATGCTTTCGCTTAAAAGAGCACAAACTGAATTATAAGTAAATTATGAAGTTGCCTTCCATTTAATGGAGCAACCAACTGCTTTTGTTTTAGATACTTCAATCTTTTTGCCAGATAATATATCATTCATGGCATCATCAATATAATGTTTTGTAGCCTGATCGGCTGCTTTGGGATTATTATCGATTGTGCCAATATATGCAACACGGTATTTCTCACCCTCCTTTTGAACTATGTACATATGTGGCGTGTTGGTAGCCCCAAAATTCCTGGTCACATCCTGGCTTTCATCAATCAAATACGGGAATGGATAGTTTTTTTCACTGGCCCTTTCGACCATATTGTCAAAGGAATCTCCAGGATTTTTCTTCGGATCATTCGGATTAATGGCTATTACAGGATAACCTTTGGAAGCATACTTTTTATCCAAATCAATGATCCTTTGTTCATACATAACCGAGTAAGGACAAGTATTGCAGGTAAAGCTGATTATAAAACCTTTTGCTTCTTTAAAGTCTGCCAAAGAAACCATCTTTCCGTCGACGTTCTTTAAACTGAAATCATCTGCAGAATCACCGACTTCATACCCTGCGATTTTTTCAGGAGTAATCAGGGGAGTGGTGAACATCACGATTAAAAACCCAAAGATTATTTTCATGTTATCTGTTTGTTTGGTTTATTTCTTTTTGAAATTCTGACAATACACTTTCCAGTTCTGATTCATCAAACTGTTTTTCAAAAAAGATCCTTTTATTTAGAGTGTTATTGATCACTAATGTAGCTGGAATAGCTCCTGACCAGGAGGGGTCGACTTTATCTATCCAGGAATTGTAGTCAACGTTATCCAACAATTTTACAGTTGAAGTAATGGATTTTTTCTCAATATAGTTCCTGACCTTTGTATTAAGATCTTCGACGAAATCGAGGCTGATCAGAACTATTTCGATATCATCAAAGTCCGGATCCTGATTCACAGCTTCAAAATATGGCAATTCTTCAATACAGGGTTTACACCAGGTGGCCCAGAAATTGATCACCCTGGTTTTTCCGGTTTTTTCATGAATAATACTTTCCATATTTTCTACATTAATTACCTCAACACTCTGTGCGAGGGAACTAAAGCTGATTATCAACAGGAAGCATATACTTATATAATATTTTAACATATACCAGTGGTTGAAGAAAACATATCGAGTATTCTAAAAATGTTAATTGACCAAAATAATCAAAAACCGATAAATTTTTTAAAATTGTAGAATATGTTAAGTCATTTGTCTTCTGAAAAACAATTTAACATTAAACCTGAACATGAGTAAATTGTTTTATCAGTACCCGATAATATAGGTGAGGCTCATGCCGACATTGATATACATTACATCCTGGTTGCCTTGAATTTCGATCCAATTAGGAAACTGGTATGTCAGGTAATCATATTTTGGGTTTCCATAAAAATAATCAGCATATAAAGAGAAGCCTGTTCGTTCAGTTGCATGATATCTAAATGCAATCCCCAAATTAGCTGCAAAGGAAGTTCCGGTAATACTTTCCAGCGAAAGTGAATTAGTGCCCTGCTGGTTGGTTATTTCAAATTCCTGGGATGGTCTGAAAGTAAACAAAGCCCCGGCTTCCAGGTGTATCAGAAAGCTGAGATTTTCAGATAACCGGGCATTAATTACCGGACCGACCGTTATGCTTAGATTGGTATAGCGGCTGCCTTCTACAAAGGCTTCTGTTACCGTCGGGTCATTTTCATAAATGGCCTTTTGCCTGGCAGCTTCATCATATCCCTGGAAATTCAATCCAAGTGAGCCACCCAGTCCGATAACATCCCTGAACATATGATAATAACCTGCTCCCAGAGCTAATCCTGGCTTTGCATATCCTGATTCAAAGTCATTTTTCCCTGTTGAAGAATAATCACCAACCGGAATAGAATATCCAATTTTAACATCCAGTAATTTAAAATCCTCTAATCCACCCCTGAGTTGTGTATAGCCTGTTAAAGGTAACAGTGATAATAAAAAAATAAGTTTAGCGGATTTTTTTAAACGAATAATGGTAATTTGCTTTTTCATCAATTTGATGTTCTTCGTGCATATGAAATTATGAGTGAAACTGTAAGTCAGATAAATATGTTTCAATTATTATGCATTTTTTAAAAATATAAATAATTAACTGATAAACCTCAAATTCAGGTGTATTTCAAAAGAAATTTGAAATTACATCTATTGTTTAATCCAAAAATACGAACCATTAATGGCCGATCAAGTGCAAGACCAATATTCAGAAGATAGTGATGAACTATTTGAACATTACCGGATTCAAGTGGATCCTGGCCAATCATTGATCCGTATTGATAAATTTCTCTCTGACCGCCTACCCAACGCATCACGAAATCGAATACAGAATGGGATAAGGGATGGAATGGTCAAAGTAAACGGATTGGATATCAAGTCTAATTACAAAGTTCGCCCTGATGATATAGTGACCATTTCTCTGCCGACCCCTCCAAGAGATACAGAGGTGGTACCGGAAAATATACCTCTTAATATTGTATTTGAAGATTCAGAACTTCTGGTTGTAGACAAACCAGCGGGGATGGTCGTTCACCCGGCTTATAACAACTGGACCGGGACTCTGGTCAATGCCCTGGTATATCATTTTCAAAATCTTCCTGAAATGCCGGATAACGAGGGGCGCCCAGGATTGGTTCATCGAATAGACAAGGACACCTCCGGTTTGCTGGTCATTGCAAAAACAGAACATGCCTTGAACCGGCTTGCCCGGCAATTTTTTGATCACAGTATAGAAAGAACATATCAGGCATTGGTTTGGGGCGTACCTAAGGAAATGGAAGGCACCATTGATGTTATGCTCGGCAGAAGCCTTAAAGACAGGAGGGTGGTTACAGCTTTTCCGGAGGAAGATTATGGTAAAAGGGCTATAACACATTATAAAGTGCTCAGGGACCTGCGGTATGTGTCACTTATCGAATGCAAGCTGGAAACAGGACGCACCCATCAAATCCGGGCGCATATGAAACATATAGGCCATCCATTGTTTAATGATGCCACTTATGGTGGCGATAAAATATTAAAAGGGACTGTCTTTTCTAAATATAAGAGTTTTGTACAGAACTGTTTCAAGATATTGCCCAGGCAGGCATTGCATGCCCAGTCACTTGGATTTGTTCATCCTATTAGTAATGAACTATTGCATTTCGATTCTCCCCTCCCTGATGATTTCAAAGAGGTTATTGAAAAATGGGATCATTATGTTCAGTATAATTGATAGTATCATACGATAGAATTTTTTTTAATTTTTGTATCATAAGCTCTCTGAAATTAGCGATTTGATGATTTGATCCTTTGCAGGAGCAGCAATGCATTAAATGTTCACCGGTAATAATTCACCCGGTTTATTCAGATCATTAGCTGGGGTAAAAAATGAGGATAGAAATAACTGAGGGAAAATCGAATTTTCCTCTAGTATTTGATTTATAAAAAAGGTCTCAATATAAGTTTAAATGACTTTCGTCACACCGGGTATAGCCGTTGGATAATTTCCATTAACATCCGGCATGTCAGGCATTTCAGCATCCCATGTAAACTTCTTTGGAATAATACTCTTTTCTGATTGCAACACGTCTTCAATGGTCATAATACGTCCTGATTGCATAGCCATTCTCCCCATAATGGTTGTTAAGGTGCTTTTCGCCCCATATTCTGTATCATTAACATGTTTACCGTTCAGGATAGATTTGAACAGAACATCATGTTCCACTTCATATTCATTGGGTTCATCCTCTCGCCAATTCCAAAGCACTTTTTTATCCAGGTCATAGATCCGATTGTGTTCATCTGCTGATCCTTTGGTTCCCTGTACAAAAAAGCCCATACGTCCCCAGCATTTGTCCATTGTAAAGCTTTGTACATGCATTTTGGTACCATTGCTGTATTCAAACTCTGTAAAATGATGATCCCAGGTGTTTCCCTGATTTGGCCCGTTAAAGGTTTGTCGACCTCCTAATCCTTTTGCCGTGACAGGAAAGTCTTTCATCATCCAGTTCATAACATCCATCTGATGGATTGTCTGACCTGCAAGTTGTCCTCCCCATAACCATGTAAAATATCTCCAATTTCTCATTTGATATTCCATTTCTGTTTGTCCGGGTTGTCTGGGGTGAATTCTTGGTGCGCCTACATTAAAATAAACATCAATTGATACAACCCTTCCAATCTCATCTTGCCATATTCGGTTGATCAGTTCCTGGAAAGACTTTTTATACCGCATTTGAAGGCCAACGACAACATTTAATTTTTTTTCATCCGCCAGTTTACTGATTTCCATGATCTTATGGTATCCGGGAACATCTACAGCCACAGGCTTTTCCATAAATACATGTTTTCCGGCATTGATTGCGGCCTCAAAATGCATCGGTCGGAAAGGTGCAGGTGTAACCAGAAAAACAACATCCGATTCTGCAATTACCTTTTCATATGCATCAAAACCGACAAACTTATTTTTCTCTTCAACCTTGATCTGGCCCTTCTTATCATATGGTTGGATATCAGTGAAACATTTATCCAATCTGTCTTTAAAGGTATCACCCATAGCAACTAAATCGAATGCATCCGAAACGGCTAGCGCATTAACAATAGCACCAGCACCTCTTTCCCCGCATCCAACTATTCCTACTCTTAATCTTTCATTCCTGTTTTTCGAAAACGATGGCTTAGCAAGCACACTGCTTCCAATTGCAGCCATGGATCCCCTTTTTACGAATTCCCGACGGTTAAAATTTGTGATATTTTTCATGTACAGATGTTTAAAAAATGTTTTCGTTTAAGACTATATGGTAAAACCATATAATCCCAAAATTTTATTAAAATTATCAATAGTCCATGAGGAAAAAAATGATTTTTGTTTAAACTTTGAAATCATATGATTATTTAGCTGAGCAAAAAGAAGACATTTTGTGCCTGGATATTTAAATCTTATTAATCCATTCCAGTAGATGGCCGGATATTGTTTATCGGAATTAAATCATAATATGGACAAACAGCTATCTATATTCTTCTGACCAACTCCAGATCATCATCGGATAATGGTCCCAGATGTGAACTGAAACTGTTTTCTGTAACTTGTTCCGGAGTCTTTGCTCCCGGAATGGCGGTATGACAGGCCGGATGACTGATACAGAATTGAAGGCTTACCTGAGATTTTTTTCTGTCCGGATACCGATCGAACAATGGATCCAACTGCTTAATATTCGATACGTATTGTTCTAATTTGTCAGCTGAAAGGTTCAAGCGGCGATGATCATCCTCCCCAAATGTAGAATGTTCATTGAATTTACCAGTTAGAAATCCAAATAATAAAGGAATACGAACGATGATCCCGGTGCCATACTTCATGGCTTTTGGGAATAAAACCCTTTCCGCTTCCCTTTCAAACATGTTATATCTTACCTGCAACACATCCAGTAAATCATGATGCTGATCAAGTATATGAGCATGTTCAGTTTCTTTAAAGGACTGAATACTCCAGCCGGCATGACGGATCTTTCCATCTTTTTTTAATTGTTCCAGGGCCAGCCAGGGTTCATCCTGCTCAAGTTTCTCAAGATTGGGACTATGTAGTTGCAGTATGTCCAGGGAATCGACTTTAAGTCGCTTTAAACTTTGTTCGGCAGCAAAAATGATATAATCCTTAGAATAAGTCTGTACAATTGGTCCAAAGCCATGGTCGTCAGCTTCAGTTGCGTTGTAGAAATCATTTCCTGCTTTTGTAGCGATAATTATGTCATTTTTTCCACGTTCTTTCAGGACCCCGGAAATCAGATCCTCTGAATGCCCGTGTCCATATACATCTGCAGTATCGATAAGCGTTACCCCCTGATCAAGTGCTTCATTAAGCGCCTTCCTGGAGACTTCATCATCCGTTTTCCCCCAATTCATACCGCCTATTGCCCATGCGCCAAATCCAATTGTGGAAACTTTGGGTCCTCTTGCACCCAGCTGAGTATATTTCATATTTTAGAAATTTCTTTAATAAAATTGGTTAAAACATGGCGAATATATGTTGACCCAAACCAATGGATTCTCGCCAAAATGATCACAGAATTCAAGATAAAGCTATTTGCGGGTATTTGCAAAACATACACTCAATTTCACTGTATCGTGATTTTTACAGTGTTTTTAGCGAAAATAATTTGGGATAATTTAAAACAATCCAGATATGTTCAGTTCCAATATGTCTATTTCCAGCAGAAAATTATCAATAAGCTAACTTTTACCTTTTGCCCTTCAGGGATATTAATAGAAAAAGAACGATGGTATATATTTTGCTTTGAATTTATTCCTGAGTAATAACTATTATTAAAAGGCTTGGAATATAGGTCAAAGGGGCGGGTTATTGTCAGGCTTTTTAATGGAAAAACCAGACCAGATGGTTTATAAGTAATATTTATAAACCAATAGATAATAAATAATATGTATTTTTGTGAAATAAAGCAGATAGGAATGCATAAGTTATGATTTAGTGTCAACTGGATGGTAGCGATTTATGGAAAATGACTTATGAAGACGGTATGTAACAGGCATAGAGTTTTATATATTTTTTTATTCTTTTTTGGGATAAGTTCGCTAAGTTTCTCACAACCGGCAGAGCTTTACATAAATGAATTCCAGGCCAGCAGCGATTCTCTGGTAAGAAATCCCTATTCAGGTTATTATGCTGATTGGATCGAGATCTACAATGCCGGCTCAACCGATGTTGACATCAGTGGATATTATCTCACGGATGATCCACAGGTCCCTGATAAATGGAAAATTTCGTTTGATATCATACTTCATGCAGGAGAATACACACAATTCTGGGCAGATGATATTGATGAATTCAACCATACGAATTTTAAACTTAGCCGGTCCGGCGAATTTATTGGATTTTATGATGATTTGGGAAACGTGATCGATTCGCTTAGTTATGGATATCAGGAAGATGAAATATCCTATGGCAGGAGTCCTGATGATCTTCAGACCTGGGTTTTTTATTATGAAGGCACGCCAGGGTTTCCCAATTCGAGTAATTACCTAAATGGAAGATCTGAGAATCCATCTTTTTCAATTCCAGGAGGGATTTATTCAGGCAGCCAAACGGTCAGTATAACTGGATTAGATCCAGCCACAAGATTTCATTATACCCTTGATGGAACTGAACCAGATAATAACGATCCTCAATATGTACAACCAATTAATATTGATACTACTACTGCCTTAAGGGTAAAAAGTTATTGCGATGGGAGGTTACCGGGAATGATAGCTACTCAAACGTATTTCATTGATGAAGCAGTCAATTTGCCTTTTATATCACTGGTGACTGATCCGGACAATTTGTTTGATGATGAAATTGGGATCTATGTGATAGGTACCAATGGTATACCTGGTTATTGTGCAGATACACCCATGAATGTTAACATGGATTGGGAACGCCCGGTAAATATTGAATTGTATGATGTGAATGGCAATCCCGAACTGAACCAACAAGCCGGAGTGAAGATCTTCGGCGGATGTTCAAGGACAAGATATCCTCAGAAATCCCTGGCACTGCATGCAAGATCGGAATATGGGAAAGGATCATTCGATGTACAGCTTTTTAAAGATAAGCCCATCTACGAATTTGAAAGTTTTATACTCAGAAGCTCAGCAGATGATTGCCGTTATACAATGTATAAAGATGCGATGGGACAGGCCATTCTGGAAGATATGGATCTTGACCGGCAGGCATATCGCCCCGCTGTAGTGTTTATAAACGGACAATACTGGGGAATTCATAATATCAGGGAAAAGATCAACGAACATTATGCTGCAGGTAATTATGAATTGGATCCCGATGAGATTAATCTTATTAAAGGAAATCCACAAAACCCATGGAATATTATGCATGGTAGTGCCGACCATTATAATATAATGATTAATTATGTCAGCAGACAGGATATGACAGCCGAACGGGATTATGATTATGTTGACAGCAAAATGAATTTGACAAATTATATTGATTACCAGATTGCTCAAATATACCTCTCAGCTAATGACTGGCCTGGCAACAATATAAAATTCTGGCGGGCTAATTCAGGCCCATATGATAAGTGGAGGTGGATCGTTTATGACCTTGACAACTGTTTTTTTTACACAGATAGAAATACCCTTGAACTGGCTACGGACCCTAACTGTGATTGCGGATGGCCTAATCCGCCATGGTCTACGCTTTTATTCAGAAGATTATTGATCAATGAAAGGTTCAGGAATGAGTTCATTCAACGTTATGCCTGGCATATGAATACAACCTTTAAGTCTAGTCGTGTTCATCACTACATTGATTCAATGAAAGCCAATATTGAGGCTGAGATTCCCAGGCATATTCAACGATGGGGTGGACAGACAGTACCCGATCCCGAACATTGGATTGGCCCCACATTTAATTCAATGGAAGAATGGGAAGATAATATTGACAGGATGCGTCGATTTATTTCTGAAAGAAGGCCTTTTGCTAGACAACATGTCATTGATTATTTCAGGTTAAATGGAATGGTTAGAATGACCGTTGTTAATAACCAGAGAGAAGCGGGCAATATTAAAATTGTTGGCCAGAATATGACTGATGAATATCATATTGGTGAATACTTTCAGGATATTCCAATTGAGGTTAAGGCAATATCTTCTCTGGGGTACAGTTTTTCACATTGGGAATATATTGTTGATGGTGAAGAACCAGAGACACTTAATGATCAGGTCATAAATATTTTGTCCGAAAAGGATTTTTCACTTATTGCTTATTTTAGTATCCCAACTGAACCGGATCCCGGTATTGTAATCAATGAAATTAACTATAACTCCAGCGAAGTGGAAAATCCTGGCGACTGGATAGAATTGTATAATAGAAAGAACGAAATAATCGATTTGTCAGGTTGGATGATAAAAGATGACAATGATGAGAACATTTTTAATTTCCCATCAGGATATGAAATAGATCCTAAAGGATATCTTGTAATTTGTGAAGATATCTCCGCTTTTGAATTAGTTCATAAAGATTCAATTGATGTTATTGGAAACCTTGGATTTGGGTTGAGTAATGGGGGAGAATCCATCAGGTTATTCTCACCCGATAACTTTCTGGTAGACGAGGTTCCTTACGATGATGAGGCACCATGGCCTGTTGAACCCGATGGCTTAGGACCTACCCTGGAGTTAATAGATCCCGGACTGTACAATGAACTGGCTGAAAACTGGAAAGCTTCTTTTAGCTTCGGTACGCCCGGCAGACAGAATTTTTCGAATACGATTGATAATCATAGTTTGTCACAGAATTATCCGAATCCCGTTCAGTCTAAAACACGGATTTCTTTTTCCATGCAGGAACCTGGATATTTAAGTATCCGACTGTACGATATTTATGGCCGGCAAATTTCAACCCTGATAAACGGATTTAAGGAAAAATCCGCATATCATTTTTATTACGACACAAGCCTGTTGCCTACCGGAATATATTTTTATTCTATGATAGTGAATAATCAATTGATCGACACTAAAAAAATGGTGGTTGTCCAATAATATTAATCAGCTTGAATATCACAATTAATTTCCCGATATTGAATTCTTTGATTTTTAGATTTAATCCATCCAAATTTTTAAAATTTTATGAAAACACTAAAGAATACCTTATATCTCGCAATCATTATAATCTTGTTTACCTGTTTTGAGATCAAGAAAAATGATAATCAGAGCCCAATTAATGTGATGGGATATTACATGGCTCCCAGTGAGAATTACAATCCCCAGAATCTTCCTTTAGAAAAATTAACTCATATTATTTTCTCCTTCACCGTAGTGATAGATAACGAAATGAAATTCAGGAATCCTGCTTCAGGTGAAAAATTGGCGTTACTGGTAGATCAGAAAAAGAACCATCCTCATCTAAAAGTTATGGTTGCATGCGGGGGATGGGGTGGATCCGGTGGATTTTCCGACATGGCTGCAACCCCGGGAAACCGCGAAAAATTTGTAAAAAGTGCCATTGAATTTATTGAAGAATATGATATTGATGGTTTGGATATGGATTGGGAATACCCTGGTATGTATGGAGCCGGAAATCCTTTCAAACCGGAAGACAGGGAAAATTTCACCTATCTTATGAAGGAACTGAGAGAAGCCATGGATGCTACCGGTAAAAAACTTATTCTCACCTTTGCCTCTGCCGGATGGAAAAATTATTACAATTATGTTGAATTGGATAAGGTTATGAAATATGCAGATTATATGAATGTGATGACATATGATAATGTTGGTGGAGGAACACCCTATACGGCACACCATACTAACCTGGGTTGGGTGAAACCTGAACATGTTAAAGGCACACCCGCAGAAAGTATATCTGAAGAAAGGGGCTATGAACTGGATCCGAGATCAGCCGAAAAGATTATCAACTTTTGTATAGATAAAGGTGTTGATCCCAAACAGATTGTTATTGGAGGAGCTTTCTACGGAAAAGGCTGGGAAGGGGTATCTCCTGATAACAACGGATTATATCAATCTCATAAAGGAGGGATTCGGGTAGGATCGTATTCAATAATTATAGAAGAATATGAAAATAACAACGGATATGTAAGATATTGGGATCCCATAGCTAAAGCCCCTTACCTTTATAATAGTGAAGAAAAAAAGTTTATAACGTATGAAGACAAAATGTCTATCAAGTTAAAAACCGAATATGCGATCGAAAACGGCCTGGGTGGGATCATGTTCTGGCAATTAAGAGGCGATGCGGAGAAAGATGGTCTGCTTGATGCAATTCATGAGGTAGTATCAGAACAATAGTTCAACCCATAGCCGGTCATATTGGGGTGGATCATAATAAAAGTGCTCCACAGGGTATTATGTTTTATATACAAACTAGTTACAGAACGATGGAGCATCATTGGACATTCTGCCTCTTATTGTTCATCAGCATGTATCAGAATGTTATTGCTATATTAGACGATTTGCTTATTCAGGTTAAAAAAGCTATGATAGATCACCAGCGAATTTCAATTTCAGGGGCAATCAATTATTATTTATCTGAAACACTATTCATTGAGCCACATATATTCATAAAAAATCAGAATGTAGGACTGTTAATAGAGATGACCGATTATGCGATTTTTCAATACCTGAAAAATGTAAAAAACTCACCCCCAAATTGATTTTTATTACAATTGTAGTCTGATCTTTAATCGGGTCATTATTGCAGAAACACCTAATATAAACAGTGAGAATATCAATGCCCGAAATACCCCGGGCCAACCTTCAGGATTGATAATATTGGCATGAGCTAGACCAAAAATCGCGTAATAAATATCAGGCAGTATGTAAGTTAGCAAAGGATTGGAGCCCGCAGGTTTCAAAAAAGAAGCCCACCTTGAATGCCCTTTCACATCAACAAGTATATACATCAGAATAAACAGTAATATACAAATACCGGAAGAAAACAATGTGTAGCTTGGAGTGCTCCCTATTTTCGCCAGGCCAAAGGGCAACAATAGCCAACCCATCAGGAACAAAATTGCTGCAAAACCAATTCCCCAGATTATTTTTAAATTTAAAGTGGAAGCGATGTTGTTTTTAATGAAAATAATAGAAAGTAAGAGACCGGCCATTGTAATGGAAGCAAGTGAGCCACTTCCGAAAGGCCAGAATATTTTCGGGATATACCTGATAAAATCAACCCAGCCAGCTTTTGACATTACATTAAGCGCAACCAATATTATAAATGATATTGCCAGGAGCTTGAAATTCCCCTTTAGAACAAGATACAATATACAAACCGATAAATAGGCCCACCCAATGGCCCCAAGGATCGACCAGTTCTTTTTGTTTATCCACAGAATCTCACCATCCACATCTCTACGATAGATAAATAAAAGGATAAGCAGGATAATCAACCCACTCCATTTTAAAATACTGAATATATAATCAGATTTTTTATTGGTCTTGGGATAGTTATTCCATAAAAGGATTACACCGGTAAACATGAGTACATTCCAGGCAGTATAACTGATGCCTGTGGAGGCAGGGTCCATGTCCCTCCCATTCATAATCAATAATCCAAGTACTACAAGACTTAATGAACGGATTAGGATATGATATAATATTTTCAATATAGAATCACCCTTTGAATTTCTTTTTTCTATGGACAAAGGAATGGCCATTCCGACTATAAACAGAAAAGCTGGAAAGACGACATCTACATAGGTCAATCCCTGCTCACCAGGAGGGATGTGATAGTTCCACCATGGCAGTCCCCTTATTCCTGCAAGATCATTTACAAAAACCATGACCAGGATTGTTAAGCCCCTGAAAATATCTATTGAAAGAATACGGCGCGCTGGATTTCCCTGGATTGTACTCACTTTTTTATCGATTTTATGAAGAGGATAATTTTATTTCTAAAATTTAAGAAAATAAGACGGCAAAACAATCATTACCTGAAAAATTGATGGATTTGTTTTAGGCCTTGCTATTTATTCGCCGAATGTGATATTTTTATTAACTTAGACGAAACGATGGCTTTTTGCCAATTTAATTTTTCTAATGTCATGCAATTTTTTCGCCTGCTTCTATTAAGCCTATTAATTAACCTGGTAGCTATTGACTCAATTATAGCTCAGGACAGTAAATTCCTCAATGGATACAGTAAAAAGATATCCGGCGATGAAATTCCATATCATGCTCCCGATCCAAGGGCTACAAAAGCTTTGTTAATTCGTTCGCAGGATTCAACAAATGTTATCCAATGGGAGTCATCAATTGTGCCTGAAAATTTGGAACAGAAAAGTATTTCCTTTGTATGGATGTTTGGGATGGATGCTTCTTCTGACCAGCATAATTTTATTTTGTCAGCGAATGGGAAAGAACTGGTTGAGTTTTCTAATCCTTTAATAGCTGAAAAGAATGATGTTACCATCCAGGGAAAAGAAGGCTCTACATTAAGATTTCGAACCACCAAAATTGACAGGAACAAGGATGTTATGGGCTATGCCATATTCACTATGCCATCAACAATGACTGAACCAGGAAAACCAGTTTTATTTCAGGCAAAAGGCGAATCCGGAGGAAGCAATATATGGTATATGACCTTCAAATTTCAGATTTTAAGTGAACTTTCAATCCGACCCCAAAATATTCTAATAAAAAGGAATGGCAATAACATGCAGGCGGTCCTTGTCGAACTTGTTAACCTGGAGGATTCAAGAGAAGTTACCATAAAAACTGATAACCAGACAAAAGCGTCTTTTCAAGCAGAACCGGGATACAATGCTTTTCAATATTTTGTTCCCGAAACTGATAAAATAATGGATTTGCCCTTAAATATAAAAATTGGGGATGATCCGGTTATTACAAAAACCTGCCAATTAGAACCGGTCAGACCATGGACCATATACCTTGTTCAACATACGCATACTGACATCGGATATACCAGACCGCAAAGTGAGATTTTACCGGAACATTTGAGGTTCATAGATTATGCTCTGGATTATTGTGACCTGACGGATAACTATCCTGATGATGCCAAATTCCGATGGACTTGCGAATCCGCATGGGCAGTCGAACAATATCTGCTTAAAAGACCTGAAAATAAAATTAAAAGGCTTTTGAAAAGAATAGAAGAAGGAAGAATAGAGGTAACTGGGATGCTGTTCAACATGTCAGAAATTGCAGATGAGACAAGCCTGAAAAATCTGTTGAAGCCATTAAGCCTTTTTCATGATCATGGGATAGAAGTACAAACAGCTATGCAGGATGATGTAAATGGAATAGGCTGGTGTATGGCTGATTATTTTCCGGATGCAGGAGTGAAGTATCTGATCATGGGTGAGCATGGACATCGTGCGCTTATACCTTTTGACAAGCCCACCTCCTTCTGGTGGCAATCACCTTCTGGCAAAAAAATGCTTGCCTTTCGGGGAGAGCATTATATGCATGGTAATGCGTTATTACTCCATACAGGTGACGTCGATAATTTCAAATCCAACCTCCTGAATTATTTGTCAAAGCTTGAAGAAAAAGATTACCCATTTAATCACCTGGCTTTACAATATTCCGGATATGTCACGGATAATTCTCCTCCTGCTCTGACGCCCAATAAGGTAATTAAAGAATGGAACGAACAGTATGAATGGCCCAGATTAAGAAGTGCCACAGCCAGTGAGTTTATGGAATATATTGACGCTCACCATAGCGATGAACTGCCGACCTTCCAAAAAGCGTGGCCTGATTGGTGGACGGATGGTTTTGGATCAGCAGCGCGGGAAACCGCTGCAATACGTGAGGCCCAAACGGATATGAATGTTACTACTGGTTTGTTGGCTATGAGTGCAGCTTTTGGGGAGGAATTGAATCCCAGGATCCATACGGAGATAGATCAAATTTATAGAAACATTTTGTTTTATGATGAACATACTTTCGGTGCCGCAGAAAGTATATCAAATCCATATGCAGAGAACAGTATGGTTCAATGGGCTGAGAAATCGTCTTATGCCTGGGAGGCTTTAAAACAATCCAGGATTTTGAGAGAAGAAGCGTTTGGATTATTGCAGGAGCATATTCCAAGGTTTTCTGATCCTTCCATAACTGTATTCAATACTTTAAATCAAAAAAGATCAGGATTGGTGGAAGTATATATTGATCATGAGATCGTTGATCCTGGATCAGCCTTTTCAATAAACTATCCGGATGGTAATCCGGTACAAGTACAGTCTGTATCCAGCCGGTCGGATGGCACTTATTGGATATTATGGGTGGAGGATGTTCCAGCAATGGGCTATAAATCTTTGATCATAAAAAGTCAGGAGGGAAATAAAGTATCCAAAAAGATTGAACAATTCCATGGAACATTTGAAAATAATTACTGGTCAGTAACTCTTGATCCCGAAACGGGGGGTATCAGTTCATTAATTGATAAAGCCCGTAATAAAGAAATTGTAGATTCAAATTCAGAATGGAAACCCGGACAGTTAATATATGAAAGATTGTCAAACCGGCATCAGCTGGAATTGTTCACACTGCATGAAGCACCAAAACGTACAAGCCTGACGAACGTATCTTTTGGTCATATTGAAACAGGGCCGATCTGGACTTCTATTCAGGTAGAAGGATATTTAGAAAAATGTTCAAGTGGACCAGTAAAAATTGAATACCGGTTCTATAACAAAGAGCCGCTTATAGAATTGACTTACTCCCTTATCAAAAATGCAGTAGTAAGACCTGAAGCTCTCTATGTGGGTTTCCCATTCAAAGAAGAAAATGGTGAAATAGTTTTCGAAGCGCAGGGAGGAGCAGTCAGACCTGGCAAGGACCAACTTGCCGGAACAGCTTCGGATTGGAATACAGTACAAAACTATGTTTCTGTAAGATCGGAAGAAGGACAAATAATTCTTGTAAGCCCAGAGATCCCTTTATATCACCTGGGAGGGTTGAACCTGGGGAATTTCAGTTATAATCATAGTCCTAAAACAAATCATATATACTCCTGGGTACTTAACAATTATTGGACTACGAATTTCCGGGCAAGTCAGGAAGGCAACCTGAAATGGCGATATTTTTTAACTTCAACAAATGATCCAGGAACTTTGAAGGCAACGAGCTTTGGATGGCAATCAATGATCCCTTTGATTGGAAGAGTTTTTCCGGAAGGGGAAGGAACTGAAAATATACAATACTCAAGCATACTCGGAAAGGATATTCCCGGTATACTTTTGGTAAATGCCATGCCCTCTGATAAGGGGCCAGGTATCGTTTTTCAGTTACGGGAAATTTCAGGAAAAGAAATTGAATTTGAACCTGAGCAGTTTTTTAACCTCTATCCTGATTCCAAATGGACTGAGGTAAATGTTGTTGATGAGCATCTTAATGATATAAATAGTAGTGTAACGTTTAAACCAAAATCAGTTCACTTTTTAAAAGTTTCATGGAAAAAGTAAATAAAATGACCTCACGCGAACGTGTTTTAAAAGCGTTTGAATTTAAATCTTCTGATCGCATACCTGTGGATTTATCAGGACATCGTTCCTCCGGACTTTCTGCTTCTGTTTATCCGAAATTGAGAAAAGCGCTTGGTTTAAAACCGGCACCAGTGAGGATCTATGATCCGGTTCAGCAATTAGCAGTGATTGATAATGATGTTCTGGATACTCTGGGTATTGATACCGTTGAACTCGGAAGGGCTTTTGCAACAGAGGATAGTGATTGGAGACCCTGGGTTTTGCCGGATGGCACAGATTGTTTTCTCCCGAATTGGGTAAATCCGGAACGGGAAGAGAAAAGATGGGTTATTAGAAGTGAATCTGGCAAGATTATAGCTCAAATGCCTGATGGAGCGCAGTTTTTTGAACAGTTATGGTATCCTTTTTATGATGAAGGATCTGATAGGAGCGATATAAATGCAGCCATGGATGAATCGATGTGGCATATGGTGGTTTCTCCCCCTGGTCCACTAGTAGAAGGTGATAAGGGTGAAAAACTACTGAAAGAATCAGCTGCCAGGTTTCGAAGGTCTACTGACAGGGCTATAATTGGCTTATTTGGAGGAAACTTACTTGAAACCGGCCAGATGTTGTACAGGAATGACCAGTTTCTGCTTATGCTGGCCATGGATCCACCCGCCATTCATGATTTTCTTGATAGACTTCTGGAAATGCATTTGGGAAATCTTGAACGATTCCTTGGTGCCGTTGGGACTAATATTGATATCATCTTATTTGGAGATGATCTTGGCATGCAATCAGGACCGCAGATGTCACCTGAAATGTACAGGGAGTATTTTAAACCTAGACATAAGATCATGTGGGCTAAAGCTAAGGAATTAGCTGACGTAAAAGTAATGTTGCATTGTTGTGGTGGCGTTCGGGAATTGCTGCCCGACCTGATTGATGCCGGACTCGACACCATTAATCCTGTGCAGATTACTGCTCGTGGCATGGAACCTGAACAGCTGAAAAAAGATTTTGGAAAAGAAATTGTATTCTGGGGCGGGGGTTGTGATACCCAACATATATTACCTGAAGGGAGCCCACAGGAAGTATATGATCATGTTCATCAGCAATTGGAAATACTTTCCCCTGAAGGAGGTTTTGTTTTCCAGCAAGTCCATAATATTTTGCCTGAAGTACCAGTAGAAAATATTCTTGCAATGTTTTCAAGTATAAAAGATTTTTAGATTAAAGAATAATAAAATGAGAGGCACATTTTCCAGCAAGTTCAGCTTTGGTAGAATAATTATATTTGGTGTTTTAGCGATTTTGATATTTTCATGTAATCCATACCCGGAGCAGGTTCCCAAGTATGGCTGGTTTGAATTTGTAGTTAAAGATCTGGATACTGCAGAAACTGATATCAATTTATCTTTCCTGAACCAGGATATGGCAGGCAAGAATGGTTTTATAAAAGTTCAGGACGGTCATTTTATTGATGGTACAGGTGAGAATATCCGGTTTTTTGGGACCAACTTTACTTTTAGTTCATGTTTTCCGGATAAGGAAGTAGCTCAAAAGCTGGCAGCACGGTTAAGTAAAATGGGCATGAATGTGGTCAGGTTCCATCATATGGATATGCGACAGTCGCCAAGCGGTATATGGGATGAATCCATGGAAAACTTTGATGCGGACCAGGTTGATAAACTCGATTGGTTGATATACCAGTTGAAATTGCATGGAGTATATACAAACTTAAACCTTCATGTTTCACGCACCTATCCGGGACTCGAAACTGAAGTCAGCCAGTTTCAGTTTGGAAAGACAATCGATCATTTCTACAGACCCTATATTGATATGCAGAAGGATTATGCCCGTGATCTTTTATCACATGTAAATCCATACACTGGGACCAACTATCTCGAAGAACCAGCTGTCGCATTCATAGAAATCAACAATGAGAATTCCCTTCTTTCAAATTGGAAACAACTTGCTTTGCTTGAAGGTGACCACAGGACATCCTTACTGAAGCAATGGAATGCTTGGCTTAGTTCAAATGCTGAGGGAGAAGAATTGCCTGATCTATATTCAATAATCAGAGGATATGAGGATGATTCTACACCACAGCAAAAAGAATTTTTCTGGAAGTTCCTCGTAAAAACAGAAATGGATTATACTTCGGAATTGATCGGATATGTCCGGAACGAGCTTAAGGCACAATCTTTAATAGCTGACTCTCAGGGATCCTATAGTGGGATAGCAGGGGTATTCAGGGAAGCAACTTATTCAGATTTTATGGATATGCATGCTTACTGGGAACATCCCAGTTTTCCAGATGCAAGTTGGTCAAGTACGAATTGGTTAATCAGGAATTCATCTATGGTGTCAGATAAAAAAGCAGGAACACTTTCCAGTTTTGGTCAGCACAGGGTAGCAGGCATGCCATTAACGATTAGCGAATATGATCATCCAGCACCGAATTTCTATTGTGCTGAAATGTATCCTATGCTCAATGCAGTGGCATCCTTCCAGGATTGGGACGGGATCTATCATTTTACTTTTAATAGTCCCTGGGATAAAGGCAGGATAAGCGGATTTTTTTCCAGCGCGGGTCATCCTTTGAAACAGATCTTTATTCCTGTGGGGTCGGTAATTTTCAGGATGAATGCTATAAAACCTGGGAAGCATCGGGTTCATCTTAATTTATCAAAGGATAAATTATTTGATGAACTTGTGGAATCAGGTCATACTTTACGATTGCATGGCTCTAACATGAATTATATTTGGGAGAAAGCCGGGGCTCCAAGAGCTCTTACATTACTGCATCCTATGGAAGTGAACATTCAGGGAAATGATGTAAGCCTTTCGGAACCAATAGCTGAACCAGATGGGGCATGGATCAGTGAAACAGGTGAGCTTCAGTGGAATAACATGGACTCTGTTGAATCTGTATTTACGATCAATAGTGAAATGGTGAAAGCTGCTGTGGGATATATTGGGAGTAAGGAGATATCCCTTGGGAATGTTACTGTAGCTATGGATAGCACACCGTATAATTGGGGCACTATTGTACTTGCCTCTCTGGATGGGAAACCAGTAGAAAAGTCTTCAAAAATATTGCTTGTTGCAGCCGGAAGGGTTGAAAATGCCAATATGGGATGGGATGAAAATTATAAAACCGTCGGTTCTGAATGGGGGGAAGCACCGACAGTTGCTGAAGGGATCCCTGCGAGGATTTCTATAGAAAAGACAGTTCCCTTTAAGGCTTTTACCCTTGATCCATCGGGTAATATAAGCGATGAAATACCGGTCATCAGGTCCTGGAGAAAGCGGACTATAGTGATCGGGGCCCAACATAAAACCCTCTGGTATTTATTGAAAAGATAAAGAATGTTCGATTATTTGTTTTAGGTGTTATTAATAACTGTTAAGAAATCTTTAATTCCTTTATATCTTGCCGAGATTGATAAAAAAATCAAATAATAAAGCGCTGATCAGTTTACTATTTGAGGATACTAATATTTGCGAAATTTTCGAGACACCTTAAACCTATTGTAGAAATATCCTTTTATCCGGGATTAGAAAGGCAATTCATCCTCCTCTGTAAAAGTAGCCAGGTCTCCACCCATTGGGGCTTGATATTCTTCAGGTGCGTCATTGCCTCCTTCGATTGGTTCAAGACGCCAGGCTTGTAAGGAATTGAAATATACTTTCTCTCCTTTAGGATTTGTCCATAACCTTCCTTTTAAATTAAAATATACTTCAACAAGACTACCCACTTTAAAATTATTCAAGAGGTCACATTTATCCTGAATCAATTCAAATTTCAGATACTCGGGATATTGTGGATTTTCTTTATATTCAATTACGAACTCCCGCTTGCGGAAGGATTCGCTTACTTTGCTGACATCATAGATCTCAAATAATTTCCCCCTGACATTCATATTTATTTTCTTTTTATTTAATGCTTAGGTTTTGAAACAAATTATGTAAATTTTATATTCTATTGTCAAAAAATCCGTACTGAATTTTTCTCATTACAAAGTAAATCAATTTACAGAGCAATTTCATTTAATTTTTAAGGGTTGTTTTAAAACAACCATAGTTTTACAGCGAGGGCCACAACTGTAACAATGATAAACCATTTCACCCAGTTATCTCCCTTTCTGACAGAAAGGCGACTGGCTATCCAACTACCCGATGAATTGCCAATGGCGAGGGTAAGGCCATAACCCCAATGGATCTTTCCTTCAATGATAAAAATAAACAGCGCTGAAATTGTATATATCAGGACAACAAAAACTTTAATGCTGTTTGTTTTCACAAGAGAAAACCTGTTAATGATCGAAAGTGCTGCGATTATGATAAAACCTACTCCGGCCTGGATAAATCCACCATAAATCCCAATGAAGAAAAATGTAATTATCCCAATGATCCGGTATTTTATTCCAGTCCTTTCAATGATATTCCCGGGGTCTTTTCCTTTCCTTTTCAGAATTGGGAATAAGACGATAAGGACTATTAATACAGCAAGAATTTTATTGAATAATTCATCAGGTATGTCCACGGCAATTTTGGCCCCGATAATTGCCCCTATAAAAGCTGATATTCCCAGAGAAATACTATACGGAAAATCAGATACGCCTTTTGATTTAAAACCCAGTACCCCAAAAATATTTTGAGAGAATATAGCGATCCTGTTGGTGCCATTCGCTACGGCTGGAGGTAAACCAAGAAAAATCAGAATAGGCAATGTAATTAATGATCCACCACCGGCAATTGTGTTCAGAAAACCTGCAACAAATCCTACAGAGATGATAAGCAAAACCTCATACCATTCCATAATAAAAATTTTGTCAGTAAATATCCGTAATTTTTTTTTATAAGAAAGATAAAAGCTATTTTGAAAAAGTATTTGTAATATAAAAACATCTGACAGAATGAAGCATTTATGCATATTTTGTGGTTCAAGCAAAGGGAATGATCCTGTTTATGAAAATACCGCATTAGAACTTGCTGAGATTATCGTAAATCAAAGACTTACCATGGTATATGGAGGTGGCAGTATAGGGATAATGGGTGTATTGGCAGATAAGATCCTTTCCCTGAATGGTAAAGTCATCGGCGTTATCCCAAAATTCCTTTATGACCTAGAAGTAGGCCATGATAATGTAACTGAATTAATAATTGTGGAATCCATGCACGAAAGGAAACAAAAAATGGCGGAAATCTCTGATGGGTTTCTGGCCCTGCCCGGTGGTTTCGGGACGCTTGAAGAAATGGGGGAGATCCTGACCTGGATCCAGTTAAAATTGATCAGAAAACCTATTGGCCTTTTGAATATAAATGGATTTTATGATCAATTCCTAGATATGCTCGATAATATGGTAGCAGCTGGATTCCTGAAGAAAAATAACCGCGATATACTTTTGTCAAGTAATGATCCTGGGGAGATTGTTAATATTATCAAGAATGCACCTGTGTTTGAAGATACCAAATGGATCGAGAAGACCTGACCAGTGTCGGGATCACCGGATTTCAATTGAGGAAGAAGAATATTGAGATGACTTATATTAAATCTATGCTTATTACTGCGGTGCTATCATTCTATGCATGGAGCCTATCTGCACAGCAAAAAAATATTACACCTTTTGAGAAATCAGACGGCATTGATACTTCCACATATTTTGAATGTATTGAATATTACAGACAATTAGCAGACCAATATCCATTGATACAGGTCGAGGAAATTGGCCAGACCGATAGTGGATATCCTTTGCATGTAGTTACCTATAACTTCAATGGAAAAGCAGTATCTGAATCTAAAAACAAAATCA
The DNA here is from genome assembly GCA_942491935.1 of uncultured Cytophagales bacterium. Taxonomy (GTDB): domain Bacteria; phylum Bacteroidota; class Bacteroidia; order Cytophagales; family Cyclobacteriaceae; genus JAGTVG01. Next base: position 43,927 of record CALOCZ010000011.1, read on the forward strand.
GAATATTGATATTAAACGCAATCCATCCTGGTGAGCCAGCAGGTGTTGATGCTTCAATGATGCTGATTCGGGACCTTGTTTCGGGAAACATTTTGGATAGGATCTCAGAAAGTGTCAGCCTGGCCATTATTCCTTTCTATAATGTTGGAGGTGGACTGGTAAGAGGATCATTCAGCCGTGCAAATCAAAATGGCCCGGAAGCTTATGGATTCAGGGGAAATGCAAAAAATCTGGACCTGAACAGAGACTTTATCAAGATGGATGCAAAAAACACCATCTCGTTTGTAAAATATTTTCATTCCTTCGATCCTGAAATATTTGTTGATACGCATACATCCAATGGGGCGGATTATCAATATATTATGACCTGCCTGGATACGCATCCCCAGAAACTGGGTGGGCTACTTGGACAGTTCATGAAGGAGAAATTCACCCCTTCGCTATTTGAATCTATGAAAAAGAAAGGATATGAAATGTGTCCTTTTGTAAATATATATGGTCAGACACCTGATAAAGGATATGAGCAATTCTTTGATTATCCCAGATATTCTACAGGATACACTGCCTTATTTCAGACGATTGGCTACATGTCTGAAACACATATGCTAAAATCATTCGAAGAAAGAGTAGATGCTACCTACCAGTTTCTTATTTCTGTACTTGAAAGTGGTTCGGTAAATAGCGACATCATCAGATCAATCCGGGAAAAGGACAAGGAGAATATAATGAAAACGGATAAATATGTTTTATCCTGGGACATTGACCATACGGATCCCGATACGATAATTTTTAAAGGATACAATGCCCGTCATGTTGAAAGCCGGGTGACGGATGGAAAGCGCCTTAAGTACGATCATGACCAGCCCTTTGAGTTCAATATTCCCTATTATAATAAGCTTCTTGAAAGCAAATCAATAAAGGTTCCCAGAGCATATGTGATCAGACAGGCATGGGATAAAATAATTCAACACCTTGAACTAAACAATATTACTTTCACAAGGTATCCGGCTGACACCCTCCTTGATGTAGAGGTCTATTATATTGAAGATTACAAAACTTATCAATTTCCTTATGAAGGACATTATCCCCATTACAGTACCTCTGTAAAAACAGTAAAAATACCGGTCGAGATCCGGAAGGGAGATTATTATGTGCCTGTAGCGCAAGCTGGCATGAGGTATATAATAGAAACCCTGGAACCGGAAGGAGAGGATTCATTCTTTAAATGGAATTTCTTTGATCCTGTTCTTCAGCAGAAAGAACATTTTTCGGATTACGTTTTTGAAGATACAGCTGAGAGGATTCTAAATGACAACCCGTGGTTAAGAGATTCTATAAATGAAAAAAGACGTCTGGATGAAAACTTCAGAAACAATTCCCGGGCTCAGTTAGATTATATATACAGACATTCGGAATACTTTGAAAAATCGTATAAACAATATCCTGTTTTGAGGATAATAAATTAATAGTTGATAGTCTTTCACCTTAAATGGTTCAATCATGAAAATACAAAGTTCAAAAATACTAATTACAGGAGGTAGTCTTGGCATTGGAAAAGCTACTGCTCAAATTCTCGTTAGTAGTGGCGCAGATGTGATCATAACAGGTCGTGATCAAAACAGATTGAAATCAGCTGCAACAGAAACCGGGGCGATACCTTTTGTTGCAGATGTTGCAAATTCAGATGATATAGAGAAGACCTTTCAGTTTATTCGCGAGAAATGGGGCAGACTGGATGTCCTGGTGAATAATGCTGGAATAGGTAGCCGGTCTACCCATCTTACGGATGTCAGTGAAGAAGATTTTTTGAATGTATATAAGGTAAATGTAATCGGGGCCGCCATGATGGCAAAATATGCTGCTCAAATGTTTAAGGAGCAGAATTATGGTAATATAATTAATATTGCCTCAACTGCGGCCAGAAAAGGGTATGAAAGAGGAACTGTATATTCATCGAGCAAATTTGCTTTGAGAGGTATGACAGAATGTTGGCAGGCTGAACTACGGAAATATAATGTCAGGGTTATTTTAATAAATCCCAGTGAAGTTACTACCGCATTTGGAAATCCTGAAAGGATTGAAAGAACGGAACGAAATAACAGGCTTAGAAGTGAAGAAATTGCACATACTGTTAAATCAGCTCTGGAAATGGATGACCGAGGTTTTATCCCCGAATTGACAGTATTTGCGACAAATCCCTGGCAGGAATAAATCAATAAACACCCTATGCTTCATCTGATTTTAGACTTTTGGTTGATGCATCATGTATTACGGTTATTATGATCCGTAAAATCAGGCACATCACGATCATAAGTTCCATCGAAAAGGGGAGAATTTATTAAATAATCAGCAGAGGCAATATTGCTCGCAACAGGGATATTCCATACAACAGCTAATCTCAACAGAGCTTTTACATCCGGGTCATGGGGTTGCGGTTCAAGTGGATCCCAGAAGAAGAATAGCATATCAATTTGCTGATCAGCTATTAACGCTCCAATCTGCTGGTCACCGCCAATCGGACCACTTTTCAGCTTTATAACAGTCATATTAAGGGCCTTCTCTAATATTTTCCCTGTTGTTCCGGTAGCATATAAAGTATGGTTTTGGAGTTTCTTTTTGTTAGATTTTGCCCAACTTACCATTGCTGGCTTTTTATGATCATGTGCCACTAAAGCGATTCTCTTGCTATTCATTTTTTCTAAAGAATTATGTTGACTGAATAAGTTGTTTCAAATTATAATTAATTGTAAATTAAAAATAATAAATGATACAAATACAATCTTTTGTGGGTGTAAAAGATGAAGTATGAAAAGTATTAAGATTTTTTTAAGAATTAAAAGATGTGAGGAACTACAAGAGATCTCCCTGGCTCCCATTCGAATTGATAAAGAAGGCCAGTTACCCGTGTCAGATATTCTTTGGGAGTCTGCCGGAGAATATTTTCTGGAGGCATTTCAGTGTGGTGTAAATCCATCCATTTGTTCCATTGAAAAAGATCCAAGAATCGTGAATGAAAAGGAAGAAATTGCCTTAATGATCCTGGATGAATTGAATAAGGAGTACCTTCAAATGACTGAAAACTAACAAGACTTTTCCAGGAAAAGATAAGTGTAGCTTTTTTCATTGTCAATCAGGATGGATCTGGTATTTTCAAAAGTTTTTAAACAATCCAGTTTCAAGATCTCTTTCAGTACGCTCTCTGTTAGAAGATAGAAATCTTCGTTTCCCGAAAAATTTCTGCTTTCTTTATCGTTTTGTTGATGATTATGGGTCAGGCCAAATTGGCTTTGTACTGAAAGAAGCAGTAATCCGCCGAATTTCAACATACGAACCAATTGCTGGAACCATTTAAAAAAATCAGTCTGGTTTTTGGCTGAGTGTAAGACATTTATACAGATTATGGCATCGAAAAACTGATCAGGAAATGGATTTTCTTCAATAGCAAAATTTTGTATGTTCTCTACCTCAAAAGTTTTATTTAGTGATTTGCAATATAATTTAGCCATTTTTACAGCATCGGCATTATCATCAATACCGTATATATTGAAATCATTTTTAATGAAATAAACCATATTGCGCCCTTCCCCGCATCCGGCATCCAGAATCTTCATTTGCTTGTGGAAGCGGTTTTTAAGAATCTGATCGATCAGGATCAGGTCAGCATTTCCCAATGCACTATTGAGCATTTTTACATCCATATTCCTGAAATGTCAAAAAAATCTGGCACTTTTGTTGATTATAGTAACAATTATAACGTTTGTTATATCAATTGAAGCATATATTCGTTTAAATTCAAGTATAAATTTCTTTTTACAGAATGAATAATTATAAAATCAGACGATTAATCCTGCCATTTGTTGTTCTATTCATATCGGTTGCCACAAGCAGTCACACGAATGATAATGATTCAGGAATATTAATGCCTACTGATCATCAGAAAAAGGTCAGCATGGTAGTATCCACTATTCTTGAAAAATATCATTTCAGGAAAATGCAGATCAATGATTCATTATCATCTATCATTTTTGACAATTATATTGATGGTTTTGATCCAAATAAAATCTACTTTCTTCAGGAAGATATAGATGGATTTGAGAAATACAGGTACACTATGGATGATGGCCTCAGGTCAGGTGATCTAACTGCAGCATTTGAAATATATAATGTATTTCAGGAAAGATATAAAACCAGGACTGAATACGCTATTCAACTAATCCAGGAAGAGTTTGATTACTCAAAGGATGAAGTGATTTTAATTGACCGGGAGAACACTGAGTGGGCCAGCAACAATGATGAGCTGGATAAATACTGGAGGAAATATATAAAAAATGAAAAGTTGACCAGGTTACTGAATGAAACGGAAGAGGAAAAAGTAGTTGAGAACCTGACTAAGAGGTATGAAAACCTACTCAACTGGCTGGTAAAACTTAAAAGCGACGATGTATTTCAAATTTATATGAATTCCGTTTCTGAAGTCTTTGATCCGCATACCAATTATTTCCTCCCAATAACTTATGATAACTTTATGATTGGGATGAGCCAGAGTCTTGAAGGAATTGGTGCCAGCTTGCAATCCGATAATGAGTATACTAAGGTGGCCAATATATTACCCGGAGGGCCTGCGTTTAAAAGCAAACTTATTGTGAAGGATGACCGTATCGTGGGTGTTTCCCAGGGAGAAGATGGTGAATGGGTGGACATTATTGGATGGAGACTTGATGAGGCGGTAAAGATCATTCGTGGCCCCAAGGGATCAACTATACGTTTGAAAATTTTAAAAGGTGAAGATGGATCAAATGCAAAACCTGTGGAAATATCGCTTGTAAGAGATAAGATTAAAATTGAAGAAGCCGCCCCAACACAAGAGGTTATGACCATCTATCGCGAAAGTAAGCCTTACCGAATAGGAGTAATTACCGTACCCTCTTTTTACCTGGATTTTGAAGGTCTCAGAAAGGGAGATCCTGACTATAAAAGCACTACAAAAGATGTTAAAAAATTACTGAGCAGTTTAGGGAACGATAGCATTGATGCAGTATTGCTTGATTTAAGAAATAATGGTGGCGGATCGCTTGCCGAAGCTATTGAACTTACCGGACTTTTCATTCCCGATGGACCTGTAGTTCAGATTAAAAACACAACCGGAAAGGTTGAGGTACAGGAAGATGAAGATGACAAATTGTATTATGATGGCCCGCTGGCAGTATTGATCAACCGGTTTTCAGCATCCGCATCGGAAATCTTTTCTGGAGCTATACAGGACTATAAAAGGGGAGTAGTTATTGGCGAGCAATCTTACGGTAAAGGAACCGTGCAAAACCTTCTGGATATTGACAGGTTTCTGCCATCATGGGAGGAAGAACCCGGACAGGTGAAAATGACAATAGCCAAGTTTTACAGGATTACAGGTAGCAGTACTCAGAATAAAGGTGTAACCCCTGATATTGAATTGCCATCAAGGTTCAGTGCTGAGGAGTTTGGTGAGAGTGCCCTGCCAACTGCACTTCCATGGGACCAGATCTCATCATCAAAATTCACAACTATGAATTCAATCGACGATCATATCATTAGAAAACTGGCAAAAGAACATGAAAAGCGATTGAAGGATGATCCTTATCTTATCGAGTTGATAAACCAGAATAATGACTTTAAGAAAATGCAGCATCTTAAGGAATTAAGTTTGAACATGGAAGAAAGAAAAAATGAACAGGAAGAACTCGAGCAACTTAATGCAGATAGGGAAGCACTGTATGGAACACTCCGGGAGGGAGAGACAGATGAAGTCATTTTTGAAGATAGCGAAGTTGAAGATGCTTACCTAAGGGAAGGACTAAACATTATAGCCGACTGGCTGACTTTTAGAATTGGATAAAGATTTGGCATTATGGATTCAACACAAGAGTTAGAAAAGTCATATCATTTTGACTTATACCGCCGGTTGCCTGTTACCCTCGTAAAAGGTAAAGGCATTTACGTATGGGACTCAAAAGGAGATAAATACCTGGATTTTCTTTCAGGAATTGCGGTTAATGCACTTGGCCACAGCCATCCTGCTATAGTCAAGGCTATCAGAATTCAATCACAGAGATTAATTCACACGTCAAATATATATTATACCATTCCCCAGGCACGACTGGCCAAACTTCTTTGTGGCTTGAGTGGATATGAAAGAGTCTTCTTTTGTAATTCGGGATTGGAGGCAAATGAAGCTGCCATTAAACTTGCACGTAAGATAGGGAATCAAAAAGGGAAAAAGGGTCCTATCGTTTCTTTTACCGGAGCTTTTCACGGAAGGTCTGTTGCTTCCATATCGATGGGATCAGAAAAATTACAAAAGGGTTTTGCTCCTTTACCTGCGGGATTTCTGAAATTACCATTTAATGACCTGAAGGCTGCTAAAGAAAATATAAACAAGGATACAATAGCAGTATTTGTTGAAGCTGTACAGGGAGAAGGAGGTGTTATTCCTGCTCAAAAGGATTTTATTACAGCACTTCATCAACATTGCAAGGAGAATGATGTCCTCCTTATTTTTGATGAGATACAAACCGGTTTCGGACGAACTGGTAATTTGTTTGGTCATATGCATTTTGGAATAAAGCCCGATATCATAACAGTTGCAAAAGCCCTTGGTGGCGGTTTCCCAATTGGGGCTGTATTGACTACCGATGAAATATCCAGAGGTTTTACATATGGTGACCATGGTACAACATTTGGTGGGAATCCCCTGGCATGTAGTGTAGCTGAAGCAGTCGTTACTACCATAATAAACAAGGAACTCATTGAAAATGCCCAAAAGCAGGGCATGTATTTATTGTCCAGGTTAGAAAAAATGACCAGGAAATTATCTATTGTAAATGAAGTTAGGGGAATGGGGCTTATGGTTGGAATTGAACTTAAAGTTCCATGCCGACCGATTATGATAAAAATGCTGGAAAGAGGGTTCCTTGTAAACTGTACCGCTGAAAAAACAATCAGGCTTTTACCTCCCTTAATCGTAAGAAAGAGGGAAATTGATAGCCTGGTCAAAAACTTATACCGCGTTTTATCGAGGGAGAAGATATAGTCAGTCCTTTTGCTGACATTTTTTGAATGAAATAGATTTAACGGATTAATATTTTTTTTAACTAGAATTCAATAAATCAGCAAGATTTTGTATTTTTGAGGGCTTTTACTCTAAAAAATTGCAACTTTGCAAGTTTTTACCCGGAAAGCAATATTTTATTGCAAGCATTCCGGTCATTTCAATATAATATTCTGTTAAGAATAGATCTGTAAGCAATAATAATTTGCTTTTGCAGGTATTGGGTTAAGATAATTTTTTATAAAATTTCAAATAGATGACAATACAGAAGAGAAAAGGACTGTATGATCCAAGTATGGAACATGATGCGTGTGGGATTGGTTTTCTTGCCAATCTGAAAGCAAAGCGGACTCATAAGCTGGTTGAGGACTCGCTAATCATGCTGAGGAATATGGAGCATCGTGGTGGTTGTGGCTGTGAGCCGGAGACAGGTGATGGGGCAGGTATTCTGGTCCAGATTCCTCATGAGTTTTTCGAGAAGGAATGTGCCAAAATTGATATAGAATTACCTGAACAGGGTAAATATGGAGTTGGAATGCTATTCTTCCCCAAGGACGAAAACATCAAGGAAGAATGCAGGACCATTCTCAATATAAATATCAGGAAGATGGGCTTTAAATTATTGGGTTACCGTAAGGTTCCAATTAATAATGAAGGCGTTGGCAATACAGCTTTATCGTTAGAGCCTCAGATAGAGCAAGTATTCGTGACCCATGAGGAAATTTGTGATGATCCTGAAGCTTTAGAAAGGAAATTATACGTTTTAAGACGTCATACGACCCATACAATTGCTAATAATGTTAAAGGAAATAATGGATTTTTCTATATCCCAACATTTTCCAGCAAGACCATATCTTATAAAGGACAACTTACTACATTTCAGTTGGAATCTTATTTTACTGACTTGATGGATCCGAATGTACTGTCTGCATTTGCGTTGATCCATTCAAGATTTTCTACCAATACTTTCCCCAACTGGAAACTTGCCCAACCATTCCGTTATATTGCCCATAATGGTGAGATCAATACTATTAAGGGTAATGTAAACTGGATGCTTTCCAATCAGACACTGCTTGAATCTACCCTTTTTACTAAAGAAGAAATACAAATGCTTCTTCCTATATGTGATTCATATCATTCAGATTCAGCAAATCTTGATGCAGTGATCGAATTACTGGTTATGGGTGGAAGGTCACTTCCACATGTTATGATGATGTTAATTCCTGAAGCATGGCAGGAACATGATCAAATGGATCAGAAAAGGAAGGAGTTTTATCAATATCATGCTGCCTTAATGGAGCCTTGGGATGGTCCGGCCTCCATATGCTTTACAGATGGAAAAATCGTGGGCGCTACCCTGGATAGAAATGGTTTACGGCCTTCCCGGTATTGCCTCACTGAAGATGGTCTTGTAGTCATGGCATCAGAAGCCGGAGCGCTTCCTGTTGATCAGTCAAAGGTTGTGCTAAAGGGAAGACTTCAACCAGGAAGGATGTTTATAGCAGACCTTGAAAAGGGAAGGATCGTAAGTGATGAAGAGGTGAAGGAAGAAATCATTTCAATGAAACCATTTGATGAATGGATCAAATACAATGAGATAGGGATAGATGAAATTCCCGAGGTTGAAGAGGATAGCCATCCATATGATCCCACATCTTTACTCAATAAACAAAGGGCTTTTGGCTATACTTCCGAAGATTTAAAAATGATACTGGCACCCATGATAGAAGATGGTAAAGAACCGATCGGTTCTATGGGCGCAGATACACCATTGGCCGTATTATCCCATAAGAGCCAACATCTTTCCAGTTATTTTAAGCAGTTGTTTGCCCAGGTCAGCAACCCACCAATAGATCCCCTCCGTGAGCGGATTGTCATGTCGTTATATACAAGCCTGGGGAGAACCTGGAACATATTGTCTCAAACGCCACTTCATGTCAAGCAGATATATTTACCTCAACCAGTTATCAGCAATTCTGAGCTTAATAAAATTAGACATATTAAACATACGAATTTCAGGGTTAGCAGCATTGATATAACATTCGATCCCAAAGAAGGAAAGAAAGGATTGGAAAGCGCCATTAAGAGGATCTGCAATGATGCTGATTTTGGCATTATTCACGATGGAGCTAACATTCTAATACTTTCTGACAGGGCAACAGGTAAGGACAAGGCTCCAATACCCTCATTACTTGCAGTAGGTGCAATCCATCATCATCTGGTTAAAAATGGGCGAAGGGTCAGGGCCGGTCTTGTGCTTGAAGCAGGTGATATCTGGGAAACACATCATTATGCAACTCTCATAGGATATGGGGCCAACGCTGTTAATCCATACCTTGTCCTGGATACTGTAAGGAACATACATGATAGCACACTTATCAGTAAGGAGCTAACGCCTGAACAAGCTGAGAAGAACTATATCAAAGCTGTTGGCGGAGGATTATTAAAGATATTTTCTAAAATGGGAATATCTACACTACAATCTTACCACGGTGCGCAGATCTTTGAAGCCATTGGATTGAGCAAATCAGTTGTTGATAAATATTTTACAGGAACTGTTTCGAGAATTGAAGGCCTTGATCTCGAGGGCATTGCTAAGGAAATTCTTGTCCGACATAGATTGGCCTTCCCTGAAAAGCCTATTCCGGTTAACACCCTGGAGGTTGGTGGAGTATACCAGTGGATGAGACGTGGAGAGGAGCACCTGTTCAATCCGGATACTATCTCACTCTTACAACAAGCCTCCAGAAATGACAGTTATGAAATATATAAGCAATACGCTGAAAAAGTAAACATTCAATCTGAGAAGGCTATTACACTAAGAAGCCTGCTGCAGTTTTCTGAAAGAGATCCTATACCACTGGAGGAAGTTGAACCTAAGGAAGAGATATTCAAAAGGTTTGCAACAGGGGCCATGTCATTTGGTTCTATTTCTCATGAAGCCCACTCCACCCTGGCCATTGCCATGAACCGGATTGGAGCTAAGAGCAATAGTGGCGAAGGAGGAGAAGATGAAATTCGGTTTGAACGCAAAAAGAATGGAGATTGGGAACGATCAGCCATTAAGCAAGTGGCTTCCGGACGGTTTGGTGTGACAAGTAATTATCTTACTAACGCCAATGAACTTCAGATTAAAATTGCCCAGGGAGCGAAACCAGGTGAAGGGGGCCAATTGCCGGGACATAAGGTGGATGAATGGATCGGTCGTGTTAGACATTCTACACCTGGAGTAGGATTGATTTCTCCACCCCCGCATCACGATATTTATTCTATTGAGGACCTTGCCCAGTTGATATTCGATCTTAAGAATGCCAACAGAGAAGCAAGGATAAATGTTAAACTGGTATCTGAAATTGGTGTGGGAACCATTGCCGCTGGTGTAGCCAAAGGCAAAGCCGATGTGGTATTGATAAGTGGATTTGATGGTGGCACCGGTGCATCGCCAATGAGTTCAATCCGGCATGCCGGATTACCGTGGGAGCTTGGCTTGTCAGAAACACATCAGACCCTTGTACTTAATGACCTTAGAAGTCGCATCACAGTTCAGGTGGATGGTCAGATGCGAACAGGAAGAGACTTAGCGATCGCTACTCTATTAGGCGCTGAAGAATGGGGTGTAGCTACTGCTGCATTGGTTGTAGAAGGCTGTATTTTGATGAGAAAATGTCATATGAATACCTGTCCTGTAGGAATAGCGACTCAGAGACCGGAATTACGTAAAGTATTTTCAGGAAATCCAGACCATGTGGTGAATTTCTTCACCTTCCTGGCCGAAGAACTGAGAGAAATAATGGCTGGGCTTGGATTCAGGACCATCAATGAAATGGTGGGACAAGCTGACATTCTCAGGGTTAAAGAAGACCTCGATTTCTGGAAATTGAAAACCCTGGATCTGAAACCGATCATAACAAAGATAGACGCACCAGAAACAGTAGGTTTATACAAACAGATGGAGCAGGATCATGAACTTGACCGGATCCTGGATCTGACGCTTATTGATATTTCGAAACAAGCTTTGGAAAATGCTGAACCTGTCACTGCAGAATTTGATATCCGGAATACTGACCGGGCAGTAGGCGCCATGTTATCGAATGAGATCTCCAAGAAATTTGGAAGTGTAGGATTGCCTGAGGGAACCATAAATATCAAATTAAGAGGATCAGCTGGACAGAGTTTTGGAGCCTTCAGTACAAAAGGAGTACGATTTGAGCTTGAGGGCGAAGCCAATGATTATTACGGAAAAGGATTGTCTGGTGCTCAATTGATAATTTACCCTGATCGAAATGCAAAGTTTGAAGCCAAAAAGAATATAATTATAGGAAATGTCGCATTTTACGGAGCTACTTCCGGTGAGGCTTATATCCGCGGTATGGCAGGTGAACGTTTCTGTGTAAGGAATTCTGGTGTTACAGCTGTTGTTGAAGGTGTGGGTGATCATGGATGTGAATACATGACCGGTGGTTATGCTATTATCTTAGGGCCAACAGGAAGGAACTTTGCCGCTGGAATGAGTGGTGGGGTAGCTTACGTATATGATCCCGAAAATATATTCTCTATCAATTGTAATAAAGAGATGGTTGATTTTGATCCTTTGGAAGAAGAAGATTTAGGTAGATTACAAAGGCTTATTAAAAATCATCGATCTTTTACCAACAGTGGCATAGCCAAAGATATTTTAGAAGATTTTGAAAATGCTGTTCAGAGTTTTGTAAAGGTAATGCCAAGGGATTATAAAGCAGTATTATTAAAGAATAAAGCAAAAGAACAGGCAATAGTTTAAGATTAAAATATAGATGGGAAAGCCAACTGGATTTTTAGAATTTGACAGGGAATTGCCAAAGGCAAAAGATTCCAAGGAAAGAATAAAAGATTATAAGGAAATATACCTGGATTTTGGTGATCAGAAAACCTTAGATCAGGCAGCAAGATGTATGGACTGTGGGGTACCATTTTGTCATAGTGGTTGTCCTCTTGGGAATATTATTCCTGAGTTCAATGATGCTGTCTACAAAGAAGATTGGGAAAAAGCCTATCAGATCCTGAGCTCCACCAATAATTTTCCAGAGTTCACTGGAAGGATATGCCCGGCACCCTGCGAAGCCTCTTGTGTTTTGGGTATCAATAATCCTCCTGTTACTATAGAGTATATTGAGAAATCTATTGTAGAGAAAGCCTTTGAATTAGGACTTGTTAAACCACATATTCCTGCTAAAAGAACAGGTAAAAAAGTCGCTATTGTAGGTTCCGGGCCTGCTGGCCTGGCCGCAGCCTCTCAGATGAATAAAGCAGGGCATTGGGTTACTGTATTTGAAAGGGACGACCGAATTGGTGGATTGTTGCGATATGGCATTCCTGATTTTAAACTGGAAAAATGGGTGATTGACAGAAGAATCAACTTAATGATGGAAGCCGGTATTGTATTTAAGACCAATTCTGAAGTTGGCAAAAACGTGAATGCCAACGAATTGATGGTCGAATATGATGCCATTTTATTATGCGGAGGTTCTACTGTTCCCAGAGATCTTCCGATTCCTGGGAGGGACTTAAAAGGCATCCATTTCGCGATGGAATTCCTTACTCAACAAAACAAACGAGTTGCAGGAGACAAATTCATGAGAAAAGACGAGATTTTTGCTACCGACAAAAATGTTATCGTAATTGGTGGAGGTGATACCGGATCAGATTGCGTTGGTACGTCTAACCGCCACGGAGCTAAATCAGTAACACAACTCGAATTATTGGCAAAACCTCCTGATAACAGAAATGGAAATAATCCCTGGCCTCAATGGCCAATGATATTAAGGACTTCTTCATCCCATGAAGAAGGATGCGAACGACATTGGTCGATTTTGACCAAGGAGTTCGTCTCTGATAATAAAGGTCATGTTAAAGGACTTAAAGTGGTGGATATTAAATGGACTGCAAATAAAAATACCGGCAGATCAGAATTCAAAGAAGTTCCCGGAACTGAAAGGACACTACCTTGCGATCTTGCATTGCTTTCAATAGGATTCGTACATCCGGAACATGATAATGTGATTGGTCAACTTGAAATCTCTGTTGATGACCGTGGAAATGTAGCTGACAACGGATATCAAACCAATAATGATAAGGTGTTTACTGCAGGGGATATGCGAAAGGGGCAATCACTTGTTGTGTGGGCCATTGCTGAAGGAAGAGAAGCTGCCAGAAGTGCAGACCGCTTCCTGATGGGAGAGAAATCTCTTCTTGAAGCAAGAGACGAATCCTTGTGGGAACTTGCCTGAATCAATAAATATAACGATCTAAAAAAGGGATTCAATTCTAATTTATTGGGTCCTTTTGTGTTTTTTTTAAGTACTACAGTCCCGAATTATTGTGAAAAAATTTTTAATTTTCATTAAAAATATTACATTTAAAGCTTCCATTTGCTTTGTGTTAATTTCATTTATACCAAAAATTTTTGTTCTTGAATGGCCAAGCTTAAGAATATAATCAAACAGCTCTCAGTCGAAGACTATCAGGCAATTTACGAATCCTTGAACGAGAGTAATGCTGAAAAGTCAGCATATCTGCTAAAATCCATGAGGGAAAAGCATCAGTCTGATGCCAAGGTCATGGAAGAGTTGGAAGTAAATACAAATGCATATTATACCCTCAGATCAAGGTTGAATCAAAGGATCGAGGAATATCTGTTGCAACAGATGGATAATCCAAGGGCCGATATTCTCAAAAAAGTTGCTAATATAAATGAGATCCTTTTTACTAAAAAGAAGGCCATAGCTATTGCAACTTTAAAGAAACTGGAAAAAGAACTACTGGATTATGATCTGTCAAATGAACTGACCATTGTATATAAATCACTTAAGAAATTAAATATAAATGGGAATGATTCATTTACCTATTCACAACTTTACAACAAACATGTAGCCTATACCCTGGCGGTTGATAAGGCCGAAGACCTCCTTGCGGAATATTTTAAAAAATATGGTGTTTTTGCCATGATGGGAAGGAATGAACGCTCTGACCTTGAATTAAAATTATTACGTACAGAAACCAATAATGTAACTAAACTGTACGAATCACACAGATTGTTTGTATACCAGAGTTGCCTGAATATATTTCACAGGTTATTTGTGGAGACAGACGAAGAACTGGAGATGGAGCTGGAGCCTATTGAGGATTTACTAAATGAAATCCAGAAAATATTTCAGTTTTATGAACTTGATTCAAATTACTATCATCTTCAAAATGTTTTTGAGTTCCTTAAGCTGGAATATTATAACCACTATAAAGTTTATAGAAAAGCTGAAGAATTTTACGATTCTGTAAATGAATCTGTTGCTACCTTAATTACAAATTATTCTCTTTATACCTTCCCGGGTCAATTCCTGATCAGCAAGATCAAAAGGCATATGAGGATGAAAACACTGGACAGGATCTATGAAGAAAATGATGGCTTGTTCCATGATTTTGAGAGTGACGCAAATGATATTCCTAACTATTTGATCTATTGCTGCTATCGTTCACTATCATGTTATTATGTGAAAAAATATGATGAGGCCTCCAAATGGATCAATCAATTATTGAATACTGTAAGCCTAAAGAGATTTCCCTATGCACATCTTGAAGTGAAACTGCTCCTGGCTTTGCAATACTGTCTGCTTGACGATTATGATCTGTTTCACCAGTTGATCAACAGCATACAAAGACAGATCAGGCTTCTGGGTAAAGAGAAATGTGAACATTTGCTTGTTTTCTCAAAGATCCTGAAGATAAGCCAGAGTGATGCGAAGAAAAATAAGCATGAAAAGATAAGCATACTCGCAGAGAAACTCAGATCTTATGAGTTTTTAAGCTTTATGCCCACATTGCTGGTTCCTGCTGATGAAGAATTTATTACAAGTCTGGCTTCTAATTAACTGTTTTTATACGCTCAGATTTTCAAGATTCTCCTGAGATAATGGCTTATTGATATACTTCTTAACGTAGGTGTAATTTTTGGATTTATTTACATCCTGTGGATTGATTGATGAAGTAAGCATAACAATCTTGCACTTTTCTTTAGTCACAGATCCAAGCTTATCAAATTCATCAAGGAATTGAAATCCATCCATTAAAGGCATATCTATATCCAGGAAAATAACCTCCGGAAGAATATTATTTCCAACATCTTCCAGTTTTTCAAGGTTTTTAAGAAACTCTATAGCGCTTTTAGCGCCTGTATGGGTGTATATATTTTCAGTAATATCAGCGGCTTCAATCATTTTTTGATTAATGAGATTATCGATCTCATTATCATCTATTAACATTACAGCTTTAAATTTACTTTTTGAGGATCCTGCCATAATTGATTGATCTAAGAATATTAGTTATCAGTGCCTAATTTAATGCTTTTTATTTAATTCTTTGAATTCAAATAAAATAATTTCATACATGTGAAATGTATTCGCTTAGTCCAGATTAAATTTAATTCCCTGGGCCAGGGGCAATTCATCTCCATAATTGATGGTATTGGTTTGCCTCCTCATATACGCTTTCCAGGCGTCAGATCCTGACTCACGACCGCCTCCGGTATCTTTTTCGCCACCGAAAGCACCTCCAATTTCCGCCCCGGAAGTTCCAATATTGACGTTAGCAATTCCACAATCTGATCCCAGATGAGACAAAAATCTTTCAGATTCCTTAAGGTTATTGGTCATGATTGAACTGCTCAAACCTTGTGGGACATTGTTTTGAATCGCTATAGCTTCATCGATTGAGTTATATTTTATCAGATACAATATGGGAGCAAAAGTTTCTTTCTGAACCATTTTCATATCGTTTTTCACTTCGTATATGGCCGGTTTAACATAACATCCGGATTCAAAACCCTTACCTTCCAGCATTTTCCCTTCTACCAATGGGATTGCCCCTTCCTTTTTCAATTCTTTCAAGGCTTCGATAAATGTCTTCACGGTATCTTTATCAATCAACGGGCCTATGTGGTTTGATTGATTAAGTGGATCTCCAACTTTTAATTGGCTATATGCGTTCACGAGCAATGATTTAAATTCATTATAAACAGATTGATGAATTATCAACCGCCTTGTTGTGGTGCATCGCTGCCCGGCAGTTCCCACAGCCCCGAAAACGGCGGATGCTAAGGCGAGCTTCAGATCTGCATGTTCACTGATTATTATTGCGTTATTTCCACCTAATTCAAGAATGGACTTTCCCAACCTAGCTCCAACAGCTGCTCCGACAGATTTACCCATCCGGGTTGATCCAGTAGCAGATATTAAAGAAATATTCTTATCGGATGCCATTTTTTTACCAGTTTCAATATCTCCTATAATCAAATTACTGACACCCTCAGGAATATTATTTGCTTCGAATACTTTCGCAACGATTTTTTGACAGGCAATGGCACATAAAGGCACTTTCTCCGAGGGTTTCCAAAGGCATACATTACCACATACCCAGGCGATCATAGTATTCCACGACCATACTGCTACAGGAAAGTTAAAAGCTGAAATTACTCCCACAATTCCTAATGGGTGATATTGCTCATACATCCGGTGTTCCGGTCTTTCAGAGTGCATGGTAAAACCTTGAAGTTGCCGGGATAATCCAACGGCAAAGTCACAAATGTCAATCATCTCCTGTACTTCACCCAATCCTTCCTGGTATGATTTACCCATTTCATAAGTAACAAGAATACCCAGTTCAGATTTATATTTCCTAAGCTCCATTCCAATTTGCCTGACAATTTCACCCCGTAAAGGGGCAGGTTTTTTTCTCCATTCAAGAAAAGCGGATTGTGCTGAATTTATTATTGTGGTATAATTTGATCCATCTGCTAATGAAATTTCTGCAATCTCTGCTCCATCTACAGGAGATACGGATTTTATCTTTGGACCTTTACTGTCCAGCCATTTGCTGCCAGTTGAAGCTCCAGAATTTAAGTCAGCAATTCCAAGCTTTAACAGGACTTCCTCGATTTCATTTCTTACAGGATTCATTTTAAGGTTTATTATTTTTTATTAATCGGAAGTAAATTAAAGTAATTTTTTTTCAAGTCCACATTGCCACCGGAAAGTATGATCCCCACTTGTTTTCCCGAAAACCGCTCCTTTTCTTTTAAAAGTGCAGCGAAGGGTACAGCCCCAGAAGGTTCAACGATAATCTTCATTCTTTCCCAGAGAAGTTTCATAGCATCTATGATCTGAGTATCACTCACCAGTAATATCTCTTCAACGTTATTATAAATTATTTTGAATGTCTTGTCTCCCAAAGATGTCAACAAGCCATCCGCAATGGTATCTGGTTTTATTGATGGAACAATTTCTCCTTTAATTAAGGATCGATATGCATCATCTGCTCCTGAAGGTTCTCCCGCGAACACTTTTGTCCCGGGTGAGAAATAATTTCGAGATAATAAGGTCCCGCTTAGCAATCCTCCACCGCCTACGGGCGTAAGAACATAATCCAGGTCATTTCTGGATTCAAAAATTTCGCATGCTGCTGTTGCCTGTCCTGCAATCACTGAATAATTATTATAAGGATGGATAAAGTAAGCAGAAGTATCCTCTACAACCTTTTGCAATACGGTTTCTCTCGATTCAAGGGTTGGTTGGCAAAAGATGATTTCAGCCCCATAACCTTTCACAGCATTAATCTTAATTGATGGCGCATTTTCCGGCATCACAATGTATGATTTTATCCCAACAATCGATGCCGCATAGGCCAAGGCCTGAGCATGATTCCCTGAAGAATGGGTGGCAATTCCATTTTTGCGCAGATCCTCAGGAAGTGAAAGCGTAGCATTTACAGCCCCCCTGGCTTTAAATGCGCCTACTTTTTGAAAGTTCTCGCATTTGAAATATAGTGAACACCCCGCAATCTGATTGATTTGTCGGGAACTCAATAAGGGAGTTTGATGAATATAACCTGAAATTCTATTTGCAACATCAAGTATATCAGATTTTTGAGGTATATGGTCCAACTTATTGATCAATGGTTAAGCTTTAAAGACTATTGTTGAGTACTTTCCGGATTCTGAATACTTTTTAGAACGGCGACCCAATCATTTCTTAAATTGTATTTTTCCTTTGTACCGATCTGGAAGTTTAATTCTGATACTTCAGAAACAATTACCGGCAATTCATGTGAATCAAATAATTCTCCACCATTTCTGGGATCAAACCATTGCAATCTGTATGATTTTTGTGGATTTAGGCGTACCGAAGAAGCCCCTCCTCTTGGAATATAAATTACAATAACATCATCATCCTTGACAAAGCAATAATTTGCCCTTGGAGATACTATATTATCAGCAGGTTTCATTTCCTCGATTGGGAGGTTATCCAGGAAGAAATTCCTTGCAATGGCAGTTAGTTCCCAGAGCCTGTCCCTGGATCTGAAATCTTCACAATTCAAGTCATCATTGTCATATTTATGCCCAAAATACCATTCAACACCGGCTCCACCTGCCATCAGATTACCCCAAAGCACTTTATGCATTATTTCGTAGTGCTCAGGATCAATTGCGTCCGGCACTGCACCAATTGAATGATGGCCAATTTCATCACTGCATACAACCCATTTTCTTCCTTGCTGATCAGATAGTTGCCGCCATTTCAGGGTTTCTGAATGAACACTATTCACATCAGTCTGTAAACTGGGGCCATCCAGAAATGGGAAGCCCAATAATTTTGTCAGGATATCATCTCTCAGATCAGCATTGGGCAAGGTGTGTACAACTAAAAAATTATCATAGGGATCAGTTTCCTTGATGTACTTACTCATGTCTTTTCTTTGGCGGTCGTTCTGCCCAATTCCGATCCAGGGGGCCACCCCATTTTCTTCCCCCAGGTTCCAGGTTACTCCCAAATGATGTGAGAACCTGGCAATTAATTCGCGATAGTATAATTTCCTCTTCAATCCAACATTTCCGCTGTCCAACATCAATTCATTTTCAGTTTCCTGTGTTACAAAATGGCACATCATGCCCAGTTTATCCATGTGTGTAAAAACGATTTCCCATTGGGCCAGTTTGCTTACGTCAAACCGGGTAAAGTCACTCTCATATTTTATCCAGGGAAACACATCCTGTCCGTCTCCTGTTACATTATTTGTAAGCATGTATTGGCTGTTCATGCCTTTGGAATGCAGGTAGTTCAGAGCTCCAATGATCCCTTTTCCCTTTTTACCATCTTTCCATGTAGGATCTTCTTCATTCCAGTCCTTTACATGAGGCGTATACCTGTGCAAGGTCTGATTAGGCATGGCCTCATTAATCCTTCGTTCACCATTACCACCATAATAAGTGCCATCAAATTCATGATATGCCAGGAAATTTTCAGGACTATCAGATCCTGCTTTTAAGAAAACCTCACCATTACCCTGGTGTTTTAAATAGTGATCATTAGCATAACTGATTCTTCCTTTCGCCCTGAAGTCACTTCCGGTTTTGTCGGATGGCGATACAAGAATTTCTCCGCTAGCACCATGAAAAGCTACCTCTTCCCCATATTCCGGATTTCTTTCAACAGCAATATTCTCTCCTTTTAAAAAAGAAACCTCATAGTTCCACAATCCATAATCATCAGGACAAAAGATGACTTGCCATTTATTCCCGGAGTCGGCACTTGTTTCGGCTGCATTACCGTCAGCCGCATAAAAACCAGGTACGATGACCTGTCTGTCATGCTTAAAAAAGGTAACGTACATTTGATAATCCAGGAATGGGTTTATGGAATCCAGTTCACTACTCTCCGGTCCGTTGAAGGTAAGGATAATCTTATGCCATTGCATGAGCTCACCGGAAATATCAGGAGTCTTATTATTAGTTGAGCATCCATACAATACAATCAAAACGGCCTGAACCCATAGTATAATCTTAAAAAATCTGTTCATCAGCTAAGGTTATATTTGTTATTAAACTTCTTTAATCCTAAAAAATAAATCAGTGAGCTTCCAGCCAATTTCCACCACTTCCTGATTCTACCTCTATCGGTACTGTCAAAGGTAAGGCAGTTTGCATCAATTCCTCAACCTTAGGCTGGAGTATTTTTAACTCTGGTTTATATACATCAAAAACCAGTTCATCATGCACCTGCAGTATCAGCTTGGATTTTAAATTTTCTTTCTGCATATAATCTTGAATATTGATCATGGCTATTTTTATCAGGTCTGCGGCGCTCCCCTGGATTGGTGCGTTAATAGCATTCCTTTCAGCAAAACCCCGCATAGTGGCATTTCGCGAATTAATGTCTCTGAGATACCTTCTTCTTCCAAGGATAGTCTCAACATATCCTTTTTCTCTTGCCTCATTGATCACTTTATCCATATACGTCTTGACTGCCCTGAACTCATTGAAATAGGAGTTTATGATCTCAGAAGCTTCGCTTCTTGGAATATTCAATCGCTGGGATAAACCAAATACGGATATGCCATAAATAATACCAAAATTAGCCGTTTTTGCAATTCGCCGCATATCCTGGGTAACATCCTCAAGATTTGTCTGGAAGATTTTGCTTGCCGTAGTGGAATGTATATCCTTCCCTTCCTCGAACGCCTTGATCATACTTTCATCATTGGCAAAATGAGCCATTATTCTTAATTCGACCTGCGAATAGTCAGCGGACATCAAAGTATGATCTTTGTCAGTAGGAACAAAGGCCTTCCGTATTTCCCTGCCTTTTGCTGTTCGAATAGGTATGTTCTGTAAATTTGGATTTGTAGAACTAAGTCTTCCGGTAGCCGCAATGGCCTGGTTAAAAGAGGTATGTACCCGGTCATCCGTTGGGCTGATCATTTCCGGCAACGCATCTATATAAGTAGACTTTAATTTTTGTACCTCTCTGAACTCAAGAATTTTTTTAGCGATCTCATGTTTGTATGCCAGCCTGGTAAGGATTTCCTCTCCGGTAGCATATTGACCTGTCTTGGTTTTTTTTGGTTTATCATCCAGTTTCAAATGTTCAAAAAGTATTTCCCCCAGCTGCTTAGGTGAAGCAATGTTAAATTCTATTCCTGCCAGTTTATATATTTCGCGGTTCAGATTGACGATCTCCTCCTCCATTTCCTTTGAAAGATTGCTTAATGTATTGCGGTCAATCTTTACACCAGAATATTCCATATCAGCAAGCACATTGATCAAAGGGATCTCAACTTCATGAAAAAGCTTATTTAAATTTTTCTCTTTCAGGATAGGTTCAAATACTTCTTTGAGTTGCAGCGTAATGTCAGCATCTTCTCCTGCATATTCCACTACCTTTTCTATCTCCACGTCTCACATGCTGCCCTGTTTTTTGCCTTTTTTTCCTATTAAAGTTTCAATAGATACAGGAATGTAATTCAAATAGTTTTCTGCCAGAACATCCATATTGTGCCTGTTATCCGGTTCTATCAGGTAATGTGCGATCATAGTATCAAAGAGCGGACCATTAACTTTGATACCGTATTTTTTAAGCACCAGAATATCATATTTCAAATTCTGGCCGATTTTTCCAATGCTGTTGTTTTCTAAAGGATCCTTAAAAAATGACACAATTTTTTTTGCCAGGCTCTCATCTTCAGGAACAGGGACATAAAATGCTTCACCTTTCTTAATAGAGAAGGATAAGCCAACCAAATCGGCTTCAATGGCATCTATTCCAGTAGTTTCAGTATCAAAACAAAATTCAGGAGATTTATTTAGTTTCTGAACCAGAAGGCTCATATCTTTTTCCGATTCCGTAAGTTTATAGTCGTGTTGCACATCGGAAATCGTTTTTTTGGCATTTGAATCCTTCTGCTCAGATTCGCTTTCCTGACCGCCTCCAAACATACTGAGTTGGCCGCTGTCTTCGGTGGATGTTAATGGCTGTTCTCCAAATACCCGCCTTAGTAAGGTGCGAAATTCGAGGTCCTCAAAAATTGGTTTCAATTTTTTGAGATCGGGGCCACTGTATTCATATTCAGATTCTTTAAAAGGAACAGGAACAGCTATATTAATGGTGGCCAGTTCTTTTGAAAGGATTGCCTGTTCTCCATATTCTTCGACCTTTTCTTTTAATTTTCCTTTCAGTTTATCGGTATTTTTCAGCAACTCCTCTATACTTCCGTATTCCTGTATGAATTTGACCGCTGTTTTAGCTCCCACTCCCGGAATTCCTGGTATATTATCTACAGAATCGCCCTGCAATCCCAAAAGGTCACGAACTTGATCCACATGATGTATATCAAATTTTTTCAAGACTTCTTCAATACCAAGTATATCAACTGAATTGCCCATATATGCCGGTTTATAAAGGTAAATATTATCCTCTACCAGCTGAGCATAATCCTTGTCAGGTGTCATCATGAAGACTTCAAAGTCCTCGGCGGCTGCTACTTTTGCAATGGTGCCTATGATATCATCTGCTTCATAGCCGTCCAGTTCAAGGACAGGAATATTAAAAGCCTTAACCAATTCCTTAGTGATGGGAATAGCTACCTGAATATCTTCAGGTTGTTTTTCCCGGTTGGCTTTATATTCAGGAAAAACTTCATGACGGAATGTAGGCGCATGTGTATCATATGCAACACCAATATGTGTTGGTTTTTCTTTATTTATAATATCAAGCAGGCTATTGGTAAAACCAAGAACCGCACTTGTATTCATTCCTTTGGAATTAATCCTTGGATTTTTACTGAAGGCAAAATGCGCCCGGTAAATAAGTGCCAGGGCATCTATCAGAAAAAGTTTTTTTTGCATATTCAATATATTGAAATTAATTAATGAACAGAACCAGCATTGTCAAACACAATTAAAACATAAATCAAACACATGAATCAATTGATTATTCTGTTCCAGGTGGAAACAAAGGTTATGTGCTTCCTTTTATCAGTTCGAATCTTATAAATATATAAGTGTTTGATGTTTAAAACAACGGGATCAATTGATAATTTAATGAAAGGAAAAGAATTGATTTGATGTCAGGTAAAAGATGTTTTAATTCAAAATAAATCGAGAGATTTGGAATAGTGAATATGTAGAATAACCTTATCTTTAAAGAAACCGTTAAAATTTAACATTATTTAATTAAAAAAATTCTATCCATTATGTCTTCTATTCTCGAGCTTATTGGAAATACTCCTTTAGTTGAAATTAAAAACCTTTTTAATAAAAAGGGAGTCCGGTTATTTGCCAAACTTGAAGGACATAATCCGGGGGGGAGTGTTAAGGATAGAGCTGCTTATGGAATGATCAAAGGTGCCCTGGAGCGTGGTGAAATCAAAGAAGGAATGAAGCTGATTGAGGCCACAAGTGGGAATACAGGGATTGCTTTGGCGATGATTGCCAGGTTATTCAATCTTGAAATTGAATTGGTTATGCCTGAAAACTCAACAGTTGAAAGGATCCAGACCATGAAAGCCTTCGGGGCCAAGGTAACATTAACTCCTGCGTTTGAATCTATAGAAGGATCCATTGATTATGCACATAAAAAAGTTGATGGGGGGGGGTATTATATGTTGAACCAATTCAGCAATCCTGACAACTTTGGGGCACATTATCTTACAACCGGCCCTGAGATATGGAATGACACAAAAGGAAAGGTCACGCATTTTGTCTCCTCCATGGGTACTACCGGAACGATCATGGGTGTGTCACGGTTTCTTAAGGAACAGGATCCTGACATTCAGATTGTAGGCATACAGCCGCTGGAAGGATCAAGAATTCCAGGTATCCGGCGATGGCCTGAAAAATACCTTCCTAAAATCTTTGATCCATCACGTGTAGATTCAATAATAGATGTCTCCGAATCTGAGGCTATACAAATGGCCCGAAGGCTGGCTTCAGAGGAAGCCATATTTGGTGGGATGAGCAGCGGTGGGGCTGTGGCAGGGGCATTAAAACTGATCGACCAGATCGAATCCGGATATATTGTTTGCATCATCTGCGACCGGGGCGACCGTTACCTTTCTTCTGAGTTGTTTGATATATGATCCTTGATGAATTGCTGAATACCTTTTAAATTATGTCTTTAATTGGTGAAAAAACACATGTCAGCACACTTGCATTTTTCATACATATGAAATTCAGTCTATGGCAAAATATAAAAATCAGCAGGAATTTTAGGGTTTTGGATACTTTATGGGACTAATTCAAATACTATATAAAATGACTTTACTTAAAAGTCGATTTACATCCTTAATGATTTCAAAATACCTCGAGCCTTATTTAAGCACAATTCAAACCTGTCATCAGATCTTAAATTTTCCAGGAAGTGATCATGTTTTGTCAGGAAATCAATATTGGTAACGCCATAATCGATGGCGCGGTTAAGAAACCTGAAAGCCTCATCATACTCTTCAATTACAGCATATCCTTCTGCCATATTTAAGGAATAGCCGTCATCCCACCAGGCTGCTTTTTCAAGCGTATCGTTAACTGTATCGAGTGCTTTCTGTTTTTCATTTAGCCAACTATATTTCATAAACCGTCCCAGGGAGGCCATAATATGATTCGGATGGTTGGCAACAATCTGGTCAATTATCCTGAACGATTCCTTATAATCTTTATTCAGTCCATGCCACCAGGCAAACCAGATTGTTGTGGGTGATTTGATTTGCTCCATAACTTGTTGCCACTCTTCAAACTCTTCCACCATTTTCTGGAATTCTCCTGTATATATCAATCGCCATCCCTGGCTTGTTTTAGACAATGGTGTTACAGGATCTAGGATTTTACACCTTTCCAGATAATCAAAGGATTTTTCCAACAATCCAGTCGATGCATACAGATATCCAAGTACAAGAAATAGGCTAGATTCAGTTGTGTTGGGCTCTATCTCAATCGCTCTCTCCCAGCTTCGGATGGTTTCCTTCAGATGGCAACTCTGATATAGGGCCAGACCCTGGGCATAATGTGCGATAGCGGAATTAGGATTTAGTTTTAAAGCTTTTTGGCATATTGGTCCGCTTTTGACAGCAGTTCCGGATATAGATTTGGATCCTTCAGTAGATTGTTGACATATTGAACATTGGTGTGACAGAGTTCTGTATATAACAATTCATTATCCCCTGCAAGGTTCAATCCCTCATTCGATAGTTTTTCTGCCTTATTTAATAATGCTCCTGAAAATTGCCAGTTTTCATATCTGGCCTTTAGGTATATGTCATAAATGATTGGGTCCTTAAAATTTCTGTTGGTTAACTGTTCTTGCTCCGAATTGCTAAGTTTTATTTTGAGAGAATCCGCAATTGATTTAGATACTCTTTCCTGAATATCGAAAATATCATCTAAAGAACCATTATATTTTTCCGCCCATAAATGGGTGTCTGTCTTGGCATCGATCAATTGAGCAATGATGCGCAAATTATTACCAGCTTTTCTTACGCTTCCTTCCAGGACATATCGAACATTGACTTCTTTCGCAATTTCAGTTATCTTTTTATAGATCCTTGAAGGTCATGGCTGAGCTTCTGAAATAACCAAAAGGTCTTCAATGTAGGAAAGATCCGTAATGACCTCTTCGGTTAATCCATCACTGAAATACTCTTGTTCAGGATCGAACTCATATTTTCAAAGGAAGGACTATGATGGATTTCTTAGCTGAATTGCTTTTGAAGTTGTTCCTATTTCTGATTTATCTTCAGCACCTTGGATATTTATTTCAAAGACTTTTATTGATTTGGAGATTCCTTTTAAAGTGTTTTCTCCTATATAGTTTGTTATTAAATCTGCTTTATTTTTTATATCATGGAATACAATTTCTGAAATATAAATGCATCCGGCACTACCGATTTCCTGTAACCTAGAAGCAACATTTACCCCATCACTAGGATATCCGTTCCATCCATGATCCATTTCTCCTTCATGGATACCTATCTTTAAAGGTATTGCTTGCTTTTTTACTTCCATTTGTATTGCCTTTGCACAGCGAACCGCATCAGAAGCCAGATCGAAACTGACCAGACAACCATCTCCCATCTCTTGATAGATTTCCATTATGGTTGTTTAAACAGGTTTGATGAATTTCCCGATTTTTCTGAAGCATTGCCATCGCTTTGTTCTCATCTAATTCCATTAGTGATGTATATCCTACAATGTCAGTAAACATTACAGCAATATGACGATTCTGTGCAAATTCATATTCAGTTATTTATCAATCTTAAACTTCAAAATTTTCCCATTCATATTTTACCCGTTCAATAAGTTTTTTGAATCTGCGTTCACCACGGATATTCTCAAGAAATGGACTAATTGTATTATAGAACGGATAATTGATTGCTCCCAGATTCACCGCATATTCCAGGGAAGTTATTGCTTCCTCCTTTTCTCCGATTAATGCTCGCATTCTGCCATCAGTAAGGCATCCCATAGATCGCCCTGGCTTTTTCTTTTACACCCCCCGACATGGCTTTAATTGTATTTTCTCTATCACCTTCAAGGCGTATTTAAGGCATTGTCCCATCCTGGGCCACAAACCTTCAGGATCTTTTTCATACCATTGATCACAAATTATAAAGGCTTCCTGATATCGTTTATTATAGGCGAGATACAAGGCATGTATAATGGAAATTGATGGATGATCTTTGGCCATTTTATAGCCCTCATTACTAATTTCAAGTGCTTTGCTGAATTGTCCTTCTATGCAATACAACCAGGCACAGATGGCAGGATGCCAAGGATTAAAGGGATCTATTTGTATGGCTCTTTCATCCAGTGAAAGGCTTTATTTGGTCTCCCGACGTTAGCATAAGAAACAGAAAGCCAAAGCAAAGCATCCGGATCATTAGGATCCTGTGCCAGGGCTCTTTTAAAATGGATGACACCTTGCTGTAGTTTAGAACCCCTGAAATTAATAAGACCAAGAAGACGATGGCCGTAAACAGAATCATTATTCAGATTGAATATTTTTTTTACTATTTTCCGTCTCGATGATACATTCTTTCTTGTTTTTAAATCCAATGTTAATATATGTCCGGAAACCATCCCCATTCCATAATAAAGAAGAATGTTATCACCCGTGATTTCTAATCCTTTGAGCAGTAATCCATCGCCGCTCCATTCCTGGTTCTGTCCAACTATTGATTTCGTTTTTTGCTTTCAAATAGTATTCATATGCCTGTATATCTGTGATCTGTTGATCCGATATTTTTTTATCTTCCTCATCTGTCAGTTTCATTTTGAGGAATCAGCGATAGATTTGGATACTTTCTCCTGTATCTCAAATATATCGTCCAGGGAACCAGTGTATTTTTCAGCCCATAGATGGGTGTCCGTTTCAGCATCTATTAACTGACCAATGATCGGAGGTTGTTCCCGGCTTCCGGACGCTTCCTTCAACATACCGTACATTGACTTCCCGGGCGATATCCGTGATTTTTATAGATCCTTGAAGGTCATGGCAGAACTTCTGGAAATGACGAGAAGGTCTTCAATATAGGATAGGTCGGTAATGATTTCCTCTGTCAGGCCATCGCTAAAATATTCCTGGTCGGTAGGTCTTTCTCAAAGGGTAATACATAATTGATATTCATTAGAGAATGCGATTTAGAGGATTACTTTTACTTGAGCGGGAATCCGGAATACTTACTTTGAAAACCATTAAAGGCTCATCCACGTTTTTTACTGATTTTTCAATTACAAATTCCGTTTGAATATGTGCTTTATTTCTCACCTCTTTATGAACTGCTTCTGAAATATAGATAGTCCCCTCCTATGCCAATTCCTGTAACCGTGAAGCTACATTTACGCCATCCCCAAAAACATCATTGTCTTCAAAAACGACTTCCCCCAAATGTATCCCAATTCGCAATGGTATTTCAGCCTTCTTCATTTCGTTTTGAATTCCAATGGCACATTGAACAGCTTCCGATGCAGATTGAAAACTGGTAAGGTCCCATCACCCATCTCTTGAGACATTCACCATTATATTTGTCAATAAATTTCTTGTGAATTTCCCGGTTCTTCCGGAGGACTCTAAAAGCCGCATCTTCATCCCTTCCCATCAGGGCAGTATACCCGACAATGTCGGTGAACATGATTGCAGCTAAACGGCGTTGTTTTTTTTCTGGCACGGCTGTTTAAAATATCTATTGAAAAATCAGCCCTTCATTAACCTATGCACATACAATTTACCTTTTGATCAGAAGAAAAGAAAATATCTACCCTAAATTTGATATAACCGGTTTTACCATTTATATACTTCTTTCTTAATTTTCCGGATCCATTTCTGAACATCTTCAACCGATATGATTTTATAAATTAATATCAGACGGTCAATTTGGGCACTGGTTTTTCTATACGGGCTGGTAGTGCCATCAGGATGTTCATAAGCAAAGAAGGCTTCATTTTCCTCCAGAAATTTCCGGGTAGCAATAATATCAAATTCCTTGAAGTATATTTCAAGATACTCGATCATTTCCAGATATACACGTTGGTGAAGCTCAGGCATTGATTGAAATGAACTTTTAAAGACAGGACTGAAGGTCTTCCAAAGTAAAGACCGGATTTTCTCTTCAGAAAACAATTTCAGTAAAACTTTATTTTTATAGTTTTCCCATATCTCAGTCCCCGGATTAAGAAATGTCGTATTGAATAAATACCTGCCTGCAAGAGTGCCTTCCCCTGCACTGACCTTCGCTAGCATATTCGGATAATTAAAATATATATAAGGAGCCCATCGCATAGCTTCAGCCTGGATTGATATGAACTTTTCAAGAGTTAAGGTGTCGAGAGGCTCAAAAAAATAGGCAGAATCCTTCGAGTTTACCACTGCGTATGAATCACTTAAAAAATCTTCTCTTATGTCTTCCTTTGGAACCCGGGTCAAGTTATTTCGTGTATAAAGTTCCACAATATCTTCCGAGCTGTCCGTATAAACATAGCCAAAGTGCCCAGAAGAACGTACCGATGCCAGCTGATTGAAGAATGGAGTGGCTTCTGAGAATCTTGGAAATATAAAGAAACTGGAATCAGGGTAAATAAAACCGTAATCATTAAAAATTTTTACTCTGGAATATCCTTCTGAGAAAGGCCCTATTTCTTCGAAGATAATTTGCTCAAAATCTTCTATTTCCTTACCACCGAGATCAAGCCATACATATTGATCCTCTTTCTTCACAAAGGCTTTCCCGGAATTATAGTTTTTAGCCTGTTCATAAATGGGCTGGACAACAACAGTACCGCTTGTGTCAATGAATCCATATTTTGAATGCACCTTTATTTTTGCCCGGCCTTCCGAAAAGTCTGAGACCTCAATTACATCATCCCTGAAATCCAGCAAAACTGAATCATAGTATAAACTTGATTTTCCCTGATCATCAAACGCAATCCAGAAAGGAACACTTTGTGACTTGATTTTTCTGATTTCGTTATATTTAAACGGAACGATTACTTTTCCGTCATGCTTCACCACACCCATTTTCCCCTTAAAAAATATCTCTTTGCCTTCAGGCCAGTTATTGAATATCAAATAACCCTCACCATTTCCGGCTAAAGTATGATTATCATAAATCTGAAATACTATATCCAGGGAGGGAGGTACAATTTCTTTTGCAATGGAATCAATAATGCCATATTTCCCAACAAATTTGACCTGTCTTTCAGTATCATTAAAATTCAATCTTTCATACTTGCCCAGACCAATAATTGTGTATTGCTGGGTTGATTGAAAAGGTTCATAATAATCATATTTGGGGGATACCAGAATACTATCCTGGAGGTTTTTGAAGCCGATCTTGCCATTCTCTATGTAAGGATATATGCTATCCTGTCCCTTAACCTTGTTAAATAATTGTGAAAGAAAGAAAATTATCAGCAAGGTCCATCGCATCCTGGAAAAGGTTTTATAAATATGAATTTGAGAAATGGATTCCTAAAAAGGAAATAAAAACACCCATTTCTGTTTATTACATATAATGTTAAAAATGGGTGTTCTTATTTAATGATTATAACTATTCTTTCAATTTATTAAGTTCAGCTTCATAAAAGGACAAGTTCGGCTTCTGATTTTCCGGCAGGTTTTCTATGGCTGTTTCCCAATATTTAATAGCCTTTTTCTTATTATCAACAGCTGCATATCCACGCGCCAATCCTACATAGGTTGTGAATGAATCCTCAGGATGAGATTTCCTGTTATATTCAAATACTTCCAAGGCTTTTTCATTCCGGCCTTCTGCAATCAGCGCCCTGCCATATTGATGGATTTCAGCAACTGAGGCAGCTGGATTCCTGATAGCACGGTCCATTACCTCATCAGATTCAGATGTATTTCCCAAAGCCTTTAAAACACTGGCTTTCGCCTGAAGGGTCTGGAAGTTTTCACGACCTATGAAGGGTGCAGAAATAGCATTTTCTGCCCATATTAGTGCTTCATCAAGGTTCATATTATTTTGAACACAGAAATTCACAGCTTGCACCCAGCTTAAATACGTAAATCCGGGTGATGAACGCAATTCGTCACGTATCTTAGAAAGATATAATTCATTTATATCTGGCACTTCAATTTTAAATGGCACTTTTTTATTTTCCCATTTTAAAAAGGCAGTACATGATCCTAACTCCCGATTTTCAAATCCGTAGGTTAACCACTCATTGAATTCGCATTCCTGGGGATTTACATCTACCCGCAAGGCATCCTCATCCGGATTATAAAAATAGCTTCCCCATGAACTATAATTTTTTGAAAAGATCAGCGTCCACTTACCATTCTCCATTGGGATGATATGAAATCCATAATGTCCTGCCCCAAGGTTCTTCCCTTCAATTTTCACATCATGAGATACCGAGAATACTGTATTTTCATTGGCGCCTGCACGCCATGGTGAAGTTTCTGCGGATCCGAAACCAAGGTTAACCATACCCCAGGGTACAAGACCACCCCAGATCTTTCCTGTTCTGTCTTCTCCTGTCGGACTGGTAACATCAGGGCTGTTGTAAGTAAAATTGGCTTTTACCAATCCCATCCATTGAGATACACTTGCTTTCTGATTTCCTCCACCCGGAGGTAAAGTGATATTCTGTGAGAAACATTGGAGGATTATTAACATTACAAGAGATAAAGTCAATAACCATTTTTTGTAGTGATTCATGATTTATGATTTTTGTTAATAAAGAAGAATGGATACTATTCCAGGTTAAATATATGGTCCTAATTTTAAAGAAAAAATTATAATCATATAGGCGGTATTTGATTACGATAGACGGTTGTGGATGGATATATTCGTGTTCCTATTTGTTTCCAATAAAACAGATTTAATTCCTTGTGCTTCAAAGAGATTGAAAATTTTCTTATTTTCATACTGATTTGATAACCTTTAAAATCCTAATAACATGGAATACGTAAAAGCTGATTTCGAACCAACTGTAGGTGATGCCTATAACCATGGCTGGAAGACGATATGGAAATATTTTCTGGAACTCTTTTTAATTGGACTGCTAATATTTATTATTTCAATCCCCATTAATGCTTTTTCTTTTATAGTACAAGATGGCAGTAATTGGTCCCTAATTGTAATTTTCGTTTTTTTGTCTGCAGCTTATGGCATCCTGATTCTGGGCCCGCTTCAATATGGAATGTTTTATTGTTATTTAAAAGCAGCCAGGGGCGAGAATTTGCAGGTTAAAGACCTTTTTGATATAAAAGAAAACTATATCAATGTAATGCTGGCTTCATTACTTACAAATGTAATTATTGGAATTGGCATTTTTATGCTTATTATTCCAGGGATTATATTTGCATGTAAACTGGCTTTTGTACCCTATCTGGTAATCGATAAAAAAATGGATGCCATAAAAGCCCTCCAAAAAAGCTGGCAAATGACCGATGGTTATGCCGTCAATATTTTCGTAATAGGACTACTGGCCATCTTTATTGCTATTGGCGGATTAATAGCTTTCTTAATTGGTGTAATTATAGCCGCCATGTGGATCTATGCATCGTTTGCTTCGATATATTATTCTGTTGAATCCAGACAATTACCTGAGACGGATAGTGGACCAACAATATGATGGATAGATAAATTATATCGTCATTAAAGTAATCAACAATATTATTACTAAGTAATTAGAATATTGGCATATCCGGTTTTGTCATTAAGATATTCAGCCCGGCAAAATTGAAAACGAAAGATCTTGTGCCCAAAGATGTTTATTAATGATAATTAAACATGATTCTGATTATCCCGAGAGTTTAATTAAAACATTTTATTGGTCAACTAAGTTCTAACACTTAATTTAGCATACTGATAATATGCTTTTACAGGATAGCTACCTATTACTGTAAACTTTTCAGATACTAGAATTATTCATTAAATAATATTAAAATATGGCTACAATAAAATTCAAAGGAA
The DNA here is from genome assembly GCA_942491935.1 of uncultured Cytophagales bacterium. Taxonomy (GTDB): domain Bacteria; phylum Bacteroidota; class Bacteroidia; order Cytophagales; family Cyclobacteriaceae; genus JAGTVG01. Next base: position 76,301 of record CALOCZ010000011.1, read on the forward strand.
ATACCACAATTACAAAAGGTAATATTCCAGTCGCAGGGGATTCGCTTCCTGATTTCTTACTTACAAAAAATGACCTTTCTAAAGTTTCTCTTAAGGACTTTGCAGACTCGAGGATTGTTCTCAATGTATTCCTTAGCCTGGATACTGGTACTTGTGCAAATTCAGTACGGGCTTTCAATAAATACGCTGCTGAACTTGACAATACACAAGTATTGTGTATCAGCAGAGACCTTCCATTTGCACAAAGCCGATTCTGTGGAACAGAAGGAATAGAAAATGCAATAACCCTTTCAGATTTTGCAACAGGTCAATTTGGTAAAGATTATGAAATGGAAATCGTTGAAGGTCCATTACAAGGTTTATTGTCAAGGGTTGTGATCGTTGCTGATGAAAACGGAAAAGTACTTTACTCAGAGCAGGTACAGGAAGCTTCTGAGGAACCAAATTATCAGGCGGCTTTAGATGCCCTTGGATAGGGAGCAAGCCGCATGAAAGAATATTTAAATCCCGATTGCCTGGATTTAATAAAGGCAGCCGGGATTTTTTCTATTCCTTCTTTTCTTACTCTCCAAACATTGTGACTTTAAATTTCTGTCCTCCAATGGATGCTTCATACATCAAACCACCTATGGCCATAGTAAAAACCACAACCCCATTCCTGTAATCCGCATCGGTAGAGGCACCTGAGCTTAACGCAACCGCTGTAGCTTGCGCAGCAAACTCGAAATTTTTATTCACAAAACGATCATAATCATCTTTCTTCTCAAGGAAGACAATCTCTGCATATTTCTGACCGCCTAGTGCAAAACCGACTGTCACCTGGGACATTCTAACATCACCTTTTGGAGTTCCTTGTTCATAAACAGTTCCTTTTCCGCCTGCACCGCCAACCCCAACTGCGCCTTTCCCAATTGAGTATAAAACAGCGTACCCATATGAACTATTGAAAAATTTCTCTATATCAGGATCTTTTTTCTTGAATTCAGCGATGGTTTTATTTGATTCTTCGATATCGTATTTCTGAGCATGCAAAGAAGTATAAGAAGATACCGCCAGGATGATTATTAATCTGATAATGTTTTTCATAATATGATTGATTATTTAAAATGAATTTATAAATACAATTTACAACTTTTAATCTTTTAAAAGCGGGAAATATCAACTCATAATGGTTTAATTCAGCCAATTATATTTGAAGTGATAAGGAATTTATAATTTACTTTCAATTTTAACCTTTTATCATCAATAAGATTTTTTAAAATTATATGTTTTTAGCAGATCAAGAAAATGCGATTATGTAAATTATTATCCGTTTATTTGCATTTAATTATTCAACAATTATTTTATTCTATGTTTGATTAAGAATGAAAAATACATTCTTTGACCTGGTTGAGCAGACCTTTTACTTTCCACAGGAAGGCTTCGATCTGCAGGGAGATTATCTCAAATTTCACGGTGTATCAATTAAGTATCTGATAGAGAAATATGAAACTCCCTTTCGCCTTATCTATTTACCAAGAATTGGTGAGCAAATAAAAAGAGCCAGAAACCTTTTTAAAAGGGCGATGAAAAAGTATAATTATTCCGGCCATTATCATTTCTGTTATTGCACCAAATGTTGTCATTTTCATCATGTTGTCAGTGCAGCTATGAAACATAATGTAAATCTGGAAACATCCTCCTCCTTTGATATTGATTTAATTCTAAAACTTTATGAAAAGAAGGAATTGAATAAAACATGCATTATTATTCATAATGGGTATAAAACAGATGACTACCTTCAGAAAATAATTATGCTGCAGGATAAGGGCTTTAAAAGTTCTGTTGTTATCCTAGATAGTGTTTATGAATTGGACCGGTTATTACATTTTGCATCCGGGAGAAAGATTAAAATTGGTTTACGCATGGCGATAGATGAAGAGCCACAGTCGGCCTATTATACTTCCAGGCTCGGTATAAGGCCAAGTGAACTAGTAAATTTTTTCAAGGAAAAGATTAAGGATAACCCTAATGTAGAATTTGAAATGTTGCATTTTTTTGTAGATTCAGGGATCAGGGATACTTTGTACTACTGGGGAGAATTCAAAAAAGCGCTTGATTTGTATATAGAACTTAAGAAAGAATACCCAAAACTTCATGCCCTGAATTTAGGAGGAGGATTGCCAATTCGAAACCACCTTGGATTTGAGTATGATTATGAATACATGATACAGGAGATCGTAAGAAACATTAAAGAGACATGTACTGCTGAAGGAGTCGAAGATCCTGATTTATATACTGAATTCGGAAAATATACAGTAGGAGAAAGTGGAGCTATTATTTTCAAGGTGTTAGAACAAAAAAAACAGAATGATTCTGAACTATGGTATATCGTAAATAATAGTTTGATGAATACTATTCCGGATGCCTGGTCTATACATGAAAAGTTTATTCTCCTTCCTATCAATAAATGGCATAACGAATTTACAAAAGTAAATATCGGAGGAATAAGTTGTGATCACTCAGATTATTATAATTCCGAGGATTTCAACCAGCAAATATTATTACCTGTTTATTCAAACGAGGAAGAAGAGCCATTATATGTTGGATTTTTTCATACAGGTGCTTATCAGGATTCGATCAGTGGCTATGGGGGAATTAAACACTGTCTAATTCCCTCTCCAAAACATGTGATCATAGACAGGGATGATACTGGAAATTTTATAGATTATGTATACAGACACGAACAATCTGTAGATGACATGATGAATATTTTAGGATATAATGACGCGCACTAAATGATTTTCGCAGGAATACCGGAGAAATATGCATCATTCGATAATGCAGAGATTCTATTGCAATCCATACCCTATGATGGTACCAGTACCTGGGGAAAAGGAGCGGATAGAGGATTTGAGAGATTTCTTGAAGCCGCTGAAAATATGGAACTCTATGATATAGAGACTGATACTGAGGTTTATAAAAAAGGAATACATATTCTCCCTGAAATACTTGAAAAATCTACTCCTGAAAAAGTTTTTAAAGAAGTATATCATAACACATTACGAATAATTCAGAGGGGTAAATTCCCTACTTTTTTTGGAGGAGAACATTCCATAAGCATTGGGATTATCAAAGCCTTTTATGAAACATACCCGGACATTACGATCCTTCAATTGGATGCGCATGCTGACTTACGTCCTGAATACAATGGATCAGCTTTCAACCATGCATGCGCACTGCATGATGCTTCAAAAAATAGCAACCTGATTCAGGTTGGTATCCGAAGCATGGATAAGTCTGAATTGGATCATATGAATAAGAATACTTGCTTTTTTGCAGAAGATATTTTGAGTGACACGGAATGGATTGGCCAGGCCATTGGGATCATGAAAGATAAGGTATATATAACCCTTGACCTTGATGTGCTTGATCCTGGTATTATGCCTTCAACCGGAACTCCGGAACCCGGAGGATTGAGTTGGGAAACAACCTTGCATTTTTTAAAAAAGGTATTTGAGCTGAAGGAGGTGAAAGGATTTGATATTGTAGAGCTGGCCCCAATAAAAGACTTAAAAGCGCCTGATTATTTAGTGGCCAAATTGTATTACAAAATGTTAAGCTATAAATTTAAATATAATGAATCCTAAAGGTCCCGTCACCCAGTTCATGCTGAATCATTATAAGCATTTTAATGCTGCTGCTCTTGTAGATGCAGCACGTGAATATGAAAATCAACTCGCTGGAGGAAAAAAAATGATGATTACTCTTGCCGGGGCCATGAGCACTGCGGAACTTGGGAAATCGTTGGCCGAGATGATCAGGAAAGATAAAGTTCATATAATAACCTGTACAGGTGCAAACCTTGAAGAAGATGTCTTTAATCTTGTAGCGCATAATCAATATAAAAGAATTCCGCATTATCGTGATCTTTCCCCTTCTGATGAACTGGAACTTTTAAACGCACATTTTAACCGGGTAACTGACACCTGTATACCTGAAGAAGCAGCCTTCAGGAGAATAGAAGATCATCTGATGAATAGCTGGGAGAAGGCAAAATCTGAAGAGACAAGGTATTTTCCTCATGAATATATGTATCAATTGCTGCGTGGAGGGAATCTTGAGAAATATTATGAGATTGATCCAAATGATTCCTGGCTTTTGGCCGCAGCAGAGAAAGATCTCCCGATCATAGTTCCCGGATGGGAAGACTCTACCTGTGGAAATATATTCGCTGCCCACTGTATTGAAGGTACTCTGAATCCCTCTATCACTAAATCAGGGATTGAATATATGATCTATTTGGCTGACTGGTATAAGGATAACTCGGATTCGGGAATTGGGTTTTTTCAGATAGGGGGTGGTATTGCTGGTGATTTTCCAATCTGCGTTGTACCCATGCTCCATCAGGATCTCCAGCTGGAGGATATTCCTATGTGGTCATATTTTTGCCAGATCAGCGACTCAACCACTAGTTATGGATCCTATTCTGGTGCAGTACCAAATGAAAAGATAACCTGGGGTAAACTAAATCCGGAAACACCCAAATTTATTATTGAATCAGATGCCACCATTGTTGCTCCATTGATTTTTGCTTACCTTCTGGGATGGTGAAATATTATACTAAAAAGGTTACTTCTGCGTTTTAAAACTGATTAAAAGTATAAGACTTTTTAAATCGACAATTTTTAAAATTATTTAACCAGTTAATATCAGCTAAATAAAATCATTTTATTATGAGTAGTAATTTGAGTAAAATGAGATCTCTCATTATCATTGGAGTATTCTCAATCTTTGTTGCAACCAGCTGTGACCTTTTTGAAAAAGAAGCGAGTATTGACACAGCAGAATTGGTAGGCTTATGGACAATTTCAGATGCTGACGTTGTTCCGGAAATAGGCGGTCTTCCCATAAAAAATTATTTTACCGATGTTGTGGGAATGTCTGGTCTTGAAGCCGAAGCGTTTTCCGCTATTTATGATGCCTTCTTAAAGGAATCTTTTGGTGGAACCATTGAATTTAAAGATGATAATACTTACATCTTTAGAATAGCAGATACCGTTGAAGATGGTTCATGGGCCATAAATTCAGATGGTAATAAAATAATCATTGATGGTGGTACTTCTGACGAACAAATTATTTCTATCCTTGAACTTTCAAAAAGTACTTTAAAGGTTAGTTATGATGAGTTATCCATGGAAGACCTCGATGAAAATTTAGATACTCCTGATGTTGAAGTATCCATGAAAATTGAAATGACTCTTACTAAATAGGCGTGTTAATTTAAGGTGATAAGCCATGTGGACTTGATCGTTTGCATGGCTTTTTTTATTGTTTGCAATTAGGGATTGTATTCATTTCTTTATAAATGATGACACTATGAATTGTTCATTATTTATAATTATTTTACCTTTTCGATTGTTATGTTATTAACAAATAAGAAACGAATATCATTATCCTGATCATCTTGCTTTGATGCAATTAGATCAGCAAAAAAACAATTATGATAAAAAGGCAGCTGATCATTTTCATATGTATAACCTTCCTTTCAATCCATGGATACTGCCAGGGATGGAAGAAATACCCGCATAATCCCGATGGCAGCCTGATCTCATTTCCACTTGATGAAGGGAGACATCCAGCAGAATCTATCGAATGGTGGTATACCGCCGGACATTTATCCGGTGATAATACAGGGACTTCTTACAGCTTTATGCTTACCTATTTTTATTTTCCCGCTTATGGCTTTGACGGATTTAGAATTCTCAATGTCACCAACGAAGAAACTGGTGACTTTTATTCTGAAACTGCAGCTGTAAATTATGACACCATGGCTGAAGACAGCCTGAATATACAAGCCACTACTATGGGGGGAAACTCAGAATTCTGGTATAACAAAACCGGGATCGATGATGCAATTATCCCTTTTGAATATACCCTTTCCGCTGAATCCGGCCAAAATGTACTGAACCTAACATATGATTCTGCCAAGCCGCCACTTATATTGGGAGATAATGGATATTTTGAGCAGGGAGAAAACAGCTATACTTACTATTATTCCTTAACCAAGTCAGTGGTTGAGGGAACACTTGACATAAATGGGATGACTGAACCAGTTAATGGAACCGCCTGGATAGACAGGCAATATGGGACATTCAACCCACTGACTGAAGAAAAATATGAGTGGTTTTTTATCCAGTTATCTAATGATATGGATATCAATATTTACAATCTTTTTACACCGGATCGAAGACTTCCCGATACAGCGACATACAAGCATATGTCAGTATATGTGGATACACTAACCCAGTATACTTCTCATGACTTTGAAATTGAAAGATTGGCGTTTAATTATATGCCGGATAGTGTGATGTGTTATTCCGGCAAATGGAGATTCACTTCCACAGCAAATAACATAGACCTGATTATAACTACTAATCACAATAACTCAGAGATACAATTGCCTTTTCGCTTTTTCGAAGGTTCAACGCATGTGATGGGTACAGTGAATGGAGAGGAGGTAACTGGAATTGGATTTGCCGAACTATTACATTCTTACGAAGAACCGGAATTGTTTATAACATACCCTTCTACTGATCGCTGGACAGCCTCCAGGGCTATATCATGGAAAGTTTCCAATCCCGATGATGGAAGACCCCTGAAATATAATCTTGAATACAGTATTGATGATAAAGAATCTTTTCTGATACTGGCTAATGGATTATCAGATCCATATTACTACTGGGACCAGCCTGAAATTCCGGCTAGCAGCTTATGCTGGTTTCGCATAACAGCTTACTCAGTTGATTCGACTTTAATAAATTCAGTAATTTCAGAAAGTGTTTCTGAATATGATCCTAACCTTACCTCAGTGGATGAAAATCAGCTTCGGGAAAATGATGAAACCACTTTTCTTTTGTTCCCTAATCCTGCGGATGACATGATGTTTCTGGAATTGAATGAAAAACATCCCTTTTCATCTTACCTAATCTTTGACATTTATGGCAGGACTTTGAAAAATCAACAAATCATTGTATCAAACAGGATGCAGATCGATCTGAGCAAGTTTTCTCAGGGTTTATATTTTCTGGGTCTGAAGTCAGGAGATGAGCTCTTTATCTCAAAATTTCTTGTCAGATAATTTCCCAGAACCTCGCATAAGTTTTTCAGTATCGCAAGAGCTTTACCTTTTAACTTTATAATGGTTCACTGTTCTCTCTATCGAATACTCAAAACTGTATTTAGGTTTGAATCCAAAATCCTCCCTTGCCTTATCGGATGAAAAGGTGAAATCTGTACAAGTGTACACTACCGCAAACCGGCTGAACTTAGGATTATAATGCCGGATTGGCCTGAAAAGAAAAGCGATAAACTCTGAAATACTTCCTATCGCATAAGCCAGCCACCTGGGTAACCACATGTTCTTTGGCCATATCTTATAACCTGATTTTTCTACGATCTGATCAAAAAAGGAAAAGAAGTTATGACCGGGACCATCGGTTATGAAGTATATTTTTCCGGTTATATTGGTATTTTGCTCCAATATATTTTTTGCCGCCAATATATGAGCATGAGCCATATTGCCTACATATACATGCTGGCATTTTGAAGTACCATTGCCCAACCGGACATAAAAACCTGTTTTTGCCATATTGATCAGGGAGTCAATATGATAAGGATCTCCTTCTCCATAAACGTCAGATGGCCGAAGTACGCAGGTCTTTAACGAATTATTATTAGCTTGAATTACAGCCTTTTCTGAAAGCGCTTTACTCTCACAATACATATTAGGGTGCACCTCAGGGTAAGGCTGATCTTCATTTATATTTACAAGTGGTTTGCCGGTAAATACGGCATCAAGAGAACTTGTATAGATCAATATGCCAACATTATTCCTTATACAGGCTTTGATCACGTTTTCTGTTCCCTTAAAATTTACATCATAGACGTCATTCGCAGAATGTGTCCCCCAATCCACAATAGCAGCTGCATGGAAGATGATATCAACACCTCTTGAAGCTTTTTCCAGGCTTTCATAATCACGGACATCCCCATGAATGTAAGTAATTCCAGGCTCACTTGATTCACTATATTCTTCTAAATCCAGAATTCTGATTTCTTTAGAGTTGATCAATGGTGAATTGAGTAGTAACTCCTTTATTATTGCCTGACCCAGAAATCCTGAACCACCAGTAACTAATATGGAATAAGCCCTCTTGGATTCAACGAATTCTTTCATGTGCGTAAAGGATTATATATAATATATTTCAGCTTATAAAAATATTATTATATATTTTAAATCATATTATAAATTCGATGTAATGCAAAAAGATATTTACCTGATCAGAGGAAAGGAATCAGAGTCATATGATGCTTTTAAGCATCGGATATTTTCTGCGGTGGAACCTATAAAGACAAATGGTATTTCGGTCAAACTGGTGTTGACTGAACAGGAACCTCCCCGGAACACGGTGATACCCTTTAAAAAATCTAAAATTGCCGCCGTATCAGTGTATTTCAATAAAGAAAAAGAAATTATTCCTTCACTTCTTGAATCGAAGGAATTTATCGGTTCCTATCAGGTTACTGAGGCTCTACCTGTGGAATATGATAAGACCTGGCCGGATGGTGATATTACTCCTGGAGTATGCCTTCTCACACTATTCAGGAAAAAGAAAGACCTGGAGTATGAGAAATTCCTTGACCGTTGGCATAATGGCCATACCCCTTTATCATTAAAGATCCATCCTTTGTGGCATTATAACCGGAATGTTGTAGAGGAGCACTTCCCAGCTTCTGCAGAGATATTTGATGGCATCGTGGAGGAGCATTGTAAAACAAGTTCTGAACTGTTTAATCCTTTCAAATTTTTCGGGAATCCTCTTATGATCATCCCCAGAATGCTGCAGGTGTATTTTGATGTGAAGTCATTTATTGATTATCCAAGTATAGAACCATATCTTGTTTCAGAATATCACATTAAAAGTCAAATTTGATAATTAAACGCTTTTACCTGGAAAATTTACTGCAGATCCTGACATCATTTCAGCACTAATCATATTCAATAGATGTTATTTTAATAAAATTGAGCATTTTTGTGGCTTGCTAAAATTTTGTATATCAATGAAAACCAATGTTTTAATCTTTCTAATGATTCTCGCAATTCAATTAACCGGCCAGGAAAATAACAATAAGTGGAATGTAGCTGAACCGGGGGAACCATTTAAAGAAGTAAAAATTACAACTTCTGAAGGAACCTGGATAAATCTCGATGTAAACCCTGATGGTACAAGTATCGTTTTTGAAATACTTGGCGATATATATATAATGCCTGTTTCAGGTGGTGAAGCCACATTGCTAAGAGGCGGATATCCATTTGAAGTACAGCCACGGTTCAGCCCTGACGGTAAAAAGATCAGCTTTACTAGTGATGCTGGGGGAGGAGACAACATATGGATCATGAACATCGACGGGAGTAATCCACAACAGATTACGAAAGAAAACTTCAGGTTGCTTAACAATGCTGTTTGGTCTCCTGATGGGCAATATCTGGTGGCCAGAAAGCACTTCACTTCAGAAAGATCGCTGGGTGCGGGAGAACTTTGGATGTACCACATTTCTGGTGGAACTGGTATTCAATTGGTTGAAAAGATGAATGATCAACAGGATCTTGGGGAACCTTGTTTCAGCCCGGATGGCAGATATATATACTACAGCCAGGATGTTTATCCTGGAGGATTTTTCCAGTATAACAAAGATCCAAATTCGCAGATTTATGTTATTAAAAGATATGATATAGAAAAAGGAAAATCAGAAACAATCATTCAAGGACCCGGAGGTGCAATCCGGCCACAGGTATCTCCTGATGGAAAAAAGCTGGCATTTGTTCGGAGGGTGAGGGAAAAGTCGGTTCTTTATATTCACGACTTGAAAACTGGCATTCAAAAGCCCGCATTTGATCAACTAAGTAAGGATCAGCAGGAAGCCTGGGCCATTTTCGGTGTATATACAAACTTCAACTGGTTACCGGATAATGAAAATATTATTATCTGGGCAGGCGGTAAGATCTTAAAGATCAATACACAAACAAGTAATTCAGAAACCCTCGAATTCACTGCTTCGGCGGATCATAAAATCAGCGATGCGCTTTATTTTAAACATGAAGTAGCCCCGGAAAAATTCAAAGTCAATGTTATCCGTCATGCTGTAACTTCTCCGGATGAGAAATTGCTCATATTTAATGCTGTTGGATATTTATGGTCAAAAAAACTCCCGGATGGAAAACCGGAACGCCTTACTAGCGGGACTGATTTTGAATTTGAACCTTCATTCTCACCAGATGGGAAAAATATAGTATATGTTACCTGGAATGATGAAGAAAAAGGCAGCATTAAAATGTTGGCTGTTGCCGGGGAAGAAGCAAGAACCCTGACAAGCGATAAGGGAATTTACAGGACACCGTCTTTTTCACCAGACAGTAAAAAAATAGTTTACCAGAAGGAATCAGGCAATCTTGCCATGGGTATGTCATATACCAAAGAACCGGGCCTTTACTGGATGTCCGTTGAGGATGAAACACAACATTTTATAACCAGTGAAGGAACTTCGCCAGGATTTAATGATCGTGGAGATCGTATATTTTATCAGACCGGTGGATATCTGTTTGGTTCTTTAAATAAATCATATAAAAGTGTCAATATCCAGGGTGAAGATGAAAGAACACACTTCAAATCTACCTATGCCAATCAATATAATGTGAGCCCAGATAACAAATGGCTGGCCTTTGGAGAACTCCACCAGGTTTATATTATACCATTCAATCCTTCTGGTCAAACCTTTGACCTTTCAGCATCAACAAAAGCCTTACCTGTAGCAAAGGTTTCAGATGATGCCGGAATAAATCTGCATTGGACAAAAGACAGTAAGAAACTACACTGGACTTTAGGAGAAAAATACTTTACAGTTGATGTTAAAAACTGTTTTACCTTTTTGGAAGGATCACCTGATTCTATTTCTGAAATAAAAAAGAACATTATCAATGTTGACCTTGAGTTAAAGACTGATGTACCTGAAGGTATTATTGCTTTTGAAGGCGCAAAGATCATTACCATGGAAGGGCAAGGGATCATTGAGGAAGGTGTTGTCGTAGTGGAAGACAACAGGATAATTTCAATCGGTAAAAAGGAAGATGTTAAAATTCCCCGGCAAGCAAAAATAATAGATGTTAGTGGCAAAGTGATTATGCCTGGATTCATTGATTCTCATGCACATTTATTTGCATTCAGGTATGGATTGAGCCCTCAGAAGGAGTGGACATATTATGCCAATCTTGCTTATGGAATTACAGCAACACATGATCCATCTTCCAATTCGGAGATGTCCTTTTCCCAATCTGAGATGGTTAAAGCCGGCACCATGGTTGGACCCAGGATCTATACAACAGGAACCATAATCTATGGTGCTGATGGTGATTTTAAAGCTGTTATCAACAGTTTGGATGATGCCCGAAGTGCTTTGAAACGAACTCAGGCCTACGGTGCGTTTTCCATTAAAAGTTATAACCAGCCCAGAAGAGAACAGCGTCAACAGATCATAAAGGCAGCAAGGGAATTGGGTATAATGGTCTATCCGGAAGGTGGATCGACATTTTATCATAATCTGAGTGAGATCTATGATGGACATACAAGTATTGAACATAATTTACCTGTAGCTCCCCTTTACGATGATGTTCTTCAATTATGGTCTGCAAGCAATACAGCCAATACGCCTACCTTAATTGTTAATTATGGAGGATTAAACGGGGAATATTATTGGTATCAGAAAACCAATGTCTGGGAAAATGAGAAACTTTTAAAATACACCCCAAGAAGTATTATCGATAGCCGGTCCAGGCACAGGACTATGGTTCCTGATAAGGAATATGATAATGGACATATTCTGGTATCAGAATCATGCAAAGCTCTGGCCGACAGAGGCGTGAGGATATGCGTCGGAGGCCACGGGCAGTTACAAGGTCTCGGTGTGCATTGGGAAATGTGGAACCTTTCTCAAGGAGGGATGACTAATATGCAGGTACTGAAAGCCGCTACGATCGATGGCGCTGAATATATAGGAATGGGTGATGAATTAGGATCTATCAAAGAAGGGAAACTGGCAGATCTGATTGTTCTGGATAAAGATCCTCTTCAGGATATACAGAACACGAACTCTGTTGATATGGTTATGATCAATGGCAGATTATATAACACTGATTCTATGAATGAAATTGGGAATGTAGATAAAAAGAGAACAAAGTTCTTCTGGGAGCTGGACGCTTATAACGACAATTTTGAGTGGCATGAAGAAAGCCAGGGATTTATGTTGCCAGGATGCGCCTGTGGAAAGCATTGATCAGTGCGATACTTCTATAAAAACAATTATTAAGCTTTTACAAATAAATAAAAAGGAAATACACTACTGGATAAATTCTGTTACCAGATCTTTTCAGAAGGATATTTTTTAGCCCTTATTCAGAACATTGAGAATCGGTCAATTATGATGGGTATTAATAATGTGATTTGAAATAAGCGTATATAGCTTATGCAGGTTTCGGTCACTTTTTAGGAGTTTCCGGTGTTTTTCCAAAGTGTCCAGGTCTTTCCGCACAGCAGGCCCGGTCTGTCCGTTCTCGGGCCCTGCTATAAAGGCTTTTTGAACCATTGTATAAACCACATTATGTAATAATTCAAAACTCATATCATGCTGGTCCATTAAGGATTTAGCGATTGTAAGCATATGGTTCGAAAAGTTAGAAGCTATTACCGCACTGAGGTGTAATATACTACGCTGCTCACTATCAAGCTTATATGTTTGTTTTGAAAGTTTCCTTGATAATTCCTGAAGAACCTTATAGGCATAATTCCCGTTTCCTTCCACGAAGATAGGCGTATCTTTAAAACTGGCTTTTACACCCTTCGTAAAGGTTTGTAAAGGATAAAGAACTCCATAATGCAAGGCAGCCGATCTACCCAATATCTCTATAGATTGGGTGCCACTTGTATGGATGATACAGCAATGTTCCGGAATTATAATCTCTGAAGCAATATCTTTTATGTGATTGTCCGAAACTGTGATAATTATTATATCAATATCTGACTTTGAGAAATCCAGACTCTTTTTGTAGGATGCCCTGTATAGCCTATCAATTAAAGAAACTGCACTTTTTTTAGATCTGCTGTTTACCAATGACACTTTATGACCGAAATTCTCAAGTTCGGGAGCAAGATGCCAGGCAAGGTTTCCCGCGCCTATGAAGGCAATGTTGTAATATTCCATATATAAAAATAAAAAAACCGGGTATAAAAATACCCGGCTAAACCAAACTTTACAACCACAAAAAACTAGTTATCAACGCTTAGCGTCGACCACCTCTTCAGGTGCTTGTACTAGTTCCACCAAAACCCCCTCACTACATAAGGGGAAATCTTCATTACCTTTTGGATGTATAAAACAAACATCATATCCTGATGCACCCTTTCTGATTCCTCCCGGTGTAAACCTTACACCTTGTTCCTGTAACCATTCAACTGCTTTTCGCAGATCATCAATCCATAAGCCTACATGATTAAGTTTTGGCTCATGAACCCTGGGTTTTTTTTCGATATCCACAGGTTGCATAATATCCACCTCTACGGCATGCGGCCCATCGCCAATCTTCAGCACATCCTCATCCACGTTTTCCATCTCACTCTTGAAGGTTTTCACCTTTTCCAGGCCCATGATGTCAATCCAGAATCCCGCAAGCTTTTCCTTATCTTCACCTCCAATGGCTATTTGCTGTATGCCAATAACTTTAAATGGTCTCATTCCTGCAAAAAATCTAACTTGAGACAAAACTATCCTTCATAGGTCTTAGAAAAAATGATTTAAATCAGAAAAAGGAAAAATTAGTAAATAATTGGATCCAAATACATAGAAGCTATGGCAAACCAATAACCTGTTATCGAATTAGTTGGGATCAGTGTCTGCCCCTGTCGTGGACCGTCAACTACCAGACCAAAGATATCATATTTGTTACCTTCATTATCTGTCATTAATATATTCGGAGCATCCGAAGCAGGTATAAAATCGAGCTCAGGCCCACCTGGAATTCTTCTTTCGAATGATACGATATATTGTTTTGATCGGTTCCCAATTACTACTATTGAAAGACCTTGAAAATTATCATGAATGATAGTTGTTGAATCACCGAATACCTCATAGGAAAATACTTTTATTCTTTTATTTATAATAATCCCATGAACTTTCTCTTTCACTGGCAGCCCGGGGTTCAAAGGTTTGACTGAATAGAAAATGGTATCACTGCTTTTGTATTCACTATAGGAATCAATAGTATAGTTAAAAGATGAGCCGGCAGGTGGGGTCATAACTTTTGAGCCAGGGAACATGGTACGCCAGTTTTCCCAGGTAGTTTCAATGACATGATGTCCTTCTATCTCATATCCTTCAAGTTCACCGTTCACACACATGTCTTTTAGTGGCAGCCAATGCCCTTTCGAAACCCTGTCGTACAATAAATGACTGGAGTTGTAAACAAATTTTGAAACTCCGAATGAAGTGCTAATGCCTTTAATTTTGCGGTCCCAGATTGTGCTGCTTCCACTCAAAGGGCAATAGGAAACCATTTTTTCTCCTGCAGCATATTCATCATTAACCACCTCATGATAATTCAAAATATTTAACGGATAAGCCCGATAATCACCTTTAATATTTAATCCTAATATCAAATCTTCCGGATCCAAATCCTCTGCAGCAATCACAGGAATAAACTGTGGATTATCAAATGAGGGTATAAAATCATTTTCTGTTCCCCTTTTGATAATTTCATTTTTAGGGATTATCCAGTTGGCATATTCAGGATTCTCAATTGGATCCGGAATCGGATTCTCGATATCACATGACGACAATAGTGCCAGTATTAGTAATAGCTTTATGGTTGATCCCGTCTTCATAAAAATAGCTGATCTTTTTATTTATAAAGACAGAATGCGATTTGTAACCGCGATTATTATTTTATTTCCTTAACGCGACGAACAGTGGCAATGGTGAATCCGATCATAAGTATCAGCGTCCCGGTCCATAATAAGTTTATGAATGGCTTTTCAATTGCCTTCAGAATGATATAGTCTTTCTGGGAAGTATTTATTCCCAGAACCAGGGCGTCTTTATCAGGGATTATCTGCAAAACCGTCAATTTGATGCCAAGTGCTTCATTCTCATCAGGTATTCTTGCGGCGAAATTATCACGTATAAGGTAAATGGGCTCCAGGTAATAATCCTGAGTTTTACCCTGTATTTTTATTTGCGCTTTTACCGCTATATCTCCTTCCTCCAAAGGAATACCATCTACCTCATCAATCCGCTTGAATTTTTCAACAGTCGAAACATAGTCATTTACGAAGAAATTTTCACCCAGCTTAACTTCTTCCTCTACTGTTTCACTCCATTCTTTTTCTTCGTTAGCAACTACTGTAACATGAGTATAGATATCCCTTAAAGCACTTCTTTTAATTGAGGGGGAAACTACATTGCCCATATCCGGATTTTCCTGTAATCTTGGATATAGCAAAAAAGAGCTTCCGTTTTCCTTTTTATAGCTTACTTCATAATACGTGTTTTCCGGATTATATTTCACGGTATCTCCTTTTGAAACAGTTATTAGATCGCCTTTTAAAATATCTTCTTTGGCGGTTAAATAATAGGTGTCATTCAATAGGTTGAATTGATCTTTTTTATAATATCCGCCAAGGCCATCAATTTTAATCCTCCTCCCATTATAGGTTAGTTGATAACTATCCATTTCTACAGGCTGGTCCTGGAACAGAAGTATGTTTTCTTTATTCACCTCTTCAGGTAGGTCGCTGCTGTACGTCATTCCAGATCTGTTAAGAGAAATCACTTTTGATAGACCGGAGGAATATAAGATGCCGATTAACATTAAAGCCACTCCCATATGGGAAATCGCACCACCTGAAAGCTTGACATTTTTGGAATATAATTTGAATAGTGTCCGGATATTTGATACGATAGCGAATATGGCTGCACTTAAAAGCAAAAGGAAGGGCAGGTCTCTCAGTCCGGATAGCGCCATGATTAGGGTAGATAATACCAGGCTGATCACAATAGGCAAAGCGAATTCCTGGTATACTTTTCCCTTTTCCAGTTTTTTCCACCAGAAAAACTGTCCAATACCTGTAAGAATGGCAATACCTATGCCGAACCAAATCTGAAACCGGGTATAAAACATAACCTGATCAGCTGGAGGGGCCATAGATGTCTCAATTCCAATATTGTTTAAAATGGAATTTAATACTGGAATTGAAGTAGGAAGGATTACCTGAAAAGCCGATAATGATAAAAGAGTGGCTCCAATAAACACCCAAAATTCTTTGTTATAGGTATTTATCTCTTTTTCTGTGCCAGGAATAATTCCCCAGTTCTTTATCAGGAGATATATGCTCAGCATAACAAATACCAGCAAATACAGCAGGAGTTGCCCGCTTAATCCCAGATCTGTAAACGAGTGAACTGAACTGTCACCCAAAATACCACTTCTTGTGAGGAAGGTTGAATATACAACTAAAAGAAAAGTTGCTATGATCAGGATAAAGGAGGTTTTCACAGCTGCCCCATTTCTTTTATAAATGAGCATGGTATGTATACCTCCAATTAAAACCAGCCATGGTACGAATATGGCGTTTTCGACAGGATCCCAATTCCAGTAACCTCCGAAATTTAAAGTTTCATATGCCCAGTAGGCACCCATTAATATACCTAAACCCAGGGTAGCAGCAGCAAATAATGCCCATGGAACAGCGGGTTTGATCCATTCGGTTATTTTTTTTGACCATAATCCGGAAATTGCAAAGGAAAAAGGAACAATGGTTGCTGCAAATCCCAGGAAAAGCGTAGGAGGGTGAATGACCATCCAGTAATTCTGCAACAATGGATTCAATCCGGATCCATTTTCAGGAATAAAATCTGGATTTATATCAAACACTGGCGCATCGATTACATCCCTGGTAAGCAGAAATGGAGAACTTCCAATTTTCAGATTTATTATAACCACCCCAAGGATCATGGATACCAGGAAAGCCTGAACCAGTGAGAAAACAAACATCACAGGTGATTCCCATTTTTTAAAAGTCCTGATGATAACGAGCCCCAGAATCACATGCCAGAAGATCCACAGCAAAAAGCTGCCTTCCTGTCCCTCCCAGAATGCTGAAAGCTTATAGTAGAATGGCAAATACTTTGAGGAATGGCTCCATACATAATGGTATTCAAAATAGTTATGATAAATGATATAATAGAGGATAGCAACTACCCCAAATACAGATAATATATGTATGTAAAATGAAAAACGGGCCGTATGTTTCCAGTCTGCATTTTGTAATTGTTCAGCTCTGAAATAGGAAAAAGCTGCCACAATAGCTGAAATAAATGAAATGATTACAAAAAGATGCCCAATATTCCCTGCCAAAGTATGTACCATACGCCTAACTTATATCTTAATCTCTTCCTCCTGGTATTTTGAAGGGCATTTTAACAATATTTTATCTGCGACAAATATATTTTCCTTAAAGGATCCTATTACCACAACCTGTTCTGATCTATGTAAATCCGGGGGCATTGGTTCATTAAAATATATTTTCTGTTCCATATTCTCATTGTCAATCATCAAAAAGGATACAGATAACTTGTCTTCTGTAACCTGTAAACCCTGGACGTTTCCTTCTTTGTCCTTTTTTAACTGACCTACAACGTGAATTTTTTTATTGTTACCATCTTCAGCCATTTTTATAGCTTCCCGAAAGGTGACATAGGTGCTTGCGTCGCCAGCTGTAATTATTATGATCATTACGGCAATGGCAATTATTACGATCCCAAAGATATGTGTCTTTTTCATCTGAATTTTAAATTATTAATTACGGGGTTTCAAATTTCATTTTATTTGAAACTTCTTTTTCTAATCTGCTCACCTTCTTGTCCAGCCTGATAAGATATAAGATCAATCCTGTTAAAATGACTGTAACTACAAGTACTACTACATATATTTTCCCTGAGGTTCTGAGTGCGTCTGCCATCTCAACAGCATCAATTTCTCCCTGCTGGGCCATAACAGAAAAGGCCACAAAATTAGAAAATAACATTATTATCCACTTCTTCATATAATTAACTAATATCATCAAGTTTTGATTTTATTTCTTTTACCCTGACTCTTAATTGAATGATCCAGACACCCAATAAGGACCAGCCTATAATAGATGGATAAAAAACCAGTCTTAAGTTGTTGTCGAGATCGTAAATATTGAATCCAGGATTACCTCCACTGCCCGGATGCAATGAGTCAGTGAGTCTTGGTAAAATGTATAAGAGAGGTAGCAAGGTTGACCAGGCAAATATATTATAGACAGCCGAGATCCTTGCCCTTTGAATTTCGTCTTCAATTGAATTTCTCAATATAACATAAGCAAGATAGATCAACATACAGATAGCTGCACCATTAAGTTTGGCATCATTGACCCACCAGGCACCCCATGTAAACCTGGCCCATATACTTCCTGTTGCCAATCCTAATATCCCCAGAATAATTCCCATATAGGCAAATTCTTCAGCAATTCCATCGAATTTCATCTTTGATTTTGCAAGGTATCTTATGGAGAATATTAAAGATGTTGTGAGCAGGATCATCATGCTGAACCACATGGATACATGAAAGAATTGATTTCTTACACTTTCCTGTACTATGGCAATTCTTGGGACTTTAATTAAAAAGCCTCCAATTACGGTGTAGAATACCAATATTACCGCAATTAATTTCCACCAGTTCTTTTTAAAGTCGAATGTCAGCTTCGCCATATATAAGGGAATAATATTGTTGAAATTGTTATCACGATAATGTCAATGGCACATAAATATATGATTGGTCCGTAACTTGCAGACCAATCCAGACCTTCTAATGCATTTTTTGAGACCCTGATTATGATCAATAACAATGGCAAAATAACAGGAAAACTTAATACGGCCATTAAAGTTGTACTATTAGCTGCCTTTGATGCAATACCAGAGTTCATTGTTAAAACTCCCGCAAAGCCTGCAGATCCTAATATCAGGTTAGCCATAAAAAGGAACAGATCATCTATTGGATTTCCCAAAACCAGGCTGTACATCATTAACCCGGTAAAGCCTATTCCAATTAGCAAAATTGTATTGTAAATCACCTTCGACAGAATTATTGCAACTGGATTCGCAATTGAATAATAATAGATCAATCTTCCCCGGTTCAATTGTATAAAACTTTTAGTAACAGCATTCACTGCAGTGAAAAGAATTATGATCCAGAATAAGGTATTCCAGATTACAGGGTTTAACGAACTGACCTGAGATCGAAAACTAAGGTAACTGATAAAAATAACACTGACCAGGTATAGAAGAATCCCATTGATGGCATATTTCAGACGCCATTCAATTATTGTTTCCTGAAGGATTAGTGTCTTGATCTCCTTAAGCAGCATATACAATTTTGATCATCTTGCAAAAATACAATTATTATTAAATTGAATGGTCAGATATTCAAATATCCTGCAATCAATCAAAGAATATCGATCTTTCTTATAATTTTATTGTTAACTGAACAAACAGGTTTCTTGGGGGTTGGATGAAATATCCAGGTTCAGGGTTTCCGTCCCAATCAGGATCCACTGGTGCACCATACGTAAAATATTGCTTGTTAAAAATGTTATTAAAAAAGATATCCAGTCTGTTTTCTTTATAAAAGTTAATTCCAAAGCGCATATTGGCTGCGAAAAAGGATGGTATGATCATATCAGCCTGATTGGTAGGTTCCAGATATGATTCGCCAACATATCTGCCTGATATTTCTACATCTAATAAATTTCTGAACTTATAAACCAGTGCACCCATTGCCATAAAATTTGGGCTGAATGGTTGAGAGACATTTTCATATACCTGAGGATCTTCTTCAGGGGCATACTCTTTGATCTGACTTTGCATAAAAGTTGTATTGCCGTTGAAATATAGGGAAGGTGCGAAATTCCAATTCCAGTTTAATTCAATCCCTGCCCTGTAACTGGATGGGATGTTTTTTCTTAATTGTATAAATCCTTCAGGAACGTATACCCCAATTGGGGCAATTTCATTATTAAATTTCATGTAAAAGGCATTTATCTGGCCTGTAATATTATATCTGCTGAACCTGAATCCGGCCTCGATATCATGAACATATTCTGCTTTTACATCATCTGACAATACGCTTTCAAGGTTAGATCCATTTAATTGAAATCCTCCGAAGATGTCAATTTTAGTAGGTTCCCTGCCTGTATAGCCATAAATCAGATACAGGTTTTTTATATTATCGAGTGTATATGTTAATCCAATTTTTGGATTCAAAAAGGTCCAGTTTTTCACTACATTCGGTTCATCCGGAAGTAGTGTTTCATCCGGATCAATTTCGAGTTTTAGGGTCCTGAGTTGTAAATCGGCAAACAAAATCAATTTATTGATCTTGTAGTCAAGTTTTCCAAACAAGCTCAACTCATTTTTCCAGGACCTTTCGTCATAATATGGATTTGCATTGTCAGGGATCACACTTTCAAGATTCTGTCGTTGAAATGTATATAAATGAATTCCTGTGCTAAGATCTAATTTATGATCTTTCGAATTATGGTTGAAATAGGAAATGAATCCAACATGATTGTTATAGAGGGGATAGTTAATCTGAACCAACCTGTCTATCAGTTCATATCCATCCGGGCTGTTTGAATTGTAGATTGAATCAGTTACATAAAAACCAGCGGGATAATCTCCTCCTGCCGCCCCATAGTAAAGTGTAGTTACCAGGGAGGAATAATCAGTTAACGACCTGGTATATTGTAATTGAATAAAATCCTGGCCAAAATTATCAATGTCATTTTCGTTTACATAATTGGTTCTGGGATCTTCTTCAATGTCAGATAAGGCAACGGGCAAATAGGCGAGTCCATTTTGGCTCTGACCTGTAAATCCTTTTAAGGTGACCATATCCTTTTCTCCAAAATACCCTCCTGAGAAAAAGAAGGAATATGAATCGGTGCCTGAGTGATATCGATAGCCATCGGAGTGAATCTTTGTGAATCGGGTATAAAAATTGAATGCTTTACCTACTGTTCCGGATGTAAGCTCCACAGTTCCCCGATAGGTGCCAAATGATCCCCCTGAGATCTGTAATTGAGCTTCAGCCGGCCGGTTCCTCAAATCTATTGATTGAAAATCGACAGAACCGGCATAGGAAGCTGTACCATTAGTACTCGTTCCCACCCCCCTTTCAATCTGGATTGATTCCATGGAATTAGTAAAATCAGTGAAGTTTGAGAAAAATACACCCTGGTCTATCATGTCATTTAAAGGTGTACCATCGAGGGTAATGTTCATACGTGACTGATCGATGCCGCGTAATCTCATCAATCCATAATTGGTAACATTGGTGCCTGATTCAGAATATGTTATGATCGATGGCGATAGTTTGTCAATCACATACAACGCGTCCTGCCCAATATACACACCTTCGATTTCCTTTTTGGAGATCACTTTTCTGGCCGATGGCCTGTCGTCATTTCCTCTGACGGCTTGTATGACGACTTCATCAAGTGTATAGGCTGTGTTAAGGGGGACAGATATATAATTTGAGTCGGCGATATTTATAGTTACAGGATCATATCCTACATAACTGATTTTTATTTCAGTATATTTCTTTTTATCCACGTCAATAGAGAAAGATCCGGACATATCAGTTATCACTCCGGTATTGGTCCCGATTACAACTACACTGGCACCAACAAGTGCTTCACTGGTACCATTGTCAAAAACATTTCCTGATAAGCCTGATTGAGCAAATAGCTGATTGGCAAGAATACACATTGCGAAAAGTAAATAAACTTTCCTCATTTTCTGAAAATTTAGGTTAACATCCGGAAAACTGGGGTAAGTTCTCTTTGTTGCTTACCATACCTCCCTTCGTCCGCATTACCGGCATCAGGTGATGAGGGTATGATCTCAGCCCGTTTCATTAGGGCACCCCTTTTATTTCGAGTAGTGTTAATATGGAGTTTTGAGATTTCCTACGCCCGAATTACCGGTATCAGGTTCAAAGGGTATAATCTCAGCCCGCATATTAAGGCACCCCTCAAATTAGAATCAAAATTAATCTAAATAAATGGTTTTATAAAGCATTTATAGCAGAAACAGCTTTGGTAAACCGTTCTTTCACATCTCCTCTGATCTCAACATACCGGAGATTCCAGCGCTCAAGTTCTTCTTTATACTTCTTATAGAAGTAACCACGCTTATCAGGATGTTCCCTTTGCGGATCCTCTTTCCATGGAATATCAACATAAGTTAGTAAATGCAGATCATAATCGCCTTTGGAAATCTCTTCTACAATCCAGTCTGGGCAGGAGCCGTATTTGTGTTCACTCCATATTTTAATTACGATGAGGTTTGTATCACAAATCAAAATTCTATTTGCATACCTGGCCTGAATCTTTTCTGCCTCTAACTGACCTTTTGCAATTTTTTCCAGATCATGTTTCTGATAGGGTCTCTTTAATTGATCTATGTATAACCTTGCATATTCTTCCACCCAGCATGTATTGTAATATGTAGCTAATTCTTTTGACAAGGTACTCTTGCCGGTAGATTCCGGTCCTACTATTGCTATTTTCTTTAAGTCTTCGATAGCTCCAGTGTTTTTTTCCAGGACAAATAACCAAGTATGGCAATGATAAAAAATATAAAGAACTGAAAACTGGTTAGAACAAGACCCTTATAAAAATATAAGGGGATTGAAATAAAATCTCCAATAATCCATGCCAGCCAGTTCTCGATTTTTTTTCTGGCCATCAATTGCATTCCAACAAAAAATATAGAAGTTGTAAATGCATCGATTATAGGCACATCGGAATCTGTGAAGAGTATAAGTAGCTGTGATAATATAACAAATGAAACAAGTAAAGTGGAAAGGCTCCACATCCATTCTTTTTTGGTATTTTTCGTGATTGGAGTATGGTGACTGGTATCATCTTTTCTTGACCAGTAATACCAGCCATATACGCTCATTACGAAATAATAAGCATTAATGGCCATATCGGCATATAGGCGTGTATTAAAGCATAGATAAACATATATCAGGACACTAACAATACCTGTTGGGAACACCAGGATGCTTTCTTTTTTGGCATACCAAACACTTAGAAGCCCAAAAAGAACACCTGTTGTCTCTAAGATGCTAAGTTCTTTAATTCCCTCAAAAATTCCCTGCAGGATATCCATTCAGATGAATTTATTATTAATTTCATATTGAGCGGCAGCAAAAATATATGATCGGAGGGTTAAATAAAAGCAATTGATTACCGCTGGTACTTTTGATCATATTTTTCCATTTCATCTGCCCTGATAAACTCTACTCTTCTATTCCTTCTTCTCCCTTCTTTAGTATCATTTGAAGTTAACGGTCTCGATTCCCCGTAACCAATAGTTTTGATCTTTTCGGGGTCTATGCCTTTTTTAACAAAATACCGGTAAACCGACCTGGCTCTTTTTTCTGATAAAGTAAGATTATAAGTTTCATAACCAATGCTGTCAGTATGTCCTGCGAGTATGATATTTACAGGTGTGCTTTTCAGCAGATTGACAATCCTGTCCAGGTGTGTATAAGAACTTTTCCAGATCACATCGGAATCAAAATTGAAATGGACACTAATTGACAAAACACCATCATTGATCTCTATGAAAGGAGTTTCCTCTTCATCCTGCTTTTGATCCAGGGCATCTGCGTTTCCAGCCAATACTACCGCACTGGTTATGGCCTCATTTATTTTGTCCGGGTTGATGAAAATATCCCGCTCGATTTCCGTGTACTCATCTTGTCCGATTAGCGTTATAGTATCCTCATAAAGTACTACACCATTTAAATCAATAACATATTTATAATTTGATCCCAGGGGGAATACAATCTCAAAATCTCCGGTCTCCGGATCGGAGTTTGTGTATCCAACTTCCGTTTCATCCGGGAATACTTCATACTGGATCCTGGCTGGAACAGGTTCTCTGGTCCCTTCTTTATAAATATGCCCTCTCAATAAGGCAATTGGTTCTGGTTGAAAAAACAGAGGTAATTGTATCCTGTAAATATCAGCGTCATATTCAGAGATACTTTTTGAATAATAGGCGTATTCCCCGGATGGAGGGATGGTAAAAAAGACTTCATCCTCTTCGGTATTTATCTGGTTTCCAAGATTTTCCGGTTCACTCCATTTCTTCCATGATTCATCCAGCCGCCGGCTTACAAAAACATCATACCCGCCAAATCCGCTATATCCTTTAGAAGAAAAATACAAGGTCTTATTATCCGCTGCCAGAAATGGTGAATGTTCATCATTTGTTGTATTGATTGTGTTTCCCAGATTAAGCGGTTCGCTCCATGAACCATCAGGCAATAAAAAGGTCACGTAAATATCTTTTCTCCCATAAGCATCAAATCTATTTACTGATATGATCATTGATTCCCGGCTTTGCGTAAGAAAATAATGCCCGTCATTATTCTCTATAAAGGCATTGTTAATATTGACCGGGACCGGCTTGGTCCAGCCGTTGCTGTTTATTGTGCTGACAGAAACGCCAGGCTTCATGTCTTTATTTTTGTGATATCTGTTGCCAAGTATGACCGTCATGGATTTACCGTCAGGTGTTATTGAGCTTACATAGTTTGCTCCGGTATTATTAAGTGGTTGGCCAGGGTTAACAGCGTCAAGCCAATCTTCTATATTCATATTATAATCTGAGTACCATATATCTTCGGGATCGTCTGTGCCCCCGATATTCTCGGGATGGTTCATTCTGCTGAAGTACATAGTTTTGCCGTCAGGAGTTAGAATGGGGCGGACCTCCTTATACTCACTGTTTATACTTTGACTGAGCTTTTGGGCGATCAGTTTTTTGGAAACATTTGCAGCCCGGTGAATCTCAACCTCTACAGGGATCTTTGAATCTGAGATCCCAATGGCATCAATACCGTTATATCCCGGGACCGATAAACCGTCCAGCACCAGTTTCAAAGAGTTAAGCTCATAAACAGTCCTCTCAAAAAATACATGTAAAAGTCTTCCCTTTTGCGGTACTGGGCCTGGTGAAAAGGAATTTAAAAGGTATTCTTTGCCTTCCCTGTCATAAGCATAGATTTGATATGTAGCACTTGGATTAAAAGATTCAGCAATGACGATCTGCTGAATATGCATAGGTTGATCAAACCAAACCTTTATATATTCTGATTTATTCGGATTCAATGGCATCCATGCATTTGGACTATCGCCACCTTGTGGCAAGACGTCTGGCTTTCCTATTACCTGTTGGGCTGAATATTCTTTTTCCGACAGTTCTGAAGAATAATCAATAACCCGTGAGACCCATTGTACTTCCTGTGCAATTGCCGGTACTGAAAAAAAGAATATTAATATATAGATTATAGGTCTTTTCATATTTTCAGTCTTAACGCCTGATTATCCTTACTTCAACTCGCCTGTTTAATCGCGATGCCTCTTCCGTATTTTCCCAGCTAAGAGGATTAGATCCTCCATATGCTTTTGTAAGGATCCTGTCGGGCATAATTCCACCGTGAATTAAGTAATTTTTAACCTGTTTAACACGTTCCTGAGAAAGTTTTAAATTTTTTGACCTTCCTCCTCTAAAATCAGTATGGCCTTCGAGCTGAATAATCATATCAGGGTTTGTCTTCATTAAATTCGCCAAAGCATCAAGTTCATTGAAAGACTCAGGTTTTATTTCTGATTCTCCCTGGTCAAATATCAGGTTGTCGAGCAAAATTATTTCATCCGATGGTTTTTTAGATAATGAGTAATCTTTATTGATAGATATGCCCGGGTGAGATAGCGGATATATTGTATCAGCCGTTCCAATATAATCCTCAGATTTAATCTCTATTATATACTTTTCATGCCCAAAGGTCTTATAGCTATAGTAACCATCACCATCCCGGCTTCTTACAATTCCTACAAAATTACCATAAGGGGCTTCTCTGTAAGTTATTAATACATTTCCAATGCCATTGCCAGTTAAGGAATCCTGGATATACCCTGAAACAAAAACCAGGCTGTCATTTGCTATTATTTTCGAAAAGGAGTTATATCCAAATGATTTTTGGAAGTGCGATATTGGAAGAACAACGATAAGAATAGTTAGGACCTTAAATATGGGCATTAGTTTATAAGGCACGTTTAAAACCTTTAAAATCTCCGGATATTATAATTCTAAAAGTCGGAAAATTATCTTTATTATAGAATTTTTATCGGTGATTATTATTTAAGAATATAAAATTAAGATTTGCAATAAATAAACCTGACAGTATCTGTTTTATTTATATAATAAAAACATTACAGGTTTTTTATGGATATCAGGAATTTGTTTTCTCCAGATACTTACTGGTTGGGTTTTGATAAACTCGTTTTCGGATGAAATATCCGCTGCAACACATAATAATGTTTCTGGTTTCAAGATCTTGAGAAGTGCATCAAGGATCTGGTTGTTCCTATATGGGGTTTCCATGAAGATCTGTGTCTGATTTTTTGTATAGACCATTCTTTCCAGGTCAAGTAAGGATTTCTTACGGGCTTCCCTGTCGATCGGCAGATATCCATGGAACTGAAAATTTTGTCCATTAAAGCCTGAAGCCATCAATGCTAGGAAAATAGAGGAGGGGCCCGTAAAGGGGATTACCTTAATGCCATTTTTATGGGCAAGACGTGTAATACCTGATCCGGGATCTGCAATTCCAGGACAACCTGCTTCAGACATAATCCCTGCGTCCTTTCCATTTTTAACTATCTGGATCATGCGCTCTAATGATTGTTGATCGGTGTTTTTATCCATGATCTCAAATGTTAGATCCTGAATGTTCTTAACTCCAATGCTTGATAGAAAGCGGCGTGCCGTTCGGATGTTTTCCACAAAAAAAGTATCAAGATTATGAAGCGTTTGAATCACCATATCTGGTAATACGGACTTCGGATCGGTATCTGAAATTGGTGTCGGTATGATAAATATTTTTCCTACAGGCATATTAGGAGAATCTTACAAATTCAATAACGGTTTCGTATAAAAGTTCAGGTGCCTGAGCATGAACCCAGTGCCCGGTGTCTGGCAGGTATTTGATCCTTGCCTTGGGAAATAACTTCATGATTTGCTCTTCATCGACAGGTCTGATATAATCTGATTTATCACCTGCGATAAATAATGTGTTTCCCTGGTAGGGATGCTTTGATGTTATTTCAACCACAAGGTTTTGAATATTCCGGTCAATCACATCCAGGTTTATCTTCCATTTAAATCCACCTTTTGGATTTCTGACCAGGTTTTTCAGTAAAAATTGACGTACTGAGAAATTCAGTAATTGATCGCTTAAAGCATCATCTGCTTCCTCTCGCTTATTATATTGTGATAAATTCAGGGATTTTAGAGCTTTAATAATGCCCTCATGCAATACCTGATATTTTCTTGGAGCAATATCAATCACGATCAGATTTGAAACTTTGTCAGGAAAGTTCAATGCATATTTCATGCTCAATTTTCCACCCATCGAATGTCCCATTAGAGAAACTTTCTCTAATCCTATATCCTTTATAAGTTCTTCAACATCATGCATCATGACATCATAGTTAAATTCATCATGATGAAAAGATCGTCCGTGATTTCTCAGATCAACCGTATATACTTTAAATTCTTCAGCAAATTTTTTAGCAAGGGTTTGCCAGTTATCGGAACTTCCGAATAGGCCGTGAAGGATAATTAAAGGCTCCCCATTTCCAAATTCTCTATAAAATAATTTCATAAACTGTTACGCTGGATAATATGAAGATCAGAAATCATAGCCTAATGAAACCAGGAACCGGGGTTTACCAATGGTATAATCTTCTATTGGATACGCCAGATCAAACTTCATATAATATCCCAGAAGGACAGTTCTGAGCCCAAATCCATAGGAAGATAACCAGGGATTGTTGAAATTCTGAATCCGCGCCTGGAAAGGTGATCCTTCACTGTTTATGAATTGTGTATTGACACTGTTTTCTGTTGCAAAGGGTGATTTTCCAGTCCAGGCCGAACCGATATCATAAAATCCTACAAATAATAGATTTCTAAGGAAACTTGATGATATAGGTTTGGATGAAAAGTATTTAATAATTGGGAACCGCAGTTCAAAATTAACAACCATGGCATTTGTCCCATTAAATGTATTGTAATTAAATCCTCTAAGCGGCATTACAAACTGGAGGAACAATTGATCGCTATTGTCAACTAACGGCAAATTTACCAAAGGATCATCTGGCCCTGTCACATTTGTTGAGTTAAATAACCAGTTATCAAGCCCACCCAGAAGATAGCTCTGTTGGTTCGATCCCATAAATCGCCCATAATAAAGACGTGTGGCAAAAACGAATTCCTTATGTATCTTCTGATAGTTTCTGAAATCGATATAAAAATTGCTAAAGCTTTTTTCCGATTCATCCACACTCTGGTACATACTATAACCGATTTTTCCCTTTAATCCTGAAGTCATATTAAGACCAGTGACCACTGTATTGTCAAAAACATATTCTGCCTTGAACCCAAGATAATGGACCATATTTGAAGTTTCCGTATTTGGTGTCGGATTGGTTAATGTCAAACCATTAAGGTCGTTATAGGTTGTCATTGCATAAAAAGGCTTTATGGCAATTCTGGAAGTATTGTTAAATGGCAGGGCTGCACCTATTTCAAATTGGTTCAAGGCATATTTCTGACTTCCGGCTTCTGTTCCTCTGTATAAAGATTTCCTGTCATATCGTACATTGAAATCTATTGTATGCTTCAGATATTGATATTCTCCGAATATTTTTCCACTTCTTAAATTAGTAGTGGCAAGAATTCCACCAAGGAACTTATGATCCTCAAGCATATCATTCATAGACATTTCCAGTTGAATTCCAAAGCCAAGCAAAGGATCAATTACGAAAGAAGTAACCAGATTCTGTGCGCTGAACTGTGTTTTATAATCATAAGGCCCCAGGATCTCATTCTCCTTTTTAAATTTTCTATATTTTGAAAGGAAAGATTCCTGCTTTTGTGTTTCCTGAACATTTTCCTTATCGAACACATAATTATCCGTATCAATAAATTCACCTGAAGAGATAACAGGCTCATCAAATCGTTTCTGTAAAGGATCGTCTAATTGTGTTTCTGTGGGATCTGCATATTGCTTCTCAATAATGTCCTCAAGTGATTGTTCGTCTTCGGAAGTATCCACGGCTTGGGCTACAGTGCTTTCTTCAGCAGTTGAATCTTCTTGTGCTTGCATTTGAGGCAATATACTTTCTTCTGCAATCGTATCTGATTCAGCCAGTGTTTCAGTTGTTATACTTTTATCATCAACTGTATCTATTTCGGCCAATATTTCAGGTGCACTTTCTTCAACCAATGTATCTTCTGCTACTTGAGTTTTCGGGGGCGTACTTTCAGATTCAAAGGTAAAATTATCTGTGTCAATAAGATCAAGCATATCAGAATCTATGACCTCTACTTTATCAGGCAAGATCTCTTCTTCGTTAGTATTAGCATCAGGGAATATCAACTTCTGCTGTTCCGCAATTTTTGCACGAGTAAGAGAATCTTTCAGCATTACCCTTCGGTTTTGGATTTTTTCAGCCACGAATTTTGCATTGATCACCTCCTGACGCCTTGTTTGGGGAGTAAAAGTGTTTTGATTCAGATCAAAATTAGGATAATAATATATACTTGTGATGCCATTATCGAGCATGGTGAATGCCATGCCTGATTTATTCGGGCCTAAGTCATAATCCAATATACTTGATCTGAAATTTGAGACTTGAGTATATATTTTTCGATTAATATTAAATTTATAAAGGTTATCGATGCCTTGTTGATTGCTTATATAATAAAATTCCGTATCACTGATTGGGATGGGATTTACATTTCGACTTAAAGTATTTGTTACCCTGAAAAGAAGGTTTCGGGTCGTATCTATGGAATAAACGAAGAGGTTATATACATCACTTAATTCTTCAATATTGATCTTTTTTTCAACATTTAAAGAATCTGAAGGTCGGTTCGAACTGAAGATTATAGCACTGGATCCCGGTATAAATTTTGGATTAATATCATCATAAATATCCTTAGTGATTCTTTTTATTGAATTACGCCTGAGGCTGATCAGAAATATATCACTCTGGCCGTTAAGGTCAGCACTCATTACAGCTAAGTTTCCGCTTTCAGATACATCAAAATCCTTTATGTTGCTTAATCTGGTAAGTTCTTTCTTCTGCCTTCTTCTTGAATTCACATTAAAGAACCAGAGAAAGTTTTTGCCATATTTTTTTGTGATGATGGCAAGGTTTTCATTATCTATCCAGCTCATAATAGGCATTTCATATTCGATTTGCTGGTTAATGACCTTATAGCCACCAGTCATAATATCAATGGATCTTCTGGATTGTAAATCATCCAGGATCACCTTATACTTCCCTCGATAATTTCTTGAATAAGCTAAATAGCGGCCGTCAGGGCTGATCTTAAGTTTATGAAATTTATAATTTCTTCTGTTCTTTATTTCGATTTTATCCCTTTCCGGTGGTGAATAGCTGGTAAGAACATAATTTGAAATATCCATATAAAATGTCAACCACTCTTCAATAAAATTCTGAAATGAGACCCCCAGTGTATTAGAAATACTTTTATCTTCCTTACGGATAATTCTGGTAAGATTCAAAATATTAGCAATATTGGTTCTGCCATATCTTTCAGCAATAAAATTCCATACGGACTGGCCAATCATTCTGGCATCTTCACCCAGGTATTTATTCAGTTTCTTTGGTTTCCCATTGATAAAATGGTCACGCATATAATCATCCAATTCAACATTCCAACCATAGGCAATATAGCTGGCAGCACCATCAATATACCATTCCGGCAATGTCAACAAATATGAACTTTGGAACATATCACCCAGACTGCCTCCAAACATCATATCGTTAATCAGCATTTGAGAGATCTTATAAACCAATTCACCCCTAAAGTCACTCATTAATCCTGGGTAGGCAATTTCTACCTGAGGTTTTACGAAATCAGTCTCACCTCCAACAGAAAAGTTGGTTTTATTTGCCCCTATATTACTCTGTTGTAAATCAGTTACTGAGTTATAGAGAAAGATCCTGGTTTTAGTATATGGGGAATAGCCTAATAGATCAGTAATTCTTTCAAATTCATCTTCCAGGTATTGGGCAGCTTGTTTTGCAATTTCGTTACCCCCATCATAGAAATATATGTCAAAATTTTCGGAACTTAGATATCGCCATTCAAAATTCTTGAATTGTAAGCGGTTCTTGCCAAATTCATCCACACTCATCTGAGCACTGGACTGATGGACCAGAACTGTAAACAATAAACCTAGTAAAATTCCAAAACGCTTCATTATCTCTAACACATAGTAAATATGTAACTACTAATATAAAGAATTGTATCGTTTTATATTCGCTTCAAAATCAATTTCCATATCACTTTCAAGGCTATCGATAAATTTTCCTGCAAAATACGGGCCTAAAGAGACGCCTTTTGAGCCAAGACCATTAAAAATGCCTACATTCTCATACTGGGGGTGTATCCCAATAAATGGCCTTCTATCTTTAGTAGCAGGACGAATACCGGCTAAATGATTAATGGTTTTAAAATTAACGTCTAAAATACCTTTTAGTTTGATTTCAAGCATATTTTTGCCTTCTTCAGTTGGAATTGTATCAATTCTTTCCCAATCATATGTCGATCCCACTTTGTGAACCTCACCCTTATAGGGCAATATGAATAAATTCCTGTTGTAAATAAACTCAAAAGGAGGGCTTATTGTTGTATAAATTAATTCGCCTTTCACCAGTTTGAAAGGAAGCCAACTGAACAATTTGCTCCCGGAAGCATGGGCTCCATTACAAAAGATGATTTTTTTTGATATAAATCCCTCATAGTGAATTGATTGCGATTTCAATGATAGATTGTCTTCCGTAAACCTGGCATTTATATATATTCCTGTTTCCCTGATATTTTGCCTTACAGAATCTATAAAGACCGGGATATCTACAAATCCGGCAGACTTAACATGTACCCCGCCAAATTCCTTATTGATACTTAGGATTTCTGATTCACTTTTGGCCCTTGTCAGGTAATTATTTTCTTCCAGATTATTAATATCAGCTGTAATTTTGTTTTGTTCCTGCATATTGATAAATGGCCTGAACATTTGCAAACTATAAAAAAATTTCGATCCAAGATGTTTTTCTGCAGATGGGTAGAAATCATGAAGATATGGGAACAAGTCATCCGCTTTCCAGGTTTTTACAAATCGACGTCCGGTAACAGGATTAAATAATCCAGCAGCCACACTGGAGGAATGGTTTTCTTCCGGCAAATCATAGACAAGGATTTTCTTATTCCTCTTGATCAGCTCATATGCTATAAGGCTGCCTGCCAATCCCTGCCCGACAATGATGTAATCAACCTTCACGTAACTTTATTTACTTGTTTGATTTTGGTAGTTTTACGAGCAAAATTGTAATAAATTTGAGTGATATGGTATCTATCAAAGTTTTTTGTTTCAACGCATTCTCAGAAAATACTTTTATAATCGAAAATGATTCCAAATGTATTATTGTTGATCCTGGATGTTACGAGACAGATGAGTATGAGACACTTAAAGGATATATTTCCGAAAAAGGACTTAGCCCTCAATCTATCATTAATACACATTGTCATATTGATCATGTACTTGGGGTTGACCAACTGAAGGATTATTATAACATTCCTTTTTATATTGGGAAGAATGAGCTGCAGGTTCTTCGAAGTGCTAAATTGAGTGCGCCTATTTTTGGATTTAATCAATTTAGAGAGGCAGAACACGATGGATTTTTATCCGAAGGAGAAGAGGTTAAACTGGGCAATAGTTCGCTGAAGATTCTTGATGTGCCGGGACATTCTCCAGGGCACATAGCCTTATATGATGATGATGGTAAAATTTGTATAGCTGGAGATGTACTCTTTTTAAACAGCATAGGAAGAACAGATCTGCCTGGAGGGGATTATGATACTTTGATAAATAGCATCCGGGAAAAACTTTTTGTATTGCCTGAAGAGGTGGTCGTTTATCCTGGGCATGGCCCCGAAACAACGATTTCACATGAAAAAAGGCATAATCCCTTTTGCGGTATTAATGTTTAATTATGAATTTGATAAAATATATACCAAATACTTTTACAACTCTAAATTTACTTGCAGGTTGCCTGGGTCTTATTGCTATCTATGAAGGAAATTTATTTCAGGGTGCATTGTTTATTCTTATAGGCTCTGTATTTGATTTTTTAGATGGCTTTTCGGCCAGAATATTAAAAGCAGTATCAGGGATAGGTAAGCAATTAGATTCGCTTGCTGACCTCGTAACATTTGGAATTTTACCAGCATTTTTATTATACCATATGATACAGGAACATGGGATACCCTATCTTTCAATGGTATCTTTACTTGTGGTAATCGGATCAGCATTTAGACTGGCCAAGTTTAATATCGATGAAAATCAAAAAGATGTATTTATGGGAATGCCGACACCGGCCAATGCCTTTCTTATAGCTGGATTAGTATTTGCCTGGGATGCTGACTGGGAAGCATTTTCATTTATCTATTCGAACCCTACCGGTCTTGTAATTTTCACAGTAATATGTTCATTTTTACTCAATGCACCTTTGAGATTTATGTCTTTTAAAATTAAGGAGTTTGCATTAAAAGGGAATGAATTAAGTCTTTTATTGGTCCTTGTATCTATTGTATTATTGATCATTTTTAACCTGAAGGGAATTTTCCCTGCTACCTTGTTTTATATACTTCTTTCTCTAGTGCAGAATATATTTATTAAAAAGGCAGTGTCTTGAAATATACATAGTGGATTTAAGATCAGCTTTATTTTGAAAATTGCCTGATTATTAGGCAAATAGTGGTTATTTTTGCTATCCCGATAATAAATAATATGTGCGGGAAAGCGTTTATATAGGTAAAAGGAATTTGAAAAAAGTGGGCAAGGTAATTACTTATTTGATTTTAGCTGCTTTCCTTACAGTTAATCACCCCGGATTTTCCATAAATACAAATAATTCACAACAGTTTGTAATAGAATGGAATGAGCCTTCCCCGATAGTCATTCCGAGTGGTGGGATTAAGCAAGTACTGAATTTTGAGAGGGCTATTCATGTCGCCGATTATTCTTATTTGCCGCTATATCCTGTAAAAATACCTGATAAAGAAATTTATGATATTAAAATTATATTAATCCAGACGGCAAATTTAAGTCAGGCTGAAATTGATTTGATTGAATTTAAAGAGTTTTCAAATACACCCCTCATCAGATCCAATACCATACTATCAGGGGGGGCGGCAGGAACCAAGGTATGGATACTTCCTTTTTACCTTGACAGTATTTCCGGGAAACTTAAGAAAGTACTGTCTTTTTCCCTCAGCTACGAGGAAAAAGATTCAGGGATAGGTAAGGAGTCTATTTATCGAAAATCTGATCCATTTGAATCAGTTCTTTCCTCTGGGGAATGGTACAAAATAAGTTTGACAGAAGATGGTGTATATCAGATTAATTTTGACTTCCTGGTAAGTCTTGGGATCAATCCAGCAGCTATTGATCCCAGGAATATACGGATCTTTGGAAATGGCGGATATCTTCTGCCGCAAAAAAATGACGAGCCGGTACCAGATGACCTTGAAGAAAACAGTGTTGTTGTTGTAGGAGAGGATGATGGCCAGTTTAACCAGGGTGATTATATCCTGTTTTATGGACTTTCCCCACACAAGCTTCAGTTTAAGCAGGTTTCTGAAGGATATTATGTGGATTATGTAAATAATATATATTCTGATACCTCCTTTTACTTTCTTAATATATCTGATACTCCCGGTCTTAGAATAATTGATAAAGAAAATTCAGGTGATAATTATCCTTTAATACAATCATTCGATCAACTTTTAAAATATGAACTGGATCAGTTGAACATACTGAAATCCGGGAGGGAATGGTATGGCGAGAAATATGATTTAAAAACTACATATGATTACGAATTCGAGACGCCAGGATTGACTGAAAATGAAGAGTTGAAAATAATAAGTTCTGTAATGGCTGCCTCCTATAATTCTTCTTACTTTGAACTGGAAGTAAATGGATTCACTGTAGGGCAGCAACAAATGGATGTGATTCCTGAAACGAGGTATGGTATTAAGGGCAAGGTCAGGACCGATACATTCAGTATCAGCACCAGCATTTTTCCAGCCAATACTGATATCCTACATTTAAAAATGCGATATGTAAAAGGCAGCAGCAATGATCTGTCAGCAGGATACCTTGATTTTTTTAATATTTGGTGTAAACGGGATTTGGCAATCTATGAAACACAAACCCATTTTCAATCCATTGAAAGTTTAAAGAATCCTTTATCGACATTTTCAATTGCAGATAATGGATCAGAGAATTATATCTGGGAGATAACAGATCCTTTTCATCCTATAAATCAGGAATATTCCACAGAAAATGGCAGTAGCCTGTTCGGTACAGAAACCAGCCAACTCAAAAAATTTGTTATTTTCTCTGAAAGCAATCTTTTACAACCCCATCCAGAGGGCAAGGTGACCAATCAGGATCTTCATGGGAGGTCAACTCCGGAATTTATCATAATCACTCATCCGGATTTTAAAATGGCCGCTGACCGGTTGAAGAACCACCGGGAACAAAGGGGTATGACAGCAGAAGTTGTTACTACTGACCAGATCTATAATGAATTTTCATCAGGTGCACAGGATATATCCGCGATAAGGAATTTTATTAAGTTCAGGTATGATAATGGTAGTGGTACTAATGCATTGAAATATGTAATGCTCTTAGGCCGTGGATCTTATGATTACAAGGACCGCGTTGAAAGTAATACAAATTTTATTCCCACTTATGAATCGCGTAATTCTCTGCACCCCATATATAGTTATTCTTCTGATGATTATTATGGCTTTATGGATGATGGCGAAGGTGAATGGGAAGAAAGTTTCCTGGGCGATCACATCATGGACATTTCAGTAGGCAGAATTCCTGTAATAACTTCCTTTGAAGCCAGTGATGTTGTCAATAAAATCATAATTTATGAATCAGATCCCCGGTGCTTTGGACCCTGGAGGAATGACATATACTTTGTGGCTGATGATGGAGATGGCACAGATGGTATACGGCATTCAAATGATGCAGAGAAGTTATCCGTGATGGTTGATACATCCTATTCCAACTTTAATATTGGGAAAATATATGTCGATGCCTTTCCACAGATTATCGAGCCAAATTATCAGGAGTCTCCGGAAGCCAGAAAGGCGGTTGATGATGCTATAAAAAGTGGTGCCCTTATAATGAATTTCACCGGACATGGGAATGAATTCCAGTGGACTTCTGAGAAGATCCTCGACAATTCCATGGTTACACGCTGGGAGAACCTGTATCAGTTGCCATTCTTTGTCACTGCTACATGCGAATATGGTCGTCATGACGATCCTGGTTTAAGATCCGGAGCCGAATATGCCATGATAAATAAACGCGGGGGAGTAGTTGGACTTGTCACAACCTCGAGGCCGGTTTTCGCTTCCACCAATTATATATTGAACAGGGCGTTTTATGGCCAGGTGTTCAGAAAGGTAGAAGGTAAATATCAGACGATTGGAGAGGTTTCCAAAAACACAAAAAATGAAAGCCTGAACGGATCTGTAAACAGGAATTTTTCATTGCTGGGAGATCCATCCATGAAACTGGCATATCCTGATCAAAATGTAGTAATTGAAAAAATTAATGAGATTCCGCTTGAAACTCAGGTTGATACCTTGAAAGCATTGAAAAATGTAAAGGTTTCCGGTAAAATAATTAATTCAAATCAGGCGCATTTGACTGATTTCAATGGGGTATTAACAGCAGCAGTATATGATAAGAAAGAGCTAGCTGAAACCCTGGGGACGGAAGATCCTGTTATGCAATATGAAATACGAAAAAGCCTGATCTTTAAGGGCGATGTTTCAGTTGTTAATGGCAATTTCGAATTTCAGTTTGTAGTCTCTAAAAATATCTCATATGAAATTGGTGACGGAAAGATCAGTCTCTATGCCGTAAATGATAAAGAAGATCTGGACGCAGCGGGTTCGAATATTGATATTCCCGTAGGAGGAATTACTGATGATTTTGTGTTGGATGAGTTGGCCCCTGAAATTGAAATGTACCTTGAAGATACAACATTTACAGATGGCGAACTCACCAGTGACCACCCCAGGTTGATTGCCCATCTTTATGATGAAAGCGGAATAAATATAACACAAAGTGAAATCAGCCAGGGAATTGTGGCCAATATGGATGACGAAGTAGATTATACGCTTAATAATTTTTATAAAGCTGATATAGATGATTACCGTGGCGGAACCCTGACATATCAGTTTACAGAACTTGAGGAAGGCCAGCATTATGTGACATTGAGGGTTTGGGATACTCATAATAACATGGCAGAGGAATATCTTGAGTTTATTGTGGGAGAAAGTCATGAGCTGGTTATAAAAAATCTTTTGAATTATCCGAATCCTTTCCGTGATGAAACGACCTTTTCTTTTGAGCACAACCGGTCGGGCCAGGACCTGGAAATTATCAT
Source organism: uncultured Cytophagales bacterium (assembly GCA_942491935.1). Lineage (GTDB taxonomy): Bacteria > Bacteroidota > Bacteroidia > Cytophagales > Cyclobacteriaceae > JAGTVG01. The sequence goes on from CALOCZ010000011.1 coordinate 114,130, forward strand.
ACAGATTTATTCCAGGAATGGTAGCCTCGTTCGGATTATTGAAGGAGAAACCGTAAATAGTGAATTCAGGGTGAACGATATCAAATGGGATGGTAGGGGAGGTTCAGGCAAAAAACTAGAGTCTGGAATATACATTTATCGTGTATATGTTCGTTCTTTAGTAGATGGTGCAAAAAATGAGGATTTCGAAAAACTAGTAATAATTAATTAATTATCTTTGCGATTAAACATATTTATTTAATGATCAAGTATTTAAGAATGTGTTTTGGACTGATTGCTATTTTATTTTTCAGTAATTCGTCTTTCAGTCAGAACACATCAATATTAGCGGGACAGGATACATCGAGGAGGGTAATAACCACAGCAGTTCCTTTTCTAACTATTGCCCCTGACGCCAGGGGTGGTGGCTTAGGTGATACAGGTGCAGCGAATTCTCCCGATGCGGCATCGGGGCATTGGAATGCTGCAAAGTTTGCATTTATGGAAAATGACTATGGTTTTTCATTGTCATACACTCCATGGTTGGGAAATATCATTAATGATATGTCTATTTCTTACCTTTCAGGTTACTATAAAATTAACAGGGAAAGGGCAGTTGCCATGTCAATGCGTTATTTTGACCTGGGGGAGATCACCTTTACGGACATTCTTGGATCAAACATTGGACAATTTAATCCACGTGAATTTGCACTTGACGCAACCTATGCTCAAATGTTGTCAGAGAAAATGAGCCTTGGGGTATCGTTAAGATATATAAATTCAAACCTTACGGGAAATGCCTGGAACAGTACGAACAACGCACAGGTGGGCCAGAGTGTAGCGGCTGACATAGCCTGGTATTATAAGCAGGATCTTTTATTAAGCGGGAACAATTCAAATATTGCAGTGGGTGTGGCTATTACCAATATTGGGGCTAAGATGACTTATTCTGATGACAACAATAAGGAATTCATACCCACCAATTTCAGGACCGGTATAAATTTCACGACCAGTCTGAATCCAAATAATCACTTATCATTTATTTTCGATTTCAATAAGCTGATGGTACCGACTCCTCCGGTTTATGAAATTGATGAGGATGGAGCTATAGTTTCGGATCCGAATGGAAACCCTGTCATTAAGAGGGGTAAAGATCCCAACAGGTCATTGTTGAATGCCATGTTCACATCATGGTATGATGCCCCTGATGGATTTTCAGAAGAAATGAAAGAATTTATGCTTGCTTTCGGATTGGAATACTGGTATAACGACCTTTTTTCATTACGGGCAGGGTATTTTTATGAGAATGAATTTAAAGGCAACAGAAAATTTTTCACCATGGGTCTTGGTTTCCGATATAAAGTATTTGGAGTTGATTTCGCATATTTAATACCAACCGACTCAAACAATCCTTTAGCCAATACCCTGAGGTTCTCATTATTGTTTAATTTCGATACTTATAAACAAAACGATTCTATTACTGACGATAATAATTAATGCTTGATAGAACGACCCCTCCTGCTGCTGCAAAGAGGATCTCCAGTGTAAGTATTACAAAAGCCAAAAGCGTTTCTTTATCCAGTGGTACACCCCTTCATATAATTCATGCGGGTCAGCATGATATTGTACGGCTTGAGATTGTTATGAAATCTGGGAGATGGTTCGAAATGCAGAAAGGAACAGCATATTTTGCTTCCCAGATGCTTCTGGAGGGAACATCCGGGAAATCCTCAAAAGAACTCGCAGATATTTTTGAATTTCATGGCGCTCATGTCAGCATAAATTCCGGGATTGATTACAATACTTTTGTGGTTTATACCTTAAGTTCAAAGCTTGTTGAGATTATTGATATAATTAGTCAATGTCTTATGGATCCTGTTTTCCCTGATTATGAGCTCAATATCTTGAAAGATATTCAAATTCAGCAGTTGAGGATCAATAATGAGAAAAACAGTTATGTAGCAGGGAAGGAGATCCGGAAATTGTTGTTTGGCAATGTTCATCCATATGGAAGATCTCTGGAAATTGAAGATATGAATGACAAGCTGAATGCTGAACTTTTACGATCCTATTATAAGACCGACTTATTAAATGGTATTGAGATAATTATTTCGGGAAATGTGCCTGATCGATTGATCGCAAACCTTGAAGCACTTAATCAACTTCCTGTTTATCAGAATGAATCGATTATTCATGAGTTTGATGATACCACAAAATCTGAAACGATTATTGATAGAACAGATAGCTTACAATCATCAATCAGGCTGGGGAGAAGGATCATTAATAAATCGCACGAAGATTTCATTGGATTGATCATAGTGAATGAATTACTCGGTGGTTTTTTTGGCTCGCGTCTTATGAAGAATATCCGTGAGGACAAGGGTTATACATATGGCATTCATTCCAGCCTTGTCAGTCATATTCAGGATAGTTTCTGGGTGATTGGGACAGATGTGAAAAAGGAATTCGTAGGAGATACAATTGAGCAGGTATTTTTTGAAATGGATTGTTTAAGAAATGATCTGGTTGGATACGAAGAATTAAATTTAGTAAAGAACTATATGCTGGGGAATTTTATATCAAGTCTTGAAACGTCCTTCGCACTGGCAGATAAATTTAAAAACATTCATTTCTTTGGGCAGGATTATATTTTTTATGATCGATACATTGATACGGTCAATAACATCACACCGCGCCAGCTACAGGATTTAGCCCAGAGATATCTCATAAAGGAAAATTTCAAAAAAGTGGTTATAGGGTAGGGGGCATAAAAAAGGGCTCACCGAATAGTTGAGGCAAAAAAAATCCCGCCAAAGAGCTGGATTATAATTCCCACTGATAGCGGGACAAGAAGAAACTGGCGACGACTTACTCTCCCACATTTTATTGCAGTACCATCAGCGCGGGTGGGCTTAACTTCTCTGTTCGGAATGGGAAGAGGTGGACCCCACCGCCATAGTCACCATAAGGTCTTACCCGCCGAAGCTTAACGCGTAGGCGGGGCTTAAATATTTTCAATGAATCAGAGAACCGTTTGTTTTCTGATATCCTTTGTGAGCCATACCTGCCTGCCGAAGCTTTAGCGAAGGTAGGGTCACCATAAGGTCTTTGTTCCGCTGGGTTGGGATAGCGGAACCGGATTTTTCATATAACCAGCTAACCAGTAGCCGGTGATGTTAAAAACCCTAAATATTATAAAAACATGTTGCGACAGCAGTAGTATCAAAAAGATATTGAGTGCAGTAAAAGATAAATCTTTAGTGGTGCGGGCTGCCGGGACGGAGCATAAACCCATCCCGGCGCCAACAATATCGAAGAAAGTATACGGGTAATTAGTACTGCTCGGCTTTGCCATTACTGACTTTACACCTGCAGCCTATCTACGTCATCGT
>CALOCZ010000012.1:0-32616 GCA_942491935.1 uncultured Cytophagales bacterium
GACTCTATGTCGTAACCACCACCTGAAAAGAATAGATTTCAAGGCAAGGTACTATTATTAGTTTAAAAAACAGATGATAAGTTGAAGCCCTGATAATATATTGATTGTAAAGCCTCAACTTAGCGCCCTAAAGGGCCAGATAATCAAACCTGATCCTCAATTTTTTCAATATTATTAAAGTTTCCTGATCCAGATGTTCCGGTAACTTACTGGATTACTATGGTCTTGCAACATAATAGGGCCATCTCCATGTTGCTCATATTTTGGAAGTCCGATATAGGGTGTATGTCCCTTTAACATATAATGGTTTTGGACAACAATTCCGTTTTGAATTACAGTAATATAAGCAGGGGAAGCCAGTTCTCCATCATCACTGAAGATCGGCGCCCTGTATATAATATCATAGGTCTGCCATTCTCCCGGAGGTTTACAGGCATTTACCAGAGGCATCTGCTGCTTATATATGCTGGCCGCCTGACCATTGGAGTAGGTCCTGTTGTTATAAGAGTCCAGTACCTGGACTTCATTCCATCATCAATATCCCTGAAGGAACACTCCACTATTTCCCCTTCCCTGTCCTTTTCCAACTTTTTATTTCGGCAGGTGCTCTCCATTCAATATGTAACTGACAATTTTCAAAATTTTTTTAGTTCGAACACCTCCAGCACCTTTGACTGCAGTCATAGCCCCATCGCTAACTTCCCATTCAGCTGCCTCACCTTTCATATTTTCCCAGTTATCAAGATTGCTTCCATCAAATAATACGATAGCATCCGAAGGTGGAGTGGTGCCTTCTCCTGGAGTGACAACAACTGGTTCAGGTTCCCAGATTTCTGTCTCCTGAGGTTTCATTTTCTGTGCAAAAACTTGACTGAAACAGATGAAAAATGCTAATAATAACAACGGTTTTTTCATATTTACTCGCTTTAGTTTTAAAAAATCATAATAGACATATGCTAAGCGAATTTACATATTTTGTCAATCCAATTATTTATATTTAAAAAAATTTAAAGGCAAGACATGCTTATTTATATTTTTCTGATAGCACTGGTTGCTTTTGTGATAGCCTACCGGATTTATGGCAGGTATCTCGATAAGACCTTTGATGTTCAAAGAAATAATCCAACACCCAGCCATACGGATTATGATGGAGTGGACAAGGTCCCGGCAAAAGCGCCGGTGCTTCTCGGTCATCATTTCAGCTCAATCGCCGGAGCAGGACCTGTCGTCGGACCCATCATTGCCGGGATCGCATTCGGCTGGCTGCCCGCTTTGTTATGGATCGTACTTGGAACTATTTTTATTGGAGGCATACACGATTATACTTCTCTTATGGCTTCAATCCGGCATAAAGCTAAATCAATCGGTGAAATTGCAAGGATACATATGTCACCCCTTGCCTATCGTATGTTTCTCATCTTTATATGGCTGGCATTGGTATATGTTCTTATCGTATTTGTAGATCTTACCTCAGCTGGCTTTACAAGTAGTCCGGAAGTAGGATCTTCCTCCATATTTTTTATTTTACTTGCCCTGGCATTCGGTCTCACAATGAAAAAACTTGGTCTTAGCCTCAAGGCTGCTTCGTTTATATTTGTACCACTAGTCTTTGCTGGAATATATTTGGGACATCTATTGCCCATTACAGATGGTATGTTGCCAACGATTATGGGTGAAACTTCCAGAACCTGGAATATTATCCTCATCGCATATTGCCTGATTGCCAGCATCACTCCTGTCTGGGCTCTTTTACAACCAAGGGATTATCTATCATCATTTCTTTTATATGCTTCACTATTAGGCGCTTTTGTTGGGATACTGATTGGTGGATTTGAGATCAAATACCCGATGTTTACCTCATGGTCGAATATCGAAAGGGGCACTTTATTCCCTATACTCTTTATCACCATAGCTTGCGGGGCCTGTTCAGGTTTTCATTCAATTGTAGCATCAGGCACCACCTCAAAACAACTCAACAATGAATGTGACGCACGACCGATTGGATATGGGGCCATGTTGCTCGAGGGGCTGGTAGCCGTGATCTCCTTGTTTACAGTCGTTATGCTGGCCTCAAATAATGAGATATTGAAATCAAATCCTTTGGAGATCTATGGTAATGGACTGGGTAATTTTATGCAATCACTGGGTCTTCCTTTTGAAACAGGAAAATCATTTGGTATTCTGGCAGTATCTACCTTTTTATTGACCACGCTTGATACTTCCACCAGGCTGGGCAGGTATATTTTTGAAGAATTCTTCAATATTCAGGGAAAGTTTGCCCGGGTCATCGCAACAATAGCTACCCTCTCATTACCGCTGGCCTTCAATTTCATGGTACTGCATGATGCTTCCGGCAATCCTATTCCTGCATGGCAGGCAGTATGGCCTGTTTTTGGTGCTACCAACCAGCTTTTGGCAGGTCTTGCCCTGTTGGTCGTTTTTGTTTGGCTAAGTAAAAAAGGTAAACCAACTTTTTTTGTTGTTATCCCTATGATATTTATGCTGGTGATGACCATCTGGGCACTGATACAACTGGTTTACCAGAGTGGATTCGATGTTATCGGAAGCATCGCTTTTTTCCTGCTTTGCCTCTCCATTCTCCTGATCATAGAGGCTGCCAGGACAGTTTTTAAACCTGGTACAATCAAAAAAGCCGGTGTAAATGCTTGATTACCTGCCTGGTTCAATGATCCATATTGGCACAACGGACCGCAGACAATGCGATGGACTGTCATTGGAATGGCTTTGGATTACTCAGGACAACCATGTGGAACAAACTCCCCAGGATGTCCAGTCGGGTAGGGATTTACAGCTTGAAGCTGTTATTGATTTGCTCAAATAATTTATCTGATTTATGCCTTAAAATGCCAGGTGCAGTGCAGGTTCTTTTCTTAGAATAAACCAAAAAAAATCCCGCCATTCGGCGGGATTAGCACATTGGAATATATATCAAGTAAGCTTAATTAGCTTCTACTTTATAAATTCTTAATTATAATACTTCTTTTAGTTGCTCTCTACTGGTTTTTCTGCTAACAAGAGCTCCTTAATAGCTTTTTCCATTGTTGCCTTTGGAAGAGCACCTTGTGCCATCTGAGGCTGACCATCCTTAGGGCAGAATAATAAAGAAGGAATACTTCTTATTCCAAACGCGGCAGCAAGTTCCTGCTCTGCTTCTGTATCTACTTTGTAGATGTGAATTTTGCCATCATATTCTTTTGCCAGTTCCTCAAGAACAGGAGCAACCATTTTACATGGGCCACACCAGTCGGCATAAAAATCAATCAGACAGGGAAGATCACCTTCATATTTCCAATCCTTATTTACTTCGTAGTTAAATACTTTTTCCTGAAAAGTTGCTTTTGTTAAATGTTCCATTTTATTATCGTTTATTGTTTTTATTTCAGCGTTTAATTTCTTTACGTTACTTTTATCTCCAGCTGGCTGGCATCCTATCACGAATGCTGCCAATAACAGAATAAATACTTTTAAAATGCCTTTCATATTTTTACTTTTTTAAAATATACGCACAAACATATGAAAAGGTTTTCATATTAACAATATTTCATATAAAAAAATTTGTGGTCCGAATCGAGACAAAATGAAATAATTTTTTTAGCTTCAGTTTTTAAATTCTTCTGACATGAAACGATTATTTCTCGTCCGACATGCAAAATCCTCCTGGGACGATCCTTCCCTGGATGATATCGACCGTCCGTTAAATAACCGGGGCAAAAAAAATGCACCCGAAATGGGCATCAGATTACGGAAACAGGGTATTATTCCGGATCTTCTTATATCCAGTCCCGCCAATAGGGCATATACCACCGCCAAAAAAATATCAGAAGAAATCGGCTATCCAAAGAAAAAGATAGAGGTAGACGATCGCTTATATCATGGCAGTAGTAATTCTATGATCTCTATTGTCCAGGAACTTAAAAATAAGATTAATAGTGTCATGTTATTCGGACATAATCCTGGATTTACTGATTTCGCCAATATGCTATGCGGCATAAATATTTATAATATACCTACAACCGGAATAGTGGCTATCGATTTCAGTACGGATGATTGGTCGGCCATAAATTATAATGCAGGAGAACTGGTGTTTTTCGACTACCCAAAAAAAATGTCTACTGGTTAGGTGATATTTTTCGGATATCCAGAATTGAACCATCAAACTGGTCAATCCTGTCAATAAAAGATATGATCTTTTGAGCTGTCTCTTCAACTGCAGGTAATTGGCCGGACTCTTTTAAAGCATTGAATTTATGGATTTGACTGAAATCAGTATTTGCTGTTGATCTGACTACTTCCTGCATGCCGGTATCCACAGGTCCAGGAGCAAGCGATACAATTCTGAAGCCATTCTGCCTAATACTGGTTTCCATATCACCTACCTCTGATAGCATATCAATCGCTGCTTTGGAAGAACAATATGCCCCCCATCCATCATATGGGTGCCTCCCCGCACCAGATCCTATATTTACTATTACCTTTTTTCCGCCTGCATCTTTGAAACTCCTGATAAATGCATTCATGAGTATAGCCGGTGCAGTAACATTTACATTCATTACTTTGATGAATTCCCGGTGATCGATATCTCCCAAATACTTAATATCACCCAGATAACCTGCATTATTAATTAAAACAACCTCCTCGAAGTCAGTATGATCATTAAATATTCCGTCAACATCTGCAGCCAGTTGGACAACATCTTCCAGGTTTAAGGGTATATGTACAAAACGTTTGTTTTGAAATGTATTAGTCCTGGAAATTCCGGTCACTTCAACATCAGGTTCCTGCAATAACAGTTCAGTAATGGCATGTCCTATACCTTTGCTTGACCCTGTAACAAAAAATTTTCGCATACTAAAGGATGTACCGACTGAGATCTTTATTAGTTACCAGTTCTGCCAGTTTTTCCTCCACCATTTCCTTCGTGACCATGATCTTGGCATTTGGGCCAATAACGTCAGGAACATCAAATAGAAAATCATTTAACAATTTACTCATCACCGTATGAAGTCGCCTTGCACCTATATTCTCAATTTCTTCATTGATATGAAATGAGGTTTCAGCAATCTGTTCGAGGGATTCGTCTGTAAATTTGATCTCTATGTCCTCGGACTGGAATAAGGCCTGATACTGCTTTGTCAGGGCATTTTTAGGCGCTTTTAAGATCAGACAGAAGTCTTCCTTAGTCAAATTATTTAATTCCACCCTTATTGGAAACCTTCCCTGAAGTTCGGGGATCATATCCGACGGCTTTGCAATATGAAAAGCTCCGGCAGCAATAAATAAGATATGGTCAGTGGTGATTACCCCATACTTCGTATTAACTGTGCTACCTTCAACAATTGGCAGCAAATCCCTTTGAACTCCCTCGCGGCTTACATCGGGCCCACTCCCCTTTTTTGCAGCGCCAGCGATTTTATCAATTTCGTCAATAAAGATGATTCCGGTACTTTCAGCTTTGCGGATCGCCTCTTCTTTTACTTCATCCATGTCGATCAACTTGGCGGCTTCTTCCTCCAGCAGGATCTTGCGGGCTTCCTCTATGGTCACCTTCCTCTTCTTATTCCTTTTTGGCATCATATTGCCAATCATCTCCTGAAGGTTAATCATGGAAGACTCATCCATCATACCGCCGCCTATCATTCCGATACCAGAATTTGCCGGTTGCCTAACATTAATTTCAACCTTTCTGTTATCAAGTTCACCCCTTTGTAATTTTTCTCTGAATTTTTCCCGGGTTTTTTCATTTAATTCGTAATCATCCTTAGGCATTTCCTCCACTGTCTTATCCATTGTATGTGGAGGTCTCAAGGTTTGAGGTTTCATTGGAGGGATTAAAATATCCAGGATTTGATCTTCAACAGCTGAAGATGCCTTATCCATTACTTCTTCCTTTTTCTTGGCTTTGACAAGGTTAACCGACTGTTCAACAAGGTCCCGGACCATACTTTCCACATCCCGGCCGACATATCCAACCTCTGTAAATTTAGAGGCTTCAACTTTGGTAAATGGTGCATCCGCGATCTTGGCCAGACGTCTTGCTATTTCTGTTTTTCCAACTCCGGTAGCTCCTATAAGCAGGATATTATTAGGAATGATCTCACTTCTGATCTCAGGATCAGCATTCATGCGCCTCCACCTGTTCCTTAATGCAATAGCCACATTTCTTTTGGCATCGTCCTGCCCTATTATATATTTATCCAACTCCGATACAATTTCCCGCGGGGTCAAATATTTTTCTTTGTCCAACATATAACGCTTCTTTAATAATTAATTCTCTTGAAAATTAATCAAGGATAGTTGCAATTCAACAACGATGCTCAATTATACCAAAACAAACTTCATCGAGTCAGAAACTTTTTCCTTCAATAAAGCAATGGATATCACTTCATCCACATGGTCAACATAATGAACTTGGATGTCTGCGATATAGGATTTTGCAATCTCATCGATATCTTTCCTGTTCTTGGAGCACAATATAATCTCTTTAATCCCGGATCTTTTTGCAGCAAGTATCTTTTCCTTGATTCCCCCGACAGGCAAAACTTTCCCACGCAGGGTTATTTCACCGGTCATGGCAATTTTATTTCTTACTTTCCTCTGCGTGAATACTGAGGCAAGAGAAATCAGAATAGTAATCCCCGCCGATGGGCCGTCTTTTGGAACTGCCCCGGCCGGTACATGTATATGAAGATCATATTTTTCGAACACCATATAATCAATACCTAGTTTTTCGGCATTGGATTTCAAATAAGACAAGGCGGCCATAGCCGATTCCTTCATTACATCTCCTAACTGACCACTAAGTGTCAACTTCCCAGTACCACGGCTTAAACTTGACTCGATGAACAGGATCTCACCGCCGAACTGTGTCCAGGCAAGCCCGGTAACCACACCAGCAGTCTCATTATCCTGGTATAATTCCTTATCAAATCTTTCTGTACCAAGTATCTCGACAACCCTGTCAGGGGTTATGGATTTACTGTACTCTTCCTCCATCGCGACTGATTTCGCAATATTACGGATAATGGAACCGATATTTCGTTCAAGCGATCTAACTCCAGACTCCCGGGTATATGCATCTATAATTTTAAGTATACCTGTTTTTGTAAATGATACATCTTTCGCTTTCAGGCCGTGCTCCCTTCTTTGCTTTGGGATCAAATGCCTTTTTGCGATCATATATTTCTCTTCCAATGTATATCCGGTGATCTCTATTATCTCCATTCTGTCTCGTAATGCCGGATTAATGGTATCCATGGTATTTGCTGTTGCAATGAAGAGCACTTTCGATAAGTCATATTCGATCTCAAGATAGTTATCGGTGAACGTGCTGTTCTGCTCAGGATCGAGCACTTCCAATAGTGCTGATGATGGATCTCCCCTGAAATCTGAACTTACCTTGTCTATTTCATCAAGGACGAATACCGGATTTGAAGACTTAGCTTTCTTAATATTTTGGATGATCCTTCCAGGCATGGCCCCAACATAGGTCTTCCTGTGTCCCCGGACCTCTGCTTCATCATGAACACCACCTAATGACATCCGTATATACTTCCTGTTCAGGGCTTTAGCTATTGATTTTCCTAAAGAGGTTTTTCCCACACCCGGAGGTCCATACAAACAAAGTATTGGACCTTTTAGGTCTTGCTTGAGTTTCAGGACAGCCAGGTATTCCAGTATCCTGTCTTTAACCTTTTCAAGTCCATAGTGGTCCTTATTCAATATTTCCAGAGCTTTGTTCAGGTCAAAATCGTCAAGCGTAATGTTATTCCAGGGGAGATCTATAAGAAATTCCACGTAATTCATAGCTACCGGGAATTCTGGAGAAGCAGGATTGATCCTTTGCATCTTCTCCAGTTCCTTATTAAAGTGATCCCTTGCATATTGGGGCCAATCTTTTTTGCTTCCTTTGCTTCGAAGCAGGTTTATTTCCTGATCAGGCCCATCAAAACCCAACTCATCCTGAAGCACTTTCATCTGCTGTCTGAGGTAATAATCTCTTTGTTGCTGATCGATATCGGAGTTCACTTTCCGCTGGATCTCATGTTTTAACTCCAGCATTTGAAGGTCTTTCAAAAGGTATTCCAAAAGTAGAGTCGCCCTGTCCATCCCATCATTTAATTCCAGTAGCTTTTGTTTATCATCCACACTGGCATTGATGTTCGAACTCAGGAAATATGTAAGAAAGTTTGGACTATCTATATTGTCAAGTGCTACCTGAGCCTCCTGTGGGATCTCTGGATTTAAGTTCATTATCTTAAAGGCAGTATCTTTTATAGATTCAATAACCGCCTTAGATTCCTTTTTATCAACATCAGGAAATAGTTCAGGTATAGATCTAATTGTTGCCTGAAGATAGGGCTCTTTTTGTATGATCTTTTCTATTTCAAACCTTTGCTTACCCTGAATAATGATCGTAGTATTCCCATCTGGCAAGATCAGAAGTTTCAAAATCCGGGCCAGGGTTCCCACTCTATGAATGTCATTTTCACCCGGGTCCTCCACCTTCATATTTTTCTGGGCTACTACACCAATTACCCTTTTACCCCTATAGGCCCTTTTAACAAGTCGAATTGACTTCTGCCTTCCAACTGTTATAGGAATTACAACGCCGGGGAACAGAACTGTATTCTTTATTGGTAAAATAGGCAGGTCTTTAGGTATTTTTTCTTCAGGAAGCCAGTCCTCTGCATCAGGTGTTATAAGTTGCACAAACTCTCCCGTGTCTTCATCCCTGAAATCCGATAATCCCAAAGTTGATAATAAAAGATTCTTATTAAATCCCATATTCGTCCCTATAATGACAAACTGTCATTTTTTTTATATTTAATACTTTATTATGAATCGCTGTAAATACTCAATACCTGTGCCAAAGTGGGGGAATATTAAATTAATAACCTCTGAACTAAATAAAATTACAACATAAATTGTGAAATTCACGTTTTATTACTGATTTTTCGGAATTAATTATTAATGATCCAGAAAAAGACAATAACGCCACTGTTGGTAACTTTGACACTGACGTGTCAGGTTCTGTTTGGACAGAATATCATAAATTCCGAAGAGGATTCTACCATCATCAAGACAAGTCCTATCATTCAGGTAGAGCCCTTTATCGATTTTCCGAACATAAATCAGATCCCTTACTACTATCACAAAAAGAAGCTGAATGCTGTTAATGAAAATTCACGTTCCTCAGATCCTTTAAAATATTACGAATCGCTATATGAATACGTTTCCAATTTTGGCGTTCAAAATTTTTATAACGATACGAAAATGATATGGGAACTTGGCCAACTGGCTGAACAACTGGGCAAAAAGGCAGAATCAATCGATTTATATAGACTGGTCCTTAAACATTCAAGACAGGATATTGATCTGGAACAAATAACCCAGCATTTCGATTCAGTAGCCGGCTATGAAAGAGATCAGTATGTTTCAATAGATTATTACTATGAGCTGGTAGATTACCGGGCAGATGTTGACACACTCATCCCTCCCAGAGGGGTATTGATCAATATGGGTCATCTGATTAATTCCAGGCATTCCGACTACGGACCCTCCTTAAATGTAAATGATTCCGTATTGATCTTTACTTCCAGAAGGTTTGAAACTGAGGTGGCCCCGCTGGATTACAGGCGAAATGAAGATATTTTTATCAGCAGGAAAGATGAGGACGGATGGTATGAAGCAGAACCCCTTACGGAGGTCAATTCAATTTTCAATGAAGGATCGGCATGTATCAGCAAAGATGGAAAAACTCTTTTTTTTGCCAGGTGTGACGCACCGGACACGTATGGGAATTGTGATTTGTTTGTGGCCAGCCTGCAGGAGGATGGCACATGGGGGAATATTCAGAACCTTGGCTCACATATTAACAGCAATTCGTGGGACTCGCATCCTTCCCTGAGCCATACCGGTGACACACTGTATTTTTCTTCTGATCGTATAGGTGGATTTGGCATGGCTGACATATATTTTACCTATAAGGATAAAAAAGGCAAATGGTCAGAAGCTCAAAACGCAGGCCCTTACATAAATACCAGGAACAATGAGGTGAGTCCATTCTTTCACCCCACCTACGATGTCCTTTATTTCAGCTCAAATGGACATCTCCTGAATTTTGGTGAATTTGATATTTATAAATCCTATCGTTATGGTCGATTCTGGGGTGAACCAGTAAATATTGGCCCGCTGATCAATGGCGAAGGATCGGAATTTTACTTTACTATTGATGCCAACTCAGAATATCTTTTTTATGCAAAAAGTATTGAAAATGATATGGCCAATCTGGACCTGTATTCTTTTCCACTACCTATGGAGGCCCAACCGGGAGCGGTAGCCAAATTATATGGATCAATTTATGATATAGAAACGCAGGATCCTTTTGCTGAAGGAATTGTGACAGTGATCGATCTCGAAAACGGAATTGAAGTTGCTCCAAAAAAATTGAGCCCTCAGGGTACATTTGAATTTAATCTGATCAATAATAACCGCTATCTGTTGATCATTCAGAGCAGTGAGTTTTTTAGAATAGAAGAGTTCTTCACACTCGTTGGAAATATGGAGATCAACAAATATACGAAGGCGATTTCCTCAAGGATGAAGTTCAAATCCATCGAATTTGACCTGGAAAGTGCCGAGATCAAACCAACCATGTTCTATGACCTCGATAAAGTCTCCCGCTTTTTATTAGATAATCCTGATTTTAAACTCCGGATCTCCGGACACACAGATTCCTATGGAACGCCGGAATATAACTTACAGTTATCAAAGGATCGCGCAGAGGCGATCATGGAATATATCATCTATTTTGGGAATGTACCAAGGGCCAGAGTAGATGCAGAAGGATACGGCAGCACGGATCCCATTGTAGAGGAAATCACAGAAGAAGACCGCCAATTAAACCGGCGCGTAGAATTCGAGCTTTACAGGCCCAGCCTAAAAGAGCTGGAAGAAATGCGTATGCTCGAACAAATGGAAGATGTAAAAGACTGGTAGTTACTTGTCAATTATTTCCTTGAATATATCATTGAATATCACAAATACCATCAATCCAAGTAAGATGACCATGCCCACTTTCTGAGCTACCTCCATAAATTTATCCGAAGGCTTATGACCCGAAACGATTTCATAAACCAGGAACATCACATGCCCACCATCAAGTGCCGGTATGGGCAGGAAATTCATGAATGCCAGGATCATGGATAACAGACCCACCAGGTTCCAGAACCGGGGCCAATTCCAGGTTCCCCCAAATATTTTTGCGATCCCTATAGGTCCGGAAACTGATTCACTGAAGTTAAGGTCACCTGAAAATATTTTACCAAAAGCCTTAATATTAATAAAGACAATATTGAAAGCATCCTTGGTTCCTATCGGAATTGCCTCCAGGAAAGAATAATGCATGGTGGTATATTCTAAGTCGGAAACCATCTGGAAGCCTGCCATTCCGTCTTCGGATATCTGTATATCAAGATCCACCAATTGCTCATTCCTTGACACAACAAAATGTGCCATTTCACCAGTAATATTTTCAAGTAATTCTCGTAATTCCTGAAAATACTTTATAGGTGTTCCATTAACACTTACAATCCGGTCTCCTTCCATCAAGCCTCCTGCTGCCGCTCCAAGATCTTTATCGATCTTGCCAACGCTAAAGGTTGTGAGGGGATCAATAAATTTAACATCCCGGTTTTTACGAGGTGAAAATTTTTCCAGGAAATTTGAGGGAATGGGTATGTCTATGATCTCTCCATTACGGTCTACCGTATAATAGGCATTATCTGACAGCAATACATCCGCGCTTTTAATATCATCGTAATACTGATAATCCTCGCCATTAATTTCAATGACCCTATCCCCTGTCTGCAGTCCGAGTTCCTGTGCCAGCTCATAGGCATATATCCCATTCTTATTAAGCTCTTCCTTGGAAATATTGCTATCCCCATAAATATATACTATGATGATAAAGATGATGATACCTGTAATCACATTCACAATAATCCCTCCCATCATTACGATCAGCCTTTGCCAGGCAGGTTTGGCCCTGAATTCCCAGGGTTGGGGTTCATCTGTCATGGTCTTTAAGTCCAGTGATTCATCAATCATACCCGAGATCTTTACAAATCCACCCAGGGGTATAGCACCAATAGAATACACCGTTTCACCATATTTAAAAGAGAAGATCTTTGGTGGGAACCCGATCGAATACTGTTCAACCCTCATTCCAAACGCTTTAGCGGCCAATAAATGTCCGAACTCATGCAATCCTACCAAAATCGAAAGGCCCAATATCATTTGAGCCGCCATAATCAATATATCCATTACCCTATAATTTCTTTAGCTAAAATTCTTGTTTCTCTATCAGTTTCAAAATAATCTTCCAGGCCAGGAGATAAAATGAAAGGCGCTTTACTCAAGCATCCTTCAATTAGATCCGGGATCTGAAGAAAACCTATTTTATCATTTAAGAACGCATCAACTGCAATTTCGTTGGCTGCATTCAATACACATGGAACATTCCCGCCTTTTTTTAAAGCTTCATAAGCTAATGCCAGGTTACGAAACGTCTCCATATCCGGTTTTTCAAAATTAAACATTGGATAATCTGCAAAACTAAATCTAGGAAACGTAGATTTCAAACGATTCGGATAAGATAATGCAAATTGAATAGGGATTCGCATATCAGGCAAACCTAATTGTGCCTTGATGGATCCGTCTTCAAATTCAACCATAGAATGTATGATAGACTGTTGATGAACAACAACATCTATCTGATCTTGCTCCAGGTTGAAGAGCCATTTGGCTTCAATAACCTCAAGTCCTTTGTTCATCAATGTAGCTGAATCTATTGTAATTTTTGCTCCCATATCCCAGTTGGGATGATTCAAAGCCTCTGCCTTACCAACCTTTAAAAGGTCATCCTTTGTTTTTCCCCTGAAAGGTCCGCCAGAAGCAGTCAGTATAATTCGTTCGATCCTGTTATGAAATTCACCGACTATGCATTGAAATATTGCCGAATGTTCAGAATCAACAGGATAAATATTTACGCCTTTCTCCCTTGCCAACTTCGTAATGTATTCACCAGCGACAACCAGTGTTTCTTTATTAGCCAGGGCTATTTGCTTGCCCGCCTTAATAGATCGCACCGTAGAACTCAAACCCGAAAATCCTACGAGTGCAGCAAGAACAGTATCAACAGTATCCATTTCAACCACTGAGTCCAGAGCTTCAGGGCCAGCGAATACTTTAATGTTATCTGAAGATAGTGCACTATTTACATATTCGTATTTCTGATCATTTCCTATTACTACTGCATTAGGTTTATACTCCAAAGCCTGTTTAATAAGAAGATCGGCATTATTGTATGCAGTAAGTACTTCGACTACAAAATCATCGGGATGCTCCCTGATAACTTCCAGGGCTTGTGTTCCGATGGATCCGGTAGATCCCATTATTGCAATATGTTTTTGGTCGGTATCCAAAAATTAACTGATTACGAATTGTTCAAGTTTATCGGCTATAGTTCTTTCATTGGAAAGTCTGGGGACTTTATTCTGTCCACCTAGTTTCCCCTCGGATTTCATAAAATCCTGAAATGCACCATGCCTTAACGGTTTTACTTTTAAAGGTCTTAATATAGCTCCTGAGACCAGGTCAAAATAATATGAATTCAATTCC
This sequence comes from uncultured Cytophagales bacterium, assembly GCA_942491935.1. GTDB lineage: Bacteria > Bacteroidota > Bacteroidia > Cytophagales > Cyclobacteriaceae > JAGTVG01. The sequence continues at coordinate 13,702 of CALOCZ010000012.1, forward strand.
TGAAGTTTTATATCCAGGGACTTTTCAAAAGCCTCAAGTTCCTTAGGTGGTTTTGAAAATTCAACATACCACTCATGTAAAGGTAATCCTTCCTTTGGATTTACTTGTGGAGCCACTGTGAATTCTATCAATTCGACTTCTCCAAAGGATTGCATAGCATGCTGCATAGATTTTTCAACTTCCTCTCCGATTACGTGTTCGCCGAACGCTGATATGAAATGTTTGGTACGGCCCGTAAATAAGAGCTTTGGAGGGTTCAGTGAGGCAAACTTAATGGTATCGCCCAGGGAATATCCCCACAATCCAGCATTGCTGTTAATGACCATAGCATAGTTTACGCCGACTTCAACCTGATCGATCTTCAGACGGGTTGGATTTTCATTGTAAAATTCATCTGCAGGTATGAATTCGTAAAATATTCCTGCATTTTGAATTAGCAGCATGGAGGGATCATCTTGTTCGTTTTGAAAGGCAAAGAAACCTTCCGAAGCTGGAAATAATTCGATGGAATCAATATCCTTACCTATCGAATCAAATAATTTTTTTCGATAAGGTTCAAAATTAACACCTCCATAAACGAATAATGAGAATTCCGGGAAAACATCTTTGATCCTTTTGCCGGTTCTTTCAATAATTCTATCGAAGTACATTTGCACCCAGGGTGGAATGCCGGATATCAGGGTCATATTCATGTGTAGCGTCTCATCAATGATGCTATCCACCTTCATCTCCCAATCCTCTATACAATTTGTTTCATAGGAAGGCATCTGATTAGACCGTAAATATCCAGGCACAAAGTGATTGGAAATACCGGATAACCTGCCCGTTTTTATTCCATGCTTTTCTTCAAGCACAGGGCTTCCGGACAAGAATATCAGTTTCCCATCCAGAAACTTACTTTTACCTGTTTCGTGTATATAGTTCAACAGCGCATCTCGGGCACCATTGATGTGGTTCGGTATGGATTCCCTGGTAATAGGGATATACTTAGTCCCACTGGTGGTACCGGAAGTTTTTGCAAAATAGATTGGTTTCCCTGGCCATAAAATATCCTTATCCCCCTCTACAACTTTCATTACATATTTGGAAAGGCCTTCATAATCTTTTACAGGAACTCGGTCCTTAAAATCCTCATATGTTTTAATTGAACTGAAATCATGGTCTTGTCCAAACAAAGTAGATTTTGCCCGACTTATTAATTTCTTAAACTGGGCATCCTGGTATTTACCAGGATAATTCATCCATTTCCTTTGTTGAGAAACAACGTAAGAAGCAATAGGTTTACTTAGTATTGATCTGACACCCATGACGTGCAAAAGTAATAAATAACAGTCATTCTGTCTTAAAATGTGCATATTTTACATGACATTACTTAAAAGGCATCTTATTTGAGGTTCAAATGTGAGGTATGCCGGGATTGGCAGAATTATAGCAAGGATGAATAGATATGTTGCAGGCAGTCAAAAACTCTATTTATTAAAACAGATTTATCATAGATTTGAAATATAATTTTAAATAAATGAAAAAGATTCTGATCATTATCATCACAGGTTACATTGCCGGACTTTTAGGGGCCGCTACGTTCTTCTATATAATAAAACCTGAACTGATGGCATTAATTGAAAACAAAACTGATGAACCTCAGGAAATCCTGGTTTCAAATTATGTTGAACCTTCCATGGAACCTGAAGTCAGGGAGATGAGCACACCGGATTCTCCTAAATTAAGCCGGCTTGATGTTCTGAGTGAGTCTTTCACAGATGCCTCCCGGTTATCCACCTCAAGTGTGGTGTATATTAAAACGGTAATGGAGCGGGAATACAGTAATACTTTCCTGGAATGGTTCTTTGGAGAAAGGCCAAGCCAGTCTTTTATTAGTACCGGCTCAGGAGTAATCTATACTTCGGATGGATATGTGGTTACAAATAACCACGTGATACAGAATGCTGACGCAATCGAGGTCATTCATGAAAAACGAACTTATAAAGCAGAGTTGATAGGCTCCGATCCTTCTACGGATCTGGCTATATTGAAAATCGATGGTGAGGACCTGCCAAACATTAAAATCGGCCGTTCAAGAGATCTTGAAGTGGGAGAATGGGTCCTGGCTGTGGGGAATCCATTTAACCTGACCTCTACGGTTACAGCTGGAATTGTAAGTGCTAAAGGCAGGCAGATTAATATTCTAAGGACTAATTTTCCTATCGAATCATTTATCCAGACAGATGCTGCCATTAATCCTGGGAACAGTGGTGGGGCTTTAGTCAATACAAAAGGTGAGCTTGTGGGCATCAATACCGCCATCCTCTCAAAAACAGGGTCTTATGCCGGTTATGGATTTGCAGTTCCTGTAGATATTGTTTCCAAGATTGTTGAAGATCTGATCAAATATAAAGAGGTCCAGAAAGCATTTGTCGGTGCGGAAGTATCCGATATCAATCAGAAATTGGGAGAAGAACTTGAACTCGACAATTGGGATGGAGTGATCATTCAGAATATGCAACAGGGTGGTGCAGCCGAGAAGGGCGGCCTGAAGGAAGGTGACATCATTATAAGGCTAAATGATCAGGACATCAAATCAAAGGGTGAATATGAAGAAGTGATCAGTTATCATTCACCGGGAGACCTTATGGATGTTACCTACAAAAGGGCTAATAGAACTTTAAATACACAAATTACATTAACCAATGTTCAGGGTACTACGGAAATCATTACGCGGGAGATATATACAAGCCGCAGACTTGGGGCCGATTTTGAGGTAGTCCCCAAAGTGGAACGGGATCTTTTAAAGATCGACGATGGCGTCAGGATCACCAAGATCCGAAGCGGGTTTATTCAGCGTCTCGGCATAGAAGAAGGATTTATTGTTACGCATATTAATAAAGTCCCCATCAAAGATGCTGAATCGCTCGTTGATATCCTCGTGAAGATCCGTGGGCGGGTATATGTTGAAGGGGTCAGCAAAGATGGCGTCAGAGGGTATTATTCCTATTTCTTTTAATTCTCGCGATCATATTTGAATTTTAATACCCAAGCGTAATCGCATGGCCTTGTTTCCGGATTCTTTAACATTCCTTCTGGAACTTTGGCAGATAACCCCCATAGCCGATTTCCTGTATCGACCCATTCAATCGGTTTGTCATAACCCAGAAGTATAACTTCTGATCCTTTAACAATACTGGCATTTCTGCAAATAAAAGTCTCGCTTTTAGGCCAATCGAAAACGATGGCATAAGCATAGGTGCTGTCTTTGCTCATGGTATACCATACTGGTTGACCCAATTGTGTATTATCACATAAAGTTTCAAATGGCCGTGTCCCATATATCGCCTCTCCATTGATATTTAACCAATCTCCCAGTTCTTTTAATAGATTCATTTGAATCTGCGACACCTCCCCTGATCCATCAGGATTTACCATTAGATTTAGATTTCCCCCTTTTGCAACGATTCTTACAAGCATTTGAATTAGATCATCAGGAGAAAGATAATTTTCTAAAGAATCCGATTGATTATATCCATAGGATTCCGACATGGAACGGTTTTCTTCCCATGGATGATCTATTTTATCCACAACAACATCTGTCTCACTGGTATATATATCCCCATGGTTTTTTCGGGTATTTTTTCCCATTCTATCATTTGCGACAACATCCTTCCGGCCCTCCGCCCGGTTGTAAAAATAGGCAACCAATTCAGGAGTTTTGTAGTAAGCGGCTTCGTGGTGCCATTCGCCATCGAACCAAAGGATATCCGGATCATATTTGTCTATAAAATCTTTGGCCTGAGGGACCATGTATTCCTCCATAAAATCAGTTACAGGAATTTTCCCTGACACCATTCGATTATGTATTTCACTAATAAATTTTCCCTTTATAAAACCGGTTTCTTCATTCTTTATAGCATTGCCTGGCGGCATAACATAATTATCCTGCCAATATCGAAGATAAAGTTCATTATTTTCATCGATCATTGGATATTCATAATCCTCAACGGAAAAATAAAATCCGTAATAAATACCAGCTTTTTTGCAGGCATCAATCAATTCTGCAGTCAGGTCCCGTCCAGGCATCATATCTACAGCATCTCTATGGGTATACTTAGAGTCCCATAAACAATATCCATCATGATGTTTGTTAAAAGGTACCAAATATTTAGCACCACTCATTTTCACCAGATCCACGATATCTTTTGCATTAAAATTACTGGCAGTAAACAAAGGAATAAAATCATCCCTTTGAAAATCTTCACCCCAGGTTGAGCGATGATAATCAATGTGCGGTCCATACATGTGCGCCAGATACCAATCCGGATACCTGGCACGATTCCATTCCTTGACTCCATAGCCAGCAATTGAATATGGCCCCCAATCATAAAAAATAGCAAGTTTTGCGTCCAAAATCCATTCAGGTGCTTTATGTTGATCTAGTGATTCGAAACTGGCTTTATATTTACCTGAGGCATTCACTTCATAAAGTTCTTCCATATCCATTCTGGCCTCTGCTATCATTTCATCGGAAAATTCTTTATGAAGTTCCTCTATGGTATATTTATATGAATATGGTTCAAATTCAACCTGCTTAATCTCTGGTTGGCAATTATAAAAAATTAGCACATTGCAAATTGAGAGAATAAATATATAATGATTCTTGATCATAGCGCCAGAGGTTTAATAATATATAAAAAAATTCGTTCCGAAGCATAAAAAGCAAGACAAACTACCAAATTGTGGATTAATTAGCTAGTATAATACCCTATTTTAAGTATCCCACTAAACAATTTATCATCTCAATTCACCTATATTGAATTTACCTGTATTCTAACATTGCAGTAGCCTCACAATCTTTATCCACTTTGAACCTTATCCACCTGGCCTGAAATTGATCGGAAAATATATAATCATAAGATTCCCCGGGAGACACTTCAATTTCCATAAATTCTATCCAGGGGCCCTGTCCAGTAGGATCTGCCTCAACTTTAAATGTCACTGTTTCATGCAGCCCATGATATAGTGACATATTCTTTTTATCATAAAATCCTATCAAATAGGGATCTGATGGAATACCAGCTTCTGCCTTGCTGTTTAACCATGGTCCTCCTTTCCCTTTTGTCTTGCCCATAGACCATAAATCATCAATCACACCAGCCCAGATGGCAGCTTTCTCGTCTTCTGATATTATCACATGAGGATTTCTCTTGCCAACCTGAGGGTTGATTCCTGTCATGATCAACATCCCTCTGTAAGAGGCATAATCATGGATCCTGAAATTATGTGAGGCGATAGGCCGGATCTTGGCAAAGCCGTCAGCATTTTCCGCCGGTAATTCATAGAATGTACCATGACAATTGAACAGGTCTCTTTCGGTGGCCACTTCACGACTGATTCTGAGCTGTGCCGAATTGATCAGATCGTCAAATTTAGAATCGCCCAGGGGAAGGCGCCATCTGCGACCTTTATCATCTACAATCAGAACTGAAGAATTTTCGATAGTGACTACATTTGAAGGAATCGCAAATTTTTTGTCAATAAAATCCCTGGTAACAGGATCTGCTTTTTTTTGCAATTTCATCTGAGCATTTAGCTCATAATAGCCAGCGTCTTTACCCAAATATTTTGCTGAGACACCCAAAGTCCTACGGTTATTTCCGAGGCCATAGAGCAAGCCTCCTGTTTGCTCATTTTCACCTACTTCCAGTATTCCTTTGAAAATTTCATCAGGCATATCGGTTCTGAAATCGTCATCTGTAAAAGTAAACTGAACGGTTGCCTTAGCATCTACAGAAGAGACCATCCTTATCCATTCACCTGCTTCATTTTCAGAAAAAATAATTTGCTTTGATTCCCCTCCAAGTAATTTTTCGTTTTTGAGCACCTCCCAATTGCCATCTCCATTTCGGTCAATTTCAAATATTAACTTGTTATCATGGGCACTATGATTGGCAATCCATGCCGTCCGAAAGGGCCAGCCACTAAAGAGAAATGGTTCTGATGGCTGTCCAGCAATTACTTCTTCCTCTAACCATATAGCCCCGGAAGCTGTAGATGGCCCCAATTGATCCGGCTTTTCCAGTGAAGTGAACCAGATATTCGAATTCGATTGACCCGGGCCTTCTATATCCCCCTTTACTTTTCTTCTATTTAGAAATTCACGTTTGGCAGAGTCATCACATCCGAACACCAGTTGATCTAGCCACCTTGCAAAATCGCCAATCACTTTAAGATACGCAGACCGTGGTCGGATTCCAGATGTATTGGTGCTGCTAAAAGTTCCCGGGAAGTCCCAGAACAGGCCATGCATGGTCATCAGGTAGTCCGGATCATCAGGTGTTCCAACATCTCTGATCCTGGGCCATTCGGTGTTCCATCCATGGGCTCCGTCATAGGTATGACTGGCTTTTGGTAAACGAAAAAATGACCAGCTCCCATTATCCCTTACACCAAGAAGTAAAGATTTATGATCGAAACCAGTAGCCCATATTGGATCTGTATCAGGATTCATATTGCCATATATACCTCCCGGGCCAGTTACTTCACAGAACTGGTTGCGACGAATAAGCTTCCATTTTTCCCCGTCCCACTCTGTCAGTGAGCCAGACTCAATATCAAATTGTTTCAACGCCTGGGGGGTTAATTCACCATTATTGGCATATACCAGCACACCCTGACCTGAATACATCCCTTTCCCATGAGCGCCCGGCAGCAGCGGATTTGTATCATGATCGTTTTCATCAGCTGCTTCATTATCAATTACATTCCCGTCTTTAAATAACGTCTTTAGATCATGGGTCGTAGTATTGATTTCATATAGCCCCTCTTCCATCGTTCCGAGGTACAACATTTCTTGCGGATTGATCAGATGTCTCGCATTTGCTGTATGCCTGCCTGGAGAATCTGTATAAGGAAAGGCTTTTACATTCCTGTTTTCATCAATAACATACGGCCCAATAAATAGTTGCTTGCTTTCCTTGTGAACCATCCTGTTGGCCGGAGTACCACCAATACTTTCGTCCCTGACAATCTGCTTCAATTCCGGAGTGATTTCATATAATTTGTCTGAAGAACCATGCGGTAGATGAGGGCCATAGGTGATCACCCATAACCTGTCAGCCCAAGGGACAACAGCTCCTGTACCACATTCATCTTCGTTGTTATAATAAGCCAGGTGGGGATAAATTCCACTAAAATTTATGTTTTCAACTTGCTTGGGCATCTCTTCCTGACATGATATAAGCAGAATTATGATCACAATGCTTAAAAAAGTTTTTCTCATGGCTTATCCTTTTTTTAAAATTACTGAACAAAAAGGTTGTAAATACATTTTAGTTCCATCCATTTTGAATCCGACACTTTTATAAAACACTTCCGTGTAAGATTTATCTCTATCACTCATTTCAATGATTTTTGAATCTGAAGATAAATTATGAATCACCAGTAAAAATTCATTTTCGTGTTCCCGTTTAAATGAAAGGATCTGTTGATCATTGTATTCCGATTTAATCAGATTTCCATCTGTCAGTGCCACTGATGACGTTCTAAGTCTTATCAGTTTTCTGTAAAAATGAAAAATTGAGGAGCTATCTTTCTGTTGAAGAGAAAGTGGTATAAATTGACTTACCTTTCTTTTGTCATATTTTACAGTCAAAATACCATTTATTATAGTTGAATCCCCCAATATCCATGAAGTTTGGCCTGGTTCCTTTCCAGGCTCATCCCATAGCATTGGTAGCCAAAGTAAGGGCCACTCCGCTTCATATCCCAATTCCTCACCATAATAGATGAAAGGAGAGCCAGGAAATGTCATCAAAATGGAAACTGCCAGTTTAGCTTTCTCTTTATCATAGTCCAATTCATTTATCAATCTTTTGGTATCATGATTGATCAGGAAAGTGGCATCGCCATATGAATCATTAGCCTTGGAATATTGATTAGATAGCATCAGATATTGGTTAACCAGATCATAGTTCTTTCCGTCTCTAACAGAATTCAGCATGGCCGCTGAAAATGGGAAATTGAAAACAGCATGCATCCCTGTTTTAAGGTAGGAAGCCATGACTTTTGGGCCCGCCCAGATTTCGCCAAGCAGAAATGCATCTGGATTGACCATTTTCATTTCATCACAAAATGTCTTCCACCAGATAAAATTCCGATGGGTTGAATCTATAACCATGGTTGATTCAATATCATAAACATGCCGGGCAGCATCAAGCCTCAATCCATCCACTCCAATTTCTCCAAGCCAGTATCTACCAACTTCTATAAAATAATCTCTAATTGCCTGATTGTCGTAATTAAAATCCGGAGCATCAAGAAAGCGGGCATAGTAGAATTTATTTTCAACATTCTCGCTGGCACTAATTTGTTTATAATTTTTGATATAGGCTGAATCAAAAACCCCCTCCTTTGAATAAGTTTCAGGATTATATTCCTCAACATCTTCAACCCAATGGAAATAATCATAGTATTCAGATGACTCACCTTTCTCAACTGATTCAATGAACCAGGCGTTATCAGGATTTGCATGGTTGATGCTGAAATCGATCAGAACTTTGATTCCTCTTTTATGTGCTTCCTTTATAAGGTTTTTCAGGTCTTCATTGGTGCCATACTCAGGATCAACCATCATAAAATCCGTGGCAAAATATTTGTGAGCGGTGTTGGCTCTGAATATTGGCATGATCCATAATGCTCCAGCTCCTAAATCCTTTATGTAATCTAACTTTTGCGTTATTCCATTAAGATCACCTAATCCATCCCCATTGGAATCATAAAACGCACGGGTGTATATCTGATAAAAAACAATATTGGGAAATGGATTTTTAGGATTTTCTTTGGGCGGAATACATTGGGTGTTGAGAAAGATGAAAAAAAGAATTTGAAATATAAATACTCTGTTCATGTTAAAATTAAAAAATGGGCACAAATCCAAGACTGAAGCAGCGTATTCGAAAAACCAAGCTATATCCTAATCTTTTAAAGGCATAAAAAACATTGGAGAATCTATATGGATTTCATTTTCAGTTTCTTCTTCAGTTCATCTACAGAGGATCTGAAACGGCTGTCCACATCGTACATGTCGTTTACAGATTGAACAGCATGTATAACAGTACTATGATCTCTTCCACCAAAATGGTAGCCAATTGATTTTAACGAAAGGTTTGTGTAGTCTTTGGCAAAATACATGGCCAGTTGTCTGGCTATGACCACTTCCTTTTTCCTGGTTTTGTCTTTCAGGTCATCTGTTTTGAGATGAAAATACTCCGAAACGGTTTTCTGTATATAATCAATACTTACTTCAGTATCTATATCATGAACAATGGTCTTCAAGGTCTGCTTAGCCAGCTCCAGATCAATATCTTTTTTCATAAGTGAGCCATGGGCGATAAGGGAAATCAAAACACCCTCCAGTTCACGCACATTGGTGTCAACGCTGTACGCAAGATATTCAATGACCTTTTCCGGAATATTTATTCCATCAGATTGCATTTTTTTATGGATAATGGCAATCCTTGTTTCAAAGTCAGGCTGCTGAAGATCAGCGGTCAAACCCCATTTAAACCTGGAAAGAAGTCTCTCTTCCATACCTTTTAAATCCTTCGGTGGGCAATCGCTGGTCATGATGATCTGTTTCCCTGATTGATGAAGATGGTTAAAAACATGAAAAAAGATCTCTTGTGTCTTTTCTCGACCTGCTAGAAATTGCACATCATCCAGAATAAGAATATCGCATCTATTGTAGAAATTTTGAAATTCCTGGATCTTGTTTATCTTAACTGATTCAATAAACTGTTGAGTGAATTTTTCCGCAGGCACATAAATGACCTCTTTATCAGATATATGCTGGAGTATTTCATTTCCTATCGCCTGAGCCAGATGCGTTTTCCCCAGGCCCACCCCTCCATAAACCATTAAAGGATTAAATGAGGTAATTCCCGGTCTCTGCGCTACGGCAAAACCGGCGGAGCGGGCCAATCGGTTACAATCACCTTCTATAAAGGTCTCAAATGTATAATTTGAATTTAAATTGAAATCATAGGCAAAGAGATCTTCAATATTCTTATTAGGGAAATTATTGGATCCTTCTTTTATGTTCTTCCTTTCAGGCCTTTGCGTAGTAGGCAGGTTAATTGTATAGGGTTCCGATTTACTGTTCCCAGTATCTATAACGATAGAATATTCCAGTTTGCCTTCTGCGCCCAGTTGATCCACAATAGCATCACGTAAAACATGGACATAATGTTCCTCCAACCACTCATAAAAAAACTGGCTGGGCACCTGGATAGTCAGCACATTTTTATCATACTTGATCGGAACAATAGGTTCAAACCAGGTATTAAACGCCTGTTCTTCTACATTCCTTCGAATTGTGGAAAGACAGTTATCCCATATTTTTTGATGATTCAGCACGTATATTCTTCAGATAATCAAATTAAACCCTAAAATTTGCTTGGGAAAAGGGTCACAAATTTCCATAAAAAAATCCTAAGAAAAAAATAATCCCGAATATGAAATTCGATTCTTTTTCAAAGTATAATTTTAACAAAAAATTCCCGTAATTTGCAATAATAATATGATATAAAAAAAATGATATATATCATCTAAATCTTTGACGGTAGTCATACCTGTCGGATCGTTCTTAAAAGTAGCTTTGCATATATTTTATCACCCTACAGCAACCAAATCGATTGCAAAGCAGTTATCCAAATGTTGCTGTTTTTTTTATTTATAATATCCTTAAAACAAAATTACTTATGAGTAATAAGCAAGGGGAAGGCACTCTTTTTTCAGAATTCCCTCCTACTCCCAAAGAAAAATGGATAGAAAAGGTAAATATTGATTTGAAAGGGGCCGATTTCAATAAGAAACTGGTTTGGAAAACACTCGAAGGACTGAATATTGATCCCTTTTATACTCTGGAAAACTCTGATCACCTGAATTATCTTAAAAGCTTTCAAAATCTGAATCTAAATCAGGATAATCCACAGGCAGGACCCAGATCCTGGGTGCTTTATGAAAAGATCCTTGTTAATCAAGAAAGAGCCACAAATAAAGAGGCCCAGAGAGCATTTCATATGGGCTCAAACGGTATAAACTTCATTACCAAAGAAAAAGCCATTCCCGATCTGGACCAATTATTGAATAATATTCATCCGAATATAAATCCAATAAAGTTCACAATTCCAGGTAATGCAAAGCCTTTTCTTGAAAGCTATCTTCAATTTATTGATAAAAACGAAGTTATTGAAAGAAACCACATCATGGGGGGATTAAATTTTGATCCGCTTATGAATTATACCCTCTCAGGAATTCTGGATATAAAGGGGATAGAAGAACTCGGAGAATGCGTAATCCTCACTAAATCTATTAATGATTTTAAACCACTTACCATCCATGGAGCTCATTTTCATAATTCAGGAGCCAATTCTGCACAGGAAATAGCTCTGGTTCTGAATGCCGCTGTGGAATATATAGAAAGGTTCAGTAGTCAGGGTGCATCTTTAGATGACATATTATCAGGTTTTGAATTTTCACTAGCAGTAGGCACAAGCTATTTTATGGAAAGTGCAAAAATCCGGGCCTTCGGAATATTGTTTTATCATATTCTGGAAACTATATAGCGTATCTGATTTAAATCCGGGCAACATAAAGATCCATTGCGAATCTTCAGTTTGGACCAAAACAATTTATGATCCATATGTAAATATACTCCGCAATACTACGGAAGCCATGTCCGCCATATTAGGTGGATGCAACAGCATCTCAATCTCACCTTTTGATGAGGTCTTCAGTAATTCAACAGATTTCTCAAAACGGATATCCCGTAATATTTCAAATTTACTGAAGGAAGAATCTTATTTTGACAAGGTTTCAGATCCTGCGGCTGGTTCCTTTTACATCGAGGAGCTTACAGATAAGCTGGTGGAAAGTGGATTGGCTATATTCAAAGAAATAGAAAATGAAGGCGGATTTGTTCAGGCTTTTGAGAAGGGGACCATTAAAAATATGATGGAGGCTTCCAGAGATAAAAAACATGATCTCACATCAAAGCGACGTGAAGTATATATTGGCACGAACCAGTATCCCAATACAAATGAAACGATCGATCCATCTGAATTAAAAATAAAAAAATCTAATATTGGAAGCGATACCAAACTTCTTACCAGATCAAGGGGGGCTGAGCAATTCGAAAAACTCCCGGTCCTGAAAATTAAGCAGACCAACGGCGCAACGGTTCACAATGTAATGAGCAGCGATGCGGATGGGGTAGCGTCATGGGGGCAATGGCAGGGTTGGCCGGCGCGAGTGGTTAATGCCGACTCGCTCACGTTCCAGCTCGACACGAATCAATTTGTTCACGGGATGCGTTACACGACGAACGCGGGGCAAAACGTGTTATTGCCCCCGGCGAACACGGCGTCAAAAATTATATGTGCTTGTTCGTCGATGAAGGCGGATCGGACGGCACTAAAACAATCACTCTAAGCCCGAGTTCAGGCGACAAGATAGACGGCCAAGCGAATTACATTATCAACTACGCATTCGACGCCATTGGCTTATACAGCGACGGCACGACCAGCTGGTTTACCTGGACGCCTAAGATGGATTCCACCGGATCTGGAAGTTTAGTTAGACAACACGAGCCGACGATTAGCAGCAGTTTATGCCTCGACTACGACATGAACCCGCTCACGGCATACGGTTGGGATGGGAGTGTGGGAATGTCTGTTCTAAGCAACGCGAATACCTATTTTAGCGGCAACGTCGGCATTGGCACTGCTACGCCTTCCACCCTACTAAACCTCTATGACGCAGATACACCACAATTGCGACTCTCAAATTCTGGAGAGGACTGGGATATTTACGTCGATAGCGCTGACTCCGACAAGCTAAAGATAGATAACGGATCGACTGATATGTTCACGATTGATTCGAGTGGGAATGTGGGGATTGCCACTACCTCGCCAAACAGGCTGCTCCATGTTAAAAACAGTTCTGCCGGGACTTATACTCCTAATGCTTGGGGTGACGATATTATAATTGAAGGTGCTTATGCTGGCCTCGGCGTAGTATCCACAACAAACACATTCGGGAATATAGTCTTCGGCACTTCAGTTGATCCTTTGGGTGCGATTGTGCAATGGATCTATAGCACACATGAATTTAATATCAGAACCCATGACAGCTTGGGTGATATTGTTTTTATGCCCGGGTTAAGCATTGAGAAATTGAGAATAAAAGCATCAGGCAACGTCGGCATTGGCACTAATGCACCCGCATCGGCGCTGCATGTAGTTGGGGATATTACGACCACCGGACTTTGGGTGGAGCCGAATTATACCGGGATGACCACTAACATTAATGTGTTGATTGAGGACAGCACGACGAACCAATTGCAATTCGTCAATGGCCTGTTAATCGGCGTGGTTCCTCAATAATTTATATGAAACATTTAGCGACAATCATTCTGACTGGCCACTGTCACGGTGGGTTATTCACAAGTTCAAATACAACCGGACCCGGTGGATCTCTCTGCAGATCGAGTGACAATCATGACGTATTACTATGATCAATATGTGGTGAGTATGGGAACGAATGCTCCACTAAGCAAAGCGAATTGGTTTAAGGAATGGACTGCTACTGCTATTGAACGAGAGTTTCAACGCAAGGAACAGGAATACAAGAAAGATTTGTTTCGTAGAAAGATTCAGGTCATTTGGAGCAAGTTGACTCCCGCACAAATACAAGCCGTGTTGGATGCGTTACCAGCCGAGAAATGAACCGACTTCTTTCCATCTTAGCATTTCAGCTTTTCAGCCTTTCAGCGTTTGCTGACCAGTCCGTAACGATGGCATGGAACCCAGTCCCCGAGCCGGATGTGGCGCGCTACGTGGTCTACTATGCGACGAATAGCGCCTGGAACAACTTCACCAGTATCGGCAATGTTACCTGCAACAGTTACTGGATTGAATGAAGGACTCACTTATTTCTTCGCTGTAACTGCGAATAGTGAAACGGGATTGGAGAGCGAGTTCTCTAATGTGATAACGCACAGTATCCCAGGAACGAACGCATGGCCCACTGCGCCAACGATTACAACGAGCTACTGGAATCCGACCGTTTCCAATGTACTTACCTGATTATCTCCGAATCAGAATGTCATCATTAACAACCCTAAAATGGTCAATCCCAAACTCGAAACCGCCGTCCAAACCTACCTCATCGCCACCGTCGATGGGTTAAGCACCGTGCGCGTTACCGAGGATGAAGACGCCCAACCCACCACGCGCGATGTTTACGCATTATACCCTACCGCCGCGGAGGCGCTGCCCCACGAATTCGGCGAAGGTGTCGATGTCGGTGTCCCAGTTCGTCGGATCCGGCGCGTAACTGCTCTGCTGGATCACGCCCAGCACCACGTTCACCGTCCCCATGTCCTCCGCCGAGGTCGCGGCGCCATCCGTACGAACGTGATCACCTGGTTTTCGTCGAAATTCGCGTTGCTGCCGAACGGCCCCCGGAGTCCCCTTCCGGCTGGCTGTTGCCGGGTCGTGCCATGATGGTCAGCGCCACACCGCCCGGACTGCGCAACACGATCTCGAGGTCGCCGACCCAGGTGTGGTTCAGCATCAGGTCGATCGACACGAAGGTCGTCATGTCGTTGACCCCGAAATTCGTCGAGGTGTCGATCGTATCGAAGATCGGATTCGCGCCGTCGTTGTCGACGATCTGGATCGGCGTCGCGGGCGTACTCGTGAACTGCAGCGGTGCCGCAATCGAAGCGCCCGCAAACAGGAGAGCAGCCCGGCGAACCAGATGGATCTCATCACGCTGTACTCCTTCCGTGTGTCACCCGACTGGAATCGGCCGGATGCGGCATCGGATTGAGCGATATCCGCGATTCCGGCAGATCCGGTCCCCGGCGTGATCGCGAGCCGGCCGAGGCCTCGGAGCCGGCCGAACCGGGCGCCGGGATGCGGACTCCAAGGCCACGAAGACGAGTCGCAGGGCGAGCGCGAGCGGTTTCGCGCGGCGTCGGCGCGCCGGGGCTGCCGCGTTTGGCACCGGCAGCCGCGTGGTAACCGAAGCCGACGGCGCGTCAGGCGTCGGCGCTGCGTGTCCAGAAACTCCGCACCGCCGCGATCACGCGCTCCGGGTCTTCCTGCGCGGCGCAGTGCCCGACTCCGTCGAATTGCAGCGCGTGACCGTCGCCGAGAAGCCGCAGCGCACGCGCAACCATCTGCTTGTAGATCTCACCCGAGCCTTCCGTTTCGGCGATCGCGACCGGACAGCTCACCCGTGCGAGCGCGTCGAACGCGTTCCCGCGCGGCCCACCGTCGTAGACGCGTTCCATGGCCTCGAAGATGGTGCGAATCATCGCGACTTCGATCTCGGGACTGCATTGGAGTTCCACGCCGCCATCCGCGGTGTCGCGAAAACCGTGTTCGACGTACCGCTCGAGCAACTCGGGCCGCCAACGCGCGAACGCGTCGCGGTCGCGATAGCGCTCGATGACTTCACTGCGGCTCTCAAATCGCGACCTTCGGCGCAGCAGACTCGCGAGCCCCTCGTGCGCTGCCTCCGGCAGGACCGCTCGAGCGCCCCGCCGGATCGATCGCCGGGTCGGCCGGGTCCATCACGGTCGGTTCGATCGCGAAGATCCGCGCGAACGCCTCGGGCCGTTGCGCGGCCGCGAGCAGGATGTCGGTCGCTCCCGCGCTGTGTCCGACAGCGTAGGCATCTCGCAACCTCCAGGCCATCGATCACCGCCACCAGGTCCGCCGTGAAATCGTGAAAATCGTAGGCGTCTTCGGGCTTCGCGCTCGCCCCGTGTCCGCGCCGGTCCAGCGCAACGACGTCGAACTCCGCGCTGAGTGCGGTCGCAACGGTTTCCCAGACCGCCGCCACGAAGCCCGGTGCCATGCGCGAGCAGCAAGGTCGGCGCCGAGGCGATGCGCGCAGGCCAACGGTGGACCGCGATCTCGCCGCAATCGACCGCGATGAATTGCACCTTCTCTCGCGTTCGCTTCGACCATTTCTCGCTGGCTCCCGTCAGCGCGAGAGTTCGACGATCGCGCTGCCGTCGACCGCGCGCTGACCGTCGCCTCGATCGAGCCACACCGCGCACTCCACGCGCGTCCGGCCGTCCGTTTCGAGCACCGACGTCACCCGCCCGCCGGCGGTGACGCGATCGCCGTCGAGAACCGGCAGCGGAAAGCTCACGCGCAAGCGCCGAATCGATTCGGGCCCCGCCCAGGCCTGGAGCATGTTGACGATGTAGCCGAGATTCACCGGGCTCTGGTTCACCAGGCGACCCTCGAGACCCACGCTCGCGGTGAAGGAACGGTCCCAGTGCACCGGGTTCGGGTCGCGGAAGATCGCCGCAACGGTTCGCATGCGTTCCGGTGTCACGGCCTCGAGCGACCAGGGCGGAAGCGCGTCTCCGACTGCAACCTTCATGCTCCGAGCCGCCAGAAGTGCCATCGGAAGGTTGCGCGTGCCACGAGCTCCGCCTCCGCCGAGTCGACCTCGATGCAATAGGTGAGCGAATCGACGACCGCCCCACCCTCCGGCTGCACGCGCTCGTACTCGGTCACGCCACCCCGCAGCGAATACGGGACGCCTTCGCGCAGCGCGGCGAAGAACTCCCAGTCGTAGTAGTCGATCGTCACCGGCGCATCGTTGTCGGCCCCGGCGAGTTCGAACAGCTCGCGAATCGAAACTCCGACTCCCGCGATCGGGACGTGGAACAGGTGGATCGGATGAGCCAGCCCGTCCGGCAACGGCCCGCATCCCGGTTGCCTCGGTCAGGAGATGGTTCTCCCAGGGTTCGATCGTGTATCGCCCGCCCGGAAACGCGCGGCCGACCAGTTCACGCAGTCGTGCTTCCGAAACGGCCATCCGCCCACGCTAGACCACGCATTGCGAGTCGAACAGCCCGGCGTGATCGTTTCAGGTCGAAGCGGCGTAGGCGGAGACGACCTCGCGCCCGAAGCCCTTCAATTCGAGTGGCGCGGGCAGCGCCTCGAAGCGGGCGGCGAGCGCCGGAACCTCGCTCCGCAAGTCGTTCGACGACCTTCTCCGTAGCGATGATGCCTGCCGGCGGAATCTCCTTCAGCATTCGCGCGGCGCGATTGATGCTGGGCCCGATCAGCGCCACCGAACGCCGCATCGGACTTCCGATGATGCCGACGACGATGTCCCCGACATCCAGGCTCAGACGTCCCTGAATCCCCGCAAGCGGCCCCGTGGCGGCCGCGAGCCGACTCCGAATCGCAAACGCGGCCTGGGCGGCTTCGGCCACCGATTCGAAATACATCAGCGCCCCGTCGCCCTCGTAATCCTTCACGTCGCCGCACCAGGCGAGCGCGGACTCCGTCACGATCTCCATGAAACCCTGAACCACCGCGAGCGCGTCCTCGGGATCTCCCCCGGTCACGAGCGGCGTCGAATCCGCGATGTCGGCAAAGAGAACCGTGAGTTCGCGGCGCAGCGGAAGGTCGCTTGCGAGAGGCGTAGTTCTCGACCAGCCCCGGAACGAACGCGTTCGGATGCGTGACGCCGTACGCGAGCTTTCGGTCCGAGGGACTCCCCGCCGCCCCGACCGTGCTCTCGAGCGTCGGATCGATGTCGACGAGCGGCAGAGCCGCGTCCGACCACGCCGCGAGCCCGCCCGCCAGGACGTACACGGACTGGAACCCCTCGGCCCTCAGCCACAGCGCCGCACGGGCGCTGCTCGCGTCGTCGGGTCAGGTGCAGTAGGTGACGATCGGCGTGTCGCGCGGAACCCCCGCGCGTACTCGACCACGTCGGCCAGCGGCACCCAATCCGATGCCCGCGATCTCCTGCGGGTGGAGTTCACGCGCATCTCGGGTGCGCACATCGAGCAGCCGGAGCCCGCCTTCGCTCGCGCGAAGCTCGCGAACTTCGGCTGCCGAGCGGCGCGGGATCAGTTCCGACATCGGACCTCCTCGGGAAAGTCTCCGGCGGCATGATCACCCAGTCGATCGCGATCCGCGACGTCTTTCGGGAGCGATCCGGGCACCCGCGCGAACGCCGAGCGGCTATCGTGTGCAGGGTTCGAGCCCTCTTCGATCGACCGGAGCCGGAAGTCATGAAGAAAGTTGCGCGGCGCCGCGCGCTCGACGGCCTCAGCGCTGCCGAAATCCTGGCCACGAGACTCTGCGACCTCGACATCGCCCTCGCAGGCAGCTGGCTCGAAGGGCCGATCGAAACCGTCTGCAGCGAACTCGCCGCTCGCGGACTGCGTCTGCGACCCAATTTCTGGCTTTCGGACGACTGGTTTTCTCCCGAAGGCGTCGTCGGGGTCGGGATTCCGTTCTATCTGGCCCATCCGAGACTCAAGCGCCTCGAGCGAAAGCAGATGCTCGAAGTCGAAGGCGGCACCGTCGCGCAGTGTCGCAAACTCCTGCGCCACGAAGTCGGGCATGTCGTGCAGCATGCCTTCGAACTCCACCGCCGACCGCGCTGGCGCGCGCGCTTTGGGCAACTCCGCGCGCGCCTATCCGGAGTACTACCGCCCGAATCCCGCCAGTCGACGCTTCGTTCTCCACCTCGGATACTGGTACGCGCAGGCCCATCCCGACGAAGACTTCGCCGAAACCTTTGCAACCTGGCTCACTCCCGGGTTGCGCTGGCGCCAGATCTATCGCGACTGGCCCGCACTCGAGAAACTGGAGTACATCGACGATCTGATGTCCGAACTTTCGAGCCGCCGGCCTCGCATCAAGCTGCGCAGCCGTGTGGACCCGGTGTCCGAGCTGCGGATGACGGTCGGAGAGTACTACGTCGCCAAGCGCGCTCGTTTCGAGGGCGCGACCCGGAACCTCTACGATGCCGATCTACGTCGGATCTTCGAAGCGGATCCGGCACGCTCGCGGCGCGAGACCCCGCCGCAAA
>CALOCZ010000013.1:0-106166 GCA_942491935.1 uncultured Cytophagales bacterium
CGGGTATACAGCATTAATGGGTTCCGATGAGGACAAGGCCTTCCAAGTACTTCGGGAAAACCGCCAAATTCAACAATCGCTGATTAATAATTACAATGGAAAATGGTTGAAAGAGATGGGAGATGGTATACTCGCCCAGTTTGCAAGTGCTACAGATTCCGTTCAATGTGCTATTGAGATTCAGCAACAGGCAAGGAAAGAATTAGATGCAAAGATCCGTATTGGTATTCATCTTGGGGATGTCACCTTTGAAAATAATGATGTTTTTGGGGATGGGGTGAATATCGCCTCCCGTTTGCAATCTATTGCGGATCCAGGGGGCTTATATTTCTGAATCCGTCTATAATGCCACGAAGTCAAAAGAATATTGACAGCGAAATCCTGGGAGAAGTTAATCTGAAAATGTTAATTATCCTTTCGACCTATTATATTAAAGATAGTGGACTACCTTTTCCATCGAAGCAAAGGACTGATGAGCTTACAGGAAGAAAGAGGACTGAATCGATTGTTGTACTTCCTTTTGATAACTACACGGGCAGCGATGAACTTGAATATTTTGTAGCCGGGATGCTTCACTGATCGGATCGATAAGTAAAATAAGTGGTATGCGCGTAATTTCCAAAACGACGGCCAATGCATTTAAAAATACTGATAAATCAATACCCGAGATAGCCTCTGGAGCTGGGGGTGGATACGGTGATTGAGGCTTCCGTCCTGGGCTTGGGAGAAAAGATCAGTCTCCAGGTAAAACTGGTTGAATGCTTACCCTAGAAGAAAAGCAAGTATGGATGCAAAATTATATTGAAGACAAAAACCAGATCCTGAATTTGTATAATACTGTGACAAAAGAGATTTCTGATGAGATTAATGTCTTATTAACTCCTGAAGAAGTGCAATTAATCACCAGTTCCAGAAAGGTTGATAGAGAAGCTTACGATGCATATTTGAAGGGATTTAATTACGCAGGGGATTTAAGTCCTGCATCATTAATTAGAGCAAGACAATATCTGAATAATGCCATTGAGAAAGATCCTGATTGGGCACCGCTTTATGCAGCGATGGCAACCATCTCGGTTATCAACAGGATCTGCGTGGGGTTGAATCACCCGAGACGTGGCAGTTCCCATTGCTTATGAAAATCTCAACAAAGCACTTAAGCTGGACCCGGATCTTGTGGATGCTCATTATGGATGTGCACGGCATGGCCTTCCGGGACAGCAGAATGGGACTGGGAAAAAGCTGAAAAAGAGTTTTTGAAAGCACTAGCCATTAATCCAAGCCATTCCTTATCACGGATTCATTATTCACATATGTTGTATATTTTGCAAAGATCCGATGAAGGATTAGCTCAGGCAAAGCGGGCATATCAATTGGACCCCTTTAAATCCATTGATTCAATCTACCTATGGAGTAACATTGCTTTGTGAGGGAAATTGTACCTCAGCAGTATCAGTTGTGGAAAATCTTTCTTGCCTCCGATCCAAACAATTTTCTGGCCAACAATGTAATGGAACCGGCAGCTTTTCAATGTGGGGATTTAGAACGAGCTTTTGAGGCGCATAAAATTATATCTCCACTTAAGAAAGAGATTATGAATAAAATTCAAATAATCTATCACAATGAAGGATTTAATGCTGCATTTGTAGAAATCATGAAACAACTAGAAGATATGGCACTGAAAGATTACCTAGTGCCTGCTGATATGGCCATGAGATACTATATGATAAATCAAGATGATAAAGTTCTTGATTGGGATAGAGAAGGAGCTTGAAATACATGATGTAAGTGCACACTTTATATTGGCACCGGTTTTTGCAATTTCACCAGGCTGCATGATAATCCAAGGTTTATTGAAGTTCTTAAGAAGATGAACTTGCCACTGCCATAAATGAGAAAACATTATGTCACATAGAAGATTAGCCGCAATTATGTTTTCCGATATCGTCGGGTATACAGCATTAATGGGTTCCGATGAGGACAAGGCCTTCCAAGTACTTCGGGAAAACCGCCAAATTCAACAATCACTGATCAGTAAGTACAATGGAGAATGGTTGAAAGAGATGGGCGATGGTATTCTCGCCCAGTTTGGAAGTGCTACGGATTCCGTTCAGTGTGCTATCGAAATTCAGAAAAGCAAGGAAAGAATTAGGTGCACAGATCCGTATTGGTATACATCTTGGGGATGTCACCTTTGAAAATAATGATGTTTTTGGGGATGGGGTGAATATCGCCTCCCGTTTGCAATCTATTGCGATCCAGGGGGTATGTTATATTTCTGAATCTGTTCATAATGCCATACGAAGTCAAAAGAATATTGACAGCGAACCTCTGGGAGAAGTTAATCTGAAAAATGTTAATTATCCTTTCAAGACCTATTATATTAAAGATAGTGGACTACCTTTTCCATCGAAGCAAAGGATCGATGAGCTTTTACAGGAAGAAAGAGGACTGAATCGATTGTTGTACTTCCTTTTGATAACTACACGGGCAGCGATGAACTTGAATATTTTGTAGCCGGGATGCATGCTTCACTGATCGGATCGATAAGTAAAATAAGTGGTATGCGCGTAATTTCCAAAACGACGGCCAATGCATTTAAAAATACTGATGAAATCAATACCTGAGATAGCCTCTGAACTGGGGGTGGATACGGTGATTGAAGCCTCAGTCCTGGGGTTAGGAGAAAAGATCAATCTCCAGGTAAAAACTGGTGAATGCTTTTCCCCTGAAGAAAAGCAACTCTGGATGCAGGATTATATGGAAGACAAAGAAAGTCAAATCCTGAATTTATATAGCAAAGTAACGAAAGAGATCTCTAATGAGATCAATGTGTTGTTGACTCCTGAAGAAGAGCGGTTACCCTTGATCAAGAACAGTTGACAGAGAGGCCTATGAGGAATACCTGAAGGCCCGCTCTTACATGAATGATTTCAGGAAGGAATCCTTATTTAAGGCCCTGGATTATCTGAATAATGCCATTGAGAAAGAACCGGACTGGGCGCCTCTTTATGCTGGTCTGGCAGAACTCTGGATGTGGATGCAACAGGCTGGGTATGAACCACCTTCTGTTACCGCGCCTAAAATATACGAGAACCTGGATAAGGCCATGGGACTTGATCAGGATCTAGCTGAAGTTCATTATCTCAGAGCCATGATTGCCCATCTGGTGGAATGGGATTGGAAAAAGAGCGAAAAAGAATTCCTGAAGACCCTGGCTATAAATCCCAACGACCCCTCTTCAAGGTTGTTGTATTCACAGTTGTTGTTGATCATGCAAAGGAATCAGGAAGCATTGGCACGAAAGAGAGCTGGCGGTAGGCCTTGATCCCTTAAATCTTTTTACGAAGTTGTTGCATTCAGGAACACTGGCGCAGGCAGGTGATTTTAAGGGCTGCTATGTCTATCGCAGAGGAACTTGTGGCCGCTGATCCGAAGGACATGAACGCTAATTATTTGATTGAGGTGGCAGCTTACAGGTTAGGCGAGTACGACAAAGTAATCAGATCAATGAAATATGCACTGCCGTTTTCAATTGAGGAAGATGTTTATGAGGAAATCGTGAGAATCTTTAAAGTATCCGGAATTGTAGCGGCATATGAAGAATTAATGAAGTATTTGGAGAAGTATGCTGAAAACAATCCTATTTCACCCTTTGATATGACAATGAGGTATATTATTGCTGATCAACCCGATAAAGCCCTGGATTGGATTGAAAAGGCCTTTGAGGCTCATGATCCGCAAATAACATATATTACTGCATCGGGACGTTTTTTTGAACAATTATTCGAAAATCCCAGATTTATTACCATTTGTGAGAAAGCTAAACTTCCGATTCCTTTAAATTCTTGAAATTTACTGAAAAATACTAATCTGTATTTGAAACCAGAACTTACATATGTTTCATCCTGAAAAATAAATATGTATTGAAATTAATTTCAATATTGTCGGCTTTTCCCATCTCAATTTTTTGTATATTGGAGAGGACAAGTTAGCCAAAAGCAGATTTTTTAATCCTTTCTTTACACTTTAATGCCAACAAGACGCTTAGCAGCCATCATGTTCACTGACATTGTCGGTTATGATTCCTTATTAAAGGAAGACGATAAGAAAGCGTTTGATATCCGCAAGAAAAACCAGCGAATCCACAAGCGATTAATCAAAAAATTCAATGGCCGATGGTTGAAAGAAATGGGTGGCGGTATCCTGGCCAGCTTTAACTCCAATATAGATGCTGTGATGTGTGCAGTCTCCATTCAGAAAGCAAGCACAGAAGTTGAAATTCCGGCGCGCATTGGTATTCATCAAGGCGATGTGATCTTCGAGAAAAAAGATGTGCTGGGTGATGGGGTAAATGTTGCATCCAGAATACAGAATGCTGTCAGTTCTAATAGCATCGTAATATCTGAAACTGTATACAATGATATTAAGAATAAAGAGGGATTAGAAATTGATTACTTAGGAGAACAACCTTTAAAAGGCGTGACAAAGCCTGTTGGTATTTATAAAGTTACCTGTCAGGATGAGAACCTTCTGGATTTTTCCTTCGATACCGGTGAACTGGTTCGACCTTTCAGTTTTGGAAGAACTACTATAGTAGTTGGAATAATGGTCATCGCTTTAATTGCTTACGCATTATATTATTTTCTGCCAAAAGTCATAAATCCACCATCGAAACAGGATCAATCGGTTCTGATCCTTCCATTTACAAATTATACAGGTGATACATTGGATTATTTTGTTGAAGGGATGCATGATATTTTGATTGGTAATGTAGGAAAGATTAGTGCTCTACGAGTTTTGGGCCGGACAACAGCCAATGCCTACAAAGATACTGAAAAGTCACTAACAGAAATCGCTGAGGAATTGGGGGTCAATACTTTTATTGAAGGTTCTGTTTTGTGCCTGGGGGATGATAGCGTATGCTTACAAGTACAAGTTAGGAGCACTTATCCCCAAGAGAAGCAACTCTGGATTAAGGACTTCAAGGTTGAAAGAAGTGAGATCCTGAATTTGTACAACAGAGTAACAAAAGAGATATCTGGTGAGATAGGTACAATATTAACACCAAAAGAAGAGCAACTACTTGCCAAATCAAGAACAATTGACAAGGAGGTCTATGATTCATATCTGAGGGCTCAGAAATACGATGGAGATTTAAGCAGAGAATCATTGTATAAAGCCCTGGACTATCTGAACGGTGCCATTGAGAAAGAACCAGACTGGGCACCTCTTTATTCTGCTCTGGCATCAATTTGGGCGTATATAAACCAGGTGGGATATGAACCAGCTTCCGTTACCTTTCCTGAAATTTATAAGAACCTTTACAAAGCGCTGGAATTGGATCCGAACCTTTCAGAGGTTCATAGAGGACTAGCGTTGATTGCTTATCTGATAGAATGGGACTGGGAGAAGAGTGAGAGGGAGTTCTTAAAGGCTTTGGCGATTAATCCCAATGATGCCGCGGCAAGAGCGCTGTATGGCCAGCTGTTATGTAATCTGCAGAGAATGGATGAAGCGATAGCACAGGGTCGGTTGGCACTCGAGCTGGATCCCTTAAGCCCTGATATAAAGGCTTGGTCGGGAGCAATATTTTTTGGTGTTGGTGATTTTAAAACCACCCTGGCTCTTGCAGAAGAAATTTTAGCTGTTAACCCAGGGGATATTATGGGCAATAGTCTACTGGAAGCTGCAGCTTTTCGTTTAAAAGAATATGATAAAATGATTAAAGCATGGAGATATGAACTCCCGCTTGTATTTAAATTTACAGAAGAAGATATGCAAGAAATTGAAATTATTTTCAACGATCAGGGTTATCTCGCGGCATATGAAAAAGTATTGAAACACCTGGAGGAGTACGCTGAAAATAATTACATTTCAGCTATAAGTATGGCAGCAAGCTACATTATGGCAAATCAGCCTGATAAAGCTATGGACTGGCTTGAAAAGGGATATGAACAAAAAGATCCCAAGGTGCCTAACATTACATCCATTTTTTATTTTGAACCATTATTTAACAATCCCAGATTTATTGCCATTTGTAAGAAAATAAACCTTCCCCTTCCTTAAATTCTTACAATTAATCAAAAGTATAATTACCATTTTAAATTTTTAAAAGTTGATTGTTACTCATTTGTTAGTCAGAAATATGCTGATAAAATTATTTGGATTAGCCCTGTTTCAAAATCAGGTATTGACCATGACATCCTGATGTTCAAGTATTATATCAATCCTTTCCATTCTTCTCGGTAAAAAATAAATCCTCGTCCATTCCACCTACAAATCCATTGATAATCACCAGTAATGTAAACTGTTTCCAGTTGTTTTTTAAGCCGAGGTTTACATTCATCCTGATTTACACATTATTATTCTATAATTAATATTTGCACATTAAAATTAATAAACTTTCGATAACATATTTTTATCCAGCATTTCTGGCGCTATCTGAAATAAATTCGTAATTATTGACCGTGTTGTTTCAATACTGAATCCTGCTTGTTTAATCACTTTGATAAATATATTTCCCTGCGCCTCTCCTAAGGTTTCGTTTAATCCAAATGTCTTTGTAATTTTTATAGAAATTGATGATCAAAGGAAGCCTTTTCAGAATATCCAACTCCGGACTTGTCTGCCATCCAAGCCTTTTTTGTGTAAAGTCATTATTTACAATCCATGGTCGGTCTGTATAATTTAACATCCAGGTTTGCTCAAAAGGATTTTTATCAAATATGAATCCGAACTTCAATTTTAACAGGATGCCAACCCTGGCCAATACAGGAGAAATATAGATGGGTTTATGGGATCCCTCTTGATTCAAAGCTTGCTTTATAGATATGAAAAGATTCTTATGTAAGACCGTACCACTTTGCGATGCCAAAAATGTCTCACAATCTCCCAGTTTATCATGTAAAACAATACAACGTTTAATAATTTGAATGACATCTGTTATGTGTATGTAGGGGATACCGGATTCGCCTTTTCCAGGAATCATATTAGAAATTGGTTTAAATGAAGACCATAACCTGATCAGGCTATAAAGCGGGGGCAATTCGCACCAATCGCTGAATACACCTCCCAGTCTGAGGATTGTTGATGGAATTTTTAATGAAGCTTTTTTAAGGATTTTTTCACCTTCTGATTTTGATTTGGCATAGGGGATATAATCACTTGCAGGTGAACTTTCATTCAGAGGAAGTCCATTGTCAGGCGGTTCCAGCGCAGCAATACTACTGGTAAAAAAAATTCTCTGAATTCCAAAATGTGCTGCTGCATTGACTACATTTTCCGTTCCTTTAATATTCGTGGTTTCATATTCTTCCTGCCAGTCATTTCCAAAGTGATAGTAGGCAACAAGATGAATTACAAAATCTATTTTACCAAAATCCTCCACTACCTTTTTGAATATTAACTTTAGTTTTGAAGCATTTGAGATATCAAGTTCTATCCATGTAACACCCGGGGTGGCTGTGATTAGGGCATCAGATGGTTTCCGTTTATCAATTCCAACTACAGAATGATCTTTAAAGAGAGCAATAACCAGGGAGGAGCCAATAAAACCAACAGCTCCAGTGATTAAAATCACAGTATCTTTTTTTGAATGGTAGTTTAATGTGTTATAACTCATCTAAAGAATTAAATCCCGAATAATTTATAAGATCTTAATTATCGGATTCGCCAATAATATCTGATGGGGGCATAAATTTATATCCCAATTGGCTCAGGATATCCATATTATCGTAAACGACCCTTGCTTCAGTGATCATCCCATCAGCTACCTTGTACAACCCATTGAACCAGAATTTTACAGTTTTCCCATCTTTGTACAATGTGGTGACTTCACCCCAATCAGCAACCCACTCTCCGGCTGATTTTCCCTTATCAATATTGATAAGGCCACTGCACATTCGTTTATACTTCATGGACACAATGCGTTCTTCCCATCCTCTTTCCCAATCTGAAATATTTTGAGATTTGCTTACTTCAGTATTCAGTGCTGGTCCATACGATTTAAAATCGTCTGATAATAGATTTTTCATTACTTCCACATCCTGCTTAATGATGCCATCTATGTATTGATGAACTAACTCGATTTTTTCCTGATCATCTCCATCAATGGTAAAATTTGAGGAACATGAAATAAACAGGAAGAGGAATGAGAGAATTAAAAGCGGTTTCATGATTGTAATATTTATTATGGAACATATCTATTCAAGTTAGAAAAATGGTTTTAATTTTCTAAGTAAAAAAACTCATCATTTACTAAAAATGATGAGTTTAACAGCAATTAAGGCTTTCTTATATTATTCTGGTAGTTTCCAGTTTCGTGACTAATAATTGAAACGCATTTTCTTAAAACTATGCCCTATAATAAGTGGATGTTTCTTATTTGGTGAAGGATCATCAATATTAATATCCATGAGATAGGATTTCTTCTTATCCTTGGGATCATAATATACTGTGATAATGGCAATACTATCTACAAAACTTATCGATTCAATTTCAATTTCTTTAGGCTTTATCCCGGTTTTCCTATAGATGTCATGCATCAGAAGATTTCGGAATTCAGGTTTGACAAGTTCCAGATTGCTGTACTTTATTTTTCTAGATTCAAGGATCCGGCAGCATATCTTTCTTTCAAGAACGTAGGTTAAACCAATAATGCTGGCATTAAAAATCAACCTCTCGATCAAATTGATCTCTCCGCCAAAGGAATTAAGCATTCCTACGGCGATCAGAATGAACAGATAGGTCATTTCCTTCAGGTTAAGTGTCTCGCTTCTATACCTGAGCATTGCGAAAATTGCGAATAAACCAATTCCGGATCCTATCCCAAGGCTAATGTTATTAAACAGATGACCAATAATGAATATAATCAGATTAAACAGGAATAATGAAAAAACAAATGGTTTCCTGGTGGATAGACTGTTGAATACCCAAAGAATCAGTATTGCTGCAACAGTTATATTTAAGCTTAATCTGAGAATTAAATCTAAAAGTTGTTGCGGATCGAAGTTCATGATTTGAGTTTTTAATTAGTAGTTGTTGTGGTTTAGTAAAATCAGCCGGATAAACCGGATTGATCATCCGGCTGACGGGCATGCAATTGCTTGGTTTCAAAACATGGTAGTTAAGTTTGCCAGTTTCTTTTGAGTTATTGCTTGAATGTACTCATCATCTGCAGTAAATATCTCCATGTTGCCGGGCTTATATGGTTCATATTTAGATTGATAAATAACCCTGTAATGATCAGGTGTAACGACGAGTTCAGCCATGACTATCGCGCCATTTTCCAATTGAATGTCTATTTCTTTCTTTGAAATTTCATGGACCGGGACTATGTATTTCTGGTATCCCATATAAGAAATAATCAAACATTGTGTCATACAACACCTCGGTATTTCCAGAAGGAAATTTCCTTCTTCATCAGTTATTGTTCCCATGTGCCTGCATGATATATATACATGGCTTTCTACCAGGGGATCATTCGATTCTGCATCTGTTACCTGACCCTTTATGATTATATTTTGTTGTCCGGGGGGAATGCTGGGTAACAGGAAGATAGCTAAGATGTAAATGATGATTTTCATGGTCGGTCAATTTGGGTTGCATCATTTTTTTTGGTTTATGTACTTAATTGACCGGGTCTGGATTGGTAACCCTTATATATAAAGTATATGCACATATTTTCTTCCTGAAATTATCCATTGCTAATAACAACATTTCAATTTTCAATCATAGTGCTCTGTTTTCACCTGAATCCATACTAAGCTAAAAGAGGGTATTATTTTAATGTATTAATGAATTTTCATATATTGTATATTACAAAGGACTGATTGTACATTTAAATGCCAGATATTTTTTCTCGATACCAGGGTTACCTTAATCGTTTAAAACCATTAAGGACAGAAGCAAAAACGAATAAATTGGTAATCGAACAAATCAGGAACGGCGACAAAACTCAACTCGAGGTCATTTATAAGTCACATAAATTTGAATTTATAAGCTGGCTTACCAATAAATTCAATTGCTCAGAAGAAGAAGCCAGGGACGTTTACCAGTTTGCTGTAATGACATTTTATGAAAACATTAAAAGTGAGCGTTTGTCGGAGTTGAGCAGCAGCATTAAAACCTATTTATTCGCAATTGGAAAGCATAAAATACTTGAAGAAAAAAAGGCTTCTGTAAAGTTCATACCTAAGATTGATGATCAGATCCCTGACCTTCCGGAGGTTGGCAAGTGGGAAGATGAAATGTATGAAGAGTCATTACAATTAGTCGAAAGTTGTCTGGAGAAACTGGGGGAACCTTGTAGAAGTTTACTTGAATTGTATTATTACCATAGTATGTCGATGGAAGAAATTGCAGATCGGATGAATTACAAAAACAGATTTACTTCCAAAAATTTAAAGTACAAATGTATCAACCGGCTACGACGAATTTATATTGAGGAACTAAAAAAGCAGAACAATAAAGCACTATGAAAAATTTTGATGAACATATAGACTTGATTGAACGGTATCTCTACGATGATATGACCCAGGAGGAATTGGAGGAATTCAATGGGTTATTAAGGAAAGATCCCGAGTTCAACAAGCTCTTTTACGAAATGGATAACCTGCTAGAAGGTATCCGTCGATCAGCTAAGCAAACCACGGTGGAAGAAAAACTAGCCCGAATTGAGGAAGCCCTGCCATTTGAAGATACCGCTGTTGAAAATGAGACAGAAACGCCTGTTATTCCAATATGGAGTACTGTTTCTCGATACGGAATGGCTTTTACTTCTGCAATTACAGCCATAACTGACAGGAAGTATAGAATGGGAATTGCTGCAGGATTTACCCTACTTGTTACCGCATCTGTCCTTTTATTTAATATTACAAATAGTGATTCCCCTGCTAGCTTATTCAGTGATTATTATATCCCATTTGAAAACCAGAGCAGTATGACTTTGAGAGGCGGCGATGAGAAAGCAGAAAACCCTGAGGCAGAATTATTACGACAAGCATTATCAGAATATGATAGAGCCAATTATGCCGGATCCATTGAAATATTTAATAAGATGTCGGATAATTCGGAGAATAAAATATCTATATGGATGTATAAAGGGAATGCATATCTACATGAAGGAGAGGTGGAAAGTGCAAAAATAATGTTTCAAAATATAATCAATGAAATGGCTGGATTTGAAATTCATGCAAAATGGTATCTAAGCCTTTGTTATATAAAGAACGGGGAGTATGAAAATGCAAAACCTTTATTAGAAGAGATAAAAGATTTTGGAAAATATAAGAGTGAAGAGGCTGGTAAAATTCTCTCAAAATTATAAATTGCTTTTTCTTATAATTAATTAAACTTTACTTTTATTAAATAAATATCACCACAAAATTTTAAAAACTATGCCTGGAATAATTAGGGATCCCATACATAATAATGCAATCAAGCTTACTGAAGACCCGGTTGCGTTAGAAAAGAAGTCAAAATTCAAAGATTATGGTATCCTGGAGGGAGATGATGGTCATTTACTTCTTTATATTAAGGACGAGACCTCCTGGCCACTAATTGCAGGGACTGAAGTCGAATATGAGGTTGAAACCATTACATTTACCGGCAGTGATGGGGTGCAACTTAATATTGATATTGCTATTATTACGCGTGAAATTCCTTCACCCTATGTATCACTTATTAATGAAAAAGTAAGGACAGATATACAGAAACCTGCTGAGAAAGAGAGACACTATACGAAACGACTCGATAAGAATGAAATAAAGAATAAGAAAATAAAGGACTAGTAATAGGCTATAAACAAACCAATTCAAATCCTTAAAACAATATTTTTTCCACCTGAGAAAATAAATGAGCTGTTTTTCAGGTGGTTTTTTGATATTCGCTGAATTGACATTCTTATTAGATTATTTTTTTACTCTTAAGTATATCACAATAAATGCTATTATAAAGATGAGAATAATAATGTAATAGAATACACCTGATGATTTTTCAATCACTGAATTTTTACCTACCGGAACAAATGCTGCCCAATTTGATGGGTGAGCTCCATTCTCGCCTGATTCATCGATAAATTGCCGTTTGCTGTTGGTAAGAGATTCAGCAATATTTTCCCCCTTTTTAAGATTCTTATAAAAGTTTTTCATTAGTTGTGAAGTGAATCTATCATCAACCCGCCATAGGCTCATTACTATGGATGGACAGCCTGCGTAAGCAAATCCGCGTGCCATACTGAAAACCCCTTCTCCAGTATAAGATTTCCCAATTCCTGTTTCGCAAGCACTTAATACGGCTAATTCTGTATGTGAAAGATCCAAACCAAACAATTCGTGCATATATAATTCTCCATCCTCCAGTGTGTCCAGCTCATTTTTAAAAATCAGCTTTGTATTCATTGAGCTTGTAGTGTCCGATTCCCCGTGTACAGCAAGGTGAATAATATGATAATTTGAGGCTATCCTTTTAAATTCACTCTCAGTTGCATCCATACCATAATAGTACCGGCTTTTCTTACGTCCCATTTCTTTTCTTATAGCACGCAGCTCAATGGCTGCATGATGCAATTCTTCCTGAGCTGCGGATCTGCCTTCATCATTTTGGTCAGCATTTATTTTCGAATAGCTAAAAGCAACTAATCTATTACTGGATTGTCCGGTTATTAATGGTTTGGCTAAAAGCAGATTTGCAGAATATGCATATCCGGTGTAATAAGTATTGATCAGGTAGGGGAGGTTTTGATAATCGACATAATCGTCTGCAATTTTTTCAGTTAAAAGTATTTCAAAGGGTAGTTGAGAAAGAGGTCCATCCGGTATAATAAGAATTTGTTGGTCTTTCGGATATCCGTTTACTGCTTCCCTCAGAAGTTTTTTATATAACTGGTAAGAATGATACGTAAATTCATTAAAATCGATTTTACTGGTAGACATGGAAAATCCTTTGGATAATTGGTTTTGTAAAACCGATATGGACTTTCGTATTGAATCATTTAATTCAACCTTGTAAACTTCTGAGCCGAAGTTGTTTGTCGTGACAACATATGTGTTTTTTAACCCCCAGTAAAACTCGATTCCCAGGAGATCGTTTTCAGCGCAATACGTTTTGAAATCCTGATATGTTTTTATTAAAGTATCATACTTGACCATGGCATAATTTGGATACTTTTCAGTTACCATCATTTTAAAATTATCCAGTTCGATACCGTATTGATTCCTTTTCTCGGTGAGTTCAGCTAATACAGTAGAGTCAGGCACATCCTTTGTGTTTTCTGATTCGATTTGTAATTGATAGTTTATATATTGGGATTTCAGGCTGTCTTCAATATTTTTAAGGTCAATGGAGGCTGAAGCATCATAATATTCAGCAGCTGATAAGGACTTAAGGAGTAACATATACTTGCTCTTTTCAATCAATTTGAATGCGTTGTGTAAGTATTTATTGTCACGGGTCAATTTATTTAATTCAAATGCGCAATCTATTCCCTTTTCATAATCTGCTCTGAATAACTCATTTATGGCAAGCAATGAACCTTCTGCCATCTTTGAATTCCTGGTTTCATCATTAACCTTATCTATGGTATTATAGATTTCCAGGGCAACTATCAAAAATTCTTTATTTTCATTTTTATTAAAATATTTTCGCAAAACATCAGCCTTTTCATACAATAACTCATGAATATATAATATGTCTTCAGTTTGACTAAGATTCCTGGGATTTGAAAATATGTTTGAATCATTAAATTCCGGAATATAAAGCATTAGAGCTTCTTGATAGTAATACAGAGCAGAGTCATAGTCTTCATGCCGTTGGTAAATCCTTCCCAGAAATTGAAGGATTGTAGTAAGGAATGGAGTATCTTCTTTATATTCTTCTTGGAATATTTCCAAAGTATTAAAAGCGATATTTTTCGCCCTTTCGAATTCACCCTTACAACTAAAAGCATCGCTGCTAATTAAATCGATCCAGGATTTAGTATTAATATCATAAAGACCATAGTTTTGCGATAGCTTATACGACATATTTGTATAATAAATAGTGCTATCAGGTATATTTAATTCATTATACATAGCAGCCATGTTTATATAAGTGTATAACTGATATTCAACATGGACTGATTGATTTTTCTCGATCAAGTATTTTGTGGTGTTATAAACACTAAGGGCTTTACTGTATTGCTTAAATTGATTGTGTGTATTAGCTAAAGTAATTAATGATATTACAACTGAATTTATATTTGGATCAGAATTCTTAGAAATATTTGAAGACATTTCAGCATATAGAACTGCATTTTCATAGTCATATTTTCTCCTAAGAATTGAGCTTAGAGTTCCATATAACCTTCCAAAGATCAAATTATCTGGTGGATAATCCTCTGCAAAAATTTCGATTGATTTCCTGATATATTTCTCGCCCTGCGAAAGATTTCCATAATCTGCCAGGCATTGCCCATAATGGCGAAAACTTTCAGCTATGGATTCACTCTGTTCTCCTAAAATTCTTTCTTGAAGGGATATATCTTTTTCATGAAAATACATAGCCGAATCAAACCTTTCCGTCCTTGATAGAGCTATGCCTTTATAAAGATAGTTGTCAGCTATAAGTATACTTTCTGAGAGATTCATTTCAAGGATTATCTTTGAAGATTGCTTTAAGATATCATATCCTTCCTCCTCATGAAAATCAGCGATTTTCGCCCACCCTATTTTGTTTAGTGAATATATAACACCTTCCCAATTTTTATCTTCCCTGTATCCATCGGATGCTTGTTTATAAAAATCAATGGCAGATTTATATAATCCATCCTGAAAGAGTGAATCTGCTATCAGAACTTCCTGCGATTTTTCGAATGGATATTGTTGCAGAATATTAGATATAACCTGGTTGGGGGATAAAAATATGATTGCTACTATGATCCAGGAATTGACAAACGGGGATAATTGCCTTAACGGTTTAAAAATCATGTCCTTTAATGAAATGAGAATAAACAATTTAATATAATTAATAATGAAATTCAACGATTATATTTCATAAGAGCATTTACCATTGCACATAATGCAATTCTTTATAAAATTGGTGCAAAATCGTAAGCACTCTATCTATTGATCATAATTACTTACGATTTCCCTTTAATGATTGGATTCGAAGTATAAAATATCCAAATCAGATTTTCTTCAATTTTTGAAGATATCTTGTGTCCTGAAGAATTCGATTTTTAATAATCAGTGTTCTTTCTGTGTTTTTGAATATATTTGGCGGAATTGTTCAAACTCTGAGTTCGTGAAGAGATTTTTTTATATTTTTTATGTTATGTTGTTGCCATTATCCTTAACGGCCCAGGATATAAATAAGGTAAATAACGACTACAATCTATATTGCAATAAAACCCTGGATGAGATAATAATAGATGGCGTTCTCGATGAAGAGACCTGGCAGAAAGCGGATGTAGCTGACGATTTTCACATGATGATGCCGATGGATACCAGTTTGGCCAATGCTATAACAGAAGTGCGTGTGGCTTATGACGATAAAAACCTGTATATGTCAGCTATTATGTACCTCAAAGAAGGAAGCGATATTGTAGTCTCTTCAATGAAAAGGGATTTTAACTTTGGTTTGAATGATAATTTCTTTTGTGTCATCGATCCTTTTAACGACCTGACAAATGGATTTTCATTTGGAGCAAATGCTGCCGGAGGCGAATGGGATGGTGAACAAGCTGATGGTGGCCGGATCAACCTGAACTGGGATAATAAGTGGAAGTCAACCGTAAAGAATTATGAAGATAAATGGATATTTGAGGCAGCCATTCCTTTCAAAACACTCAGGTATAAAAAAGGGCTAAAAAGCTGGGGCATCAATTTTTCAAGACTTGATCTTTCCTATAATGAAAAATCAGCCTGGACACCAGTCCCAAGGCAATTTCAATCCGCATCACTGGCCTTTACAGGAAACCTGATCTGGGAAGAACCTCCTCCAAAACAGGGAACTAACATATCTATAATTCCATTTGGTACTGCTAGCGCCAGTAAAGATGTAGAGAGTGGCGAATCCACTGATTTCGATTATGATTTTGGTCTGGATGCTAAAATAGCTATTACGCCATCCTTAAACCTGGATCTTACGGTAAATCCTGATTTCTCCCAAGTGGAGGTTGACAGGCAGATAACCAATCTTAGCCGCTTTGAATTGTTTTTTCCCGAAAGAAGACAGTTTTTCCTGGAAAACTCTGACCTCTTTGCCAATTTCGGAGACCATGGAACAAGGCCATTTTTCTCCAGGAGGGTAGGCTTGGATGCACCCATTGAATATGGGGGCCGGCTTAGCGGAAAGCTGGATGAAAACTGGCGTATAGGGGTGATGGATATCCAGACTGGAGATGTTACCCCCAAGGTTGATGAGGAAGGAAATATTGAAGAAGGCGGAATACCAGACCAGAACTATTTTGTAGCTGCCATTCAGAGAAAGGTGTTTTCCCGCTCAAACATACAGGCCATTTTTATTAACAAGGAGTCCTTTGGCCTGGACTATGCTGTAGATGATAGCAGTATCCAAAAATATAACCGGGATTTAGGATTGGAATATAACCTGGCCTCAAAAGATAATGTCTGGACCGGGAAATTCCTTGTCCATAAATCATTTAGCCCTCATCTTACAGGTGACGATTTCTACCAGGCAGCCAATCTCTCCTACGATACCCGCAATCTCGAATTAGAATTGTCACAACAATATGTCGGTGAAAACTATAATGCAGAAGTTGGATACATTCCCAGGAAAGGTTATCACAGGATCAGCCCGGAATTCAGATATAGCTTTTTCCCTTCTTCCAAAAAGATCAATTCTCATGGCCCTTCAGTTGATGCTGATTTGTTCTGGAATAAAGATTATACCCTGACTGATATAAACAGTTCGGCAAGATATAATGTCACTTTACTTAACAGAAGTTCCTTTGGTATTGGTACTGGGTATAATTACGTCCTGTTGCAGGAACCTTTTGATCCTACAAATTCCGGAGGAGAAGAATTGCCGGCAGGATCAGATTATGCCTGGTTTGATGTCGGATTGAGATATTCAAGCGCTCCTGGAAAACTTTTTACTTTTGATTTCCATACAACATACGGAGGATATTTCAATGGGAAATTATTCCAGTTTGAAGGAAGTGTAGGATATCGCTTTCAACCTTATGCAAACATAAACATTGATGTTGAGTATAATGACATCAGACTCCCGGAACCTTATACCAGCACCTCGTTTTTATTGGTAAGCCCAAGATTGGAAGTAACCTTCACCAAGAATATTTACCTGACTACTTTTGTTCAGTTCAATGAACAGGCAGAAAATGTCAACCTAAATGCCCGCTTCCGATGGCGATTCGTTCCTGCTTCGGATATCTACCTGGTGTATACGGAAAATTATTGGAATAATGATTTTCAAAGCAAGAACAGGGCTTTGGTATTTAAGTTCATTTATTGGTTAAATATCTAATATTTCGTAATTTCCCTTTGATTTTTTACAAAAGGATTGAATGTGAAAATTCTCTACACGATATACTTTGAAAATCTTTTTATTGAATTTTTCGCACTTTCCATGTCCATTATATTAAATGGACTTCAGACTATTGAAAACTAAATAAATAGATATGAAATTCTCAGAAACAAGACGAAACTCAATAAAAAAAATAATGGCTGGTGGCGCTATGCTTAGCTTGCCTTCTCTTTTGTCCAGCAGACTGGAAGCAGCCAATTCTGCTATGGGGAAGGAGCTTAGTGAAAAGATAAACCATTCTGCATGTAGGTGGTGTTATAATGATATTCCCCTCGAAGTACTATGTGAAAAAGGAAAAGTATTTGGATTGCAATCCATTGATCTGGTTGGCCCTAAGGAATGGCCAATCGTTCAGGAATACGGGCTGACATGCGCTATGGGAAATGGAGCCGGAATGGGAATAGCCAGAGGATGGAATAACCCGGTTTTCCATGAAAAATTAATACAGGATTTTATGAACCTAATTCCAGTAGCTGCAAAATATAAAATACCAAATATTATTGTTCTTTCGGGCAACAGAGAAGGGATGGATGATGAAACAGGGTTAAAAAACTGTACAGAAGGCCTGAAAAAGATCATGTCAGAAGCCGAAAAATACAAGGTAAATATAGTAATGGAACTACTCAACAGTAAGATTGACCATAAAGATTACATGTGCGATCATACGGTTTGGGGTGTTGAATTATGTAATATGATCGGATCAGAGAACTTCAAGCTTCTGTATGATATCTACCATATGCAGATCATGGAAGGGGATGTAATTCGAACGATCAATGAAAATCATCAGCATATTGCTCATTACCATACAGGGGGCGTACCTGGTCGTCATGAAATAGATGATACTCAGGAACTCTACTATCCGGCTATTATGAAGGCGATTGTTGAAACAGGTTTTGATGGTTATGTAGCACAGGAATTTATTCCTACCTGGGACGATAAACTGATGGCTTTGGAGGATGCTTTAAAGATCTGTTCGGTTTAGGTATAATCCGGAAAAGTATTATTGAATATTGTCGGCAAATCCTTCCGAATACATAAGAAGAATCTCTGTAAGTCTTCCGCCTTCTGCCTCGGGCTGGATTTTGTTTTCAAGGTGCAGGAATAAGTAATATCCATCAAGTTCAGGGTAGACTTCATCTCTGGGATCAAAGATATCCTTGAAACGCGGATCGCCGTTTTTCATTCGGAAAACCTCGAGAACATAATATGAAACTGTTACTCCACTGCCTGGATCAGTATATGAAATGGAATCCAATCCTACGTAGCTGTCAGGAAAAGTAAAAAAGTTTTCACCTGCGTTGTTTGATACGAGGACGTTTTCGGAAGTAAAAATATATTGAAGCTGAAGATCCCTGGTTTCGTTTTCACTGATTTTTTCTCCGGTTGCAGGATCAATTATAATATCCTTCTTACTCCATACTTTGAATTGATTTAAATATAAAGATTCAACGGTAGGAGTAAAAGATAACTCCTCATCAGTACACGAAAATATTGTTAACAAGATCAAGGGAATCCAAAGTCTTCTCATCTTCATTCGTTCATTACTTGTATTCTGGGGTTCTATTATGTAACGCAAATTAGTATATAAAATGTTTATGAATATATTCTTTTTTTTAAATTTATTATAAATTATGTAATTAATCTTTTAGACAATGAGAATTCGATTTTTACCTGTAGCATTGTTTTTCCTTTACATTTTTATAAATATTCAGGCTCCGGCGCAGGTATATGATTTAGATTCTCTGTACAAGAATTCTCCTTCTTTTAAGACCAATATTGACAATATTAAGGACACTTTTGACCTTTTCAATAATAATGAAATTTTAAACGTAAGGATAATATCAGATTTCCGTAACTTCATTAAAAAGAAATTCCAGGATGAATATCAACCCGCGATATTTGAAACCATTTTATTTGATACCATTGCCGTAAGGAGGGAATTAAAAATAAAGGCCAGGGGTAATTATCGAAGGAATACGTGTTCCTTTCCTCCAATTACGTTGAATTTCCTGAAGAAGCAGGCAATTTTCGAACAGATCCAGGAATTTGGCAAGATCAAACTGGTCGGGAACTGTCGGTCAGGAGAATTGTACGATCAATATCTTATCCAGGAATATTATGTGTATAAGATGTATAATATATTATCTCCATTCAGTTACAGGGTCCGTATACTTCGGGTGGAATACATCGATACATCAGGTAAAAAGAAACCCAGGGATAATTTTGCATTTCTGATCGAACCAACGGATCAGATGGCGCAAAGATTAAATTCCAAAGAATATGACAGGAAAGGGGTTCCAAATAATGACGTTGACAGGGCCTCCTCTACCATCATGGGCTTGTTTCAGTTAATGATCGGCAACACCGATTGGAGTATTCCAGGATTGCATAATATGAAGCTCATCCGGGTAGCGGATGCAAATTACCCTTATCCAATTGCTATTCCATACGATTTTGATTATTCAGGTATAATAGATGCTCAATATGCAGAACCACATGAAATTCTTCCAATCGAAAGTGTAACGGAACGGTTTTATATGGGCACTTGCAGGGAAATGGATGAATATGTCGAAGCATTTAAATTTTTTCATGAAAAACGAAGCCAAATTGAAGCCCTGTTTGCAGATTCTCCTTATCTTGTCAAAGGAGGTAAAAATAAACCTCTTAATTATATCGATGGATTTTATAGACTTATTGATAGCAAAGCAAGCGTTAATTCGTTTATTATCAGAAACTGCAAACACTAATCAGCATTCCCCAGCTTCCGAAGTATATTGATACAATTCACCATCCCCCTTGAATTGTGATAGGTAGTCTTCCAGGGATGTGCTTTATTCGCCATTTTGCTTCTAGGATTTGTGTCAAGACTGCCATTGTACCAACCGCCGTATTCATGATCGATCTGATAAGTATTCAGGAAATCCCATTGCTTCAAAAAATAACTGTAGTAATCCATTTCATATTCAGGATATAAGGAATGAAGTAACAACATGCTATTTAAAGCTTCAATTTCTCCCCACCAGGCTTTCTTCTCGTCAATAATCACCATGCTATCCGGTTTCATATACTTCCCTTTATCGAAAATCCCTCCATTTTCCTTGTCCCAACCTTTCATAAGGGTATGGTCTGTCAGTTGCTTAATAACCTTTACCGTCCTCTCATCATGGTTCTCTAGGGCTTCAGCTGCTTCAAATAACAAATAGGAGGTTTCTATATCATGCCCAAAGGTCACATGGCTGGTATACCATAGCTCTTCACCTGCTATCTCATCCAGCGTATTCCCTGTAACTGGTGTCCAGTCTGCTGTAAAATAAAGAAGCAGGTATCCCGGATCTGTTACCATTATATCCCTGACTACATGAAACATTTCTTCGAGTCTTTCTTTAACAAGTTCATCCGGCCATATATGATATAAGCTAGTGAGTGCTTCCAGGATATGGATAGAACTGTTGTAGTCTTTCAGTCCAATTACCAGACGGTCATTTAATTCAGTTTGGTAACTATCAGATTCCAGGACTGGTGAACCATCGCGATGCAGAAATTCAAAATATCCACCATTTATTGGATCATGTGCATTCTCTTCTATCCAGTTAAATGATTTTTTGGCCCATTCAAGAGCCGCTGCTTCCTTTGAGGCACTGTAATATTCAGCCAGTCCGTAAATAGCAAATGCCTGGCCATAAATTCTTTTTTCATGTATGTTTTCCTCAAGTGGAAGCCCGGCTTGATCCACGGCAAGGTAATATCCCCCTTCTTCTTCATCCCACATCTTACTCGTAAGAAATTTAAAGCCATGACTGGCATAATCGATGAATTCCCTTTTGTCAGGATAGTTTTTATATAGCATGGAAAGTGTCCAGATATGCCTGGCCTGATAAACAAGGTATTTATCCTGATTTGGAAGTTGTTCCCAGTTATATGAATAATTTGTCAGATACCCACCGTGTTCAAGATCTATGATCCGTGGGTACCATAAATTTACAATATCATTATAAAGACTTTTTTCCAGTGTATCAGCCATTGATATATAAGGAGATACAGAATCCTTTTCCTTAACCTCTGAACATGAAAATACAAGAGTAAAAATCGTGGGAATAATAAAAATCCTTAATACATTTTTCATGATGGAACGAATTTAAATAAAAAAGCAAGTTATAATTTTCTATTGAAATAAAGCAAATAAATGGTATTATGATATAACTTTATTTACGTAATCAAGCTAGCGATTATGGAATCCTGAGTTTTCAGATTTGATTCCAGGTTTGATTTTTAAATTACTCCTTATATTGTTTTGATTAATAAAATGAGAAGATTCTTTTATTTTTTTCTACTTTTTACCTTCAGCAGTACATCATTTTTTGGCCAGATACTGGTGAATAAAA
This sequence comes from uncultured Cytophagales bacterium, assembly GCA_942491935.1. GTDB lineage: Bacteria > Bacteroidota > Bacteroidia > Cytophagales > Cyclobacteriaceae > JAGTVG01. Next base: position 21,924 of record CALOCZ010000013.1, read on the forward strand.
ATAATATCAATTCCTCCATATTAAATGATTTCTGGACAGCGAAATGGATAACTTGTCCGGATGCATCAATAAAAGAATATGGTGTTTTCCACTTCCGTAAATCTTTTACATTAGATAAAGTGCCTGAGGAGTTTATCGTGCATGTATCTGCTGATAACAGGTATATTTTATATGTTAACGGGGAATTAGTAACCTACGGCCCTGCCAGGGGTGATCTGCAACACTGGCGCTTTGAGCCTCTTGATATCAACAGGTTTTTAATTCCAGGGAAAAATGTAATTGCAGCTGTAGTCTGGAATTTTGGCGAACATATCCCAGCTGCCCAGATGACCAGGAAAACCGCTTTTATAATGGCAGGAAATAGTCAATTAGAGTCAATTGTAAATACTGATGAATCATGGCTGGTATATAAAAACGAATCCTACAAACCGATAACCGGGTTTATGGAACAGTTAAACACCTTTACGGTAGTAGGTCCTGGTGATTACCTTGATGGAAACAGATATCCATGGAATTGGGAGCAACTAAATTATGATGACAGCAATTGGCAAATTCCCAGAATATTGAGTGGAGGAACCCCTAGGGGAAAAGGTACTGACGGGGAATGGATGCTGGTTCCAAGGGAAATAGACCTGATGTACCTCGGCCGGGAATCTATACAAGATGTTAGAAAGTCTGAAGGCATAGAAATTGCCCCGGAAGATCTTACAAATGGAAAGATTCATCTCGATGGAAGAAAATCTGTTTCCTTTTTGCTGGATCAGGGTTATTTAACGAAAAGTTTTCCAAAATTGACGGTAAGTGGGGGTAAAAATGCTGAATTGAAAATTGCTTATGCAGAGGCCCTATATAATAAGGATGGTAGCAAAGGGAACCGGGATGAAGTCGAGGGGAAATCTTTTTCAGGATATTATGATTTATTCATTCCTGATGGTGGACAAAACAGGATTTTCAGTCCTTTATGGTTCCGTACATACAGGTATATACTGGTTGAGATCAAAACTTCAGACGAACCTTTGACAATCCAGCAGTTTATCAGTCAACCAACAGGTTTTCCTCTCCAGGAAAGGTCCTCATTTACATCAGATGATCATTCCCTGGAAGATATATGGGATATCGGATTCAGAACAGCGCGTCTGTGTGCCGGAGAGATCTATTACGACTGTCCATATTACGAGCAAATGCAGTATGTAGGGGATACCCGGATTCAGGCTTTGATATCACTCTATGTAGATGGTAATGATAAGCTTATGCGAAAAGCAATTAAGCATTTTGACGATTCAAGAAGGCCAAACGGATTGACTCAAAGTCGGTACCCAAGCTCATCCCAACAAATCATACCTCCTTATTCCCTTTTCTGGATCGCTATGATACATGATTACTGGATGCACAGGGATGATCTGGAATTTGTACATTCCTTTTTCCCCGGTATTGAAAATGTACTGGATTGGTTTAATTCAAGACTGGATGAGCAAGATATGCTGGGGCCTGTTGAATGGTGGAATTTTGTGGATTGGGCAGATGAATGGCCATGGAATAATGAGAAGCGTATAGGGGGTGTTCCGTACGGTGTAGCGGAAGGACAATCATCCAATATCACCTTACAATATGCATATGCACTTGATCTGGCTGCTGATTTGTTTAATAACTTCGAAAACCCTGAGGCTGCTGAATCTTATTCTCAAACCTCCGGAAAAATAAAAAACGCTGTCTATTTGAAATGCTGGGATGAAGAAAAGGGATTGTTGGCAGATGCGCCCGGTAAAAAGATCTTCAGTCAGCATGCAAATATATTCGGGATTTTGACTGATGCAATACCTGAAAAATCACAACGGAAGGTTATGCAGCGGATCCTTGAAGATTCTTCGTTAATCCAGTGCACGATGTATTTCAGGTTTTATCTTTTTCAGGCTATGAAAAAGACCGGCATGGCCGATTTATATCTGGAATATCTTGATCAATGGCATGTTATGATCGAAAATGGCTTATCAACTTTTGCCGAGAAACCGGATCCAACCCGTTCAGACTGTCATGCCTGGAGCGCAAGCCCTAATTATGACTTACTTGCAACTGTATGTGGGATCAGGCCTCAGACTCCTGGATTCAATACGGTGGATATTCAACCCAATCTGGGAAAATTAAAAAATATAGAGGGTGAATTATACATTCCCGCATATAATGGTAGTATAGAAGTCACTTTAGAAAGGACTGGTGAATCTGGAATTTCCGGCTTTGTCGTGTTGCCACAAGGAATGACTGGTACTTTCAGGTGGAAGCAGGAGGTTATTCAGCTTAATGAAGGAAAGCAAAAGATATCTATTCAATAATACAGTTTAAGAATATTGTATAAATTTGAGAGTAGTAAATTCATGGGTATCTAAATTACATGATCGTAGAATTTTTAATAATTACTCATTACCGGATAAGTCTCTCGATGATACTGGACATTAATGACAAAATAGAATATTAACAAATACTTTTTAAATACTAACAATTATGGGAACAAAGAAAAGTTATTCAAGACGTAAGTTTGTGAAAGGAATGGCCCAGGGTGGATTAATGGCTGGGGCCGCCCCATTCATTATTACGCGTAAGCCTTACAGGGAATCTGTGATCCTGGAACCTGCCAATATAAATGAAAGCAAAAAAGTATCTGCCAATGACAAGATCCGTCTTGGAGTTATTGGGACTGGAATTATTGGCTTTATCAATATAAATTCTGCCTTGTCAGTTAACGGAGTTGAACTTGTTGCGGTTTGTGATCTATATGAAGGCAGATTAACCCGTATAAAGGAAGTATTTGGAGACCATATCAAAACGACCAGGGACTATCGTGAAATTCTGGCCATGGATGATATAGACGTGGTGCTGGTTGCTACGCCAGATCATTGGCATGATATTATTTCTATTGACGCTATGAAGGCAGGCAAAGCCATTTATTGCGAAAAGCCCATGGTACAGGAAGTTAAAGAAGGGCATGAGGTAATTAAAGCTGAAGCGAAATATAATGCGAAATTCCAGGTCGGAAGCCAGGGTGTCAGTTCAATCCAGATGCAGAAGGCAAAAGAAATTTATGAGGCAGGTGAAATTGGTGAATTGATATTAGTCGAAGCGGCTTATGACCGGCATTCTTCATTAGGTGCATGGCAATATTCTATCCCGCCGGATGCGTCCCCCGAAACGGTTGATTTTGATACTTTCCTGGGTGATACTGCAAAGATGCCTTTTGATCCCATCCCGTTTTTCAGGTGGAGGAATTACCAGCAGTTTGGTACTGGTATAGCCGGTGATCTTTTTGTACACTTATTTTCCTGGCTACATTATATAATCAGTTCTGATGGTCCAAATACCATTTACGGATCTGGTGGTACCAGGTATTGGAAAGATGGACGGGATGTTCCGGATATATTGACATGTGTAGTCGATTATCCGCAGGCAGCAACACACAATGCTTTTAACATGCAAATCAGAGTGAATTTCATTGCAGGCGGTGGCGGTGACGGATCACTTAAACTTGTAGGATCAGAAGGAACAATAAAATTCCAGGGCAACAGCATCTTCTTAACCCGCTCACCATTTCCAAATAAGCCGGAGTATGGTGGGTATGATTCATTATTTACATTCCCGGAATCAATTCAGGAGGAATTCGTAAAGCAATATAACGCTAAGTATTATAGTGTTCCCGAAATGATCAGCGAACCTGGCGAAGTGGTTTACAGCCCGCCTGAAGGATATGATGACAGGAGTGATCACTGGGCGAATTTAATCGCAGCGATACGGGATAATAAGACAATTATAGAAAATGCAACTTATGGATTAAAGGCAGCTGGACCATCTCTGGCTGCAAATGAAAGTTATTTCAATAATCGTATCGTTAAATGGGATCCGGCAAAAATGGTGTATTCCTAACCTCGCAAAATCAAATATAAATCGAGGTTACTAAAAGGTAAATCGTGGTTTACCTACAAAAAAAATGCAGGGAATTGATAGGTGTTTATTTGATTCACCTTGAATCCTTATCTCAAGGCAATTAAAAAGAGGCTGTTTTTAAGGCAGCCTCCTTTTACTTGTTTGTTGTTTGGAATGGTTATTCTTCAATAAATTGTTTGGTTTTTAATAATGCAGGTTTTGTGTATTCGAGCCTGAAATACTTAATATTATCCACTTCAAAGAGCGGATCTGATATGCTCAGGAAAAATTTTACCATTACATCATTACACCTGCCTTGTGTGATGACCTTGTCATAATGATCAAGAATAATAAAAACCTTGTTTGGATCTGCCTCAGTACAGAATACATCATCGATTTCTATTGGATCATGATATTGGATTGAACGATCCTGAACATTTTTAATTTCTTCCTGAGAGGAAATATTTGCACTGGCATAGCCAAACCCTGTGAAAACAATAACCAGGGTCGAAATCAGAAGTCGGTAAAAGTTAATATTTTTCATGGCTATATATAAATTTGGGTTTTTGCAAATCTTATACCCATGTAAGTGCCAAGTATATGCCAGAATTTACAACATGTTGATATACAGAGTATTATAAAATATCTAACTTAAATGATTGTATCAATACCGTACAGTTGGATAAGAAGTGTATCGTGTATGATCCACATTTGAAGTTCTATGATTTCCTGTTCTGGCTGGAGGTTTGAAAGTGTCCGGTTTTAGGACTAAAGAAATCCATGAAAGCGGCCTCATAAATAATTGTAATTTTTAGGTTACAGGTATTGTTAGCGGTTAAGGATTAATTTAATTGATTTTAATGAATTCAGGTTTAATTTCTATTATTGACACTGAATATCTTATAACCCATGATAGGGATATTATATTTAGCGTTATAGACTCCAATCTTTCTTGAGGTTTATAATATGATAAATATGAAAATCAAAAAGTAGACCTTTTTCTATACGCATTAATTTAATACGAGCCTGAATTCCAATTCTCCTATTATTACTACCTGAGTGTGGCGGTATGTGATCGTAATGTTATTTGTTGATAAAAATTCCATAGTAACAGCGTTTCAATATGTTTTTCACATAACATGCCAAAAAAAATAAATAGTTGATTATAAGCTGTTTATTGAATGGTTGCTTAAAAAAGCAGGTCATTTAAATGTTCATTTGTGAACAAATGCCAGCTTTACATGTACGAATAAGAATCGCGATGTAATTATCTGATACCTGAAGACTTTATCATTACACTCTAAATTGAGGTTAATTAGTTAGCCGAGATAAAGTGTCACTATTTAAAATTACTCCATCAACATTGTAATGGGACATTACCAGGTAGGGATCATTATTAATACGGGTAGTTTTAGATGTAAGGAAACCACCAGTGACATTTAAATATTCATGCTCCGGGCTGAGCATTTCATTGCTCCAGCCCCCGGCATGGGCATCACTAGCAGGTCCGCAGGAATATTCCTTAATGCCAGTATCAGCATCCCGGGATACATACTGCCAATGACGGTCACCACATACAACATACATATTCATTTGTTCAGCAATGAAACCTCTTATCTCATCACCCTCATATTTGAAATCTTTATTTGAATGGTTATCATGTTTTGTCAGTCTGTCAGGACCCACTATCGGCGTTGGACTGATCAGGATCTTAAAAGTGGCATCCGATTCTTTTACAGTGTTGAATAACCAGGTTTTCTGTTCTTTCCCCCAGATTGTCTTATCAGGACCGTCCGGGTCTGTATTCGGGCTTCTATAATCTCGGCCTTCCATAATCCATATCTGCAGATCTTTCCCCCATCGATAGGTTCTGTAGGTTTTCCCCCGCATGGGAACTTGTTCAAGAAAGATGGCTTGCCCTTGTTCAAATGTAAAGTCTCCCATAAATCTGGTTTCATAGCCTGGCCAACAATCATTGAGCCATGTGTCATGATCGTCTTTAATAAAATAGCTGCTTACATTTTTATGAAATTGGAAATTCGTTGGTAGTGAATATGTCCTGGACCAATGCCATCTGGCTAAAGCTTCATTCTTGGCAAGATTGTCATAGTAAACGATATCACCGGTGTGTATAAAAAAATCAATCCCCAGTTTCATCATGGCTTTATATATTTTGAACCCACCTTCCGGTGCATCCTGATCTATGTATGCCTGTCCGGTTGAGACCGCAAATGTAACATCTGAAATTTCATCTGGAGAAGCTGCAGTCTGGAATCTGCCGTCAATGGATTCTCCTATCGCCTTACTTCCGGGATACCTCGAAACGATTCTAATCTCATAAGATTGATTTGATTGAAGACCACTCAGCTCAAATTGCGTCGTATAATCCCTTTCCGGATTAACTTTAAACCAATTTGTTTGCTCCCAATGATCTGAATATTCGGGTTTATAATAAGCCATTATATCACCTTCAATTCCTACAGTGGCACCTTCAAGAATCGAATAGGTATCCTCATCCGGGAAATTTATGACAGGTGTATAATCATTTCTGTCTTTTATAAATTCATCAACAATTTGCCCTGTTTCAGGGTCCGAATAAACAATTTCAGGCATGGGGTTCCCAAATCCTCCAGGAAGGGAATCATTTGTTAAGCGAACCCATAGGATAGCGCTATTGTCTGTGACCTCGCCAATTTTTATGCCAGTAGCGAAATGGGGACCGTTTGTCTTTTTTTTACACCCAAATAAACCAAGTATAAGGAAAAACAATATAAGGCAAAAACGAAATAGAGTATTCATGGAAGATTATTCTTTTGCATTCTTTATCATCTCCTTAAATACCTTATCTTGCTCAATCATTGCCGCAACTTTGTCGTCCGGATCGGTCCTGCATTCCAATAAGATCCAGCCTTCATAATCCATGCCAACCAGTAAGTTCATGAATTCCTGGTATGGATACGGCCCAATATTTAATTCTCTAACGTGCACGGTTGATCCAAACCTGTCTTTAACAAGATTGAAATTGTATTCGAATCCCTCTCCCTGAAGATCAACATCATTGCAGTTCCAGCATACTCCAACATTAGGATGGTCGGCTACATCCATGATCTTCTTAATATTTGGCAATTCAGAGGTCCCGGGGCCATGAACCTCGAGACGGATCTCCTGTCCATAATCTGCGCCGAATTTTCCCAGTTCATTAAGTGATTCTCCGATTTGTTCAAGGGTTTTATCTTTTGATACACCTTCATGAAACTGATTGGGTTTTACTTTGATCCCGCTAGCACCGATATCATGACATAAATTAATGTATTTCTTTGTGTCCTCGATCGACTTCTTGAGAACATCAGGATCAGGATTGTCATATTGGTAATTTGAGCCATAGCCAACGACTTCCACAGAACTATCCTCAAACCTTTTTTTGACTTCCGCTCGCTGGCTTGAATTAAGGCTGATCTCTACACCATGTGCATGCTCTGTTCGAAGTTCAACACCCAATAAGTTTGATTTTTCACAATTTGCAATAAGCGTAGGAAGATCCCAGTCCTTGCCCCACAGATAGGTAACAAGCCCCAGTTTCATTTTAGTTTTGCTTGCGGCGAAAAGATGGTTGCCCAAATTGAAAGGATTCAATGCAATTGCTGATGTTAGAAGACTTGATTGGGTCAGAAAATTTCTTCTGGAAGTACTCATAATTAAAAATTTTGGTCTTCTGCAATCTACAAAAAAATGTTAAAAGACCTTAATCCGGGAAAAGGCTTTTATCAATACCTGGTATAATATTTATTGCGTTTTTGTAATACAGCTTTTTGAGCACTTCATCAGGAAGATTTAGGCCGTACATCTTCCAGAAAGCATGCCTTTTGCGATAATAGTCAAAGTATTCATCTGTGGTTTCAAGTACCCTGAAATAAAAAGGGTATTCATCCGGAGCCCAGGAATCCTTGCCAAACATGATCCTGTCCTGGTATTTTATCAGAAAAGCACTGGCATTTCGTGGTTGTCGTCCCAATTCTGCCAGGACCGCTCCAATTTCGGAATACATATTTGGCATCGCATCCATCAATTCACTTAATTTTGACAGATTATTCCCGTACCAGCCGAGGTGTGCATTTATAAAATTTGTGCCGGGATGCTTTTTAAATACATTATGCTGTTCCTGAATGATCTGTTCCCATGGAGCTGGATCTGTATCTGACCGTTTCCTGTTAGGTTTTTGCTTTAATTCCAGCCATCTTTCATTGTACTCGTCATGTGGCGCCCAGAATGGAGCAGGATCAGCTGAATGGATAAGAACGGGTATACCTAATTCGCCACATTTAGACCAGATAGGATCGATCCTGGAATCATCTACGGGTACCCTGTTGCCTTTGTTATCCGTAACACTAAATCCCAGACTTTTATAGATCTTCAAACCTCTCGCTCCATTATTTACATCAGCTTCAAGTTGTCGTACGGCTTTCTCAGTCCAGCCTGCTTCCCCGATGCCGTTAAAATCAACGTTGGCGAAAACGATAAACCTGTTGGGGTAATTATTGTTGACGTTATCGATCATTTCCTTTAACCGATCGCCATTCCCTCCACTCAGGTTGACCATAACGGCCATATTCATTTTATCCATTTCTGTGATTAACTCTTTAAGATCCATCGTGCCCATTCTCCAGTGGTGGCTGTGAACATCAATGAAGGGAAATCGTGATTCAGACAATATATTTTCCGGTACTACCAGGGTAGAAACAGGATTGTATTTTTCAAAATCCATGTTTTCTTCCTGTGCCAGAACCGCAGTTGAAAGAATAAGGATCAATTGAATTATAGTTATGTTTTTTCTCATAATATTAGTAGACAAGCTTCAAATATATACAAAGCGTGCAATCCTAGTAAAAAAACCATGAATTTCTTTTTGTATTGAAATGCCAGGAATTAACCTTGATAATGATTTGATCAAATATTTTTCCCCGGAATGATTGTCATATTAAACTATAAAAGTCCATATTTTCGTTTTTGACTCTATTCCTATTTATTTTTGAATTATAAGGCAATTTTTTCATAAAAGTATGATCAGAAATATGAGTTTAATTTCAAAAATGAAAGCATTTAAATTTTTAATTTTTATTGTATTTATTGCATGCACTCCATCGAAAGATAGCAATATAAGTACGCGCTCTGAACCTATTGATAAAGAAGCCACATCACAAACTGAAGCCCTGTTCCGTAATTTAAGAACCATCAGTAATGAAGGGATATTGTTCGGGCATCAGGATGACCTCGCTTATGGGGTTTACTGGAAAGATGAGAGTGGCCGATCTTATGTCAAAGACGCCAGCGGATCATATCCAGCTGTTTTCGGATGGGATATAAGCAAACTCGGACAGCGATCGTTTAATATCGACTCCGTTGATTTCGGGAAAATGAAAGGATGGATTAAGCAGGCCTACCAACTGGGAGGCATTAACACCATCAGCTGGCATATGGACAATCCGGTAAGCAATGGTGATTCCTGGGACAATACACCTGCTGTTTATTCCATTTTACCTGGCGGTGAAAAACATGAGTGGTACAAAGAAAAACTTGATCTTTTTGTTCATTTTTTAAGCGATCTAAATGTCGATGGCGTTCAAATTCCAATAATTTTCAGACCGTTTCATGAGCATACTGGAAATTGGTTCTGGTGGGGTAGGGGTAATTGCACCAGCGAGGAATTTACAGCTTTATGGCAGTTTACTGTGAATTATCTGAAGGAAGAAAAGGATGTACATCATCTTTTATATGCATATTCTACGGACCGCTTTAAATCTGAAGACGATTATCTTGACTTTTACCCGGGGGATGAATACGTTGATATACTTGGCTATGACGATTATCATTCTATAAAAACGAAGGAGCAGAGGCCGGAATTGATCAGGCAATTGAAAACTATTGTAAAATTAGCTGAGAACCGGGGTAAAGTTGCTGCATTATCGGAGTCCGGATATGAAACCATACCTGTAGAAGACTGGTGGACATCAGTGCTTTTGGAAGGATTGACATCAGATACTACAGCTCGCAAGATCGCATATTGTATGATATGGAGGAATGCATGGCCCAATCATCATTACGCCCCTTTCGAAGGGCATCCAAGCGCTCCTGATTTTAAGAAATTTAAAGAAGACCCATTTATATTATTTGTTGATGAGGTCCCGATTGATATGTATAAGTAAAATAATTCCGGATGGATTCAAACTTGAAAGTTTTCCTTGGTGAATTGAATTCGGAGCTTACCGAAGGAATCCTTCCTTATTGGATGACCAGGATGATTGACAATGAGAATGGTGGCTTCTATGGTCAAATTGATGGGAACAACCAACTCCATCCTGCTTCTCCTAAAGGAAGTGTATTGAATGCAAGAATTCTGTGGACTTTTTCTGCTGCCTACAACTATTACCATAAAAAGGAATACCTTGATATCGCCACCAGAGCTAATAGTTATTGTATAAATAAATTCATTAATAGTGGGAACCAGGGAGTATACTGGTTGCTCGATCATTATGGGAATCCTCTTGAAAGCAAAAACCAGATCTATGCCCTTAGTTTTATGATATATGGTCTTAGTGAATATTATATTGCCACAAAAAATGAGCAATCCCTGGATTATGCGAAAATCTTATTTGAATCTATTGAAAGATATAGCTTTGATCCAGATCTGAATGGCTATTTTGAGGCTTTTGATGAGAACTGGATAATATTAGAAGATCTTAGGTTGAGTGAAAAAGATGCCAATGAGAAGAAAACCATGAATACTCATTTGCATATTCTGGAAGCCTATACCAATCTTTATCGGATCTGGAAAAATGAGAAGCTTAAGTTGCAATTAAAAAATCTAATTGAAGTATTTATAGATAAGATAATAGATCCCGACACTATGCATTTTCAATTGTTTTTTGACGATGATTGGAAACCAAAGGATAAAGAGATTTCCTTCGGTCATGATATTGAAGGAAGTTGGCTGCTTCAGGAGGCTGCTGAGGTCCCTGGAAGATGAACAACTGATTAACGAAACCGGCAAATTGCCCTGAAGATGGTAGACGCGGTATACTCACATGGTTTCGATCAGGATGGAGGACTTGATTATGAACTAAAACTGATGGGACATTGGACTCTGATAAACATTGGTGGCCTCAGGCCGAAGCCATGGTTGGGCTGGTAAATGCCTATGGTATTAGTAAGGATTTTACTTATCTCAATCAGGCAATTCATAGCTGGCAATTCATCAAGGAAAGAATTATTGATGAAAAAGATGGGGAATGGTATTTCAAAGTTGATAAAAAGGGCAATCCATATTTGGAAGAAGACAAGGCTGGAATCTGGAAATGCCCTTATCATAATGGCCGTGCCTGCCTCGAGATACTAAATCGACTAGGATAATTGTATTCTATTTGACTTTCATTCATACAAATTATTAATTTTATCCCAGTTAATATATATTCGCTATTGCTTGACTATCAAGAATGAGACATTTAGCTTCACTTTTATTCTTCGTTTTAATTCTAATCTCCTGTGATTCGGTTAAGAATTATGACCCGCCAAGGGAGTTTCAAGATATTGAAAAAGACCTTCAGACAAAATTTATACTGGCTGAAAACAATTCTGTTATTGAATTGGAAACCGGAGATTTTATCTTCAACAAGAGTCTTATTCTGGAAGGGAAGGAGAATGTGACCATAAGAGGCAAAGGGATATTCAAAACTATTTTATCTTTCAAAAACCAGAAAGATGGTGCTGAAGGAATAAGGATTGCAAATTGCAAGAATATAACACTGGAAGATTTCAGCATTGAGGATGCTGCAGGAGATAATATCAAAGTGACAGATACAGATGGAATTACCATTCGTAAAATAAAATCAGCCTGGACAGGAATTGTAAATGAAAAAAACGGAGCTTATGGTTTGTACCCGGTACTTTGCAGGAATGTACTGGTGGAAGAATGCGAAGTTTTGGGTGCAAGTGATGCAGGGATCTATGTAGGGCAATCTCATGATGTGATCATCAGGAAGAACAAAGTTTACTGGAATGTTGCCGGAATTGAAAGCGAAAATTCTGTCAATGTAAAAATTTATGGCAACAGGGCTTATGAAAATACGGGCGGTATCCTCGTATTTGACCTGCCAGGTTTGACTATGACCGGCGAAAATATTGAGGTCTATTCAAACGAAGTTTATAAAAACAATTTAAGAAATTTCGCCCCTCCGGGGAATATTGTGGGCATCGTTCCACCTGGAACCGGCATGCTTATTCTTGCCACACGTAAAGTGAACATTCATAAAAATCAGATTAAGGACAACAAAACGATTGGGATCGGGATTATTAGCTATGAACTTGTCGATATTATATCAGAGAATCCTGAAGGAACATTATCTGAAAGCGATAATGGATCAGGACAGAGAATTAACCGAAAATATGAACAGGATCTGAACTATGATCCCTACCCCGGGGATATCCGCATCCACGATAATCACCTGTCAAGCCGGTATTTGATCCCGGATTTAAGAAATCCTTTTGGGAAGATCTTCCTTTGGAAATTTGGGTTCAAACCACCTATGATTGCGTGGGATGGAATTAAACCGAAGGGTTATACTTTATCGGATGGGCGACTGAATCCAGCTTACCGGATCTGTGTAAACGAAGCTGAAGATGTTAAGCGTGTAATTCTTGATGTAGCGAATGATTTCAAAGGTCTGACTACTAATCCTGAAGCCCTATCCTGTGATTAGATTTTCTCAAATAATTATTACAATATTTCTATATCCGGGGGTATTTTTATCCTGCTGCTCCCCGGTTAAAGAACATAAACCTCAACAATTGGTCATTGAAAACAGTATGTATGGCATTACCGAGAATGCTGCATACGGTAAAGTTGGGAAGTTGAAATTATCGGATTATGGCTTGTTTTATCTGCCATTAAAGGAGCTAAAACCCGCCAGGAAAATGATGCTCTATGATCTTAACACCCCATTGTTTACAGATTATGCAAGCAAGAAAAGATATATTTTTATTCCTGATGGAAGTACTTCACAATACAACCCAACAGAATCACTTGAGTTCCCGGAGGGGACAATACTGGTTAAAAACTTCTTCTACTCAGAACACCAGTTGGAAAAAGAAAGCATGAAGATCATTGAAACCCGTCTATTGATCAGGGAAAAGGATAATTGGATTGCTTTAACTTATATTTGGAATGAGGAACAGACCGAGGCTTTCCTGGAAATAACCGGTGGCACGGTGCCTGTTCAACTCTCCGGAATGACCCAACCCTTTGAATACCGTGTGCCAACTATGTTACAGTGTAAAAGTTGCCATGAATTAAATGGAGAAATTGTTCCTATAGGACCAACAGTAAGGCAACTGAATAGAAATAACAACTATACTGAGGGAACTCAAAACCAGTTGAGGAAAATGATCGATCTTGGATGGCTCGCGGAATATGAGGATCAAAATAATTGGTTGAAGGTTGCGAAATGGGATGATAAAGAAACTTTTTCTCTGGAAGACAGAGCCCGGGCTTATCTGGATATAAATTGTGGCCATTGTCACCGACCCGGCGGACCTGGTAAAAACTCAGGGCTCGATTTAACAGTATTTGCTCCCAATGAACATAGTCTGGGGATAATGAAGGCCCCGGTGGCTGCAGGAGCTGGATCCGGAGGATTAAAATACGATATCGTTCCTGGAAAAGCTGACGAGTCTATATTGGTTTTTCGAATGATGTCAGTTAATCCTGGCATTATGATGCCTGAACTTGGAAGAAGCCTCATACATCAGGAAGGGATTGATTTAATTGAAGAATGGATTAGGTCACTTGATTAATTCTTTGATTGCGTTTTTAATAAAATAGAAAGTCAAACAAATAATGAATTGGCTGGTTAATAAAAAAAGTATTTAAATTGGCAAAACCGGAAAAGGCAATTATTATAGGTTCAGGCATTGCAGGGATATCCACCTCCATTAGACTCGCATTATTGGGATTAGATGTAACAGTCTATGAGGCTAATGATTATCCTGGTGGAAAGTTGACAGCCTTCGAAGAAAATGGATTCAGGTTTGATTCAGGGCCATCATTGTTCACCATGCCGGTACTTGTTGATGAACTATTTGAGATATCGGGACTAAATCCAAGAAATTACTTCAAATACAAGGAAGTGGATACTACCTGTCATTATTTTTATAATGATGGTACCGTAATTAAAGCCTATGCTGATAAAGAAAAACTCAAAGAAGAAATTGATGGAAAACTGCATGGGTACGGTGATGACGTCATTAAGTATCTTTCAGATAGTGCCGAAATATATGATAGAACTTCAGGAATTTTCCTTGAAAAAAGCCTGCATAGGTTAGGGAGCTATTTGTCCAGAGATACCTTAAAAGCGCTTGCCGGCATCAACTCACTGAATCTCAGATCCTCCATGGATAAGGTGAATAAAAAAAAGTTAGGCCATGAAAAACTGGTCCAACTATTTAACCGATATGCTACCTACAATGGCTCAAGCCCTTATCTAGCTCCAGGAATACTGACTTTAATACCCCATCTTGAATTTAATCTAGGTACATTTTTTCCTGATGAAGGAATGCACTTAATCACAAGCAGCCTTGTAAAGCTGGCTGAATCACGGGGAGTGAAATTTAAATACAATTCAAACGTGGATAAGATCAATTTGGCCGGGAAAAAGGTTAAGGGAGTACAGGTCAATGATAAGCAAATAGAAGCAGATATTATTGTAAGCAATATGGATATTGTGCCAACCTATAAACATTTGCTGCCGGAATTAAAACAACCCAGGCAGGTTCTGGAACAGGAAAGGTCAAGTTCAGCGATTATCTTTTATTGGGGCATTGATCGCCAATTTCCAGAACTTGATTTACATAATATTTTCTTCAGCCAGGATTATGAACAGGAGTTTAATTATATTTTCAAAGAACGTGATTTATTTGAAGATCCTACGGTGTATGTACATGTGAGCTCGAAGTACTGTGAAGGTGATGCGCCACTGGGGAAGGAGAATTGGTTTGTAATGATCAATGCCCCCTACAATGTGGGTCAGGACTGGGATAGCCTTATAGAAATTTCCAGAACCAGGATAAAACGGAAACTTTCAGATATACTAGGATGTGATTTGAACAGTCTTATCGTAAGTGAATCTGTTCTGGAGCCAAGGACTATTGAGTCGAAAACCTCATCATTCAGGGGTTCTTTATACGGAGCCAGTTCAAACCATTGGTTGTCCGCTTTCATCCGACATCCTAATTTTCACAGAAGAATAAAAGGCCTTTATTTTTGTGGAGGGAGCGTGCATCCAGGTGGCGGTATTCCATTGTCTATCTTGTCGGGAAAAATTGTTTCAGAATTGATTCAAAATGATTATAGGATATAATAGAAACTTATATATTGGTTCGCTGGTATTCTTGATTATCATCTACACGGTAGGAGTGATCGGATTAAATACAGAATTCAAGAATGAGATCGCAGCTCTGACGCCTTATACGCTGGTCTTGTCAGCAATTGTACTCTTACTTAATCATAGGGAATGGAACAGATATTTCGTGATTTTCGTTGCTTTTGCTGCAATTTTAGGATACCTGATCGAACTAATAGGAATTGAATCGAAATTGATTTTTGGGACTTACAGTTACGGCAAAACGTTGGGCTATAAATTGTATGAAGTGCCCATAGTTATGGGATTAAACTGGTTTCTAATGGTATATTCTTGTGGCATGGTAGCTAATTTATTCAGATTTGGAGTGTTTATAAAGTCTATTGTTGGTGCTTTTCTAATGGTTATCCTCGATCTTTCCCTTGAACCTGTGGCTGTTAATCTCGATTTCTGGACATGGGAAAACGGAATTATCCCTATCCAAAATTATATAGCATGGTTTATTGTTGCCTTTGTTTTACTTATTTACTTTCATAAACTTGAATTAAAAAAAATGAATAGAATTGCTGTTGGTTTATTTATAATTCAATATATTTTCTTTTTCATTTTATCTTATACATTATAACTATAGTCTTGGAAACCAAGTTTTTATACCTGATATTAAATGTTTTAACCATAGCTCTGCCCTTTCTGCTTAGTTTCGATAAGAAAGTTGGCTACTATAAAAGATGGCATTTTCTATTCCCATCAATAATAATAGTCGCGGTCATATTTATAATATGGGATGTAATTTTCACTTCAGTGGGTATTTGGGGCTTTAATGAGCAATACTTAGTGGGATTTACCATTGCAAACCTGCCAATTGAGGAGTGGTTGTTTTTTATTACGGTTCCTTATGCCTCGGTATTTATATATGATTGTATAAAATATTATTTCCCAAACTGGAGAATATCGGATGCTGGAAATATTGTCGCCGTATTTCTGGCAATAATTTTAATAATATTTGCGATTTTAAACCTGGGGAAACATTATACCTATGTAACCTTTATTACCTTAGCCTTTATTTTACTTTTATTGGCAACGGTTAAATCTGATTTCCTCGGTCGATTTTTTGTATCTTATCTTATTGTCTTAATTCCTTTTATAATCGTAAATGGAATATTAACAGGATCCTGGATATCTGAACCTGTGGTCTGGTATAATGACAATTTCAACCTCGACTTAAGACTTTTAACAATCCCTATTGAGGACATTTTCTATGGAATGCTTTTAATTCTATCGAATGTAGCCTTATATGAGTATTTTCAAAATAGAATAAAATCAAAGACAGCTTAGATAATTAATGGTCTAATATCCGTGGCATTAATATTTCATTATACATAAATGCCAGCAAGTAATTATTTTAGTCTATAACTTACAAAGGCTAGCCGTTCACTGTCAGGTGACCAGGATGGAACATTTATGGTGCCCTGACCACCAAATAGCTTTGCCATGACCCGGATCTCTTTTGTCTCCAAGTTCATTAGACGCAATATCACATTTTTATTTGCTGGATGTGAGTTGCTGGGGATATCCAAGTCAAATGAAATAAATGCAAGCCACTTACCATCCGGAGACGGATGCGGGAACCAATCATTGAATTCGTCATTTGTAATTTGTTCCTGATCACTGCCATCAACCTTCATTTTCCATATTTGCATAGTGCCTGAACGTTCAGAATTGAAGTAAATAAATTTCCCGTCCGGTGAATAATCAGGCCCATCATCCAGTCCTTCCGCATTCGTAAGGCGAATTTCCTCCCCTCCTTCAAAGGGGATTGTGTAGATATCATAATTACCATTTCTTTCTGCGCAATAAGCCAGCGTCTTTCCGTCAGGTGACCATCCATGCCAGTAACTTGGGCTTAGTGGAGTAATTTTTCTTGGTTCTCCTCCTGAAATTGGAAGCGAATAAATCATTGAACCCCCTGTTTCAGTCTGGTCGCTGATAACGAGCATATTGCCATCTGGAGAAATTCCATGATCATTATTGATTTTTTTAGCAAATCCGGTTGAAATCAATACTGGTTCCCCTCCGTCTAAAGAAATTTTATACAATGATCCCATACTGTTATAAATAAGAGATTTTCCATCTGGGGTCCAGTTAGGTGCTTCTATATGACTTTTAGTATGAAAAACCACCCTTCTGTCGAAGGAAGATACAGGTATTGTTTCTAATGTGCTTTCAATTTGCTTTAGGGAGTCCGGCCTGGATTCTATCGGTTCTATTCTAACATTTGAAAATATGGCAGTTTCGATCGTATCATTATTGTGTGAACAAACTCCCAGGCCAATTAAGAATGGCTCCTTCATGGATAATCTAAAAGTGCCTCCTGATGATATCAACTCCTCATTATTGTAGGATATCGACATGGAGTAGTAATCCCCTTCTTTTTCAATCCGTACCCTTCCTGGTGCACTGATATTTGATTGTACCTCCCGGGTTATACCCCCTTCAATTTCCCTGTATTGGATAGATGTTAATCCATCGCCATGAACGGCTGCGTCGACATAAACGGATCCAGTATCCAAACTCTGTCGTATGATCAAGCAGGCTTTTCTGTGAGGATCTACTCCTTTGCCTACCCATTGTATATCGGCACTGATGGAAACATCTCCACTCATTTCTTTCCAAACATAATGGAGTTCATCATTATTGAACCACATATTTGTGCCTCCGCCGGAAACCCTGTAGGTACTATCCACTGCATTAAATTTTACTGAGCCGGGGTATTTGACATTCCCGATATCATTATTTGCTTTAAACATACCCAGATCATTCTTACTGTTGCATGAAATAATTGTAAACAGGATTATGACGATTGTAATTTGATTGAACGTTTTTTTCATTATTTATTTTTAAAGTATGAGACTTTCCAGTGCCTAAAATATACTCTTCTCTTTAATTCTCCCTCTTCAGATGGAATTTTCTTAATTAATTAGTCAATCATCCGGAAAGAATATTAAAAATTAACTTTTGTTTTATGTTTTAAAAAGGGAATCAACTCATGGGGTACTTAAAAATCGGGCTTCCTGCCAATCCCATTTCCTTGATCTTTTTAACTTCCGTATTGTTGAGCGGTTTAAAATTTGTTGCTAATCCCAGTGCCATGCTGAAGAGATCTTCATCTCCTGGAGGTAAAGCAGCAGTTACCGGATGTGATAGCGTAAATCTTAAACCTATTTTTGCTTCCTCAGGATCTGTTAAAGGCTCATACCAGCATTTAGGCACTGTTTTTTCAGCATTTGCTGCCCAGGGTTGTTTTGCCATAGCTTTAAGAGCTAGAATACCCATGCCTTTTTCTTTTGCACGATTGAGAACCTGAGGCCCGAAGTTACCTGCATACCAGGTTGTAAAGTTGATAGGGAATAATATGGTGTCAAAATCAAATCCATCCATTAAAGCCATGGCGGCTTCAACGGAGTGTGCAGAGAATCCAATAAAACGAATTTTACCTTCCTCCCTAGCCTCAAGAAAAGTCTCCATAGCTCCACCTTTTCCTAAAATTGTATCCACATCTTCCATTTTTGTAACAGCATGATGCTGATAAAGATCAAAATGGTCTGTTCTTAGTCTTTTTAATGATTGTTCTAGTTCCTCTCTTGCCCCATCTTTAGTTCTCATTCCTGTTTTACAAGCCAGGAATACATCCTTTCTATATGGCTCCAATGCCGGACCCAGTTTGATCTCAGCATCCCCATAGGATGGGGCCACATCGAAGTAATTGATGCCATAATCAATTGCTTCTTTAACTCTTTGTGCGGATTGCTCAGGCGTGGCATCCATCACAACAATCCCACCAAAGCCAATCATTGATAGTTTTTCACCCGTTTTCCCCAATGATCTTTTTTCAATCTTGCCATCTGAGAAAATCCGGGTAATATCATTTAATCCGGATGGAAAATATGTAACTAGGGGTGCAGTACCTGCCGTTTTTATGAATTGTCTTCTTTTCATCATCATAATTTTATTTTAAATTTCACACTATTGCTCTACGAAATGGATATTTTAGTAAAAAATCATTTGTTCAAGGTACATTTATCAACCAAGAATTTAATAATTATTTTGGTTTAATTCAAGTTAAAATTTTGATTTGGAATAATGCCTTTTCATAAATAGGGAGTCAGCTGAGCTATTCTCCATCATAATAAAATAAAATATTGAGCTTTAAAAAATTTAATCTTGACGACCGGTTAATCCAGGGAATCGATTCCATGGGATTTCAAAACCCAACTCCAATTCAGGAGCAAGTAATTCCTGCAATTCTGGATGGAAGGGATATGATAGCTACAGCGCAAACTGGAACCGGCAAAACAGCTGCATTTTTACTACCTATTGTTAATAAAATTATTACCTCAAAACATGATGACCATATAAAGGCCCTGATCATTGTACCTACGCGGGAATTAGCCATTCAAATAGACCAGAACCTGGAGGGATTGGCCTACTTTACCCACATCAGTTCACTTCCCGTTTACGGAGGTGGTGCAGGTGAGTTATATGTAAGGGAGAAAAATGCATTGACTCATGGAGCTGATATTGTAACCTGTACACCCGGCAGAATGCAGGCACACCTTAAAATGGGATATGTTAGTTTTAAGGATTTGAAATACCTTGTTCTGGATGAGGCAGATCGGATGCTCGATATGGGATTTTATGATGATATTATGAATATAATCTCCCACCTCCCTGAAAAGAGACAGAATCTCTTGTTTTCGGCGACTATGCCTGATAAATTCAGAACCTTGGCAAAAAAGGTTGCTAATGATCCTCTTGAAGTGAATATTGCCATTTCCAAACCACCCGATAAGATTTTGCAGGTAGCGTTTGTGGTTTATGATAATCAAAAGGTCGCTTTATTAAAGCACGTCTTAAATGCTAAACACTTACGCAGTGTTTTAGTGTTCTGCTCCAAAAAAGTTATAGCCAAAGAACTGAACCGTGAGCTTAAGAAAGCAGGAATTGCATCTTACGATATACACTCGGATCTTGATCAGGAGACCAGAAATCAGGTCATCACCAGTTTTAAGAATAAGCAACATATGGTTCTGGTGGCCACTGATATTGTCTCCAGGGGTATTGATGTAGATGATATTGACCTGGTAATTAATTATGATGTGCCTTCAGATGGGGAGGATTATGTTCACCGTGTGGGAAGAACAGCGAGAGCTGAATCAAAGGGAGCTGCTTTTACATTTATAAATAAAGAAGATCAACAGAAATTCCAGGGTATTGAAAGACTCCTGGGCAAACCTGTCTCAAAAGCCAAACTGCCGGATTTCCTGGGTGAGGGCCCGGCATATGACCCTAAACCAGATAGAGGATTTAAGAAAAAGAAAAATTTCCATTCCGGGAAAAAAAAGAACAAAAAACATTTCAAAAAGAAATAGGTCCAGGGATTAGTGTTGTTTAGTCTGATTGCCCCGAAAATTATCCTTTCGTTTCCAAGCATTTAACTTTGTAAATTCTAACTAAATGATGTGGTTCTAATTTATCTTAGGCATTTAAAATAAAGTATTTGATCCCCATTTTTTAGAGATTTTCAGTTGTGATGGTGTGTTGATTCATATAAAAAAATTGTAACTTACGCCCAGCTACTGGAATATATGAAATTTTTTAAAACGCTATTATGAAGTACACTTTTTTAATCATTTTTCTCGTGCTTTCAAATCTGTTATTAGCACAAAGAACGATTATATCATTGAATGGAGAGTGGGAAATCGAAGATGGTGTAGAACCTGATGTTATTCCCCAAGTTTTTGAACATCTGATTCAGGTGCCCGGAATGGTCAATCAATCGACACCGGCTTTTCCGGATGTAGATCAATTTGATGGATTGGATTATCTCCAGAATGGATTCGTGAGGGCTCAAATAAAAGCAGTCAATGTTGATACAATAAAAGTGGGTATTCCTCACCAGGAACGCAAATATTTCTGGTACAAGAAAATATTTGAAATAGAGGATAAAAAAGATCTTGTTATTCTTAGGATCAATAAAGCCCAGTTCGGCACTTCTGTCTGGGTTAATGGTAAAAATGCCGGCTCACATCTGGGCTGCTTTACTTCTGGAAAGTTTGAGATAACTGATCTGGTGAAAAAGAATGGGAAGAATGAATTGATCGTAAGAATTGGAGCTCACCCAGGCGCAATGCCAGATTGGGCTCCCTCGGGTTCTGATTATGAGAAGCCCAAATGGACACCGGGAATATATGATGATGTATCTATAATTACAGCCAATTATCCATTTATTGAAAATGTACAGATAGCCCCGGACATATACAATTCAAATGTCATTGTCCAGTCAAGAATTGTAAATAAAGGAGAACCAAAGGTTTTGAAAATAGAATACAATTTGGAAGGATATAAGTTCGACTTCAAGCAGACCGACAACAATATGGAGGCAATGCTTATCAACGACAATGATACTATTTTGGTTCTGGATACTATACAAATCCCGGAAGCCAGACTATGGTCCCCTGAAGAACCGAATCTGTATATTCTTAAAATGACCACGGACGGCGATGAATTGTCAACCCGTTTTGGGATGAGGGAATTCAAATTCGATACCAAGACAAAACTGGCCTATTTAAATGGGAAACCATATTATCTGCGGGGTTCTAATATCACATTGCACAGGTTTTTTGATGATGACAGTTGCGCTCTTCTGCCATGGGATGAGAATTGGGTGAGAAGGTTGTTGGTGTCCTGGCCCAGGAAGTTTAATTGGAATTCTTTCCGCTTTTGTATTGGTCCAGTACCTGATAAGTGGCTTGATATTGCTGATGAAACAGGTCTTATCATACAGAATGAGTTTTTCATTTGGCAATATCATTCTAATTGGGACAGCACCGAATTGAAACATCAGATCGTAGAATGGATGGAAGATAACTGGAATCATGCGTCTGTGGCCTGGTGGGATATTTGTAATGAAACCAATACAGAATACCTTCGTGATATTATTAAGGATGTTCGCACATTAGACCTGTCAGGCAGGGCCTGGGATAATGGTTATGGTCTTCCTGTCGGACAAAATGACCCGGTTGAAGACCACCATTATAATATTGCATGGAATGGTTGGAATTATACGGAATATGAAGAGAAAGTTGCACCAAAAACAACAAATTCACCTCATCCGACAGCTCATGCCTGTGTTTTAAATGAATATGGTTGGTTATGGCTGAAAAGGGATGGAAGCCCCACTATTCTATCCAAACGTGTATATGATTCTATAGCGCCTGGAGTTTCTAATAAAGAAAGAATAGAACTGGCTGCGTACCTGTTGGCAATTGAAACTGAATATTTTCGGGCGCACAGGAATTATGCAGGTGTATTACACTTTACATTCCTTACCGGGAATTTTGAAAATGTAATAACAGGAGACCTTTTTGATGATATTGACAAATTGACGATTCATCCGGCTTATGAATCTTACTTTGTACAGGTTTTTAAACCCCTGGGCTTATATATTAATTATAGTAAATCTCAGGAAGACCCGGGAAAAGAAATCTCGATTCCCGTTATGATGGTAAATGATGAATACAAGGATCTTAACGGCGATCTTGATTTGATGATCAAATGGCCGGATGGAAGTATTCTGACCTATAAATCATCGAAGTTTTCAGTTGAATCTCTTGGTGCAATGACCTATAGTTTTAAAATTACAACACCAAAGGTACCTGGTATGTATTGGCTCGAGGCCAAATCACTGTCTACGGATGGACGTGAAACCACGATTTCAAAAAGAAAAATGATCGTTAAGTAAGTAATCCTATAGTATGAAACAGTTTAGTTTATTACATGCAATATGCTTTGATTGTTCCCGACTTAAGCTGAAAATAGATCAAAGCAAGTTCAGATTGAAACAATAGTAAGCGGTTACTAATATTAACTTGATGAAAAACAAATTACCAGAATTATAATCTCAAGAAAATGGTATTCCCCGAAAAAATAGTCAAAAAATGCTTGAAAGAAGCCTCCACGATACTGATGTCCAAATTTGGTAAAGAGATCGAGGAAGAACTTAAAGAAAATCAAAGCAGCATCGTTACTGAAATGGATGTTGCTGCTGAACGAAAAATAGAACATATAATTTCAACTAAATATCCAAACCATAGTATCATTGGTGAAGAGACGGGTGCAGTCATGACAGGATCGGAATATACCTGGGTAATAGATCCCATTGACGGCACCTCAAACTATGCCGCGGGCCTTCCCTGGTTTGGTACGCTTCTCGCGGTATTGCAGCACGATATACCCTATGCGGCCGGAGCATATTTGCCTTACTACGATTTAATGTATTATGCAGAAATAGGGAAAGGAGCTACATGTAATGGAGAAACTATTCAAGTAACACGGGAACGTTCCTTGAAGAATGTTTTGTTTTCTTATGCCACCGATTATTCAGTTAATCTTGAAAAGACAAAATACGAAACGGACCTCCTCTTTGAGGTCATTCAGAATGTTAGAAATGTCAGGGCAACAAATTGTCTTATAGACTTCTGCTATGTGGCAGATGGCAGATTTGGGGGCAATATAAATCATTCTACTAAAATCTGGGATATTGTCGCTCCTTATCTGATTATAAAGGAAGCGGGAGGTATTATGACTGAGTTGGATGGCTCTGATATTGAATTCGACCTCAATATTGATAATTACCTTCGAAATTATGCCGTTATTGCATGTGCTTCACACTTATTTGAGCCGATCATGGGTATGGTGTCTAAGTAATAAATTCCTGATTGATGTATTCCTTGCAGATCATATGCAGGAATGCCAGATTTAGAATATTTAAGCCACGGAAATTTTGAATCTAAGTATCCAAATAAATTACTGTTCACATATGTAAAGAGTTAAAATTGGTATTCTGTTAAGTTGCCTTCTCTCGATTGCTGCTTCAGATTCAAACCATATACTTAATTCTACTTCAATCGTTTTTCAAGCTGATTATGCCCCTGATCTGAGTAAGAAATTGTATCCTGAAGTTCCTGATAGCGAATTGGATGTCGTAAAGATCTTTTACAAAACTTTTAATACAAAAAGTCAGGAATTGATCAGGATGAGTAAAAAACCATCCAAAGTTGCTGTCAATAATATGGAAATTAAGGAAATAAATGACATGGGTCAGGAAGGTTGGTCCTGGCAACCATTAGAAAATGGTGGTTTAATTAAAGTCAGGTATGATAGCGGGAATACTATTATGATATATGTTGAATAAAAATTGAAATTTTTTTTGGAATACATCATGAATCTATGTATCTTCAAACTATGTATTCTAAAGAACTATTGAAAGGAACATTATCAGCGATTATTCTAAAGCTTTTGGCCGAGAATCAGAAGATGTATGGTTATCAGATTGCACAGAAGGTAAAGGAATTATCTGATAATAAAATACTGATCAAGGAAGGTTCTTTATATCCTGCATTACACAAGCTTAAAGATGATGGGCTCGTCACAATTGAAACAGTTAATATAGGTAAAAGAGTAAGGCGATATTATAAATTGACTTCAGAAGGGAGCCTTGTTAAATCAGATAAAGTAGCTGAAATTGAGGATTTTATAACCACAATCAAACACATTTTATCATTTAAACCAATTGCTCAATCGATATGACCAAGTTAACGGATAAACAGGTTGATTTTATTTTCGATCAGGTAAATAAGAGCCTGATAGATTCAGAGGAATTAAAAGAGGATCTTATAGATCACTTTTGCTGTATTATAGAGGAAAATATGCAGCGAGGGAAAAGTTTTAAAGAATCATATAATAGAGCATATCAGATTATTTGCCCAAATGGGCTTAATGAAATTTATCAGGAATCGATTTTCTTACTTTCATCAAAAAGAATAAAAATCATGAAAAAATTATTGTTTGTAACAGGATTTATTGTAGCATTTATCCTGATGATGGGCATTCTGTTTAAAATTCAACATTGGCCTGCAGGAGGGATACTTCTTTTAACTGGAGCTGGAGTAATGATCTTTGTTTTGCTACCATTGGTGCTTCTTAATTTCTATAAAGCCGAGTACTCAAAATTCATTTCATATAAAATGAAATATATTTTAGGCTATCTTGGATTAGCATTCCTGCTTTCCGGGGCTGTCATGAAAATATTTCACCTACCAGGATCAGGAGTGGCTTTGTTGCTCTCTGTTGTGATATTGAACTTTGGATATTTGCCCATACTGTTTTATCGTTCCTATAAAGGATCAGGGATAAAAGAGCATGCAGAAAATTCATTTACTAAAAAACAATATATTCTCGGTTTAATGGGGATTGCTTTATTGCTTACGGGAGCAGTTCTTAAGATCCTTCATCTACCCGGTGCGGCTGTATTATTAGGTATTGCAGTCCTTGTGATAAACTTCGGGTTTTTACCTTTTTTCTTTTATGGCCTGTATAAAAAGACCACAGCCTAGGTTAATTTTCATTTATTATTGTTGCTGAAGAATTGACACGTTCCTATTATACACTTTCTCCAGCACTTCATCAGGCAGATCCAATCCATATAAAGGCCAGTGATAGCCGAATCTGTCATGATCGTAAAAGTGCTCATCAGCAGTTTCCAATATTCTGAATGTGGTTCTATACATATCTAAATCTATACCCATGTCGGTTCCATAGACTATCCTGTCCTGGTATTTGATAAAGAAGGCCTTAGCCGTTTTAGGAATAGGAGAGAATTCGCCAAATCTCGCTCCGATATCAATATAAAACTTTGGGTATTTATCCAGCATTCCACCTACAATGGAAAGATCATAACAACAGTTGGCCAAATGACATGCGATAAAGGTTGTATTGGGATTTTTTCTGAGTGTATTTTCAAGTATGACCATGAGCCCTTCATGATTTACGATACCTTCTTTATTATCCAACCGCCATTCAAAAGCATTCATCAACCCATCATTGGTTTCATCCATTTTCTCATACATCCACTTGGGTTCAGCTATATGAATATTTACCGGTAGATTTAATTCGGCACATTTACTAAAAAGAGGGACCATACGGTCGTCATCAGAATGCATTCCCCATGCAGACGGCTGGCAGTAAAATAATCCTTTACCTTTATCACCTAGCTCACCTACACCCTTAGCGCCAGCTTTATAGCATCTTACCAGCTCTTTAATGGCATTTTCAGGAAATCCTGGATCATCATACCCCGTGTAATCAAATCCACACCATAGATCAAACCGATCCTTATATTTCGAATATGCCTGTATTAGGGAGTCAAATTCTTCACCATAAGCCATGGTCATAATGATACTTTTTTGTATACCTGTGGCATCCATATATTCCACCCATCGATCAAGGTCTTCTTCAGATTCCCCATAAGGATGGCTGTGCATATCGATAACAGGATATGCAGCCTTCTCGACTGTAGTAACCGGTGTGTTATAAATGGATTCAGGACGGTAGTCTTTTAATAAAATATCCTCCGGCGAGTTTTGTGCCGATAGATATAATGAAATTAAAAATAAGCTTAAGAATGATATTGTTTTCATGATATTAAAGAATTTCAGATAAGATAAAAGGATATTTGTTAATAATAAATGATTCATCCCATTTTTATGTATTTTAGTGATATTCCACCTATTTTTATGATCAATGGCAAAAGTCTATTATGTTGGTGATTGGGCTGTCCTGACAGGCCCGGTATTTGCAGAATCACCCTTTAATTATGCACATAAAGGATTGGAGATCTTCAATTATGGCAAATGGCTTAAAAATGCACTCGAATCAAATGGGCAGCATGAGGTAAACTCAGTGCCTTCCTGGGACTTCTATAAATTAGGACCTGGAGAATATGAAAAGATTCTGGAGGAATATGATGTAATCATATTTAGTGACGTTGAAGCAAAATTATTTCAGCTGGCACCCAGTTTTTTTGACAGGCAGAAATTCGGGAAAGGAGTATTGACATTTCCTGACCGGATCAGGTTAACAATTGAAGCTGTAGAATCTGGTAAATCGGTCATGTTTCTTGGTGGCTGGTTATCATTCACCGGGGAGTCAGGGAAAGGCGGCTGGGGTCGGACACATCTTAAGGAAATTTTACCTGTCAAGTGTTTGGATATCGAGGATCTTATCGAGAGCACAGAGGGATTTTACTCAGAAGTTGATAATGAATGGAGTAAAAAATTTGAAGATATCGATTTTTCAACAATGCCTCCTATAATGGGTTATAATAGAACGCTACCCCGGGAGAAAAGTGAAGTGATCATGAAGGTAAGGAATACTGAAGATCCGTTGCTAAGTTACCATGTTCATGGTAAAGGTAAAGTTTTGGCATATACTTCAGATCCGGCACCTCATTGGGGGTGTAACTTTGTGTATTGGAAAGATTATAATGATTTCTGGTTACGATGTCTGGAAATCATCACTAAATAATTGTTTATGGTTAATACAGTAATTTTTGATATGGATGGTGTTCTTGTAAATAGTGAACCGGTACACCAGAGGCATGAGCGGGAAATGTATGATGAATTAGGCCTTGAATTATCATATGAAGAGCAACAGTCCTTTGTTGGAATGTCAGCAATGGATTCATGGAGATTTGTTATTGAAAAATATAATCTGAGTGAGACACCTGAAGAGCTCCTGCTTCGGGGCAGGGGAAAGTACCTGAAAGTACTTGAAGAAACCGATGAGGTTAAAATGATGAATGGGGCCAGGGACTTGATCGCTCGACTGGAGAATGGAGGATTTCATCTTTTATTGGCTTCTTCAGCCACAAGCCCAACAATAAGTGCAGTTCTGAAAAAATTTGATCTTGTTAAGACATTTCCGTTATTTATAGGTGGGGACATGGTTCACAATTCCAAGCCAAAGCCTGATATTTTCCTGAATATAGCAGAGTTGGCCCAGGTTGAGCCTTCCAGATGCGTAGTGATTGAAGATGCTGAGCATGGTGTAACGGCTGCCAATAATGCAGGCATGAAATCTATTGGCTTCCAAAACCATCATTCCGGAAATCAGAAACTTTCACATGCCAATGTTGTGGTTGATGACCTGGATCAAATTACCCTGGAACTATTAAGAGAATTATAAGAAATATATTTATTTAAGTGTGGGTATTAAAAATTTGTGGAACGAGTTTTAAGTTCCATTTCATCCAATCGATGAAATTAATTCATTTATTCTCATTCTATTTTTTTATTATGAAAGAATCATGGAGCAATTCTTAAATAAAATACTATTTTTTGCAAGTATAGTGGCGACATGTGCCTGTAATCCAGAAGAAAGGAATCCTTTTAATTTTGAACATCATAATGTTTCTACTGATCTGCCTGAAGATGATGGTAATCGATATGGCACCCCGGCAATTGCTGATTTTGACAATGATGATGACATGGACTTTTCACTTTCAGTAACCCGAAAGGAAGTATACTGGTTTGAGATGCGCCCAAATAAGACCTGGGTGAAACACAAAGTGGGAGAAATTCCAACCGGACAATTGGGAGGTGTCGCATTTGATGTTGATAAGGATGGTTGGCAGGACCTTGTGGTGGGGGGATATTGGTATAGAAATACACAAGATCCCATGAATGAAGAGTTTATCCGGTTTCAATACGATAGCGCAATTGATAAGGAGATCCATGATATGGTGATAAAGGACATTAATAATGATGGTTCTGAGGATGTAGTGGTGCTGGGAGACCGCGAAGGTTGTTTCTGGTATGAAATTCCAGAAAATCCTATTGCTGATATGCCATGGGATAAACACCTTATAACAATGTCTGTATTGGATCAAAATGCTGATATTCATGGTGGGTTTTTTCCTGGAGGGGTGAATGATCTCGACGGGGATGGTGATGCAGATATTATATTGCCTGGAAGATGGTACAGAAATGAGGGCAAAGGACTGAAGTGGACTAAAAAATTTCTTCCTTATGGCAGTTCCGGATATTGGGGTCTTTCAGGTAGAAGCTGGATTGTTGATATGGACGGCGATGGTGATCAGGACATCGTAATGATCGGTTGTGATCAGCT
This sequence comes from uncultured Cytophagales bacterium, assembly GCA_942491935.1. Lineage (GTDB taxonomy): Bacteria > Bacteroidota > Bacteroidia > Cytophagales > Cyclobacteriaceae > JAGTVG01. Next base: position 51,263 of record CALOCZ010000013.1, read on the forward strand.
TGATTCCCGGGCAGCCTGGCTTGAAAATGATGGCAAAGAAGATCCGGGATTTGTAGTTCATTTATTACCTCTGACTGCCGAAGGGAGAAGGGGGTCATTCCACTCCTTGTGGGTTGCTGATTTTGACCAGGATAATGATTGGGATATCTTTACTATGGATCAGGAGGATGAGAAGATCTTACCTACGGAAGCTAAGTTCAGAGCTTATATGTGGGAAAATGTGGATGGGAAAGGTGATGATTTTAAGGAATGGGTAATATTTGAAAACAATCTGGGAGGGCATGATGTAAAATTTGCCGATGCTGATGGAGATGGTGATTTGGATGCCTATTTTAAAGTATGGTGGCCCTATCATTCAAATGCTTATGGAGGGAAACCACATGTCGATTTTTTAGAGAATTTATTAATATCAAAATAATTTTTAAAAATTATGAAGGCTATACGTTTTATACTCATCTTTTTTCTTTTTACTTTTTTTTATGACATTAATGCACAGGAAGTCAATAAATCGGAAGGCAAAATCAGGATCATCTTCAGGGCTGATGACATTGGCTCTTCACATACAGCTAACCTGGCCTGTATCGATGCCTATAAAAATGGTGTTGCTCGATCTGTCGAGATTATGGTGCCTTGTGCCTGGTTCCCTGAAGCCGTTAAAATGCTGAAGGAAGTCCCTGGGTATGATGTGGGTGTACATCTGACCATGACCAGCGAATGGGAAAATATAAAATGGGGGCCGATTACCAATGTTCCAAGTCTGGTAGATGAAAATGGATATTTTTTCCCCACATACTGGCCTAATGACCGGTTTCCACCGGAACGAACTTTTACAGGTAATGACTGGAAAATTGAGGAGGTTGAGCAGGAACTCAGGGCCCAGATTGAAATGGCCATGAAGCACCTTCCGGGACGGATATCGCATATGGGAATACATATGGGGGGTACGAGTGCAGATCCGAAAATTGCTGAAGTACATAAGAAGTTGGCTAATGAATATGGCCTATTAACAAGTCTTACGCCTTATAACGTAAAGTATTTCAATGGTTTTAAAGGTGCCAGACTAGGAGAGGAAATGGTTTTAAATTTGATTCAGGCACTTGAAGAAGTTGGCCCTGGAGATTATCTCTTTATTGAGCATCCAGGTTATGATACCAGGGAAATGCAAGCCATTGGCCATGAAGGGTATTACGATGTTGCCCAAAACCGGGATGGTGTTACCAGGGCATGGACTGATCCAGGAGTTATGGAAGTGATTGAACGAAGGGGAATAGAATTAATAAGTTACGCAGATCTTAATAAATAAATTCAATTGAAACACTTTATATCCATTTTAATAATCCTGATTGTTGGACTTCTTTGGTCATGCAAGCCAGTAACGGTCGATCTTGTTCTTAGGAATGGTATTATAGTCGACGGTACCGGGGGGCCATCTTATATGGGCCATGTGGCTATACATAGAGATACTTTGTATGACATTGGTAAACTAAAAGGAATAAAAGGATCTCAGGAAATTGACATTAACGGAATGGTGGTTGCACCTGGATTCATTAACATGCTTAGCTGGGCTAACGAATCCTTAATAGAAGATGGACGTTCACAGAGTGATATACGTCAGGGTGTTACCCTTGAGGTTCTGGGTGAAGGATTATCTATGGGGCCATTAAATGACGAGTTGAAGAGGATATTAAAGGAAGAACAGGATGATATCGTTTTTGATATTTCCTGGACTACACTTGGAGAATACCTTGAATTTCTAGTTAGAAAGGGGGTGTCTACAAATGTAGCATCTTTTGTTGGGAACGCAACTTTGAGACTATATACCATGGGATATGAAAGCCGGGAGCCAACAACTGACGAAATGACTAAAATGAAAACCCTGCTCAGTGAGGCAATGGAGGAAGGTGCAGTTGGACTGTCTTCGGCTTTGATATATGTTCCTAGCGGACATGCTCAGACAGAAGAACTTATTGAATTGGCAAAGGTTGTTGCGAAGTATGATGGCTTGTATATATCCCATATTCGTGATGAGGAACATGATTTGCTTAAGGCAGTCGATGAATTGATACAAACTGCAAAAAATGCTAATGTCAGGTCTGAAATATATCATTTCAAAGCCTCCGGAACAGAGAATTGGCATCTTTTGGATTCGGCGATATTAATGATAGAAAGAGCCCGGGAGGAAGGATTAAAGATCACAACGGATATGTATACATATAACGCGAGTAGTACAGGTTTAAATATCGGTTTGCCTGCCTGGGCAAAAGAAGGCGGGCATGATGTGACAATGGAATATATCAGGAATCCGGTAACACGTGAGAAAATGATAAAAGAGAACAAATTTCATGTAACACCTGATAAGATACTGCTGGTGGGATTCAGGAATCCTGAATTGCGAAAATATCTTGGGTGGACTTTGGCTGAAGTCATGGAAGAGAAAGGAACATCTCCATCTGAGACAGCTATTGATCTGATATTTGAAGATGATTCACGGATTCAGGTAGTATACTTCTCTATGTCCGAGGAGAATATAAAGAAAAAAATAGCACTTCCCTGGATGAGTATTTGTTCGGATGCTGGTTCTTATGCCACTGAGGGAGTATTTCTCAATCAAAGTACCCATCCAAGGGCATATGGCTCCTTTGCCCGGGTTCTGGGGAAATTTGCCAGAGATGAAAAGGTGATCAGCCTGGAGGAAGGAATATATAAGATGACGGGATTACCAGCAGCTAATCTGAAGATACAAAAAAGGGGATTGCTTAAAGAAGGATATTTTGCTGATGTGGTCGTGTTTGACCCAGCTACAATTCAAGATCACGCTACTTTCAAAAATCCCCATCAATATTCTACAGGGATTATTCATGTATGGGTGAATGGACAACAGGTACTAAAAGACGGAAACCATACCGGGGCATTACCCGGCCGGGTAGTTCGTGGTCCTGGATACAAAAAGTAATTTTTGAAACGGATATATCAATTTTTTAAACTATGAAAGTGATAAACTTATTGACATTAACTGCCATTGTTCTTCTTCCTTTGTTCTTGATGAATTGTAAAAATGCATTTGAAAAACAAGATAATGATGGAAGTGTTATGGTTCATTATGTGGCAAATGAAGGTTTTTTTGCTGGAAAATAATGGAAAAAAGGTGTTGATAGATGCACTATTCAACACAGGGCTTGATCGATATGCCTGTCCGGACTCCTCATTATTATCAAATATGATCCAGGCAAATTCGCCATTTGAAGATATTGGTTTTTTGCTTTTCACACATAATCATCCTGATCATTTCAATGATTCCCTGGCCTATGTTTTTATGAGTAAGCACAAAGAAACACAAATGATCTGTCCTGCCCAGGTAACTGAACAGTTGCTTCATAATCATATACTCACGCCGGATATTGAATTACGGATCCACACTATTACTCCTGATTCAGGAAAAGTTGAAGATCTTAAGATTGAAAATTTAAATTTTAAAGTCTGCCGGACAAAGCATAGCGATACGTATAGCATTGAAAACAATGCGTATATTATAGATTTTGGCGGGGTAAAAGTTTTTCATAGCGGCGATTCCTGGAAAGAAGCCATGAATGATTGGTCAGGATTTGATCTGAAGTCTGAGAACATTGATCTTGCATTGGTCAATGGATTTTACGCAGGTGACGGATACAAACTTTTAAATGAAAAAATGTCGCCCAAGCAGATCATCCTGATGCATATGAAGAATGAGCACCTGGAAATGTTTACTGATATCATGGCAAAGGATACCGCAGTTTTCCATAATTCCACTCTATTTAAGAAATCTATGGAAACAAAAACATTTCAATTTTGATGTTTCACAAATTTATATTGAATTTATAGAAAATAATTAAATCTATAATTTTATACTTATTTTCTTATCCGCCCTCCCTCGTTTGCATATAGTGGGCATCATCTTATTGGATAAAATGAATTATCACACGAGTGTTTTTCCTCCATCTTCAGTGGTACTTTTTTAAATGAAATATGTTACTTTTGGTCAACTTTTGGAATATCAATCATTTTTTAGCTTAAGAAGTGTTTTAAGATCTTTAATTTTAAAAAAACAGTTATGAAGAAATTATATGTAGTTGCACTATTGAGTGCGATTCTATTAACATCCTGTGAAAAGAAAGAAGAAATGTCAACAAATCCTTTTTTTAGTGAATATCAGACTCCTTTTAAGGTTCCTCCCTTTCATTTGATTGATACCACCCATTATGTTCCGGCTTTTGAAAAGGGAATTGCTGATCATCAGGCCGAGATTGATGCTATTGTAAACAATAACGAGACACCTACATTTGAAAATACCATTCTCGCCCTGGATAAATCAGGTGATTTGCTAGGTAAAGTAAGTTCGGTGTTTTTTAGTCTGAATTCTGCTGAGACAAATCCCGCCATGCAGAAAATATCCAGAACGATAACTCCTATGATGACTAAGCACCGGGATAATATAAATCTAAATGAAACTTTGTTTGAAAAAATTAAAGTTGTTTATGATTCGAGGGAAAACCTTGACCTTGATGACCAGCAATTGCGTGTTGTCGAAAAGTATTATGATGACTTTATTCGGAATGGTGCGAATTTGAATGAGGAAGAAAAAGCAAGTCTTCGTGAGTTGAACCAGGAAATTTCTAAAAATCAAATTGACTTTCGGGAAAATCTTCTGGCTGAAACGAACAAAAATTTCAAACTTGTAATTGACAATGAAGCTGACTTGTCAGGTTTACCTGAGGGTATCAAGGCAGCTGCAGCTGAAACTGCTACGAACGCCGGCTTGGACGGCAAATGGGTTTTTACACTGCAAAAGCCTAGTATGTTGCCTTTTCTTCAGTATGCTAATAACAGAGATTTAAGGAAAGAACTGTATGCAGGTTACTTCATGAGGGGAAATAATAATGATGAATTTGACAACAAAGTAGCTATATTGAACATCCTTAAATTGAGGGCCAAGCGAGCTGAACTTCTTGGATATAAAGATTACGCGGATTATGTGATCAGTAATAATATGGCCCAGACTTCTGATAAGGTTTATGAATTTCTGCATGGAATTATGGAGCCTGCGCTTGAAGTTGCAGCCCAGGACCGGGATGATATGCAGAAGATCATTGACCGGGAAGGTGGTGATTTCAAACTTGATCTCTGGGATTGGTGGTATTATGCTGAAAAGTTGAAGAAAGAAAAATATAATATTGATGAATCAGAATTGAAGCCATACTTCGTGCTCGAAAACGTTAGGGACGGCATGTTTTATGTAGCCAATAAATTGTATGGGATTACGATCACACAATTAGAAGATATGCCGGTATATAACGATGAAGTTCAGGTATTTGATGTCTCCGATAAAACAGGCAAACATATAGCTGTTCTTTATATGGACTTCCATCCAAGACCCGGAAAAAGGGTAGGTGCATGGTGTGGACGTTTTCGACAGCAAACATATAAAGATGGTGAAAAAATTTATCCGGTTGTGACAATGGTAATGAACTTTACCAGACCCGTAGGGGATGCACCCGCTTTATTGACCTGGGATGAAGTGAATACCATGTTTCATGAGTTTGGGCATGCGCTGCATGGTTTCTTTACTGATGGGAAATATGATCGTACTGCGGGACGATTACCAAGGGATATGGTTGAATTGCCTTCACAGGTAATGGAAAACTGGACTGGCCAACCTGAAGTTCTGGAGGTGTATGCCCGGCATTATGAAACAGATGAGGTGATACCTCAGGATCTGGTAACACGATTACTGAATAGCATGAAGTTTAACGAGGCATTTAACACCGTGGAATATATTGCAGCTTCTGTACTTGATCTCGACTGGCACACTGTGGGAGGTAAAACAGATCTTGATGTGCTCACATTTGAAAGCCAATCTATGGATAATATTAATCTTATGAATGAAATAATACCACGCTACAGAACCACGTATTTTAATCATATAGTAGGTGGGTATGCAGCCGGTTATTATGTTTATTTGTGGGCCGCCGTACTCGATTCAGATACCTTCCAGGCGTACCTTGACTCTGGTGATATTTTTAATCAGGAAATTGCAGACAGTTTCAGAAAAAATATTCTTGAACAAGGTGGTTCAGATGAAGGAATGGTTCAGTATATAAAATTCCGGGGCCAGGAACCGTCTATTGATCCCCTGCTCAATAAACGGGGATTGAAATAAATACAATCGTAAATTGCATTGGTTCTTCTGATTAGATTGTTTTATGATAATAAAAAACAGCTTGTATTATAAAAGGCTGCCGTTTTATTTTGAATAAAGTAATGCATTCCTCTTTTTTGCGTTTTAAGGATCGTGAAAATAGAATAAAGTATGCGGATCTTAAAGTGGCTTTCAATCACAATCGTTGTTATAGTTATCGTTGCCTACTTCGTCGGTGGGTACATGGCTCGTTATCTTATCAAATATGGGTTAGAGTATATTGAGCCGGAATTAAACAGTTATGGAATTGTACTAAAGCATTTTAATTATGAGGATGTGCAATTACGATCTCCGAAGAGCTTCTCAATAAAAAGTGTAAACGTTGAGTTTGATCTTGAAAAAGAATTTTATGGAAAGAAATCCTTCAGCGCAGAGTTTAGTTCCGGGACTGTTATCGTATGGCTTTCAAAGTTCAGGGATCCTACGATAAAGTTTTCACTTCGTGATTTTGATTTATACATCCAGCCAAATGAAGAAAATCCAAACAGACCTTTCGGTAAGTTTGAAAATGCCTACTGGAAAGGGGAAGCTCCCTTAAGGCTATATAATGTAAAGAAGTCAGGTGAGATAATTCTGAAAAAGTTAAAGACACTATTCGATGAGAACAGCATTCCTGATGATATTGAATTTAGCGGAGACGCTTTTTTAAATCTGGATGGACAGGACATTCGGATCAAAATGTATACAGAAAGGAAGAATAACAGGACTTTTCTGTTCTTCAATAAAGATGATCTTCTTGCTGCTGCAGATAATTTTGAAGATTTTGATTTATCAGAAAAAGAGGCGCAATTGCTATCTCAATATCCGGCCAGGACTTTGCATATTTTAAAGATCACCAGAGATGCAAAACGGATCAGTGAAAAGGAAAAGTCGATACACAACGATTTTCCGGATGATGCTTTTAAGCATCTTTATTGGAGCTACCATTTAACAAGAACCTTTGGGCCTGAATTTAGTAAAGAGATAACAGATGCTCATGAAACCTTACCAAATAACACACCCCAGCAGAGAAAAATGGACTTTCACAATAATGAGATCGGCCGTAAACTGGCTTCACGAACTTTAAGTGTTGAGGAATTGAGGGACTATGTATTAAACAGTAAGGATGTAATCAGGTTTCCGGATGAGATCCAATAGAAATTATGCAATTAAATTACTATAAATTTCTATATAATGAACGAAAAGAATTTCAGAAAGAACCTGGTTGAGTTATTGCGAGGAGGATCTGCCCATGTAAGCATAGAAAAGGCCTTGGATAATATTAATCCGGAGATAAGAAATTTCAGAGGAACGCCCAATATCCATTCAATATATGAGGAACTTGAACATATGCGGATAGCTCAGGAAGATATCCTAAAATATACTCTTTCTGAGAGCTGGAAGTCTCCTGAATGGCCGGTTGGATATTGGCCTGATGACAATGATTCAATGAATGATGATATATGGAATAATACCTTTACGGGATTCTTTCGTGATCTGGAATCTATGATACATCTGGTCAATGATGAAAGCATGGACCTGACACAGGAAATACCTCATGGAGATGGCAAAACCTATCTTAGGGAAATCTTATTAGTTGCTGATCACAATGCATATCATATTGGTAAGATAATAGATATTCGTAAAATACTGGGTGACTGGTAATCACCTTCCTGATAATTATTATATATTGCAGGATTGATTATACCTGGAGTTTATGGATATACTATACTTTTGTCCACTATGGGGAAGCGAACATATGGACCTGTCGAGCTTCTTTAAAAGAGTGATAAATACCGGTTATGATGGAGTTGAAATTGCAATTCCATTTGATAAAAAGTTTGAACTTGAATTAAGGACTTTAATAGATCAAACTGGATTAAAATTGATTGGACATCAGCATCTTCCGCCACAGAAAGAAACTGTTAACGAATATATCGCTCGTCTGGAAGATTTTTTAAATTATTTAATATCATTTAATCCAGTATTTATTAACTCTCACACTGGCCGTGATTTTTTCAACTTTGAGGAAAATTGCAGGATAATAGAACGTATTGATGAAATAAGTAGAGAATCAGGAATTAAGATAATTCATGAAACACATAGGGGCCGGTTTAATTTTTCAACATATACTACTCAATTATATTTTCAGAAATACCCTGAATTAAAAATAGCCGCTGATTTTTCACACTGGTGCTGTGTTTCAGAAAGCCTGCTTGAAGACCAGGAAGAATTCCTTGAGGAAGCTTTTCAGAGAACAGAGCATATTCATGCCAGAGTAGGGTATTCTCAATCCGCCCAGATAAACCATCCTGGGGCACCTGAAAACAAGAAAATTTTAGAAAGGCATTTGTCCTGGTGGCAGAGTATAATAGCCTTAAGGAAATCTGAAAATCGTAACTTTTTCCCTATTACAACTGAATTCGGGCCAGAACCTTATATGCCAACAATGCCCTTTTCAAAAACGCCACTCGCCGATCAATGGGAACTGAACCTTTTTATGAAAGAATATCTGAAGAAAAACCTATAATTTATTCCCCTTGGCTGTTTCAATTATTTCCTCAACCACACCTGGATCGAGTAAAGTAGAAGTGTCTCCAAAGTTGTCGTAATCACCTGATGCGATCTTCCTTAATATTCTTCTCATGATTTTGCCTGACCTGGTTTTTGGAAGTCCAGGCACAATTTGCACCTTATCGGGTCTGGCAATAGGTCCAATGATCTGATTTACAGTAATTTTTATTTCATTTGTTAGGTTTTCTACCGTTCTGTCCGTCATGTCAGCAATCACGAAGGCAAATATACCCTGACCTTTTATTTCGTGAGGATATCCAACGACGGCTGATTCAACCACCCTTGGATGTTCATTAATCGCATTTTCTACCTCTGCTGTACCCATACGATGGCCGGAAACATTGATCACATCATCCACCCTTCCTAAGATCCTGTAATATCCATCTTCATCTCTTTTTACACCATCGCCTGTAAAGTATAGATCAGGGAATTGTGAAAAATAAGTATCATGCATTCTTTTATGATCACCATATGTAGTTCTGAACATTCCTGGCCAGGGATACTTCATACATAAATTCCCTTCAACGCTATTGCCTTTAAGTTCATTTCCTTCATTATCCACAATGATAGGTTGTATTCCAGGAAGTGGCATAGTTGCATAAGAAGGTTTTGTCGGCGTTATACTTGCTATGGGGGAGATCATAATTCCTCCGGTTTCAGTTTGCCACCATGTATCAACAATGGGGCATTTGTTTTTTCCTATATGGTCATGATACCAGTGCCAGGCCTCTTCGTTAATCGGTTCACCAACAGTTCCTAATACTTTCAATGATGAAAGATTGAATGGAAGTATAGGATCCTGACCAAATGCTTCTAACGCTCTGATGGCTGTTGGGGCAGTATAGAACTGGTTCACCTTGTATTTATCGATAACTTCCCAGAAACGACCAGCGTGGGGATAGGTTGGAATACCTTCGAACATAACCGTTGTGGCTCCCGCCAGCAATGGGCCGTAAACTATATAAGAATGCCCCGTTACCCAGCCGATATCAGCTGAACACCAGTAAATATCTCCTTTGTTATATTGAAAAACATTAATGAATGAAAAATGGGTGTATACCATATATCCCCCAATGGTATGAACCACTCCTTTTGGTTTTCCGGTGGAGCCTGAGGTATAAAGTATATAAAGCATATCTTCAGAGTCCATTTCTTCGGCAGCTATTTCATTTGGTTTCCCTTCGATCAACTCATGCCACCAAAAATCACGGCCTTTTACCATATTGACTTTCTGCTTGGTTCTTTGGTATACAACAACCTTTTCAACACAAGCACATCTTTCTAAAGCCTCATCAACCACATCTTTAACACCAATTTTCTTTTTTCCTCTGAAATTCCCATCAGAAGTTAAGACCACCTTGGCACTACAGTCATTGATCCTGTCAGCAAGGGCCTGGGAAGAAAATCCTGCAAATACAACAGAGTGGACAGCTCCAATTCGGGCACAGGCCATCATAGCCACCGCTGCCTCCGGGACCATTGGCATATAAATGATTACCCGATCTCCTATACCCACTCCAAGATCTTTCAGAACATGTGAGAATTGACAGACAAGATGATAAAGTTCACGATATGATATATGTCTTGAAGGTTCATCAGGTTCATTAGGTTCCCAAATTATGGCTGTCCTGTCTGGGGCCGTAAAGAGGTACCTGTCGAGCATATTCTCTGTAATATTTAATTTTCCGTCAAGGAACCATTTAATACTGGGTTCCTTAAAGTTCCATTCAACAGTCTTGTTCCATCTTTTTCTCCAGTGGAACGATTCGGCAATCCTGTCCCAGAAAGTTTCCGGTTCTATTACACTTTTCTGATATTCATGAAAATAGCCGCTTAGAGTCTGAATTTTAACGCTCATATTAGTATGTCTTTTACTTTTAGTATCAATTCATTTAGACAAGAGAATACCCTGTTATTTTCTATCAAATTGATATAATAAACAATAGAACCGACAAGATTAAAATTTTTTGGGTGAATCGCAAAAAATGTTTGTGAAGAAGCAAAAAAATAATAAAGCTTCTGGATTGTTACTATGATTGTTATAAATTAACTTGGATTTAATAGTTGAGTAGTATCAACTTGTTTATGAAAAGCTAATTTATTATAAAGTATTTGATTTTATCCTATAATGAAATCCGAACTGGGATCTACAATCAAATATTTGATTTAAGGGACAAGAAGTATAAATGCAATTAGCACAACGGAAAATCCCAAAGTGCCCAGAACCAGCTTTATACTCCCCTCGATTCTCTTCTTTGCATTAAGTATGTTTGATCTAGTATTCATCGTAATTAAAATTCTTTTCTATACCTTCCTTACCAAATTCGTGCCAAAAGATAATTCCACTAATGATGAAATGATTGATAAGGAATTAAAAGTTTTTGGAATGCAAAGATAATCTGAATTTCTGAGAAAATAATATGCTGGAAAAAATAAATCCCGCCTTCAAAATAATATCAGAGGCGGGATTAAAATTATATGTTTTAACTGTCTATAGTTGGGGTATCCAACTCCGCTAAGGAAGAGTGTATCTCATCCTCAGTTAGTTCATGTTCAGTTAATTTTCCAGAGAAATAAGATTCATATGCAGCCATATCGAAATTACCATGACCGCACAAGTTGAATAATATGGTCCGGCTCACACCTTCTTCCTTGCATTTTTCAGCTTCCTGGATAGCTGTTGCTATTCCGTGATTTGCTTCTGGTGCTGGAATTATTGCTTCAGCTTTTGCGAATTTTATACCTGCTTCAAAACACTCCAGTTGATTGTGTGATCTGGCTTCAATCAGTTTGTCTTTTAAAAGCTGACTGACGATCACACCTGCACCATGATACCGCAGACCACCGGCATGAATCGGTGCCGGTATAAAGTTGTGTCCTAAGGTATACATGGGAAGAAGAGGTGTCATTCCAATGGTATCTCCAAAATCATATCTGAATACACCACGTGTAAGTTTCGGGCATGATGAAGGTTCACTGGCGATGGCCCTGATCTTCTTGCCTTCTTCAAAGTTCAACCTGAGGAATGGGAAGGACAACCCAGCGAAATTAGATCCTCCTCCAAATGGAGCGATGATGATATCAGGCAGGTCGCCGGCAATTTCAAACTGCTTTAATGCCTCTTGCCCAACTATAGTTTGATGTAATAAAACGTGGTTTAATACACTTCCAAGGGCATATTTAGTGGTTTCATCCTGAACAGCCATCTCTATCGCTTCGGAGATTGCTATGCCGAGACTTCCTGGAGAATTTGGGTCCTTGGCAAGTATTTGCCGGCCTGCTGCTGTTCTCTCTGAAGGGGATGGCAGAACTTCTGCACCCCAGGCATTCATCATCATTTTACGGTAAGGTTTCTGATCGAAACTGATACGCACCATATACACTTCACAGGCAATATCAAAAAAGTTGCATGCCAATGCAAGCGCACTGCCCCATTGACCTGCACCTGTCTCAGTAGTTATTTTCTTTACACCTTCCTGCTTGTTATAATAGGCTTGTGGAATGGCTGTATTTGGCTTATGTGAACCAGCAGGACTAACACCTTCATATTTGTAATATATTTTTGCTGGCGTGTCAAGAACTTTTTCCAGATTATAAGCACGGTATAAAGGTGTGGGTCGATATAATGTATATATATCCCTGACAGCATCAGGTATTTGTATCCATTTCTCTGTACTCACTTCCTGCTGAATAAGTCCCATCGGGAAAATTGGAGCAAGCGCTTCGGGTCCTATTGGTTCTCTCGTCGCAGGATTAAGAGGAGGTAGTGGTTTGTTTGGCATGTCAGCCATTATATTATACCATTTTTCAGGTATGTCCTTTTCAGTAAGGAGTATTTTTCGTTCTTTCATTAGTATTAGTATTTAGTTTTAAAAATAATTCCTAAAATAGATTTGATTGAAGGGGCTGAATATATAAAATTAAATAAATCGATGCAAGAGAGTAAAGGCAACTGAGTTAATTATTCCATATCCTGAACTAAAATTCACAATTTGGGAAAGATTATTCAGGCATATTTCATTTTGAATCCTTAATTTCTCTATTATCATAATACATTGGCTGTAAATTCAGCTAGTTCTTTTCGTACATTAATGTTTATAACTTCTATAATTCCTGGTCGATCTTGCAGATAATTCTTTTATCATAATCTTTTCAATTACTACAATTATTCATGGTTCATCAAACTCGCAGTTCCATATAATTGCAACCTATTTATTCATCAGGTGGACTTGCTATTTTCCTATATCTATCTTAGCTGATCCAGAAAAATCCTTTCAGTATTTATACTCAATTTTTCTTCCTCCTTCAAATGTATGACAATCACCTATCCCATTCAATCTTACTAGTTAATTTACTCAATATTGCAGCATATCCTGGTTTTCCAAGCCGGAGTATCCTTATAATTCCTATTTGCACATCCAAGTCTGCAATGCCTGCATATGCTATTAAAGCATTCCCGTCAAATGAAGATAATCTTGTAACAAAACATTTCAGATGTCGTTAGTAAATAAGTAAAAGGTTTAAAAATTTGTTTTAATCAAGAAAAATTTGTATTTTATTGTTAAATAATTATTTTTTTTGTGTGATTGAAATAAAAAATATTACTATATTTAGGTGATTCTTGGTTTTTTTAAGAATTACAGAGGTTAAAATAGAGGTTATTAATAGTAGGTTCATTTATATGCGGTTGTTTAAGGCTCGATTCACTACAAAATTTGGCTTGCCAATATTCAGTGCAGTTTCTGAAATATTGACAGAATCGAATATTGTTGGTGTATCTGTAGAATTTAATGGTGGAGGATGGGATGGCAAGGACCTTGCAATTTGCTATCACGAGTGGTTATCTAACGATGATATCGATCTAATTAAAAACTTCCTTGAGTCACAATACAAGGAATCGTTTATTGATCTGGACATCAAAGAAATCAAGGAGGAACAAAATCATAATATCGCATAAATAAACTTTTATAACTTATTGGAAATCCATTTAAAGTTTATTAACCTTCAATAAAAACAAGAATCAACCTCACTTCACCGAATATATTTGTAAAGCCCTACACTAGAAAAAATTAATTTATTTGATTTTTTATTCTTCAATTCTGATAATACCTTCATAAACTATCTTATATAATTTCTGGATTGCATTCAGGGAATTCTTTTATACATTGAAACTACTTGAACAGGAAAAGATTTTTATCTTTATAGGATATTATTCTGAGTAGGGGTCAAGAATAACCGTCATTTATTATGAAAATATTCATCACGATCTTAACTGTATGCATAGTTTCCTTTGTTAATGTATATGGGCAAAGGAAGGAAATTGATAAAAAATTGCAGGAATATGGAATTCCTGGTGATTACATTGTTAATGCTTTAAAGGACGGTGAGGCAGAATATTACTTTAAGTTCAAGTCAGTGACCTGGCTGCCAACGGGAACGGGCATGGAAGAGATTAGTGAGGAAGGTGAATTTAATCCTGTTAAGCCAATTGGAGAGAAATGGAAGTTATTGAAGATTAACAATAAGACCCCTGTGGAAAAAGATCTGAAAAAGTTTAATAAGGCCCATAATACAGTTAAAAATAACGTGAATGCCGAGATCGATGATGAATCGTATAAAATTGTCGAAGACAATGAAAATGAATTGATTATAAGTCTGAAATATGAAAAAAAGACCTTGCCTAAAAGATATAAATTCCTCAATGAATGTATAGGATTAGCTTACATCGATAAAAATCTTAAAAGGCTGATTAAGATTGAATATAAGAATGAATATCCTGTAAAAGTCTGGCATTATAAAGCTACTGGTCTGGCCCTTGTTCAGCATTATAGCTATAATCAAGATGAAAATGTGTATTTCATTACTCATGAGGAATTAGACATTACTTCGAACTACATGTGAAAAGGGATCACCATTCTTTTTGATATTGATTATTCAGATTTCAATAAGGTGAAATAGGAGAGATGCAGGGTAGACCAGACAGATGGTCAGGCATGAATTTCAGAATACCAATAGATTTTCTGTTCACCAACAAATACATTTTCAATTTTCCTCTGTTTTTGGCTTCAATTTCCCCGCGAAAGTTGCAATTATATTCTCCCTTAATCAACTGATAGGTTGTTTCCGATATATTGATTTTTCCAGGTTCTGAGGCCGCTTCAAGGCGGGCCGCACAGTTTACGGTATCACCCCAGATGTCATAGGCAAATTTTTTCGTTCCTACGATACCGGCAACCACCGGACCTGAGTGGATGCCAATTCTTATTTCGAAAAATAATTTATTTTCTTTTTCTCTTGCGGTTTTCAATTGAAGCATATAATCCCGGATCTCAAAAGCAGCATTAAGTACATCGAATGGATGGGTCGTGTTTCGAACCGGTATCCACCTGCTGCCATATAAGCATCACCGATCGTTTTTATCTTTTCAACACCATATTTGGTCATATTCATCGAATTTGACATAGCACTGGTTGATCTCTTCAACAGGACTTCCGGATCCAGTCGCTGCGATGCTGGTGAATCCTTGAAGTCAGTAAAAAGAATGGTCACACTTTCATATTTTTGTGCTTTCGCCTTGCCTTTCTCCTTTAGTTCCTCAGCCGTTTGGGAGGGCAGTATGTTGAGGAGGAGGTTTCTGGAACTATCTTTTTCTTTCTGGAAATAGTTTGGTTTTCTGAGCGAACTTGAAACGGTTGTACAGGACACAGCAATTATAAGAGCAGGATTCCTGTATTCCCATGTCCAGCTATATACACTTTTGTCTCTTGTTTTTAATTGTTCAATCTCAGATTTCTGTTCGTAGTATCTAATCTATCCTGTTTTT
The DNA here is from genome assembly GCA_942491935.1 of uncultured Cytophagales bacterium. Lineage (GTDB taxonomy): Bacteria > Bacteroidota > Bacteroidia > Cytophagales > Cyclobacteriaceae > JAGTVG01. The sequence continues at coordinate 66,871 of CALOCZ010000013.1, forward strand.
TTTGTGGATTTTTGTTGGGGTGTGTTTGTTGTTTTTTTTTTGTTTGTTTTTTGTGTGGTTTTGTGTTTTTTTAAATTTTCAGAGCTCTTTCCTTGATATTCATTGTTGTTCCAATTCTCCCTTACGGCATATATTTTACTAATGCCATTTAAGAGGCCATAATTACAGTATTTTCATATACAGTAAGAGATTTCTCAAAATAAACAAAGTTGATCAGCGACTCTTTCTGAAAATAATTCTCCCAAATTGAATGAGATCAGCCAATGCTATCGGAATATTAATTGATTCACTCTATATCTAATGCCTGGATATATAGCGCCACGATTGATCACCGTTTCAGGCTTCCCTGCATATATCGAATTCCAAATATCTAACAGACATGTTGCGATACGAAGGCTGTCATTTTTTTCAGACATTCTCAGCTTGTAAATCCCAGCTTTTGCGTCGTCTCCTATTTGATAGCTCCTGCCATTGCCGATATTTAGCTATACTCTCTTCATCCTCAATGGCCTCAAAATTTTAATGGTCTTTCCCAGTGTAAAGCTTCATATTGCTCTCAGCATAATACCTCAATCAATATTCTTATTGGCAGGCCAGCCCTTTCTGATAGTTTCCTTCCGAAGCAAGTTCTTTCGCCTCGGCTTCCAAGTTAATTGCTTGATCTGGATCAGATCTGAATAGTTATTTCCTATCATTAAGAATATTTACTCTGGATGTATCTTTTGCTCAGGAGTAACTCATTACTGTCCACCTCTGTTTCTTGAGAGTTTCATTATGGTTATAGAATAAAGATTAATAGAAAAGATTACGCCTTTTTTGTTTTTTTTCGTAAAAAGCATCCAATTTATAAAATTATTAAGACGGAATAAATATTTTATCAAAAAAAGGGGGCTATAGCCCCTAAATGATAATTTATAATTAATTCTTCTGAATCCGGAATATTTCCGTAGTTGAACCGTCTGAAATATGAAGATAATATATTCCAGTTGCTAATGATGACAGGTTCATGCTAAATCCCTCGTTTAATTGTGTTATTGTTGAATTTATTTGAATAGGATTACCCTGAATATCATATACATTTAAAATGATATCTGAAGATTCAATGTTTGTATTAGCATGTACAATTGTGAGTATATCCAAAACGGGATTCGGAAATATCTCGATATTTCCTTCCACTAGTGTGGCTCTATCGCCGACTTCAGGCACATACCACTCATTTCCTTCAGAAGTGGTGCTTTCTTTGACCGAGCCGGATCGATTTTTGTAGAGGCAACATAAATGTGCCATGCGCAGCGCAGCCTGTTTTGGGATTTCATTTGTGAGGATTCGATGATAACAACAGGATCGTTCCGGCGCGACATCTATTTGTTATCCTCATCAAAATCACAACTACTTAAGCCTATTTCCATCCACAACTAGATCAATTTTGCTTTCAATTCCCTCAAATCACGAGTTTCTGTTTTTCAAATATAAATACATCCCAGTTAAGGTTGCCGCTACCAGTCCATCCATCATCTTATTTACAAATCAATTGCTTGTGTTTGTTTGTCGTTCCATTCTTTAGGCTGCTGTATCTTATTCTAAAATCACTACTGCCTTTTCTGGAAAAATGAATCTTTGTATTCCATTCTGTAAATAATAAAATCATCATCCTCATCATTATCAAAATCTGCGACAGATAAACTAAACGTCCTTGTACCGAAACTATATGTATAATATTGGGTAAATGTATTGTTCCCAAGATTCTGATATACATACACATCCCCGGAATAAAGTTCCATATTAACAATACCCGGATAACCATCCCATAGGTCCAATGTGTTCCCATAATTCCTCTCCTGATTCCATCCTAAAATCCATGACATAATCGAATGATATTTGATCTGCTTTTCGTCCTATTTCCTTATACCCGGAATTGATTCCTGCCCTCCTAATTATTCTTCTCATCTCCATCAAAATCACTTTTGCCATAGATTCACGCGATAGCAGGAATTTTTCGAGTGAAAATAGCCTCTGGATCATAGGTAAACAGACGAATTGCATCGTAAGCAAATGTGAAATCTCTAACCATCCTCTTCTTTTTTTTTATCCTAGGATTTCTAGTTTTGTTCAGTGGTTGATTCTTTGGTCCATTTTCTTTGATCTCTCCTTCGTTTCCTCCCTTAATTTTAAAACCACATTTCATTGTCCATTTATCCTATGACCGCAGATCTTCTTTGTTCCAGTCATTTTATAACACAGTCAGTCATTTCAACATCCTCCGGGTCAGTCCACCACAACTCCGTTCCCGTTTTATTTAATCCTTATATTTTTTTCCCGGTCGTTGATCCGTTTTTTTCTTCCTTGGGATGTTGATTCTCCAGTTGACGCCTTCACTAATGACCTTCGTGACTGACAGATTTCCGTTTTTTTCCCTACCTCTTTAATGCAAGTCCTGAAGTGACTTGTTCAGTTCTTAAGCATTGGTTCAATCCGTTTTCTGAGTTTGTGCTTTTAACAATTTCCTTAGGTTTTGTATTCTTTGGATTTTCCAGCCATTCGTCTCAGTATTGCCTTCCGAATCTATGATCTTTTTGAGTTAAACAAGCGAATCCCCATTGGGAAGCATGAAGTCGTTGGTCTTGCCGGATAGATGTCGTAGCTCACCCGAATTTATTCGGCGTAAGTGTTATATCCTCGTCCAACCTTTGTCGAGGTGTATTAACTTTGCCATTGGATTTTCTTCATTTCTCGTTGTTACAAGAATCTTAAATCTATTCTTTACAACTCTTAATGTAAGTAAATAGGCGGTTCAAGAAAATATCGGACGGAGCGATAAGATCTTAGAAGGAACAATTTCGTGCTACCTACGCGTGTTTATCGGATCAAACTTTCTGATTTCGAGTCAGGCTTATCTTCATTGCAAACCAGATCTACGCTTTTTCTGAGGCACATCTCCTTAACCTCCACTGACATTCACAATTATTGCCGGTAAAATTCAAATCATCCAGATAGGAAATTTGGAAATTCAATCCGGATGGTGCAACAAAGGCTCCCGGGACTGCTATTGACGGGTTCTTCGGGGTGATTTACTTCCCAGTCCACTAATTAGTTGACAGAATATTTTGTGTAATTCCATAATCCAGTGGAATCAACATAATGGTGAGCATTTGGAAATCATCACTTTCATTATCTGAACTTCCTAATCCCCCCTTCATTAACCAGAATTCTGCCCTGTTTCCCAGTTCATCTCTTAGACCGGCCTGACCGCTGAACAATGATTCACCATTGACCAATATTCGGGCCCGGTCAGAGATCGTACCATCGGGATTATCCTGATAGTCCGTGACCAGATCAACATCCCATCGATCAAGATCTTCCCCATTCCCATGATCCGCGCCCTGTTTGCAAGGGCAGATTCGGTAACCAACCAGCCATATTCATTTACTAAGATACGCGCCCTGTTCACAAGGATCCGTGCCTGGTCGACAATAGCGTTGGTAACATCCTCCGGAAATGTTGATTTATTTCAGTATCAATATACTCAAGCAGTGCATCCAAATCAACAATGTTTTCATTGTTATCTACTCCATCACTGTACAAATCGTATGTATAGGAATTGATATCAATAACCTCACCGTAAACATATGATTCCGGAATATCAGGAATAATCGTCATAGGCAATTGATCCACTATAAGATATCCGTCCTGAAAAACAATATCATAGTTCTCCAATAGGATAGGATCAATGCTTCCCGCAACAACTTCGATGGGGCGTATATAATAAATACCAGCTGGATTATCCCAGCGATCACCTGAAGTTTCATAAATAATTTCCATTGCCTTTAATGCATCGATTTCTGCCTGTGGCAATCCGGATTCAGGCAAGGGTACATCATCGACTAAAATTCTTGATGAACTCAGGATTATACTCTCCAATAATCTGTTCGTTCTAACGCAACTTTTTAAAGCGGTTTTACCTCATAAAACAATGAATTGGATCTGATGTGCCACCATCCAGACCACTTGGTGTTATGCTTGCATTTAATACTTTTAATTCGCCATTATTTACAGGTGGGAATTCCGGAATACTTGCTATTAGTGTATTTGAGTTTGCAAATGAAATACTTTCCGGCGGTAATGTGTCGCTGTCTAATATTACTCTTGTATCAGGATTAAAATAATTTCCATGTATTGTTACATCAAATACTTCTTCACCTATTGCTGTTCCTTCCGGAATCTCCAGTTGGGTGATTCCAGGTAATGCTGCTGCAAAGGATAGAATAGTTGCATCAGCCACAATAAATCCAGCCCCTGACTGGTTATCATAACCTGTCGGCCTACATCCAGGCGTTGCTTTCATTCTTTGGGGATTTAAATGCCTCACATCAAATTTTGTTTGTGCTTCAGCCACTAGAGCATCCACAGCCGCTGCCAGCGGCGCGGCAGCTGAAGTACCAAAGAAATTAGGAAAGGGATCAGGATCACCTGTGTCAACACCCACCCCGGTAAACTGTGATATTTTCCGCCACCATCCGCTGCCGTGAAATCAGGTTTTGTCTATCAATGCCATCAATCATCATCCCGCCTTTGGATGAAAAGGATTCAACAACAGGTACACTGACATCGAAAGCGGGTGTTTGTTCATAATATGCTGCCCCTACCGCATAACCAGATGTAGTATTTGCATGCCCAACTATGGTGGTTTGGAACCGCGACATATATCACCGCCAACAAATACCATTAACTCCGGGTTGTCAGGCCCGGAGGCTTTCCTTCCTTTAAGAAGTCGACCCGCGTTCCGACAGATTCTTAGATCTTTCCTTTTTCGTTTTAAAGTCACAGGTTTTGCCTTTAAATCAACCTATTCCAGTTTTCCCGTTGTTAGAACACCTCCCAAATTATAATCTTTTTGAAAACCAATAACATTCCTGGTTGATCGAAGGAACCCTTTGGTTTATTCCTTCTTTAGAGGTCGTGGGATCTGGTTGTTGCCTTTTCCTGTCTGCGTGCCGGAGTATCCGTTGTGGTTGCTGTCGTATTCCTTTATTGTTCTCTTTCCTTTGTTTGGTCGCTTCCTCCCTTTGTCCTGTTCACCGCGACTGGGGTTTATTCAACTAGACCTTTCGTAATAGCTCTTTCGTCAAGCGCGGGTTCCTTGCATCTGGCTCGGCTTTCCCCAAAGTTTCTTTACACTCGGTGTCCCAAAACCGTTCCAGCGCGTGCACCTTGTGGTCACCCTGGTTGGTATCGTGGGGCCTCGAATAAGTGGCAATTTTTAGTGTTCAATAGTCTTCGGGAAAACGTAATAGTTGTGGTCCCTTTTGTGGTCCAAGTACTCATTATTTTTTAAGACTTTTTTTTTTTCGTCGGAAGCCACCACCTTGTCTTTCATATTCTTCCTTAAGCCATTTGTTCTACCCAATTTCTTCTCAACTTTTTCTTATAATCAAAAAAGGCTCACCTCGCTTCCAGTCCTTCAAAACAGATCTAGGCCTTTTCATGAGTTAAGTGCAGATTGGCTGATTTCTTTGTTTTGCCCTTTGGCAAATGAGAATTTTTTTCCCTGTTCTTTTTGTTCTTTTTTAGTTTTCTCATTCTTCTTATTTTTTTCTGCGGTAATACTTAATGGGATTAGTTAAGGAATCGATTAACGTTTGATCGAGTTTTCCTCCTGCCCTTTGAGGTGAGGGTGTGATAAAATTTTTGGACTTTTTTATTGAACTTTATAAAGATAGTATTTTCCCTTGAGGTTGTTTTGCTAAAAGAGATGCGTTCGTGCTTAGTTTTTATTTTTAAATTCGTTTCTAAATTTTCAAAAATAAATTAATTTGAAATAATTAATTCGATTTTTAATAGGATTCATTATTTTTTTAATTGAAGATTTAATAAAATTCGTGCTGTTTTTGTCGATAGTATTATGGACTGTTGATTGTTCCTAAATCCTTTTCTATTCTTAAAAAATTAGACATAATTTATTGAGGAAATTTGATATGCTAAATTGCGTTTTTGAAGTTTTTTATTCCTAATCGATAAAAAACAATTTCTATTTGACAATACAATGTATTTACGATATATCCTAGGAATCAGTAACTCGATGTTTTGAGGGGAAATAACTAAAAAGAATTTTTAATATTTACAACAAAGCAATACTTTTGTAGGTTCTAATTATAACATTTAACTAATTCCGCTATGAAATTGATCCGTATATTTCTCATACTGTCTTTTTCTCCTGTTTATGTACTCATGTAATCTTGGAGGTTCAAATGGAGATTTCAAGGCTGATATTGATGAAGATAATATTATTACTTCTGAAAATTTTACATATAGTATTGATACCATAACCGATGATCTGCAAATTCCCTGGGGATTAACCTTCCTGCCGAATAATGATCTATTGGTTACTGAGAGATCAGGAGAGATTAGGTATAATCCGGGATGATCAATTGCTCGATCAAAAGATCAATGGTGTTCCTGAGGTATATGCCCAGGGCCAGGGCGGCTTATTCGAAATAAAACTGCACCCTGATTATGAAAATAATGGGTGGTTGTATATAAGCTATGCTGCCAAAGGAGACGGCGGAGGGAATACTGCCATAATGCGAGCGAAACTTGATGGATTTAATCTTATCGATAAAGAAGTTATTTTTCAGGCATTGCCTTTTAGATCGGGAGGAAATCATTTCGGTGGACATATGGAATTTGATGATAATGGATACCTTTTCCTTTCTGTAGGTGAAAGAGGAAACCGAAGCAATGCACAAACCCTTTCAAACCAAAGTGGTAAAATTATCCGCTTGAAAGATGATGGAAGTGTTCCTTCTGACAATCCATTCGTAAATGAAAGCAATGCAAGCCCTGAAATATTTACTTATGGGAATAGAAATCCACAAGGGAATGGCAGTGCATCCAGGACTACAGGTGAGAGTATGGACCCACGAGCATGGCCCGATGGGAGGGGATGAAATAAATATCATTAGGTCTGGATTAAACTTTGGCTGGCCAGAAGTAACTTACGGGAATAACTATGACGGTACTACAATTACTGAAATAACTTCCCGTGAGGATGTGGCCCATCCACTTCATTATTGGGTTCCTTCAATAGCACCTTGTGGTATGGAATTCGTTACTAGTGACCAATATCCTCCATGGGAGGGTAACTTGTTGGTTGGTTCCCTGAAATTCAGGTATATTGCAAGACTTGAATTGGATGGTGAAAGCAGTCGTTAACGAAGAAAAGCTCATTGAAAATCTGGGCAGGATCAGATCAATAACTCAAGGCCCAGATGGTTTGATTTATGTAAGTATGGAAAGTCCGGGAATGGTGGTCAGATTATTGCCAAAAATAAAATAATTTATACAACCTGGACCAAAGATGCTTCAAACTTTAATAATTGTTCATTAAAAGCTAAGTTCAGTTCAGGATCCTGAATGCCTGATTCCTTTGAAAATGTATCCCGGAAACGTGGTAATGAAAATATACCAGTAATTTCGCCACCTTTCCTTGCCATATCAATGCTAGCATGATCTAGCACTTTTTGGGCCCCGCGTGGCCCGGGCGCTGTTGCCAATAGAAACATTGGTTTATTCATCCAGATATTCCTGTCAATCCTTGATAACCAGTCAAATATATTTTTAAAAGCAACGGTATAATGACCATTATGTTCTGCAAAAGATATAATAATGCCTTCAGCTTCATTGATTACTTCCCTAAATTGGTAGGCGGCTTCAGGTATGCCTGATTCACGCTCAATATCAATGCTGTATATCGGCATTTCAAAATCATTAAGGTCCAGCAGATCTATTGTGGAATTTTGAATTTGGGATGCTGCATAACTAGCAAATAATTTATTGATTGAATTTTTACTATTGCTGGCCCCAAATGCCATTATCTTTTTCATTATAATATTCTTTCTCCTTTTAATCCCTGAATATGGGATATAACAATGTATAGTTGAAAAATGTTAGATATGCTTTGTTTTAGCTCATCTTCAATTATTTCGTTCAGTTTTATGAATAATTTGATTACCACAACAGGTGAGGATTTATTCGTCCTTCCTTAAATGGATATACCCTGATATATGCCGATAACCCCCCTTTCAATCAGGAAATCTAATTTTTATCAGGAACTGGGCATTGAAGGAGGTCATTATTTTTCCTGATCTTCATCTTCTTTTTTCAAAAATGGTCTCAATAAATCTATTGGAACTGGAAAAATGGTTGTTGAATTTTTTTCTGAGGCAACTTCTGTTAAAGTCTGAAGGAATCTTAGCTGAAGGGCTGTCGGCTCACCGGCGATAATATCCGCAGCATCACGTAATTTCTGACTCGCCTGGAATTCGCCTTCTGCATGGATAACCTTTGCCCTTCTTTCACGTTCTGCTTCAGCCTGTTTTGCCATTGCTCTTTGCATTTCAAGTGGAAGATCAACATGCTTTACTTCCACGTTAGAAACTTTTATACCCCAGGGATCCGTTTGGCTGTCGATGATCTGTTGAAGTTTAAGATTAATTTTCTCACGTTCTGCCAGAATCTCATCCAGTTGCGATTGACCAAGTACACTTCGCAAGGTTGTTTGTGAAAGTTGTGAGGTGGCATCCAGGAAGTGTTCAACCTCTACAATGGCTTTATTTGCATTAATGACACGAAAATAAACAACCGCATTAACCTTAAGTGAAACATTGTCTTTGGTTATCACATCCTGCTCAGGAACATCCATTACTACCGTTCGAAGGCTCACTCGCACCATTTTATCAACAATTGGGATAAGTAAGATTATACCAGGACCTTTGGATCCAATTAACCGTCCCAACCTGAAGATCACACCTCTTTCATACTCTCTCAGGATACGGACCGCACTAGCCAGCAGAATTATGAAAAATGCAATGATAACACTTGTGTAAATTGATGTTAATTCCATGGTTTCCATATTTTAAAATGTAATTATATACTTATGATTTCTTAACAAATAACTTTAAATCTTCAATTCGATCCACTACCACTGGAGTACCGTTATTCAGTTCGCCTGATTCGCACTGCGCATTCCATATCTCCCCATGTATACGTACCAATCCATTAGGTTTAAGATTCGATATGACGATTCCTTTTTCACCTATTATTCCCTCTGCCCCAGTGGCTATTTTTTTCCTATGTGCCCTGATACCGAAAATAATTGCAAAAAGAAAGAATGCTACAGTAAGTGCTACTACCAGAATGATTAGTTCCATAGATATTGTAATTACTTCAAGGATAGATTCTTTATCGATCAACATAATTGATCCCAGGAAAAGCGAAATGGCTCCTCCTATTGTGAGCATGCCGTAACTCACTACTTTAATTTCTAGAATAAACAGAATAACAGCAAATATAATCAGGGCCAATCCGGCATAATTCAGAGGTAAGGTATGTAAAGAGTAAAAAGCTAGTATCAGACATATTCCTCCAATAATACCTGGGAAAATGGCTCCGGGACTATATAATTCGAAGATAAGTCCATAAATACCAAGGATCAATAGTATATATGCCAGATTCGGATCACTAAGAATACTGAGGAATTTCTGAGAGAATGACATTCCCAGATTGATTATTTCCGGATCATCCACTTGTATTTTCTGGATCCCTTCTGAAGTTTCTACTTCCATCCCATGTATTTGATCAAGAAGATTTTCGAGATCTTTCGCGATAAAATCTATAACATTAAGTTCGAGGGCTTCCGTTTCAGTGATTGAATAGCTTTTTCTAACCGCATTTTCTGCCCATTCAACATTTCTGTTTCGTTTTTCGCTAATGGTTTTAATGAAAGCTGCCGCATCATTCGTGGCCTTATCCATCATAACGGAATCCTGCATTCCCTGTAAGGATACAGGGTGAGCAGCGCCGATATTGGTTCCTGAGGCCATTGCAGCAATATGGCCGGATAAGGTAATAAATACACCTGCCGAAGCAGCCTGTGATCCTGAAGGGGAGACATAAACAACAACCGGAATAGGAGATTCGAGAATATCTGATACAATTACCCTTGTGGATTTTAGCAATCCTCCGGGAGTATTCAATCGGATAACTACACACTGTGCTTGTTCTTCCATTCCATTTTGAATTCCTAACTGTATATATTCAGCGCATGCCGGATGAATGGCACAATCTGCGGTAAGAACTATGACCTTGTTAGTTTGAGCATAAATATTCTGGATCAGGGGAAAAAAGATGGATAATAAGAGCAAATAAGATCTCATTTTATCTTAGAGGTATATCCTTTCTTAATTTAGTTAAAAATATGGCAGGAAGCAACAAATAGATAACCAGGCAGGATTATACCTTCAACTACTTTTCGTTACGATATCCAAGGCCCCATAACATTTTTGTTTAATTTTTGTTATTTAATATTAAACAGAATTATGTACCTAAAGTTAATTCAATCTAAAAGATGGCAAAAAAGAAGAATATTACAGCGGATAATATTTACTCCATGTACATGGAATATGTATTAGAAAATGGTAAACCACCCAAAAATGTTTATGTATTTTCAAAAGAAAACAATTTTGACGAATCTTTATTTTATCAGTTCTTCGGTTCTTTTGAGGCTGTTGAGAAGAGCATTTTTGCTGCCTTTTTTGATAACACCATTACCTTATTAGAAAAGAATAATGATTATGCGGGATTTGACAATCGGAATAAATTACTAAGTTTTTATTTCACATTTTTCGAAAACCTCACTGCAAACAGAAGCTTTGTTCTCTCAGTGCTTTCGCAAAATAAAGAAAACCTGAAAACACTATCTATTCTTTCTGAGCTAAGAAAAAAATTTAAAAATTTCATTAGTTCATTAGATATCAGGCCTGTTCCCCTGAATGACGCAAGACTGGATAAAATTCAAGAACGAACCATCGAAGAATCAACCTGGGCCCAGTTACTGATTGCCATGAATTTCTGGAAGAGCGATCCATCTCCATCTTTTGAAAAGACAGATGTCTTTATCGAAAAATCGGTTAATGCCAGTTTTGATTTAATAGATAATATACCTCTGAAAAGCCTCATCGATCTGGGTAAATTTTTAGTTAAGGAAAAGTTTAATATGAATATGTAACATGAAAGCAATAGACAGTATTCCCATCACTAAAATTGAGAGAGCTTCAAAATTGGTGCAAACCGGAGCTAAAATTGGTGTAAACTATATCAAATATTATGGTGATAAGCTGGTTAACTCACCGAATGAGGCAAGAAAGCGGCTGAATGAAAAAAATGCAGATGATATATACAACAGCCTGAAAAACCTGAAGGGAAGTGCCCTGAAGGTTGCTCAAATGTTGAGTATGGAGAAAAACATATTGCCAAAAGCTTATGTTGAGAAGTTCTCTTTAGCTCAGTTTTCTGTGCCCCCGCTATCTCATGCCCTGGTCGTAAAGACCTTCAAAAAATATTTTGGGAAATTGCCTACAGATATTTTTGACACTTTCAGCCTATCCTCATTAAACGCTGCCAGTATTGGACAAGTTCACAAAGCCACAAAAGATGGTAAAACACTGGCAGTCAAAATTCAATATCCCGGAGTTGCACAGAGTGTAGCTTCTGACCTGGCACTTGTGAAACCAATAGCTATGAGCATGTTTAATATCAAGGGAAAAGACTCTGACAAATACTTTAAGGAAGTTGAAGACAAGTTGATTGAAGAGACAAACTACGTGCTGGAAGTTGAGCAGAGTAAAGAAATTTCCCAAGCTTGTGCCCACATACCCAATTTATTATTTCCGGATTATCATCAGGAACTCTCTTCAGAGCGCATCATAACAATGGATTGGATGTCTGGTGTTCATCTTTCGGAATTTGTGGCGCAAAATAAAGATCAAGCAAAGTCAAATATAATAGGACAAGCACTCTGGGATTTTTATATGTATCAGATTCATCGCTTACGAAAAGTGCATGCAGATCCTCATCCCGGTAATTTCCTTGTCTCTGAAAATAATGAATTAATAGTTTTGGATTTTGGTTGTATGAAAACCATTCCAAAAGAATTTTACGATCCCTATTTTGAATTAGCAATGGAAAAGAATTTCGAGGATCAAAATAAGTTTAAACAAAAGCTACATCAACTTGAAATATTAAGACAGTATGATAGTGAGGAGGAAATAGAATTCTTTATGTCGATGTTTCATGATATGCTCAGTCTATTTACAAAACCTTTTAATAATGAAACTTTTGACTTTTCAGATCCTGAGTTCTTTGGTAAAATTGCTAAGTTAGGCGAGCGTTATGCTAAAAGTAATGAATTAAGAAATATGAATGCTAACAGGGGTTCAAAACACTTTATTTATATGAACAGGACCTTCTTTGGACTTTATAATTTGATGCATGATCTACAAGCAAAAGACATCAAAATCAATAATTTCATCAACTTCGAATAAGATAAGGCACCCGCTGGCACCTTAGAAGTACCCCGACAAGGATTGCTCATACGCGCACTTCATGCCGCACTATCCCTCGCGAATTCATTCACTTCGTTCATCTCATTTCGAACCCTGCCAATCCTTCGTTCTCATCCTTGTTGATCAAAGAATATTACTAACAAAAAATGGCGCTAATAGCACCATCTAAGTACCCCGACAAGGATTGCTCATACGCGCACTTCATGCCGCACTATCCCTCGCGAATTCATTCACTTCGTTCATCTCATTTCGAACCCTGCCAATCCTTCGTTCTCATCCTTGTTGATCAAAGAATATTACTAACAAAAAATGGCGCTAATAGCGCCATCTAAGTACCCCGACAAGGATTCGAACCCTGACCAACAGATCCGAAGTCTGTTGTGCTATCCATTACACTATCGAGGCATTTTTATTTAGTGATTTAGCGATTTGGTGATTTGCGATTTTCTTCTCAACAATCTTCCTAATCACTTTGCAAAGATAATTAAAATTCAGGCAATTGGATAAATATAAGTTAAGAAAGAGCTTCTTTTACCCGTTTTGCAGCATCTTTCAATAATACAGCAGAAGTCACTTTTAGCCCCGATTCATCGATAATTTTTGCACCCTCTTCTGCATTTGTTCCCTGTAATCTTACAATTATAGGAATATTAATCTCTCCTATATTCTTATAAGCTTCCACTACTCCCTGTGCTACCCGGTCACACCGGACAATACCACCAAAGATATTTATTAATATCGCTTTAACATTCGGGTCTTTTAATATGATCCTGAATCCGTTTTCCACAGTTTCAGCACTTGCAGTTCCTCCAACATCCAGGAAATTGGCTGGTTCACCACCGGATAATTTGATCATATCCATTGTAGCCATAGCCAGTCCAGCGCCGTTGACCATACATCCTACATTCCCATCCAGCTTAATATAATTAAGATCCGATTCCCCCGCTTCAACCTCAAGAGGGTCCTCTTCAGAAATATCTCTTAATTCTATTAGTTCGCGATGACGGAATAAAGCGTTGTCATCCAGATTTACCTTTGCATCTACCGCTACGATCCTATCATCTGAAGTTTTTAATACTGGGTTGATCTCAAATTGTGAAGAATCGGTAGAGATGTAAGCAGCATACAAGGCATTTATGAATTTGACCATTTCTTTATTAGCCTTTCCTTGAAGTCCGAGGGCAAAGGCTATCTTTCTTGCCTGGAATGGCATCAGACCTGTAGCCGGATCAATCCATTCTTTGATTATTTTTTCCGGACTTTTAGCGGCTACTTCTTCTATGTCCACTCCACCTTCTGAGGAGGCCATAACTACGTCTTTTCCTTTTGATCTGTCGAGTAGAATACTCATATAGTACTCTTTCGGCTCATTTTCCCCAGGATAAAATACGTCCTGGGCAATTAATACTTTTTTTACTTTTTTGCCTTCAGAGCCGGTTTGATGTGTCACTAAAGTCCCGCCAAGAATTGCTTTTACCTTATCCGGTAATTCATCAATATTTTTAGCTAGCACAACACCTTTTGATCCTGTTTCATTGATCTTACCTTTGCCTCGTCCGCCAGCATGAATTTGAGCTTTAATAACGTACCAATCTGTACCTGTTTCCCTGTTTAATTTTTTTGCTGCTGAAACCGCTTCATTCGGGCTTTCAACACATATGCCTTCCTGGATCTGAACGCCGTAGCTTTTCAAAATTGCCTTGGCCTGGTATTCATGTATATTCATAAAAATAAGTTTTGTCGAATCTAAACGATTTTGTATTGTTAATCAAGATTCATTATAGGTTTTAATCCTGGTTTTTCAAATTCATTGCAAAACAATGATTCATGGATTAAAATTATTAAGTTTGCCAGGCCGATTCAAACAATTGTCATGCTAATCTCAAAAGGAATTACAAAATCTTATGGAAGCTTGAAAGTGCTCAAGGGCATTGATATGGAGGTTAAGAAAAGCGAAATTGTGTCGATTGTAGGAGCCTCAGGAGCTGGTAAAAGTACATTATTACATATTCTGGGTACGCTTGACAAACCAGATGAGGGCAAGCTCTCACTTGGCAATGAAGACCTTTTGAAATTTTCACCAAATCAGCTGGCCCGTTTTCGTAACCAGGAGGTAGGTTTCATTTTTCAATTTCATAACCTGTTACCGGAATTTACAGCACTTGAAAATGTTTGCCTACCTGGATATATAGCAAAAAAACCAAAGGATGAGGTCGAAACTTATGCCAGGAAGTTACTTCAATTATTAGGATTGTCTGAACGTGAAGATCATAAACCTTCACAACTTTCTGGAGGGGAACAACAAAGAACAGCCGTAGCCAGGGCATTGATAAATCAACCCGCAATCGTATTTGCTGATGAACCAAGTGGCAATTTAGATTCGAAAAACGCTAATGAATTGCATGAGTTGTTTTTCAGATTACGATCTGATCTGGGACAAACATTCGTTATTGTAACACACAATGAAGAATTAGCCTCAAAAGCTGATAGAATCCTGGAGATCAGGGATGGAATGATAGTGAATGTATTGCAATAAATTTATATCACTCCTAAAATTATTACATTTGAATTTTTCTGTTCAGAAGCACATCAAAAAAATCAACAACACTGCAGGTGTTTTTTGCAGCACCGAATCTTTTAATGAAAACGTTCAGAAAAATATTCAATTACACGATTTTGGTAGCGCAATTATGAAAAAAAAACCTATTAATTAATCTGATTTTATGTATTGGTCGAAGGGTGTTTTTCATATGTTGCTGGCCGTGTTCTTCTTTTCACTTATGAACGTATTTGTGAAAATGCTTGGACACATTCCTGCTGTTGAGATCGTCTTCTTTAGAGCACTTGTTTCCTTGGTTATAAGTGTCATCCTGCTAAAAATCTATAAAATAAATTTCTGGGGTAATAACAAAAAGGTTCTGATCTTGAGAGGAGCGGCGGGCATGATCGGGCTAATATTCTATTTTAAGTTGATACAATCAATACCACTCGCCAGTGCTGTAACCATTTTGTTTCTCGCTCCTATATTTACGAATATTCTAGGGATTTTCATCGTAAAAGAAAAAGTTCATCCTGTACAATGGTTATTCTTTCTGGTTTCTTTTATTGGAATATTGCTGGTTAAAGGTTTTGATTCCAGAATACAGCCTGTTCATTTGATTATTGGAATTATTGCTTCTATTTTTTCAGGACTGGCCTATAATTTTATCAGAAAATTAAAGACCTCTGACCACCCGCTTGTTATTATTTTTTATTTTCCCTTGATCACAATGCCATTTGCCGGTGCTTATTCTTCATTAAATTGGGTAAAACCTGAAGGTATGGATTGGCTTATCCTAATTTTGGTCGGTATACTTACACAAACTGCTCAGTATTTCATGACCCGTTCTTACCAATCAGAAGAGCTTTCGAAGGTTGCCAATCTAAGGTATTTGAGCATCGTTTTTGCCTGGTCATATGGATTCTTTATTTTCGGAGAAACTTATAATTTACTTGCCTATGCAGGGATCTTTCTCGCCGTGCTAGGCGTTTTGCTAAACTTGTGGTTTAAAAAAAAGTTGGTAGATAAGGAAAATGCAGGGATTTGATTTTTATTGCTTTAATATATATTTTAAATCAGTTATTTTTGTGAGATTATAAAGAACTACGATATGTCAGGACATAGTAAATGGTCAACCATAAAAAGAAAAAAAGGTGCAAATGATGCCAGACGTGGCAAAATGTTCACCAAACTCATCAAAGAGATAAGTATAGCTACAAAGGAGGGGGGAGGCCCTGATCCCGAAGCAAATCCAAGGCTCAGGCTGGCTATACAGAATGCAAAGGGTGCCAATATGCCTAAAGACAATATAGAACGGGCTATAAAAAAAGCCTCTGGTTCTGATGCTGATCACTATGATGAAGTTACTTATGAAGGATATGCAACACATGGTGTTGCGGTATTTGTTGAATGTGTCACGGATAACCTGAACAGAACTGTGGCAGCTGTTAGGGCCGCCTTCAATAAATACGGGGGTTCTCTTGGTACTAATGGTTCCCTGGAGTTTATCTTTGATCATAAGGGAGTGTTTAGTATAAAGGAACCGGACAATTTTGAGGAAGATGAATTTATGCTCGAGGTTATTGATGCAGGAGTAGAAGACGTCGAAAATCAAGAAGGTTATATAACGATCACAACGGCCATGGAGGATTTTGGCAATGTGAATAAAAAACTGGAAGAGATGGGCTTAGAAACTGAATCAGCTGAACTGCAAAGGATTCCAAAAACACTTGTTGAATTAGATGACTCATCCTTCCAACAAGTCATGAAGTTTGTAGAAGCATTAGAGGACAATGATGATGTGCAAAAAGTATATCATAACATTGACATTAAAGATTCCCAATTTGAATTGGTAGGATAAATCAAACACAAAAATATTGAGTATATTAGAAGGGTTCTTAGGAGCCCTTTTTTTATTAGATGAGATTAACAAAAGACCTATATAATCACTCACTAACTCTGCTAACCGATTTTTACCAGATTACAATGGCATATGCCTATTGGAAAAATGGAATTGCAGAACGGGAATCTGTATTTAATCTTTTCTTCAGGGAAAATCCTTTTAGCGGTGGTTATGCAATCGCATGCGGGCTAGATTATATTGTTGATTATCTTGAGCATTTTAAATTTACAAGTTCAGATATTGAATATCTTTCTACCATAAAATCTAATTCAGGTGATCCTTTGTTTGAAGATGCGTTCCTGAAGTATCTTTCAGACCTCAGTTTTACTTGTGATATAGATGCTCTGCCGGAGGGCTCTCTGGTATTCCCCCATGAGCCCATTATTAGAGTTATTGGCCCTGTAATTCAAAGTCAGATTATAGAGACTCCATTGCTGAACATCATTAATTTTCAAACACTTGTAGCAACCAAGGCATCTCGAATCGCACATGCTGCAAAAGGTGATCCTGTTTTAGAATTTGGATTACGAAGGGCGCAGGGAGTTGATGGCGCCATAGCAGCAAGCCGGGCAGCTTTTATTGGTGGATGCTCCTCCACTTCTAATGTTCTGGCAGGGAAACTCTTTGATATTCCAGTTGCTGGAACGCATGCCCATAGTTGGATTTTAACATTTGATTCTGAGCTTGAAGCCTTTAAGGCATATGCTGATGCACTACCTGATAATTGTGTATTTCTGGTTGACACCTATGATACCCTGGAAGGTGTTAAGAATGCAATTGTTGTTGGGAAAATTTTAAAAGAGAAGGGAAAGGAGATGGTTGGAATTCGAATAGATTCGGGTGACCTGGCTTACCTTAGTCAACAGGCCCGGAAAATGCTTGATGATTCTGGATTTCAAAATGCAAAAATAGTTGCCAGTAATGATTTGAATGAAAAACTGGTACAGAGTCTAAAAATGCAGGATGCGAAAATATCTGTGTGGGGTATTGGCACTAAGCTTGTAACCGCATATGAGCAACCTGCCTTAGGCGCGGTTTATAAACTGGCAGCTATAAAAAATAGAGAAGGTCACTGGGAACATAAGTTAAAACTTTCAGAGCAGTCGATGAAAGTTAACAATCCTGGCATTCAACAGCTTCGGAGGTATTACCAGAATGGTAAAATGATTGCGGACATGATCTACGATATAAACCTTGGAACACGCAATAGAAATACAATCTATCATCCAGTTGATGCAACTAAGCGAAAGGTGCTGGATGAAAAATCCCTGGATTTCAATGACCTTCTGATTCCGGTTTTCAGGAAAGGTGTTAAAAAATATAAATTTCCCGGGATGCCTGCAATTAAAAAAAAGGTGGAAGGTGAGATGAATGCAATTCATGGAGGGATAAAGAGGTTTGAGAACCCACATATATACCCTGTTGGCCTCGAAGAGTCTTTACACCATGCAAAAATGGATCTGATACTAAAACTTAGAAAATACGAAACCTCATAATTAATTGATAATGGGATTTACATATAATTTTCCACGTCCTGCAGTAACAACCGACACACTTGTTTTTCGTGGAGGAGTGGAGTGCATCGAAGTGTTACTAATTAAGCGAAAGAAAGAGCCTTATAAAGATTATTGGGCCATTCCGGGTGGTTTTCTGGAAATTGAGGAGACTCCAATTGAAGGCGCCAAGAGGGAGTTATTGGAAGAAACGAGCCTGGATATTGAAATATTAAAAGAAGTAGGCACTTTTGGCGATATAGACCGTGACCCAAGGGGACGGACAATTACAATCGTATTTTATACCTTTATACATAATGGAGGACAGGTAGCAAAAGCAACTTCAGATGCCGCTGAAGTTAAATGGTTTTCTGTTAAAAAAATGCCTGAAATGGCCTTCGACCACAGTGAAATTTTCAGGGAAGGACTTCTGAAATTAAAAAGTCATTTAATACTTGCTAAGCTCGATATTATAGATTTTTTCAGTATGAACATTAATGATCTTAAGCAGATGTTTAAATGTCTTGATTGAAATGAAAGCCCTGGTTGTTGTTGATGTTCAAAACGATTTTCTTCCTGGAGGAGCACTCGAAGTTAGACATGGGGATCAGATTATTCCCGTCATCAATGAAATCATTGGAAAATTTGAATTGGTCATAGCTACAAAGGATTGGCATCCTCAAAACCATAAAAGTTTCGCCAGTCAACATGTAGGCAAAAACCCTGGAGATAGGATCAAACTTAAGAATCTTGATCAGGTGTTATGGCCTGATCATTGTGTACAGGGAACGGAAGGTGCGGAATTTTCTAAAGAATTAGATCTGAGTAAAATCAAAAAAGTATTTGTTAAAGGGATTGATTACGAAATTGATAGTTATAGTGGTTTTTATGACAATGGACATCTAAGGTCGACTGGATTGGTCGATTATTTAAGAGAGGCAATGGTCGAGGAAATCTACATTGTAGGATTGGCAACAGATTATTGTGTTAAATTCACTGCCCTGGATTCTGTTAAAGAAGGATTTAAGACGTTTGTTATAGCTGATGCTACAAAGGCTGTGAATCTAAGTCCGAATAACTACAAGGATGCTTTAGAGGAGATGCGGCAGGCCGGCGCAATCATTTTGAACAGTGATGAATTAATGCTGGATTAGAAACTTGACCCTTCTTTATTCCTAATTGAGAATTGAATTTTTATATCAAACCCTCAAATACCTGACAGTTTTTGAAAAACACTATAAGAGATTCAATTTATGGAGTTATGAGCAATTAGGAAAGTTATTGAAAGTAGCGATATCAATCCTAATTGTGGCACATTGTGTTGGAATGATTTCCTTCGGCAGCAAATTTGAGATTGTTGCGCGTCCATTATATTTAATTTTGTCTGGGGCGACTAATCCGAATTAAAAAAAATAGATACCCAAGCCGACTTATTGTTTCTGATTATAATTATTCAATATTAGATTAGAAGACGTCATAATTTAGATTAAGAAATAAAAAACCCACTTACTTCTAATTTCGGATAGAAATAAGCGGGTTTGTAGTAAGTTAAAATCCTAATTACTTTTTAGAATCCATATATTTTATAAGGTCAACAACTTTTGAAGAATATCCCCATTCGTTATCATACCATGAAATAACTTTTACAAATGTAGGGCTTAACTGAATTCCAGCTCCAGCGTCAAAAATTGAAGTTCTGGCATCGCCATTGAAATCAGTAGAAACAACTGCATCTTCTGTGTATCCTAATATGCCTTTCATGCTGCCTTCCGAAGCACTTTTCATTGCTGCTTTGATTTCATCATAAGAAGCACCTTTTTCCAGGCGAACCGTTAAGTCAACAGTAGAGACATTGGCAGTAGGAACACGGAAAGCCATACCTGTCAATTTCCCATTTAATTCTGGAATAACTTTACCAACAGCTTTAGCAGCACCAGTTGATGAAGGGATAATGTTTTGACCAGCACCCCGGCCACCTCTCCAGTCTTTTTTAGAAGGACCGTCTACAGTTTTTTGTGTAGCTGTTGTAGCATGAACAGTGGTCATCAGTCCTTCTGCGATACCCCAGTTATCATTCAATATTTTAGCAACAGGAGCAAGGCAATTTGTGGTACATGAAGCATTTGACACATAATCCATGTCCGCACTGTATTTCTCTTCATTAACGCCCATTACAAACATAGGTGTATCGTCTTTAGATGGACCAGTCATAACAACCTTTTTTGCACCGGCTTTGATATGACCTTCTGCTTTTTCCTTCGTTAAGAAAATGCCAGTAGCTTCAGCTACATATTCTGCACCTACTGCTCCCCAGTTCAGGTTAGCTGGATCCATTTCTGAGGTAACTCTTACAGTTCTTCCATTTACGACAAGATTGCCGCCATCAACGTCAACATCACCCTTGAAATTTCCATGAGTAGAGTCATATTTAAGCATATATGCTATATAATCAACATCAAGAAGATCATTGATTCCTACAACCTCAACATTAGGGTCACTTTCAGCGATACGAAAAACCAATCGTCCTATTCTTCCAAATCCGTTTATTCCAATTTTTATTTTTGACATGTGTTTAAAAATTATTAGTGTATTTTAAAAGCACAAAAGTAGTCCAAAATTCATGTAATACCAACCCGCCCAAGCATTGTTTTATTAAGATTTGGTTAAGATTTTAAAAAAATATTTTTTATGTTTTTGTATTCTTAAATGGGAGGTCTATATTTGCACCACGTTTTCCTAACGTACTCAATTAAATCCTTTTGTTTTCAATCAAAAAGGACTTAAACCTGGGTCATGAACAAAAGATATTTCGAATTGATCAATTGTTCTTTAGGAAATTTTGAAATGCTCCGTTCGTCTAGGGGTTAGGACGCCAGGTTTTCATCCTGGTAACAGGGGTTCGATTCCCCTACGGAGTACGTTTATTAATTTTTCTCCTCCCGTCATCTGGCGGGAGGGTTTTTTATAAAAAAAGAGTTTACAGCTATCCTCTCAAATAAATAAATTTCAATAATATCAAAACAATTTTGTATTTTTGTTTACATTATAAGTCAATTTTCAACGTTTAGTAAGGTAAATGTTAACTAGTTAAGTAAAGATGAGAGAAAAGATTTTGTCAACAGCTTTTTGTCTGGCAATAATCATATTGGTTTGATTTCTTGTGATCAGATGATGAAGATCTGCAAATTAATGCCGAAGACTATTATGGGGATGGGAGTTTTTTTATTTCATTAGCGAGACTAGGATCTCCTGAGATATAATGAATATTCGTGCTAGTTCCAAGATTATTTGAACTTAGAGATAAAATGAATCTAGCAGAATTTGGAACAGTAGCTATGTATATTGATGGATTAATTTAAATTTTCAGTAAATTTAATCTTCAACTAAGAACTGAATTAATGAAGGTTGGTTAATAGATCGATCATTTGATATGGATTGATTATCTGAAAGATTGGATATATGGCAGAAGATGGTCCTCAAAGGAGGGTGGGCTTCGATCCAGGTATTCATGTAGAAGTTATCACTCGTTTCTATTGAGTGTCGTCATCAGTAATTCAGTTAGAAGATTGGATGTTTGAGGATTGTATAGTAATTGCTGCTAGAGTGACAGGCTGGATGATTTAGAACAAAATATGAAAGGCAGAATCAGCTGATGGATTAAATAATCATGGCGATTATTTAACCTTATTCGTGGAATGAACCATTTTGTCTGGAAAAATGCATTGATCCCGGAACACTAAATGTAAATTTTTGGGAAAATAATCCCGAAGCCTGGTCTAATGGGGTAACTGCTGGTGGTATATTTTACTCTGAGGAATTAGCCATTCAGATTATGAAGGGAATTACTACAAATGATGATATGTCTAATGTCCTTTTTGAAGAACTTGTAAGTGCTAAACTAAATGTAGATCTAGGAAATACATCATATTGTATTATAGAAGCTATTGAAACTGCTGATGCCTGGATGGAAGAAAATGGACCTGTCGGTAGTGGAATTCTATCCTCTAATCCTGCCTGGAATACTGGGAATTCTTTGGCAAATCAACTTGAAAGTTATAATAATGGTTTACTGTGTGCTGATCCTGCAAATTAATGTTATTATCCCAGAGGAGTAGTAATTCAAACTATCTCGAAATTGTAACCGTTAATTCATTTTTATTATATTCATTTTAACTACTTTTATAATTCACTATCAAATATTCAATTATGAAAAAGCAGGCCCTATTAATAATTTCCTTATTCTTTTCGCTATCTGTTTCATCATTTATAATCGCCCAGGAAAATAATACTCTTTCAAGTCAGGAAAAAGAAGAGGGCTGGGAATTACTGTTCAACGGTAAAGATTTCGAAGGATGGAGGATATGTAATGGAACATCAATGCCGGATAATTGGACTATTGAAGAGGATGCAATGAAAGTCTTTCTAGGTAGTGGAAAAAAAGAAGGCCAGGGTGCCGGTGGCGATATTCTTTATGCTCCTAAAAAATTTAAGAACTTTGAACTTTCTATTGAATGGAAAGCAGGTGATAAAGGAAATTCGGGGATATTCTACTATGTTCAAGAAGTCCCTGGTAAACCTATTTATTTCGCAGCTCCGGAGGTTCAGGTACTTGACAATGAAAACGCAACGGATAATAAAATTGACAGTCATCTGGCTGGCTCTCTTTATGATATGATTGCTTGTGATCCCAAAACTGTTAATCCTGCTGGTTCTTGGAATACTATCATTATTAAAGTAAAGGATGGACATGTAACCCATACAATGAATGGGGTAGAGGCAGTAAGCTACACCCTCTGGACACCTGAATGGGATGAACTGGTACAAAATAGTAAATTCAAAAGTTTCCCCGGATTCACGAATGGAATTGCCAAAGAAGGGTATATTGGTCTTCAGGACCATGGTTATTCAATCTGGTTCAGGAATATAAAAATTCGTGAACTGTAGAGAATCCAAACAAATGGGTTCTTTATTAAACCCAATATCTTAAATTAATCACTTAGATATGGAGTTCATAACTTAAGAATATGGTTCATTCTTTTCCTGAATTATCTTGAAAATATTATTGAAATTGAATTTACTACAAGTCAAAACACTTGAGTAAAAACTATTTTTTATTATTAATATTGTTATAATTTCTTATCTAATTTTCATGTATTATTAATACTAATCCTTGTTTTATATACCCTAATAAAAAATGTTATCTCAGTGGATTAAATCTGTTTGAATTCGTTCAAAGCATATAAGCTAATCCATTTCCTGATTAAAGAATCTTTGATTTTATCTCCCGCAGTGCTGATTGTGATCAGAAGGCTTATTACCAACGTGTATGCCCAGAGAATAACTTCCCTGCCAATCATCAGGTATTTTTTTTCGATCAGGGATTTCAATGATTATTTCAGTAGAATATTGATCTGCCGTGTGTGAAGTGAAGATTAGCGCCTGAACAGGTAGGTTGACATAATACCAAAGGCATCTATTATATTATCAGAGATTTGTATTTTTCTTCTTTAGTTTTGTTA
Organism: uncultured Cytophagales bacterium; assembly: GCA_942491935.1. Taxonomy (GTDB): domain Bacteria; phylum Bacteroidota; class Bacteroidia; order Cytophagales; family Cyclobacteriaceae; genus JAGTVG01. Next base: position 90,723 of record CALOCZ010000013.1, read on the forward strand.
ATTAATTTTATTTGTTAAAGTCCTATATACGCAGCCATATCAAAGAATTATGCCTAAAAAATGACCATTTTAGGAATAGTTTTATTAATATAGGATAAATTTTTAGAAGTGATAATAATCATTAAAAAATGAATAAGAAAAATATCAATCTATGTTATACTGATCTGACTTTGAGGGTACAGGAATTGAAGAGTCAGAATTGGAAAATCACAATATTCTCAATATTAGTATTTGGATTAATCCTTGGACTTGATGCAGCCAGTATTATTGCGGGGATTGATCCAGAGAAAATCAATTTTTATAGATTTCTGTTGGTTGTCGTTTTGGTATTGATAATGGAATTTGGGGTCAATATGCTTATGATATCAACTACTGAAATCATCCGAGTGAAAAAAAGGATCTTGATTTGCAGAAACCTGTTTGATGAGGAAGTTCTTGATTTTTTGGATGATAATAAAAATTATGAGAATTGGTACAATCAGTATAACATACTCTTTCAGATCATTATCGTCATTCTGATGGCTGCCCTTGTATTATTGTATTTGTTTGGCTCCTTCAATTAATTCATCAAGAATTATAAGTTAAATTCGAATTTTAACTTACCTGAATTAAATTAATATACGATTTACTTGACCTTAAGCAATTCAGCTTAATGTTGGTTCGATTATGGAATTTTCAGTTTACGAAGAATAACTTCTGAAGCTATATTGAGAAAAATTATCTGGAAAATAATTGATACTCAATATATCTGCAGATTACAATTTACATTTTAAATAATTCTCTGAAATAAAGTATTGGCTGTGTTAGCAAAAGAGGTTAAGAGGCTAAGGTTGGTTTTGATTAGGCTGATGATTTTAGTTTTCAATTAAATGTCTTTCCATTGTTCTGTGCTTTCCTGTGTACTTCCTCCTTCTTCAGTAGGATTAACATCCTCATCAGAACAAGCATTGATCAATCCTGCAAAAACTAAAAACAGAATTACTACTAATAATTTTTTCATAGCCCAAAGATTAAATTTTAACACTGTTATTTTTAAATATAATTAAAAATCCGCCGATTTTAACTTACTTTAAGGATATATTCATAATAAATCAAGAAAGTAAGCGGAATTTGGCCTTTATTTTTAATTTTAAATATTAATTAAGCATTTTTTTATTTGAATTGGCGGTTAGGTTATGGTAAAAACATACATATGTTTGTTATTTCTGTTTTTTTCTTTTGGTGCCTTCGGTCAACAGGATGATCAAGTATTGATTGATTCTATTAAATCAACTAGTCCGGCGAACCTGGATAGTCTTTATTATAGTCTTTTCATTAAATATCGAGTGAAAAATCCTAATCTTGCTGAGGAATATGCCTTGCTATCTTACAGCTATGCCAAACCTTCAAATGATCATAATTATCTGATCAGGTCACTTAATGCGCTGGGATATCTAAGCAAACAGAAGCAAAATATTGAAAAAGCAGTTGAATATTATATGGAAGCAATAAAAATTGCGAGTGATTTTGATATTGAAGATCGTCTTGTGTTTCTGTATAATAATCTTGGAAATATTTATACATCTACCTCACAATTTGATATGGCCATTGATAATTATCTTAAATCATTGCAATACGCCAGGAGAATTGAAAATTTCAGTGAACAAGCTATCGCATTAAATAACATTGGTTTAATAAATTATAAACTAGGAAATTTTGAGGAGGCTATTACATATTATCTTGATGCCCTGGAAATAAGAAGATCAAATGACTTATATGAGGATATAAATACGACATATATTAACCTTGCTTTATGTTATAATGCTATTGGTAATCGACAAGAAGCTATCAATGCATTTAATTCTGTTTTAAACAATACCACAGATTCAGATGAAACTATAATAATTGATGCTTATTTTGGTTTGGGTAAAACCCACTTCGACCAGAATAGAAACCAAGAGGCAGAAAGGTTCTTTGATCTAGCACATGATCTGGCAGAATCAAATGGACAGACCAAAAAGCTCTCCAGCATCGAGTATTATCTTGCCTATATTCACTTTAGAAAAAATGACATGTCAAATGCCTTATCATTTCTGAACAGTAGCCAAGAAAAAGCCAAGAAGATAAATTCATGGGAAAGGCTTAAAAATAATTATGAGTTGTTCTCAAGTATTTATGAAAATAACTCCGACTATTTACATGCCTTCAGCAACCTAAAGCTATTTGTAGCTTATAAGGATAGCATTTTTAATGAACAACTTGCAGAAAAATTCAAAGATGCTTTTGTAAGTTACCAGGAAAGTATTTCTGATGAGATTATAGCAGGACAGGAGCAAAGAATTAAAAAAAGTCGGCAATATGCATTTTTACTTGGTTTAAGCCTTGCCTTTGCTGCAGTAGTAGTCATTCTATTATATAGAAATAATCAATTCAGAAAAAGAATGAATGAAAAACTTGATAGTCTGGTTACGGTGAGAACCAATGAATTAATCAATACCAATGAAAAGCTTGTCAAATCACGAGAAGAACTTAACAACTTTCTTTATAAAACTTCACATGATATTCGTGGTCCAATTGCTACCTTAATGGGATTAACAAACCTGACCAGACTGGAGTATCCAAATGAAAATATAGATTTCTTTTTAAGAAAAATCGATTCAACTGCCGAACATTTGAATGCGATTATTAACCGTTTAACTATTATCAGTCATATAAGCACACAACCGGTTACGATTGAAAAGATCAACCTGTATGAATTGATTCATAAGATTATTATTGAGTGTGAATCGCAGTATCCCCGTAAAATACAATTTAAAATAAAGGGCAATCCTCCTGATTTTATTTATTGTGATAAAGTATTAACAGAATACATCCTCCAGAGTTTATTAAATAATTCCTATAAGTATTCAAATGACAAAGAACCAAATCCGTATATTGAACTTAAAGTGACTACCGAGCCTAATCTTAATATTACAATCTCAGATAATGGAATTGGTATAGAGAAAAATATGCGAACAAGATCTTTGACCTGTTTTTTGTAGCCAATGAAATGGATCATGGTGCTGGTATTGGATTGTATCAGGCAATGCTTGCTGTTGAGAGATTGCAAGGATCTATAAGTTTAAAAAGAATGAGTAAACCTACTGTATTTAAAGTTTCATTAGATGGAATCCCTCAACATACCAAACAACAAGATCATTTATTGATGAACACGTAGCTTGAAACCCCTTGTGAAATTGTAATGAATACGATTAATAACTATTCTGTGTCCAAATCCCCCAAGATGGGCTGCAAAACAATATGGCAAACGTTCAAATTTCAGAAAAAATGAGCCTTTACTGAACTGCCATTATACTTGATTTATCCAATTCATCAATTTTCATGGATTCACTATAAATGAATAGGCCCATTATACTGTGTCAATTAGTTAAGATCGATTTTAATTTTGATTACGAAAGAATGCACCAATTCTCAAAAGCTATATTTCAAATCCAGAGTGGCGCTTACCATTTTATAATTGCTATAACAGAGACCATACATTCCGGTTTTAGCAAAATATTCTACAACATAAATGTGTCATTGGGTTTTGCGTTTTTAGGATTTCAATGATAATTCAGAAAGATATTGGTTGTACAAACTATCTGTGTCTCTCCTTGTAATTTAAGGTAATTGGATAATCCTAGCTCGTTATTTTTCCAGGGCCTAATACTTGCTGGATATTATTGCCCCATTATACCTGCTGCTAAAGTAAATAACATTGACCTTGTTCATTGAAAAAGTCCATGTGTGCTTTCCTTAAATAACAAAAAATTAGCTTGCTAAATCAAATTAGCCTTCGATATTTCGAGGAATTTAAATAAGCTTTAGAAAACCTATTTTAAGGCATCGAATGCCTCGATCATATGAACAGCATAGGGTAATACTCCAGATTCATGTGTGGCGTCCTCTAAGGGAATAAAACTAAGAATTTCAGTGGAAGCACCCTTTTGTATCATTGAATTATAAGTATCTAATGAATTCTGATAAGGTACAGTTATGTCAGCGGTACCATGATACATTATCATTTTTTTATTTGGCACAAATTCGTGCAAACTATTTGCCTCAAAAGCATCATTAAGATATTTGTATTTTGGATCAGTGTCAATATTTGCAAGAATATCAGCTTTCAACAAATCTGCCATGACGTTGGTGAGATTTTCATTGATTTGTCCTCCAGATAATGATCCGTCGAACAGATCTGGCATTTCTGTTGAATATGGTTCTTTGAAGATGTCCGTTAATATATTGCTTACTTCATAAACTTGTTTGTAAGACAGAGCAACGTAACCGAGATAATATGGCTGATGGTAATTTTCCTGACTGAAAAAATATTCCTGCATACCTTTAATATCATATCCGCCTGATGCCGGTGCAGATGCAATTAAATTCAATCCAGTAGGAGAGGTTTCTTCCATCATTTTATGGCCTGCCATTGTTGCATATCCACCTTCTGAATAACCTGCTAGAAAAACGTCGCCATTAAAACTATAGTTTAAAATCTCGCTTAGTTCTTTTGCTGCCATTAGTATATCCACAATTGGATCTGCCGTTGATTCATAATGATAATAAGGATGGAGAATATCAGTTGAACTTCCGAAACCTAATAGATCAGGAATGCAGAAAATATATCCAGCACTAGAAAAACTGCCTAAAAGTCCATAAAAATTCAAATCAGAGGTGGGGGCGTCCAAATGTCTTGTAATCGTACCATGCTGAAAACTTAACACAGGAATTTCCCCCGTAAACTCCGGAATGGCTATTAATCCGGATGCGATGATCTCTTCATCCAGATATTTTGTTTTGTAAGTTACAGTATATAAAGTGATATCATACTCCATATACTGTTTTAGCTCTTCAACCCCAGCGACGCCTATTAAAATTTCGATTTCCTCTTTGCTCCTGGTCAATACCTTGTCATAAGTGACAAGTGTAGTAGGTTCAAGTGGTGGTACAGGTTCTTCATCTGAACACGATTGGAGAAAAAAGAACCCTCCGATCGAAATCAATAGTAAATAGTACTTAAATTTTTCTTTCCACATATGATATAAAATAATATTCAACTTAATGAATTACCTTAAATAAGGTTATACAAATTAAATCCAGAATGAAAAGATGCTTATTTTTTTTCTTAATAAGAAATGTTGGCTTGCTATTTAAATTAAAAATATTTTTATTGCGAGGCTATAAAGAATTAAAATTATGAAAAAACACCTGATTTTATTTATTCTCCTTACTTTCTGCAGCCTTTCCTTTGCCCAGGATTTCAAATTCAAAGGCAAAACGGCATTAATTATTAACCAGGATTTTACGAGAGGTATGGATAATCCTGACAAAGAAGAAGAAAAGAATAAAAAAGTTAACATTTCATTTGATGGAGTTACTTTGTTGATTGGTAAAGAATCTTATAAATATATGTGGCATCAGAATTCCAAAATTAATGATTTTATTCAGTTGAATTGTATTGAAAGAGTTGAGGATCTCGATTATCCTTATATAGATGCAAAATTTGAATTAGAATTCCTGCCAGAGGATCAGGTGAAAATTATCCAATATAGGGAAACCTCGGCGACTACCTTTTCTAAGATCTTTTATACCGTAAATATTATTAAGACAACTAAATAAAAGAGCCTTTTTGTTTTCTGAATCTTCTATTCAATTATATTTATGAATTGATGTAGGAGGAATTCCCCACAGTATTTTTTATATGGAATATCGTTTTTTAGGAAAAACAGGCCTGAAAGTCTCAAATCTAAGTTATGGCGCATCTTCCTTAGGAGGTGTTTTCCATTCTATTAAAGAAGCAGATGGTATTAAAACAGTCCATACAGCAATTGATAATTCACGCCCAGAGAAGTTGGTGAGATTGTTGGCCTCAATGATTTTTTCATACAAGCCTCCTGTTTCGGTCAGATTGATCACGGACGCGCGAAAAAACTACTGTCAGCATTTAAACAAGGTCGCTGGCGTGCCAGGATAAGTAATACTTCAACTACTGTTAATCGAGATGAAGCTTTCATACAGCAGGCCAGCATGACCAGTCACAACCTGTCTTTCTTCTACCAGCCCATCGTCGACGCGAATAGCGCCAGTGTCGTCTCTTTCGAAGCGATACCCAGAGGCAAGGATAATCAACCATTAGAAGAAATACTCAAGCATATCAATCCTGGATCGTGGGTTAATTTTGAATCATTTTGCCATCGCTCGGCAATTCAGATTGCTGCGGGTTTGGGTCTGCAATGCAATATCAGTCTGAAACTCATGGCGTTGGACATGGGTAATACCAGAGAGATAATCAGGGCAATGCTTGAAGCGGCCGAGCAAAACAAGGTGGAGCCCACGCGGATCACTCTGGAAGTAGATCAGAACAAGTTAAAATTTGACGAGATGAAATTTATAGAAATAATTGATGATTACCGGCAAGCGGGCCTCAAGATAGCGATCAGTCAGTTCGGCGAGGGGCACTCAGGACTGAGATTAATCGAGCCCTATCAGCCTGAAGCTCTTTCGTTTAATGAAAAACTGGTTCGCGATATCGATACGAAGGGCCCACGTCAGGCTATTGTGAGGGGTGTTGCACAAGCCTGTGCAGAGCTGGGTATAGAACTTGTCGCAAAATACATAAATACAGTGGAAGAATACTTGTGGTTTCGAAATGAGGGCGTCCATCTTTTTCAAGGAGACTTATTTGCCAGCCCGGGATTTGAACAATTACCACCAGCTATCTTTCCTGATAAAGAGGGATAAGAGAACGTGAGTTTGAATTACCCGGATCATTCCTTTGCTTTCCAGCCCATAATCAACGTTAAAAGCGGAATCGTAATATCGTATGAGGCTCTGGTGCGTGGAACGAATGAAGAGTCCGCCGCAAGCACACTAGGTTTGCTGAGCAGACCCGCGCTCTATCATTTTGACGAAATATTGCGTTGTGATGCAATCCTCCTGGCTGCAAAACTTGAATTGAAATGTGGTCTTAATCTCAACCTGGTTCCGGCTGCCCTGACCACTTCAAAGACCGCAATATCATCCACTATGGCGATGGCGGCGCAATGTGGTTTCAGTGAAAACCGGATAACACTTGAACTAACCGAAAATGCCGTCATAGATGATTATTCTTCAGTCATCGAAGCTGTTAATGTCTACCGGGCTCGCGGCGTCCAGATAGCAATTGATGATTTCGGGACTGGACATTCTGGTCTGAATCAACTTGCGGAATTCCAGCCTGACTCAATAAAGCTGGATTTGTCTCTGATTCGCGGAGTCGAAAGTAAGGGGCCAAGACAGGCTATAATTCGGGGCATTATTCACACCTGCATTGACCTCGGCATAGATGTGATTGCAGAAGGTGTGGAAACGGCTGGCGAATACTGGTGGTTCGTGGATGAAGGTGTCGAGTTATTTCAGGGTTTTCTCTTTGCAGAGCCCGGTTTTGAACGTCTTCCCCAGGCCGAATATCCGCAGGTCCGAGGGTAGGTTTTAAATGGCAGTTTCATTCTATTCGCCACGCTTGGTGACTGCTATATTCGATGTTGTATCGGCACTGACCGTATAGTTACCTTGCAGTAATGCCACCCTGCAAGCGTCCATAAAGTCAGTACGTATTTCGGCTACTTTTTTATTCTTGTTGAATGTGTCCACCCAGAAGAAAACGATTAACTCAACGTATTGTGGCACGAGTGATTGCATATAGGCGCCGGATTCCGGATTCTCAAGCACGCCTTCTATATTCTTAACGGTATCCCGCAGCAAGGCACAGGCTTGTTTTGAATCATTAGAATAATCAATGCCAACCACAAATTCGAATCTACGCAGTCCGTCCCGGGTAAAGTTGCTGACAGGTTTACTGAATAATTGCGAGCTGGGTACGTAAATATCCCTGCCATCACCCGATCGTAAATGTGTATAGCGCAGTTCAATACTCTGTACTGTGCCAGTGATGTCCTCGGTTTTAATGGCATCTCCTGTTTTAAATGGACGACTGAAAGCAAGGAAGATGCCGGCGAGTAGGTTCTCACCAATTTCGCGAAATGCGAAACCGATGACTATGGCAGTAACACCACCTCCTGCCAGTAAAGAAGTAGCCGCTTTTTCAAGACCAAGAATATTGAGCGATATAACCAGTCCGATAAAAACGCCTATACAAACAAAAAGTGTAGAGAAGAAGGTGTCGTGGGTGTCCCGGTTATTTGTTCTGCTCAATATTGATGTGACAAGTTTGCCGAGATATTTGCCCAGATAAAAAAAGCCGGCGATAACCAGAGTGGCTAGTAACAATCTGGGCAAGAAGGCTATAATTTCAGAGAAGATTTCCATAAGTAAGGGTATAAAATTTACGAAAACGCGATCAATTAATAAATACGAAAATAGTTGAATACTGTATTTTATTATCTGGCACTATAAATAGTTATTAACTGCAACGTCAGATGAACATGACTGATCTCAGGCGAAAGCTTCTTATATACCTGCCTTATTTTTACTGGTTATCGGTCCCACTAGCGTGGACCGCTTATCTTGCTTATCTTAAAACCCTCGATCTCGGTGATGGCCCGCAGCCATTTGCCCTGTTTCCGATATTTTTGTATTGCGCGTTTGTTGTGTTGGCTTCGCTGGTTCATTCGCTGGTGAATTTTATAATACTCATGAATAATCCAGCAGAGTTAGAGCAGACAAAAGCCCGCTTGTATTCTATTGTTGCGGGAACAGTACCGGTATTAATCGTTATTTTTCTCTATATTATTGCCAAATTTTTCTAATTTACTTTTTCCGCTTTGATCAGTTTCGCCAGCACCTGCCGAAAATGCGTTAGTGCTTCATCGGCGGCAATGACGCGTAGGCGAAAGTCGGGGTCGTTGTCGAGCAGGGTTTGTTGGGCTTCAATAATGGCCTTATCCTCGTAGAAGCCTTCGAACAAACTGTCTCTGAGTGACAGCGCAATGTTCGAATTGTCCAAATCGAAATTGTGCATATAGTTCCAGAAAAAATGCGTGGTACGGCGTGTTTCCGGTGTCATGAACTGGCAATTACGATATTGTCTGGCACCTTCGAGATTGCCTTTTTCTGCACCGCTTCCTGCGGGTGAGAATAGTGTTTGCAGAAAAAACACACCGGATATCAGCATTTCTCCGATGTTTCTTCTGTCAATTCTGGCTTCCTTGTCAGGGATAACTTTCTTATGAAAGGGCGGTGCTTCTGCGTCCATGTGCCAGCGTTCAACACGAAAGCCGCGCTCGAGTCTTTCGATGGCGACAGGTTTGGTGGTGTAGGCGTATTCTTCTGATCCACCCAGAGTATTGGTGTGGACAAAAGCCAGATGCGCAAAGTCGCTGAGGTTATCGACGATCAATAACCAGTTTGCATCGTAGTGAAGATAGGCGGGCAAGCCCCTCCAGGCATTGTCATGCAGGGGCGGGTAATCAAGAATTAAATCCGGATCGGCCAGTTCCGGGTCGCCCATCCAAACCCACACCAGATGCCCTTTTTCTTCCACCGGATAACTTCTTACCAGCAGGCTGGATGCGATCCAGTCTTGCCCGGGTATCTGAATACATTTACCAGCCGGATCGTATTTTAAACCGTGATACATGCAACGTATGTCATCGCCTTCGATGCGACCCATGGAAAGGGGCGCGCCGCGATGACAACAACGATCGTCGAGTGCAACATACTTACCGCTTTCGCCCTGATACAGGACAATGGGTTTTTCGAGAATGGTACGGGCCAGTTTTTTGCCATCGATCAGCTCATGATCCCAGGCCGCGACGTACCAGCAGTTGTAGAGAAAAATATCTTTTGCGTCAGTCATTTGTCCTCCTGCAAAAATCAAACGCTGATTTTCTTAACAGTACTACTAATCAATAGTGAATTAAACATGCCCTTAATCAGGATTAATTTGTCGGTATACTTTACATTTTTGCTGAAGACAAAATAATAATTTCTCTAAAATATTGAAAATTAAGAATTAATTGTTCTGGTTCAAATTTTGCTTAATGTAGGGTTTCGAAATACATATTTAAGGAATGTTTGTACTCATGAATCCAATAATAAAACATTACAGCCCTGACTTTTATTGTGCGCATCTTTCAACGCGTCTGCTGACGTTATTTATGCCGGAATTACTTTTGCAGATAATGCATTTGCAGATAGCGTTTATTCATACTCTGCCGGCACTAATGTTGGCGCTGGCTATGATGATCCTGCCGGGGCTCTGGGTGAACCCGATTATTCAGGAGCGAATAATACTTCCGTGTCTCTCGGTATAGGTGGTGAGCTGATTGTTCAGTTTACAGATAATTCCCTGACCACCTCCGGCGACAGTACTGATGATCTGTATATCTTTGAGGTTGGCGGTGCAGTTGAATATTTTAATGTCGCTATATCCATTGACACGAGCACCTGGATTGATTTGGGTGATGTATTAGGTCAACCAACAGGGCTCGATATGGACGGAGTTGCAGGGGTTGTCTTATGGGCGCAGTACAGCTATGTTCGCCTGCGTGATGTAAGCCCTAATCAGTCAGGTAGTCCCTACGGTGAGGCCGATATTGATGCAGTCGCCGCAATTTCTTCCGCACCTCTGCATCCAGTGCCTGAACCTTTAAGTCTGGCTTTATTCGGGCTTGGCATGCTGGTATTGGTGTGAGTAGACGCCGTCGTAAGTAGTACATGGCGAAGCACATTGCACTGAAAAAGCCCCGCTAACGGGGCTTTTTTTTCGCCTGTACTTGTATAGACTATCCGGATGAAAAAACCAACGAATGATCAGGCAGTGTATCGGGAAGACTTGTACGGTACACATCGCCGAAGTTACTCCTACAGCGGTGTACGCTTAGTTATCTGCACGCAGAAAGTACACACGCGATCTTGAAAAGGCTGATGTTGCTGTTGTCGGTATTCCTTTTGATACGGCAACAACCAATCGGCCCGGTACCCGTTACGGGCCGCGCTCTATACGCGAGGCTTCGACACAGATAGCCTGGGCCCGGCTGGATGGCTGGGGTTTTGATGCCATGGATAAGCTGGCAGTGGTGGACTATGGCGATTGTGATTTTGATCATGGCAGGCCGCAGGAAATCCCCGCGCGTATTCAGGAATTCATCACTGAGATTATTACTCAGGATACCGCGACTTTGAGTCTGGGTGGCGATCACTTTGTTACCTATCCGATATTGAAAGCTTATGCGGAAAAATTCGGTCCGCTTTCACTCATCCATTTCGATGCGCATTCGGATACCTGGGAAGATGAAGAGGGGCGTATTGATCATGGCACGATGTTCTATCACGCCGTGCAGGAATATAAGCTGGCATGGATTCCTGTATCAGTTCTGAACTAAAATCTTGTGAAACCGTTTTTTGCCCGACCTTAAAACAATGGTATTCTCATCATCCAGGTCCTGCTCGGAAATCAACTGGTCAAAAGCCTCTATTCTTTGGCCGTTCACATAGGCGCCCCCCTGCTGAATGAGCCGTCTGGCAGCACCGTTTGAATCAGCCAGGCCCGCATCACGAAAAAGCATGAACGCTGGAATACCGGCCTTTAATTTGCCTGTTTCCACGTAAGAATGGGGCACGCTCACCTCTTCCCGGTCCGCTTCGCCCCGGGGCACGCTGCTTGAAGGCAGGATATGATCGGGGACATCGCGCCTGCCAAACATGCTCACGGCCGTCTGATAGGCTTAAGGGCCTCTTCTTTGCCGTGGGCCAACAAAGTGGTTTCGAACGCCAGCACGACCTTGGCACTGTTTAAATCAGAGCCCTGGAGGGTTTCAATCGTACGGATTTCATCCATCGGCAAGAAGGTGAAAAGCGCCAGAAATCTGGCAACATCCCGATCATCTGTATTGACCCAGTATTGATAATATTCATACGGGGATGTCCTTTCAGGATCCAACCAGATCGCCCCTTTTGCAGTCTTGCCCATCTTTTCGCCGCTGCTGGCCGTAATCAGAGGAAAGGTAACGCCGAAAGCGGTCTGCTGCTGCATCCTGCGAATGAGCTCGACCCCGGCCACGATATTGCCCCATTGATCGCTGCCGCCCATCTGAAGCCTGCATCCCTGGCTCCTGGACAATTCCAAGAAATCATAGGCCTGCAAGACCATGTAGTTGAATTCAATAAAACTCAAACCGTCTTCCGAATCGAGACGAATTTTACAGCTTTCAGCTTTAATCATGCGGTTGACAGAAAAATGGCGCCCGACATCCCTCAGAAATGAGATATAGCCCAGCTTGGTCAGCCAATCGGCATTGTTGAGCATTATGGCCTTACCGGCACCGAAATCGAGAAAATGGGAAAGCTGCTGTTTAATACCCATCGCATTTTCTTCAATGGTTTCCGGCGTCAGTAATTTGCGCATTTCTGTCTTCCCGCTGGGGTCTCCGACCAGACCGGTGCCGCCCCCTACCAGGGCAATGGGGCGATGCCCGTGTCGTTGCATGTGCGCCAGGGACATTATCGGAACCAGGCTGCCGATATGCAGGCTGGATGCCGTGGGATCAAATCCAATATAGCAAGTTATATTGCCCTGATCGACATATTCATGAAGCTCCTGATCATGGGTCGTCTGCTCGACAAACCCCCGCTCCTTAAGCGTCTCAATTACGTTTGCCATTGTTCTTACTTTCCTAGTTGGTTGGCCCTGTCTAAAATCTTAGAATCGTTTATCCGGCATCATTAAAATAGGTGTCTGTGTCAGAGGGCAGATGATAGATGCGTCGCCTTCGCTCCTCACACCCTCACCCCCACGCCTTGAGCCTTAACCTTCTAAAGTAACCCCAAAATCCATTTATCGGATTAGACCATAAAAATAAACAAATTTCCTTCCCTAAATATGAGAGATTTTTTCGATAGGCAAGGCCGCACAAGAGTTTAAGGCCGAGGCGAACTCATAGAACGTCGAGGTCTAAAACTCGCGGAGAACGCCGCCTATCGGAAAAAGATCCATTTAGGAAAGGAAATTTTATTTGTTTGCGTATTCGACGGCCCTGGTCTCCCGGATCACCGTAACTTTTATCTGACCGGGAAAGGTGAGCGACTCTTCAATTTTTTTGACAACATCGCGGCTGAGCAATATGGATTCTTCATCGGAAATCTGTTTGCTTTCGACGATCACCCTTAACTCCCGGCCGGCCTGTATGGCATAGGTATTCGCTACACCTTGGAACGAATTAGCAATATTTTCGAGATCCTCCAGGCGTTTGATATAATTTTCCAGTAATTCCTTGCGGGCCCCGGGCCTTGCTCCGGAAAGGCCGTCTGCAGCCTGGACAAGCAGTGCATACACCGAACTTGGCGGCACATCTTCGTGGTGGGCGGCAATTGCATGCACAATCTTGGGGGATTCGCCGAATTTTTTGGCGATCTGGGAGCCGATAACGGCATGCGGACCTTCCACCTCGTGGTCGATGGCCTTGCCGATATCATGCAACAGCCCCATACGTCTGGCCAACTTGACATTTAATCCAAGTTCGGAGGCCATAATTCCCGAGAAAAAGCCGACTTCAACCGAATGCTGTAACACATTCTGAGCATAACTGGTTCGGAATTTTAACCGGCCCAGGAATTTTATCAGTTCAATGTGGATACCATGCACACCCAGGTCAAAGGCAGCCTGCTCACCGGCTTCTCTGACGGCAACATCGACTTCTTGCTCCACCTTCTTAACCACGTCCTCGATGCGTGCCGGGTGGATCCTGCCGTCGGAAATCAGTCGCATCAAAGATAAACGCGCCACCTCCCGCCGGATCGGATTAAATCCTGACAGAATAACCGCTTCGGGCGTATCGTCGATGATCAAATCGATTCCGGTCGCTGCTTCCAGAGCCCGTATGTTACGACCTTCCCGGCCAATGATTCGGCCTTTCATTTCGTCACTGGGCAATTGGACAACCGAAACGGTTCTTTCGGCCACAAAATCTCCGGCGTATCTCTGGATAGCCGTTGCAAGGATATTTTTGGCCTTTTTATCGGCCTGCTCCCTGGTTTCATTCTCTATTCTTTTGATAAATTTGGCCCCCGCATGGCGGGCCTCGTTTTCCATGGCCCGGATGAGCAGTTCCTTGGCCTGGTCCACCGTCAAACCGGAAATTTTTTCCAGCTGCCTTTTCTGCTCCTCAATCAGCTCGTTGTATTCCAGTTCCTTGCGTTCAAGCTTGCCCTCACGTTTGGTCAGGTGCCTTTCTTTGCGCGCTTGCTCGCTTTCCCGATACTCCAGCTGCTCGGTCTTGCGATCAATCGTCTCCTCTTTGTGGATCAACCGGGCCTCTCGTTTTTTTAATTCCGCCCGGGATCAATATGATCTTTTATTTCTACTCTTTATATTTATAAATGGATTTAAAATTGATTATTTAATCAATTTGTTCAATATCTATAGTTAATTCAAACAATTACTTCAATAAATTCATTATTTGCCTTCTTTTTTAATTATAGAGTATTAAATGTGGTACAAAACCGCATTTAATTCTAAATATCATTTATCAAGATAGATTGATCAATATGATCTTTTATTTCTACTCTTTATATTTATAAATGGATTTAAAATTGATTATTTAATCAATTTGTTCAATATCTATAGTTAATTCAAACAATTACTTCAATAAATTCATTATTTGCCTTCTTTTTTAATTATAGAGTATTAAATGTGGTAAGAAAAATCGCATTTAATTCTAAATATCATTTATCAAGGTAGATTGATCAATATGATCTTTTATTTCTACTCTTTATATTTATAAATGGATTTAAAATTGATTATTTAATCAATTTGTTCAATATCTATAGTTAATTCAAACAATTACTTCAATAAATTCATTTATTGCCTTCTTTTTTAATTATAGAGTATTAAATGTCGAGCTCCTGGTCGCCCGCAACACCCGCGAAGACGCCGCCCGCAACCTGACCCGCACCGCCCTGGGGCTAAAGCTCGCTGCGCTCCGGATCCGGCTCGCCGCCGGAGACCTGCGCAACGCCGCTCCCGTAGCGGCGCTCGGCGCGGACCCCCGCTGAACCCACCATTGAGGACGTCCCCATGACCCCGCCCCACGAACCCAACGGCCAGTCGCAGCCGATCGCCTCGGACGGGGGCCGCCCCGGCCCCCGCCGCGCCTCCCCCTGGCGTCGCGAGCCCTCCGCCTCCGGCTTGGCAGGACCACGCACGAGGTCGTGGCCGGGCTGCTCCTGATCGGCGCCGCGGTCGGGATCGGCCTCTACGCCCGCTCGGGCGACGGCGCGCCGAGGTCGAGCAGGCCCCGCCTCCCGCCCACGCGACCCCGGTCAACGTGGTGGTCGTGGCCCCGGAGGAAGTGGCTCTCGAGCCCCGCTACCTCGGCCAGACCAGCCCCTCGCAGCGGGTCGAGATTCGCTCGACGGGTCGCGGGCTACGTCACCGAGCGCGCGTTCACCGAGGGCGAGCGGGTGACCGTGGGTCAGCCGTTGTTC
>CALOCZ010000014.1:0-94530 GCA_942491935.1 uncultured Cytophagales bacterium
GTAGACTCTCAGCGATTCCGGCTCGTGCTTCCGATCGGCTCTGACCGTTCACGGGTGTGGTCGCATGGGATTCCAGATCAACAATCCTCCGGCCGACGCCGCATTAAGCGCCCGATGTGCCACCGACTCCCGTTGCGTTGGATCGGGCGATCGAGTTGCCGAAAAAACCCGACCTGGACCGTTTCCGCCGTCGGCAATCGCTGCGGCATTGGTCGTCCCCATTCCCGTGGCATTGGCCGTGGCGGCCGCGGCGCCTCCCAAACCCCCTGGACCCGAACTGGAGGCACCGCCGCCGCCGCCGGTGGCTAAGGCGGTCGATGAGACGGTACCGGTTCCGCTGGAATTTGGCGGTGGACATGGCAATCGCGGCCCCACCGTGGTTTCCCACACCCAGACTGCCCGAGCTGATCAGCTCCGCCGTTGCCCCCTTGGCGTCCGCCGTGCCTGTTGTGGCGCCCCGGTCAAATGTCAGTGCGGGACGTTCCCATGCCTCCTAGTCCCGGAACACCACCCAGTGTGGCATCGCGCCATTTCCGCCTATGGAACCTGCTGTGGCCGTGGTCGTACCGCCGACGGCACGAGAGAATGCCAACGAGGAGTTTGCGTTGCCACCATTTCCACCGTTCGCACCGGTGCCTACCCCGCCATTTCCACCGGTGGCGGACTGGCGAGCAGGACCACATCTCGATGCGCACCCCTTTCTGGGCCGCCATGTAACCGAGGACAGAAAAAATCATGATGCCTGCGAGCATGGAGAAGCCACAGTTGATAAAGGCCGTCATGAAGGCGTTGTTGTTGATGTCCGCGTCATCGGAGAGATAACTGGAATAGGTAATCATGATGGCAAAGCCGACGCTCAGGGAGAAGAAGACCTGGCCAAAGGCGGCGGTCCAGACCTTGATATCGCCCAGCTTGGAAAAGTCTGGTTTGAAGAGCCAGTTCAGGCCATCTACGGCACCGGGCATGGTCACCGCACGGGCCATAATCAGGATCACCATCAGGAAAAGCGCGGGCATGAAAAATTTGTTGGCCGCCTCGATGCCCTTCTTGACACCGCAGACCAGAACCCCCCAGCAGGTCAGCCACACAAGGGCCACGGGCCCCAGGATATGCCACTGAATCCCGCCCAGTTCAAAGGCACCACCGGAGAGGTGGAGGTACTCTTTAAAAAAGAAACCGCTGGTGTCAGTGCCCCACCCGAGGTTGAAAGAGAAAAGCAAATAGGAGAAGGACCACCCGATAATCACCACGTAGTAGCAGGCGATGACAAAACAGACGAGCACCTGCCACCAGCCGATAAACGCCCACTTCTCTTTGAGGGAGCGGAAGGTGACAGGGGTTGCCCCGGCATATTTCTGCCCCACCCCGAACTCCAGGATTAACAAAGGGATACCGGCCGTAAACACCGCCACAAAGTAAGGGATGAGAAAGGCTCCCCCGCCGTTTTCATATACCATGTAGGGAAAACGCCAGATATTCCCCATGCCGATGGCGGATCCGACCGCCGCAAGGATGAACCCGAGACGGGTCCCCCATTGATCTCGCTGTTTCATGAAACCTCTTTTCCATCGTGGATATTGATTCGTATCAGCAAAACACGCCCGAGCCCTGTCGAACCCTCCACGTACCATCCAGGGTCCGGGCTTTGCCCCTGCTCAACCTTAAAGTTAAGTTGAAGAAGGGGCCCGCAAAACGTTGTCGATATACCCAATGGGCTCCGGAATGTCAATCATCGTACCGGACAACACAGCGGGAAGGCCCACTCAACAGCCCGCCTGTCAACCTTCTACGAAAAACCAGTTGACGTCGCATCTTGACTGGCCCCACCGATGCTGGTAAAGTATCCGTTTTCCAAAGCAACCCGATTGATCCATTGAAATATAAAGACGTTATAGAGGTAACCATCCGTGAACAGGAACATTTCCACCCAACCCCATTTGTCGGCCCTCCTCCCCTTGGGCCTCTTCCTTGCCATCTTTGTGGGAAGCGGTCTCTATTTCCAGAGCCTGGGCACCAGCTTTGCCTTCTACCAGGTAGCGGCCCCTGTGGCAGCCCTGCCCGCCATCATCCTGTCGATTCTGCTCTCCAGACAGGGCCTCACAGACACCGTGGAGCGATTCCTGAGCGGGGCCGGACACAGCAACATCATGGCCATGTGCATGATCTACCTTCTGGCCGGTGGCTTCAGCGCCGTGGCCAAGGCCACCGGCGGTGTGGATTCTGTGGTGGCCGTAACCATCTCGGCAATACCGCCCTCGTTCCTCCTGCCCGGCCTCTTTGTCGTGGGCGCTCTCATCTCCACAGCCATGGGCACCTCCATGGGAACCATTGCAGCCCTGGCCCCCATCGCCGCAGGCGTCGCCGGTGAAGCGGGGCTTCCCATGGCCCTGACCGCCGGAGCCGTCACCAGTGGCGCGATGTTCGGAGACAACCTCTCCATCATCTCGGACACCACCATCGCCGCCACCCGCACCCAGGGGTGTGAGATGAAGGACAAGTTCCGCGTCAACGTGGCGGTGGCGCTGCCTGCCGCCATCCTGACCATCCTGGTGCTTCTCTTCCAGGCCAAAGGCACCAGCGTGGCGGAAGCCAAGGATGCCTCCGTGCTCCTCGCCCTGCCCTACGCGGCCATTCTTGTGATGGCCGTCTCCGGGCTCAACGTGTTCGCCGTGCTTCTGTCGGGGATCGTTCTGGCCGGTATCGCAGGGTTCATCGTCACCCCGGACTTCACGATCCTGACCCTGGCCAAAGAGACCTACAACGGCTTCACAGGCATGCAGGAGATCTTCATCCTCTCCATCTTCATCGGTTGCCTGGGCGAGCTCATGAAAGCCCAAGGGGGCCTCCTGGCCCTGGAGCGGCTGATCTCCAACGGCATCCGCCGTGTGGCATCCGGCAAAGGGGGCACCGCCATCGCCGAGGCGGGCATCGGGGTCCTCGTCTTTCTCACCAACCTCTGCACCGCCAACAACACCGTCTCCATCCTCGTCACCGGCGGCGTGGCCAAAAACATCGCCGAGGCCAACGGGGTGGAACCCAAGCGAGCTGCCGGCACCCTGGACATCTTCGCCTGCATCTGCCAGGGTCTCATCCCCTGGGGCGCCCAGATCCTCCTGGTGGCCTCCATCTTCAAGATCTCGCCCCTGGCCGTTGTCAGCAACGTCCACTACTGCATGGTGCTTCTCCTCTGCGCCGTGGTGGCGCTCTTGGTCCCACGGAAAACAGCGTAAAACCATTTCGCCTCCGGCGGCCAGGGGATAATCCCCTGGGCCCCTGGTGGCGAATGAGAATGGCGGGAATGCCGATATTTCGGTCAATATGATTCGGTGGAGGTTGATCGACCAATGATGGGCACGCTTCGCGCTTTGCCAATCCTACAGGCTTTGTACTGCACCAGAAACGAACCATCAGGCATTCAACTATGGCTGTTGGAACCCTGTAGGGTGGGCAAAAGCGGCAGTGCCGTGCCCATCACGGGCGGTGATAACCACACGGCTCTCCCACTCACCACTCACTAAAAAAAGCCCCGCACACCAACGAAGGCATACGGGGCTTTGATTTTTGCTGGAGGCGCCTCCCCATGGAGGAAAGACGTCTTTAGGACTCAGGCAAAAAATAGATGCACAATTTTAGTAAAAATGCCGCCGTGATTTGACCCGAGGAACGAGGGTTAAAGCGCTGCGGCAACCTGCTTTCAAGGTGGCTCACCTTGCCGCCGGAGGCTTTGTTTTTTGTCTGTTATATTTTTGCGCGGGCCCTTAATAAATCGAGTTGGTGGATTCGGCATCAAAGATGTGGAGGTGCTTGAGGTTGGCCTCCATCCGAACGATGTCACCGGGGGTAACAACCCGCCTGCCCTCGCACTTGGCCAGCACGCGGGTTCCGCTCAAATCCACATGAACGTGGGTTTCGTTGCCCAGGGGCTCCACCACGTCCACCACGCCGGAGACCTTCCAGTCCTCAGGCAGGCCGGGCTGTTCCCCTTCCAGCGTCAGGTCCTCGGCACGGATGCCGGCCACCACCTTCTGCCCAATGGAGAGCTTCGCCTCTTTTCTTTCCGGAATCGGGAGCACAAGATCCCCTTCGAACTTCAGCCTCATCCCCTGCCCATCGGCTTCGATCACTGCGGGCATAAGGTTCATGGGCGGGCTTCCGATAAAGCCGGCGACAAAGGTGTTCACGGGGTTTGCAAACAGCTCCAGGGGCTTGCCCTGCTGCACAATGTGGCCGTCTTTCATCACCACGATGCGATCCCCCAGGGTCATGGCTTCCACCTGGTCGTGGGTCACGTAGATAATGGTGGAGTCCACCCGGCGGTGAAGCTTCTTCATCTCGATCCGCATCTGGGTTCTCAGCTTCGCATCGAGGTTGGAGAGGGGCTCGTCGAAGAGGAAGATTTCGGGATTTCGAACAATGGCCCGACCCATGGCCACCCTCTGGCGCTGGCCGCCGGAGAGTTGGGAGGGCCTTCGGTCGAGAAACTCTTCCAGACCAAGGATGGCCGCCGCTTCATCTACGCGACGCTTGATCTCCTCTTTGGGCCACTTTTTGATTTTCAGGCCGAAGGACATGTTGTCAAACACGTTCATGTGCGGGTAGAGGGCGTAGTTCTGAAACACCATGGAGACGCCCCTGTCCTTGGGAGCAAGATCGTTGATCACCGTTTCCCCGATGGACATGGTGCCGTCTGAGATCTCTTCGAGTCCGGCGATCATTCGAAGGGTTGTGGATTTGCCGCATCCAGAAGGCCCCACGAAGACGACAAACTCTTTGTCCTCAATATCAAGGTTGATACCGTGCACCACCTCGACCTTACCATATCTCTTCACCACGTCTTTTATCTGAAGGCGAGCCATATACCGTCCTGTAGTGTCACATCCCTTGCGGGACGTGGCTTTTAGTCACCTGCGTCACCCCTGGACCGTTGCCCGGGAGGCCGCTGCCAATCATTGTGATGCTCTGGGGAACCAAACCCAGCATCTCTGCATGGGGGTATTATCAGGAAACCCTTGAATGAAACAATAAAAAAATCACGAGTTCCGATGAACCGTGCCCCTGAAGCATCAGAAAAACGAGTCGACCGCCTTCGTTATAAGCCGGGCCAAAAATTAAGGCATAATCGGTAACCAATAAGAGAACAACAAATCGGATTTAAAATCAATACGCCCCTCGGCCCCCTGGATATGGAAGAGCAGCGCTGATTATGCCTTGACGCTCTTTAAAATTAGCCATACGGTACCACGCGGTATCAATACATGTTCGCCTCACAAAAAGTCGTGCAGGCCGTGATGTCTGGCGGTCAGAGGAAAGCGTTAAGTGAGTCAGGTTGTCACAGGACGCTTTCGGCAGAGACTTTTTTACACGTGCGTCATAGACATACCACTACAATCAATCATAATTTTTGTGATGACCCACTATCAGGAGGAGAAGAGATGGTTCTTCGAAAATGGTTTGCAACGATCACTGCGGCGCTGATACTTGCCCCGGCAGCAGCCATGGCCAAACCCGTCACCATTCAGTGGTGGCATGCCATGAGGTCCGCACGCGGTGAAGTGGCCAATGAGATCATCAAGCGGTTCAACGAATCCCAGGACCAGTACCAGGTCGTGGGAACCTTCAAGGGCAACTACGACGAGACCCTCAACGCCGGCATCGCCGCCTTCCGCGCTAAAAAGCAGCCCCACATCATGCAGGTCTTTGAGGTGGGCACCCAGACCATGATGCTCTCCGGTGCCATCTACCCCGTTTTTGAGCTGATGAAGGATACCGGCAACGACATCGACTGGTCCCGTTACCTTCAGCCCATTCTCTCCTATTACATGAACGCCGACGGCAACCTGGTCTCCATGCCGTTCAACTCATCGACTCCGGTCATGTACTACAACAAGGATTCAAAAGGCCGGCATAATTTTATTGCTTTCATAAATTTTCTGATTATGGTTTAATATGATTTGTAATGCATATTTTATGCGTATTATTTCTAAAATAGAGATTTGTGAAACAATAGTAAATTTTAAAAAATGCTGAAAGGCCCTGTTTCCAACCATTTGATTATCCGGGATTCAGCTATTGTAAAAAATTTCGCTCAAATATGAGCATAATTTTTTAAAGCATTTATTAAAATCCATGATATTTATTATTTAAAGCAGCAAAAATCCCTTTTTCATATACAAAAAATTAAAGTAAAAACATCTTGTAAAAAAGGGTAAAAAGAAATTTGCTTGAGTTCAGGGCTGTACGCTGAATCTGATTGTAGATATAATTTAAAATTTCTAGTCTTTAGAATCCTTTTTAGATTCTGTTTTTACCGCTTGTTCCTTCTTTGGTGATTCGGATTTTGAAGTACCTTCACTATCTTTCTTACTTCTGCTGCGGCCTACATTGTCAAAGCCAATGAGTGCAGGAAGAGATAACATCTTCTTCATTGGTTTATTACAATCATCACACAGGACCTCAATTTTCCCTATCTCACTGACGGAATGCTGTACTTCTTTGATTGTGCCACATTTAGAACATTCGTAATCATATAAAGGCATATTCCCGAAATTTTAAATCAATTTTCCTGCAAAGATATGGGTGTCAGACATAAAGCATCCAAATCCATCCACTGATTTTTTTTTAAAATTATTCAATCTCCGACATTTTAGAATTTTACTGGCGATACATTTGCTTCGAAGAAGAAACATATTAACATTCAAAAATAGACTTTCACGAAATATACGGCTACATTTATGTAAGTATTTTTTATATGAACCATTCAGCTAACATACATTTTTTTTTAATATGAAAATGATAACAAATCAATAACCCGGGTTTAAATACTCTTATTTTTCTTGCGTTCACTTTTCTTGCAGTAGCAAATTGTCAATCCCAGAGCTCTACTGAATCCAGTACCGAAATCCCTGATGTCTTCGAACAGAATAAACGTCTGGGAGGAGGAGCGAATGTTGGCAGCATACTTTATAGATGGGATATCTGGGATGAGGAGCGTGAAAAAGAAGAACTGGATAAACTGAAAGAAGCTGGGTTTAATGAAAGGAGTTCGTATAAACACCCGACCGTTTCCCCCACGCAGAACAGAGTCCTCCTCTATACGCTCTCTCAACAATTTTTCGAACGCCTTGACTGGCTTGTCAAAGAATCTCTAGAACGAGGTTTTACTGTTATTATAGACCAGCACCAGTACGGTGATGGGGAAAGATCCAATGGGTCTGCAAGGAGATATTTATGGAGACCTGGCGCAAATGGCTGAACACTATAAAGATTATCCTGACAACGTATATTTTGGCCTGCTTAATGAACCCAATGAACAATCTGACACCCTATCTATGGAATTATTTTCTAATGGATGTCTATGAGATTCTGCGAGAATCCAACCAACCCGAACCCTTGTGATCGGGCCGGGAAATTGGAACAAAATATATGAGCTGGAAACACTTGAACTGCCCCAAGAGGACCGCAATATCATTGTAGAGATACATTTCTATAACCCACATGCCTTTACCCACCAGGGTGTTGATGGCCGGGAAACAGGTATAATCTGGCCAGCATCCGAAGAAGAAATTCAAGCCCTGAAAGATGAATTCAAATTCGCTGCAGAGTGGGGCAAAAAGCATAATCGCCCGCTTTTTCTTGGTGAATTCGGGGTTAATAAGGCTGCAGACCAGGAATCTGCTGCACGATGGTTAAGAAGTGCACGAGAGCAAATGGAGAAATACAACATGAGCTGGTCCATGTGGAATATGATGGGTTCGAATTTTGGAATGTATGACGAGGAGAAAAAAGAATGGATTACAATTAGAAAAAACGCCGTATTATTGGAATAGAAATCTTATATACCCATTGAAGATTCGAATTTTAGAATATTGTCGATTCTGCTAAATCTATGTATATACATCGATAAATTGAAACTTGATCAATGATAGGTGAGGTATAGATTAATCGATTCCAATAATAAAATTTTAATTTTTATACATGAATTACTAGTTCAATTTTTTTAATAACAAATACCATGAATAATAAACTGTTACTTCTGTTGATACCTGTTCTTTTGGGCTGTGGTGGAAACCAGGATAATTTAAAAAAACAAACTTCAACTATTCACGTGACCAACCAGGTTACCAATGAAAAATATGGTGGCATTGGATTTCACGTTATTTTTCATACGCGTAAACCTACCCAGTGGCGCTATGAACAAGTATTTGCCAAGAGATGGCGGGAATTGAATCCTTCTTTCGCCAGGGTAACGGACAGTCCAAGATGGGGCAAAAAGGAACTCGATGAAACCTTCAAATATCTGGAGGTAATGAAAAATACTAATACCGAGATTTATTTAACTTCATTTGGTGTCTCATCCATCAATGAATATAAAAATGAATTGGATTATGTAAAAAAGGAGGTGGATAACATTGAATACCTAATACAAAACAAAGGATTTGATAACATCAATTACTATTGTATGACCAATGAGTTATCGGTGGATGAATGGGCCTCCATGGTGAAGAATAAAGAATTGGACCGTTTTAAAAGGATACATCAGTTGTTTTATGATGAATTTGGGAGCAGGGATCTTGATGTCAAATTACTGGCTACAGACGCTTCCCCTTTCCAGTATTGGCATACCATTGAATGGGCAGCAGAAAACATGGATGAGATCACAGGTGTATACGGAGGCCACCACTACATCAACAGTTATGACCTTGATGACCTTTCATTTTATGATTTTTTCCTCGACAAAATGAAATGGGGTGCAAACCTGGCCAAAAGTAAAAATAAAAAATTCATTATGGGTGAATTTGGGCCAAAGCAGGGATCATTTTTCATGGATTCTGTCTTTTATGATGGTTTGATCTATAATAATACACCTTTGGAACCCTATGTTGGAATTCAAATTGCAGAGGCGATTATGGCACAAATCAATGGGGGGATCTATGCGAGCAGTTACTGGACATTTTGCGACATCCCCGGCATTCCCCCAAGCCGTGAGTTTGGTTACCGCGTTAATAAATGGGGAGTATTCAAATGGTATTTTGATGATCATAACACAAGACCAACTTATTATGCCCTGGGGTTATTGACCCGGTTTTTCAGGGGTCCGGCTGAAGTTTACAATGTGAATTCAACTGACACCCTTCTCCGTGTAAGTGCCATTAAAAACCTGGAAAACGGATCGCATTCCATCGCAGTCATCAACAGGCATCGTAAATCGCAACCATTTGAACTTTCATTTGAGGATCAGCTTACAGACAAAGATTTCAGGAAATATGTATACGATCCCGAAAATGTTCCATTCAATTATTTTGGAGACATGCAGGGTTATAGTAAAAAAATATCTTTAAGTGATAAGCATTTCACTGATAGTGTTCCGGCATATTCACTTGTAGTATATACTACCAATTACGATGAGGAAGCTCCGGCCAAAGTAGAAGGCTTACAGGTAACCAAGCGGGAAGTTGATAAGCGCGAAGCAAATGTACTGTCCTGGAATGCCAATATGGAAAATGATTTTTGCTATTACCGCATATACAGATCACTAAATGAAGAGGTAGAACTCGTTCCCTGGAACCAGATCGCTTCAACGATTAGCACTGAGCATGCCGACAAGCGAATTCGAAACCTGCCGCAATATTTTTATAAAGTGGTTGCGGTAGATAAATCAGGGAATTGCAGTAATTGAGATGGACTGAATGCAAGGGATTTACGAAATTACAAAGAAGATTTATTTGAACTATAATAATGCAGATCATGAACTTCTCCTGGGTTCAATCCGAGGTGGTCAACGGACAATCAGCAAGATAAGAACTAAATGTAAATTGAAAATTAGAATAAATATCATACTATGAAAAAACAGAATCTTCCAGAGTCACCCGACGAAAATTTATTAAGAATTCAGGACTACAAGTGGCAGGCACAGCTATTGCCCTCAAATTTGCCTACGATCATCACGGCCCATGCGGCGCCTGACCAGCAAATCAATATAGGACTGATTGGATGCGGGGGCAGGGGAACCGGCGCAGCGCTGGATGCAGTCCATGCTGCTACAAACAGCATATATCCCGATTCGGGCTATCATACTGAAAATGCAATTGATGGTGCCAAAGCGACACAAACGAATGTAAAAATCGTAGCTATGGCTGATGCCCTGGAGGACCGGTTAAAATCCAGCCGTCAACAGTTTCAAAAAGTGGGTATGGAAATTAAGGATGAAAACTGCTTTATCGGTTTCGATGCGTATAAAAAACTACTGGAGATTCCTGATATCAACTACGTGATACTGGCGACACCACCTCATTTTCGTCCGGTACATTTAAGAGCTGCTGTTGAAGCAGGGAAAAATGTATTTATTGAAAAACCAGCAGCTGTTGACACAAATGGTGTTCATTCCATCATAGATTCCGGTGAAATCGCTAAAAAGAAGGGATTAGCTATTGGAGCTGGTACGCAGCGCAGGAAAGATAATTCTTTTAAAGAAGTTGTAAAACGAATCCATGAAGGTGAAATAGGCGATGTCCGGTCAGGAGTTACACGCTGGTTGATCGGCGAGCTATGGTATCTGGAGCCAAAGGCTGAGTGGTCAGATATGGAAAACCAGCTAAGAAACTGGATGTATTATGAATGGCTATCAGGAGATATCTTCGTTGAACAATTCATACATTCTATAGATCTGATGAACTGGGTATGCCAGTCAACACCAACCAAAGCTATAGGTCTGGGGGGAAGACAAGTCCGTACAGGAAGTACATTCGGCAATGCTTACGATCATTATTCCGTACAATATGAATACCCAGATGACATAACCATTTTTTGTCTTGACCGACAGATCAATGGATGTGCTAATTATATAGACGATGTGTTTATTGGTGCCAAAGGTCGTGGAAATTTTTCATACCAACATACAGGCATTACGCTTAAAGATGGTCAAGACTGGCGTTATAGAGGAGATAAGAACAATGCCTACCAGACAGAACATGATGATCTGATCCACAGCATCCGGATAGGGGAACCTATCAATGAGGCGAAACAGGTGGCTGAATCAACAATGACCGCCATCATGGGCAGGGAAGCAGCTTATAGTGGCAAAGAAATAACCTGGGATATGGCAATGAATTCCAAACAGGATTTTACCCTGGATAAGTATGAATTCGGAGACCTGCCGGTTGCTCCTGTACCAATGCCGGGAAAATATAAATTTGAGTAGGTTCTAATACCGGAAATGAGCCGCATATATTAAATCCGATCATTACCTTCAATAATCGGATTATAGGCTATATATTAAACTCAAAACAATACTCAAATTAATATAGAACAGTCATTTTTAGGGGCGTAGAAATAAATTTATTAGATTGTTACAACAAATCATTTTTTCAATTCTGTAATATTTTTAACATATGGAAATCACTGGTATTGGAATAATAGGGTGTGGAATCTGGGGAGCGATTCATGCACAAACCTTCTCATCTTCTCCATTTACTCAAATTGTATCTGTTTGCGATCAGGATAAGGACAGGGCTGAGCAATTCTCCCGGAAATATGATGCCAAAGGCTTCACCACAAACTATAAAGAAATTCTTTCCAATCCAAAGATATCAGCAGTATCTATAGCTACCCCTGATCATACCCATACTCAGATCGTAATGGATGCACTTAATGCAGGAAAACATGTACTTGTTGAAAAACCCCTGGCCACTACCGTCGATGAATGTAAACAAATTCTGGCTGCACGGGATGCTTCCGGCACCATTTTGATGGTGGATTTCCATAATCATTGGAACATACCTTTTATGCAGGTAAAAAAAATGGTTGAAACCGGAGAATTGGGAGATTTACAAATGATAAATGTCAGACTGAATGATACCATTTACGTACCCACTAAAATGTTGAGTTGGGCTTCGAAATCCTCACCTGCCCATTTTCTGGGTAGCCATGTAGTTGATCTGATTCGATGGATAACTGGTGATGAAATTATAAGAGTGTATTCAGTTAGCCGATCTGTAGTACTCAGGGAAAAAGGTATAGATACACCAGATTTTTATCAAACAATTCTTGAACTATCTGGTGGTGCTACTGCTTATGTGGAGAACTGCTGGATAGTAGCTGAAAATTCGCCTAATGTCTTTGAGTTTAAAGGAGATTTTATAGGATCCAAAGGTAGCACTTTTGTAAATATAAGCCACCACCGTATGATTGAAAAATATACGGAAGAAGGAGCTGGCTTCCCTGATGTTACGGGTGTTGTTGACAGGTATGGAAAAGCCCTCGGGTTGTGTACTGCATCCATAGAACATTTCATAGATTGTGTCCAGCACAATACGAAACCAATGGTTTCTGGTGAAGATGGATTGATTGCCACTCAGGTGGTACAGGCCATGGAAGAATCTGCAAGAACAGGCCTTCCCATTAATCTCCAACCCGCAATTGATTACAGAGGCAGGATGCTGCAAGTATATCTGGATTCATTGATTGGGCCTTAATCATTGGATTTCTGATCCTCAGTTTATCAATTGGTCTGTTTGCCAGAAAACAAATTATCAATGTTGATGATTTTCTCCTGGTAGGAAGAAGGTTACGATCATTCCGTGGAATCGCCACCCTGGCCAGTACAGAAATGGGACTGGTAACCATTATATACTTTTCGGAAGAAGCATATTCTAATGGCTTCGTGGCAATAATTGCAGGGATCATTGCAGCACTTACCATGTGGGTAATTGGCAAAACCGGATTTGTAATCAAACATCTTAGATCATTGGGTATTAGAACAGTACCTGAATATTTTCAAATTCGCTTCCGGCCAGGTGTAAGATGGATTGCGGGTGTATTAATTTTTCTTACAGGTATTCTGAACCTGGGCATCTTTCTGCAAGTGGAAGGAAAGTTTTTATCCATTGCCATGGGATTTCCGGCTCATACCCTACCTGTAATTATGGGAATTATTTTAGTTATTGTTGTGTCTTACACAATGCTTGGCGGAATGTATTCCGTTGTAATCACAGATGTATTCCAATTTATTATTTTGCTGGCTGGCATTGTAATGATAACCTATTATTCATTGGTTCATGCTGGTGGAATTAAAGGAAATGGTGACAACTGTACAGGTTCATTACAGTGATGCCGGATTTAACTTAAGGGATGCTCCAAGGTATGGTTTATTGTTCATTTTCTGGACAGCGCTTTATTATACCAGCGGATGGTCTTCCTGGCAGCCGGTGGTTCAGCGGGTATTCAGCATGAAGGATGTGGCAACCGCTATGAAACTTTACCGGATCAGTAGCATATTTATGTTTTTCCGGGCCTGTTTACCCATGCTGTGGGGTATTGCAGCCCTCGCCGTTATTGGCTTGATCCCTGAAACTCAAACCGCTCTCCCTCAAATGTTGATTCGCATTATACCCGCAGGAATGATGGGTTTTATTATGATCGGCTTCCTTTCGGCATCTATGTCAACCTATGACAGCTATTTATTGTCCTTCAGTGCCATATTGACCCAGGACATTGTGGCGCCTTTGCTTAAGAGGCAGATTGATGGTAAAAAACGTATGTTCTTCATTCGAATAGGTATCATTGTTATCGGATTTTTTATTTATTTCTGGGGGATTTACTACGAATTTACAGAAACTGTTTTTCGATATATTGCATTAACAGGATCACTTGCATTTGCAGGTACACTCACAGGTCTGGTTGGCGGTATATACTGGAAGAAAGCCAGTACAACCGGAGCATATCTTGCCTTTATTGCCAGTGCGATCCCACCAATTGTTTCACTGTTTGTACAGGAAATAAGTCCAACCAATGCGGGACTACTAAGTTTTGTGCTGGCACCAATAAGTATGATAATAGGGTCCCTCCTTTTCCCGGATGGTAAAATTGCGTCCTGACAGCAGGGACAATCAAATGAACATCTTATCTGATTTGAAGAATACTACCCGGATTTAGAATGCATGATGATTATCAATGAGTTATACAATTAGGGTAGGCGCTTGAGTAGGTTAAAGACCAAATTTATGATGCCAAAAAGATCGCTTATATAAAATGTTTTTGGGTAAAACATTTGAAGGCCTGAGATTCAGACCTAATTTTAGTGGTTAATGTATTAGATCTCAGCTGGTTAGAGGCTTCCTATACCTCAATCATAATTTTGCAGAGTAACAAACAACTAATATTGAATAGAAAATACTTCTATTTGGATTTGCGGCATTTATTCAAACAATAAGTTCAGCCGCTGATCCCCAATTTATTTTATTAATTGGATTATTTGAAAATATTGTGACTAAGAGGATGAAAATCAAACAGCCTGAACGTTAATTGCCTGCTAAATTCATAAAGGTTTTCTCGTGTAAATCCTGGCATCACTTGTGAAATCATCTACCTCGACTGGCTTTAGGTCATAAAATGGTTCTATTTTCAGGGTTTCTTCATCTAGCATTTGCAATAGGTATGTGCCCCTGGTATGAGATTCACTATTATCATCTAAATCACTTATATCCCGGAGAACAAACGTGGAATCAGTTGGCTGAAGCCAGTCAGCAAAGAAAAATACTTCATACTTAATTATACCACTTTCAGGTCCTATAGTTTCTGGTTTTGGTTCATTGCCTAGAACAGCATAGGTACCAGACACTCCAAGATCATAATTGGCATACCCATCACACAAAGCAATACGGGACGGATGCATACTTTTATAAGCAATTCCTAAATGCTGGGCGTGTACATCCTCATAATCGCCTGTGTAATACCAGATACCTATCATCTTGCCGGCTACATCATAATCCACCTTTCCCCAGCGAGGTTCTTCTTCACGAATACACAAATCAAGAATAGCACTACGAAGCGGTTCCCTGTAATACTCAGTAAGGTCAGCTGAGTATCGATTTTCCGGACCAAGTACTTCCGGATATAAATAATTTAGCTCTTGAGAATTATCCATAAGTAGAATATCCAAAGCACTATAACTAAAAGTCCAGGCAATGGTATCCCCTGCAGATATTGGAATAGTTAAAAAATTATCACTTCGCTCGTTTAACGGTGGCATTTGCGCAGATATTTTCTCCGACAGTTCACCTACATGACCATATCTGACGCTAAGTGTGGTACTGTATTTGATGACCAATATATGTTCTGCCAAAGGCCCCAAAGGGGTATCAGTATAATATTTTCCAGCCCCTATGATTTGCCCATCCGCCATTGCGTAGATGGGAGTAGTTGTGGGATACAATCCAAAATGTTTAGGCATTGCGCCGCCGTGGGGTTTAGGGATTACGTCAACAAAACCTCTTGGTGCAAACATAGATGTGCCTTCCAATCCAACGGGAGGATAGGTAAAATAGATCTTGCCTTCTGGATATGGATAGTCATCGAAATACGGATCAACATCCATTTTATTTTCTCCGCAACCAAAAAAAAGTATTACCAACCCAATTGAAACGATATAATAAAATCTCATTGCTAAATTTCCCATTCTGATCATTCGTATATTTTATTTTCTGTTGCTAAAGATAATAAAAAGATTAGGGATAAGTTTTACTTAACAAATAAGGTAGCGAAATTGCTTTGAGATAAAGCACGTATAAAATGCAATAATTAAATCTTAATATTCACATTCTTAATATCCAATTCTATAATATGATAACCGGCAAAAGAAAGGGCCGGATGCGTTCTTGTTCTTTATTTATATTAAAAAAATAATGATATATAATGTTATTCTTCCATTTATTCAAGCTGAAACGAAAACAATCCCAAATTCGTTTTATACTTATATAGCTTTGACAACATGAAAGTAAAAAACGTTAAAAATTCAATTCTTATCCTTTTTTTCCTATTAGGAATTATATTTCCAGTGGGAGGTTCAGTATCAGTCTTTGGCTATATAATTGCCTTATTGGATCGCTTATAGTTGGAATGTGTTATCCATACCTCGCCCAACTTGATTTCGGATTATATAATTATATTATAGAAAAACCTGAATGGTCTCAACCAATAGACTATAGAAAACCACTATCATTTGCTCAATTTTTAGGATACTTTTTAATTTTTTTAGTTGGATTCTAGTTGGAGAGTTAGTTGTAAAAACTTTTTCAGTAAAAAAAATGTTGTTCGCAAGTTCAATTTCCTTTCTATTGCGTCTCAAGCATCAAAACATCAAAAAAAGAAAACAAGCACTTTATCCATCATAATAACTGATAAAGAACATTATTTAATACAAGACCCATCGTACCCCCACCACTATACAAACCCATATAGTTATTAGATTTGAGTCCTACCAATGTCGATGATTCTCCAATAGATAGTACTCTCCGGAGGTAGTACACATTTCTCTATCTTTTATCGAGAACGAATTAATTCCATACATTGACAAGAAGTATCCATCGACAAATTACCGAACCATGGTTGGCCACTCACTCGGAAGTTTGTCAGCGAAAATAAACTTAAGAATTTGAAATCGGGAAATATGTAAATACTGTTTCTAATTTCTTCTATTTATTTTAAAATTCCAGTTTGAAAACAATTGATCTTTTGAAGGTTGGCAAAGACATTCTTCCATCATTTATTTCCTGTGTTGACCAGGTGTCAGTCCAGGGATCATATGCCCGGGTATTTTCTATTTCCATATCCGGGATATAGTTGGCAAGATCAACCGCAAGGTTCTGCAGTACTTCCGGCTTAATCCCTTTCTCAAATTCTGTCCGCCAATCGTTATTAATATCCTTACACCAGGCGATCAGGGTATTATTTCCTTTGAGGGCATAAATCCGTAATCTGTCGTGGGGTATCATAAAGGGTTCGAATCTTTCATTAACCGGATCAATTCCATCTACAGCCTCAGCAAAACGGTCAAAAAGGTACCATTGATCGAATCTGTCAATAGACTGACGCCACCACCAGGCATTACCTGTTCCGGCAGCACCGGCAAAAAATGGCGCAAATAACTGATCATGATTAAGAACACCCACAGTATCCAGATCGTAAATCTCCGAATACCCGGTATGCTTAGGCTTTACAGCCCCTGTTTCTGCCAAAACCACTGGTTTTCCCGTATTAAAGTTCAACATTTCCCGAACCGCTTCAGCAGCTAAGCACATCAGCAGGGCCATGACAAACTTCCCATCTGGCCCCAAGGTCAAGATAGCGGTGCACCTGGGTTACATCATTGGTCTCAAGCAACATCATCGGCCTGTACATCTCCTCCCGGTACCCTTCATAATCATAGCTACCAAGGCTTTGAACAGCAAGGTTCTTTGGAAACAGCCTGTGTAATTCAGGTAGCATAATCTTTGTCCAGGTCAGATAATCTCCTTTTACACAGTTGACCTCGTTCCACAGCTCCCAGGCGAAAATTTCAGGCCGGTCCCCATACCTTTCCTGATAG
This sequence comes from uncultured Cytophagales bacterium, assembly GCA_942491935.1. Taxonomy (GTDB): domain Bacteria; phylum Bacteroidota; class Bacteroidia; order Cytophagales; family Cyclobacteriaceae; genus JAGTVG01. Next base: position 17,360 of record CALOCZ010000014.1, read on the forward strand.
AACTTTAGCTTTCTTTTGAATTGTTCATGGCCTTTCTCACTATCAATATATTCTTCCATCGACTCGTAATAACCTCCATTCGCAACATTATGAATTATTTTATCAGACCACCTGTTCTTTTCAGCCGGACAATCCCTGAAATATTCCAGGCACATTTTCACTTTAATCCCATTTTCATAGCACAATTCCAGAAACCGGTCCAGGATCTTCGCCTTTTCCTCATCATAAACGCCACTTTTCTCATGCTCTATGTCCCAGAGGGCAAGACCAAGCCACACCCGGCAATAGTTGATTCGATTCTCTGCCATTGTCCGGACCACCTCTTCCAGTTCATCTTCCTCCGGCGGATTCACCAGGTTAAAGCCGTTGGGAATATATGTCGAACCATTGCTCAATTCAAAATAAGCCGGATTTTCGGTGCTTACCTGAACATAAGCATCCTTATCATCTATCTTTTCAACTTCCTCTTTCAAGGGCTTACACATCAGCAATGGAAGCAATATGAGGAGTAAACATATTCTGGCAACGGATCTTTTAAAGTACATTTCTAAAAAATTTAAAATTCGCGTGTTTCTAAATGTGAATTAAAAAAATAAAATCGCCTGGAGGAATATTATGGATCAGGCCCGCCAGGGTCGTTGTCGTTTAATATCCGAATTTAAGACGTTCATGGCGATGTTAACATCATCGACGATCTGGAAATCATACATCCCAACGCAGATAAAATCTGCTCCATTCTCAAAAGCATATTTGAAGCCAACTTCAGGATGTATGGCTCCTGCAGCTAATGTTTTGAATGCAATCCATGGAACATCTATAGATTTCATATACTCAATAGTATCTTCCGGATCAGTACACCAGATATTGTCATGCTGGTTCTCCTTGTTTGCAGACCAGTAATTGGTATGATGAAGGGTCTTCATCCAGAAATCAGGTTTTAAACCGAATTCCACACAGGCTTTCACAGTTTGAAGTTTATGCCCACCAATGCCGGCAGGCAGCCCATTTGCCTTGATCAATTCTAATGTCTTACCAATTTCCTCGATTCTACCTTGTTCTACCATGAGGTCTGCTGCACCACCATGAACATAGCACGCACTTGCTCCATTATCTATTGACATCTGGGCACCTTTTATTGTGTCTTCACCTCCGCAGTCAGAAATGAACTTTATATTTCCAATCTTTCTTTTCCAATAGGTGTTGATGACGCGGCATAAAACAGGATTTGTCAGAAAGGCATTTATCCCACATTTTTCTGCCATTAAAAAGGTCTCATAGACTTTGTCATCGTGGAAATATGACTTAACCAATTTTGATACGTAAATAAGATCCCTGGCATGTGCCCATCCTCCAATCAGGTTCCCGCCCAGTATAACGCGGCTGAATTCTTGTCCGGCAATTTTAGTATGTGGTACTTTTGAAGTAAGATCCTGTAAACTTGTAAAATTGTATGATTTTATAGTGGCACTCGTAATGGCATCGGTGTCCTGAAGGAATTTCTCTTCATAACTGATCCATCCCTTTTTCTTAATGGCAGCAATTACAAATCCACCAAAAATGGGTAAGGTAGCCAGATTCTTGACGAGTTCTCTACGACTCAGTTTTACTTCATTATTATCTGAAGTTTCTGTTTCCGATGCCCCATCTTCCTTTCCCTGTTTATCTTGCTTCATTACAAGACCAATTAGCCTGTCCAAACCGGGGAGACTTTTTGGAGAGATAAACAGAAAAACGCATAGCGCCATTAGCTCAACCAGGTTTTTATTGACGATCAGGTATTGTCCTTCTGCCGGAACACCAAAATCCATACCCAGGAAAGGAGGATTTGCCACATAATATAAGGACAGCATTATTATCCCAAATGCAGAAGCATACCTGGTTAAAATTCCGAAGAAAAGAGAAAGTCCTATAAGTATCAACCCCCAGATATTGAGAAAGTCGACAATCTCAAGGGCTGTCGGATTGGCGGCAAGATTTTGAAAAAAATCCGCGAATATCCACTTGGATACAGATAGAAAATTATAGGATGTCCAGTTAGGATTGAGCAGTTTAGAGACTCCTTCATATAAAAAATGCCATCCTATGACTGTTCTGAGAAGAACCAGGAATATCTCCAGGCCTCTTCTGTTCAATAGCTTAGCTTCCATTTTAAAAAATCGGTTTGAATGATAATACAATCTAATAAATTCGTGATTAGATTCAAACTATCCGGCAAAAAACAGTTGACAGACATTTTTTGTTTAGGCTAACCTTATTTATCCATAATAATTCGACCTTCAACAATTTCAAACTTTTATTTTGAGAGATGTAAAACATTGAATTTGGGAATCCAATTTATCATTTTCAATCCCTACACTCTAAATATTTAATCTACTCTTCAGAATCTGGATCCAGTTTTTAGTCATTTTATTCGCAAAAGGAAAAGAAAAATATTTTAGAAAACATAAGTGTCCAAAGTTGTTTTATCGTATCCTGTTATCAATAATTTGATTAGAGGTCAAACTTTAATAGTGTAAGATTAATAGTAGTTTCTTTGTAATGCGGATTGTAATTATTGCTGATGTGAGTATTATGCTTTATATTTCGAACAAATGGTTTTAAACGATGACAGAGATCTTTACCTGGGTAGGCATATTTTTTTGTCTAACCCAATCAGCTATGTTTAGCGGATTGAATCTAGCATTTTTCAGCATTACACGTTTGCGTCTAGAAATTGAGGCTGAGGCATCTAATTCCAGGGGCGCTAAAAAAGTACTCAAAATGAGAGAAGATTCGAATTTCTTGTTAACAACAATTCTCTGGGGAAATGTTGGAATTAACGTGCTATTAACACTTCTTTCTGATTCTGTAATGGCTGGAGTAATCTCATTTCTGTTCTCTACTTTTGTGATCACCCTTTTTGGAGAGATTGCACCTCAGGCATATTTCTCCCGCAACTCTTTGAAAATGGCATCGTTGCTATCACCTGTCTTACGATTATACCAGTTCATTCTGTATCCTGTAGCAAAGCCCAGTGCTTTGTTGCTGGATACCTGGTTGGGGAAAGAATCGGTACAATATTTTGCCGAAAAAAACCTCAAATTATTTTTACGTAAACACGTGGAAGGAACTGAAAGTGAGATCGACTTTATTGAAGGGACAGGAGCTATTAATTTTCTTTCACTCGATGACATCCCGGTTTTGCAGGAGGGAGAGGTAATTAATCCACAGAGTATTATTTCACTACCTGTAAAAAAAAATAAAATTCTTTTTCCCAAATTCAAAGCCATTCCTGAAGACCCTTTCATTCAACGAGTAAACAGCTCAGGCAAAAAGTGGATTATAATTACCAACGATGAAAATATACCTTTTGCTGTTCTGGATGCTGATAACTTCATTCGTTCAGCCTTATTTTGTAAAGAATGTGAAGCAATCGAAGATTTTTGCCATTCACCTCTGATAATTACAGATAAAACAACAAATCTAGGTGAGGTTATAAAGGACCTTCGAAGTAAAATAGATGATCATGAAGATGTTCCGATTGAGAAAGATATTGTTCTTTATTGGAGCAAGGATGAAAAACGAATTATTACTGGAGCTGATATCTTTGGTAGATTATTAAAAGGCATATAAACCTCAAACAAAAATTATATTATTGCCAGGATCTTCTCCTTCAAGTATTAACGCCTGCATTAAAATATAATGCCACAGGGAAAGTATAAATCACATATTATATTAGTGATATTATAATGCCAGGAGGTGAAATGCACCCTAGAAAACCATACAATTTTCTAATGAAATTTTAGCTTATTTTGCTTGTTTAATCGATTGGCTTTTGATTGTAATTGATGTATTTAAGCGGAGATTTCAGTTAATTACCAGGACAAGCTAAATTACAGGTTTCTTCTTAGCTCATACGTTTTATCGGCTGCCTTATATAAACCAGCCGCCTCATCATAATCGAGGGTCTGCTGTCCATCGGAATAAGCTTTTTCCGGCATCTGATGAACTTCCACCATAATACCATCAGCACCGGCCATAATGCTGGCCAGTGACATTGGCAGGACATGATCCCTGATGCCTATACCATGTGATGGATCTGAAATAACGGGCAGATGCGTTTTCTCCTTAAGAATTGGGATCGCATTAAGATCCAGTGTGTTCCGGCTTGCTTTTTCATAGGTTCTTATTCCCCTTTCACACAAAATGAGTTTTTCATTTCCGCCGGAGAAAACATATTCTGCTGAATAAAGTAACTCGTCGATGGTCCCGGATATTCCCCGCTTAATCATGACAGGTTTATCAACTTTTCCCAATTCATCCAGGAGGTTGAAATTCTGGGTATTCCTCGCTCCAACCTGGTAGATATCGATATAATCATACATTGGTTCTATCTGGGATACCTGCATAACTTCCGTAATGATCTTAATACCTGCCTCCCTGGCGAGTTTATGCCATATTTTCAGGCCATCAAGTCCCAGACCCCGGAAGGAATAAGGAGAACTGCGCGGTTTATATACCCCACCACGCATGATCTTGATATTATTCTTTTTCAGGTGTTCAAGTGTGGATTGTATATTTTCTTCGCCTTCTATAGAACAGGGTCCCGCCATGATCGAGAAGTTATTCTCCCCGATAAATATACCATCCCCTAGATCGATCATAGTTGGTCCGACCTTCCATTTCCTCGAGACGAGCTTATAATTATCCGAAACAATATGTATATCTGATATCCCTGGCATGAATCCCAGCTCCCGAATGTCAAAGTTTGATTTCCCGATGCCGATCAGATAGCTTCCAATCTGGGTAGTGACCTCATTGGCACTATATTTTATTGAATGAAGCTTATTTATTATTTCATCCTTCTGCTCAGGCGTAATGCCATTTTTCAACTGTATGATCATAATTTTTACTTTATTTTCCTTTTACGCTGCGGACATATTTGATGATGTCCTCTTCAAGATTGTCGCTGTTCTTTAAAACATTGATGAAAGCACTTCCAATAATAGCCCCATTTGCATAAGTCGTGGCCTGGGTAAAACTCAGATGATCCGAAATGCCGAATCCAATCATTAAAGGGGATTTTAAATTCATTCCTCGAACCCTTTTAAAATAATCAATCTGTTCCTGCGAAAGTCCTTTTCTGGCTCCGGTGGTGGATGCTGAAGATACCATGTAAATGAATGATTTGCTTATGCGATCTATTTCCCTGATACGCTCCTCACTAGTCTGCGGAGTAATCAGAAATATATTTGCCAGCTGATGCTTTTCGAAGAGGGATTGATACTCATTCTGATATTCCTGAACCGGAAGATCCGGAATTATCAATCCGCTTACACCCGCTTTCTGACAGGCTGCACAGAATTTTTCCATGCCATATTGATAGACAGGATTGAGGTAACCCATCAGAATGACGGGGATCCGGATCTTCTCCTTAACTTCTTCGACCTGCTCCAGGATCTTTTTAAGCGTAATACCATTATCCAGCGCTATTTTATTACTATCCTGGATCGTAGGTCCATCGGCCACAGGGTCGGAAAATGGGATTCCCACCTCTACCATATCGGCGTCTCCTTTTTGCAGGGCGATCATGATCTGCCCGGTAGCATCGAGTTGAGGATATCCAGCTGAAAAATATATGGACAGCAACTTTTCAGAACTATCCTCAAATGCATTTATTAACTCATTCATTTTATTTGTGTATTACTCAGTTTCCAAGAAGGAGGATTTTTTTACTCTGAATCACCTGAGCATTATTCAATTGTTCTCTTAATATCCACCCCAGTTTATGATAGTCTCCAGGTCTTTATCGCCCCTTCCGGACAAGTTGACCACAACCACTTCATCATTCCTGAATTCCAATTTATCCAGGATGGCCAGTGCATGGGCCGATTCTATCGCCGGGATAATACCTTCAAGGCGGCTCAATGTAATGCAGGCCTGCATGGCCTCATCATCCGTTACATTGTAAAACAATGCCCGTCCTGATTCATGCAAATGAGCATGTAATGGCCCGATCCCGGGATAATCCAGTCCTGCTGATATGGAATAAGGTTCCACCACCTGTCCGTCATCCGTCTGCATCAGCAGGGTTTTACTACCATGCAGGATGCCTGGTTTACCCAGGGCAGTGGTAGCTGCCGAATAGCCACTATCCACACCTTTACCAGAAGCCTCCACGGTGACCAGTTTAACCCTTTGATCATCAAAATAGTGATAAAAAGCCCCTGCTGCATTACTACCGCCGCCCAGGCAGGCTACGATCGTGTCGGGGTAATCCCGTCCTTCAGATTCCATCAACTGCCATTTCATTTCTTCACTGATCACAGACTGAAAGCGGGCTACCATGTCCGGATAAGGATGCGGACCAACGACTGACCCTATAATATAATGCGTATCTATCGGATTATTTATCCAATGCCTCATGGCCTCGTTTGTAGCATCCTTCAGGGTTTTATTTCCACATTCCGCAGCCCTGACCTCTGCACCCAGAATTTTCATGCGTTCCACATTTGGTCGTTGCCGCTCTATGTCGAGAGAACCCATGTATACGATGCAATTCATGTCCATAAGGGCGCATACAGTGGCTGTAGCTACTCCATGCTGTCCGGCACCTGTTTCAGCAATGATCCTGGTTTTCCCCAATCTCCTGGCCAACAGGATCTGTCCTATTGTATTGTTGATCTTATGTGCCCCGGTATGACTCAGATCTTCTCTTTTCAGATATATTTTGCAACCTACCCTATCAGATAATCTTTCAGCCAGATACAATGGAGTCGGCCTTCCCACATAATCTTTTAATAATTTATAGAACTCATCCTGAAAGGATTTATCAGACAGTATCTCAAGGTAATTCTGACGAAGTTCTTCTACATTGGGGTATAGCATCTCAGGAATATATGATCCACCAAAATGTCCATAAAATCCATTTTGGGCTACATTAAAACCCGTGTTCTGATCTATCATATTTATATTCTGTCAAATTTTTCTCTAAACAATTTAAGCTTTTCAGGATCTTTAAGACCCGGCGAAACTTCTAACATACTGTTTGCATCCAGGGCAAATAAAAAAGGATTTTCTATTTGAGGAACCAGGTCTATATTTTCAATACCAATACCGCCACCGAGAAAGAAAGGTATTCTGAAAGGATATCTTTCTATTATTGCCCAGTCAAATGGAATGCTGTTCCCACCGTAATATTTACCCTTGGTGTCAAACAGGAAGTAATCCACCTGCCCAATATATGGTTCCATTACTTCAAACTCAAAACCCTCACCTACTGCAAAAACCTTAACGACCTTGAGACCTGATATTTTATACTCCTTACATTCTGATACAGGTTCATTACCATGAAGCTGCACCATATCAAGAGACATTTTTGAGCTTATATGTTTTACTACATCCGGTTTCTCATTGACAAAAACACCTACTTTTTGTATTGAAGGAGGGATATCCGCTTTACTCAATTTTACAATATCATTACCTGCATACCTGGGAGATCCTGGATAAAAGATGAATCCTAAATAATCAGGTCTGTATTCTATTACCCGCCTGATGTTATCAGGTTCTTTCATTCCGCATATTTTTAACTTCAAGTCCATGAATACCAATCAGGTTTAATGATCCATACGAAGGAATCAGCTACCGGCAATCTTTTCTTTAAGTCTCGTTATAAATTCAGCACAGCCCTTTTCCGGTCTGCTTTGTTTCATAAAATGCTCCCCGATCAGGAATCCCTGAAAACCATATTTCTTCAGATAAATGATGTCTTCCGGATCGTGTATCCCACTTTCTGAGATCTTCACATATTCTGATGGGATTTTTTCTGACAGGGAAACAGAAGTTTCCAGGTCTGTTTTGAATGTCTTAAGGTCCCGGTTATTCACTCCAATAATGTCCACTGAATCATGGATATTATTCTGTAACTCTTCCTCATTATGTACTTCCATCAACACTTCGAGACCAAGCTGATGGGCTTGCCTGGATAAATGTTGAACCTGATCCGGTTCGAGGGCGGCAGCAATTAAGAGAATGGCATCGGCACCAATAGATTTTGCCTCGATCAACTGGTATTCATCAACAATGAATTCTTTCCTGAGAATTGGACAAAAATTAAATTTCCGCGCTAGCTTCAAGGTCATCATTCGAGCCACCAAAATATTTTTCATCTGTCAGAATTGACAGAGCGGAGGCCCCGGCCTGCATATAACCGATGGAGGTTCTTTCTATAGATACATGTGGATTAATCAAACCCTTTGAAGGTGATTTTCTTTTAATCTCTGCAATAATGCCACATTTATCCTCTCTGAGCAGGTATTTTTTCAAAGAGACTACCGGCGCTTCATAATGAATACTTTTCTCAAGCAATTTGACCGGGTAGAGTTCCTTTCTTTGTTCTATTTCTTCCTTTTTATAGGCTATTATTTCCTCAAGTATATTCATATTCTTTTTTCTTTACTCTTTTAAGCAGGCATGTTAAGTCTTGTTCACTTCAATAAATTTTTTAAATCTCTTCAATGCTTCTCCAGATTCTAAGGGCTTCGCTTGCCAAACCTACCGCTTCCTCAACAGATGCAACAAATCCCTGATCCGTATAACGACATCCCTGCATTGGCTATCACCACATCACTCTGGGCTTTGCTTCCCTTTCCCCTCCAGTATGCCGGAAAATATTTTAGCTGCCTCTTCAACATCCTTCCCACCATACAATTCTGCAGGATCAACATTTTGACAATCCCAGATCTCCGGGATTGAGAATGAACTCATTATCTCTTGTGATCATTTTAAAACTGTCTGTTAATGATATTTCATCGTATCCATCCAGGGCATGGACTATGGCAAACTGACTGTCGGTCCTCTGATACAGATAGGCATAAAGTCTGGCAAGCTCAAGGCTGAAAACGCCTACAAGTTGTTTCTTTACAAAAGCCGGATTTACCATCGGGCCAAGCATATTGAAAAAGGTTTTAATCCCCAGTTCCTGACGTATTGGAGCCACGTTTTTCATAGCCGGATGAAACAGAGGCGCATGAAGGTAACATATTCCGGTAGTTTCAATACTTTTTTCAAGTGTCAGGATCATTGGTGAACTTTGCCCCGAAATACGAGAGGAAATTAGAAGATCCGCAAACTGAAGATAAGCTGTTGTTTCCATGTTTTGCTACCGGCTGCCCGGCTGCAGCTACAAGAAATGAGGACAGGGTTGAAATGTTGAAAGTATCCTTGCCATCTCCCCCTGTACCGCAAAGGTCAATGGGATCATAATCAGCCAGGTCAACCGGTATGCATAGTTCGAGCATGGCTTCTCTGAAGCCTTCAAGTTCGTCCACCGTAATGCTCCTCATCAAATATACGGTAAGAAAAGAAGCCACCTGGCTGTTGTTATAGGCCCCCTGCGCAAGGTTCTTCAATATCTCCTTGGCGTTATCCTTATTCAGGGATTTATATTCGAACAAGTTATTTAATACTTCCCTCATTTATTTATTTGGTGATTTGGTGATTTTGTTAACTCTTGATAATTAGATTTACAGATTTGTCCATTTACTGTAAATTTTGTTCTCAATCCAAGACTTTCAATAGAATAGTTCCTGTGTTTTCATAGTGCTTACTCTTCAATATTTCCAAGAATAAATTCCATCATTTCTGTTCTTAATATTATCTTAATCAATTTTTCAACCATTATTTACCATTAACTTCCCATGTTCTGTCAGGTAGGCTTCCGGATGAAACTGCAAGCCCCTTACGTCATATTTCTTATGCCGCAGGGCCATTACAACGCCATCATCATCCGTGGCCATAATTTCAAGGTCACCGATCACCGTTTCCGGAACAACTGCCCAGCTATGGTAACGGCATACCTTTATCGTTTCAGGCACACCGTTAAACATATAATCGTTAGAGTCCAAAATCCTGGCTTCAGTAGTTACGCCATGAAGTACTATAGGCATATTATAAAGTTCGGCATTAAAAACCTCAGCTATACCTTGATGTCCCAGGCATACACCCATAATGCTTTTAGTGGGCGCATATTCTTCGATCAACCTTTCCATGATCCCGGCATCTTTTGGCACACCTGGTCCCGGAGAAAGGAGGATCTTATCGTATGCCTCGATCTCCTCTAGTTCGATCTTATCATTCCTTACGATGTCCATTTCTTCCCCAAATCCCAACTCCCTTATAATATGGACCAGATTATATGTGAAGGAATCATAATTATCAAATACCAGTATCTTCATCTCCTGATTAGTTTATAAATTCACCTGCATCTTTCAATGCTTTCCTTAAGGCCGCGAGTTTATTATTTACTTCCTGTAATTCGCTCTCAGGATTAGATTTTGCAACGACCCCGGCACCTGCCTGATAGTATAGGGTGTTGTTTTTGCTAAAGAATGACCGGATCATTATGGCATGGTTAAAATCCCCATTAAATCCAAGATATCCGATTGCCCCGCCGTAATATCCTCTTTGTGTTGGCTCGTATTTATTAATCAACTGCATAGCCATATGCTTAGGTGCCCCGGATAAAGTGCCTGCAGGAAAATGTATCAGCTACGATCCGAATGGTTGATGTATCTTCCTTCAGATTTCCGGAAACTTTGGATACCAGGTGGATTACGTGTGAATAGAACTGGATCTCTTTGAATTTCTCCACTTCAACATCAGATCCGTTTCTTGACAGATCATTCCTTGCCAGATCAACCAGCATCACGTGTTCAGAATCTTCCTTCGGGTCATCCGATAACTTCCGGGCAAGTTCTGAATCATATTTATCATTTCCGCTTCTTTTAAAAGTCCCTGCTATTGGGAAAATACTTGCCCTATTGTTTTTAATAACGATTTGGGCCTCCGGCGAAGAACCGAATATTTTGAAGTTGCTATAGTCAAAATAAAAAAGATAAGGTGAAGGATTGATAGCCCTTAAGGCCCGGTATACAATAAATTCATCGCCTTTAAAACTGGATTCAAACCTCCGGGACAGGACGATCTGAAAGACATCACCTAAAAGGCAGTGCTCCCTGCCCTTCTCGATAACCTTTAAAAATTCCTTGTCTGTAAAATTTGAAGCTTCATGTGGATCAACATGGAATTCATAGGTTGGAAAGTTCTTACTGCCAATAAGCGAAATAAGATCCTCTACATTTGAATTGGAATCATCTTCCTCGAGTTGATGATCAAATACAAACAATTCACTTTTAAAATGATTTACCACCAAAACATTTCTGAATACCGTGTAATGGATCTCAGGAATATCGTAATCCGGCTTATCTCGATCATGCAATTCGATATCTTCAAAATGCTCAACAGCATCATAGGATATATAGCCAAACAATCCATTCGTAATAAAATTATAGGATTGCTCATCTACTTTAAATCCGGAGATAAACTCACCCAGCAGATCGATCACCTCAGGCCGTTGTAAAAGCTGGATATCGTCACGTGTACCATCAGGATAGGTTATGGCCACTTTGTTTCTTTTCAGGGAAAAGGAAGCTATAGGGTTGCAACCGATATATGAATAGCTGTTATCTGCAGCATGATAATCTGAACTTTCAAGCAAAATGGTATTTGCAAACTTGTCGCGCAGTTTAAGGTAGATGCTCACTGGAGTCACTACATCAGCGATCAGTCGTTTCGATGAAGTTTTAAATGAAAAGGTTTTCAAAGCAATATCATTTTATGAACAAAAAAAAAGCTCACTGTAATCAGTAAGCTCTATATATTTTTAATATACCCGTACTTCTTTTTACAGCTGAAAAACAAATTTCTCAGGCCACCACCAGTACAAAGTATTTCTGTTTTCTTTCATTTCGATGACAAATGTAGAAAGTAAATTTAATTTTGAAAACATCAAGCGGTAAAATTTACAATATTTTTACTTTCAGGCCATAATTTTACGATAATCATATCTAAATCCTGCAATAATCCTATACAAATGCAGAAATTCCGGTTATTTCTTTACCTAATATTAGCAAATGAATATCATGGGTGCCTTCATAAGTTATTACAGATTCGAGGTTCATCATATGTCTCATGATCGGATAATCACCAGTTATACCCATTCCTCCAAAGATCTGTCTTGCCTCGCGGGCAATCTTCAGTGCCACATCCACATTATTTCGCTTTGCTAATGAGATATGTGCCGAACTGGCCTTTCCTTCATTCATCAATCCTCCAAGCCGCCAGTTCAGCAACTGGGCTTTTGTGATTTCAGTAAGCATTTCGGCGAGTTTTTTCTGGGTTAGCTGAAATGAGGCTATAGGCTTATCGAACTGGATTCTTTCAGCTGCATATTTTCTGGCCGATTCATAACAGTCCATTGCGGCACCAATAACACCCCAGGCAATACCATACCGCGCTGAATCAAGGCAGCCCATCGGAGCGCCTAAACCATCCTTTCCCGGAAGGATCTGCTCTTTTGGTACAATCACATTGTCAAAAACCAATTCACCAGTACAACTGGCCCTCAAAGACCACTTCCCATGTGTTTCAGGGGTGGATAATCCTGCCATTTCACGCTCAAGGATCATCCCTTTTATCCTGCCTTTTTCGTCCTTTGCCCATACGATAGCGATATCCGCCTCAGGTGCATTGGATATCCACATTTTAGATCCGTTTAAGATATAATGGTCCCCTTTGTCAATGATCCTGCTTTTCATACCTGCTGGATTTGACCCATAATCCGGTTCTGTTAAACCAAAACATCCTAATATCTCTCCGGAAGCCAACCGCGGCAAATACTTTTCCCTTTGGGCTTCAGACCCATACTTATAAATTGGGTACATAACCAGGGATCCCTGTACAGAGGCGGTTGACCGCATTCCTGAATCTCCCCTTTCAATTTCCTGCATGATCAGACCACTGGAAATATAGTCCATTTCACCACCTCCATATTTTGCCGGGATGAAGGGGCCGAATGCACCAATATCTCCAAACTTTTTGACAATGGTCGAAGGAAAAAAGGCATTTTGTGCCCATTCCTCAATATATGGCGTTATCTCTTGCTTAACAAAATCGCGCATCGCACTTCGTACGAGAATATGTTCCTCAGTCAATAACCCATCAATCTCATAAAAATCCGGAGATTCAAAATCATCATAAAAAGATGATTGGGGCTTGGAATGTTGCTCAGACATGCGATTATGTTGTTTTAATGAATTATATATACCAAATTTACAATTATATTGTTATACGCAAGTAGCAGGTAAAATTTTTTCAGGTGTATGTATAAAATTGGCTGCCTTCAGAACGTTAAGAGTATGTTGGTTAAAGGCAACCGTTGAGGTCTATGTTAAGAATCCTTTCTTTAAGCCTAATAATTTTTATCGCATGTGGAAACCTACTGTATGCACAGCGGGTTACAGTTCACACCTATTTTGAAGAAGGAGATACCAGAATAAAAGAAACCTTTATGGTCCTTGAACATGATAAAAATATACTTGATGGAAAGTATATGTCATATTACCAGAATGGGAACATAAAATCTGAAGGTTTTTACCAGAATAACGATCCAATCGGATACTGGAATTATTATTATGAAGGCGGGAAACTGAAAATGCGGGGTCAGCTAAAGGGCAATTCGAATTATGGTTTATGGAAATACTATTATGAAAATGGTCAACTTAGTATGGAAGGGAATATTTACAATGGAAAAAGAGAAGGTGAATGGAGGTTTTATTTTGAAAGTGGGACAAAGAAAAGCAGGGGAAATTTTAATAATGGTAAAAAAGCCGGGATATGGAACCATTTTTATGAAGATGGCACCTTGAAAGCCCAGGCTTTTTATAAAGATGAAATCGGTTTTTATAAAGAATTCTACAATAACGGTAAAGTAAAAGGACAAGGCTATAATATTAATGGCAAGAGTGATTCGACATGGGTTTACTTTTATGAGAATGGAGGGAAACAGGCAGAGGGAAGATTTAAAGAGGGTTTGCGATCCGGGTTATGGTCTTATTATTATGAAAATGGCAATATTTCAGCCTCTGGATATTACCAGGGTGGAGATAAAAACGGCACATGGACTTATTATCATGAAAACGGCAAAAAAAGCTCTGAGGGGATTGAACAAAAAGGACGTAAAGAAGGGAACTGGCGGATTTACGATAATGAAGGGTATATGAAGGGAGAAGGATTTTTTCATTCCGGATCAGGAGAATATAAAGAATTTTATGAAAATGGAAACCTGAGGGTAATCGGAGAGATGAAGAATGGCATTCATGAAGGCAAATGGTTGTATTACTATGAAGATGGAAGCCTTGAAGGGGAAGCGGAATTTGTGAATGGAGAAGGAAATTATACAGGTTATTATCTGAATGGTAAAATCAAAATGAAGGGTAAAATTAAGAATGGGAAAAATGTGGGAAATTGGGAATTATATAAGGAAGATGGTAGCGTAGCCGGGTATTACAAGCCCATTTATGAGGAAGATAAGCCTGTTTTCAAAGTTAGTGATCAAGCAATGGCTGAAGAAGTTCAGGGAGATTATATGAAACCGGATTACAAATACAAGAAAAGGCATAGCAGATATTTTACTCCGGTAATCAATGAGTTTAAGGGCATCATTATAGCCACAGACCCTGTGGCACCAATCCTTGGGAGTTTGCCACTTTCGCTTGAATATTACTTTCACGAAAGAATGGGTTACGAAATTATGTTCAATGTTATCCGGGATCCGTTTTTTAAAAGCAACAGTTCCATCCCTCCTTATGAATTATATGACACGGGATTTGGAATAGCTTTCAGGCAGAAATTCTACCATCCGGAAAAGGGCATCGGCATGTTATACTTCGCGAATGAGCTCAGGTATACTTATATACAACACCAATTCAATGCACTCGATTCGGCAAATCTTTCGAACCAGGGTACCTATGCTGTAAATAGCACTGAACAATTGTACGAATATTCGTTCATATTAGGAAACCGATGGATGAAGCTATTTGGTCAGACCTGGAATATTAAATCTAAGCAGTCCGGGATAACGATTGATTTCTATATAGGTGTGGGTGTGGGATATAGGGATTTCAAGAAAAATTACGATGACAATCCTTTTTATGACAAAAAATTTGATGATCTTCGCCAGGGAAGTTTTTCTATAAATCCTCGTTTTGGCGTTAATATTGGGTATGTGTTTTAATTAAAGTCAATCTGATTTCTTAGAGCTATGTATTTAAAGAAGTATTTAATTACTTGTTTATTCTTTTTTTTGGTATCAGCATCTTTCGGCCAGATCCCTTCGACAATTTTCTCAAAAGTGGAAGTACGGATAGATACAATGGTTTTCAACACAAGGGACAATCTTGTTGTATACAATGGGGAAAATCATATGTATTTCCAATTTAACAGTGAAAACCCTATTTGTGAGGTCAGGATTTATCCTTACAGGGACGATCTTTTCTCACGTTTAAGCCTGGTAAGATCAAATGATTTTACTGTATTGGATTCAATTTATAACTATAACAATGAATATTACCGCTTCAAAATCAAATTCCGGGACTTGTATAATTCAGATTTTCTGAATTTCACATTTACGGTTTCAAGTAATGACTCATCAAAATTTTCCACAGAAGTTATTCCGCTGCTCCCTGTAACCTCAACAAAAGTGGAGTTTATTCCTGATAATAATGAACTTTTCATAGGGGAAGAAAAGGTATTTCCTTTGATCACCGATAATATTCGTAATATTCGCATCGATAATATCTGGACTTCTGATAATATGATCAATTACAGAATGACTGAGGAAGCTGGAAAACTTTATATACACTTGATCTCAAGCAGTTATGGGTTTCACAGGTTTGACCTTTCGATAAAAACAAAAAAACCATTTTTAAGTGAATTTGGAACCTTAAGTTATGACATACCTCTTAAACAACAGGAATTTGTTGTCCGGAGAAGCCGGCTTCAGTTTTTAAAAATCGATAGGGAGTATATCATCCATGATCCTCAAAATCAATCCGGTAATGAAATTCAATTGGATAACAATTCAGCCCTGAATCCGGGTCATACCTACAGGATAGAGAACCAGGAAGAACCAGGGGGTGCACTTATTGCTGAATTATTTATTAAAAGTCATATCAACAATGGGAGAATGCTTTGCATCCTGCGTCCTTATTCACTACATCGAATTAATGAAGGATATCTATACATAAAAGATAACGACCAGTCACTTTTTATAACAAATCTGAATATTATCCCTAAACCAAATATAAAGAATATCAATTTATTACGGGAAGGAGAAGACTGGACCTCAAATCTATCTGTACACCCGGGTGAAACGGTAGAATTAAGAATGGAAGGGGAATCTCTTTCGAAAGCTTCATTCGAATTCGAAGGATTGACCAATATTGGGCTCGACACGCTCATCCACAACGAATATGTAGCTACATACATACTTAATATCCCAATTGATATATATAATCGGACAATTCCAATTTATAACCACGGGGAGAAAACTGGTTTTGAATTATTAGTACAGGAATATCGAAGGCCACGTGAATTCGATTATGTTAGCATAGAAGGTAATGGATTTAAAAAACAATTCAATGCAGTCGGTAACACAATACTGACGCCACAGGTCGTTCAGTATCTTACCATAAAGTTCGATAACAACAAAATCGACTCGGAAGGAGAATTGTACGGCCAGCAGCATTTGAATATCCGTGTCACATTAAGAGGCAGGGATAATGAATTACTTGAAATGAAAGATTTTGAAGATATTGTTGTTTGTCCTGGGCCTTTTTCACCAAGGGATGGTTTTTACAGGGGCAATTGTTCTTCAAATGTAATCAACGTCAATAATTATCTAAATAAAAAAACCTACGATATAGAATCCTGGTCGAAGATAACTGTCGAGATCTCAAACGATAAGAATGTCTATGGTGGAGCCGGGTTTAAAAAAACTGTTGAGATTATTTACGAGAAATACTGGCGGTTTGATATTGAAGTGTCCTTTCCTGCCGGACTGGTCACTTATGGCAGTGAATCGGCTGGTAATCTGACCGGGATCAGTATGGCTATGATCGCTCAATTCAGCTTTTATCAGAAAAACCGGATTAACCGATTGCAGCCCTTCAAAGTGGGTGCAGGATTCCTTGCACTGGATGCTTTCAATTTTTCTGAAAACGACGACAACCGGGACCTGGCAATAGTGATATTGGGATCATTATATCCAACCAGAAAAGACAAAAAGCTTACCTTCCCTTTGTACTTCGGTGGTGGGTATAAGCTGAATGCTGAAGAATTCTTCTTTCTGATCGGACCGGGCATCAGGATCAGCCTATAATTTTAATTTCCATAAATTAGGAATCCAAAAAAGCTTCATTGCCCTGTTTAAGGCAATAATATATAACCTGCGTTCAGAAATTTCTTTTCAGAAGTGAATTTTGAATTATATAAACCAGTCAGATAACTTCAAAAATCATATGAGTTGAAGCTGTTAAGTTTTATACAGGATGCAGTAAAAGTGTCCGCCTCAATGTTAATTTCATGTTATATCTAATATTCTTTTATATCTGCAAGAGGTATTACTATCGATTTGGCTAAATTTGTTACCTTCATGAATTACTGAGATCGCTCAGTAGAAGACCCAAATTTGAACTATAATCATAATGACAAAAAATAATAAATTCTCAAGCCTTGGTGTACTTACAAGTGGTGGTGATTCACAAGGCATGAACGCTGCAGTCAGGGCAGTGGTTAGAACTGCTTTGTACAAGGGCCTGGATGTATATGCAATACTACAAGGATATAACGGCATGTATAAAGGAGGTAAAATGATCAAGAAGATGAACTGGGATTCAGTCAGTGGCATTATGCATAAAGGTGGCACTGAGATCGGTACAGCCAGAAGCCAGGAATTCCGGACTCGTGAAGGCCGATTGCAGGCTGCATTAAACCTTGTGAAGGAGGATATTGACCACCTGGTGGTAATTGGGGGTGACGGAAGTCTTACGGGGGCAAACCTTTTTCGTGAGGAATGGCCATCACTAATAGCAGAACTGGTCAAAACGAAGAAAATAACCAAAGCGAAAGCTGAGCAACATCCCAGATTGAAGATTGTGGGGCTAGTGGGATCCATTGATAATGATATGTCGGGAACAGATATGACTATAGGAGCAGATACTGCCCTCCGGAGAATTGTTGACGCAGTCGATATGCTTGGAGATACCGCAGCAAGTCATGACAGGACTTTTGTGGTTGAAGTTATGGGAAGGAATTGCGGATATCTGGCATTGATCAGCGCACTATCCACAGGTGCTGATTCCGTTTTTATACCTGAACATCCACCCAAAGAGGGTTGGGAAGACCGCTTATGCGATATCATCCGTACCAACCGCGATGCTGGGAAAAACGATAGCCTTGTCATTGTAGCAGAAGGGGCAAAAGATACGAAAGGGAATCCTATAAAACCCCACGATATCAAGGAGGTCCTCGAAGAGAAGCTGGGCCAGGATACGCGGATCACCATCCTCGGGCATGTACAACGAGGGGGCTCCCCAAGTGCTTTCGATAGGTATATGAGTACTGTTTTGGGTTATAGTGCCGTCGATTATATTCTTAATGCACCGGAAGACCAGGAACCCATGATGATCGGGATGCGTCGTAATAAAATAAAAGCCGTTTCCTTGATGGAAAGTGTAAAAAAAACACATTCTATTTATGAATGCATCAACCTTGGGAAATATGAGGAAGCAATCAAGCTTAGAGGCGGGAGTTTCAAAGAATCTATTAGCACGTTCAAGACACTTAGACAGGCCTCCCCTAAACCGCCACTAAAGGGTAAAAAACAACTTAAACTGGCAATTTTAAATACCAGTGGTCCGTCACCCGGGATGAATGTTGCCACCCGTACTGCTGTAAGGCTTGGGCTTGACGCCGGACATAAAATGCTGGCTGTGAAAAATGGATTTGACGGTCTGGTAAATGACCACTTAATGGAGATGAACTGGAATAGCGTTACCGGTTGGACTCATTTGGGTGGAACAATGCTGGGGACGAACAGGAAAGCTCCGACTGACAGAGAATATTATCCTATAGCCTCCACACTGGACAAACATCAGATCGATGGCCTGATAATTATTGGAGGATTTTCCGGCTATCAAGCAGCCTATGACCTGATGAACAACCGCGATAAATATAAGGCCTTTGATATTCCAATCGTCCTGATTCCTTCAAGCATCAACAACAACCTGCCAGGATCTGACTTCAGTATTGGTGCGGATACTGCCATTAATAATATAGTTGATGCCATCGATAAAATTAAGGAATCAGCCGTTTCCTCAAACAGGGCCTTTGTGGTAGAGGTAATGGGCAGATATTGTGGTTATCTGGCATTAATGAGCGGACTGGCAACAGGAGCGGAAAAGGTATATATGCATGAATCAGGAATAACCTTACAAGACATGATGAATGATGTGAATACATTGAAAGAAGGTTTTCTGTCAGGACAAAGGCTGGCACGGGTTATCATAAATGAGTCTGCAAACCCTACAGCCACCACTGAATTCATTTCAAGCTTATTTGAAGAAGAGGGGGGGGCGATATTTGATGTAAGGAAATCGATCCTGGGCCATATTCAGCAAGGAGGCAATCCAACACCCTATGACAGAAATATTGCGATCAGATTTACAACAAAAGCGATCAACAAATTGATCGACATGGCCGAAAAAGGAGAAAATGATTGTGCTTTCATAGGATACGACAACGGAGAGATGAAATTTACTGATCTGTTCGAATTTCCACGCATGGTTGATCTGAAGTATTCCAGGCCGAAAGAAGAATGGTGGTTGAACATTCGTGAAATATCTGAAGTGTTTGAAAGATTTCATGAATAATATTATTTTAACAGGTCTAAATAATTCATAATTGTCTTATACCTCAACGGAAATAGTACCGCAAATTGCCCAGGGTAACAGAAATGCATTCGAATCGCTGTTTAAAAGCCATTATGCAAATCTTTGTGGCTATGCGGTAAAATATGTTTGGGAACTTGACCAGGCTGAAGAAATTGTACAAGACCTTTTCTTCAATATTTGGAACAAAAGAAGCGACCTTTACATCTCATCATCTATTGAGTCTTATCTTTTTCAGGGCTGTCAGAAACGCCTGTCTAAATTACCTTAAGCATAAGAAGGTCCGTGATAATTATGTGTCGAACATGCAGGATTCATATAAACCGGGACAGGGCTTAGATGATAATCCGGTAGAAACACTGGAGTTACAGAAAAAAATAGATGACAGTATTGAGATCATGCCTACTGAAAGAAAAAAGATATTTCTCTTGAGCCGGTATGAAGGGCTGAAATATAAGGAAATAGCCGAGAAACTAGGTATTTCAGTAAAAACTGTAGAAGCCCAGATGGGAAAGGCATTAAAGTTTCTTCGCGAGGAACTTAAAGAATTTATGGTAATATTGATATTGATAGTTATAGAAATACTTTTATTTTTTTACAAATAGCATATAGGGTAAAACCGATTTGGGTTGTCATTATATTGAAAACCTTGAATGAAGGATGAAGAGCGACATATTGACTATGATCTTTTAGGTAAGTATTTATCGGGTGAAAGCAATGCCGAAGAAACCAAAGCTGTTGAAACCTGGAAGTCTTCCTCAAAGGCAAATCATGAAGAATTTGACCGGATTGCCAGGTTATGGCGTCAGGCGGATTCCTTGATTGGCCATACCCCCGCACCTGTAAACATGGCTGCTGCCTGGGACAAATTGCAGGGAAGGGTTTTCGGCGATGAAGAAATTCCGGATAAATCTATTCTTGGAGAAGAATCAGATGCAGCTACAAAATACATCATTGGTAAAAAGGAAGAGCGAGAAGTACCGGTCAGAACAATTGCCAAAGAATCGAAGGTAAGAAGTTTGTATTACTATGCCAGTAGAATAGCTGCAGTATTTGTAGTGGGCTTCCTGATATACGCTGTTTTTTTTATGAGCGGTGATGAACCTGATCAGGTAGAAGTATTTGCTGAAAATGAGATAACCATAACTGATCTTCCGGACGAAACCAAGGTTACTTTGAATGAAAATTCGAAAATTGTCTACCAGGATAAATTCAAATCGGAGGAAAGGGCTGTTGATTTAACCGGTGAGGCCTTTTTTGAGGTTGAACGTGATGAAGAAAAACCTTTTGTTGTTCGTGCACATAATGCAGTTGTAAGGGTGCTGGGCACCTCATTCAATGTCAGGGCCATTGAAGAAGAAAAAGAGATATCTGTAACTGTCGAAGATGGAAAAGTTAGATTATCAGATGAAGAGGACATCGCTTTTGTGATCCTGGAAAGAAATGAAAAGGGAATTTTTAATCGTGAAACCGGTCACATTGAAAAATATGAAAAATCAGAGGGTGGTGAAATGTTCTGGAGGTCGCGGACAGTAATGTTCCGGGACACTGAATTGTCTACAGTTTTTGATACCCTTGAGAAACTATACGATACTGAGATTTCAACAAAGAACAAAGACATTTTATCCTGCATGTTATCTGCCAAATTCCAGGATATGAGTATAGAAGAAATACTTGATAAAATTGCCATTAACTTTAATCTAACCATAGAAAAAAACGACAATACTTTTGAGATATCAGGCGATGGCTGTTAAGTCAATTAAAGAATTGATGGCCATACTTTTTGTATTTTTATTTTTTCAAACTGCTTATTCCCAGGTTCCGGTCTTGAAAAGGGAGGTAAGTATTTCATTGGAAGATGCCACTCTTGAAAAAGTATTGATCATTCTTGCGAATGAAGCTGATTTTAATTTCTCCTATAATTCCAAAATCATCAATGTAGACACCCTGGTATCAATCCAGGTAGAAAATTCAACCGTAAAAGACGTTCTGGAAATAATTCTAGATAAAGAAATGACTTATAAGGTCACTGGCAACCATTTAATACTGATCAAGGAGATACCAAAGGGAGAAAGGGATAAGAAAAACATCAAATATGAGATCAAAGGATATATATATGATTCTGAATCAGGTACTGCTCTTGTCAATGTATCTGTGTACGATCCTAGTGGCCTGGTGGCAGCTTTATCTGACAGCATGGGGTATTATAACCTGATTGTTCCCGGTAAGTATGAACAACTGAACCTGTTTTACAGCAAGAAGAATTTCTATGACACACTTATTATAGTAAGGCCTTCAGACCAATCAATCGATATTGAATTGGCAAGGCAATATCCCGACTACGATGTCCCCCCTATAGAAAGCATACAACCTGTCACCTATGCTCCGGTTGAGGATGTGGGAATCGTTCAGAAATTCGTTGCCAGAGATCAAAGGGTACAGGCTGAAAATATCGATATCGTTGAAACCCGTATCGGTCAGATTTCCATCTGGCCAAATGTAGGCACTAATCTCAAAATGTCGGGGCAAGTAGAAAACCGGTTCTCATTAAATATTCTTGCAGGATACTCGGCGGGTGTAAAAGGCGTCGAAGTTGGCGGATTAGTGAATATTGACCGTAAAGATGTCTCAGGATTACAGATTGCTGGCATTGGCAATGTGGTAGGAGGCACCACAACAGGAGCACAGATCAGTGGAATATTCAATAATAACCGTCAGGATGTAAAAGGGCTCCAACTGACAGGTATCAGTAATGTGATACTTGATACCATGAAAGGTGCACAAATTGCAGGTATCAGCAATGTATTGCGGGGGACAATGCATGGTTGGCAAGTTGCAGGTATCAGCAATTTCACCACTGAATCAGTTGATGGAGTCCAGATCTCAGGTATATCAAACTATACCAAGAAAGACGTCGACGTATTGCAGGTGGCTGGGGTATTCAATATAGGTGAAAATGTGAATGGATTCCAGGTATCCGGATTGATCAATGTGGCAAGAAAGAATGTAGGCGGCTGGCAGATCGCAGGATTATCCAACTATGCTAAGACAGTGAGGTTAAGTCAGTTTGCTGGCTTAGGGAACATCGCTTCGGAACGGGTAAAAGGAGCACAGATCGCCATGCTGTACAACTACTCGAAATACGTGGATGGGGGACAGTTCAGCTTCATAAACATCGCTGATTCCGTTGGAGGAATACCCATAGGATTCATTAGTATTGTCAGAAAGGGTTATCATAAGATAGAATTATCAACGGAGGAAGTACTTTATGCTAATTTTACCTATAAAATGGGGGTTAGAAGGTTTTATAATATTTTTACAGCCGGTATTCAACCTGGCTCTGATGGCCCGATCTGGGGATTTGGATACGGAATTGGAGGACAGATAGGTACACGAAGGGCCGTGGTCAGCCTCGACCTCAAAGGAACCCAGATCATGGAGAATGTCGAAACTCAAGCCTTTAATGCATCCTTCCGCTTTAATCCCGTACTGGGATCAGAATTGTTAAACGGCTGTCATTTTTCGTTGGACCGGCAATTAACCTTCATGTTTCCGATTTGAAGGATCCTGACACAGGAGAATTCCTGAGCAATATTGCTCCCGAAAAAACATTGCTCTGGGAGGATGTACCCGGAACCAACACCCAATTCCAACTTTGGTGGGGAGGGAGTTTTGGTTTGAGAATATTGTAAGGACATGGATAAAGAAATGTTGAGACGACTATTAAGTCAGGGATATTGATATATTGAGGACATCATAAGGTTGAGCATATCATGCCATACAAAATAACCAGGAACTTACTGAGTCTTCATGATTTTCGTTTTTTTGAAACTTATTAAAGGATAATACAACAGATCATGAGGGAGTGTATAAAAATGTTGCCAATTTTTGAGATGTTGAAAATTACCATTTAACTTTAGGCTTCAACATAAAGCAAAATAGACCTTATTTGAATTTTTAAAACCTAAAATACATATGAAATTCAGATTTTTAGTACTCGCATTTTTTACTTTTATTTCCTTCTCTTCATTTAGCCAGGTAAAAATAATATTTGATACAGATATCGGAGGCGATTCAGATGATCTGGGTGCGCTTGCGATGCTTCATACATTTATAGATAAGGGTGATTGTGATTTATTGGCCGTAATGTGCTGGCAAACAGAAGAGTATGCTGTTTCTGCGATCAATGCAATAAATACCTATTATAATCACCCTGATATCCCTATAGGATTGAGAAGTGGAGACTATCATCATGATGAATGGTACTATAACAAACCTATTGCCGACAAATTTAATCACTCAATGCAGAATAAGGATGCCGGGAATGCGACACAGCTATATCGGAAAATACTTTCTGAGAGTAAAGATAAAAGCATAGTAATTGTCACAGTAGGGCCACTGAAAAACATACAAGATTTGATCAAATCAGGATCAGACGAATACTCAAAGCTGAATGGAAAAGCACTTATAGAAAAAAAGGTGAGGGAATTTGTCATGATGGGTGGAGGTTTTCCTGAGAGTGAAAATGAATGGAATTTCAATGGAGATATGCCCGGTGTTACCAAATTTGTTATCGAAAATCTTTCTGTTCCGATCACATTTTCAGGATTCGAGGTTGGGCTTGCGATAAAGACAGGGAAGGTTTTCAATAACATAGATCCAAATACTCCTTTATATGTGGGCTATTTGCACTTCTCGAAAAACGCCCCATGGATAAAAGACCAATTCAAAGGTGAAATTCTGGACAATGCCAGTTTTGACCAAACGGCAGTACTGTATGCAGTCAAAGGTGGTTTAGGGAAATGGTGGGAAAAGGTTGACGATGGCCAGTGTATTCCTGATAACAATGGGGGGAATACTTGGCAAACAGGGAAAAAGGCTGATCATTCCTACCTGAAACTTATGATCGATCCGGAAGAAATGGCAACCCTTATAGAGGCCATCATGCTCAACAATTTTTAGGTGAAATAAAAAATTCGAATAATGAGTAATAAGAAATTTTTCCCCGTATTACTGCTTGTAATTACACTTTTTATTTCTTACTCTGGATCCATAAAGGCTCAAAGCAGTTATGATGAATACATAAATTATTTCAAAGATTTTGATTTCAGCAATCGAGTTGTCCCTGTCATTCCACCAAAAGATGAACTGATCAATGTAATCATTGATACCGATGCAAAAAACGAAATTGATGACCAGTGGGCTCTAACCCTGGCTCTTCTTTCACCTGAGCGGTTTAATATTCTGGGCATTGTCGGAGCTACTTTCGCCTGGGCAGGCCCTCAAAGTATCCAGAAATCTGTAGATGAAATTGATACCCTTCTTATACTCACCAAACAATCAGGGGAGATACCGGTATATCCTGGTTCACATCCCTTAAGATACAGGTATGAACCTTCCCATTCCGAAGGGGTTGATTTTATAATAGAGAAAGCCATGCAGGCGTCCAAAGAGAATCCTTTGTGGATCATTGGTTTAGGTGCGGCAACAGATATAGCCTCTGCATTTCTCAAAGAACCGGCAATTGCTGAGCGGATCGTTGTGTTCTGGCATCTGAGGACAAAATGGCCGGATAAATGTTGGAATTTTAATGTTTTTGGAGACCCCCATGCTGCCAGGTTATTATTTGATTCACCTATGTCGTTTGTATTATTTGACACAGGCACTTATCTCTATTGTCCAATGGAAGAATCCGAAGAAATGGTCAAACCCTATGGGGCTATAGGAGAATATATTCATAATATTCGAATCGGAAGTGACTATTACAGTTCTCCCACCAAAGGATTTTTTGATCTGGGAGATATTGCTGCCCTTCTCGATCCCGGCTTAGCATATTATGAAGAAGTTAGCTGCCCGGAGGTTGATTTTGACCTGTCTTATAAGTTTACGGGTAAAAAGGGCAAGATCCTGAGATGCTACCATGTGGACCGGGATAAGACTTTTCAGTTGTTATATGATAAATTAGAGGCAAATTACGGGAATTAAGTTTTTTTTAATTAAGTCAGAGATTAATAGCTGACCGATAAATTTACAGGAGATCTTAGGTATTAAGGCCATCTGCATAAATTTCACCTGAGTTATTCGGGAAATCATTTTTGATTTTCCAATCTTTTAATTTTCCAGTTCTACAGATCGCCAATTCTTCATCTGCATAATTTCTCGGTTCTGCAAATCCACAATTTTCCAATTATACATTTTTATGGTTCTTCAGTAGCCCTTATTTTCACCTTTTCCCCTGAATTTCAAGTTCTCCTTTTCTACATAGTTATATTACCTGAATCCCTCAATCCTAGTATTCCCCGATTCAATCTTCGACAATATATCGATTCTTCAGTTGTACTATTCTTCAATTTCTCATTTATCCACTTTCTTACTCCCACTGTTAATTAGTCAACAGTTCATCAAATCTCCAGTACATGCCTCACCGGTTTTTCAATTCGTCACTTTCATATTCTCACAATCCTCATATTCCTTAATCCATAAAATAAATTTCCAAATCCGATAGGGGTAAGTTCCAGAATGATTGTCCTCCTATTGAACATTTTTAAATTATCACGCAATGAATACTAGAAATAAGAAATTTAAAATAATCATTTTGATTGTAGGAATGATCGTTGGGGTCATTTCGGTTTACGCTGAGACTGGCGATACAACAAAAATTCAAAGAAAAGCACAGGTAACCTTTGCGCATCCCATCGGGACAAATGGGGATGAGGCGGCACAGGTGATCAACAATTTTTCTTTTAACCTCCTTTATGGTGTTTCGGGAGGTGTAAATGGTGCGGAAATTGGAATATTGATCAATAACACTTCCGGGAATATTAAAGGTTTCCAGTTTGCTGGAATAGGCAATAGTGCGAAGGGAACAACAAATGGATTTCAGGCGGCCGGATTATATAATGTAGTCATGGAGGAGGTAACAGGATTTCAGTTTGCCGGGATCACAAACATCAACAGACAGCGTGTGGACGGTGCAACCATCTCAGGGATTACGAATTTAATTCGGGAGGATGCAAGAGGCTTCGTGTTTTCAGGTCTGGGTAATAATGTGAGAGGTACCGCCAGGGGCTTCCAGGGAGCCGGGCTTTACAATCTCATAGAAAAAGAATCTGATGGTGCTCAGTTTGCAGGACTTGCCAATATTAATTTGAAGGATACCCGGGGTGCCTATTTTGCAGGTTTGGGGAATGTTTTAAACGGGGACAGTCGTGGTGCTCAGTTTGCAGGGCTTTCAAATATTAATACTGGAAAAATGAATGGGGCTCAGGTAGCAGGTCTGGCAAACGTTAACATCAAGGATATCCAGGGCGCTCAAATAGCAGGGCTGGCCAATGTGGCAAATGAAACCTCCCAAACCCAAATTGCCGGATTAGCTAATGTAGTGGTTGAAGAAAGCAGCGGACTGCAATTGGCAGGTTTAGCCAATATATCTCCTGAAGAACACAGCGGTGCTCAAATAGCTGGATTGATGAATTACACCAAAAGAATGAATGGATTCCAGCTGGCATTTGTCAATGTCTCCGATACAGTAAAAAGAGGGGTTCCTATAGGGTTTATTAGTATTGTCGCCCATGGATATAGAAGGATAGAAGTTGAAGGAAATGAGGTCCTATATGTCAATGTCAATTTCAAAACAGGAACGACCAAATTTTATAATATTTTCTCAGTTGGATACCGCCCCGATGGCGATACACAAAATTGGGGGCTAACATATGGTTTCGGCACCCTCGCACCTATCAGTAATCGATTTAATTTTAACATGGACCTGACCGCGACCCATCTGAATGAAGATGAGGGCTGGACAAATGAATTAAACCTTCTAAACCGTCTGAAATTCAATGCATCTTATTTGATAACCAAAAGACTCGAAATTTTCGGTGGTCCGTCATTAAATGTGGCCGTGTCAAAACTGACAAACTCTGAAGGGGAAGTTGTCGGGAGTTCGATTGTGCCTTCCTATGGATTTTATAATGAAACTGTAAGGGGCACAAATGTGAAGATGTATATAGGGTTTAACCTTGGAATCAGATTCTAAACGAACTAAATATTTATTTTTTAAAGAGAACACCCGTATGAAATCAAAACATAAAATATCCTTGCTGATAGCTTATGCGCTAATCCTGAGCACACTTTCTCTTAATGCCCAGGAACTCTTCCAGACCTTGAGAGGGACCATTATTGACCAGGATTCAAATTTTCCGATTATTGGGGCAAATGTAATTATCATAGGTTCTGATCCATTGCTTGGATCAAGCACTAACCTGGAAGGTGAATTTTACATAGAAAGTGTGCCCGTTGGAAGAGTCAGTCTTAAGATCTCCTGTATGGGTTATGAAGAGATTAGCCTGCCCAATTTGCTGATCACTTCCTCTAAAGAACTTGTTCTTGACATAACATTGACAGAATCAGTAGTAAAAATGGAGGAAATTGTGATAAGTTCGAATCCTGACAATGGAGCAGTACTCAATGAAATGGCAACTGTAAGTGCCCGTGCTTTCTCTGTAGAAGAAACAAAGCGTTATGCCGGTTCATTTAATGATCCGGCAAGGATGGTAAGTTCATTTGCCGGGGTTATGCCAAGTCCTGAAGGAGATAATTATATAGCCGTAAGGGGAAATTCTCCCAAAGGAAACCAGTGGCGTCTGGAAGGTGTAGAGATACCAAATCCAAACCACTTTTCAGATGAGGGAGCAACCGGGGGCCCTATCAATGCCCTTAACAGTGCCATGCTGGACAATTCTGATTTCTTTACAGGCGCTTTCCCTGCTGAATATGGGAATGCTTTTTCGGGAATATTCGATATGAGACTGCGAAATGGCAATAACCAGCAGAGGGAGCATTCATTCTCCATTGGAGCACTTGGAATTGATTTCACCCTGGAAGGGCCATTTAAGAAGGAAAGTAATAGTTCATACCTGGTTAACTACAGATACTCCACACTTGCCCTTCTGGAAAATACAGGTATTGTAAATTTTGACGGTGTTCCCAAATATCAGGACCTTTCTTTCAAGGTTAATTTGCCTACACCACATGCAGGTGTATTTTCTTTCTTCGGTCTTGCCGGAAAAAGCAACCTGAAGCATGAGCTACCTTCAGAGGAAAATGAAGACATCATTATTTCCAAATTCAATGTATATTCAGAATTGGCCGTTGTTGGTTTGAATCACTCTATCCCTTTAAGTCGAAATACTTTCATTGAGTCTGGAATATCTGTCTCAGAAAATGGCAGTTTGTATGATGAATCCGATCTTGTGGATACAAATGAATATCAATTGCTGGCTGATGAAAAGCTCAGAAAATATACAATGATCGGAAAAACCTCATTACATAGTAAAATTAATGCTCAACATAAAATATCCGCCGGGATTGTGTATACACATTTCTTCTATGACTTCTTTACTGAATACTGGGATAAGCCTGCAGAGGAGATGATGGTAGAGCAGGATGAACAGGGAAATTCCGGATTATTGCAAGTATATGGGAATTGGAAATACCGCATCAATGATAAGCTAACTTTTGTGGGGGGATTACATTATCTGAATAACCTATTAAACGAAACACATTCCATAGAGCCAAGAGCAGGATTAAAATGGCACTTTACACCTTCCCAGAATCTGAACTTTGGATTTGGAATTCATAGCCGGATGGAGTCCCTGCCTACCTTTTTTGTTCAAACCATGGATGAACACGGCATAATACAACAGCCTAACTTCTGGCTGGACTTTCCAAAATCCAGACAATATGTTATTGGTTATCAGAATTTCTTCACACCGAACCTGATGATGAAAATTGAAGCCTATTACCAGGATTTATATGATATCGCTGTTGAAAATGATCCAAACAGCTCATTTTCAATGATAAATGCCGTTTCATGGTATTCCGACAGGGAACTTATAAATAATGGAAGCGGGTATAACTACGGACTTGAACTCACTCTGGAAAGATATTTTGCAGATACGTACTACTTCATGTTGACAGGATCTCTGTATAATTCAAAGTATAAAGCAATGGACGAGGTAGAAAGGGATACCCGGTTCAATGGAAATTATGTAGGAAATTTCCTGTTTGGGAAAGAATTTATCTTTAATAAGAAACCGGGGAAATCCAAGATATTGAGCATTAACGCTAAAATCTCATATATTGGTGCAAGAAGGTTCTCTCCAATCAATCTGGAAGAAAGCCGCGAATATGGGTATACCCGGGTGGATGAATCTCAGGCCTTTACACTTCGGGGTGATGATATCTTTATTGCTAATCTTGGCATAGCCTACCGTATCAATAAAAGAAAGATGAGCCAGGAAATCAAACTCGATATACAGAACATTACAAATGCAGATGGGATGGTTGACCAATACTATAATAGTGCAACTGACAAAATCGAATATGTATATCAATTGGGCATGCTGCCAAACATCATGTATACCATTGAGTTTTAAGTAATTTGAAGCAGTAGTATTTATTTATCCCTTAATATGAATATTAAGAAATTGCTGAATTAATTCTTCCGAATTTTAGTACCTTTATGCCCCTGCTGCAGTTTCAGGATAGTTTCTAAGCCATCCTGAAATTTTGTTTAAAAGTAAATCAAAAATATTAAACAATATCCGGCATAGTCGGTTATAATACATATAATGAAAATTACGGTATGCAGAAAAGAACATTTTAATGCCGCCCATCGTTTATATAATCCTGATTGGCCGGATGACAAAAACGAAAGGGTGTTCGGAAAATGTAATAATCCGAATTTTCATGGGCATAATTATGAATTGATTGTTAAGCTCTCCGGTGAACCGGATCCAGATACAGGTTATGTATATGACCTGAAGAAGTTAAGTGACCTGATAAGGGATAATATCCTTACAAAGTTGGATCATAAAAACCTCAACCTGGACGTCGAGGAGTTTAAAAGTATAAATCCTACAGCTGAAAATATCGCTGTGATGATTTATGACAAGCTTAGAAATAAAATTGATAATAAATTTGATATAAAAATTATCCTTTATGAAACGGAACGGAACTTTGTTGAATACCCGGCATAATGGTTTTTCACATGATGAGATAGGTGATGAGCATGTATCGACATCTGTTGAAACACCCTTAAGGACTGATGCATTTGAGATGGATGATGAGCTTAAAATGGAGCTCATAGAAAAACATTTCAGTGAGATCATGCACATCCTTGGATTGGACCTGGAAGATGACAGCCTGAAAGGAACACCATACCGGGTGGCAAAAATGTATGTTCAAGAGATATTCAGTGGATTGGATCCAAAGAACAAGCCAGACATTAAGTTATTTCGAGAACAAGTACAACTATAAAGAGATGCTTGTTGAAAAGGATATTTCGTTCTACTCTAACTGTGAACATCACTTTGTTCCGATCATAGGAAAAGCGCATGTAGCATACATATCTTCCGGATATGTCATTGGTTTATCCAAAATACACAGGATTGTGAATTATTATGCCAAGAGGCCTCAGGTTCAGGAAAGAATGACAATGCAGATTGCAGATGAGTTAAAAAAGGTATTAAAAATTGAAGATGTAGCAGTGGTTATAGATGCCGAACACCTTTGTGTTTCATCAAGAGGGATTGAAGATACAACTTCAAGTACTGTTACCTCTCATTATTCCGGGAAGTTTTCTGAAGACACTCATAAACAGGAATTTCTTCAACATATTTATCAAAAATAATTTGGTTGGTGAAGTTGGTTATCAGGTAAAGTCGGCTCCTTTGGGGCCGGCTTTTTTTATCATGGACTTACCGGCAATCCGGTTCCGGAATAATTATTCATACAAAGATCGGGAACTGTAGCACCAAATTTTGAGTTTATAGCTTGTATAAATACATTTGCGGTATACACATAACCCCTTTCATTGGGATGAAGACCATCCTCTGAATATGCACCTACTGGCGGAGCAAAGGTTGAAGCAATTGCCACGTCATTAACTATTAAACCACCGCTTGATATAGAAGCTCCCAGTAATACATTATATGCTGAATTAACATCCGCTAAAGCCAACCTGTCTCCACTTCCTGCAACAGCTCCCTCTATAATCGCATTATATCCAGCAGTATTAGTTTTTATTTCAATAATCTCAGATACGGTAAGCGCATACTGATCTGCCAGAGGCCAGCTTACACCCTGAACTGCAAGTGGATTACCCATGAAAAGTTCTCCAAGTACAGCTCCTGCCGATAAGGGTATCAAATCAGTTGAAGTAGTCTGTCTTGCCTGTGCAAAGGGTACTAATGCCTGCGCGCCATTGTCTATCATAAATTGTGTCAGGTCCGTAAGCTCTTCATCAGTTATTAAAACGCTATTTATTCCTTCCACATAATTCAGCATCCTTGCATCTCTTTCTTCAGCTGTAATCACCTGGAATTGAACCATGGCATTAAGGAAGGCATTATAATTGTCCGCAATATTGGATTGAAGGGAAGACGCTGTGGCCTCATCAAGTGTTATGGTATTATAAGGTATTGTGGTAAAGTAGGGATACGTCTCAATTTCCGGTATGTTGCCCACAACCCCTTTAAAAACCGGATTGGCACCAAGCATGGTTGAGATCAACCCGTTGAATTGTACGCTGAAATCTGAAACTGATGTCATAGGGTATGTATCAGCTCCCCCAAACGCAGCATGAAGCAGCATGTCATCCACTCCCAGCCAGATCAAATAAAAACTCCCTGCTGCCATAAGTGATTCCTGCAGGATTGACGTAACACCGGGATTACTAGAAAATCGAGCCCAGAATGGATTGAAATAAGGGCTCGCCGGGTTTCCTGTATCCGGAATTAAGGCCTGTCCCAGATATATCAGCGGGACTGCGAAGTTATTCATTTCAGATCTGTCCCCTGCATATGGCGTAGGCAGATCGGCCGTATTATAGGGTGCAGGTACACCTGGTGCTCCCGCAGGAGCAGGAGTCGCTGATTCTGGTCCAGCCCCATCCGGATCAAATAAAACGAGTCTTCCCAGGATTATACCCTGTTCAGGAACCGAAAGCTGCACATTATATCCATTACTTGAATTAATGTATGGCTGGATAAAGGTTTCGCTTCCACCAGCACATTCCAGCTGCCGGGCGATCATTAAAGCCATTGAATTGTTCTGACCGAGGTTAAACAATGCCCCAGCCTGAAATCCAGCTACAAAAGAACTACCTATAGTAACAAACTTATCAAATGAAGCAGTCCCGGAAGAAGCTCCATCAGGACATGTAATACAGCCCGAATCTGGCGAATCCGGTTGTTCCAGGTCCATTACTTCCTGTGCACATGACCAGATAACCAGGTTGATGGCTAGAATTAAGATTTTGCTTATATTTTTCATAGTTCGATTCGTTTTGATAGAATGGATTAATTCAGGAATTGGTCAAATGTTAAACCAAGGTAAAATTGCTGCCCTACAAAAGGTCCTCCAAGATTCGTGCGATAATCACCTCCAAACAAATTAGTACCTCCCAATTTAACAATGGTTTTTATCGATGAAATTTTGTAGTTGATCTGTGCATCAAATACTCCATATTCTGGAACTTGCCAGATACCAAAAGTAGACTCCCACTTAAAGGTATCCTGCCACCTGAAATTTAGCTGGAAACCAAGATTATTAAAGACGGATCTACCACCAATGCCAATATTAAACTTATGTTCTGGTGTATTGAAACCAGCAATGAAATCCGTATCAATATCATTGATAAGACCAAAAGTGGCAAAACTATAATTTCCATTTATATAATACGATCGGTAAAAATTATAATTGAATCCAAGGCCTATTCCATACGAATAGACTTCAGTTGGGCTATTGACATAAGGTGTAAATAATGTGCCAGGGACCAGTTCAGTACCCCTTTGACTTGTAGGAAATTTACTGGCTATGATCTCAGCCCCTATAAAATCCTTGTATTTCGAATAATATGTATTGAAATCCAGCATAAACACATTAGATATGAATCCTTTGTATCCAATTTCAAATGCCATCTGTTTTTCAGGTCTTACATACTCAATATATGCTGTTTCCAGGAGGCCATCATTACCCCCAACTGGATCTCCAGTTTCAGGATCTAAAGTGCCACCAGAGGCCCTGAATGCATTAAAAGAATCCTGTGACCACGCACCTCCTTCATGAACGCCGTACCGGGCGGCATTGGATTCGGTGCTGCCAAGTAAAATACCTCCGGATGATGGAAAATATATAAATTGGGTTTGTGTGTCAGGATTCCGGAATCCGGTTTGAAAGGATGCCCTGAGGTAGTGTGTTCTATTAAAACCGTATGTAGCTGATATCCGTGGGGTCCACTGACCTTCAAAATTTTCATTTTTATCATAGCGTATAGAACCAAGCATTCTGAATGATTCCGTAAAACTTTTAGCAATCTGTCCATAGAAGCCAAACTCATCGATATTTATCCTTTGAAAATCATCGCCTCCTTCAGGCGCTTCGTTGAAAATGGTCCCCTGAGAATATAAACTGTACCTTCGATAATTTCCTCCCACCATGATCTCAGCAAAAGACAGGTTATGAAAATTATAATTGAATTCAGCATGATATAACCTTGAATTATCATAAAAAGAAGCACCTGGAGGTGAGCCCTGGAATTTGTTCTGCCTGACGCTGTTAATCAGCTGATCATATTCGGGTGTTCCCTCAGCCGGTCTGTCCCTGTCAGCATAACTACGCCCAGCTGCATGAGCCGCTTCTTCATTACCTGCAGGCACACCTGGTATATATCCCTGCATGGCTAGTGCATATACCTGTGCATATTCCGGTGCCCATTTCGTTACAGTAGGACTGTAATATTCATTCGCGTATGCTCCCAGG
Organism: uncultured Cytophagales bacterium; assembly: GCA_942491935.1. GTDB lineage: Bacteria > Bacteroidota > Bacteroidia > Cytophagales > Cyclobacteriaceae > JAGTVG01. The sequence continues at coordinate 52,009 of CALOCZ010000014.1, forward strand.
GCACTCATATTCCAGGAATCACCTGCCCCTGTTTCGGTCATATAGCCCCTTACAAAAAAATGATTTGACTTTAATTCCAGTTTATGGAATTGCTGAGTGAAATTTCTCAAAGCATATTTCTCAGCCCCCTGGTATACAGAACTCCCTCCACCATATCGATAGTTATAGAGTATTTCCAATTTTTCTGTTATCCTGTAATGTAATGCAACATCCCCTTTAATACTTTGTGCATCGTCATTATCCAGAATAGATTCTTCACTAAAACCTGTCCGTCGCAAATCCAGCGTTCCAAAAGTTCCTCCTATTGGAACAGGAATAGGTGTTTCATCGCCATATAGGTTTAAACCATCAAAGTTGGGATTATTACTTAGATCAATTTGGGATTCAGGAAGGGTCCTGTTAGTCCGGTAATCGTTACCAATCCAATCCCTGGCTTTTAAATAGGAGAAGTTGATCTTAAAAGCGAATCGATTTTTAAAGGCCTTTGCATATCGGATCCCGAAATTATAAAAAGGACTAGAGGAGCCTTGTGCATCAGATCTCGTAACACCTCCTTTTGCCTGGGCACTTAATCCCTGGTAATCAAAAGGACTTTTACTATTCATAATTAATATCCCATTAAAGGCATTCGGGCCATATAATGCTGAGGCTGCACCGGGTACAAGCTCCATGCTTTCAATATCCAATTCACCAATACCAACAATATTACCCGTGGGAAAATTGAGTAAGGGAGCAGATATATCCATTCCATCAACGAGCTGCACAAACCGCACATTGGCTATGGTTGCAAATCCTCTCGTATTTACCGAGTTGAAGTTTAAACTGCTGCTACTTACCTGTACGCCTTTAACATTTGCAAGGGCATCAAAAAACTCCGGGGCCGGTGTTTGTTTGATGGATAATTGATCGATCTTTTCTATAGTAACAGGTGAACTTAAAATACTCTCTTCCAGCCTGGATGCTGAAACAACAATTTCCTGAATTAGGGTTGTTTCTTCTACCATTTCAATTTCAAGGCCTTGGGTATTGACCTCTGTTATGATTAGTTCCAATTTCTGATAACCTACCATTGAAAAAATAATGGTGAAGGGTGGTTGTACTTGATTTACTTCTAAATTGAATTCGCCATCCCTATTAGAGATCGTACCAATCACAAGATCTTTTACGGTAATGTTTACTCCTGCTAAAGATTCATTTGTATCAGATTCCCTGACTATCCCTGAAATATTCGTTGTTTGAGAAAATACTGTTGAAGAGGTACAAATTAGAACAGTAAGAAACATTTTTAAAGTTTTATGAAAACTGTTCATTGCTTAAGATTTAAGTTTAAAATATTCTATTTAAACTGATGTGAATAGGATTTTTATTGGATTATTTTTCATTGTCGATTAAACAATTTACAATAAATTATTTAAAAGCAAAAAGATTTGAAAAATATAATTTCATATAAATCAGGGAGTTACAAACTTGGAACTTGAATAAATAATAGTATGCCGGTTCCTCAAAACCTGGAGCCAGCATACATGATTTTTTTGATTTTTCTAACAATTTCTAACTAATATCACTGCTAGATAAGCTAATTCGATGAGTTTAGAGTACGGTGACCAAACTTTTTAAATTTCTTTTTCATACTCTTATAATTTCCGGAATTTTGAATAATAATTATAAGAATTATGTTCCAGGATACTTATAAAGACCTGTTAGATGTCCTTATCAGATTGAGTGTATATTCCATCCATGGATCGGACTTCTTTTCCAGATCTTCTGCAGATAAATCTAAAGGATAATCAACTCTGAAAAGATCTCCCATTTTATACCCATTCACAGCAGTCTTAAAAGTAGTTTGAGGAATATTAACTTCAATCCGGCTATTCGGTAATGTGTACTGTTTGCTGTTGTCATTGCAATAAAACCAACTACCTGGTTCTTCTCCTATGAAAACGGCACGCTTGTTATATCTCAATAATGATATCAGATGCCCGGTGGTTGATAAAGATCCACCATCCACAATTGCATAACATTTGCCTGTGAAATTGGGAGTTGCCGCCTCCATAGGTTCATATAGTGGTTCGAATTCAGATACCTGATCATTTTCCTTGAAGTATGTGAATTCCTTTGAAGAGAGATGAGCGTATAATATAGCTGCAAATATCGGATGTCCTCCGTGATTCCCCCGTAAATCAAGAACAAGGTTACGGATACCTGCTTTGTGGATTGCCTGGAAAATACTATCCATCTGATTGAGGTATTCATTTACATCCGGACAGGCAAATGAAGGGATTTCAAGTACTGCTGTTTTTTGTTCCATAATCATAGGATGTAGGATTGGTTTAAAAGACATATTAACAGTATTACTTGAAGAGTAGGAAGAATATGAGATAGCTTCGATCTTTTTTGAATCTACTTTTGAGAAACCCGGTTTAATATATTCTAGCAGAAATTGTTGTGAATTATTCAATAAGTTAAAATATGATCCAAAATCCTTGTTTAACTCATAGTATTTGGTGGTTTTATTATATCCTTCGGAAGGAATGAATGATAGCAATCTGGCTATTATATTTTCAACAGGCACATGATTTATCCGGACTATTTCAGAGCCAGGTTCAATATAATTCTGATCATTATCCCCTTTCAGTGCCCAGGCTTTATCATCCTTTATAAATAATTTGAGCGGGAAATAATGGTTATAAGTTTGCTGAGCCATAATATAATTCTCCGGCAACCTGATCCCGGTATGACTGCATCCGATTTTTCCAACTATTGGAGAAGTCAAATTGTAAAATTCCCTCAAAGCTAAATCCTTATCCAGATTTTTAATAGCAGTATGATACAGGGCTTCATAGGCTTCCTCTGAGGTATATAGATGATATTGCGGGTGGATTTCAGAAAGGTGACTTCTCAGGAATTGTAAATCTTCTTCGAGTTGCGAGGCTGAATACCTTTTCTCTAAAATACTCCCATCTATCGATGGCAAAGAACTTTCAACCAGAGTATTTGTGGTTTTCTTAGCAACATAGACTGGATGATGGCTGCCGTCAGGGAAAATAAAATCGCCATTCAATTCTGAAAGATCCGGGCTTACCTGACCCTTAAAGGCCGTTTCTTTTGCCGGAATCATAAAAGAAAGCATATTTTTCTCATATTGAATATTATTGATTTCGTCATCCTGAATTAAAAGTGATCCATCATACATCTTTATCTTCCCGGATAAACCCTCTTCCCCATTTTCAGAAAAGAAAATTTCCACTCTGAACTGTTGCATAAAAATCCCTTCCCATACGCCCTCTATACTATCCTGAGAGCAAAAAGCATTATGATTTAAAGCGAATAGTAGCATTATCAAGGAGATGATCCTCGAAATTTTAAGTTTTGTTTTCATGATCATTATTTTTTTGTTGTTGAATGGTGTTGTTATGAATTTCTGGAGAAATCCGCAGGTATTATTAGTAGTGATATATGATCTTACTTTCTGACTGGCAGATAGGTTAAAAGTAACCATGCAAGTGCAGCAAGCATAAATGTTGCTAATCCGAAGATTGTTGTCCCGAAAGAAATTTTTATCCCGGTCATAACAATATCAGGATTAATATCACCAGCGGCTTTTATGGCATCTATAGCATCCCAGATGCCGGTGATCTGCCCGACCATTCCTAAAGCAAGGTTAAAACTACCGACCACAAGAAGGGTATTAAGACTTCTTTGCAAGGCCTGATGATCAGGTTCCGCTTTACGAACCTTCAAATACAATGCGTAAAAGATCAGGATCAATACGATCAGGAATATTACGGCAAGCGGGATTTTGTATGGTCCCAAACTTTGAACTATGACATTATCTAAAAATAAAAGTATCATTTTAATTTAAATTTAGTTAAACCATTAAAAACATGATTAAAACTAAGCTTAACAATTCAAAAATATTTTTTTAATAGACTACCGGGCCATTGAGAATGATATATATCTTTCGAAAAAAGACAGATGTCGTTTACTGGTCAGGAGCGGTAGTATCCAGCTATTTAATTGTAGTTGGTCTATATTTCAACATTCTTCCTGCTTGTTTCAATTTATAATTATAATTTTATTAAAGAATCGTTCAGGAAGTGAAAGGATTACCACAAATATTAAATAATACTAAAATCAGGGTACTGACCCATATTATTTTCTGGATAGCTGTTTTAATTTATTACACCTTTTTCTTCGGCCATCAACAGGGATTTTACCTGATCACATTCAAATTTGTTATTCTTCTGATGCCTATTACGATTGGTACGACGTATTTTTTCAACTATTACCTTATTCCCCGTTTTCTGCTAAAGAACAAAATAAAACTTTTTATCCTTTTCAGTGTATATGCGTTGATCTTTTCATTCTGGATTACTTCGCTTATCTTTCTTCCCACCTTAACACTTATCGGGCCCGGGATGGGCACATTCGACAAATCATTGATCGATCTGTATTTCGTGATTGTAGGGTTATATTCTGTTAGTATACTGGCTATATTGATCAAACTCCTGAAGTACTGGTATGAACAGCAGCATAAGGCAATGCAATTGTTGAAAGAGAAGACTCAGGCTGAACTGACCATGCTGAAAGGACAGATAAATCCACATTTCCTGTTTAACACCCTGAACAATATATATTCACTTGCGCTAAAAAAATCCGACTTAACTGCCGAAGCTGTATTAAAACTATCCGAAATGCTGGATTACCTCCTGTATGAGTGCAATGCTGAAATAGTAGATGTGAAAAAGGAGATCAAACTGATCCGGAATTATATATATCTTCAGAAAATCAGATTTGGGGACCGCTTAGATATACAATTCAATGCTGATAATACAAATGATCAACAGATACCACCTATGCTCTTGCTGCCATTTATCGAAAACAGTTTCAAGCACGGGGCTGGAAGGCAATCTAATAAAGTTTGGATAAAAATATATTTAAGAGTTGAAAACAATAAATTGGATTTCAATATCATAAATAGTAAATCATTACAAAAAGATCTGGATAGCAAATCCATTTCCGGTGGTATAGGATTAGAAAATGTAAGAAAAAGACTTCAACTTTTGTATCAAAGTGATTATTCCCTTGACATTGAGAATTTATCTGATACTTTTAGTGTTCAATTATCGATACCAACAGGAAATAAAAAATGAAAACCCGGTGTATCATAGTGGATGACGAACCCCTGGCAATTGATGCCATCCAAATGCACGTCGAGAAATTTGAAAGTCTTAAACTTGTGGCTACCTGTATGGATGCTTTCCAGGCCTTCGACATATTGAATAAGACCAGGGTAGACCTTATGTTTCTTGATATACAGATGCCTGAAATTACCGGATTAGACTTTCTTAAATCACTTAAAAATCCACCAAAAGTAATATTGACAACAGCTTATCGTGAATATGCAATTGATGCTTTTGATCTTAATGTAATTGATTATCTCTTAAAACCCATATCGTTCGACCGTTTCATGCGGGCAATTAATAAATTCTATGATCAAAGCAACAGCGAACTGCTGATACCGGGAGGCTCGCTTCAGAAACAGGACTTGAATTCTGACCATCTATTTGTAAGATCTGACAAAAAGAATGTAAAGATCCGGTTTGACGAGATCTTATATATTGAAAGCATAAAAGATTATGTTAAGATCATTTGTAAGAGCAGGACAATTATCTCAAAGATACTGATCAGTGAATTGGAATCTAAATTACCAGTTGAGCTATTTCTAAGGATTCACCGTTCTTACATTATATGTATCCAGAATATAGAAGCCTATTCACACACCCATATTGAAGTACCAGGCAAAGAACTTCCAATTGGCAGGAATTACAAAAATGAAGTCATCAGCTCATTAGAAAGGAAATAAATTCCGAATATCATCTCATGAAGAGTGTCATATTCTTAAATGGATTTACACAAAACTAAGTGTAAACTTATATCAGGATTAAATTTCCAACCTGTAAACTGATATAAGATTGCACAATAATTCTATAATTAATTATAAATCTGATCCTTCAGTTTAATTATTTTCATCCGCATCTAAGATTCCTTTGTAACTCGGGTAATAATTCTTGTGATGTTTTCCATCCAAGAACCATCCACCCAATACTTCACAGATTTTAGCATATATACCATATCTTAAGCAGTATCATTAGAACATTTAAATAGTATAAATGAAACATACTTATATTTCAGGTTGAAATATTTGAATGTTTGTTTTTCGGATCTGATTTTGCAGGCTAATTAATTAGATGTCAGCTGATTATAAATACAATGTTAGATTTAGCACCAGTTGAAGAATAACAAAACGCTAACAATGATATTTAAAGATCTCGTAATTTTAATTTAAGTCTTAGATCGATCTAATGAACTGTTGCAAGAATTTAATCCACAGGCAGGTTCAGTTTTTTTAGAAGTTCAATAAATCTGGGGTTGCCTTTCAATTGATCATAGAAAGCAATTTTAGTGGTTATGTATGGCATGTTAGGATCGTGCACTTCATACCCTTTCTCAATCCAATCTAGGGCTTTTTCGTATTCATTAATTCGTAGATTATATGTAGCCAAATCAAAGGGAAGGTAAAAACCTGCCTTTCCTCTTTCTTCTAAAATATGGATCAAAATTTTCAGGGCCGGAATGTAGCCTTGCTCATCCATTGCATTGTCAATTTCAAATGCATTATCATTATCAAGTTGATAAATATGTTTTAATGCTTGAATGGATCTTTTATAATCTCCAATATAATATGAAGCATATTCCATCATGACATTGGCAAAGAAATGATTTGGATCAATGGATAGTGCTTTTTTAGTTTGATCTACTGCATCCTGATAATTTCCCGTATTTATCATAACTGTTGCATATAATGCCATAACGAGGGGTCTTAGCGGATCCAGTTCCAGCGCCAGCTGAGCTTGATTTAATGATTCCTCAGGCCTGCGCAGTAAGCTTAGTAAATGTGCGTAATAAGCATGTGATAGGGCATCGTTTGGATTCAACTCAATGGTTTTTAAGAATTCCTCCTCACCTTTCTCCCAGTTCCATTCCAGCCAGACTGCCATAATCGCTTTTACATAATGTGAATTTGCAGATTTGGGGTCCAGTTCCAGTGCTTTGTTCAGGTTGTCATAGATCTTTGAAATGGCTACTGTAGGTTGGACAAATCCCATTTGCATTAATCCTCCCCATGATGAAGCCAATCCGGCATAGGGCGGCGCCCAACTTGGGTCTTTTCCAACGGCAGTGTTAAAATATTCTATAGCTTTTTCCAGGTCTTCTCTGCCCAGCCTATCCCAATATAATAATCCTTTTAAATAAGCATCATAGGCTTCATTGTTTACCGTCCTATATTCAGCAAGCATACTTTCTTCCTGTGGGGTCAATATCACATTGATCTCCTCCGAAATCTCTTTGGTTACTTTGTTGTACAAACTCAGGATCTCACTTTTTTCTTCCTTATAATCCTGAACCCAGAGTGTTTGCTCCTCCGGATAGGTGCTGACTAATTTAACCTGGAGGCAGACACTATCTCCCAAGCACATAACAGAACCCTCAATAATGACATTAACTCCCAGTTCAGAAGCAATTTCAGAAATGGATTTTTCAACATCCTTATACGCATTGGATGTTGTTGATCAAGAACAATTACCAACACAACATAAGTATTCTACAAATTCAAGGGTCGCTGCTATCAAAACTTTAATTTTGGATTCATTATTTCAGGTAAAAAAATATTGAGGTAGGTAATAAAGCTATTAAAAGATTAGAAGTGGTTGATCTGCCAAAACCTATGGAGTAAGTTAGTTATTTTATTCCAAATTTAATATTGGCAGCTAACACAAAATCCTTAGGGGTTTTCAACGCCTTTTATTGTTGAGTACCCAGTGGATCAATCTCCAGTCCCTCTTTATTTTTAATATTGTTATGTACTGTTTCAGAAATAACAATCCCATTCGTTTTGGCAAATCCCAATATCCTTGAAGCAATGTTTACACCATCACCAAGCACATCGTTTTTCTCAAAGACCACATCACCCTGGTGTAATCCTATCCGTAAGGGTATTCCCAATTCTTCAGTAGCTTTTTGAAGTGATACAGCACACATAACTGCATCAATATTAGAGGTGAAGCTGGCTAAAGTACCACTCTCCATGTCTTTTAACCATCGACCATTGAATTTTTTGATTAATCGCTTGTGGATTCGCTGGTTCTTTCTGAGGTATTCAAACGCTTTCTTCTCATCTTCCTTCAACAAGGAATCATAACCGACAATGTCGGAAAACATAATGGCAGCTAAGCGTCTTTTAGACATTAAGAAACGGTTTGGAACTAAAAATACTGCGATCTAAAACTTATCGTATTACAATTTAAGAAATTTTGACGAATGTCAATAGATTCGCCCCAACCTTATACTTATGAAACTTTTATAACCAAAGAGAGAAAACGTCTGATGCATTCTTTTATGACTGATAACATATACCCTTTGAATCATTCCTGCGATCTCAGGCTTGAAAAGCATTAATTACCACACTCAAGACACTGTTTTCCGTCAATATAAAGTGCACCGATTGATGACTAATGGTTTAGCATGTAATATCATTAAGAATATCAAGGGTTGGAAATTTACGTTTCTAAATTATCAGACTTTGAGAATTTTAAGTATATTGAGATAAAACGTCTACCTCTTAAAAGGAAATTTTTATAATCGCAGATCTATATTTTAATAATTTTTTAATATATCAGAAAATGAAGAAGAATCATAAAACGAAATCAGACCTGGACATCTTAAAAAAGCAAAAACAGACTAACTCTCCCGGGACATCATCCCGGAGAAATTTTCTGAAACTTACTGCAGCTACTACAGCTGGTATCGGAGTAATTAAATCAATAGATGCTGCAGCTCAGGATTCTCAAATTCCTAACCAGGATAAATCTGAATTGGTACAGGGTAAGGACCCATATGCTCTTGCAGAAAGGTTCAGCAAATTTCTTAGGGTTACTGATGTGACTGATGGACTCGATGCGATAGGCCGTGCCGATTTGACATTGATGGATCCATCTATCCGTCCCTTGTGGATGGGCATGAGTTTCTGGGGGCCGGCCGTAACCATGCGCGTAATTCCGACCAACCGAAGGATGCCGATGATCGACCGGGAAGAGGCACTGCTGCAGCACGATATCTGGTTTAAATCAGGAGGTTCACATGCCAAATTAATTACAAAACCCGGGTGTGTAATAGTAACATCTACAAACGGAGCCCGTGAATGCGGCTATTGGGGTTCGAATAATTCCATGGCGATGCAAGCCAATGGAGTTGTTGGAATAGTTACAGATGGTAACGCCAGAGATACGGATGAGATAATTCTTCAGAAAAATCCTGTAGCCTGCAATGGGATTGGTCGGACTATAATACCTGGCCGGGTGGAATTAATGGATGTGGATGTTCCTGTTGCCTGCGGAGGTGTTATGGTTCATCCTGGTGATATTATTGGATGTGACTGGGACGGGGTTGTGGTAGTACCGATAGATGTTGCTGAAGAGGTTCTTTATTTTGCAGCTAAAATCGCCATTGCTGACAAGAAGAGCCGCAGGAATCTTTATGACAAATTGGGGAAAAAACCGGATAAAACCGTGGATTGGGAAGCGGCAGCTGAGTATTTCAAGGATTCCTTTAATCCAAATCTCTGATGTATTATTTTATTCTCCAAAATTCTCCGCTGGAGTTACTTTTTAAAAGATTCATGATCAGACGATTGTTGTTTTAATTAACAAACTGTTCTAATTAATATTTTAATTGATTACATCAAAATCTTCGTTAAAATGTAAAGATGGGATTACATCACAGGATGTAGGTTAGCATTATCAGGATTATAAGTAAAAACAACAACTTTACCTGAGATTTTCTCCAGAATGGGCCGTAAAACCTTTTCAGCATTTAGAGTGGTCTGCTCGAGTATACCATTTTCAAGTGCACTGATGCGGATCTGGTCTTCTGCTTCGCGATATGCATTGTCCACAGCCCGCGTTACCTCTTCATCATCCGGGAAAATATTACTCCAGAAACCAGACCTTTCGAAATCATATACCCTCGATTTTTCAAGATCAAGTTTATAGTAGCATAATTCAGATGCAGGAATCTTAAAGAACAACGTATCACCTGAGATTTTAACACTGTTCAGTTCCATATTTCGCAGGTCGATACAACCCACAGCTTCCCCGGATGCGATCAGGGCTATTTTAAGGTCAGGGTTAAAATCGTAGGTTTTCAATGCTGTACTACTGTTGATCTTTCCTTTGCTTATGGCCTGGTAATCATAAATTTCCCTAAAATTATATTTCACCAGTTCCAGTTTGCCCAACTCCTCGATCCTTTCAACAATTACTGTTGTATTCTGAATCTCAACAATTTCTTTATTAAATGACGGGAGTTTAATTCCAAGCGACCACAATAATAATACTATGAGTAATAAGATCCAGGGAATGAACAATAAAGCCAGTTTATATCTTTTTAACATATCTCTAAATCATATTATTTAATTCCAGTTATCAATATCAGTTTCTGTCAGCAATTCCGGATCAATAACCACATGCTTTATCTTTAAACGATTCCATGTGTACAAAATATGAATTAAGCCATCGCTTGACTGAATGACCGCAGGATAGGAATACTCTCCTTTCGTATCTTCCAGGACAAGACCAGCATGCCATTTTTTGCAATCTTCTGAAACAGCAACATTTAAGGGATACCTATTCCCGCCCCATTTCCCTTTGGGAGTTCCGGTATGATTGTATACCAGGATATGTTTCCCATTTTTTAGTGTTACTGCGTCTATACCAGAATTGGGATTAGGCAGATTTGTAGCTTCAAGTTTACTCCAGGTGTTCCCATTATCCTTTGAGGATGACGAAATTATATATCCTTCCTTGCTTCTGCATAAGATCATGATCTTGCCATCACTGTCTTGTAGGATGGTTGGCTGGATCACGTTAAATTTTGAGTAGTGGTCGACATATACAGGATCTTTCCATGAATTTTCAGCAGGATCATACATTTCCATCTGCACTTTCCAGCCATCATGTTCTGTACTCGACGGGCATAAAAGCAGGTTTCTCCCTATGGATACAGGTTTGTTCTTAATTGGCCCTAAAATCCCCTCCGGAAGTCTGATTTCTTCTGACCAGGTATTCCCATCATTATCGGAGTATTTCAGCATCCCCCACCATTCAGAAGGACTGGGTCCTACCTTATAAAAAAGATATAGTCTATTGTCAGGGGAGTAATATAAAACAGGGTTCCAGCAAGGGTATCTTTTATCCCCAACAATTCCATTCGCCATAGAAATGGGGGTGCTCCAGGTATTATCTTCCTTTTTACTAATCCAGATTTCCACATCTTTATGTTTCTCATGAGTACCGCCAAACCAGGCAGCGTACAAGCCGGATTTTGTTTCTGCAATAGTAGAGGCATGGCAGGACTTGAACGGAGCTTCATCATAGATAAATTCTTCAATTTTAACGGGATTCTCCTGGCCTGACAAATTCAGGTTTAGAAACATCGCAATTCCAGGTATTAAAAAAATTCGAAGCATTTTGTCAGATGTTTAAACAGGTATATTTATATCGAATTGTGTATAACTCCCTTTTTCACTTTTCACTATGATGTTTCCATGTAGCTTATCAAGAGCTGTTTTAACCACATAAAGGCCCAGGCCATTTCCATGGGGCCTTTCGTTAGATCTGAAATACATTTCAAAGATCCTGCCATAATATATTTCATCTATCCCTATGCCACAATCTTCCATCTGGATATTTAAGAAATTTCTATTTTCAGTAATCTTGATTGAAATATCCGCATGTTTGCCATTGGTAAAACGAATGGCATTTTCGATAATATTTGAAAAAATGATATCTATCAGGCTGTTCTTTGGATCCATATCATCGTATTTCTTCAGATTTATTAGTGTTTTTATGATATGCCCTTCTTTTAGCAATTCATCCTCATACTTCTCAACAATAGCTGACAGGGATACCAGACGTTTTTCTTCCAAATAATGGCTGATCTCATACAGATTATAAAACTTCTTCAGCATATTGTCCATACTGCCCACGGTTTGGTTCATCATTTTGAACAATTGCATAGTATCTTCTTTGAGGTCCATTAACCTGGCCACCTCATTGATACCCATCAGGGTAGTTAAGGGCCTTCTGAAATCATGCGAACTGCGGTAAAATAGCCTGTCAAGTTCTTTATTTGCCTTCTTAAGTTCTTTGGTCCTTTTATGGACAGTATTCTCCAGATCAACATTACTTTCTTTGATCTTATCGTATGCTTCAATCAATTGTGTGGAAAGCGATTCGTATTTTCTTTTAAAGTTCAGGATAAGATATCCGCCAATCGCGAAAAGGAGAACTACAAATATATCGGATACGAATACTTCCTTTGCCGGATCGAGGTACTGATACCTGAAATCCGTATTGATATTTTCAATTATGATAAGTGTAAAAATATTTACTGATGTAAGAACAATCAGATGTGTCCTGTACTTTTTGGGTATGATCAACAGTGAAATGATAAAGATCAGGAAAAAGATTACAGTATCACTGAAGTTAAACCCGCCACCCTGAAAAAACCAGGATAGATTAATTAATAGATACAGGATTAAAACAAAGGGCAAAACCAGTTTAGGATATTGGTTTTCATTCTTCGCCAGATAATAAAAAATGCAAAAGATAACAAAACCTGTTAAATCCAGGAAGATGGACACGGTATGTCCGGTTACAAAGATATCAAGAAGAGCTATGGTCATGGACGCTGCGGCGCTGATGACGCATGCAAGGTTAAATAACTGATATTCAAGTTGTTGAACTCTATTTTGATGCACTTCCATCAATCCATTTTATAGTTTCAGAAATTACAAGATAGAAAGCTATGTTAATTAATCAAAACTCAATAATAAACTGTAAATTATTTGTGCTAATTCTTCATTTTATAACCGGCAAAAGATCATCTTCTATTCTTTTCAAACAAAACAAATAATGAGATCTGGCCCGAGAACTACGGATATCGTCTATCCTCGATTCAATTGACCTTTTAATAATTCTCAATTCTTCCAGCGCCATGGCCTTCACATCTGTTATCCCAGGATTTTCTTTATCATTCGCATCAGTTTGCGTATTTAAGATTTTTGAGAGCCTTTCAATCCAGGCGACCTGGAGGTTCCTTTTATAAACATCTGTTGAAATGTTTTTATCCAGATCATTCCAGATGCCTTCCCGTAGGTCCAGCATCATTTGTTCTAAGGCATAGGAGTCATAATCCATAAATGATTCAGCTTCCACAATTCTGCCCATCCTGTCAGTATCCAGTAATGAATTCAATAAACCCTTCTGAACGACAGATATCCGGTTAACTTCCCCGGAAGGTTCTATTCTTCGTAGAATATTTTCATTAATGATCCATTCCGGAGTATTAAAAACATGTTCGTTTAAATACTGCATGGATGCGGCCTGAATATCCGAAGGGACATAAGTATATACAAGTCCTTCCTGATCTGTGGTTTTAGGTGTCTGATAAACGCCACCAACATTATTCAATACATGTTTGGAATACATTCCCCAGGTTTTTACCAGACCGCTATACAGTTCCGTCAGATCTGAATAATCTTTACCTTCCTGAGAAGTCCATTTAATTAAATTGTCAGAAACTATTTTCAGATTACTCAAACCATAAGTAGAAGCTTTGACAATATCATCTCCAATATTCTCAGTCTGGGCTGAGGGATCAAATCCCCCCCCACCACCTCCAAAACGATATTTGGGGTCACCGGCTTTTTCAAGTATCCAGGAATCAAGCGTAGCTTTCTCCTCTTCCGGATGATCCACATCAGGGATCCAACGGTATCCCCAGTTTATCGAATAATGGTCATAGGGTCCCATCTGCCTAACAAATCTGATATTCTCATCTCCTGGTTGGGCTACATAATTGAAGCGCGCATAGTCCATAATAGAAGCCGCAATGCCATACTCTTGTGTGAAGGTACCTGACCTCAGGGAATCTACCGGGTAGGCTGAAGATGCTTTCATGTTATGTGGCAATCCCAGGGCATGTCCCACTTCATGGGCTATGACCATTTTAATCATTTCACCCATATCCTCTTCCAGGGTATGCAGGGTTCTGGCTGAAGTATTTACTGCGGCGGTTTCAATCATATACCGGTTCCGGTAAGTCCGGAAATGATTATGATACCACATAATATCACTCTCAATGATTTCTCCTGATCTTGGATCTGACACACTGGGTCCCATAGCATTCCTTGTCGTAGATGCCACATATCTAACTACGGAATACCGAATATCTTCCGGTGAAAATTCAGGATCTTCTTCTTTTGTAGGAGGATCTTTGGCAATAATTGCATTCTTAAAACCTGCTGATTCAAATACCCTTTGCCATAATTCAATCCCGGCTTTGAAATAAGGACGCCATATCTCCGGTGTGGCCGGATCAAGGTAGTAGACAATTGGTTTTACAGGTTCTACAAGATCACCTCTGGTATAAGCCTCCTCATCAGAGGGTTCCAGTCTCCACCTTCGGATTATTCTTTTCGTTTCAGCCTTTAATTCAGTAGAGCCATAATCAATCTGGCTGAGTGTAAACCATCCTACCCTTGGATCATAGTACCTGGGCATCATGGGTTTTTCCGGCAGGAGGATCATCGATTGATTCATCAGCATAGATATTGCTCCCGTGGAATTATTTGATGGAGGCTCAGTTGCTGTGTAGGTCAATTCATGACGCACCTCTACATTTTCAGGATAACTGGTTATCCCCTCAATAAATGACCGGTCCTCATCAAGTTTAGTAATTTTATAGTCTTTTCGTAAATCTGTGGTTAATCCGCCGATGGCCTGAATATCGCTGGTATAGAATTTCGTAACATCTATTACCAGGTTACTTGAATCTGGATTATAGGTTTCGATATCAAAAGCATGGATTACAGGCTCATAATTATTGGTTTGAACCGATAAGTTTATGGGCAGGTTCTCATCAGCCCAACTTATATAGGACTTTGTCCTCAACAGGATTTTATTATATTTCTTTTCCCACCTGATAACTTGTTCATGCATTTTTGTACCGGCATTGATGTAGCCTCCTCCCAACCCATTGGGAATCTGTGCAATTCGGCTGACCAGAAGCATATCCTTATTGAAAAGATTATCAGGAATCTCGAAATAATATTTATCGTCTACAAAATGGACAATAAATAATCCGGAATCAGTTTTTGCAAGTGGGGTGATTACATTATAATACTGGATCTCATTCAATAATTTTTTATCTTCTTCGGTCTGCCCGGATTGTTCGTTTTTCTTTTTAGATCGTTTTTTATTCTGGCCAAACCCTGGCTGATTGGATATAAATAACACGAGTAAAATCAGGATAATTTTATTTAAGGAAGGCAAGGAAAATCTCATTTTCAGAATAATTATTAGTTACAAAGCCTGAAGATAAAAATAATTTATCATCTGTGAATACATTCTTTTACAAATATTAGAAGCACTACGTTGAATATAGTACATCTAAAAATGTTTCAGAAATAACAATTTTTCAGGAATCAGATTGGGGTGAAGAAAAACCCTTAAGGGCCAGGTGCCAGAGATTATTTCAAGGGTTCGTCGAAAGGAGTTTGTCGACACCTGGTCACATAAGAGCTACAATTTTTCAGCGATGCTAATAAAAACTGCAATATTGTAAATATCTTTTGATTAAAGCCAATTTTATTACATTATCAAAAACAAAGAACAAAGGACTTTTTGATCTTACAGATTTATTAACCTAACTTTCTGTACGAATATAGAGGGTTATTTCAGAAAAATAATTCAAATAGCATATAGGAACTTACATCAGTAATAAAATATGAATATTACCAGACCAAAAGTAGGATAAAAAAATATTTATATATTTCAATGCCTTGATTATAAGCAATTTATGTGAAAGAAATATATAACTTTTATTAGGTAAGAAACTGGATGCCCGAATAAAATACCACCCATATCCTTCATTAAAATAGACAGTACTCAAAAACCTGTCATGAAGGATAATTTGATTTTGTTGTGATTTGACCTGTATTTACTTAAAAAAATCAGATATTAAGGTAATTGTTATAATGGATTAAAAAAAAACTACAGGAATAATTTAAAATTTCATTTTTTTAATATAATTTTTGAAATTGAATTTCGGACATTCGTTTATTATTATCTTTTTGATAAACTTAAAACTAGTTTTTTTTAATCTCTCATAGATATTCTTACTGGCTGAAAATATGAAATTTTTGAGATTCTTAATTTCCATCCTGATATCCGGGGCACTGGTTTATTCATTAAACCAGAAAATTGGAAGTATCCCTCCACTTGGAAAGTTACTTGATCCATTTCATGGTTTCTGGCAGAATGCGGAACAGGATCCTTTCGAAATCGGATATGATCTTTCACTCGCGCAATTGAATGATGAGGTGAAGGTTCAATATGAATCCAATCTCATCCCGCACATATTTGCAAAGAATGAATACGACCTTTATTTTACCCAGGGATATATCACTGCTTATCACAGGCTATGGCAGATGGAATTTATCACTTTCGTAGCTTCAGGACGCATAAGTGAAGTAATGGGGGAAGCAGCCATTGATTTCGACAGGTTCCAGCGCAGGAAAGGATTAAGTGAGGCCACTGAGAGAGCCGATGATGAATTAAAGAAATATAAGGAGGTCTACGGAGCAGCAAGTGCTTATTCAGACGGGGTAAATGCCTTTATTGATCAACTTAATTATAAAGATCTGCCTTTGGAATATAAATTGTTAGATTACCTGCCGGAACGCTGGAGTCCGTATAAGTCATTACTTACGCAGAAATACCTGGCGGATGATTTAAATGGCGATCGTGATCTTCAGAATACGAATATGGTTAAGATTTTCGGAAAGGAACGATTTGATTTTCTTTTCCCCGATTTCACTGAAGACGTTGAGCCCATTATACCGGTTGGAACACCCTGGGATTTTGAACCCACTGAAATATTCAGTCCTGATAACCATGAAATAAAAAATTCCTATTCAGTAAGCCTGCAGGATAACTACATTGAAGGAATAGGAAGTAATAACTGGGCTGTTTCAGGTTCAAAAACAAAAAATGGTTATGCCATTCTTTGCAATGATCCACACCTTGGATTAAATCTGCCAATGATCTGGTATGCTCAACAATTACAAGCTCCCGGAGTAAATACATTTGGAGTAACAGTTCCAGGGGTTCCGGGTTTATTACTTGGATTTAACGATTCTATCGCCTGGGGTGCAACCAATGCAGATCGTGATTTAAGGGACTGGTATCAGATTTCTTTTCGGGATGACAGTAATGATGAATATTCATACGGAGGAAAATGGCTAAAAACACAGAAGATAATAGAAACTTTTAAAATCCGGGGACAGGAAGATTATATCGATACAGTGGTTTATACCCATTATGGGCCGGTAGTATATGATAGGTCTTTTATGGGAGACAGCAATAGAGTTAATCTGGCTTTGAAGTGGACAGCCCATAATACTTCCGTTGATTTCAAAGCGTTTTATGATCTTAACCGGGCAAGCAATATAACCCAGGCCTTAGAAGCATGCAAATCTCTGGATTGTCCCCCACAAAACTTTGCACTTGCTTCCAGGGAAGGTGATATTGCCCAGATAGTACAAGGGAATTATCCATTAAAATGGAAGGAACAGGGAAAATTTATTATGGACGGTAGTGATCCCAACTATGAATGGCAGGGATATATCCCTAAAGAACATAATGCACGAATTATTAATCCGGAAAGGGGATTTATCAGTTCGGCCAACCAGCACCCTTTTGATTCAGATTACCCTTATTTCTATCATAGCCGAAATGAAGAACATTTCAGGAATAAACGAATAAATTCTGTCTTAACAGCTTCAGAGGGAATTACCATTGATGATATGAAAACGTTACAGAATGATAATTACTTTACCCTTGCTTCCTCTATATTACCGGTAATGCTCGATAGTTTAAATAAGGGTGAATTATCAGATGGACAATTGCAGATTGCTGAAACGTTAAGAGGTTGGAATTATATGGCCGATCCTGAAATGATCGAGCCCTCCTATTTCCGGGCCTGGTACATTAAGATGTACAAACTGCTTTGGGATGAATTTGACCTTGATGTACCCGTTGCCTGGCCAAACGATCATACTACCATGAATGTTTTAACCAAGTGGCCGACCGATACTGTTTTTGATGTTTTGGATACAAAGGAAATTGAAAACATTAATGATATTGTAACCACCTCCTTTACACAAGGGATTGACAGCATCGATATGTGGATGGAATTGAATGATAGTTTGGAACCCTTGTGGTACCGTTTTAAGAATACAAGATTAACACACATGACAAGGATAAAGTCATTCAGTTATTCCAGGGTACCAGTTGGAGGATATAAAGGCATTGTAAATGCTACCGGACGGAAAATTGGGGTGCATCATGGAGGCTGATCGTGGAGTTGGGTGATGAAATTGAAGCATGGGGAATATATCCTGGCGGGCAGAGCGGAAACCCTGGCAGTACAGCTTATGATACTTTTATTGATGATTGGGCAAAAGGCAAGTATTTCAAAATTGCTTTCTGGGATCAGTATAGAGAGGATCGTGAAGGTGTACTTAATATTTCATTAACAAAAGAGACTGAAGAAGTTAATTAACATGAGGTTTTATATTAAGATTATCATAATAGCTGCTCTGGTATATTTTGGCGGCCCGCATTTCGGATGGTGGTGGATCGCTGTTTCCGCTTTTATTGGAGGTGCCATTTTGAAAAGCACTGGATTTCAGTCCTTTTTTGCAGGAGCTTTTGGAGTGGGACTGATATGGTTATGGATGACCTTAAAAATTGACATTGCTACAGAGTCGGTATTAACACAGAAGGTCGCTGACATGTTCAATCTTGGGCAATCGGGATTAATAATCGGGATTACCGTATTGATTGGCAGCCTGGTTGGGGCTATAACCT
Organism: uncultured Cytophagales bacterium; assembly: GCA_942491935.1. Classification (GTDB taxonomy): domain Bacteria; phylum Bacteroidota; class Bacteroidia; order Cytophagales; family Cyclobacteriaceae; genus JAGTVG01. The sequence goes on from CALOCZ010000014.1 coordinate 71,064, forward strand.
GTTGGACCGGTCATAATTTCAGGAAGATGTTTGAAGGGAGAAAAAGCAGGGGATATTACAGATAAGAATTTAAGATTATCCTTCTACCGATTATTATCTCCTATTTTTTTTCATCAAAAGTAGAACTATCTCTTAATCACTTTCATCTTTGGTCATAATCATCTCCCGACAACTCGAAAGAACTTTTTATCATTATCATTTTCAGACAAAATCGTCTTTTGCCATTAACATCTTCAGGCAAGTAGAAAAATCTCACATTTGCCACCATTTCTTGAAATAAAGCTGTTAGGGTAGAATTTTGCCCTGGTTTTAACATCCTTCAATTGACAAAAATTTCATCTTGATTCATAAAATAAATGATTTTTCATAAATTGAATATTCAATCCTCTATAAGGTCAGCTATGAAAACAATATATTTAAAACCTTTCCGGTTTCAGGGAAAGGCGAGAATCGCCATTCTATTCAATTACGAAAAATCCATAATAGAGAAAGTCCGGTTAATCCCAGGTCGCATATGGTCTGCGGAGAATAGATTATGGCATATTCCTTATACTAAAGAAAAGCTCAAATCATTAAAATTCTATTTAACTTCAGTCGATATCATTATTGATGATTCGGCTTTTAGAGTTAAGGAAGGCAATGCCAAATATTCATCAACTCAAATCATTTCAAAACTCGAGTTACCAAAGGTTCATGAAGCTCACATAGATCGATTCAGGATTTGGTTGAAGAGCAAACGATACAGCGAGCGAACCTGTGACACTTATGTCGGATTAATCAAATCATTTTTCAAATTCTTCAGCAACAAGGTTATTGAGGACATTACGAAATGAAAAGCATCGTGTTATCATTTCCCTAATTTATTCCGCAGGTTTGCGGGTTAGTGAACTATTGAATTTAATGCCCGAAGACATAGATTCAGACCGAATGGTCATCCACATCAGATCTGGCAAGGGTCGAAATGACAAGATCGTTCCTTTATCGAAAATTTTGGTCAATTCATTGAGGGATTATTACAAGCATTATCATCCAAAGGTATATATATTTGAAGGCAAGGGAGGTAGGTGATACAGTGCAAGCAGTTGCCAAATGATATTAAAGAAGGCCATTGATCGAGCGGCAATTAGGAAGCGGGGATCATTACACACCTTACGGCACAGTTATGCTTCGCATTTATTTGAGTCTGGTACTGATATCAGGTACATTCAGGAGTTATTGAGGCATGAAAGTTCGTTAACAACGGAAATTTACACGCTCGTAAGCCGGAAGTGAATAGAGGAAATCCGGAGCCCTTATGAGGGGCTGGATTTATAATACAATATGATAACAATTATCCAAATATCCCTCTCTTTTCTGGGGGATATATTCTATTTTAGTTATCATATAAACACCTTGTGGCACATTACTTCAAAATACTTTTAATAAAAAGTAAAACTAATACCACAAAAATTTATAGGAATCTAATTTTCAACGGCAAACTAAAATATGGGCACAACTGAAGATTTTAAACAATTTAAAAACCTTGACGAAGAACAATTACCAGTTGCCAAACATAAATTACACGATTGGACCCATTTTGCGGGACTCTATGCTGCCGAGCATGTAGCGGCGACGGAGTTTGTCATCGGGGCTACCTTTGTAGCCTTAGGAGCCAAAACGATGGATATTATCCTAGGCCTTTTGATTGGTAATATTCTGGCCGTACTGAGTTGGAGGTTCATCACTTCCCCTATTGCCGTTGATACGCGATTGAGCCTCTATACCTATCTTAATAAGATTGCGGGGGATTCGATGACCAAGTTGTACAATTGGGCCAATGTGATCATCTTTTCGGTGATTTCAGCGGCGATGATTACGGTATCGTCTACCGCGGTGCGTTTTGCTTTTGGTATTCCAGCCCAACTCAATTGGTACCCTACCAATGCTTGGTTTATTTTGATTGTTTTGGCTGTGGGCATCTTTGTGGTATCAATTGCACTCTATGGTTTTAATGCGGTTTCTGAATTTTCAGGCATCTGTGCGCCTTGGCTCTTTGTGATGTTTATGAGTGGCGCAATGGTGCTCCTACCCGCTTTGTCTTTAGACGTATTGGATAAAACCTTACCGGCAGGATGGGCTGATTTTCTGACCCTGGGCGACCAGTCCATCTGGACTGGAATCAACAGCGACGGAGCTCCGGGCATCGGATTAGTAGAAGTCATAGGCTTTGGTTGGGCCGCCAATACCATAACCCATTTCGGGTTGATTGATATGGCCCTCTTACGTTTTGCAAAAAAGAAATCCTACGGCTATGCCACCAGTACGGGTATGATGTTCGGTCACTATGTGGCATGGATTGCTGCCGGAATCATGGGTGCCGGTGCTGCTGTCATCTTAGGAAAATCTATCGTAGAACTTGACCCGGGTGACGTGGCTTACTATGCCCTAGGTTGGTCTGGATTTGTAATAGTAATTGTTGCTGGATGGACAACAGCTATAACAAATCTATATAGATCAGGTTTGGCAGCGCAGGCCATCTTTTTCAACCATTCTCGAAAGAAAACAACTATTATAGTGGGTCTGGCAACCATTGTCATCGCCTGTTTCCCCTTTGTGTTTTCGCAAATACTGCCGCTACTGACCTATGCCGGACTGCTGGTAGTTCCTGTAGGAGCAATTGTTTTTGCAGAACATCAAGTTTTCCCTAGAATTGGTTTAACGCGCTATTGGTCTTCATACCGCAAGCTGACCTTTAGCATGCCAGCTGTTGCCTCTTGGGCTTTGGGCTTGATCTTTGGTTTTGGCTTGAATGCGTTAGATGTGATTTCCTTCTATTATCTGTTTATCCCTACTTGGTTTTTCACTATCTTGGTGTATACACTACTTGCGTCTCGTTATGGTGCAAAGCTGAACTACCCTGAGGAAGAGAAGGAAGAAGAAGAACGAGAAGAGTCGATTAAACACTTTCAACAGCACCAAGCAAATCAGGAGCCCATTATTTCGAAAGATGTTTCTTTTTTCTCCAAAGGATTAAAAATTATCGCGTATGCCGCTTTGGTCGCCATCTTGGTTTTAGCTTTTAATGTCATGTTCGGTAATGCTTCGGAAACTGCCTATGTCGAAAGCCGGGAAGTCTTTTACAAGTACGCCTTCATCTGCACCATTATTTATTTCGCTCTAGCCTATGGCGCGCTACTACGCGGAAAATCAAAAATAGCTTCACACTAATGAAAATACAAATGAAACTCCAACAACAAAATTTAGAAGAATTGGGAAGCCGTATTCCCGTGCCAACCTATAACCGTACGGACAACAAAACCGGAATCGTGCATATCGGAGTTGGTGGCTTTCATCGTGCCCATCAAGCCTACTATCTGCACCAACTTCGACAGCTGGGTGAAGCTTCAGAGTGGAATATCTGCGGCATAGGTATACGCGAAGGTGACCAAAAATTACAGGACATTTTCAAAAAACAAGACAACCTTTACACCCTTCTCATAAAACACCCAAACGGAAAAATAGAACCTGAAGTCATAGGGTCAATTGTAGATTTTGAAATGGGTTTTACTAACCCGGAACCTGTAATCGCACGCATGGCAGATGCCAATACTAGAATTGTGTCCTTAACCATTACTGAAGGTGGTTATAATTTTAATCCCACAACGGGAGATTTCATTTTTGACAATCTTGATATACAACATGAGCTACGACACCCCAATGACCCGATAACCGTATATGGCTTTTTAACCGCAGCCCTAAAAAGACGTCGCGATAACGGGTTACCAGCCTTTACCATTTTATCATGTGATAATATCGAGCATAATGGCGATATGACGCGAAAGATGCTGCTATCCTTTGTCAAAGAGCAAGATGCGGGGTTGGCGGAATGGATTGGCCAGGAAGTCTGCTTCCCTAATTGCATGGTAGACCGTATTACGCCTGTGACTACGAATGCAGATATTGAAACCCTAGCACAGACCTATGGCGTACATGATGCCTGGCCCGTCACCTGCGAACCTTTTATACAATGGGTCATTGAAGACAATTTTTCAAATGGAAGACCTGAGTTCGAAAAAGTAGGGGTACAATTCGTAACCGATGTAGCCCCATATGAAAAAATGAAACTCCGCTTACTGAATGCAGGTCATTCGGTCTTGGGTCTTTTGGGAGCCATTCATGGACACCCCACGATCAATGCCTGTATGGAAGACGAAACCTTCGCAATCTATTTACGTGCTTTTCTAGATGTAGAAGCCACGCCTATTTTAGGGGACATTGAAGGTATTGACTTGAATGATTACAAAGACATTTTGTTACAGCGTTTTGCCAATCCTAATATCAAAGACAGTGTCAGCCGCATATGCTCAGAAAGCTCCGCCAAATTACCCAAATTTTTAATTCCTACCATACATGAGAATTTAGCGACTGGTGGAAGTATCAAATTTGCAACCTTGATCATTGCTGCATGGTGTTATTATAGTGATAAAGGAATAGATAGACATGGGCATCCAATTGAAATTATCGATGCCATGAGCACCGAACTTCATCAAGCGGCCAAACAAACCAAAACCGACCCATTAGCCTTTATAAGACAAGAATCTCTTTTTGGTAATCTAATTAAAAATGATAGATTTACTAAGTTGTATACGGAGGCGGTTCAGAAAATCTATAAGGATACCAATATAAAAAAGTATATGAAGGATATGATTTGAAATCTACTATTCCGATTCTATATTAATACAAAAACGGCAAGGTGAATACATGCCAACCGTTGTAACCAATTAACTTTCTGTAGTAAACAATATTAGCTCACATGATTTTACAATAGTGCAGAAAAGAACAATGAAATATTATTATCAGATATGAAATACTTTAAAATCACAGGAATTATCCTGCTACTGTTGATCTCCGGATCAGTTATATTTATTTTATATACAACTGGAAAAGAGACAATATTTAATGTCGGTCCAGAATTTGAATATGCCGGATTATCTGATATAAAAAATGGGCAATATGACAAAAAACGCGATTATATCATCCTGAGCGACGGAACAAAAATTGCTATTACCATTTTGATCCCTAACAACGGGGATCAAAATGAATTCCCTGTAATACTCAAATATTCACCTTACACAAGTAGTATTGTTGTGCCAGGAATGTCCTTGCTTGACAAGATCGGATCCAAGTATTATACCGGAAAATGGGGGCCTGACTACGAGGGTGAATATCTTATTAAGATAAATACATTTACTAGTAATGGTTATGCTATGGCCTTTGTTGATATGCGAGGAACAGGTTCTTCTACGGGATACTCGGGTGCTTTCGACGATATATTTATCCAAGATTCGGAAGAAATACTTGCCTGGATTGCTGATCAACCCTGGTCAAATAAAAAAATTGGAATGATGGGACAGTCATACATCGGATGGAGTCAATTTGCAGCGGCAAGCACAAAATCACATTATCTCAAGTGCATAGTGCCAGAGGTGATCTTTTACAATATGTATACAGAGGCTCTCCGGCCTGGTGGTATTTTGGCTCAAAGATGGCTGAATGAATATTCGGAATCAACAGTTGAACTTAACAATAGGAACCTATGGAATACCAAGTTTGACATCCCTTCATTTCCATCAGAACCTGTTATCGATGAAGATGGAGACGGAAAACTTTATGATGAAGTTCCAATCCTAATAGAAAATGACCTGAATGCATATGATGGAAAGATTGAATATGCTGATGGGAATGAAAGAAAAGGAAGTGCGTATATATCCTTGACAAGGGAACACGATAAAAATATATGGCCAAAAGAAGTTGGAACAACAATTAAGTATATTGACGACACGATTAATTTTTATGGTTCTAAGCAATCCTTTGCAGATATTAGCGTTGATTATTTGATCAATAGTTTAAAAGAAACTAAAATACCAGTCTTATTACTTGGAGGGTTCTTCGATGGATTTTCAAGAGGCACATTGCAAAGTTATGCAAATCTCCAGAATACCAATCCCGTTTCTCTTTTAATGACCCCTCGAGTTCACCTGGGTTTGACTCCGAAATATTGGGAATGGTTGGAAATGAACTATTCTTCCTTCCAGCAGATACTTTCAACTGAATTACAGTTTTTCGATAGATACCTTAAGGGAATTGACAATGGATATGATTCAAAACCACCGGTAAAAATTTACACTGCATTTGATGGATGGAATTACTATGATTCATGGCCTCCTATAGAAGCAACATCGATGAGTTACAGTTTGGGTGCGGCCAATTCACTGGGGGAAAACTATGAAAGTGATACGGTATATGCTTATGAAGTAGATTTTACGCATAGTTCATCGTATGGATCCAATGAGTTTAACCCTCAAATGATGCATCGGTGGAATGACTCATTGATGATACGAAATGAGCATGATAAAAAGTGCCTGGTCTTTGAAACCGATGTTTTAGTTAATTCAGTCACTATTATGGGAAGCCCTGTCATCAATTTAAATATTTCTTCAAATCAAAACAATGCAGATATCTTTGTGTATTTGAGCGATGTAGATACCGCGGGAGTAGTCCATTATGTTACCGAAGGCAAGCTCCGTGCCGGATGGCACAAATTATTCAACAACAACATTATGGTCGATGGTCTTTATAATGTAAAACCCGAATTGCCCTGGCATTCTTTTAGGAAGGAGGATTATGATTCAATTCCCTTTACCAATAATTCGATTGTAAACTTGAAATTTGACCTAAAGCCGCAGGCATGGAAATTCAGACCAGGACACAAGATCAGAATATCTATCGCTGGTGCTGATTATAAGAACTACGAATTTAATCCGGCTATAAGCCCTGATAATACATTGGGAAATTGTAAACCAACAACTCTGAACATATATACCGGTGAAAAATATCAATCGCATTTAGAATTACCCATAATTAATTGAACCCCTTGCTATGTGAAAACATTAGTATAAAAATAACTGGTTACAATAATGTATAAAGAGCTGAACATCTTATTACATAATAAACATAAATGATATTGTCATATATTTAGTTTGAACAATAGAATTTGTGAAGAATGCATTCATTGTAATACCAAATTATTGGGGGTATTGTTCTTCTTCTTAATCTTTTATCTATAAATGAAAAAAACAACTAATACATTAGTTGTTTAACTATATTTTTAGTTGTAATATTATGATGATGATTTATGATGAATAAATATTCGCATTGAAAGATGATATGTGAATTAATCTAATATGGCAAAAACATGTTCAGATATTTTTTAAAATTAAGCTTTAGAAATCTAAACAAAAATAAAAGCAACACGCTTGTCAATGTTTTTAGTCTCTCATTTGGAATTACCATTCTATTGCTCATTGCAATCTATGCTCGAAATGAGTTAAACGTTGACAATTTTCACACAAATTTATCCAGGATTTATAAAGTATCATATGGCAAATCAAGTGGCACACCCGGTCCGCTTTCTGAATTACTCAAAAATAATTTCCCTGAGATTCAGGATGCTACCCATATAGAAACCCATCAGTTATTTGCTTTTTCGCCTGTTTTAAGTTACAACAACGAGATATTCGAAATAGAACATTATTATTCTATCGATTCTGATTTCTTCAATGTTTTTGATTTTCAGGTACTACAAGGTGATATAAATAAAGCTATAAATACACCATTCTCAATCATCCTAACTGAAAGTGAGGCTTTGCGAATGTTTAAAAACAAAAACCCTATCGGAGAAACAATAATATGGAGGACTTTTCAGGATCATACATTTACCATACAAGCAATTGTCAAAAACACTACACAAAATTCTTCGATACAATTTAATGGACTAATTTCAGAAGCATCAGTAAAAAAAATGACACCTTATTATACTGATAACTGGGGATTTGTTGTTTATGAAACCTATCTGCATTTAAATCCTAATGTTGATCCATTTAAATTTGAAAAAAAGTTAAAAACATACCTTATTGAATATTACAAAAAGAACCTTGCTAACGAAGCCTGTCATGCCGATGCTGAATTAACTCCTTTAAGCTTACATCGGCTAAAGGATGTTTATTTTAATAAGAACCTTACAAACGATACTACAAATCGAGGAAATTTGTTTCTAATACGAGTGTTAATAGGGATAGGTATTGTAATCATGTTATTGTCCATAATAAATTATATAAACCTTTCTACTGCCAGGGCATCGCTGAGAAAAAAAGAAATTGGTGTACAGAAAATTATTGGATCGAACACATCTACACTAATCTTACAATATTTAACAGAAACAATTATTGTCAGTTTAATTGCATCAATTATCGGTTTTATTGTTGCTATGTCTTTTTTGCCAGGTTTTAGCCAGTTTATGAATGTTAACCAAGGTTTGAAGTTTTCATATTCTATTCTTATTTTTTTCGTACCCGGGATTTTATTGTTAGGAATAATTGCTGGAATCTATCCTGCTTTCTTTTTGTCTTCCCAAAAAGCTGTAAATATTTTTAAAAAGGATTCTGGTCAGCAGCATAAAGGAATCAATCTTCGCAATTTCCTTGTTATCTTTCAGTTTTTTGTCTCAATTACTTTAATTGCAGTCACTTTTCTAATTGTAAAGCAAGTAAATTTTATTAAAAATAAAGAGCTTGGCATAAATAAAGAGCACATAATATTTGCAAAATTACCATATCAGATATTTCGTGGAGGAAAAGAAATTTTTAAAGAACGTTTACATAATATATTTGATATACAAAATGTAGCATTCTCAAGTACAATATTTGGAAAGATAGAAGATTTAAGTAGTCAGGAGCTAGACGGGAAAACCATTAATTTTGCTTCTTTGTGGGTTGATGCAGAATTTGTTGAATTGTATGACTTGCATTTAGTTAAAGGCCGATTTTTTTCAAAAGAATTGAGGACTGATGAAAACTCTACTGTTCTCTTAAATGAGGCAGCAGTGAGAGAATTTGGTGTTAAAGGATCCTTTTCAAATTGAAATACGAGTGCCTGGTGGAAAAGCCAAAGTGGTTGGGATCATTAAGGATTTTAATTATAAATCCCTTCATAATAGAATTGAACCAATGGCAATAGTTTATTTACCAAGGCAAGGTGGCTATGTAAACATAAAATTATCTGGTAGTAATATTCCACAAACATTAGATCAGATAGGAAAGATATGGGATGAACTTGCTCCGGGATATCCTTTTAATTATCATTTTCTAGATACAAGTTTTGATCACTTATATAAAAGCGATGAACAATTGGGTAAAGCTGTTTTTTATTTTTCTATAATTGCAATTACAATTGCGATTCTTGGAATTTTAAGCCTTTCGATTTTTTTATGTGAAAGCAGGATAAAAGAAATTGGAATACGAAAAGTTATTGGCGCAAAAGTATGGGAAGTAATATTAACTTTAAACAAAGGTTTTATATATAACTTGTTGATAGCATTTATTATTGCTTGTCCTATTGCTTGGTATATAATGAGCAAGTGGTTGGAATATTTCGCATATAAAACAAATATTAGCCTTTGGATTTTTATTGTTTCAGGATCTATAGTTTCAATAATAGCATTAACTATTGTAAGTTGGCAAAGTTGGCGATTTGCTATGAAGAACCCAGTGGATACTTTACGATATGAATAACACATTCAAAGTAAATATTAATAATTAGATAAATTGTACCAAAACGCCCAGCTTATAAACTGTGGTCATAAAACATTGGGTGTAAAGAGGGTATTCGAACAAAATCACTCGCAACAAGATTTCTATAATCTTGATAGAAAGTAATTCCAAACTCCCCAACGTTTCATGCCGCCGATCGTTGTGTATAATGCAAAAATACTGCGTTAAACCAAAAAGTCTACATTTGTATAAAAATTGATATGTTATTGATGGTTATAACTACAATAGAATAAATAATATAAGAATATGAAAATTGATTGGTTACTAAATTACAACCCTATATTATTGGCTTTAGGAGCAACACTTTTTACTTGGTTTATTACAGCAGCAGGCGCTTCAATGGTTTTCTTTTTTAAATCAATCAATAAAAAAATTCTAAACTCTATGCTAGGTTTTGCTGCTGGAGTAATGATTGCAGCAAGTTTTTGGTCCTTGCTTAAACCAGCGATTGAAATGTCAGAAGAAAATGGTTCAGTTCCATGGATGCCAGCGGTAATAGGATTTCTATCGGGAGGAGCTTTTTTACTTTTAGTTGATAAACTTTTACCTCACCTGCACATGGGATTATCTACCGACAAGGCTGAAGGCATTAAAACATCTTGGCAAAGGAGTGTATTGCTTGTACTTGCAATAACTTTACATAATATACCCGAAGGATTAGCAGTTGGAGTTGCATTTGGTGCCCTAGCAAATAATCCAGAAGTTGGTATACTTTCAGGAGCAATTGCTCTAGCCATTGGAATTGGATTACAAAACTTTCCTGAAGGTGCAGCTGTTTCAATTCCTCTGCGCAGAGAGGGTTTTTCTAGATTGAAAGCATTTAATTATGGTCAACTTTCTGGTATAGTTGAACCTATTGCTGGTGTAATAGGTGCATATCTCGTATTAACTATAACCCCTTTATTACCATATGCCCTATCCTTTGCAGCAGGAGCAATGATTTTTGTAGTAGTTGAAGAATTAATCCCTGAATCGCAAACCGGAAATGAGACTGATTTTTCTACAATTGGAGCAATGCTTGGATTTGCTACTATGATGCTTTTAGATGTAGCTTTAGGTTAGATAACAATGGTGAATTGCATAACAATTACCCATTCGCTATCTTTAAACAAACAAGATTCTTAAAGTTAAACCGGTACACAGCTTTACCGGCAAATCGTAGTGATTAATATTAATCAGACTCTGCTCACAAAAGTTGCTGATATGAAATTAGAAGATTTAGGTTACAATGATAAACTTGAAAATTTAAGGACTGAGAATAACCTTAAAGACTTTGAGATTGGCAGAGTCATATCAGAGCATAAAGAAAGATATATATCGTAAAAACCGAAAAGGGAGAATTTGAATCCGAGATAACAGGGAATTTGCGTTTTTCGGCAAAAAGTCGTGAAGATTTCCCCGCAGTGGGCGATTGGGTTGCATTAACAACTTATGATCCTGATTTTTCGATTATTCATAAAATACTACCACGTTTCTCGATTATTTCAAGACAGGCTGTTGGTCAATTTGGGGAAATACAAATAATCGCAACAAATATTGATTATGCGCTATTAGTTCAAGCTGTTGACAGGGATTTTAATATCAATCGACTTGAAAGATACCTGACTATTTGTTATTCCTCTAAGGTAAGTCCGATAATTGTACTAACGAAAACAGACTTGATAACTGAACAAGTAAAAGCTGAAATTATCGAAAGTATAAATCAACGAATAAAAAATATACCAATTTTTGCAATTAGCAATGAAACACAAGATGGATACGAAGCCTTAAAACTGATAATTGAAAAGGGTAAGACTTTTTGTATGCTTGGTTCTTCTGGAGTTGGAAAATCTACTTTGTTGAATAATCTCTCTGGAAGGACAATAATGAGAACAGATGCAATTAGCCAAAGTACAAGCAAAGGGAGACACATAACCAGTCATAGGGAATTAATTGTGTTGGAAAATGGTGGAATACTTATAGATAATCCTGGAATGAGAGAAGTCGGAATCGTTGACACAAACTATGGATTGGAGAGCACATTCGATATGATATCCAGACTTTCTCAAAATTGTAAATTCAAAGATTGTACACATACCAGCGAGACAGGGTGTTCGGTTCTTGCAGCCGTTGAAAAGGGAGAGATAGACAGAAGTTCATATGAAAATTACCTGAAAATGGAAAAAGAGAAAACCCATTTTGAATCATCGGTTGTTGAAAGACGAAAAAAGGATAAGGATTTTGGAAAAATGATGAAAAACTATAAAAAAGACATGAATAAAAATAAGTACTAAGCACAACACTTTGTATAAGTAATGGCAGTAAATATCAAGGTTTGTAGCACACTCAAACTCATTCCGGCTTGACAGAAAAGTGCCACGAAATCTGCCACTACTGATACAATTTAGCGTTAGCGATCATTGCCGGACGACATTGTTAAATTCATTAACATTATGTAACAGATGATAAATTTTGAAGTAATTGAAACGAATAGACTAATATTAAAAGGACTTTCCCCTGATAATATGAAATGTGTTTTTGAAAAATTTTCTAAACCAGAAATAAAAAGAATATTAGGGCACCAATCAGAAGAAGACTACATAAAAGAAGAAAGAAAACATAAAAATGGGTATTCCAGTTATAACAGAAGTTTTATTCTTTTTCTATTAACTGATAAAGCATCTGACAGTATAATCGGAAGATGCGGACTTCATAATTGGAAAATTGAACACTATCGAGCTGAAATTGGATATGTAATGACGAAAGAAAATTTCAAAATGAAAGGTTCTTAGAATTGATTCGAGAATTTGATGAACAAGGAAAAATAATTGCCTCAATTTGTGTTGCTGCATTACCAGTTGGTAAATCTGGAGTTTTATAGGGAAGAAATGCGACTACATATGATTTGTTAGATGGATTGCGAAGAAAGCAACTTTCAGATTTCGGGGCCATTATTCAGGAGGAGAGTATAGTAGTTGATAAAAATATTATTACTTCAACTGGTCCATCAGCAGGGATAGATGTAGCATTTAAACTACTGGATATGTTGACAAGTTCAGAAAATGTTGATTTAGTTAAGAAATATATGAGGTTTGAATACAAATAATGGCCAGTGAACCTGCTACATTTATAAATAAAAAAAATATGGAAAAATTAAATTCAAAAGATGCAAAACAAATCGGTGACGATCTTGGCATTGACTGGAATGAAGTCAATCTTAAAGAATTCACAATGGGCGTAAATGTAGAATTAGAGCATGGGACAAGATATCCTGAAACTAATGTCACCAATAATGATAAAGGCTTGACAGGAAAGATTGCCTGGGCACATCTTAAGGAATTTCCAGACTACTATACAAGATTAGAAGAGATGGAGAACAAAGCAGAAGCTTATTGGAAATCCAGAGATTAAGATGCGAAAGGAAGAAAGCACCTATTGCCCAACAAAGTTTAAAGATCATAACCATCCTGTTGAATGGCAACGCTTTTTAGCCGTGACCATTGCCAAATATTAAAAAATGACAGGGTTTGGAACCCAATTATTAAACCTCATTTACACAGTTTATTGGATGCTACCAATTTTCTGCGCAATACTACACTTTAAAACTAAAAAGCCAGCTCTCTTGGGCTGGCTTTTTTAACTAAAGAATCATTCATGATACTTTCAACAAACATCGTCTGTAATCATGCGATGTTATAATTCAATCTTATTGATATATTAAGTCAAATCTGTCTAACTTCATCACTTTATCCCATGCAGCAACAAAGTCATTGACAAATTTTTCTTTGGCATCACTGCTGGCATAGACTTCGGCCAAGGCTCTTAATTCAGAATTTGAACCAAAGATTAGATCTGCACGAGTGGCAGTCCATCTAACCTCTCCGGTTTTTCTATCGCTACCTTCAAATTCTTCTTTTGTATCTGAAGTAGCTTTCCATTCAGTACTCATATCCAATAGATTAACAAAGAAATCATTGGTCAGGGCATCCTTTTCAGTGGTAAAGATGCCATGCTTAGAACCATTGTAATTCGCATTTAGTGCACGCATACCACCCACCAATACCGTCATTTCAGGAGGTGTAAGCGTAAGCAACTGTGCCTTGTCAAGCAGCAATTCTTCTGTAGATATGATATAACTTGTTTTTAGATAATTGCGGAAACCATCTGCCATTGGCTCAAGAAGGGCAAAAGACTCTACGTCGGTTTGTTCTTGAGTAGCATCCATGCGGCCAGGGCTAAATGGCACATTAACGGTGTATCCAGCATTTAGCAGCGGCTTTTTCTACCCCTGCATTACCTGCCAATACAATCAAGTCAGCAAGAGACACCTTCTTAGCATTCGATTTCGCATTGAAGTCCGTTTGGATTTGTTCAAGGATCCCCAATACTTTTTGCAATTGTTCAGGGTTGTTTACTTCCCAATCTTTTTGAGGTGACAAACGAATTCTTGCTCCATTAGCCCCCCCTCTTCTGTCAGATATACGGTAAGTGGAAGCTGAAGCCCATGCTGTGGATACCATTTCACTGATAGATAATCCGGAGTTCAAAATAGTTGATTTTAAGCCAGCGATATCTTTTTCGTTGATCAATTCATGATTTACAGCAGGGATTGGATCTTGCCAGATCAGGTCTTCTGTTGGCACTTCCGGTCCTAAATAAGTAGTGCGTGGCCCCATATCTCTATGGGTAAGTTTAAACCAGGCACGAGCAAAAGCCTCGTCAAACTCTTCCGGATTTTCCAGAAATCTTCTTGAGATCTTCTCATAAACAGGATCAAATCTTAACGATAAATCGGTTGTTAGCATGGTAGGCTTATGCGACTTTTCTGAATCAAAAGCATCCGGAACCATCATTTTTGGATCTTTGGCCACCCACTGATTAGCTCCGGCGGGACTTTTGGTCAATTCCCATTCGTTTTCAAATAAATTAAAAAAGAACAAATGACTCCATTGCGTTGGTGTGGAAGTCCAAGTAACTTCTAAACCGGAAGAAATAGCATCAGCTCCTTTACCGGATTTATAAGTACTCCTCCAGCCAAGACCTTGTTCTTCAATATCTGCAGCTTCCGGCTCAGGGCCAACATGAGAGGCAGGGCCCGCTCCGTGTGTTTTCCACAGGGTATGTCCTCCGGCTATCAAAGAAACAGTTTCTTCATCATTCATACCCATTCTGCCAAAAGTATCACGAATATCTTTTGCTGCAAGAACTGGATCAGGATTGCCATTTGGGCCTTCAGGATTCACATAAATCAATCCCATTTGTACGGCAGCCAGTGGATTTTCAAGTTCACGATCTCCTGAATAGCGCTTGTCATCCAGCCACTTCTGTTCAACACCCCAATAAACATCCATTTCAGGTTCCCACACATCTTCTCTACCTCCCGCAAAACCGTAAGTTTCAAATCCCATTGATTCAAGGGCAACATTACCCGTAAGGATCATCAAATCTGCCCATGAAATTTTATTCCCATATTTTTGCTTTATAGGCCATAACAGGCGTCTTGCTTTGTCCAGATTGGCATTATCCGGCCAGCTATTTAGTGGAGCAAAGCGTTGTTGCCCTGAACGGGAACCTCCTCGTCCATCGCCGGAACGATAGGTGCCTGCGCTATGCCAGGCCATTCTTATAAACAAACCACCGTAGTTACCATAATCCGCTGGCCACCAATCCTGTGATTCTGTCAATATTGTGGTAATATCTTTTTTCAGTGCCTCATAATCCAGGCTTTTAAATTCCTCAATATAATTGAAGTCCTCCCCCATAGGATTTGAAAGCCGTGAATGTTGACGAAGAATACTCAGATTTAATTGATTTGGCCACCAATCGCTATTACTGGTAGCTTTCATATTGGAAAGGCTCTTCATTGTAGCTCCTGAAGCAGCATCCATTTCGCTTCCTTTCCAATTCTTTTCCTGACATGCTGGAATTAGTCATTAGGTAGCTTTGAAATTAAGTCCTGATGGTTTTGGATTATTTGAAGGCCATATATCTTTGGAAAATAATGGTGGATTCTCATCTGTACGCTACCGGTTTAAAAAAATTAAAAGTAAATGAAGGCAGCAATATAATTATTAAACTGAAAGGAGATGGTAAGAATTACCAATTAAGGATAAAAGATAATTCGAGCAATTATTATTCCTACATCACTTCTTTCGTAACTTCTGGTGTGTGGCAAGAAATCGAAATTCCACTGAAAGACATGTATCCTTCTTTCAGGGGAAGAAAACTAGACTTGCCAAATTTTTCACATGATTACATTGAAGAAATAGTTTTTTTAATTGGGAATAAAAAACCTGAAAAATTTAAACTATTGATTCATAAAATTGAGTTGAATTGATTTTGGATTTTTCTAAAACATATTCTTATAAACCAGACAAAAAAAGTATTTGAAACTTATCGAAAAATTATTAGGAGAACTAAATAGTGCTCCTAACAAAAATTTGTAATCGTGCCTAATGTTTCTCGATTAGGAAGCTGCTGCTATCAAATTTTGGCATTGGACTTACTCTTTTACCTTCTCGATCATATGATTAATTACATGACTGTGCTGCTGCTGTGGACTGAACATCACGATCTCCGCATCTGCATTAACCTTTACATTATGTCCCGCCGGCCAGTAAAACAGTTCATTTGCGGTCACACTCTCCTCTATGCCATCCGCGTCTGTGGTAGTAAGTCGGCCGCTCAAAAGGTATCCCCAGTGAGGGCACTGACACAAATTTCCTTCAAGTCCCATAAAAAGAGGGGTGGTATCCACTCCCGGCGGAGAGACTGAAATACTCGCCGCTAATTTTTCCTAATCCGCTTGCATCGCCGAAATCTGTTTTCTGACGGATAACAGCTCCAGGAATCTCCATTTTGACTTCAATGTCGTCTTTTGCAATTTTCATAATTGTTTCTCCTTGTTAATTTGGATGAAGGAATCCATCTTGTAGCGATATTGCTGCATCCGTTTCAGACAATGCTGGAAAAATGAACAGTATATGAAAAACATAATATAATGACAAATGTTCAATCTGAGTAAAAGATTGACAAAAGGATACAATTTTGCTACTTGAAGAAGAAAAATCCATTAAATCAAAAGAACTTAATTCTATTAAGATGTTTGAGAATAACGCTGCCTAATAAACAGAAATACACCTTCTTGGTCCTCGGCTCATCAAATCATTCCCTCTCCCTCTTGCCTCTCAGGCAAACAAATTTTATATTGATATTAAAACGGCACAGTGTATAACTGCCACCCGTCAGGCCTATGAGCCGCCATCTCAACCTTACTACCCTTTTTCTGGCTTTATTGGTAACTCGATACAATATTGGGCAAAAAACGGCCTGCTGTATATCGCCGGACCATTAGCAGTAATATCCTCCCGGAAAAAAAATAACCCACTTACGACTAATGTCATTAAAGAAAGCGAAATATTGCACATTCATATAAACAAAGGAATAACAGGTTTGCCTAAAGCCTTATACATGGCTCAGCGCGACTTGAAACCAGGTTGTTCCCGGTCCCTATAATGGATACATGATTACTTTTCTGATCTTTAAGCGGGTCAGTGCTTATTCAACCGCATAATTATTCGTCCATTCTTTGAAATTTAGCCCAAAACGCTCCCTTAAGCAGGTGGATATGCTTCCTGCAGAAATTTGTATCTCCTTGGCAAATTCATGAATGGCAAGGTTTTAATTGAGAAAAGATTCCTTACCCTCCATTTCACTTTTAATTTTATCGAAAATTTTTTGATCAATGGATTTGAGTGATCTAAGGGGAATTACAGGTTTAGATTCTAAAGCTCCCAATATATCAACGGTATACAACAATTGGCAAAAGCCATTCCTGGTCGATCTGCTTGACAAGTCGATTTTGACATCTTAATCACTTTTAAAAAGATTGTATAATAAACAGATCACGGTACGGCTCAAGGCATTGTACGTATAACATCAAAGAAAAAAGTACTGTTTTCTTTTTTGCCTCGATTATGGTTTTTCAGCCGGAATTAGTATATTTGTTTAATTCTCATAAGAGAATCATTCTTATCTGATAATTACTGATGAATCCAAAAGAAATTACGAATAAACTTTCAGAAAAAGGACTAAGGGTTACGCCACAGCGGATTGCCATTCTAGGTGCAATAACTAAATTAAATAATCATCCTACAGCAGAGAGAATTATAGAATACATCAAAAAAAACCATCCGAATATTTCAGTAGGAACGGTGTATAAAGTATTGGATTCTTTTGTTGAAAACAACTTGCTGAAAAAAGTAAAAACTGAAAGTGGCATCATGCGTTATGATCCATCTCAATCCAACCATCATCACCTATTTTGCAAGGAAACAGATAGAATTGAAGATTATGAAGACGAAAAACTAAATGAAATTATACTTAATTACTTCAATAAAAAAGGAATAAAAAATTTTAAAATTCAAGACGTACAACTTCAAATAACAGGCACATTTAAGCATTAAAAATTATGGAAAATTCAAAAAAAGGAAAATGCCCGGTAATGCACGGGGGAAATACTTCATCAGAGTCATCTGTCACCAACTGGTGGCCCGATACGCTTAATCTCGACATTTTACACCAGCACGACACCAAAACCAATCCTTTAGACAAGGAATTTAATTATCGTGAAGAGCTGGAAAAGCTGGACTTTGAGGCGCTAAAGAAAGATATGCATGCCTTAATGACTGAAACCCAGGATTGGTGGCCTGCCGACTGGGGGCATTACGGTGGATTGATGATACGTATGGCCTGGCATGCTGCCGGTACATATAGAATATCAGACGGTCGTGGTGGGGGTAACACTGGCAACCAACGTTTTGCTCCACTCAATTCATGGCCGGATAATGTTAGCCTGGATAAAGCAAGACGTTTGTTGTGGCCCATCAAGAAAAAATATGGTAATAAAGTAAGTTGGGCAGATTTGATGATTCTGGCTGGAAATATTGCCTATGAAAGCATGGGCTTAAAAACTTTTGGATTTTCCTTTGGACGAGAGGATATCTGGCATCCCGAAAAAGACATCTATTGGGGAGCTGAAAAAGAATGGTTGGCTCCGAGTGACGAACGTTATGAAAATGTTGATAAACCAGCGACCATGGAAAATCCGCTGGCAGCCGTACAAATGGGTTTGATTTACGTTAATCCAGAAGGTGTCAATGGAAAACCCGACCCCATGAAAACTGCTGCCCAGGTAAGGGAAACTTTTGCACGTATGGCGATGAACGATGAAGAAACTGTTGCTTTAACAGCAGGTGGACATACCGTTGGTAAGACACATGGTAATGGTGATGCAAGTATTCTGGGACCGGACCCTGAGGCTGCTCCAGTAGAGGAACAAGGTATGGGTTGGTCTAACCCGCACAAATCAGGCGTAGGTCGTTATGCAGTAACCAGCGGACTTGAGGGTGCATGGACTACATATCCAACACAATGGGATAATGGCTATTTCGAGATGTTGTTTAACCATGATTGGGAGTTACGAAAAAGTCCTGCAGGTGCCTGGCAGTGGGAGCCTGTAGACATCAAAGAAGAGGATAAACCAGTAGATGTTGAAGATCCTTCAATTAGGCACAACCCTATGATGACCGATGCTGATATGGCCATGAAGGTCGATCCCATATATAAAGAAATCTCGCTGAAGTTCATGAATGATCCGGATTATTTTTCGGAAACTTTTGCGCGTGCCTGGTTCAAATTAACCCATCGTGATATGGGACCAAAATCACGATATGTCGGCCCTGAGGTACCTGATGAAGATTTGATTTGGCAAGACCCTGTTCCGGAAGGCCGTACTGATTATGATGTAGATGCCGTAAAAGAAAAAATTGCAGCTTCCGGACTTTCTATTTCAGATATGGTTGCCACAGCCTGGGATAGTGCACGTACTTTTCGGGGTTCGGACATGCGAGGAGGAGCTAATGGCGCCCGTATCAGGCTAGCGCCTCAAAAAGACTGGGAAGGAAATGAACCAAAACGACTGACCCAGGTCTTGTCGGTATTAGAACCTATTGCTGCCGAATTCGGTATTAGCATTGCCGATACGATTGTATTAGCTGGAAACCTTGGTATTGAACAAGCAGCTAAAGCCGCAGGATTTGGTGTTACGGTACCGTTTGCACCGGGCCGTGGAGATGCTACTGATGAAATAACGGATTCAGAGTCTTTTGGTCCACTAGAACCACTAGCTGACGGCTATCGCAACTGGATGAAGAAAGACTACATAGTAAGTCCCGAAGAATTAATGCTTGACCGTACACAGCTAATGGGTTTAACTGCACCGGAGATGACAGTTCTTGTAGGCGGTATGCGAGTATTGGGAACCAATTATGGAGGTACCCAACACGGTGTTTTTACAGACAATGTCGGTGCTTTAAGCAATGACTTTTTCGTCAACTTAACAGACATGGCAAATACATGGAAGCCGGCAGGAAACAACGTTTATGAGATCCGGGATCGTAAAACAGATGAACTTAAATGGACAGCTACACGTATGGATCTGGTATTTGGTTCTAACTCTATTCTTCGTTCGTATGCAGAGGTGTACGCGCAGGACGACAACAATGAAAAATTTGTCAATGATTTTGTGAAAGCATGGGTGAAGGTAATGAATGCCGACAGATTTGATTTGAAATAACAATTAATAAAACCTGATCAAGCCCCATTACATTTATATTGAATACTCAATATAATGTGTGGGGTTTTTTGTAATATCACTTAAATATTTTGTCCATTTTTTATAAATTTCAGGGTTTAATCTTCTTTCTGCAAGCAATTTATAGATCGATATTAGGTTCTTTACAGGACTACGGTATTTATACGTTTCCTTTGGGTGCATTGCAAAAATGAATTAGTCATATAATTACTTAAAATGAAATCGCAAAAAATTATTTTAATTTTACTTTTTATTCTTGCCAACTATGCAGTTGATGCTACAGAATATCATGTTTCTGTAAACGGAAATGATCAAGCCTCAGGCTCGATTACAGAACCTTTTAGAACAATCTCATTAGCTGCTGAAATTGCCCGGCCGGGAGATATAATTACTGTGCACGAAGGTATATACAGAGAACGTATCAATCCTGTAAGAGGGGGCACGAATGAACTGAACCGGATTATATATCAGGCTTCCCAGGGGGAAGAAGTAGTTATCAAAGGTTCAGAGGTGATCAATAATTGGCAAAAACATAAAGGCACCGTGTGGAAAGCAGTTCTTCATAATTCTTTTTTTAAGGATTATAATCCATATGCAGATCTGTTAACCGGTGATTGGCTTAATAAAAAAGGAATAAACCATCATACTGGGGAAGTCTTTTTAAATGGTAAATCTTTATTTGAAAAATCCCAGCTTAATGATGTGATGGAATCCCAACCCTATCCTGATGCAAGAAATAAAAAAGCATCAATATATTCATGGTACTGTGAAGTTGAAAATGATAGTACCACAATATGGGCTAATTTTCAAGACTTCAATCCAAATAAAGAATTGGTAGAAATAAATGTCAGACGCGCATGTTTCTACCCCGAAAATCCAGGTATAAATTATATAACAGTTCATGGATTTATCATGGGCAAGCAGCAACTTACAATGGGCAAAACAACATGCGGAACAATTCGGTTGCCATTTTTTACTGGTGAAGCTGGATCATTGAAGATAATATAATAAATAATTCTAAATGCGTTGGAATAACACTGGGGAAAGACAGGTCTACCGGTCATAATGTATGGATGAATAATCCATTAAAAGATGGAGCCACACATTATAATGAAGTGATTTTCAGGGCATTGGAGATCGGCTGGTCAAAAGAAAAAATCGGATCACACATTGTTCGAAATAATGAAATTTTCGATTGCGGACAAGCTGGAATTGTAGGTAGTTTAGGTGCTGTATATAGCAAAATATACAACAATCACATTTATAATATCTGGACAAAAAGAATATTTAGCGGTGCAGAAATGGCAGGAATAAAAATTCATGCATCCATTGATATGTTAATCAAGGACAACAGAATACATAATGCCGGACGAGGAATCTGGATAGACTGGATGGCTCAGGGCACCAGGATAACAGGTAATTTATTATATGACAACACAACGGATGATTTGTTCTCAGAGGTCAATCATGGTCCTTATTTGATAGACAATAATGTATTTCTATCTGAAATTGCAATAAGGGATTGGTCAGAAGGCGGTGCGTTTGTTCATAATTTAATTGCAGGTAAAATTTCAATCAGAAAAGTTACCGGGCGCTTTACACCATATCATTTTGCACACTCAACTAAAGTAGCAGGACATAGAAATATTTATTGTGGAGACAATCGCTTTGTAAACAATATCTTCATAAAACAAGATAATGGAACAGAGGTCATTGAAGAAGATAATGCAAGTTTTTATGGATTACACGGATACTGGATAGCTGGTTTTACGAATATGATGGATGGGAATGTTTACTATACGTCGAGTTAAAACCGAGTGAAAAAGAATTGAATTTCTTTTGAAAACCATCAAACCTCTCTTGAAATAAAGGAAGAGAGCGGGAATTTTTATCTCAATCTAGGGATGGATAGTTCAATTTTTGAAATAAAAACCGATCTGGTTACTACAAAAAGACTGGGTGTAACTATTATTTCTGAAGCATTATATGAGGAACCTGATGGGGCACCATACCATTTTGAAAATGATTTTTTTGGTAATCCTAGAAATGAAAAGAATCCCCTCCCTGGCCCTATCGAGGTACTTAAAGAAGGAATTAATGCTTTTAAGTTTTAAAAAATAAATCATAATTAAATACCTGGGCATACAATATACCCTGGATATAAATTCTTTCATCAATCATTCCAATTCAGTTTTATCATTCATGCAAACTAATTTTATCTTGCTTTTAAAACGGGACAGTGTATTAATAATAAGCTTTGTATACGATAGCTTAGATCGATGATTAACAATCTGGAAATTCATGATTAAAAAAATTAGTAATAAAAGAAAATGATAAGATTCTTTATCGCAGCAGTTTTGACCGGATTATTATTTGGAATAATGGACAGTATAATCAATGGGAATCCATTTGCTGTAAAACTAATGGAGTGCTAAAAACCTATTGCTAAATAAGCTATAAATATTCCAGCAGGAATAGTAATTGAATTGTTTTATGGTTTTGTTATTACTGGCATATATATAATTATTATACAGGCTTTACCAACAGATTCTGGAATAGTGAAGGGATTAACCTATGGTTTAGGGATGTGGTTTTTAGAGTTTGCGGGACTGGAACCACTGAATTTCTTAAATGCCGAATAAATGCTACCTCCCCCATCCTATTGGGAGTAACTGCCCGTCTACTATCTTTAAGCAAACAGAGATCTATAGACTATTTTCGGTACGTCTACTTTACATTCGGACTGTTGAAATAAATTTATATTGAAATTTTTCAGAAATCTGAAAAATGAATATGAAAAAAAAGAGTGTAGAATTACGATGCAACAAATTGGATGTTGTTATTATGAACGCGAAGACGATTGGTCTACAACCACATTTTGGCATGAACCCATTCCCAACGCTCCATTACCAGTATTACCGTCGGTAGAAGAAAGGATAGCAGATTTAGATGAACTTCATCAGCAAGAAAACTAGTACAACAATGTGTTTGATCCATAAGGGTTAAGAAGTATAAGAGCGTTATCATCCGTATCAAACAAGGCGTATCTTGATAGGTTTTGAGCCAGTAATCCCTTCGGTATCATACGCTCACCATTATGGTCAATTGAAACTGAAAACAATAAGAAATACAATTTTATATTTACCGAGTTATATTTTCAGGAGTTTCATGTAATCTGGGACAAAAC
>CALOCZ010000015.1:0-68688 GCA_942491935.1 uncultured Cytophagales bacterium
ATGGGAACAAAAAGTGGATATCGCTTTTCCTTGTGCAATTCAAAACGAATTAAATGAAGAAGATGCAAAAGCATTAGTATCTAACGGATGTATTTGTGTTTCAGAAGGTGCAAACATGCCATGTACACCAGAAGCTATTGAAGTAATTCAAAATAACAAATTATTATATGGTCCGGGAAAAGCAGCTAACGCTGGTGGTGTTGCAACTTCAGGATTAGAAATGTCACAAAATTCAATGAAATTAAGCTGGTCAACAGAAGAAGTTGATGAGAAATTACATTCAATTATGTGTAATATTCACGAAGCATGTGTTAAGTATGGTAAAGATGCTGACGGACATGTTGATTACGTTAAAGGAGCAAACATTGCAGGTTTCTTAAAAGTTGCTAATGCAATGTTAGATCAAGGAGTTATTTAATTAATTACAAACTAAAAAACTAAAAAAAATTATGGATCCACGTGTAGAACAATTCATGGCTCAAATTATTGCCAAAAATGCACATGAAAATGAATTTCATCAGGCAGTACAAGAAGTAGCCGAATCTCTTATTCCTTTTATCGAGGAAAATCCAAAGTACAAGCATGCAAAAGTTCTTGAAAGAATTGCTGAACCAGAAAGAGTTATTCTTTTTAGAGTTCCTTGGTTAGACGATAAAGGAGAAATTCAAATTAATAAAGGTTATCGTATTGAAATGAATAGTGCGATTGGACCATACAAAGGTGGTTTAAGATTTCACCCAACAGTAAATTTAAGTATACTTAAGTTCTTAGCTTTCGAACAAGTATTTAAAAATAGTTTAACAACACTTCCTATGGGTGGTGGTAAAGGTGGTTCTGATTTTGATCCAAAAGGAAAATCAGACAACGAAGTAATGCGTTTTTGCCAAAGTTTCATGACTGAAGTTATGTAAACATATTGGAGCTAATACTGATGTTCCTGCTGGTGATATTGGTGTTGGTGGACGTGAAATTGGATTTATGTTTGGGCAATACAAGCGTATTCAGAAATGAATTTGTTGGAGTACTTACTGGAAAAGGAATTCAGTAGGGTGGAAGTTTAATTCGTCCTGAAGCAACTGGTTATGGTGCTGTTTATTTTGCTGAAGAAATGCTTAAAACTCGTGGTGATAGATTTTAAAGGAAAAATAGTTACAGTTTCAGGTTCTGGTAATGTTGCTCAATATGCTACTGTGAAAAAGTAAATCAATTAGGTGGAAAAGTTGTTACAATATCTGATTCTGCTGGTTTTATTCATGATCCAAATGGAATTGATGCAGAAAAATTAGCTTATGTAATGGAACTTAAAAATATCAAGCGTGGTAGAATTAAGGAGTACGCAGATAAGTATGGTTGCGAGTATTATGAAGGAAAAAGACCTTGGGGAATCAAATGTGATGTTGCTCTTCCTTGTGCTACTCAAAATGAAATTAATGTTGACGAAGCAAAAAATCTTGTTTCTAATGGATGTTTTGTAGTTTCTGAAGGAGCTAATATGCCTTCTACTCCTGAAGCCGTTGAAGTTTATTTACAAAATAAGATTCTTTATGGTCCTGGTAAAGCTGCTAATGCTGGTGGTGTTGCAGTTTCTGGTCTTGAAATGTCTCAAAATAGAGAGTGGATTTATTAACTATGTTAATGGAGCTAATATTGGAGGATTTGTTAAAGTAGCTGAAGCAATGCTTGCTCAAGGTGCAGTTTAAAATAAAATTTAAAAATAAAATCAGGGAGACATTTTTTGTCTCCTTTTTATTTTAGGGTATTATCTTATATGTTAATCATATTAGAATTAATGTTTTAATATCATATATAATTAAATGCTGCACTTGAATAATAATTAAGATTTTTTTTATGTTTGCAGCGCTTAAAGATTTTTATGCAATTAATAGATACACATACATTTATTTTTTCCAGAATTTGATTCTGATCGAGATCAGGTTATATTAAATGCACAGAAAAATGGGGTTGAAAAAGTATTTCTGCCTAATGTTGATAAAACAACAATAGAACGTTTGTTGGATCTTAAGTTGAAAAATACCCTGCTTTTTGTTTTCCAATGATGGGATTGCATCCTACTTCGGTTAATGAAAATTATATTGAGGAACTTAAAAAAGTAGAAAAGTGGCTTCAGGAAAGAAAATTCTATGCTTGATGGGGAAAAAGTAGTACTAATGTTCGTGTTCCCTGGAAATTTTTTAACTATACCTAGAACTGCAAAGATACCATTACCAAGTTTAAGACTATCATTAACCTGAATATCATATTGAATAGCCAGACTCTCATCGATCATTGCCCCATCCTGTTTGTAAAATCCATCGAAACTCCCGGAATTTATCAATTCCACACTACCATAAAATGGAAAATTACCATCCAGCGCTTTGACCTGAATTAACCTTGTTCCTTGATTTTTAGGGAAATAAACCATTGATGCAAATCGAACATCACCCATCATCTGATAACTGAGCGAATCAATGGATTTTAAAAAAGTGGAATCAAACGTTTTATTCCTGCTTTCAATGATAAGATCGGCACCCAGTAATTCCTTACTTTGATTATTTATATCCTGCTGAAGATTAATATTAAATGAATTGATGGCAACGAGAGCGGCAATACCTATGACTATAGAGGATACAAATAATAATAACCTGTTGAAGTTATACCTGGCGTCTTTTATGGCAAGTTTCCAGACCCAGAACTTATAAAATTGACCGTTCCTTTTACGGCGGATCTTTATTTCATAATCAATCATATCGTCAGACCGTTATATCTTCAATTAATAATCCGCGTTCAAGTTTCAAGATGCGGCCTGTATGTTCTGCCAGATTCAGGTTATGAGTGACCAGGACGAGGGTTGTATTTTCTTCCTGATTTATCTGGAAAAGCA
Source organism: uncultured Cytophagales bacterium (assembly GCA_942491935.1). GTDB lineage: Bacteria > Bacteroidota > Bacteroidia > Cytophagales > Cyclobacteriaceae > JAGTVG01. The sequence continues at coordinate 2,882 of CALOCZ010000015.1, forward strand.
AAGTTGAAATAATTTCTGCTGTTTCCTCATCCAGGTTGCCAGTGGGCTCATCAGCAAAAAGGATCTTTGACTGGTAACAAAGGCCCTGGCTATAGCAACCCTTTGTTGTTCACCTCCTGACAATTGAGAGGGGTAGTGATGCATTCTTTCCCCCAGTCCTACCCTGCTAAGCATTTCCTGCGCCCTTCCTTTAATATTTTTCTCTCCTCTCAATTCAAGTGGAAGCATTACATTCTCCAGAGCGTCGATAGTCGGCAAAAGATGAAAATTCTGAAAAATAAATCCAACATATTGGTTTCGTACATAAGCCCTGTCATCTTCGTTTAATCGGTTCAGTTCGATATCCAACAGTTTTATGAAGCCATTTGTAGGTTGATCTAATCCGGCACATAATCCCAACAAAGTTGTCTTTCCACTTCCGGAAGGCCCTACGATAGATAATCCTTGGCCTTCATCAATTGAAAAGTTTATATCTTTTAATACAGTTAGTTCCTTTTCCGTGCTTCTAAACGTTTTCGTTAGATGCTTTACGTGTAAAATATGGCTCATTTTTCGAAATTAATGTTATTCTTTGAAAGACATATAACTAATATCATGAATATTTGATTTATTTATGGTCCGGAATTTGATTATTTTTTATTATAATTAATTGGAATGAAAATTATACTCCTTGCAATATTTATATTTGGCGGATTTCTCAATATTATTGAGGACACACTTAATCAGGAAAAACAAAAAACTATACTCTGCTTTGGGAACAGCATTACGGCTGGTTACGGACTGGATCCGGATCTCGCTTATCCAAATGTCCTTGAGCAAATCCTAAATGAAGACGGGTATGATTATAAGGTGATGAATGCAGGCCTGAGCGGTGAGACATCCGCAGGGGGATTAACCCGGATAGACTGGGTTTTACAAAATAAAATCGATGTATTTATCCTGGAATTGGGTGCGAATGATGGATTAAGAGGCTTGCCGCTGATCCAGACAAAATCGAATCTTCAAAGTATAATTCAGAAAGTGAAGAAGAAATATCCCGAAGCTCAAATTGTAATTGCCGGGATGATGGTTCCACCAAATATGGGGAAAGATTATGCCACTGAATTTTCCTATGTTTTTAATGAACTCGCTACGGAAAATGATGCCATTCTAATACCTTTTCTTCTTGATGGTGTTGGAGGCAAACCCGAGCTCAATTTACCAGATGGAATTCACCCGAATATTGAAGGGCATAAAATTGTAGCTAAAAACGTATATAATGCGTTAAAAGAAATGCTTTAAATTCTCATGATTTCTTTATATGTATATCGAACATTTTTTTAAGTGTTTCTGATTGGGTGTTGAGTACTGAAAAATTGATTAAAAAAGCTATCATATTTTTATTTGATTTAACTTTACCATCATAATTTCTTAATACATATTTTTTTGATATCTTCGACCTGTAATTTTTGAGGGATAAAGTGAACAAATGGAAAATTTTTTCTCAGAGCAATCATACTATGCATTTCCATCTTTAGAAGCTGCTATTTATGCTCTTTTACTATCATTTTTATTAAGTACCATAATAGCGCTCACTTACAAGTATACATTCAGGGGCACTGAGTATTCTAAGGATTACTTTCAGGCAATTGTTTTGATTGCTATTATTGCTGCAACTGTAATGATGGCCATAGGAGATAGCCTGGCAAGAGGATTAGGAATCCTAGGTGCATTGGCAATAATCAGGTTCAGATTTCGATTCGAAAATCCGAAAAATATTATTTATATATTTGCCTCATTAGCCGTTGGAATAGGGTGCGGTGTATATGGATTTGCAGTTGCATTGTCAGGCACAGTAATTTTCAGTTTAGTATCTTTTGCACTTTATTTTTCCCCTGTAGGAAAAGGGCCAGTTTTTGAAACCTCCCTCTCCTTTTCAATCGATGATCCTTCGAAAATCAATATGATAGAATCGATACTTTCTGAAGAATGCCTGATTATTAAACTCACCAGCATTGGGAGTTCAAATGAAATAGTGAAATATGAATATCAGATTACTTTAAAGAAAGGATCTGATCGATATTCCATTTTCAATAAATTGAATGCTATAGAAAACATAACAAATGTAAGGATTAACAACAGGGCTTCAGTTGATCGCGTGTAGTTATGAAAAGGATAAATGTATTTACAATCTTCTGGGTATTAACAGGCTTAACGCTGCTGATTGCTTCTCTTATTTATAAAAAGCAATCCGATGCCATAGTGGCTGAAGTAGAACCTCAAAAACTGGCCATAAGTTTTCAAAAAGCAGTTAAAATCAAATCAATCCATGTTTTGCCAGGGGAAGATGTCAACAAAGGAGATTTGTTGGTGGAAGTTATTCGTCCTGATCTAATGTATGATATTGATAAGGCGACTAACGATCTAAATACATTTTTACAGCAGAAGGATATGCTTATTACAAATATGAACTTCCAGGTTCAGATGACAAGACTTGAAAAAATCTCCGAAATTGAGAAGATTGATGAAGAACTATTCCAGCTAAAAACCAGGTATGAACAAAATAAAGGCATTAAAAATGCCCTGGAAGGTATAGAAATTTACGAAGATACTATTCAGGATGGATCAAATAATATGTTGTTAATGCAGGTTAATTATCTTGAAAAAAAGAAGGAACAAACAGTGGGGCTGTTTGATCAAAAGTTGATGCAATTGGAAGAAAAGAAATCAAACGAAACTGAAATTCTCGATCTGAAAATTGAACAACAAAGAAAAGAGTTAGATCTCCTTGAAAATGAAGCCAATTTTCTTAAGAACTTTGCTCCAGTTGATGGTACAATTGGCGATGTAATGGCACAGGTGGGTGAACTGATTCCTCCTTACAATACCATAATGTCTCTTTATGAAACAAATCCTTCCGTTATAAAAGCCTATATGAATGAAAAAAACCGGTATAATATAACTGTTGGAGATAAAGTACTCGTAGAATCTTCCAACAGGGACTACTATATTTCAGGAACAGTAACAGAAGTTGGGTCCAGGATTGTCGCCTATCCAACAAGACTCCTTGAAGTTCAGGACAGAAAGATATGGGGGCAGGAAATATTCGTAAAAATCCCGGAAAATAATGATTTTTTAAACGGAGAGAAGGTTTATGTGCGGGCTCAATAGTATATCGCCTCTGAGAATCAAAATCCTGATAGTGTTGATTTTACTTAGCAATGGTGTTGCAAGAAGCCAGTTTTCATTGAATGAATTCCTAAGTGATGCAAGAAACGATGTCAGGTTGTATGAAAATAAAATAAAATCAGATTTCCTTGAACAGAAGCCTTATCGTTCCCCGATAATACATCGAGTTGAATTTCGGGCCCGAACCAATGATTTTAATATAACACAGGATGATTTCAGATTAAGATTCAATCCTACAAATCCAGCTGAAATCAGGGCGAATAAAAAATATTACTCATTGGAAAGAAATACACTGGTTATTGATTATCAGTATGCTTTGAATAAGGCTATATTTAAAAGATATCATCAAATCATTTCATTCTTCCAGCTTTCTGATGAAATTATATATAAAAGAAAAGAGATCATTTTACAAAATGATCAGCTTAAGATCCTGGAAGCTGAACTTGGCAATTCAGATTTTGATATTACGGAATATATTAAGGAAAAAGAAAACCTTTTAAACCTGTCCCTTGAATTAAATGACCTGATTCATACAAAGGATAAGGTTGAACACGAAATCAAATCTTCGTTTGCCTTTAACGGAAATATAGAGGTCGATATAAATGGCCAATTAATAACATATGAGAAGATAAAAGATATAGTTGAAATCAAATCAGTTATTTCTGATACAGTCAATAATATCCACCTTGAAAACTTAAACCGACAAATCATGCTCGATGAGCAGAGGAATGTAATCGAGAAAGCTGAAGGCAGAAGAAATATAGGTTACATTCAGGCTGAATATGATAGATTTCGTGGAGATGATTTTGATAATCATTTTGGCGTTCAGATAGGGGTCAGAATTCCATTAACCAATGCGGATAAACCGGATTTGAACAGAAGGAAATTGAATGTTATGGAGGATAAGGCGGATGTTGTTAGGGAAAAGACAGCCTTAGATGTCCAATGTGAACTGCTTAAACTGGACATTAAATTTTTATTCAGCCAGAACAATTTAATAAAAGGGGAAATTTCAAATGACAAATTGTTGATACTGTTGAACCAGAACCAAAATATTAAGCCTGAAGACCTGCTTGAGGCTCAAAAAAGCATTCTGAAAATGAAAAAATACGAAAAGCTCATACAATGGGATATTTACAAGTCATTCATTGATTATCTATATTATTCCGGAAAACTTATAGACATACCTTTGAAAAATTACCTGTCTGAAAATCTTGAAGAAATTTAAAGCGTATCTAATACTCACCAAGATAAACCTTCATAACTTACCTAATAATATATAATCTGTTAAAAACTAAATTATCTTGATTTTCAGGCATCGTTTGTTAAATGTTGTTTTAGACCAGATTGTAGTTTGCAATTGTAAAATCTGCTACTCTATTTTAAAATTGAAATTGTCCCATTGATGGTTTTATCCTGAGATCTAGGTTCGTTTAATTCGAGTACGTAATAGTAGGTTGAATTCGGTAATATTTGCCCATTGTACATGCCTCCCCAATTATTCTGATATTGCCTGGTTTGATATAATTTTCGCCCCCATCTATTAAAGATGGTTAATTCAGCATTGGGATAGTGTTCAATATTATCAATATGAAATGTGTCATTTTTTTCATCACCATTTGGTGTAATAACATTATACGGATATAACTCTGGAATAAACGTTATACAGCCGATATTAGACCATGAATAGGCATCATTCCCTCCTGATTCAATAGCCTTTACTACAAAACAATGTTCAAATCCCAAGTCATTACTTGTAAATGTATGATCTAATTGGCCAGAAGAAAGATCTTCAATATTCTTAAATTCTCCTCCATCTACACTCATGTATAATTCATATAATTCAACACCCTGAATCCAGCTTTCATAGGGATTCCAGACGACTTCAGCATTTTCCTTATTGTCTTCTTCAAAATCTACTCTTAGTAAAATATTGCTATGGTAGATTGATTGTATTTGATCCTTACAATCTTCGTTTGTCATAATCTCATAACTATATATGAGGCTATCTGAAACAACTGAGCTGTCTGCAATAATAAGTTCCAAATTAGAAATAGAGTCAATTAGAATATTATCCCTGAACAAATAAAATGGTTTTTTATAAAAATCTCCTTCAGAATATTTCCATTTGATAACCAGCTCATTAGGCATCTTGTTTTCATGAGATACTTGAATAATTTCAATTTCAGGTCCAAAGATTTCGAGATCTACCCTGTTACTGGAATATGCATCACATACCCCCATGGTATCATAGGCTATCGCTGTCACCTCATAGATTCCCGGGCAATTATAGGTCATTTCAGGACTTGCATGAATGGAAACAGAATCTAAATGCCTTTCTGTGTCGAATGACCATGATACAACATTATACAGACTATCTGTTTCCAGGTCAAATTGAATAGCTTCATCTATGCCAAATCTGGTATTATCAGTAATAATATTAAGAAAATCAGCCGGATTTCTTTGAATATATACAGCGAGGGTATCTGATATGCCAGAACAAACAGTATCAGTTACACTATGCTGCTCAAACCAGATCATGCCATTTCCCCACGAGGTCCAATTTACGTTCACATTATTACTCCCCTGCCCGTCTACTATGTCACCAAGATCAATATGCCAATCGAAGGTAGAGCCATTCGTATAGAAGGTCTCATATGAAATATTCTGGATATTGTTGGAACATAATGTATCTGGTCCAAAAGGCGCTTCCGGGTCTAATTGTACTTTGATCTTAATGGGTTTCCTCACGGTATCACCAATACATCCCCTATCATTCCATGCCAGGGCTATTAGCCAGGCCTGGTCATTGGTTGTTCCCCAATCAACCGAAATGGAATCTTTATCTGTTTCAGTATTTATAACTCCTCCATATATAAACCAATTCAGATTATACTGGCCTTTTTCTTTTACTGTATACGTCACATCCGTTGTATTCGGGCAAATAGATCTTGGACCAACAATATTGACCTTTGGATGCAGAACCCTAATGACTTTTACACTTTTCTGCTCCGCCCCTGAAACACAACCTTCTCCACCTGATGTGCCGGTAACTTCCACAATATATTTTCCGGGCTTTTCATAGGTATGCGCCACAGAATCAGTGTTGTCCTTAATAAGCACCGTGCCATCCCCAAAATCCCATTGGTAACTGGAAAACTCAAATTCTGTATCAGGCTTAAACCAGATCTCAGTGTTGTGACAGATACTATCTATTGGTATATCGACACCGTCACTATCAAGAACTTTTATATTCAAATTAAGATTTGTAAGGCCTGCCCCAGTAGGATAACCAAAAGATTCATTGCTTCCATATGCATATACATAAGCAATCAATCCTTCTGCAGATCTCAGGGTGTGATTTCCTGAGTAAATAGAGATTTTTGCATAGGAATAAGTTGAATCATACGGGACATAACTAAAATTCCCTGAAATACTTAAACCATCTAATGTCACAGTTGGTACATCTGCAGATTTTGCAATGATGCTCAGGTTAAAATTTCTCAATGTTGCTATCGAAGGCGTAAAAAATGTGATCTTCTTCAGGACTTGCTCGTTTGGATTTATGAGAATAATAAAAGGATCACCTGTTGTATAATCACAAGCCTGACTCCTGCTGAATTGAGCTACGGATATAATTTTATCAGATGATATGTAATTTACTCCCTGAAGTTCTTTTAGAAAAAGAAACTCTCCTGATTGAAGCGTTCTCACATAATTTCCGTTGAGGAATATCTGAGAATCATCTTCCGATGCAATTACTTTAACATGATCTCCACCTTTCCTGGTATTAAAATCAACAGTAATGTATTCTTTGCCCCATGTATACGTTGGATACATTTGAGCGTATAAGTGGTCGTGTCCATCAGGATGATCGCATTCGCCGACTTTTGTGTACATATTCCCTGCAAAAACAGCGAACTTTTTGCATTCACTATCTGTATTGGCTACAGCATGAATTTTAGTCCCTGTCAGATCTCCCTCAGCTTTCACAAAATAAGTCTGCCCCTTATTCAGAGATACCTGGAACGGAACTCCTGCAGGCCTTAAATCTCTGGTTAAATACGAAGGTACAATTTCTATATTTGTATTATCTTCTACACCAACGATCAGAAATTCCGAATCCGAATTCCTGTTATCGTTTCGATTTCCGTCTTCCCAATGTGAAACCACAACATATTCGTTCCCAAGAGCATAAGTGGGCAAGACAACTGCCATATCAGCACTATACTGGCGTTTATTCATGGCATATACACTCACATCCTTGTCAGTAGTAATATGAATCCCATTCTGACTTGAATTTGCCGGTGTCGACATTGCAAGATCAGTAGGGATTTCTAGTCTTAGTGTTCTATCCGGTAGGACAAGCGTATCTATAGTTTGGAATGCACTTTTCAGAGGCATCTCAATGGTAGCCCTGGTTGAATCATTTGCACTGATATAAATTTCAAGAATAATCGGATTGTTGGGACCTACATCCCAGTTTTCGAGAAAACCAACCCAGAAATCATCACCTTCAGTGGATAAATTTTGGGCATAGGTACTACCTGCAATTCCAGAACATAAGACTATACCAAATAAAAATATATAAAAAATCCTTTTCACTTATTATGCGTACTCGAAATCCCAAATAATAAAAAAATACCTGATATAGCTATGATTGCTTAAATTTACGATAAATAATAGATCTATGAAAAGAATTGCAGTAGATATGGATGAGGTGCTTGCGAAGTACACTCAAAAAGTAATTAAGGTACTTGGAGAGGAAACCGGTTATAATATCAAATTAGATGAGGTCTCAGGTACATTTTTAAGTAAATCCCTACCCAAAAAATATCTTGATATTGTAACGGGGTACCCTTATTTGGAAGGATTTTTTCGTGATCTCGAAGTTATGGAATATAGCCAGGAGGCACTATACAGGTTAAATGAAACATACGACGTGTACATTGTTTCATCCACCTTACAACACCCAAATGCACCAAAGGATAAGCTTGCCTGGCTGAATGAACATTTTCCTTTTATACACTTTAAAAAAATCGTTTTTTGTGGAGATAAAAGTATAATAAGGGCTGACTATTTAATAGATGATCACCCTAGACACCTTGAAGATTTCCAGGGAAAACCTATAATATTTTCAGCTTTTCACAACATACATGAAAATCGTTTTCAAAGAGCCAATAACTGGCTAGAAGTTGAACAAATCATTAATAGTAATGCTTAATTAATAAGATTTTATCATTTTTGAATTCCAAATACTGATCAATTGAAATTTTGAAGCATCCTAATTTACGTATATCTGCTGAGGCAGCTACCTCCCTTATCCTGATGGCTGGTGTACCAGTATTTATAAAATTTACAAATGCGAATTCTTATACAATTGGTATTGTACGTTTGCTTATGGCTTCATTTCTTATTGGATTACTAATAATCTATAAAAAAGAAAAGCTCTCATTTAGAATTGAATATATCAAAAAGTTAGTAGTTATTGGCATTGTTTTCAGCATCCACTGGATCACATATTTTATAAGTATTAAGATCTCAACAGCATCAATAGGAATTTTAGGAGCTTCAACCTATGGGATTCATTTAATTTTCCTCGGTTGGATATTTTTAAAATCCAAGCCAAGGATCATAGACATATTTGCCATTGCTTTTGCCTTTTGGGGGACCTATTTGATTATCCCTGAGTTTTCTTTAAAAAACAATATTACACTAGGTTTAGCCATCAGTATAATAAGTGGTCTGTTTTTCGCTATGCTGCCTATTTTACATCAGAAAAGCAAGTTTATTTCAGATACACATAGAGCATTAGGCCAATTTGTTTTTGCCATTCCCTTATTTTTATTTTTCGCTCCTTACTATGATTTCGATTTGAATAAAGCTGACTGGTATAGCCTTTTATATTTAGGGATTTGCGGTACATTTATGGCGCATACATTATGGATAAATGTTACCACAAAACTAAATACTACCATTACGAGTTTAATATTTTACATCATTATTCCCATCACTATGACTGTCAGTTATTTCTGGTTGGGCGAGGAAATGAAGTTTGATAAAATATTGGGTGCTTTAATGATCGTTACTGCAAACGTTATTGGCATTCTTAGCAGGTTTTATTCTAAGAAAATTAATTTAGCATAAGCTTAAAACCTGTATATTCAATACTTAAAAAATACCTGCATATGAAAGTTGAGAACAAGTTCATATTTATTATTTTCGGAGCCTCTGGAGATCTGACCAAAAGGAAATTAATACCCGCCTTATTCAAACTATATACAGGTAAATTACTAAATGAAAACCAGTTTATAGTTCTGGGGGTAAGCAGAACAGAAATGACTGATAATCAATTCAGAAAGAAAATCGTAAATTCCGATTTTCTGAATACTAAAGGCTCTGAATCTGAATTAGTGGAACGATTTAGTAAAATGACATATTATCTTCCACTGAACACCTCTAATATTGAATCCTATATATCATTAAAAGAAAGACTTGATAGTTTATGTAAAACCCATCACCTGCCTCACAATTATCTCTTTTATCTATCCACTCCACCGAGCTTATTTGAAATTATAGCCAGAGGTTTGTCAAAGTTTAATCTAAATGATCAAAAAGACGAGACATTCAAGCGTTTAATTATTGAGAAACCATTTGGGTATGATTTAAAATCTTCACAGGAACTGAACAAGAATTTACATGCATGCTTTAAGGAAGATCAGATTTTCAGAATAGATCACTATCTGGGTAAAGAAACAGTACAAAATCTCCTGGTCACCCGATTCTCAAACAGTATTTTTGAACCTTTATGGAACCGCAATTATATTCATCACATAGAAATAACAGCCTCAGAGCAAGTAGGTGTTGGAAATCGTGGAGGATATTATGAGTCATCAGGTGCATTAAGAGACATGGTTCAAAATCACTTATTCAATCTTCTTGCGATGGTGGCCATGGAACCACCTGTTGATTTGAAAGCAAATTCGATTAGAAATGAAACGATAAAGGTATTTCAGTCTATTCGTAGATTTTCTAAAAAAGATATTTCCAAGAATATCATTCGGGGCCAGTATACTTCTGCTCGTATTGGAAAGGAAAAAGTAAATAGTTACCGGGAAGAACCAGGTGTAGATAAAAATTCACAGACCGAAACCTATGTTGCGATGAAAGCGTTCATTGATAATTGGCGTTGGTCTGGCATCCCATTTTATATAAGGACAGGAAAATATATGCCGACGAGAGTGACAGAAATTGTAGTTCATTTCAAATCCACCCCCCAATATTTGTTTAAAAGCAATAATGATAATGCGGATAAGGACAATATCCTTGTCTTACGTATTCAGCCTGATGAAGGTATATTATTAAAATTTGGCATTAAAACTCCGGGAGCAGGCTTTGAAACTAAAAGCGTGAATATGGATTTTCATTATTCTGATTATGCGGATATATTTATTCCTGAAGCATATGAAAGATTGTTATTAGATGCAGTGCAAGATGATGCTACTCTATATCCCCGTAGTGATGGTGTTGAAGAAGCCTGGAAAATAATTGATCCGATTTTAAAAGAATGGGAAACAAATAAGGATATCAAGCTTTATGGTTACCCGGCAGGAACCTGGGGGCCAGAAAATGCCGAAGAGATAATTGAAGGAACGGGAAATCAATGGAGATATCCTTGTAAAAACTTATCCAATGATGGAATTTATTGTGAGCTATGAGTGATCCAAAAATAAATATCAAAGTATTTAATGATTACATCGAAATTGGAGATTTTGTACGGTCTGTAATAACAGAAGATGCGGTTAACGAAAATTTCCATATGGCCCTGTCCGGGGGCAATACACCCAGATCAATATATGCTCTTCTATCCGAATATAAAAAACCTTTTATTCCCTGGGAGAAAATCAAGTTCTATTGGGGAGATGAGAGGTGTGTTCCTCCTGACGATCAAAACAGTAATTTCCTGATGGTAAAAGAGGCTTTATTTGATAAAATACAACCGGCGAAGGACCGGATTTGTAGAATAATGGGGGAAAATGATCCAGATTTAGAAAAAGAAAGATATAAACAAGTTGTCATTTCAAATACAAAGGGCATTTTTGACCTGATGTTCCTGGGACTTGGCACTGACGGTCATACAGCCTCAATCTTCCCAAATCAGATGCATCTGCTTACATCTGATAAGGTATGCGAGAAAGCTGTGCATCCGGATTCAGGTCAAATCCGGATAACGCTTACCGGACCTATTCTTAATGCTTCCAGAAAAATTCTATTCCTTGTAACTGGATCTGAAAAATCAAAAGTAGTTTATGACATCCTGCATCAGAAAGGTGAATGGAAAAAATACCCTGCCTCTCATATAAAACCTATCGGTGGACAAATAATCTGGATATTAGATAAAAAAGCAGCAGCCAGGATCTAATATTATAGGGAGGGTAATTCTATGGTAAACTTTGAACCTTTACCAAGATCAGACTCTACATTGATAGTGCCTTTTATTTTGCCCAATGTCTCTTTAACAATATATAATCCAAGGCCAGACCCCTTTGTGTTTTCAGAAGCCCTGTAAAACATTTTGAAGATTTTTATGAGATGTTCCTTGCCAATTCCTGTGCCATTGTCCTTAATCACAATAGTTGAGCGTATTTTATTGTATTTGACCGAGATTTCTATAAACTTATTTTTCTTTGATGCATCATGATATATAATCGAATTGGTGATCAGATTATTTAAAATTACTGACAATCGCTTTGGATCGCTTTTAAAGTCGCCTTCTCCTTTTACTTTAATTTTTTTCTTAATATTTGCATCTCCTTCAAGGTATTTAACATCTGCCAGCGCTTCGTCAATTATTCTATGAAAGTCTATAACTGAACTTACTACTTCAACACTTGTATTTCTTGAATAATCAATGATGTCTGCAATAAACCGTTCTAACTTCTTAATGCTTTGCTCAATCATCTGCAAATACAATGGCATGCTTCCAGTAGCCCCGTCTTTTTTAGCTATATTGATCAGCCCAAGAACCGAGTTTAAAGGAGCTTTCAGGTCATGTGAAGCAGAATAGACGAATTTATCCAGTTCTTCATTTATTTTGTTCAGCTCCTTATTTCGTCTTTCTATAGCATTTATTCTCTTTCTGTATAAGAACCATCCACTAAAGCCGATAAAAGATAAAAACAAAATATACAATTCAATTCGTTGATAGTAAAAAGGTTTGATCTTAAAAGTAAAAGAAGCACCCTCTTCATTCCAAACATTATCATTATTGCAGGCTATCACATCAAATGTATAGTTCCCTGGTGGAAGATTGGTATATTGTACTTCCCGAATATTTGCAGTTTCAATCCAATCTTCGTCAATCTTATCCAGTTTGTACTTAAATCTTAGTTTTTCAGGTGCCTGAAAGCTAAGGGCCGTAAAACGGATCTGGTATCTGAAATTCCCGGGTTCGAGAACAAGTTTTCCGGTTTTAAGATCTTCACTTATGAACACACCTGACCTATCTGTTAAGAAATCAGTGATAATCACTGGAGGCTTGAAGTTATTTGTAATCAATTCTTCAGGATCAATTATAGCAACACCACCAAGTGTTGGTATCCACAGTTTCCCATCTGAAGCCCTTAATAAGCGTGTGGCTCCCGTGCACTCCTTATTGCTCATTCCATCATTATGATCATATAGAGAGGATTGAATCTGATCTGTTTTTCCTCCCAGGTATTCTCTAACATCATCAATTCTAATCCTGTAAAGGCCTATATTTGAAGTAACCCAGATATTACCCGCATCATCCGAAATTATATCAAAAAATGTATCGTTCTGATAACTACTCGCCAGTTCCAACTTCGTAAACTTTTCATGTTTAAAGTAAAATATTCCAATATTTGTAGCCAACCAAATTGAATTAGTATCATCTATATGGATATTAAATATTAAAATTCCAGAAGCATCATCCTTAAAGGGATTATAGGTTTTTAATTTATCATTTTTATCAATTGCAATCAATCCCCCACCATTTGTCCCAACCCAAACCAATCCATTCTGATCCTCTTCAATTGACAATATATAGTTTGTCGTTAAACCATTGTTAATATTATACACCCTTTCAATAGAGTCGTTATTAAATCGAATCAGGCCGGCAGACCTTGTTCCGACCCATATTCTATTTTGACTATCCTTGAAAATTCTCCGAACATCATCAGATGGCATTCCGGTAGACTGATTTAATAGTATTTCATTAATTCCTCTTTTTATCAGGATCCCCCGGTAACTTCCAATCCATATTTCATTTTGATTTACAAAACAGATGTCGCGAATGCCATTTCTTTTTAAATCGGTATTGAATCGCATTCGGCCAACGATGCGGTTTGAAATTATATTTATTCCTCCTTCATCAGATCCAACATAATACAAACCCGGCGATTTTTCTACGATTATATTTACCTGATCGAGAGCCAATCCATCTTTTCTGGTATAATTCGTAAAATTACCATATTTTAAGCGCAGCAATCCGCCTTTCTTGGTGGATAGCCATAAATTCCCCTCATTGTCAAATTCCAATCCTGATACCTGGCGGGTTGGAAGGCCATCTTCGGGTGTAAATAATTCTTTTGTTCTGTAGGTATCATTTATCCTTCCCAGGCCCATTTCTGTTGCTACCCAGATCGAACCATATCCATCTTCTATGATTTGATTTATTTCAATGTTTCTAAAAAATCTTACTTTGCTTATTTTTCCATTCCGCAATATATTAAGGCCATCTTTAGTGCCTATATATAATGAATTATCTTTTGGCGAAATGAATGCAGTTAACTACGTTGGAATAAAGGCCTTCAGATTCTGTATAAAATCTGACCGAGTTATTATTGTTTATCTCGACTAAACCTGCTCCACGGGAGGCTGCAAAAATGGTATTTTGTCTGTCAATGGATATATCCATGACAGTAATATTTTTCAGTTCAGATAAATCCAGGGCTATAACAGTGTCATCTTAAATTAAATATAATCCCCTATTATTGGCACCTGCCCAGATTCTACCCTTGCCGTCAATATTAATCTTGCGTATATATTTGGGCAAGTATTTATTATAATCAGGAGATATAAATGTTCCATTTTTGTATTGTATAATTCCACTTGCCTGAGTAGAAAACAAAATCCCTTCAGATTGACTCATATTTGAGCTCATAAAAGCATTAGAATTTAATAAACTTAAATTCTCAGAATCGAATAAAGTGAAGGAATTGCCGTCAAATTTTAATAATCCATTAAAACATGTAATCCAGATGAATCCATCCTGATCTACATTGAGTGAAGTCAGGTTATTTGATATCAATCCATGTTCGGAGGTCCATTGCTTTAATACAAGTGATTCTATAGGTGTTTTTGGGTGTATTGATTTTACGTCAATATTTGCACTGTATACAGTTGAGGTAAGCAACAATGCAAGCAGCAAAAAAATTCCCGAAACACAATATTTTTCTTGTATGATCATTCAAATAATAACAATGACAATTTTATCATTCATACTGATATATTACAGTTGATATTAATGGCTCGCAATATGTAACCTAAGAGCATAAAAAACCATAGATAATTGACTTTTAACTTACATCTAAAAAAAATACCTAATATCGAAATAAGTCCAACTGTTAAGTCTTCTTCTCCCAACCAAATAGAAAGATCCGGATAAACTTATTGATATCTTTTCAGCAAATAATTTTCCCAGTTGCGGTCTTATGCTAACCGTACCTTCTTTACTTGTAAAGGAATAACTGAAAGCAGGAGATATACCGATCCAGGCTTCATTAAATTCATAATTAAATATTGTTTCAAACTGTATTAATCTCACTTGTTCTTTATCCAGATTGGGATTGTCAGGAATAGTCCCAGGATACCCTCCTCCCCAGTCACTATCAGTTTCACCAAAGGAATGAATGTACCGGATGTGGGGATATATGGCTATTTGAGGAACGGGTCTATAAGCTAACGCAAAGCCAGGCATTAACATTACCACTCCTGCACCATGCCCATAAAGGGTGTTGCCAGTTGGTATTGAAAGATCTAAATAAAGTCCCGATGAGGCTAAAGTCCTCATTCGCAATTCCGATTCATAAGTTACCAAATGATACCGGATGCTAATATCTCCAATTCCCGTTAATTGTTCTACTCCGGGATAAACAGATCTTACAAAGGGGATCTTAAAAGACAAACCCTGTTTGTTCTTACCAAATGCAACACCACCTTGGAATGTCCACTGCCAAATATGACCTTCCACCATATCAATTAGCTCTCCTGAAAAAGCGATATCGCTATATGGATGCGTAATATCTGAAGGATTAAGCTCCTTTCCACTCGGTAAAAGAGGCCATTGGGCCATTAGTTCTCCAGCAGGCAATAAGATTAAGATTATTAAAATGTGTTTTTGAAGTCTCTTCATTATGAATTTTGAACAAATTAAGTTAAAATAAAGGTGAATTAATAAAAATTAATTTTTTATTCTGACTCGTGAAAGATCTTGATTTAAAAGCAGAAATTCTACTTTCTTACTCCAAAGCAAATACTGTAAGGATAGCAAAACTTATTCATCAGGATGAGGCATTGTTCCAAAAACTGACAAAGATTTATTTTGACACCACTGATATTGACCTTGCAAAAAAAGCTGCCTGGATTTTAAGTCATTGCATCCGTCAACACCCATTCTTGATCAAACCATATATAAAAAAACTTATCAAATTCATCAATAAGCCCGATCTGCACGATGCGATAAAAAGGAATGGATTGAAAGCCCTGGAATTAACCCCAGTTGCTGAAAAATATTATGGACAACTTGCAGATGTCTGTTTCAGGTTTATCAGTAGTGGAAAAGAACCGATAGCCATCAAAGCATACTCAATTGGAATTCTTGATAAAATTGGAGATGAAATACCTGAAATCAGACAAGAATTAAAACTGGTTCTTCAAGATCTCATGCCTTATGAGTCTGCTGGATTTCAGTCCAGGGCTAGAAGGGTACTCGCCAAATAATTCAATTCTTGATTAAAAAAAGAATTTTAATTTATTATATTGTAATTAAAGCCATATTCAATGCAAGCTAGATATTTTTTTATCCCAATATTTCTTTTCTTGATTTTCAGCTGTAAAGAAAGACCGAAAGAAAGCAATCAAGAAACTTCTGAAACAAAAAACATTATTACTGACTACTGGCAATGGAAACCATTTGTCAAAATCGATTCTGTAAATCCAGTCATGACATCCAATCCATCAACTACTTTTCATTGCCCAATAAGGGATGAAGTTGTCAAGTGGGAGGAGAAGGATGTGTTCAATCCAGCAGCTGTTGTAAGAAATGGCGAGATCCAGATGATATATAGGGCAGAAGACGTGGTTGGAAAATATGCTGGCACTTCCCGCTTAGGATTAGCCTTCAGTTCTGATGGATTCAATTTTGAGCGAATGGAAAAGCCTGTTTTTTATCCAGATAATGATGAAATGAAAATATATGAATGGGAAGGCGGGGTTGAAGATCCTCGGATTGTGGAATCTGAGGAAGGTAATTATATTATGACCTATACAAGTTACGATGGAAAGATTGCAAGATTATGCCTCGCCAGTTCAACAGATTTAGTCAATTGGGAAAAACATGGCCTCCTTTTGGGTAAGGCCAAGAGTGGCAAATACAAGGACCTTTGGTCCAAATCAGGGGCAATTGTTTGCAAAAGTGAAGGGGATAAACTCATTGCCAGCAAGATAAATGGCAAATATTGGATGTATTGGGGTGACACCGACATATTTCTGGCTACTTCAGAGAACCTTATAGATTGGCAACCGGTCGAGGAAGAAGATGGATCGATTAAAAAAATATTCGGACCAAGAAAAGGATATTTTGATTCAGATCTGGTTGAGCCCGGCCCACCAGCTATCATAACCAAGGATGGGATATGGATGATATACAATAGCCGGAATCATAATGAATGGGGAGACACATTGCTTCCTGAAGGCACCTATGCTGCTGGACAGATTTTATTTGACCTGCAAAATCCTGAAAAAGTAATTGCGAGATCAGAAGAGTATTTTTTTAAACCAGAAAATGATTATGAGATTACGGGGCAAGTCGGTAATGTATGCTTTATAGAAGCGCTTGTACACTACAAAAATAACTGGATCTTGTACTATGGCACGGCTGATTCAAAGATCGCTGTTGCAGTTTTGCAGAACTAAATTATAAAATTATGTGATAGTTTTATGGAAACCAGCAACTACATAACTATTCAAGGACTGCAAATTGCTTATACACGAATTGGGACAGGAGATCCTGTTCTATTAATTCATGGCATTACAACCAGTTCTTTTATATGGAGAAACATAGCCCCACCCCCTTTCAAGGGATTATGATGTAGTTGCAGTTGATCTCCTGGGTTGTGGTCAATCGACCAAAGACCTTTTAGCTGATTATTCGATTAAAAATCAAGCTTCAATACTTGCTGAACTAATAATAAAGCTTGATTTGGGAAAAACACATATTGTAGGACATGATATAGGAGGAGGAATAGCACAAATCATGGCAGTGAAATTTCCACACCTCATACAAGACATGGTCCTTATAAATACCATTGGATATAATTATTGGCCTGTTCAACCTATTACGACTATGCGGACTCCGATTTTCAGGCAATTCGCGATGATGTCATTGGATATGGGAATGTTACAAAAACTTATTAAAAAAGGACTTTATAAAAAAGAAAGTTATACCGAGGAATTCAAATCACTTGTCTGGGAGGAAATGGCTAATAAAAAAAGAAGAAAATCTTTTCTTCATTTAGCAAAATGTTTGAATAATCAACACCTGATGGAGATTGCTTCTGAATTAAAAAATATTAAATTTCCTGTTCTTATAATTCGAGGGGAAGGCGATCTGTATTTGAATAGTATCATAAGTACCCGGCTTGAAGAAGATATCCCTTCAGGTGAAATATTACGTGTCAGGACCGGAGGACATTTTATACAGGAAGATGAGCCAGATCTACTTATTCAGAAAATCTCTGAATTCTACAATAAAAATCAAAATAGGTGACTAAAGATCCAAATAAAAAAATAATGGAACTTGAAGAAAAAATCGCATTTCTTCATGCAGAAAATGAGAGTATGGCTGAAAGGGCTGAGGAGATATTTTTACTTGTTATGGTTTCGGAATCAATACGCGAAATTAATGATCGGTCAATTATTGTAGATACAGTCTTAGAAAAAATCAGTATTTTAAAGGACATTCCTCTTTGTTGTTATTGCTCCCGGAAAAATAATACACTTACGGTTCAACTAGCATATACCTCTTATGCTGATAATACTTCGATCCATAAGATTGAACTTGATGAAAACGCCTTTAATAAATTGCAGAATGGAATATTGTATCTCGTTAAAGAGAAAAAAATATACGATGAAATCTTTAAATCATTAAAGGAAAAGAATTTCGAACCGAGATCCATCCTGATCATTCCACATAAATCAATATCTAACGAATTATCATACTTCTTATTTGCAGATAATGACGAAGACACCAATCGCTTTTCTGAAATAATCACCTTAATTCATGAAGTAATCAATATCATGAGTGATAAACTTGATAATTTATATCTTCTGGAGGAATTAAAGAAAATCAATCTGGGCCTGGAACGTAAGATCACCGACCGAACTTCAGAGCTTTGGGAAACCAATAAGTTATTGAGAAAAGAAATTGAAGATAAAAGACTTGCAGAAGAAGAATTAAAACTTAAAAACGAGGAGCTAAATAATTTTGTTTATCGGGTATCTCATGACCTGAGAGCTCCAATTACTTCCGTAGAGGGATTAATTAATATTATTAAGCTTGAATTACAAAGTAAATCAGGTAACCTTAAACCTTTTATTTCCCTTCTGGAGGATCGGATGAAAAATCTGGACCGTTTTATATATGATATCCTAAATTACTCTAGGAATATTCGTACTTCCATATCTATAGAAAAGATTGAATTTGAATCTATTATTTCCGCTTGCTTTGAGGAGCTTGAGTATCTGAATAATGCGATGAAAATAAAAAAGACGATAAAGGTTAATACTGAATCATTTTTCAACGATAAGATGAGAGTCCGTGAGATCTTTCGAAATACCATTTCAAATGCAATAAAATATGCCGACACTTACAAAGAGATCAATACGATCGACATCAATATAAAAATAAACCAGAAAGAGGCCACATTATCCATACAGGATAACGGTATTGGGATTGCCAAAGATGTACTTCCAAAAATATTTGACATGTTTTACAGGGGAAGCGAACTATCAAAGGGTTCAGGTATTGGCCTTTATCTTGTAACCCAAAGTGTGGAAAAAATGGGAGGAAGAATTGATGTCAAGAGTACTCTTGGAAAAGGAACAGAATTCATCGTTCAGTTGCCAAATCGATTAGAAGCCTGACTTAAAGGCATAAAAAAATCCCCATACATACTTGCACAGGGATTTAGATTTAATAATAAAATATTTTATTATTTCCCGATCTGATTCGGCTTTGTACCTTTTCTCCACTCATCTTCGATCTTTTCGAGTGTAATGCCCTTGGTTTCTGGAATGTATTTATAACCCCAGATTATTCCGAAAACGGCGATTACAGCATATACGAAAAAGGCACCAGAAGGATTAGGATCTGGATTTGGAGCCCCTTCATTGATAATTTCCATTCCTGGAGCAGTGAAGAACCAGGCTAATTTTAGGAAAGTAAATGATACAATAGCATTAAACAACCAGTTTGATAAAGAGCCTATGCTCATTCCCAGGCCACGAACTTTTAATGGGAAGATCTCTGATATAATAAGCCATCCCAAGGGCCCTAAACTAATTGCAAAGAAAATAATGTAAACCAACACAGTTCCAACGGTGATCCATTGCAGCATATCACCTAAACTATCCTTCAACATGAAAAATGTTCCAAGTGCAGTTAATGCAACTGCCATCCCAATCACCCCTATGAAATATAATTTTCTTCTGCCTATTTTATCAATTAAAAACATGGACAATACTGTGGAAAGTACATTTACAATTCCAACACTTACAGTGGCAGCAATAGCAGCTTTAGGGCCAGCGAAACCAGCAATAATAAATATGGTTGGCGCATAGTAAATCACCGTGTTAATTCCGACAAACTGTTGAACGAACATAATTCCAATTGCAATGAATAAAGCTGTTCTCAGATAAGGTTTGAACAGTTCTGTAAACGCTGGTGAATCTTTATCTCTTTCAATATCAGCCTTTATCTTTGAGATAGCTTCTTCAACCAGATCAGGATGTTCAACCTTTTGAAGGACTTTTCGACCTTTTTCTTCTTTCCCCTTTCCAATTAAAAATCTAGGTGTTTCAGGGAGGAACATCATTCCAATGAAAAGAATAATTGCCGGGAATACTCCTACATAGAACATCCATCTCCAGGATTCAGGATTTCCTTCATCAGCGAATGCCAGATCACTGAAATAGGATACCACAATTCCTATAGTAATCATCAATTGAAATGATGACACCATAGCACCTCTTGTCTTTGTAGGTGAAATTTCAGCAATATATAAAGGCACTGTAAAGGATGATATTCCAATCGCTATACCTAAAATAATTCGGCTATAGGCCAAAAAAGTTGGACTGGAAGCTGCTCCGGTTAATACTGATCCTAAAGCAAAAATTACGGAAGTAACAAGAATTACTTTTTTTCTTCCAAAAATATCAGTTAATCTACCGGACGACATTGCTCCTATTACCGCACCAACCAGTGCAGCTGTTGTGATCCACTCAATCTCACCAGTTTCAAGACCCCAGGTCTCCCTTAAAAATGGCAAAGCTCCTGAAATCACACCAGTATCAAAACCAAACAATAAGCCTCCAGTCGACGCAATAGCAGCAATAACAATAACAAGACCGGTATTCTGCTTTGTTCCACTATTCGTTGTCATATGTTTTTATTTTAATGTTGAAAAATACTATTTATATTAATTATTATTCTTTTCTATGGAGATTCGGAGTCAGTATAATATTAAAAATCAAAGACCACTTATTATTACTTTCTGCATTTCTTCCGGATATTTTAAAAATATTTTCATTTCTGAGAAAAAATGATTCTGTTTATTTAATTTTTTGTAAAAAATTGCGGCTAATAAAATCATTTTCAGTTACAATCGCAATGAAATTGTAAAATATGATGTCAACAAAAAGCTTACAAAGGGTATTGGTTATACTTTCACTAATTGGTATAATTTTTAATACACCAGCCAGAAGTCAAACCACAATCATGAAATTGAATCAGGAGACCGCTTCCAAGTTGGCAAGAATTCCATTGGCTTGTCTCAACAAAGAATTTCCAAATAAATTAAATCAGGTATTAGGAGATCAGGATGATTTGAAAAATCCGGAGGAACTCCATCCTGCCTTTTATGGTTGCTTCGACTGGCATTCATCTGTTCACGGGCACTGGATGCTCATCAAGCTAGTTAAAATTTTCCCTGAACTGCCTGAAAAAGAAGAAATTTTTGAGATAATGGATAAAAATTTAACTTCTGAAAATATAAACTCTGAAATAGAATATTTTCAAGGCGAATATAACAAAACCTTTGAACGAACATATGGATGGGCCTGGTTAATGAAACTAGTTCAGGAACTTAATGATTGGGATAATCCCAAAGGAAAAGTCTGGCTTGAAAATATCATGCCATTAGCGGATCTAATAAAAGAAAAATATACAGACTTCCTGCCGAAACTCACATATCCTATTCGTACCGGCGAACACCCAAATACAGCTTTTGGGCTATCGCTGGCTTATGATTATGCATCAAGCCTGGAAGATGTAAAGTTTAAAGAATTGATCGAGACCAGATCTCTGGACTATTACCTGGATGATAAAAAATGTCCAATTAGTTGGGAGCCAAATGGTTTTGATTTTTTATCCCCTTGTCTGGAAGAAGCTAATCTAATGCAGAAAATATTAGAAAAGGAACAATTCAAGGACTGGATTGCTGATTTCATGCCGGATTTTTCTTCTATTACACCGGCCATTGTTTCTGACCGTTCTGATCAAAAAATAGTCCATCTTGATGGATTAAATTTTAGCAGGACATGGTGTTTGTTTGGTATAAGTAATACTGTAGAAAAACCCCTCAAAGATGAATTGATTCAAAGTGCTGTATATCATTTTAATGCTAGTTTTCCTCATTTATCAAGTGGGAATTACGAAGGGGAACATTGGCTTACTTCTTTTGCAATTTTGGCGATAACCTCACAGCCCTGATATGTCTGGCAAAAGCAATCCGATTCGATTTAGTCAGATCATATTCTGGTCCGTAATATCTGCAGCCTTTATCGGTCCTGGCACCATCACTACGGCATTAAAAGCAGGTTCAAATTATCAACTCAACTTAATCTGGGCAATATTTTTTTCAATTTTTGCATGTATTATATTGCAGGAATCTGTCTCCCGTATTACAATTACTTCCGGTCTGACCCTTGGTGAAGCCATCCAGAAAAAGTACGGCAAAAAAGGGATCCTTAATTTTAACATACTATTAACAATAGCAGTTATTTTTGGCTGTATTGCTTATCAGGCAGGTAATATAACCGGTGCTGTACGAGGTGTTCAATTGGCTGTCGATGATCATCAGCTAAGTATAGTTTTATTTATTTTCATATTTGCATTCGGTTTAATGTGGATTGAAAGACTTAAGTTGATTACCAGTATTCTTGGGGTATTAGTAAGCATTATGGCACTGTTATTTTTGTTAATGTCTTTGAAAACAAGCTTTTCATTTTCAGATATTTTTTCATCCATTATACGTCCAGATATCCCGGATTCATCAAGTATTCTTATTATTGGTTTGATAGGGACTACCATCGTCCCTTACAATTTATTCATGGGCTCAGGCCTGAGCAAGAACAGAGATCTTAATTCCACCAGATTTGGTTTGACGGGTGCCATATTATTTGGGGGATTAATTACGATATTAATTCTAATAACCGGAACAATCATTAAAGGTGAATTTAACTTTAATGCCATATCATCTGCAATTCAATCTGAAATAGGCCCTTGGGGCAGATATGCATTTGCTATTGGATTATTTGCCGCCGGATTTACATCATCTGTTACAGCCCCCCTCGCTGCAGCCATTACAGCAAGGACTATGATGCCTGGTTCCACGGTCAAGCATGGAAATGCAATTTACAGACTTACTTGGATCGTGGTTTTAGGTACCGGCACCCTATTCAGTTTATTGGATTATCATCCAGTTCTAATTATAATAATGGCTCAGGTGATTAATGGATTAATATTGCCATTTGTTGCCATATCCATCTTTTTTGTCATAAATGATGAAAAAATAACTTCCAGAAAATACAGAAATGGATTAATTGCAAATATTATATTGGTGCTTATTGTTGGAACTACAATTTTTCTTGGAATTTTCCATTTAGTTTCAGTCAGTAAAGATGTATTGAATATCAGTTCAGGAAATTCCGTGGGAAATGATCATTGCCGGGATAGTCGCGATCACCACAATTCTTTATATGGCGATTCATCTTGCTCTGAAAAAAAATGTTGATTAACGATAATATATCAATTATTCCTGACTGGGAAATACCCATTGATGACTGAACCAGTACCATTGACTATTGTCTTTACTTGGGATCGTTACAGTATAAAGGTGCCGTCTTGATCTTAGCTTTTGATCAGATGAAATTTGAAAGGCAAGTTTATCACCTTCCAATTTAGTTAATATACAATTCCCTCCCTGAATGAAACACTGTAACTGGTCCAGGTCAAATATTTCCTTGTCAAGTATAAACTGGAGAACAGGGGGATTTTCAGATGCTATTGTAGAAGATGGTATGGTTTTAACCACCGGAAGAGCCTTCATGGAGATTTTTTCGGAAAAAGCCTGTAATTTCCCGTAGTGATCCGTCATAGGGAACCTTGGCAAGGCAAAAAGCTCAGAATAGGATGACATTACACCAGAATTCTGAGCAGTTGCACCAATAAAATCCATTTTCCTTATGACTTCCATCATACTTTCATCAAACTCTCCATAAGGATAAGCGAAAACTTTTGGCTCCACATTTAATTTTGATTCTATTATTTCCTGGGCCAACTGCACATCTTCATAAAAGGCCTTTCGCCGTGTAGTAGTATCCATGTTTAGAAAATAATCATGGCTATGCGTATGATTGCCAATCTCTATCCCATTATTGACTAATTTTTGGAGGTTGTCCCAATTTATATAATCCCCACTACCTACTGTTTCTGTATTGATAAATAAGGTTGCCGGAAATCCAAATTCCTTAATCACGGGGAATCCCTTATCCATAAATGAATTAAACGCATCATCAATTGTAATTACAATGAATTTTCCAGAAGCATCCCTGGACAGCAATTTTTGAATTGCATCGCTTAACTTTAAAACCCTATAATGATTGTTTTTTAGATAAGCTAATTGTTGTCGAAACAGTTTGGAGTTTATACTTGTACTGGGATATTTCTCTTCATCAAATCTATGGTATAATAATCCTATAACTTCAACCTTTTTATTCAACTCAATTTTGGGTGGATCTTCATTCGGCTGACCATAAACTGGCTCTTTAACATTGTTGCAACCACTAAATATAAAAATAAACAAAATATATAATATTCTGATTTTCAAAATGTTATTATTATTCTTTGCTCAAAGTTTAACTTTAATAAAATTGTTTTTATCGATTTCACAGGAATCATATTTAGTTAAATCATTTTGAACAATGATCTCCCCTACTTTCTTAACATAGTCATTACGTAACTCAGAATATTTATTTAGGTACCAGATCAATTCATAGGGATTATCCGAATCATATCGTTTTTCCCGAAATTTGTCAAACGCCCATGAGTTGGCCAGGGTCAGGAAATAATCTTCAACAGATTGTGCTATATTATCATATTTCTTCAGATATATTACAAGACCATCGCGACTGGTAGAGGCAGGCATTCTTTTGTCAAGTTTATTATATGACCAGATACCAAATGCATTGTTGCCCTTTATAAAAAACCTCGAATTACCCCATCCTGTTTCCAGGAATAGACTGTGCCAGGATGATCGATGTTGGATGGAGATGTTGTTTTTGATTTATTTCTTTCAGGTTTTCTGATTTATATTTTGCATATAAGGTGCTTATGAATGCACTGTCTTCCGCAGTTAAACGGTCTTTTGCCCTGACTTTTGCCCAAATTCTTTCTGTTTTGGCTTTTTCATTAAGGAGGTTGAATTTAACTACTAATATTGCCGGCAGTAATGTTTCAATGTATCTATCCTTTCTGCTGTTTTCTGGAAAATCATTGAACTTAGATATATCCTCATAAATGACGGGTTTTACCTCATTCCCGGAAATTTTCATAATATCAGAAGGCTTTTTTATAGATTTATATTCAATCAGAAGCGATAATTTTTCTTTCTTTACACCATATTTAATCGGAATAGAAAGGATTAGAACCACTATTGCGAGAAATATGATAACGAAAAGTACTTTTATCGTTTTTAGAAGATAACCTTTAAGAAGTCTCATGATTACCATTTATATCAATAAAGAAAAAAAAAATATTGTTTTCAACAAAATAGTAAAACTACTGTTATTCGCTTTTTGTTTGTTCTTCTATATGTTTCATTACGCCAATGCACAGGAAGACAGACCCAAAATTGGCCTGGTTCTAAGCGGAGGAGGTGCAAAAGGAATCGCTCATATTGGGATTCTAAAAACACTTGAGGAGGTAGGATTGACTCCCGATTACATAACAGGAACGAGTATGGGAAGTATAATTGGCGGTCTCTATTCTATTGGGTATTCAGCGGATGAATTACAAGAATTGGTAACAACCGTAAACTGGGATGAGGTTTTGACAAATAAAATCTCAATGGATAAAGTGGCCATCGAAGAAAAAGATTATTATGCGCGATATCTTTTGAATTTTTTCATTGAAGACAAGAAGCTATCATTACCCAAGGGCGTTATTGATGGCCAAAATTTAATGGAATTTTTTTCGAGGTTAACACGTCCAGTGCATGGTATAAATGATTTTAATAAGTTTCCAATTCCTTACAGCTGCGTTGCTACTGATATAGTTACGGGTCTTCCAGTTACATTAAATAAAGGATCCCTTGCAATGGCTATGAGAGCAAGTATGGCAATACCCTCCATCTTCACACCAGTTAAGATAGACGACCACTTATTAGTAGATGGTGGCCTCGTAAGAAACTTTCCGGTTCAGGAGGCTATAGATATGGGAGCAGATATTATTATAGGTGTATTTGTTAGTTCAGACCTTGCCCCTGAGTCAGAAATGACCTCGGCTTTAGCTGTATTGCAACAATCAGCCTGGGTCACAAGTGCCTTTGATACAAGAGAACAGATCAAAAAGTGCGATATACTAATTAAGCCTGATATAAGTGGATATTCCACGGCTAGTTTCACGTCGGCAAGTGAAATTCTTGAACGTGGTAACGAAGCAGGCAAAGAATATTACGACATACTGAAGAACCTTGCTGATTCCGTTAAAAACTTAGGTACTCTAAATAAAGTACAAAAACTGGAAGTTAGGGACAGCTATCCTATCACTGAAATTAATGTGATCGGCAACAAATTCTTATCTGATGATTATATTATTGGCAAACTCAGGATTAAGCAGAATGATGAAAATTCTATTGGCCATATAGAAGAGCGTATAAATGTTTTATTTGGAACTTTATATTTTGAAAAGATCTGGTATGAGATTATTGCTATTAATGGTGGGTATACATTGAAACTTCATGTTAAGGAAAAACCAAAAACAGAGTTAAAATTTTCCTATCATTATGATTCTGAGAATAAAGGAGGTATTCTGGGAAATATCACACTGCGAAATATGCTATTAAACGGAAGTCGTTTCGTTTTTGAAGCTGATCTTGCCGTTAATCCGGGTTTTTGGGCAGATTATATCAAGTATCTTGGGAAGGGGCAAAACGTTGCCCTGCGATTTAAGGGGATTTTGGATAAGAGTGACCTTCCCCTATATGACAGCCTTGGTAATAATGTAAGTTTATTCAATGAGCAGAATGTAAATGCAGCAATTGGTGTACAAGCAACCAAAACACAGAATAATACATTCGGAGCCAACATCAGATGGTCCAATACTTCCTTTAAACCAAAAGTTGCATCAGATGATCTCAGGACGATTGAGAAAGTAGTTTATAAAAGCACTTCACTCAATGTATTTTTCACGCGTAACAGTTTAAACAGAAGATATTATCCAACCAGGGGATCATTGGTCGATGTTACTTTCAGGTCAGTCTTCCAGGTTGATGGAAAGCTTGATCTTGCAGACAGTGTAGTAATTGATCCCGAGGAACTAAATTTGAATACTGACCGGATTAATGCTATCTATGCAAGCTATACTCAACTAATCCCAACGAGTAAAAAATTAACCTTCTCCACAGAGGTAACAATGAATATATCTAATCTTGAAAGCAATACATTAAATTTTTCTGAGTACTACTATATAGGAGGATTCTTTCCCAGGAATAATAATTTCAGCCCTTATGTTGGAGGTAAACAAAGAGAATTCGTAGCTGCAAATTTCTTCTATACTGCCGGGCAGGTACAATATGAGCTAATACGTAATTTGTTTCTGAAGGGCATTGTCAATTATCTGGATTCAGAATATCCCATGAAATGGGTTTACCCGGATCTGGATGCCTCTATTTTGGGTGACCGTTACCGAAGGTTCGGTTTTGGATTTGCAGCGGGTTATAGTTCCCCTTTAGGCCCTATTAACCTGGCTGTTGCAAAAGATAGTCACCGAAAAGGTTGGGAAACCTTCTTTTCGATTGGGTTTATATTTTAGGTGCCAACTTTATCTATTTTTCAACTTATCGGCAAAGACCTTGTGTAACTTATCCATTTTTGGCTTTATTACATATGTACAATAAGGCTGATTTGGATTTAAATCGTAGTATTCCTGATGGTATTCTTCAGCCTCGTAGAAGGTTTCGAAAGGCACGATTTCTGTTACTATAGGATTTGGAAATGCTTCAGAAGCGTCTAATGCCAATTTATATTCATCTGCGAGATTTTTTTGAGCTTCGGTGTGATAAAAGATTGAGGAACGGTATTGTGTACCCACATCATTACCCTGGCGGTTTGGTGTCGTAGGATCGTGTGTACTCCAGAAAACCTCAAGAAGTTCATCAAAACCAATAACTTCAGGATCATAATAAATCTGGCACACTTCAGCATGCCCGGTTGTCCCCTCACATACTTGTCTATAGGTAGGATCCTTAACATGCCCTCCGGAATATCCGGAGACCACCTTTTGAACTCCATTTAAACTCTGGAAAACAGCCTCAACACACCAGAAGCACCCGGCACCAAAGGTAGCTACTTCTTTTTTTCTATTTGATTGGGATTCCATATCTCTATTGTTATCATTTGGCTTTGTACACGCAGCAAATGAAACATTTATAAATAATAATAATGCTAATATTCTCATATTTCAGATAATACTAGGTTAACCATCAAAAAGAACTAATGTTTTAAAATAAATCCATTTGGATCTATAGAGGAATAGAAATTAATAGTATAATACCTGACAGTCAGGATGATTAGATTTAAAACCATCTATGGCCTTTTCCTTTAGAAAAGTATTATAACAGGATATCATTTTAAGATTCATCAATGATTCAATTGGCTTTAATGACTTTATACTTGTATTAGATATATCGAGCTCTTCTAAATGCGTTAAAGATGATACTGGGTTTAATTTTTTAACCCTGGTACCGGATATCTTTAATATTTTAAGCGCTTTCAATTCACCTGTAAATTCGAGGTCAATTATTCCTGTATTTGAAAGATCAAGGTGCTTTAACTGCTTTAGGGATGTTATCGAATTAAAATCTGAAACTGGCGATGCAGTAACCTTTAACAGTGTCAAACCTTTATGGTCCTGAAGTTTAGTTATATCACTTATATTAACCCGGTTTATCTCCAGACCCTGTAAATAATTTAATTCATCAAGTGGTTCCAGATCCTTTATATCAATACTGTCTATTTTTATATGTTCCTGATAACTAATGATGTGCAGGTTTCGATTATCGATTTGATTCTGATCTATTCCCGCATTTTTAGATAGAATCCCTTGCCAATCTTCTGATAGTCCCTCCCACCAGTTTACTAAATAAACAGACCTGTAAATAACAAGGCACTCGGGATTGCTATCAATAAACTTTAGAATGTCAGCACTTTCGACCTGAGCATCATCAACATTTAAGAATCTTAATCCACGTAAGCCAGTCAGACTTTCGATAGAAGATACTCGTGTGGAACTCAAATCCAGATAATCCAACTGTTTAAGTTCTCTTAATGAATCGATATTAGAAATATTTGAAGAGGCGGCATTAATATACCTCAAATTCGGTGTCTGTGTTATTGAACTAATATCAGAAATAAATGTATCATGCAAATCAAGAAAGACAAGGTTCCTGAAAGGCCATAAATCAGGCAATTTATCTGTTGTTTTGAGACCTGAAAAGTAAAGTGAGTCCTCTTTGGTTATTTCAGCTAGCTCGACTATTGAGGGTTCCGAACTTAATGAAAACCTTGTAGAGAATAGATTTTGCAAGGCAATATCTAAACCATTCCACCATGCCTGTAATTCTTCAGATTCAAAGATCACCAATGTGCTCGAATTTAAATTCATGAAGTCATTTGCATCCTGATTGGTTATGCTGCTATTATCACAATATATCTTTCTTAATGTGGTGGTTCCGGATAAATCGGCAAGGGTATGAATATTCGTTGATTCCAGATTTAGCTCTTCTAATACAGGTAAGCTCGTGATTGGTTTAATATCAGTAATTTCAGTGCCTTCCAGTATTAAAATCTTCAAAGATTTATTCTCAGACAATGATCCTAAATCGTCAATGTTACTAAAGGAAGCATCCAGATAATTTAATTGTGGTAAATTAGATAGCCAATCATACGAATCAGAACTAAAATGAGAGAGCTCCAATTTGTTTAGAAACTGAAAATCTGCTCCAAAAGATATGGAGTCTATAGCACAGTTATTCATAACAAGGTGTTCGAGTTTTGGAAAGTTCTCCAGAATATCTATATCTTTAATTTTCAAATCAGAAAGATTCAAATATTTAATTTCAGAGGCATACCTGATGTGGTCTATTGTATCAATTTCGGTATCTGACAGATCCAAGTGGATAATTTTATTATAAACTCGTAAGGGCGTTAGGTCATTTATTAAAGTATTCGATAAATTCAAATATCGAAGCTGGTTGAGCTTAAAGAGTGGCTCAAAGTCTGAAATATACCGGTTTGATGATAAATCCAGTGAATCAATTTCTATGAGAACTTTTAATTCTTCATACCCGACGCTGTCATAGTAATTGAATCTTTGCTGAAAGATATATTTCCATTCAAACGACAGATCCTCCCACCAGTTCATGAGGTCCTCTTTCTCGCTAAGTTTTGTCGTATAGAAACTAACTATCTTAAGATCATCTGAATTTTCAAAGTAATTAACTTCTACATATCGGGTGATGGTTTGATTGATTGTATCCGATAGAACTGTGATCCCATTTAAATTCCTGTTTACTTTAACCAGATAGAATAATTGACTGCTATCATTGATCATAGGTTGAACATCCTCAATATCAAGTTTAAAGCTCACATTTTTAAAAAAGAAGTCTACATCTTTCAAATATGCCTGCACGTCTTTATTTGTAACTGTTGAGCGATTTAGATCAAGGTCATCTTCTACCTGCACATCTTCATCCCTGAAAAATTTACTATAGCTTGTGGTTATTATAATATCCTTTTCTCGTTGAGGTGTATAGGCATCTCCAATGGTATTCAGGGCAAATTCAAGGTATGTTATTAATTCCTTTACTTTTTCAATCTGAACAGCCGTTGAATCATCCTGCATTTTCCTGTACGCAAGAAGGTCATTGCTTGTAAAAGCAAAAATTAATAAGAGAAATGTTAGTTTTAGTAAGCCGGTTTTAATTTTCATACAATATAAAATCTTTGAGAACCTTTTCATCTTCGGGTTTGTATTTCACAATATTTGATATCAACCATCCCGTATTATTCCCTTTTCTATTGAAATAAGATACTTCAAAATACCACTCCGGGATCTGAAAAAAATGAAATTTCAGATCTTTAACACTTGCAAACTGAAGATTACCCTTTTTGATTTCATAAAGAAACAAGGTTAAATCATCAGGTTTGAATTCCTTATGCATATATTGTTGAACACTGTCAGAATTACTGAATATCTTCCTCATGTTCATGAAATCCAATTCATGACTCATTGGATGCAAGAATTTTTTGACATAAGAAGTATCATTTATAAAGTAATCTTCGAATAATTTAAAATAAACACTCGATATTACCCACTTATATCCCAGTCTTTCCTGTTCCAGATTAAGAAACAATATTACAGGCTTTAACTCTCCCTTGTAGTAGAAATCAGCATTTACTTGTGCGAACCATCCGTTGTGATGAAAATCAAGATAGGATGGCGCTGCTTTGTCATTTACTGATTCCACAAACTCCTGGGCGAGCATCTCATTAAGACTTGGATTCTCCAGGTCAAACAGCATTCGAAGATACGTTTTCCTTAACGAAAAACTGCGGTACTGCCTGTCGCCGGAGTATAGCCGTTCTCCTTTTTTATCTTCTTCACCATTAAACCTTCTGAAAAACTGGTTGACTTGTTTTGTTTCAGCATACAATCTGCTTTCATCATCCATATCCCCAACCAGTTGAGCAAAAGACGAGAAGTAGCTGGTGAGCATAAAAAGAATAACCGAAATTAATCTCATGAAGTAGTTTCAGTGACCCTAATATCTCCTAGTAATACATCCCAAAATTCAATTATTCTACCCCTGATCTGGGTCTTTTTCTTTTCAACATAAATTGTTATGTCTTTCTTAGTTGTGTCCTTATATGTAAGACCATCATCAGAGATCCCCTCAAATCTTTGATAAACAGTTATCACACCTACATATTTACCGTCTGGTTGACGTTCCAGATCACTGATATAATGTATATTATACCATTTGATCATCACTTTATCATAATTTAGCTGATTTAACCGCATTAAATACTGCCTTACTTTGTAGTAATTTACCTGTTCCCTATACATTGAAGATACACCTATCTCCGCCTCTTCCACAAATAATTCTTCCGCCCTGTCCATGACCCGGCTTGCCTCAGCCTGATCAGTGGCTTTATCCCCAATAATGCTTATGTATTTGCTAAGATCCCTTACCTTTTCCAAAGCAAGTGAATCAATAGCTTTTTTCCTATCAGGTGTAATTTCATCCTGGGCATTTACATATCCATACAGGGAAAATATTATGCAAACAGGAATTATATATTTTATTATATTTTTCATAATGTTTCCTTTATCGTGATGTTAATTCTATTTCTTCAATTTTACCCTGATCGTTAAAAATGAGTTTATCAATTTTGTACGGATTCTTTTTCTGATCCTTCAGATAGTTCAAATGTTTGTCGATGGTGGTTGGTTTATCATAATCCTTCACACCATTTTCTCTGTAAAACACAATGAATACAGGTGCATCTTGAGATGCAAAGAACTTTAATGTCTCATTGATGTTCCTGTTCGCATAATCTACAGAATTAGCATCTGCTATAGCCTGGAAATTCTTTTCTAGTTGGGCTTCAAGCGTCAACTCAGCTGGTTCCTTTTCTACTGGTTTTTCTTCCACAACTGGTGGCGGAACTTCTTTCACCTCTTCTACTGGAGGTTTTTCGGTACTAGCTGTCACCTTTTTCTTACATTTACAG
Source organism: uncultured Cytophagales bacterium (assembly GCA_942491935.1). Taxonomy (GTDB): domain Bacteria; phylum Bacteroidota; class Bacteroidia; order Cytophagales; family Cyclobacteriaceae; genus JAGTVG01. The sequence continues at coordinate 35,924 of CALOCZ010000015.1, forward strand.
CCGTTTATAACGACAATACTAAAGATGAAAAGGACAACGTACAAATGGGATAACTTAATGTTCATAATTTTATCTATTATAGTGATAATTGCCTCAAAGATATTCTAAAGTGAAAAATGTGCCAATAAATGCCTTATTTATTTAGTATCAATCTCTTACCTCTATTGCTTCAGAAAGTTGTGAACAAGAGATTCCCACTCATCTGACAGGCTTATTTCAGGCATTTTCCTGTCGGCACGGGAGTACCAATAATTAGAATTCCATGTATCTCCTTCTACGCGATGTAGATAAGCATGGATCCAACTGCCATTTTTATCAGGCAATTCCTGTGCGATCTGGTGGGCTCTATCCCAATCCCCTTTTTTATCATACCATAAGGATTCGAGATATTCCGATAGTTCAGGTGGGTGATCATTCTTAAGTGATAATAAAAATTGTTCGTAGGTCATATCCAAAAATACATTCATTTTTTCTCAAATTCAATAATGAAACATGCTCCTCTCTCCCCTTCACTTTTCAACTTTAGGTCACCATCCATCGCATCAACAAACTTTTTAACAATTGAAAGCCCAAGCCCTGTTGTACCCTCTCCTACTGTTGGTTTTGCACTCAACTGTTGAAAGTTTCTATATATTTTCTTTTTATCATTCATTGGTTGAAAATTAATAAGGCCTGGCTCTAAAAAATCATCAAGAGACTTGCTGGCTTCTGTGTCCAGGAAGAATTCCATATGATTTACAAGAGATCCATATTCTGTTTGAATCGTATCTATCGAAAATAAATTGTCGGAATGGTTTTCCGCATGTACATAGATAGACACAAAAAAAAGCAAATAAAAAATCAAGGGAGCTTTTTTTACAAATCTCATTGAATGGTTGGTTAAACGGTATTATTCCCTTCTTAATACGAAATACAGATTTAAAAGATTCCATACTATTTTAATATTTGTATTATTTTCAGAAGAGACTTTGCATGGAATTCCTTCTAAAGGAATATTTATTAAGTTCGTGAGTCTGCTTATTTTTATAATAATGGGATTTTACAGTTTTGAACAAATGGACAATTGATTTGGCAAGGTGACCTTCTCCTTTCATTCTGTAACCAAACCTTGATTCATTTAGTTTTCCCTGATGCAAGGATTTAATTTGATTAATGATTTTATTTTCCTTATCAGGATAATTCTTTTTTAGCCAGTCCTTAAAAATTATTCCAATTACTCCATTTAAACGTATCATAGTCATGTTTATATCATCAGCACCTGATACGGATGATTCTCTTATCATGGATGGGATCTCATGATCATTTAAACCTGGAATTACAGGGCTGAACATTACACTGATAGGTATTCCTTTTTCTTTTAATTTCTTAATAGCAATCATTTTCTTAAATGATGTTGAAGACCTGGGCTCCAATTTCTGTCTCAGATCTTCATTAAGACTGGTTATGCTAAAAATAACATGCACTAAGCCTTCCTTTGCCAATTCTATTAGTAAATCCATATCCCGAAGGACCAGTACATTTTTTGTTATTATACCCACTGGATTTCCAAATTCAAGAAAAACTTTTAGAAGGCTGCGCGTGATCTTCAGCTTTTTTTCAACTGGTTGATAACAATCTGTATTCCCTGACATAACAATAGTCTGTGGAATCCATGAGCGGCTTTGAAATCTTTTTCTGAGAAGATAAGGGGCATCTTGTTTCGCAATTATTCTTGATTCAAAATCAATAGAAGCGTTAAAACCCCAGAATTCATGTGAATTTCGTGCATAACAATATACACATCCATGCTCACACCCCTGATATGGATTTATAGAATAGGTAAAAGGAATATCTGGACTATCATTTTTACTCAATATGTTTTTGGGAGATTCATAAAATACTTTAGTCAATATTTTTTCTGAATTTCCTTCACAAGAATCTGATATTTCAGGGTGATAATTTAAGTTGTTAAATTTGTTAGTTAATGCGATTTGCGCACCGCGACCTTTAATATAGGTAGACATAATTATTAGTATTGCTAAATTATTTAGTAATACTAAATATATTAACAAGCAAAAACAAATATCTTGCTAAAATTTTTGAGCTATTTTATATGGGTCAAAACTTATTTCAAAGGAGGATTCAGCATCGGTAGTGCCGGCATCCCAATAATCCGTTTGATAATGGGTTCGAATATTTTCGCCTGTAACTTTAAGTGGGTATCTATATCCTTTATATTCACCCCATTCATCAATATTCATAATATTGAATTTTTGCTCAGTCCCAGGAGTTACATATTTTACGGGCAGGTTGTTTTCGTCAAGACTAAAACCGGAAACGAAGGAATTATTAACAAAAACATCAAAGGCATTTTCTCCATTCATCTTAACCTCAAGCTGGTCACCCCCACTAGCCAGTAGTTTTATGTTGCGCATAAAAAATCGATCATACCATCCTAAATAATTTGTTACATTATCAGGTTGCATTAAAATAACATTATTATTTTGAACAACCCACCCATCATTTCGGTCTACGATTTGAAAATAATGAACATCATTTATAATTCGGTGGTTCATAAACTTTGGTTCATCCAGGTTTATCCATTCTTCAAATGCAAATGGTTCGCCACTAACCATATCGAGTGCTACCGTTCTGATATAAAGACTTTTCAGGTTCAGCCAATTCTTTTTACCGCCCAGTTCTAGAATCATGCTTTCAGCCAGGGTTATTGCTTCTTTATCCCCTTTAATGTCCAGAGAATTGCCTCCTCCACATGAAAATTGAAATATCAACAATAAATTCAATGTTAATATTAAAAAATACCGCATTTTAAAAAATGTTTAAGTTTGAATATATAGACATTAAATGTAATACATTCCAAAAAAAAATCCCGTAAAAACGGGATTTTTGATTCTTCAGGCAAATTATCCACTGTTTCAGGATATCTTAATCTGCCGAGTCGGTTTTTCATTTGTCTTTTTGATCTTAGGAAGTCTTACATTCAGAATCCCGTCTTTATAATTGGCTTCAATTTTCTCCACATTTACCATGTTTTCGGGCATCCTGAAACGCCTTTGGAATGATTGGTAATTGAATTCTTTTCTGAAGTAACCATCATCGTTTTCTTTTTCTTCAAAAACCTCTTTCCTCTCAGAACTAATAGCAAGTATGCCCTCCTCAAGTTCTATAAAGAAATCTTTTTTATTCATTCCAGGAGCAGCCAACTCAATTATATAATCCGTGTCAGTTTCTTTTATATTAACTGCCGGAAGGGAGCTGTCCCTATTAGGGACATTGGTAGTAAACCAATCATTTAATCCTCCACCCAGAAAATCATCAAAGAAAGATGGAATCCGGGGGAACATTTCATTTGTTCTTTTAACTAGTGTCATGATAAATTCCTCCTTTCATTAATTATTGTCATAATAACTAAATTGCAAGGATTATTCCATCACATTATATGAGACAAATAGGCAGAAAAGTTTCTTATGGCTGGTCAAATTGTCACAGTTTTAATTAGTCAAGCTGGATTTTGACTCTTTTGTTAATTCTTCCTTTACTTTTATATTCAGTGATCCGGATTCTGCCAACTTCAGAGGTTTTGTTTACATGAGTACCTCCATCTGCCTGTAAGTCAAGTCCTGCAATATTGACGGTTCTAATTTCAGTAAGACCTGGAGGTAATAAATTAACTTTTGTACGTATTAAATCAGGGATTTTATTTGCTTCTGATCTTGGATGTACGTCTATTTCAATTTCTCGTCCTTTTTCAACTTCCTCATTTATCTTTTTCTCTATTTCATCAACTAGATCCCGGCTCATATTTTCAAATTCAAAATCCATTCGGCCATTTAAAGGTTCCATATTACCTCCTGTTACCTGGGCCTTATAATCCCTCCATATCACACCACATAGAATATGCATCGCAGTATGGGTACGCATTAGCTTATACCTTCTTTCCCAATCAATTTTCATGGTCACTTCTGATCCGACTTCCGGTAATTTACTCTCATTCAATACATACCAGGTTTGATTTCCTGTTCTTTCAATTTTCAAAATCTCGCACTCTTCATTTTCGAAATAAATACTACCTTGATCCGAAGGCTGCCCCCCTCCTCCGGGATAAAAAATAGTACTTTGTAACCTTAACGCACTTAATTCGGAATCAATATCAACAACCTTCGTGGAAAGTTCAGTTTTATAAGAATCTTTAAGATAGATTAATTCCATGATAATTTTTTTAGGATTGGTCAAAGCTATGTATACCCTTTCGAATCAGCAAGCTTTGAATCAGGATTTGATAACAGTGGACCAAAAAAGACCCCTACCAGGTGGCAGGGGTTCAACCAGCTATGATATTCCTACCATTAAGCAGGAATGTCACGTAATTATAGCAAGCTGTCTTAATAATGTCAAGAATTCTTTTAATTGATTGAATTTGATCGCATATATTTCTAACTTGTATAGTAATGGTGCAATTGTTTTAGAATAAAGATGAGTCAATTATATTGAACGTCCCTTGTATTGTGAAAGGTTTAGTTATTATATTTTTATTTCTCTTTAGTTCAGGGTATACCCAAGAGATTGAGGATATTCTGAAATCAAGACAATTTGTTCTGGAGGCCTCTAAAATCACAGATAAAGAAGGCTTGGCAAACCCCGCCAACAAAAAACTCTGTTTTGTAATGTTGGATTCATCCAGAATAGTCGTGCAATGGATAGCTGATTGTGATAATAATGGTCTTGGAGGGATTACAATGAAAGGTGAGGTTACTTCATTTGATCTTAAAAAGGAGCTGATTAAAAAAGAGACTCAATATACTGTCATGCTGAATTGTATAATGGATAAGGGAAGGGTAAAAGGAGATTTAAAAATAGAAGTGTATAATAAAAGTCATGCTGATGCAGTTTTGATTAATAATACTTCTTCCCTTTTTGTTCCGAAGGAAATGAAAATACTGGGCAAAATCGTTACATTACAATCCTCCAAAGTAATGGTTGGATCTTATTGAGCTTCCCTAATAAAAGATCATAAAGATCATATACCTTTTATAGCCAAACTTTATTAAAGATGGAGGCATCTTTTATTAAATTGACTATAAAAGGATAAACAATTTAAATCCGAATTCAATGCTTTCTCCCTTGAAGTGAATCTTTGAACATTGCATTTGCTGACAGGATCAAGGCAACTTAAATACCCGGTTCATTTTTGTCCATTTCTCGGCAGAAGATGAACCCGGTTTCGATGCTTGATACTTTGTCATAAAATCTTCCCATTCAGCCTGCCGGGGAAGATCCGCCAATATTCCCATCTGGGTCTCAAAATCAAAGTCAATTGGAACAGTTAGTATCATAAAGAGGGTTGTTCCTGATCTGTAGATTTCAGAATCCAATATTCCAATCTTCCTTATACCTTCCGGCACTTCTTTCCAAATATTTTCAGCTTTATGCCATCCCTCATACTCTTCAATGAGCTTCGGATCATCTTTAAGTTCAAGGGTCATGCAATATCGCTTCGTTTCAATCTGGTAAACTGGTTGGGCATAACCAGTTTTTTCATTTTCTTCTTTTTGTGCCATCAGAGAGTTATTTATACTTATAAAAATCAACAATAAAATAAACTTAAATATTGATAAATTCATTATTAACAGGTTATTAATTAAACATAGAAATATTTAGGAGCTCTGTTTGATAAACACTTATATTGGCAATATCAAGAAGTATCCATCAACATCACCTGAAAATATAATACAATATGCCCATAGTTAATATAAGAATCCCAGCCAGGACACGGGCATCTCCAATCCCAGTGATTTTTCCTTTCAAAAGAAAATTAAGCGGAGCGTCTAGGCTCACTTCAGAAACCTTTTTGTAATCAGGTTTTTCTGTAAGCAGACTTACTACTATAAACACTACACAACAAATAAAAAACAACCACCAGGCTTGCATCATAAATGGGATGTTTAATCCTTCAGTGATCATCATTGATCCACTGATAGGAACGAAATCGAGCATAAAAACAATAACACCTAAAATAAAGCCAATGATCATCGAAACTATGGCGCCCATATTATTTCCACGCTTCCAGAACACGCCCAATATCAAAACAGCTGATACTGGTGGAGACAATACGGCAAGTAGAGAATTAACAGCTTCGAAGATACTTTTAAATTGTCCAATAAAAGGTGACCACAGCACTGAGGCAACCATTACACCAAATATGGTTATTTTACCTATTCGCAAGATCAGTTTATCTGGTGTATTGGGAAAGAGTCTTTTAACAATATCTATTGAGACCAGGGTTCCGGAACTATTAAGACCAGCAGCAATGGTACTCATTAATGCCGCCATAAGTGTTGCAGCCAGGATTCCTTTTAATCCAACAGGAAGCAGTTCATTAATTAAAATAGGTAGTGTATCATTGGGGTCTGTGATTTTATCTCCATATAATGCATAGGCCAGGACTCCAGGTAATACCATCATAAAAACAGGCAATATCTTTATGAATCCTGCAAAAATTGGCCCTTTTTGGGCATCTTCAAGGCTTTTTGCACCCAGGACTTTCTGAACAATAGTTTGATCTGCACACCAGTAATACAATCCCAATACCGGATAACCTAAAATGACCGCCCATATTGGCAAAGGACTTGATGCATTCGTATGGATCACGCTCAATTGTTGAGGGCGCAAGGCTTCTTTAAGTTCAGTAATCGTATGGATTCCATTTTCAGACAGTGCATTAATAGACAGTACTGTCATGATTACTGCACCTATTATCAGAATTATAGTTTGAATGGATTCTGTTATTACAACTGCCTTTAAACCTCCAAGAATAGTATATATCAAGGTAACACCTGATATTACAAGTATTGAAGTTATGAAGTCAATTCCGAAAAAGTTCTCAAAAACTATTGCCCCGGCATATAAACTCACTCCAATATGTCCGAACAATGCACTCATCAAGGCAATAAATGCTAAAAAGATCTTGCATATGGACCATATCTTCGTTCCAAAAATTCAGGCAGTGTTGATATTTTTGATTTGAAATAAAATGGAGCAAAGATCAACCCGAGAATGATAAGCAGGAAAGCTGCCATCCACTCAAAATTACCCCAGACTAATCCGTCTTTATATCCTTGTGCAACAAGTCCGACCATATGGATGGTTGAAATATTGGCAGCAAACAGTGCAGCACCTATCATAAGCCAGTTCAATGATCTGCCAGCAAGGAAAAAGCCTTCGCTGCTGCTTTTTCTTCTTCCATTCAATCCAAAATAAATACCTATGATCAGTATCCCGCCTAAATAAAGGATGATTATGGAAAGATCTATTACTGATATGGAATCTTTCATTCTTTAGAAGTCATCAAGATTCAGATCAGGATTATTTGGGCCAAAGTGCTTGAGCATGACTAAGGGATCAGAATCGGAATGATTTTGTATGATTACTCCTCTTGATGCTGCGGCTTCTGATATAAAAAACTCATCATTTGTTTCTTGTCCATATCTAATCATTGCCGGTGTATCAATACTCCATTTACCCATCTTTCCATGACCCTGCATTAAGATCATCCCATATGCCGCATTGTCTTTAACAGTAACCTTTTGCCCCGGCAGAACAGTAAGTTCCTTAGCTGAGAAATCTGAAGATTTATAGCATATCCAGTATTCAATATATCCTTCCGTAATTCCAGTTCCATCATTATTGACTTGGATTGGTGTCATTTTTCTGTTTTGCACAAAATTTGGATCCAGATTCATTTCCCAATCAATAACATCAAGCAGGAAATCAAAGTCCCCGATCCTGTTATCCGGTGTATTTTTCCATAGTAATTCTTCGGGTATAACAGTATCGCCGGTAATCGATTCGTACATAGCAAATACATCAGATGCCTTCTGAGGTTCATAAGTACACAAGCTGCCAGGAGCATGTAATACACCAGGCGGAACATCCCAGCCAGTACCAACCCGTAATGCTTGTGCACTTGACAGATCTGTTATTTTATTTACTCCCTTTGAGAAGTTTTCAAGACATATTCTTACCTGGTCCCTGGTCGTCCCGGGATTTAATCCAAAAAAGGTATATGGAAAATCTCCACCATGATTGTTTACTTGTGGAGGAAAATAATATGCCTCAGGTTTGCCCAGTTGGCCTGTTAACTGAGCATATTTATCGTTGTGGTGAATGTGAAAGGGTAGTGCTTTTAGGTTATCGAAAAATTTTGAATACATAGTCCATCCATTAAACTGATTCCATAATCTTTCACCTATAATCTCAGATTTTAATTCACTTATGGCATCACGTAATAGAATCTTATCCGTTTTCTTCCCGTCTCTGAACACAATATGACTTAATCCTTCATCTTTACTGGTTAATGGTCCGTTATCCGCAGGGGTAGTTGAGGCAAACCATCTTTCATCAATTCCTCCCCTTTCACCTCCTAAAGCGTAGTAATCATCAGGATGAAGCTTAATTCTTTTTCCAGGAATGCAAAAAGATCTGGGCACCCATGTCGGTGATAATTTTAGAATACCCTCTCCTTGATTAAGTGCATTATCTGCTATCGTTTTTACTGACATAATGTGGTTTTTTGTTTTCGATTTTTCTGTTCAATCAAAGTATTTGTGGCTAATTCCTTCTGATTTTTATATTCCTGTTATCATCAAGAGATATTATTTCAGTTTTGAGCCTTATTTGTGGTACTTGCGTACCTACTGGGCAAAGTATTTCAGCAAACACCAGAGCACCCTCTTTCCATTCCATATTTATTGTGTATCCTCCCCTCGCTTCCAGCCCGGTTACACTTCCAGTATTGAGTTCCTTTGGCAATGCAGGCAATAAATGAATTTCTCCAAGATGGGACTGTAAAAGCATTTCCGCAATACAACCAGGAAGAGCAGCAGATCCATCCAGCTGGAAGTGTAAATTAAGACTGTCTTCCATATACAGATCCGGACGACCCCAATCATAATTTGCATGCTGGAATGTTAGGACATTTTCAAAACCTTCCTCGATTAGCATCTCTGTCATTATCTTATTGGCACGATCACCATCCATAAGTCTCGTCCAACTCCACATACGATGAGCCCTGGCCCAGTTACCACCTGAAGCCAGCTCCTGTTCGATATATCGACCATCACCCCGCATGTCAAGCGATTTTTTTGCTGCTTCGGCTAACTCCGGTGTAATGGTTGGGTGAATCTGTGTACCGGGAGCAACGGCATATAAGTGGGCTATATGTCTATGATGACACTCCGGATCATCAATATCATCATACCACTCCTGCAATTGTCCATGTTTACCTATTTTAAGGGGTAATAACTTTTCTTTATAGCTATTTAAAGAATCTGCGAAATCAGAATCTCCCATTACAATTGCCGCTTTTGCTGTATTAGTAAATAGGTCCCAAATCATTTGAATATCCTGGTATACACCCGGTAAGGCATAAAAATATTTATCACTGCGAAAATCATGATATGCCGGATTTAACCCATTCTCTGTCAGCAATGCGCCATGCTCTGCAGATATTGTCGGGGATGTTGCTAGGTATCCTTTGAATGGCAACAAGTTTTCCAACCAGAATTGTGAAGCTCCCTTTAATATGGGATATGCCTGATTTGACAGATAGTTTTTGTCCTGGTTAAAGGCATACTGGTCCCATACATGCTGGCAATGCCAACTGGAACCTTGCGAATACATCCCCCATGGGTGGTTCCCAATTGGTGTTGCATGCCCCCAGATATTCCCAACTGTATGGCTGATCCAACCGTTTGTACCATAGATCCTCCTGGCAACTTCTTTGCCAGAATAAGTAAGGTTTTCAATCCAATCAATATATGGTTCCTGACATTCAGTAAGTCCCAATGGACCGCAAGACCAGTAGATCTCCTGGATATTAATATTACTTTGGTAATTTCCAGCCCATGGTGGAACATAAAAAGTATTCCACACACCCTGTAGATTAGCCGGCAGGGTGTTTGGCCTTGATGAACTGATGATCATATAACGGCCAAGATTAAATGCCAGTACTTTATAGCCAGGGTCTGGATTCCCTTCCCTTAGACTCAGAAACCGTTCATTGGTAGGGCGTGATTCAATTTTATCATTCCCCTTAATATCTAGCTCGACCTTATCGTAAAGGCCTTTATAATCCTCTGTATGTCTGATTCTTAACTGATCATAATCCTTAGAGCTAATACCCGCTATAACATCCTCAGTAATCTGATTTGGATCATCTCCTATATATTCCGGGTATTCCAATGCATAATTGGTAGCGATGGTAAGATAAACTTCTACACTATTTGCTTCTCTGATTGTAAGCTCCTCTCCCATCTGATTAAGAGTACCTCCCTGGTTTCTAACGCTAAGCAGAACAACAAAAGGTCTTAAATTCCCATTGATGTATCCATTCACTTTGAATACATTATCATTTATTTTTACAATTGAAGAATCCTGCAAAATCTCAGCTGCTATATTAAATGAAATGTTGCCTGGTTGGCTTGCAGAAATCCTCATACCCAAAATCCTGTCCGGATAGGAACAGAAATATTCTCTTTCATATTTTATGCCATTTAATGTATAACTTACTGAGCCAATCGATTCTGATAGATTCAAGGATCTACGGTAATTTTCCGTTGATCCTTCATGATTGAGAAAATTAATTTTCAGATCTCCTATTGATGTAAAATGCCCGTATAACTCTCCGGATCCATAAAAATCTGAGGCTATCAGGCTATCAGCCAACTTTGCATTTCCTGAAAAGGTGGCTTTTCGTATTTCAGGCAAGGAAGACAGTGCACGTGGATTCACTCCAGCCTTTTCCCATCTGCCCATTGCAGGTTCACCAGTCCACATACTGCCCTCTGTTAACGAAAATGTTTCAGAAGTTTGCCCCCCAAAAAAAGTAGCTCCAAAATATCCATTACCCAGGTGCAATCCCTGACTATTCCAATATTTCGCAGGGTATTCATACCATAATACTTCGTCATAGTTGATCGTATTTTGTCTTGATTGGCAGGAATAAACAAAAAAGGATACTATTATCCACATATATAGATTTCTCATGTTCCAAAATTTGAGATAGAGTAAAAAATAAATATCAAAGCCAAGTTAAAAAATTGTCTTGTAATTTTTCTAAATTTCAATTAAGTATTAAGATGGATTTATAAAAAGGGATATTTCATTTAAAAATGATCATGTTCGGTTCTTCTAATAATTTCATTCTGCAAATCTTCACCAAGGTCATTGAAATAATCACTGTATCCTGCTACCCTTACTATAAGATCTTTGTATTTTTCAGGATGTTTCTGAGCATCCCTTAATGTATCAGCCTTTACCACATTAAATTGTATATGATGCCCCTTCATTTTGAAGTAACTGCGTACTAAAGATCCTAATTTTATAATAGAGTCTTCATTGTTAAAGAATGAAGGAGCAAATTTTTGATTTAACAAAGTGCCACCGGTTTTTATATGATCAATTTTCGTGGCGGATTTCAAAACCGCTGTAGGACCATTCACATCTACACCCTGGAAAGGTGAAATTCCTTCTGACAATGGCTGACCTGCTTTGCGACCATCCGGCGTAGCTCCAACAACACTTCCAAAATAAACGTGGCTGGTTGTGGGCAACATGTTTATCCTATATGTGCCACCTCTATGCGTAGTTCTTCCATCTACAGCATCAAAAAATGCCTCGAATATCTTGGCAGCTATATTGTCCGCCCTGTCATCATCATTGCCATATTTTGGAGAGTTATACATTAGTTCATACTGCAAGTTCTCCTTATTACTGAAATTATCTTCAATTGCATTTAGCAATTCAGAAAAAGAGACTTTTCGTTCTATAAATATCTGGTGATTAATAGCAGCAAGTGCATCAGTGACACTCCCCAGGCCCACTCCCTGTATATAACTTGTATTATATCTTGCCCCGCCATCATTATAATCCTTCCCATTTTTTATGCAGTCTTCAATTAATAGAGATAAAAATGGAACTGGAACATTCTCTGAAAATATTTTTTCAATAGTATTATTCCCTTCAATTTTGATATCTATGAAATAGTCAAGTTGCTTTCTGAAAGCATTAAATAATTCATCAAAGGATTTGAACACATCCGGATATCCGGTCTTAAGGCCAACCTGCTTCTTCAATCCTGGATCCCAGCCATTATGCAATGTCAATTCAAGAATCTTGGTCAAGTTAAAATATCCCGTCAGGAAATAGCACTCAGTGCCAAAAGCTCCGGATTCCACGCAGCCACTTGCTCCACCATTCCTGGCATCTATTATATCTTTTCCATGCCTGAGCAATTCTGGCACAATTGCATCTGTATTAAATATTGAAGGCTGACCAAAACCAGTTTTTACTATTTTAATAGCCCTCTGCAGGAACTTATCAGGATTTTCATGGCTGACCTGCACCATAGAACTCGGCTGTAGCAGTCGCATCTCCTCAATTACATCGAGTATAATATAGCTTAATTCATTCACAGCATCCTTCCCCTCAGGTGTTAAGCCCCCCAGATTAATAAGACAAAAATCAGTATAGGTATTGCTTTCAAGAGCCGTGACTCCCACTTTTGGTGGTGCAGGATGATTGTTGAATTTTATCCAGAAAGCCTGCAAAAGTTCTCTGGCTTTTTCTTCATTTATTCTTCCTGTTTCGATATCGGCCATGTAAAATGGATATAAATGCTGATCCAATCTTCCGGGATTAAAAGAATCCCATGGATTAACTTCCGTGATAACGCCAAGATGCAAAAACCAATAATGTTGTAAGGCTTCATGAAAGGTTTCAGGTGCCTCAAAGGGCACCTTTCCGCAAATCCTGGAAAGTTCCAGTATTTCAGCTTTCTTGGTTTCATCATCGATTTGTGAAGCCTTGGATTTAAGCATTTTACTAATCCTCCTAGCATACATAACCATGGCTTCTGCGGCAATCCTCATGCCTTCCAATTGCTCCAGCTTTGCATTTGAATTTGCATCCTGTCCGAACGATGATCGAATCTCTTCGATCTCATGGATGTATTGCTTCAATCCAGTTTTAAAACCTTTAATACCCAAAGCGGTATGTCCAGGTGCCCTTTGTTCCTGGAATTCAGTAAATATTCCACTTTGATATGCACTTTTCCATTGCGGCGTCATCGAATTCATTATGCGCTCCCTGTTGCTTTTGCCATTCCAGAATGGGATTATGATATCCTGATATGCCTTTTTTACACCTTTATTCACTTTAAAAGATACTTTTGGTCTCGAATCCAGGATCTCAAGATCTTCTATGCTGTGAAGACAGATTTCAGGATAGGTCGGTGTAATTTTAGGACCGGGTCCTCGTTCACCTGTTATCAATTCTTCCTCATCAAAAAATAATTCCTTATTAGCCAATATATGTTGAAAAGCTCTGGCACGAAGAACCGGTGTTGATAATCCTTGGGCTTCTTTACCTTTATAAAATGATGTAATCAACAAGGCTCTTTCAGCAGTTAATGATTCAACAGCGTTAAGACTTTTTTCTCTCAGAGATTTGATTCTGTCATTCATGATCTTTGTTTATCCTCCTATTTTGGTTTTAAATCCTGCCCGCTTAAAAATATCCGAATATTCTTCAACCATTTCAGCAGGTGGTTCATTATAAGAATTTTCTACCCCAATATTGAATTTACCATATTTAGCACATCCTATTTTATGGTATGGCAATAAGTGAACTTCATTAAAATTATCGCAAATTCGGTTTGACAAATATTCCTTTAGCTCATTAATGTAGTTTCTTTCCGCATTTATTTTTGGAATAACCGGAATTCTAGCAGTCACATTGTATCCTGAATCAATCAACCAATTAAAATTTCTCAAAATAATGTCATTTTTAACACCAGCATACTTTTTATGCTTTGTATTGTCAAGATGCTTGATGTCAAACAGGAACAGGTCAACAATAGGTGCAATATTCCTGATAACCTCTTCTTCAGCATATCCACTCGTATCAAGTGCTGTATGAATTTCTTCAGATTGGCACTCCTTCAAAAATTTCATCAGGAATTGGTATTGCGCAAGTGGCTCCCCTCCCGAGCATGTGATTCCGCCATCGGACTCTAGGTAAAATATTTTATCCTTTAAAACTTCCCTTAAAAGTTCTTCGGATGTATAATAACTTCCTATGGTTTTTTGCGAAACAAATTCCATTTCGCCAATTTTATCCACATGTTAGTATTCTTGTGGCTCTCCATCCCGACTCTCAGGATTATGACACCATGGGCAAATCAAAGGACATCCTTTAAAAAAAAGTGTAGTTCTGATTCCCGGACCATCGTGTATTGCAAATCTTTTAATATCGAATATGAGTGCATTCATTTATATAATAAAAATTAATATTGTGGAAGATCTAAAGGTGGAGGGAACCTATAGATAGAAGATCCAGCACTCGTATAATCTTTTACCAAGCATGGTTAATCGAAACCTGTAATAATGCGGAATTGCCATTTAGTTAACAATGTACATATCAAATATAGAAAGTTCCAGGCAATTTTAAAATAGGTGGAAAGGAGAGAGCAGGCTTTAATACGAAAAAAAAATTCAATTGAAAATACTACTTGTTTGTGTACTGTCTTTTTTCAACCTTGCTATTCTATTGTTTTCAATTTCCATCAGTCTTTTTTTGTAACTTTTTAACTGATCAATATATACATAATTAGCTGATATTGTGTCAAATGACAAGTACTTATTCGAGTAATCATTCACGCCATATGTAGATACAATAATATGCCTGTCCCATGCGATCTCATATTCAAATGGTTCATTTTTCGACATATTGAATGCCTTTATTTTCTGCAATGATTTATCTGTCGCAAAAACCCTTTTTCCTTTCGTATACTTGGTGTTTAAGATTCCCAGACCCAATGAATCCATTAGGTGCGCTTCAATACTATGGTCAAGATGATACCTGATCTTAACCAGTCGTTCATCAAGAAAATATAGCATTAGAAGTTTTACATCAGCGTCCCCAATCCTTAATTGCGGATGTTCCTTATAATAAAACTTTAACCTGTCATCATAAAATTCACCAAAAAAATCAAATTGATCTAATTCGAATTGATCGATTGTATGCCAAAGCCTGTAGTCTTGTTTAGTACCTGGAATTGGAGATAAAAGGTCTTCCTCTGAAAAAGGTTCACTTTTAATAATTGAATTTTTATTTATAACATCCTGCCTATTATTGCAACCCATGAGGATAAACACACCCAAAAAAAATGGGAATATATGAGAGTAATGGAACCTAATTTCTCCTAGCATATATAAAAGTTTGTTGTGTTTACCCAAATATACCTTATGACAGCCGCAATTCACACAAATCTATAATTCATACATTTGAAAGATTAAGATTTGCTCATTTTAGATTATCAACAATACGCAAAACTGTCAATAGTGAATTGCCTAATCATTGCTATCTTTCTAAAATATTTTGGTTTTATCCTGATCGTAAATATTCTTCTGTATATTGGCATTTTTAAGACCTATCTGATGTTTAATATATTGAGTAAAATACTGAATCCGGAAGGGTATCACGTAATAAAGAAGAAGAAATCTTTTTTCAATGCTTGGTATTTTATTCCCTTATTGGTCCTTGGATTAAGCTTTTGCAATACAAAAAATACCAACAGATTAACAATTGCTGCTGCAGCTAATGTACAATTTGCATTGGATACGCTTGCAGATTTATTTGAACAGGAAACAGGTATCCCGACAAATATAATTACAGGATCATCAGGAAAACTCACCGCTCAGATTTTACAGGGTGCTCCATATGATGTTTTTTTGTCAGCTGACATGAAATACCCTGAACAGATATACAAAAGCGGCAAAGCCCTGAAAGCACCGGTAGTATATGCTCATGGTTCACTTATATTATGGACCCTTAAAGATGGCATTCAACCTGATATTGGTATATTGACTTCCAATAAAATCAGCCGGATTGCTATTGCCAATCCAAAAACAGCGCCTTACGGAGTTGCTTCCATGGAATTTTTGAAAGGGATGAACCTTTATAAAAAAGTAGAGGATAAACTGATTTTTGGAGAGAGTATTTCTCAAGTAAATCAGTTTATTACCTCCAGGTCAGTCGATATTGGATTTTCAGCAGAATCAGTAGTTCTGTCTTCCGGATTATCCGACACAGGGCATTGGGTCAGGCTGGATAATACAAAGTACCCTCCTTTGAAGCAAGGAGTGGTAATTATCAATAGAGAAAATGGCAAAACAATTGAAGCGGAAGAATTTTTTTCATTTCTTTTGTCAGGACAAGCAAAAAATATTTTGTCTGAATTTGGTTATAAGACCCAATTTCCAGAATGAATAACTTAAAAGGTAAAATCACAAGTATTAAGTCGCATGAAAATCTATCCATTGTAAAGATTGGTATAGGTGAATATTACTTCACTACGGTTGTTATTGAAACTCCTGAAACGGTTGATTATCTAAAGATCGATAATGAAATAAGGGTTCTGTTTAAAGAAACAGAAGTTCTTATATGCCTTAAACCTTGTCCGAAAATAAGTCTGCAAAATCGTATTGAATGTAAAATCCACAAAATTTCAAAAGGAAAACTTCTAAGCCAGATCAATATGCAATCAAGTATTGGCGACATAAGCTCAATAATTACAACCAATGCTGTTGAACAATTGAAATTAAAAGTTAATGATGAGGTTATAGCTATGATCAAAACAAACGAAATAATGTTACAACATGATTGAATGGGGCCCGATCATACTGTCTTTAAAGCTGGCTGGCATTACGACATTATTATTGCTGGTAATTGCTATTCCTCTCAGTTACTGGCTTTCATATACTAAATCTCTCGCCAAACCAGTCATAGAAACGCTTGTTAGCATGCCTGGTATTACCCCCAACGGTATTGGGATTTTATTTACTGATTGCTTTCAGCCCTGCAAATGCGTTTGGGGAATTTCTTAATGAATACTTCAATCTTCAATTGGTCTTTTCTTTTGAAGGGTTGATTATTGCCTCATTGATTTACAGTTTGCCTTTTATGGTCCACCCTATTCAATCAGGATTAAACAGTATTCCTGAAAGTTATTCAGAGGCATCATTTGTAATGGGAAAATCAAGGACAACAACCTTATTCAAGGTTCTATTGCCAAATATCAGATCCTCTCTCCTAACAGGCATCGTGTTAACTTTCGCCCACACAATTGGAGAATTTGGTGTTGTATTAATGATTGGGGGTAATATTCCGGACAAAACCAGAGTTGCCTCCATAGCCATTTATGATGAAGTAGAATCCTTAAATTACTCAACTGCAAACGTTTATTCAATAATCCTATTTAGCATAACCTTTATCATATTACTAACAGTATATATCACAAATGGCAGGTATATGAAACGAATCTGGAAATGATAATACTGAAATTTAAAAAGGTTTTAGATGCCATTGATGGCAAAATGAAATTAGATGTATCTCTGAATATTTCTGCAAATTCCCTGATTACTATTTTTGGCGAATCCGGTGCTGGAAAAACCTCCATTCTAAGGATGATATCCGGACTGATGGTTCCTGATGATGGATATATTGAAGCAAATGGGAAAACCTGGCTTGATACCTCCAGGGGCATTAATCTCAAGACCCAAAATCGCAAGATCGGTTATGTATTTCAAGACTATGCACTGTTCCCGAACATGACTGTAAAAGAGAATTTATGGTATGCCCTTGAAAACAGGCAAGATCCTATGATAATTACTGAATTACTGGATATTATAGAATTAGAGAACCTCAAGAATAGGAAATCAGGAACTCTATCAGGTGGGCAGAAACAGCGTGTATCCTTAGCCCGCGCATTGGTAGGGCAGCCCGATATCCTGTTGCTGGATGAACCTTTGTCGGCACTGGATGAAGGAATAAGATCAAAATTACAGGATTACATCCTTAGAGTTCATGAGAAATACAATTTAACTACCATCCTGGTCAGCCATGACCTACCTGAAATATTTAAACTTTCAGACCGGATATATTTATTGAATAAGGGGAAAATTGAAAGATCAGGCACGCCATCCGAAGTTTTTTTAAGTAATAATATAAGTGGCAAATATCGCTTTACCGGCACAATTATTGAAAAAACCAAAAATGATGTTGTGTTTGTGATCGGAGTTCTTGTTGGGAACAATCTAATTAAAGTAATTGCTACTGAGGATGAGGGAGATTCCCTGAATATTGGCGATAAGGTAATGGTTGTATCGAAAGCCTTCAATCCTCTTATCTTGAAACTGAAAAATTAAAAATATCATATGATTATTTAAAAAAGCAGTGAAATTTGTTTTTCTATTTGCTTATTATTTCATAATTCTTACTTTCATGTATTATTACTGTAAAGCAGATTTCTCTTCTATTGTATTGAGTAACAATTTAATATATTAATTATTTTTAATTCGAAATGGAGTCAACCTCTTCCTGTTTTAATTTAAGAAATTTTAAAAAGACTTTCCATGTTTAAGAATTTCATTTACACCTTAATTAGTCTTGTGTTAATATCACAATCAGTAATTAGCCAACCCTTTGAATTTATTTATGTAGGCACCTTTTCGGGAGACATTGAAAAAGGAATATATGTATATGAGTTTGACCGAAGACAAAGTAGCCTATCATTGGTTCAGATACTTGGAGGTATGGAAAGCCCAACTTATATTGAAATACATCCCAATGGAAAGTTTTTATACTCCGTCAACCGGAATTCAATAAATGAAAATAAAGATTGGGGGTCTGTCAGTTCCTATTCAATTGATGCCACTACTGGATACCTGACCCATATTAACGACCAGCCGTCTTATGGCAATGCCCCTTGTCATATTTCAATAGATTCTGAAGGAAGACTGCTCTTTATAGCCAATTATGGTACAGGAAGTATTGCTGCATATCCAATTGAAGAAAACGGATCCCTTGCCCCTGCCTCAAAATTCATCCAACATACTGGTTCCAGTGTAAGTGGGGAAAGGCAACAGGGTCCCCATGCCCATTCAACGATGGTCTCACCCAATGATGATTTCCTTTATGCTGCTGACCTCGGTATCGATAAAGTCAAAACATACAGGATCGATTATAAGAATAAGAGCATGGAACCCGTTCCTGATTCCGATGGAATTGCCGATCCGGGTTCCGGGCCCCGACACATTATCATCTCTGCAAATCAGGAATTCCTTTATTTGTTGGAGGAAATGGGACATCAGGTGGCCGTGTTTCGTATAAATAAGGAAAATGGAGCACTACATCCTGTTCAAACCATATCTACTCTTCCTGAAAATTATAAAGAAACCAACTTCTGTGCGGATATTCATATCGATCCATCCGGAAAATATCTTTATGCTTCCAACCGGGGC
This sequence comes from uncultured Cytophagales bacterium, assembly GCA_942491935.1. Classification (GTDB taxonomy): domain Bacteria; phylum Bacteroidota; class Bacteroidia; order Cytophagales; family Cyclobacteriaceae; genus JAGTVG01. The sequence goes on from CALOCZ010000015.1 coordinate 55,282, forward strand.
CATAACAGTCTTGCCATTTATGGTATTAATAAAAAAACAGGCAAGTTATCACTGATTGATATCGAATCAGTCCAGGGTGACTGGCCCCGGAATTTCCTGATCGACCCCAGAGGCGAATATCTGTTCGTTGCCAACAGAAGAAGCAATAATGTGATTGTTTTTAAAAGAGATAACTCAAGCGGGAAATTAACTTCTGCAGGAATTGAAGTGCAAGTTCCTGAACCAGTCTGTATAAAAATACTTGAAATTAAATAAGTAGTAGATTAAAATTTCGGGATTTCATGAATCCATGTATGAAGTTTCTTAATCATCACTCTTGGCAAGCAAATTCCCAAATATGTAAGAGCCTCCCACCAGTATTTCATCCATTTATAAAATCCTTTAATACATTAAATAAACAAACATTTCAGGTGTAAGTATGGGTGTTGATTTACAGTTTTTGGTACCTTTTTTGGGCTTATATTTATCTTAATATTAGCACCTAAAAAGATAATATGAGACAAAAAGATCCAAAAAAAATCAAAGTCTTTATACAAAAAGACAAGCCTGATGCACAAGGAAAGGCTCCCTTGTTTTTGAAGTTCATGATTAAGGGTGAAGTTGGTAAAGTAACTTTTACGAAAGTGAAAGTATACCCTGAAAGTTGGGATCAAAAACTTCAGATAGTGTTACCGAGTGGTAAATATGAAAATGGTGAAGCAAATAAGCTTAACGAATTAATCTCATTTATATATAAAAAGAATTTTCGCAAAGATGCATTTAATGAATCTGAAGGCAGGGATGAGCTAACTAAAGAATGGGTAAGCTTTAAAGATGTGGACTTGCAACAAAAAACTGGACAATTTATTAAGCACATTTGATATAATTAAAATTTCCATATTGCTCAGGAGTTAGATAGTCCAGGTATCCATGTTTTCTTTTTCGGTTGTACCAGATTTCTATGAACTCAAAAAGGGCTGTTTTTGCCTGCAGAATACTGTAAAAATCAGTATGTCTGACCAATTCTGATTTAAGAGATTTCATTATAATTCTTATGGGCAGGAAAATTTTATGAGTGTTAATGGTAAAAGAGTTGAAATTTGGATTTCAGGTCTTGAGCACAATCAAACTAACAAACCAGTAATTGTATTTGAAAATGGTCGTGGTTCTACTTTTAATTCATGGGAAAAAGTAATTAATGAAATTTCTAAGAATTTGCAGTATTTGCCTATAACAGACCTAGAATTGGGAAATCGGAAGATGATAGTATTCCACCATCAATGAAACATATTGTAGAAAATCTGCGCTTTATGTTAAAAGAAAAAGGACTTAATCCTCCATATTTGTTAGTTGGCCATTCATTTGGGGCTTGCTATATAAGAACTTTTGCTTCATATTATCCAGATGATATAGCCGGACTATTTTGTTGACCCTCATGATTTTACAAAAAAGCAAGGATATGGAAGATTACCATACCAAGAGATAGGATTAAGTGAGAAACAAATAGATTCTTTATTTGCTGTTTATGATTCATTAGGAGAACAGTTTATGGGGTATGGTCCTAAAGCACATTTGGAGGAAATAAAAATACAAGGAGTATTAAGCAGAACAGAACATGAAGAATGTAATCGGAATCCTTTACCGAATGTCCCTGTTCATTTTTTAATGGCAGGTGGATTTACTCTTTATCCAGATGAGACACCACCAATTTATGATAGAGAAAGATTATTTCGAATAATAGTAATCTCAAAATGAAACCTAGCTAGAACTTCTTTATCCTTTGAAATATGGAAATTTATTTATGTTCAATTCTGAACAGCTATTCAAATCGATAATCCTGATTTAGTGATTACGAGTATAAGACTAACCTTGAAAGATTATGATAAAATAGATAATTATAAAATCTTGGACTTACAACAAAAACTGGACATTTATTAAGCACATTTGATATAATTAAAATTTCCATATTGCTCAGGAGTTAGATAGTCCAGGTATCCAAGATTTCTTTTTCGGTTATACCAGATTTCTATGAACTCAAAAAGGGCTGTTTTTGCCTGCAGAATACTGTAAAAATCAGTATGTCTGACCAATTCTGATTTAAGAATCTTGAAGAAGTTTTCTGCTACGGCATTGTCCCAACAGTTTCCTTTCCGGCTCATACTTTGTGTCACTCCATATCTTTTAAGTTGATTTGTAAATGCATAAGAGGCATATTGTACGCCACGATCAGAATGAAAGATTAGCTGATGTTGCTCGATTGGTCTATTGAGTATTGCCATTTTCCATGCAGCCAATATAGTATCCTGAGTGGTCATAGTAGTACTGAGAGCCCAACCGATCACTTTCCGATCGTAAAGATCCATAATAATGGTCAAATACATCCATCCTTGCCTGGTTGGTATGTAAGTGATATCTGAAACCCACTTTTGCCCAGGAACATCAGCTCCAAAATTCCGGTTTAACAGGTTCTCAGCGATTGGAAAATTATGCTTAGAATCGGTAGTAACTACTTTGAATTTCCTATTGATGATACTTTTAATTCCCTGTGAACTCATGATCCTGGCCACCCTGGGACGAGAAACTCTCCATCCTTTTTCATTGAGTTCCCTGGTTATTTTTGGACTACCATACCGGCCATTACTCATCTGATAAATCATCTGTATCTCTTTGCTGATTTGTAACCTTTCAAGTTCTCTTTGAGAAGGCTTTCTGTGAATCCAATCATAGTAACCACTTCTACTTACTTTAAATACACGGCACATCCTCTCAACACCAAATTTGTGGTGGTATTCCTTTATGAATTGGAATATTTGCTGTCTCCCTTGGAGAAGATGCTTACTGCCTTTTTTAAAATGTCTCGTTCTAGTTGGGCTTCCCTTAATTCCTTCTTTAATTGAGCGATCTCTTTTTGTTCTTCAGTCATATTCAGATTTCCTTGACCTGAAAAACTACCGTCTTTATACTGATTATATTCTCTTTTCCATCGTGTAACCAACTCGGTTCTTAAACCAAGTTCTTTAGCAACTTCCTTGGTCGATTTCCCAGCTAGGCATAGATTAACTGCCATTAATTTAAATTCTTTGTCAAAGTGTCTTCTTTCTCTTTTCATATTACAGTAAAGTTATCTATTAAAAGCTTAACTCACTGTCCAGTCAAATGTAGCAGGTTCAGGTTCATGGAAAACTGATTTAGACTAAAAACCGCCAGTGCCTAACAGCCAATATAAGTAAGCTGGGAGACAGTGATATGCAAAAAGTTAGTACATTTAATCAAAATTATAACGGGCTGATAAGTGGGTGGCTCCGAAAACCCAGCCTACTCATATTGGCAGACCGTTAGCAACCATTTGAAACAATTATTGTGATAACATAATAATCAATACTTTAAACTCGAATTATGAAATCAGTAAAAAATGACATATTACTTAAACACTTACTATTAGCCATCCTGTTTGGCTTTTTGACACAATCTACTTTGTTGGCCCAGTCGCAAAAATTTGTGCTTAAAAATACTGAGATAGTACAATTAAAAAATGAATTGACTGCCAGAGACCATGAAATAATAATTTTTTTACCAGACAGTTATAATGATTCAATAGATAAAAAATATCCTGTGTTTTATTTTTTGGATGGATATTGGCATATGCCACTACTATACTCTATTCACCAAAGTTTAGTTTATGACAATGTTATTCCTGAATTAATTATGGTAGGATTATCTTACCCTGGTGAAAATGCGAATTATGATAGTTTAAGAATGCTTGATTTAACACCTACTAAATGGGAAGTGTCTCCCAACACTGGAGATGGACCAAATTTTTTAAATTTTATTGAACAATCCGTCATACCCCATATTGAGTCAAATTACAGAGCTGATAATCAGCAACGTGCACTTGGAGGTCAATCTGCAGGAGGTCTTTTTTCACTATATGCTATGTATGAAAAACCTAATCTTTTTAAAAGACATATCGCTATTAGTCCAGCCTCATGGGGTGACTATTTACAAAGAAAGAATATAGATTATTCAACTGCACATAAACAATTAGTCGAACGGCTTTTTATTTCGGCGAGCAGTGATGAACCTAACTGGTTTCGTGACCCAATCATTACATTACAAAAACAAATTGAAGATAATAAATATGAAAATTTATCATTATTAAATGTAATTATTAAAGGAGAACGTCATTCAGGAGGAGCAGCTGAAGGATATAATCGAGGGTTAAGATGGATATTCAAAGATATTACTCCTCCTGGACCAAGTGGATTGGTAAAGGCTTTTGGAGAATAAGACTTACAGTCCTGAATATCCTAATTATAGCAATTAAAAACGGTTGCCAACAAAGTATAAAAATAATAGCCGTGATAGTAGTAAATGAAAGAGATGTAGTCCGCTTCAATTATTGTGTAACTTGACAGATAAGTGCCATGCAACCGGCTACTATTCTTATACTAAACCGTTGTGTTTAATAATAAAATAAATAGATATGGCAAGATTAATAAATAAGTCGAAAAAAGAGATAGGAATATCTCCAGATGAATTATTGTTTCGTGGGGAGAAAAAAATTAATGAAATATTGCTTCGGGTAATCGACTTTGATGCCAATAACCTCACAGAAGAAACGATTAAATCTATTTCCGATTCTTTGAAATTTAAAGCCAAGAATACGGTTACTTGGCTAAATATTGACGGACTTCACAATACTGATTTAATGGAGTCGATCGCTTCAGAATTCAATTTTGATCGTCTGATTTTAGCAGATGTAATGAATACGCAGGCAAGGTCAACTGTAAAAGAATATGACAATTGCATTTTTGTGTCAGTAAAAATGCTCCAGCAAGCATCAGAATCTGATGTAATCAACGTGCAAAATCTTAGTTTGATATTTACCGATTCATTTCTAATTTCTTTTCAAGAAAGAAAAGGTGATGTATTCGAACCAGTTCAGTGAGCGAATCAGAAAACAAAAAAGGAGAATTAGAAATGGAGGTACTGATTATTTGTTATTCGCTTTACTCGACATTGTTATTGATAATTACATATACATTATCAGTTTGTTGGGTGAAAAAATAGAAATGCTCGAAGAAAGTCTACTGCTTGATCCTAAAGGTGAAATTATTGAGGACATTAATACGTATAAACGGGAATTGAATTTCTTAAGAAAGAATATCAAACCCACCAAGGAAATGATATTAAGTTTATCAAAATTGGACTCTAACTTAATTCATGAGAACACAGAAGTGCATTTTAAAGAACTTCAAGATAATATCAATCAGGCAAGCGACTCCTCAGACAGTTATCGCGATATTCTTTCAGATCAATTGAACATTTACCACACTACAATTAGCAGCAAGCTAAATGACATAATGAAATTTCTAACAGTGTTTTCAGTTATCTTCATACCTCTCACATTTATTGCAGGTATTTATGGGACTAATTTTGACAATGTACCTGAACTCCATTTCAAATACAGTTATTTTATAATGTGGGGAGTAATAATAGCAGTTGCTATTGGAATGTTAATCTATTTTAGAAAGAAAAAATGGTTTTAAGAATTACTAAACACGGCACACGGTATAAAGCATTGGGCTTTAAGTGTTTACTCAAGCGTTCTGCCCTGCATTAAGTTCGGTGTAACTGGACAGGAAAGTAGCCCGCAATCCCCAACGTTTCATACCGGCAACCGTTGTAGCCAATTAAGAAAGTAGCTAATGAAAATAATTTTAGCATCAATAGGAACACAAGGAGATATTGAACCTTTTTTAGCAATTGGAAAAATTCTACAAGAAAAAGGACATCAGGTTATTTGTGCATTTTCTGAACAATTTCGAGAAGTGACAGAAAGTTGTGATATAGAATTTGCGTCATTAGGAAGAAAAAATGATGACCTGCTTAAAAGCGATGCCAATAGTACAGTTATGGGAGGGGCAGGAATTAAGAAATTCTTTGCCTATATCAAACTAATGAGACTTGCTCAAAGTCAAAAAATCCCACAAGAAAAAGAATTTAAGTTATACGAACTTGTAAAACAAGAAAAACCAGATAGAATACTTTATCATTCAAAAAATGTTTATCCATTAATATGGGAATATAAAAACAGAGGAAAAACAATTTTTGTATGCCCTTTCGCATATTTTCATTATATAAAAGGGCATTCATTTTTTGTTGGTAAAAATTATGGAGAATTTTTTAATAAATTGACATTTAAATTTTATGACTTTGGGGTTGTTACAGCAACTATGGCTGCAAAAAAGTGGCTGCAAATCAACGATAAAATTACACGAAGGGAACTAAAAAATATAATCCACAGCAGAAAATTTATTTATACAATTTCGCCAAGTTTATTCCCGCGACCAAGTTACTGGGAAAGTAATGTTAAAGTTTTAGGACATCAAGAATTAAAGAGAGAAACAGATTGGAAACCCGAAAAGGAACTAACTGAATTCATAGAAAAACATGAAAAAATATTGTTTGTCACTTTCGGCTCAATGCCTAATCCAGAACCTAAACGAAAAACTAAAATAATTCTTGATATCCTTGAACGAAATAAAATACCAGCCATTATAAATACAGCCTCTGGTGGCTTAGTTAAACCCGATAAATTCAATTCAGAATTGATTTATTTTGTATCGCAAATTTCTTATGATTGGATTTTTCCAAAAATGTATGCCGTAATTCAACACGGCGGTTGTGGAACCACACATTTAGCAATAAAATATGGTTGTGCAACAATGATAATTCCGCATTTTATGGACCAGTTTGTTTGGGATAAAATTATTTCTGATATGGGAGTTGGACCAAAAGGTGTTAAAATAAGTAAAATAACCAATAAAAATCTCGAACCAAAAGTTTTAGAATTACTTAACAATAAAAGTTTCAAAGAAAAGAGTGCAAAAATTGGTAATCAAATGAAAAAAGAAGATTTTAAAGATGAATTATATAACAACTGAAACCGATCTGAAAATAGAATTAAATATTCGTTTCGGAATAGAATAACCTAAAAGAAATTATTTAGATATGAGAATAATTATACTCCAATTCCTGACATTGACTTTGTTATTAAGTTGTGTAAACGGAAGAGCTGAAACTAAATCAGATAACTGGTCCAATGCACAATGGATATCATTTGAGCAACTCAAGGATAATATGCTGATAGTTCCGGGTGTACATGGCTCAGGAAACCATCTCGGTAAAAAAGGAATAAAAAGATCGATTGTCCCCATGTTTCGAAGAGATTTTATCATAGAAGATAGCGTGGAAAGTGCTATAATTAACATTAGTGGGTTAGGACATTATGAGCTCTACATTAATAACAATAAAATTGGAGACAGGTTTCTTTCTCCTGGGTGGACTAATTATCAAAAGAGGATTTTATACAACACCTTTGATATAACAAAACAGATAAAGGGAGGTGGCAATGCGATAGGTGTTTTTGTTGGCAATGGTTTCTATAATGTAAATCGTGAGCGTTACCGCAAACTCGTCATTGCTTATGGCTATCCCAAATTAATCTTCAACATTCAGATTAAATTTAAAAACGGTACAGTAAAAAATATTGTTTCCGATGAAAATTGTAGGGTAACACCCTCTCCTATTACATTCAGCAGTATTTACGGTGGTGAAGATTATGATGCAAGGCTTGAACAAGAAGGTTGGAGCACCTTCGGATTTGATGATACAAAGTGGCAAAAACCTATATTACTAGACGATTCGACCGAAATACTTGTGCCCGAACAAGACTATCCTTTAAAAGTATTGGATGAGTTTCTTCCGATTAAAATATTGACATCAAAAACTGGCAGAACTGTTTACGACTTCGGTCAAAATGCTTCCGGAATTATATCATTAAAGGTAAAAGGCAATCGAGGTACACAACTAATAATTCGCCCAGATGAATTAATTAATGGAGAAGGGAATGTCACCCAACACAGTGGTGGAGGGCCGTATGAATTTAACTACATACTCAAAGGTGAAGGTATTGAAGAGTGGCAGCCAAAGTTTACGTATTATGGGTTCAGATACGCTGACGTTGAAATTATTGAACCAAAACATAGTACTCTAAAAACGGAGATAGTAGAAATAAAAATGCTTCATACCCGTAACTCGTCTCCTACGGTGGGGGCTTTTAGCTGTTCCGATACGCTGTTCAATCAGATTTTCGAACTCATTAACTGGAGTATTAAAAGCAATATGGCAAGTGTTGCAACTGACTGCCCACATCGTGAAAAGCTAGGCTGGTTAGAGCAAACATACCTCATTGGTCCATCAATGCATTACAATTTCGATATACAGGCTTTATACAATAAGATCGTGGATGACATGATTGACTCTCAACTCGACAATGGACTGGTTCCGGACATTGCTCCGGAATATGTTCCTTTTGAAGGTGGTTTCCGTGATTCGCCTGAATGGGGAAGTGCATCAATTATTATTCCATGGCAATTGTATAAGTGGTATGGAGATTTGGATGTACTAAAAAGAGCTTATTCAATGATGACAAGATATGTTGATTATCTTCAGAAGAAATCAAAAAATAATATACTCTATCATGGATTGGGTGACTGGTATGATCTGGGTCCCTTACATCCTGGAGAAGCGCAACTAACTCCTAAAGCTCTTACAGCTACCTCAATTTATTATTACGATTTAAAGTTAGTTTCGAATGTAGCAGAACTTTTGAATGAAGATTCTGACGTTCTAAAATACAGTGTTTGGGCAAATGAAGTTAGAGAGGCATTCCAACAGAAGTTTTATGACCATGAAACGGGTTCTTGTGCTACTGGAAGCCAAACGTCCTATGCAATGTCTATTTATACAGGGATACTGCCTGAGCAGGATATTGAAAAAGTGTTCAATAACCTTATTGATTCCATAGAACAAAATGATTACGCTTTAACATCAGGTGATATAGGCTATCATTTCCTGGTACGGGTATTGAGTGAAAAAGGCAGATCTGATATTCTTTACAAAATGAATAATCGGAGCGACAAACCTGGATATGGATTACAATTAAAAAAGGGTGCAACTTCTTTAACTGAAAGCTGGGCTGCCCTTCCCGATGTATCGAATCTTCATATGATGCTCGGTCATCTGATGGAATGGTTTTATTCTGGATTAGGAGGTATTTATCAAGCCGACAATTCAATTGGGTATAAAAATATAATTATTGCACCGAAACCTGTAGGCAATATTACATGGAGTAAATGCTCATACAACTCTCCAAAAGGCGTAATTATATCAGAATGGGAACTGGTAGAGAATGCATTCTCGTTGATAATTGAGGTTCCTAAAACATCTTCGGCTGAAATTATTTTACCTGTTGACTACCAGAATTCAACTGTGGAGGTTATCAATTTGATCGATGAAATACCTGTTGATATTGAGATTAATGAAGGGGCTTATACATTAAAATCAGGAAGGTATATAATTGTGGCTCGTTTGTAATTTGAATAAGATCAATAGAAAATACGGAAAACAACAAAATTAACGCCATTAACAGAGCGTTTTACTCTAAGCGTTATGCACAACTAAAATAAAAAATGGGTAGGGGAAAGAAATCATCTTCAGAATGAAAATTGAATTGATTATCTGCAATAATTTATGAAAAGTAAAAAAATGAGTTTTAATAGTTTAACCGCTTCTCATGGAAAGAAACTATTCATTCCAATATGGGTGCATTTCTATGTTATCTTTTTGGGTGTAAAAATCTCAATAATGAAGATAATCTTTCTAATTATATTATTCTTTTGATCTGCATAGATGATCTCCGTCCGGAATTAGGGTGTTATGGAAATCCAATCATTCAAACACCCCATATTGACAAGTTGGCATTCATCTGGATATGTATTTAATAATCATTATGTACAATCAGCTATTTGTGGTCCCTCAAGGTCTTCTCTGTTAACAGGAAAAGTTTGTCAGCAATGGGATCCCTGGGGAGAATTAAGAAAAACAGACCATGAGCCAGATGCCACTATCTCACTTCCTCACCTATTCAAAAAAAATGGGTATAAAACTATTGGCATTGGTAAAATAACACATGAACCAGGTGGTGTGATGGATGAAGCTCAAAGTATTGCTCAAATTCCATTCAGTTGGGACACAACATACACTGCAGTTGGTAAATGGGAAACACCGTGGAGAGCATTTTTTGCTTATTCAAATGGGGATGCACATAACACAGCTATGAGGATTGGATCAGAAACACCTCGAATCCCCTATGAAGCGGGAGATGTTGATGATGAAGGGTATCCTGATGGCCTCAATACGCTCGAAGCTATCAAACAGCTTCGAAAATTAAAAGAAGGGGGTGATCCCTTTTTTCTTGCATTAGGTTTTTATAAGCCTCATTTACCTTTTAATGCTCCTAAGAAATATTGGGATTTGTATGAGCGGAATGAAATACCGATGGCAGAAAATAATTTCTTACCTGAAAATTTGAATAACATATATAGTGTCAATAAAAGCCCGGAAGTTACGACACATTATCCATGGCCCGATGGTCCAGGGAATGTCACCCCGGAAAGTGCAAAAACATTAAAACATGGGTATTATGCCAGTGTGAGTTATATCGATGCCTTAGTTGGTAAAGTACTGGATGAATTGGAACGATTAGACCTGTCTGAGAATACGATTGTGGTATTATGGTCAGATCATGGCTGGCATTTGGGAGAGCACACAATGTTCGGTAAAATGTCAAACTTTGAGATCGCCACACGTAGTCCCTTGATAATTAGGGTGCCTGACAGTGTGAGAGAAGGTGCAATATTGAATCAGTTAACAGAATCAATAGATATATATCCAACTCTCGCTGAATTGTGTGGAATAGATTATCCGGATAATCTGGATGGCGAAAGTATAGTTGACGTTTTAAAAAACCCGGAAGTAAATGGTCAAGAGTTTGCACGAAGCTTTTATTATAGAAATCAGGCCCTGGGCAAAACCATCAGAACCAAACGATACAGGATTGTACGATGGGCCACTGAAAATGACAGCACTGTCGCGTTGGAATTATATGATCATCAACTTGATCCAAATGAGAATATCAATATTGCAGCGGAACAAACAGTAATCACTGATTCGCTTTTGGAACAGTTGAAAACTGTGAAGTTCATGGATGAAGGCATGCCTTTCCAGAGTGGATGGGAATGACAATGTCGGTATGTGAAAAAAGACAACTATAGTAGCAATGATAAACTATTCGATAGATATTAATGATTTAAGAATACCACTCTCTAACCGGCTTGAAAAGCCTGGAGGATCATTTTTAAGTGGGAAACCGGTCATCCTCAAGAATTTGAAATGCCAATCAACAAATCCAGATTTGATTTCCATTAATCACTAAAAAATAAGAAGTTAAATTGAAAAATATACTTATAATAACAGCCATCTTAATTAGCCTTACATCAGCCCAGGGTCAGGAAGTACAAGATTTGAGAGAAAAATTCGAGAACGTTGAATTTACATATGATAAGTTACCTGGTATTGGTCACGAAAAAGGGTGTACAAGACGGGATCCCAGTGATGTAATAAAAGTAGGAGCTACTTATTATGTGTACTATACCAAAGTATATGGTCGGAGTCCCGGTTATTGGGGGACACTTTGGTATGCTACATCCAGAGATGAAGGATACACCTGGAAAGAAGAGGGAGAGATCTTAGGCCTGGGAAAAAAGAATACATTTGATTCACAGGCAACATTTACACCCAATATCCTTTATGCAAATGGTAAATATTACCTCTATTATACAGGAGTAAAACCCACGCCGGGTAACAAAGAGGGAGCATTTGAGAATAATTCAACTACTGATATTACCGCAATTGGGCTTGCCATTTCCGATTCTCCATCAGGGCCTTTTACTCGTTTGAGTCATGACCCCATATTGAAGGTTAGTCCTGAACCAGATAAATTTGACAGCTACCGGGTAGATGATGCTGTATTAATATACCGAAATGGCTTGTATTGGCTCTATTACAAAGGACGTAGCAGAGTAAACGGAGAGAATGGCCCGGTTCATACTCAAATGGGTGCTGCCTTTTCAAAATATCCTGAGGGCCCCTTTACTAAGCTCGACAATCCAATATTATCTGGAAGCCATGAAGTCATATTGTGGCAAGAAGGCACGGGAATAGGGGCATTGGCATCATTGACAAATACATTTGAATATGCCCCGGACGGAATAGATTTTATGAGCGATAAGTTGGGTGTTAAAGTGGAAAACTGTCCAAAAGCTCCTGGTGTATTCAGACAAGATTTAACTCAATCTACTGTGAGGGGAGAAGGCCTTAAATGGGGAATATCAATGGTGCACAATGGAGATGAAGCTTACCTTATACGATACGAATTGGTTTCGAAATAAAAAACTTAGTATCAACATGAAAGCGAACCTACCGGAACATGCCGTTAAACGCATCATCCTGAAATAGTATGACAAAAAAACAAACAAAACGAATACTCAGAATAGTATTTATTATTGCAAGCTTAAGCTCTTTGGCGTTCGTACCATGGATTTTGGTAAGAGCGTGGTTAGCACCACTACCTGATACGGTTCAGGAACAAGTAAATGAAGCCATCGGATATGGATTTGACGGCATGATTGTTTACGTGGACCAGGCTGGGAAGCCACCGGAGTTTTATGCCGCAGGCTGGCATGACCGAAAAAATAAAATTCCTGCCGACCCACAAGCCTTATTCAAGATTGCCAGTATTAGCAAGTTATATGTTGCTGTTGCTGTCGCTAAATTGGTCAATGACAAACAATTGTCTTTGGATAAAACGCTCGCTGATTACTTTCCAGAACTTGTGGGAAGAATTGAAAATGCTGATAAAATTACCTTGAGAATGATGGTGCAGCATAGAAGTGGCATTCCCAATTTTTCCGACACCCCTGGCTATTGGGAAGACCCACCGAAAGCCAATAGAGAAAATCTTAAGTTAGTATTGGATAAGCCTGCTGACTTTGAACCTGATAAAAAATATAGTTATTCAAATACGAATTATTTGTTGATAGGCGAAATCCTTGATAAAACATTGGGATATAGCCATCACCAATATATCAAGAAGGAAATTTTGATACCGCTCGAGCTGAACAATACTTACAGTTTGCTTAGTGAAGTGGATTTAGACGATCTTATGAGCGGGTATTATGTAGGCGATGATAACGATATGAAATTTAATGATTTTATAAGCCCTGCCGGCTCAATGGTTGCTACTGCAGAGGATGTGGGCATATTCTTGAGGGCATTGAACGATGGCTCTTTGCTAAATGATAATGAACAAGCTATTTATTCCTCTATTTATGAATATGAACATACAGGATTATTGCCAGGATACTCTAGTATTGCCAGGTATCACAAAGATATTGATGCGGTCGTTGTTCAGTTTGTAAATACAAGTGGTGGATACACCTGGAATTTAGATCGGAAATCGTA
>CALOCZ010000016.1:0-58210 GCA_942491935.1 uncultured Cytophagales bacterium
CGATAGTAAGGCTGAGACAGTGCATCAAATGTTAAGGTCAAATTACCGGACAATGGTTTGGAAAGAGGAACCGAAATGACAAATATATAATCATCGAATATTCGATCAAAAATGAGGGAGACAGTACACTAAACTCTCTGGTCGCTGGATTATATGCTGATTGGGATATTAGTAAAGGAACAGGGGGAGATGGCAGAAATGACCGGGCCGACTGGGATGCTGACCTGAATTTAGGATATGTCTATAATACAGATTCATTGAATCAATACTTTAGCGGTATCCAGGTATTGGCAGGCCCTCCAAACTATTGGGCCATTGATAACAACGCTAATGTAGAAGGCAATCCCTGGGGTGTATATGATGGTTTTGAGGATGAAGAAAAATATGTAGCCATGTCAAGCGCAATAGGAAGACAACAAGCTGGCTTTGCAAGCGAATCCGGAAATGATGTTAGCCATACGGTAGCTGCCGGCCCCTTCGCTTTAGACCCGGGAGATTCAATTACCATCGCCTTTGCTATTCATTCGGCTTCTTCCCTTCAAGAACTGAAAGCGTCTTCCCAGGCTGCTGACACCATGTACAATTTTACATTAAAAGAGGCTGCCCCTATTATAAGTAATATGGAAATATGTTATGGAGATTCAGCCAGTTTAATGGCTAGTGGCGCCACAGCGTACAGATGGTACTCTACAAAAACAGATGGGGATCCTATATTTGAAGGAGACCCGTTTATAACAGAAAATCTATATGCGGATACCATATTTTATGTATCAAATGCTGAATATTCCTGGGAGAGTGTAAGAACTCCGGTAAAAGTGATATTAAAAGCAAATCCATCGATCACCCTGTCAGGTTCTCAGGTATTGTGCAACAGTGACACCACCACACTTTTTGTTGCTGAAGCTGATTCGTATTTATGGTTACCGGGCCGTGAAACTTCGCGGCAATTAAATGTAACAGAATCAGGCCTATACAGCGTAACAGTAACATCCGACTCATTGGGATGTACTTCCTTTTCAGAACAAATAGAAATAATAAAATATGAATCACCCCTGGCTTTATTTACACTGGACAAAAATGAAGTGCAAAGAAATGAAGACATCGAAATAATTTTGACCGACCAGTCGGTCAATACGTCCAGTTGGTTCTGGAAACTCAGTGATGGCCAGACAAGCACAGAACAGAATCCAATATTTACAGTCAATACTATTGAACCTATTGAAGTTATCCTTACTGCTACTTCAAATACGGGTTGCCAGGACCAGGACATCCAGACTATCGATGTAATTACAAGTTTGGATGATGAAAATGAACTTTCCGAATCTATAAAGTTCTATCCAAACCCTACTAATGGCCTTATGAAAATAGAATTGGTAAATGAATATACAGGGAAGTATGAAATTATGATCTTCAATACCATGGGGAAAATGGTTAAGCATTACATTTTTGATAAGGAGGGCGAGTTCTCACAAGGAACCATTGACCTGAATGGATTGTCAAAAGGAATGTATTTATTGCAGATCAATCAGAACCCACTTGGGCGAAGTACTTCAAAGATATTGTTAGAATAAATCAGGAGAATTTGCCTCACTAAAAACATTCCTTTATGGGTAATTCAAAAATTATTTTCAGAAGCGGCAAATTATTTCCATTTCAATTTCAATATTTTGGTATCCTGCTATTTATTTTGACCTTATTGTTATTATTCCTTCATCCCTATTATTCCCCTATCCCTTTAATTCTTTCCCTGATCATCTTTACGGGATATTATGGATTAGAAATAAATTCAGTAAAAAAAGAATACCGGACTTACAATTCAATTTTGTTTATAAAGACAGGATCATGGGAGTCATTCGATTCCATTGAAAAGATCTTTATAACTACAAGCTCTCAAACTCAAAAGGTTTATACAAGAGTTACCGACGGGCCTACGATAAGAAAGAAATATTATAATGCCTATTTGAAATTTAATGGAGGTGTCAATGTATTTCTCATTGCAAAGAATACTAAGAATTCCTTAATCAAAAAACTAAGAAGATTGAGTGATCAACTTAGCCTGGAAATAACTGATAATACAGACTAAATTGCTATAGTTTTATTCGCCCCTTTAACTCTTTTTGCTTAATTTTAATCTCCATCAATTTTTTTGTTTCAAATGCAAAGACGAACTTTTTAAAAGCCTCAGGAATCATAATTCCTGCATTTTATGTATTCCCAAGACATGTTCTTGGAGGCAAAGGATTCCGGGCTCCAAGTGATAAATTGAATATCGCATCAGTCGGTGCCGGAGGCGTATGCAAAAACTATATTGAAAATTGTAACAGTGAAAATATAGTTGCCTTGTGTGACGTAGATGACGACAGGGCTGCTGAAACTTTCAAGATCTATCCGGATTCCAAAAGGTACAAGGATTTCCGGATCATGTTTGACAAAGAAGATAAGAATATTGATGCTGTGATAGTCGGCACCCCAGATCATACACATACGATCCCTGCCATCACGGCCATGCGTATGAAAAAGCACTTATATTGTGCCAAACCTCTGACAAAGACAATATATGAATCAAGGTTATTACTGAAGGTAGCGAAGGAAACCGGTGTTGCCACTCAGATGAGTACGCAGCAGAATGCCTCTGATGATCATAGATTGCTATGTGAAATGGTATGGAGTGGTGTAATTGGGAATGTTTATGAGGCCCATACCTGGTCAAACAGACCTATTTGGCCCCAGGGCATGGAAAGGCCCGAAAATCCTGAAAATGTACCCGATACCCTGGATTGGGATCTTTGGCTGGGCCCGGCAAAAAAACGTCCTTTCCACTCCGAATACGTTCCGTTCAAATGGAGGGGGTGGTACGATTTTGGAACAGGCGCTTTAGGGGACATGGGTTGCCATCAGTTCGATCCGATCGTTAAAGCTTTGAAGTTGAAACAACCAGAACGAGTACAGGCTTCTTCTTCTAAATTATTTGATGAAACATTCCCGGTTGCATCTATCGTACATTACGATTTCGAAGCCAGGGAAGATATGCCACCCGTAAAAGTGACCTGGTATGACGGCGGTCTAAAACCAAAAAAACCTGATGAATTAGATCCCGGCATTGAATTTGGAGACTGGAATGGGGGATTGTTACTGATTGGAGAAAAAGGTAAAATATTATGCGATGCAGTAGGGAATAAACCAATGCTTCTCCCTAAAAAAAGGCAGGATGAATATACCCCTCCACCACAAATATTGCCGCGATCTGTTGGGCATTATCAGGAATGGATTGAGGCTGCTAAGGGAGGCAAACCAGCCGGGGCAAACTTTGAATATGGATGTCCTGTAACTGAGTTAGTATTGCTTGGCAATATTGCAGTACGAACTCAGGAAATCCTGGAATGGGATTACGACAACATGCATATATCCAATAGCTCTAAGGCCAATGAAATGATCAAGGAGGAATATCATAATGGATGGACTTTGGAGCAATTATAGGTGTCAAATCATTATTTCTAATAGATTTCAAACATGATAAAAAAAATTCTTGTTATCGGTGGTACAGGAATGCTGGGGTTTATAGCCATCATATCTTTTAATTCTAAATTAAAATTTCTGGTAGATCTTATGCGATATTTTGATTCCACACCGGAGAAGTATGATCCTAAAAACTTACCCAACATACTTGGATCCGCTGATACAACACTGGATGAATGGTTCAATGGTCAAAATTCTTAATGGTCCGGATTCAATATTAAGGTATTAAAATACTTATTCCAAAATATGGAAAACATAGAAAAAACAGACAGAATACAGCACGGACAGTTGATCAGGTTTAAAGCCCATATGCTTGATGTGGCCACAAAAACCATTCATATTGATGCGGAGGCAAGGCAATCAGATCTTGAGGAGTTGAAACAATTACTAAAAGAGTGGAGCGATCGTGGTTATCCGGAAGGCCCGGATTTCAAATGGGCAAAGCAACGAATTCAAAACTTCAGGAATATTAAAGATAATGATAAAACTGCGGTTCGGATTCCCGGGATGAAAGATGAGAGTGACATCAGTCAGGATATTTTTTCAGTAATCAAAAACAGAAGAAGCGTTCGTTACTGGAAGAAGAAGCCGGTCCCGAGAGATGTTGTGAGGCGTATCATCGAAGCCGCCACTTATGCGCCGACAGCCTTCAACAGGATGGAATGGCGTTTCTACGTAGCTGAAACACCATTGGAAAATATGGAAAAAGGAGATGCAAGTAATGCGAGCATGTTTGCTAAAGCGCCCGTCAGAATATTTATCGCCGCTGATGAGCGCTTGTTCTTTGAGAAATACTCAGGGGCTATGGATACGGGTTTTGCCTTACAGAATTTAATCCTAGCTGCTCATGCCCTCGGAATAGGTACTTGCCTTATATACCAGGGAGAATTCGTGGATCCTGAATTGATGAAAAAACATTATAACATACCTACATATATGAAAGTATATTGTGCAGTAACATTGGGATATCCGGATGAGAATCCTGAAACACCTGCCAGAATGGATGTTGATGAGGTAACCGAATTCTTAGGTATAATACCCAATCCGGATTTTTAAATTGGATTCAAAAATTCAGTGAGACAACAATTCTTGAATCTACCCAAATAACAGATTATAATGGATAAAGAGGATATAACTAAAATAGAAAAGATCATTGCCGATCGAAAGAGAGCACACCAGTATTATTCCGAAAAATCCGAGGTCTATAAGTCGTTTGTACAAATGGAACAGGTCACCTACGCTTCGGGGTATCTGGATAAGAAATATAAAGAGATGATCGCAATCGGGATCTCCATCAGGATCAATTGCGAATCTTGCCTGGAATGGCATATTAAACAAGCATTAGATCATGGAGCAAGTAAAGAAGAAATAATTGAATCCATCGAGGTGGGGATTGAGATGGGAGGTGGTCCGGCTACGGTATCAAGCCGGTTCGCATTGAGTGTTCTTGAGTACTACACCAAGAACTGAAATAGAATGGATATTACTGTTCAACAAGGAAGTTTAAATAAGAAGTAAAATCACATCGTCCGATTTTATCTATAATCGTAAATTTTCTTACAATTTATAGGTGTAAAGATTAGATTTGAACTTTTATTTCTTTAATAAGTGAAAACGTAGTGGATAAAACCAAGTCATTAGTCTCTATTTTTAAAAAACATTTCGACATTGAAGTGGAGAAAATTGCGGCTTTGCCAAGGTCAGGTTCATACCGTGAGTATTACCGGCTTAGAGGTCAAGGGAAAACAGCCATAGGTGTGTATAATAATGACCTTAAGGAGAACAAGGCATTTTTAAGCTTTACAAGGCACTTCTTATCCAAAAGACTCCTTGTGCCAAAGGTATACGAAGAAAACCTGGATGAAAACGTTTATCTGCTTGAAGACCTGGGGGATACCTCCCTGTTTTCTTTTCTTAATAATCACAGGGATAATGATGACTTCCCTCCTTCTGCCATAGAATTATACAAAAATGTTCTTGAACAATTACCTGCCTTTCAAATAAAAGGCGATGAAGGCCTTAATTATTCAGTTTGTTATCCAAGGGAACGTTTCGATAAACAGTCGATGATGTGGGACCTGAATTACTTTAAGTATTATTTTCTAAAACTTGCGAAAGTACCTTTTGATGAACAGGAACTCGAAGATGATTTTGAGACTTTCTCTGACTGGCTTTTATCGGAAGATAGTGATTATTTCCTTTACCGTGATTTTCAATCCAGGAATATAATGGTCCACAGTGGAGAACCCTATTTTATCGATTATCAGGGTGGAAGAAAAGGCGCATTACAGTATGACGTGGCCTCATTATTATTCGATGCAAAAGCGGATATCCCTCCATCGATCAGAGAGGAACTACTAGACCATTATCTGCACCACCTCAGACGGTATACCTCAGTAGACGAAAAGAAATTTAGAGATTTTTATGCCGGATTTGCTCTTATTCGTTTAATGCAGGCAATGGGGGCTTTTGGGTTTAGGGGATTCTATGAAAAAAAACCACATTTCCTGGCAAGTATACCCTTTGCTATCACAAACCTGTCCTATATACTTGAACATTCTGAGCTTCCAGTAAAAATCCCCCACCTGATCAGCGTGCTTGGATCTTTACAAAATTCACCTGAGCTAAAACAGTTCGGCGATACCAGAATAAACAATGATAAACTGGTTGTTGAAATTAATAGTTTTTCCTACCGTCGTGGTATTCCAATAGATCAGTCGGAAAATGGAGGAGGATTTGTCTTCGACTGCAGGGCCATTCATAATCCGGGCCGCTATCAGGAATATAAGGACCTTACCGGCAATGATGAAACTGTAATATCGTTTTTAAAAACCCAGAGCCAGGCTGATCAGTTTGTGCAGAACACTTTTAACTTGGTAAGACAATCTATTGACGTATATCTTGAAAGAAACTTCACCAACCTGATGGTTAATTTTGGATGCACGGGAGGGCAACACAGGTCGGTTTACTGTGCAAACAGAATGCGTTCCCTGTTAGCGAATGAATTCGGGGCTTCGATTGATATATTTGTCCATCATCGGGAGCAAGAATTAAAAGAATTGGGTCTATGAAAGCAATGATTCTAGCAGCCGGTCTTGGTACCCGGCTCCGTCCATTAACTAAAAATGTCCCAAAGGCCCTGGTGGAAATTAATGGCAGCCCCATCCTGGAAATCATAATTCTCCAGTTAAAAAGCTATGGATTTAGTGACATCATAATAAATATCCATCATCATTATAATCAGGTAATTGATTTTCTCAGGGCCAATGATAATTTTGGCGTAAACATTCAGATCTCCGATGAAAAGGATAAGATCCTTGATACAGGAGGTGGAATTAAGAAAGCTTCCTGGTTCCTGGACGACAATAAACCATTCCTTGTCCATAATGTGGATGTTATCTCTGATATAAACCTTAAAGACATGTATGATTTTCATTGCAAGCGTCATCCATTGGCTACACTTGCGGTGAAGGATAAGGACAGCAGCCGTAGCCTGGTTTTTGACCATTCTTACAGACTATTTGGTTGGGAAAATTCATCCACTGGTGAATCCAGGATTGTTTCCGCACTAGAAAAATCTGATAAAACCAATATTGGGTTTTGTGGAATTCATGTAATTGATCCTGAAATTTTTCAGCATATGAACAGTAATGATAAATTCTCCATAATAACTACCTATATGAATGTTTCATTGGAACACCCAATAATCGGCTACCCGGTCGAACAAAATCTCTGGATGGATATTGGTTCCTTTGAAAAACTTGAACATGCGCAAACGATTGATCCTCAGATCTATCTTAAACAATAATTACATGAGTAAAAAAGACATCCGGGTCATTAATGGGCATGAACATATATCCTATCGACCTGTAAAATACTCTGAAGATGAAATGGATGACAGAGACCAGAAGTTTTTATGAACTGGCCGAATGGCAGAAGATCCATCAGGACATTTTCTGACAAACCGGTACCCAGGGAAATAATGATAAATATAATCAAAACAGCCGGAACATCCCCTTCCGGGGAGAATAAGCAACCATGGACCTTCTGCCTCGTTTCCAATCCTGCAATTAAGAAACAAATACGTATAGCTGCTGAAGAAGAAGAATATCAAAGTTATCATAAGCGGATGAGTGAAGAATGGCTTAATGATCTTAAACCAATGGGTACGGACTGGAACAAACCTTTTATTGAAAAAGCCCCCTGGTTGATCGTGGTGTTCAGAAAAATATATGATATTGACAAAAATGGCCTGAAGATGAATAATTACTATGTTACTGAATCAATCGGGCTGGCCTGTGGCATGTTATTGCTGGCTATTCACAATGCGGGTCTATCCGCCCTGACCCATACTCCCAGTCCCATGAATTTTCTTTCCTCCATTTTGGATCGGCCCGAGAATGAAAAGCCCTTTTTATTGATCCCGGTAGGTTACCCTGATGAAGAAACTTTTGTTCCTAATATCAAAAGAAAAAATTTAGATGAGATTTGTGTAAGGTATGAGTAATATACGAAAATCCGTACGAGAAGGAGGTCACCAAGACACGCCCACCATCAAAAAAATAAAACGGAAAAAGTATTTCATATGCATCGTACTCCCATTTTATTGTATAGACACTACAGGTACTGAAATCGTTGGATCAATATTTTTGAAGAACAGATCGATTAACCTGGAGCAAAAATGTGTTTCATTCAGGGACTTATCGTTGTTGGAAGCTTAGGTAAAAAAATACCTGCTACCATGCATCTCGCGCTACCCCCTCCATATTTCTCAATTTCAGGAATTGGAACAGATAATAATTCCCCAAACTCTGATAACTTCATAATCTGGTCATTGCTAAATGAGTCATATGCACTTTCCGACATGACAATTACTGATTCTTTGTCGCGGTTTAAGACTTCTATCATATTTCCTGCAAAGTGATTCAGTTGTCTGAAGTTAATATCTATTATCTCATGTCCCGTTTCTTCAAAGGAATGAAGTAGTTTCAATCGCATCGATTCATCTGGAATGGCATCCAGGCAGATGACGACAAATTTGGATCCAACACACATCATGACATTCGTATGGTAGATATCTATCCCTGAAGGATCTATTGCATCAAACAATAGCCCTTTATATTCCAGGTCAGAACATAACTTAAT
Source organism: uncultured Cytophagales bacterium (assembly GCA_942491935.1). Taxonomy (GTDB): domain Bacteria; phylum Bacteroidota; class Bacteroidia; order Cytophagales; family Cyclobacteriaceae; genus JAGTVG01. The sequence goes on from CALOCZ010000016.1 coordinate 8,662, forward strand.
GAAAACAGCTTCGTCCGTTCTCGGGGATCGGATAGCATATGCAATTTTATTTACATAATCGAATACGACACTCCCTGTCCCTTCCAGATATTGCCCATCGACTTCATGATTGGTGTAATCTAATATTCTTTCAATATGAAAGCCAAATCTGTTTTGCAAAGCAGGAAGAATATCCATTCTTCTTTCCAGTCTTCTGTTTTCAGCCATCATCGGGTACAAAACGACAGTACCATTATGATGAAATGATATCCAGTTATTTGGGAAAACAGAATCAGGCAACAGGCTTCCTTCAGCGTCGTCAAAAAATATGGCATTGATATTGGCTTTGGAAAGGAGATCATGAAACTGATCAAATTCATTTTGTGCAATCCGGCTGATTTCCTGTGGTGTGGCATCTATAACAGATACCTGGAAAGTATTGCTTTGGGCCGTTAATGGATTATATCCAAAATTTGATGGCCTGATCATCATAATAGATTCCGGGGCCTGGGCATTCATAATGCTTATTTATGACGGGATTCTAAAACTCCCATTACTTCAGAAAGATCAATTCCTTTTGCTTCCAGTAAGACCAGGTAATGAAACAGCAAATCCGCAGCTTCATTCAGGAACAAGTCTTTGTTATTGTCTTTACTCTCAATGACAAGTTCAATTGCTTCTTCACCAACCTTTTGGGCTATTTTATTGATGCCCTTTTCAAAAAGGGAACTAGTATATGATTCTCCGGTGGGATTCTCTTTCCGGTCTTTAATAACCTTTGAAAGGTATTCAATAAACTCAGCACCTACCTTATTTTCCTCATTAAAACAGGTATCCTTTCCAGTATGACATACAGGCCCAGCAGGATTCGCCTTTAGGAGAATGGTATCATTATCACAGTCAACATTGATCTCTTTAACATGAAGGTAATTTCCGGAAGTTTCACCCTTTGTCCAAAGTTCATTCCTTGACCTACTGAAAAAAGTAGCCAGTTTAGTATCAAGGGTCTTATTGTAGGCTTCCTCATTCATAAATCCCAGCATCAGAACTTTTTGGGTTCTGTAATCCTGCACAATTGCAGGTATTAATCCATTTTGTTTATCAAAATCCAATTCCATCCTTATCTCTTTAAGATCAAATTCTCATTGGTATGCCATACGATGCAATATACTTCTTTAAATCTGGTATATCAATCTCGCGGAAGTGGAAAATACTTGCAGCCAAAGCAGCATCAGCCTTTCCTGAATCGAAGGCATCCACGAAATCGTGCATGTTTCCAGCTCCACCAGATGCGATCACTGGTATGGATATCATGGAAGACACTTTTCTTGTCAAATCATTTGCAAAGCCGTTTTTGGTCCCATCATGATCCATGCTGGTTAATAAAATCTCTCCAGCGCCTCTGTTTTCTACATCCTTTACCCATTCCAGGGTATTTATTTCAGTTGGAGTACGTCCTCCATGAATATGGACCTTATCCTCCTTCCCGTATTTTTTGGTATCAACTGCTACAACCACGCACTGGCTCCCAAACTCCCTGGCAAGTAAATCGACCAGTTCCGGATTGTCAATTGCGGCCGTATTAATAGAGATCTTGTCTGCCCCGGCATTAAGACACACAGATACATCTTCGATGGAAATTATTCCTCCCCCTACAGTAAAGGGAATGTTTATCTCAGCTGCAACCCTGCGAACCAGTTCCACAAGGGTTTTCCTTTTTTCGACTGTAGCCGTAATATCTAAGAATACAAGCTCATCAGCTCCCTGCTCAGCATAAAGATTACCCAGTTCTACAGCATCGCCTGCATCCCTGAGGTTTACAAAATTTACCCCTTTCACGGTTCGTCCATCCTTCACATCAAGACAAGGTATGATCCTTTTAGTAAGCATATTCTTATTTCTGAAATTTTATCAAATCATTCAGTTTAACCCGGTTTTCATAAATGGCTTTCCCGATTATCACCCCCCAAACGCCTGTTTCCGCCAGTTTCTCTACATCTTCTATAGATCCTACTCCTCCGCTTGCTATTAAATTGATCCCTGGAAATTCTACCAGGAGTTCTTTGTAAAGCTCAATTGCAGGCCCTTCTAAAACTCCATCCCTTGATATATCCGTGCAAATCACAAATCTGATGGCTTTTTTTGTATAATACTCTAAAAACGCAATAATATCCTGATCCGAAGTTTCCAGCCAGCCCCCAACGGCGATATGTCGGTCTTTTACATCCGCACCCAGTATGATCTTATCAGGTCCATATTGACTAATCCATTCTCCGAATAATTCCGGTTCCCTGACTGCAATACTACCGCCAGTGATTCTCGATGCACCTGCCTTATATGCTCTTTCGATGTCCTCTTTCGATTTTACACCTCCGCCAAAATCCACGATCAGGTCCGTTGCGTTTGTGATATCTTGAAGAACCTGAATATTAACAATGTGCTTTGACTTTGCTCCATCCAGGTCAACCACATGCAAGTACCTGAAACCATGATCTTCATATCTTTTAGCAACTTCCACCGGGTTATCATCATAGATCTTTTTTTGGCTGTAATCTCCCTGGGTGAGCCGTACGCATTTCCCATCGATGATGTCTATGGCCGGTATAATATTCATGTCTAAAGATTAAGAAAGTTTTGTAAAACGATCTGGCCGTCCTTTCCACTCTTCTCGGGATGCGCCTGTATCGCATAAAAATTGTCTTTTTGCAAAGCAGCGCTAAAAGGAAGAATGTACTCCGAGGAAGCTATGGTATCCGGCCCGGTTTCAGCATAGTAACTATGTACATAGTAAAAGAAAGTATGTTCAGGCGTTCCTTTAAAAAGTGGGTGTTCATTCATGTCAAGCCTGTTCCATCCCATATGGGGGACTTTATCCTTTGGTGGAAACTTTTTAACATTCAGGTCAAATATGCCCAGGCATTCCGTGTCATTTTCTTCTGAGTACCTGCACATAAGTTGCAGTCCCAGGCATATGCCAAGGAATGGATTTTTTAGATCTGTCAACACCTTGTCGAGGCCCCTTTGCCTTAAATAGTGCATGGCGGTACTGGCTTCACCAACCCCGGGGAATATCACCTTATCGGCTGAGGCAAGTTTCTCAGGATCATCAGTAATTTCAGGCTCAACACCGAGACGGTGCAGGGCATTGGTAACAGAAATGACATTTCCGGCATTATATTTTACGATGACCGTTTTCACAGCCCAAAACTATATAAAATAGTTAGAAAAGATGCGCTATAAAAAAATATTAACCGTGTGTTGGACAGAGCATATTTGGTTATTATCCAAAAATGAAATATTTTGATGATTTGGCCTCTTCACTTCTCCAATAATCGAAGTATAATTACCATCGTTCCCTGGTTCAATTCCATTATGTGAATAAACCTGAATCGTTTCAGATTTCCACTGGGCATTTATGTAGACATAAATTACACATTGGATCCTGGATAAAATGATGTTTTCTTCAGATATTATTCAAATTTAACCTGAGGTATAAATGTAAGAATCCATCCAGACTAAAAGGTCTGGATGGATTGATCTCCCCCTGTCAGATGTTCCTAAAAAAGGACGGTAAAGGCGAACCTTATAAGAATGAAATCTGGAATAAACAATTGTATAATTGCAGCCTATTCAACTATTGGAATTGTTTCAGACATGGGGCTAGATGGAAATATAAATCAATAACTTATCACACCGCCACCTTCATGGGACCAAACCCCATTATCATAGTCAATTACACCATATAAGGTATATGACCCCGTGGCACCGGTAAATCTTCCTGTACCATCATAAATCATATAATCCTGGTAGGGCCCTTTTTCCGGATCTTCACCCGCACCTGTAAGAACTACAAAAATCTGGTCTCCGTTAGAAGCGGTAACTACGCCCATAACAAAACTTAATAGATTTTCGCCATCTGTGCAATAGCCCAACTCGACTGTTATATTTCCCATGTGGGAACCCTTTCCGCTACCTTCAATGACTGCCTGAAAATTGCCTGTACAATCCCCGGTTCCCGGAACATAATATATGGTTCCTTCCGTGCTGAATTTAATAGGTCTTTCCACCATATTACCTCTTCTATTATGCGAAGCAAAATTAAGATCAGGATTTGCTTTGTAGGAGATCAATGGAGCAAAGATTAATTCGGCTTTTATCTGGTCCTGGTCAGATGGCTTGATTTCCTCAATTTGATTGCTGTCCTGGCATCCAAAGAGGATTAAGATCGATACAATTGAGATGCTGATAAAATTTTTCATAGTTCAGGATTTATTATTGAATTAATAGGTATTTAAATCATCTTCACAAGTTATATGATAACCTGAACCGTTGTTTTCGTATTTATCTCAATTGTTGTCCTATTTGTCTCAATAGGTGGGAGGCCTTGGTACTAAATGTTGACCTTACTGGGATTTATACCAAATTCCCGTGTAAAATGCGTACTGAAATGGGATACACTTTTATATCCAACCTCAAAGGCGACTTCCGATACAGTAAGATTCGTCGATGACAATAGTTCCTTCGCCTTGTCTAATCGAACAGATCTTATATACTTGCTTACAGTTTGGTTTGTAAGCGCTTTAAATTTTCTATACAATTGGGCCCTGCTCATGGTCAATTCCCGACATAATTGTAAAATTCCGAAATTCTCATTCGCTAAGTTGTCTTCCATGATACCACGGACTTGTTTCATGAAGGCCTCCTCAAGCGGCATAGTTCCGATATTTGTTTTATTTTGTGAATGGGGGTATAGGGTAAAATGTTCCTGAATTTTTTTCCTGGATTCAATCAGATTTTCTAATCGAATAAATAATTCATTTTGATTAAACGGTTTTGGCAAAAAGGCATCACTTCCTTTAGTAAATCCTTCAATTTTTGAAGTATTGTCAGCTTTTGCTGTTAGTATTACGAATGGTATATGGCTTGTCCTGATATCAGTCTTTACTTTCTCTAAAAATTCATACCCATCCATGACTGGCATCATAAGGTCACTTATTATAATATCCGGAATTAGCCTTATCGCCGTTTCAAGACCCTCAAGACCATTGTGAGCAATTTCAATTCGATATTTATCTTTTAAGATTTCAAACATGTAATGAATAACATCTCTGTTATCCTCCACAATTAACAATATTGGTTTTTCATCTTCATACGATTCTTTTATAAGATCCGGGTATGCATAGTCATGATCATGATCTAAATAAGGTGTAATAGATTCTACAATCCCTTCATAATTAATACTTGATTGTAGTGTTGCGGTATTTTCAACAGGCAGTATAACGGAAAAAGTAGTCCCTTCCATTAACCGGCTTTTAACCGATATATCTCCGTTTAAAAGATGTACAAATTCTTTAGTTATTGAAAGACCAAGTCCAGTACCACTTGAAGAAAATGCCCCGGTATCATTTGCTCTGTAAAAACGATTAAAAACATATTCCAGATCTTTATCATCAATACCTATCCCTCCATCCTCAACTTCAAATATAAAAGATTTTTCTTGTGCCGGCTCTTCTTTCACCTGGGTACGCAGGATAACTTTCCCTCCATCTTTTGAATATTTCAATGCATTGGACAACAGGTTTGATACGATATGCATCAGTTTATCCGGATCATAGTCCATATAGAATTCCTGAAGCTGAGAGGAGAATTCCAATCTTATATTTCGACTTTCAGCATAAGATTTGAATGATTCGGTTAAATACTTTAAGTAAAGTATGATATTGCCATTTTTAAGAACTTTATGCATCATCCCTGATTCCAGTTTGGACAGATCAAGCATTTGATTGATCAAATGGAGCAACTTCTTCCCTTTTGCCCTGATTTCCAGGAGCTCCTCAGTATAAGCATCTCCATGTTGTTTTTCTATAAGATCGACCATGCCCAAAATGATGGTTAGGGGTGTCCTGAATTCATGAGTGATATTAGTATACAACCGGGTTTTAGCTTCATCCAGCTCTTTCAACCTATTAGACTCTGCTTCATCAATATCACTTTGCTGTTTGATATAAAAAAGTATAAACATTAAAGTGGTTCCGGATATCCAAAGAATATTTAAGACATAAAATAAAAGGTTGTTAGTTGGAGTGACATAATCAGGCACTGTTAAAAAGGGTTGAAACAAAGCCGTGAGCAGAATAGTTAAGGAGTAAACAATAAAAAGAATCATCGTCAATCTTGAATTGTTCAAAAGTACAGATGAAAAAGCACAAGTTAAGCCCACAAAAATTACACCCATCGAAGTAACAATCCCACCAAGCAGGAGCATTGATACAAAAGCTGCAAGAATGATTGACAACAAGAACAGAAAATTAATTGTTTGAAGATTTCTGCTTTTTGCTTGCAAAGGCATATAAATCAGATATATACAGATTAGAACAATTCCAAACCAGTATATGATCGAAATGTCTAAAACATAGCCTAATATTGTCAAGCCACAGATGCAAAAGAATGCTGCCAGGGTCCATATCCACATCCATTTCATCTGCAGGCGCATCTTTGAAGGGAGGTCCTGGCTGATTAATATTTGACCGATTTTTTCTTTGATATTTAGGTGGAATGATTTGAACACAAAGGCAAGTTTAAATCAAAAAGATTATTCATAAAAAATGCAAATTTCTCAGGCCTGTTTTGATTAAAAATATTTCCAAAACAGGCTAATTTCCATCATTTAATTTACAAAAATCAGAGTGAAAATCAAATGATCCGAATTCTATATTTTATGTGGTTGTCTACTTTTTACTCATCCCGTAAAATATGGGCGGGATTTGTATTGGCGGCCGATAAAATAATCAAAGTAGTGGTCAGGAGTGCTACGATCAACACCCCAAGGCTACCGAAAATCAATGTACCAATGCCAATATCAATATGGAACCTGTACATGACACCCAAAATCTGATTGGTGAGGACATAACCCAGTACAGCACCAGTCATAGATGCCAATAAGAGGGTCCAGAAAAACCCTGAATTAAGTTGTATAAGCAGATTTCGACTTGATGCGCCCATTACTTTCCTGATTCCAATTTCTTTAAATCTTCTTGAGACAAACAGTGATGATAGCGCAAAGATTCCAGTTATAGATAAGATGCCTCCCAGTATTGCCAGGGCAAAAAATATCTGGCGCATGTTGTTGTTTTCCTGGATGGCATTGCCAATCGCGAGGTCATTCTGAAACCTTCCTGTAAACGGTCTGTCAGGGATGATGCTTTTCCAGGATTCAGCCAGGAAATTAAATATTTCCTGTTTATTTTCCGATTTTGCTTTAACAACCAACATATTATATTCTTCCTCACGAACAGGGATAAACACTTCAGGTACGGTTTTTCCATCACTCCATATTTCCCGGATAATATCCTCAATAACCCCAACTATGTATCGCTTGCCATCAACCAGGTTGACCATTTTCCCGATTGGCTCGTCGATTTCGAACCTTTTCACATATTCTTCATTTACAATAATGGATTCATCAAAATCCGTATCACTATCTTTATTAAACAACCTTCCTGTTTTCAGTTTTACTTCCATCAGATTCAGGTAATCATCACCTACGCGTAATGACCTGACCTCAACATTGCCGGAGTCGAGAATAAGATTGGTGTCTTCATAGCTCCATCCAAAATGATTATTTGTACCTGTGAAATCAACAATATCAGCTCGGTTCTGCACCTTATCTCTCAGAAGTCTGAATTCTTCTACATCATTTAATCCTACGATCATGAGATCTTCAGATTTGTAGCCCATGTCAAGCATTTTGAGGAATTCAGCATTCTGTGAAAAAACTATTCCAGCTACCAGCATGGTTATTGAAAGGGCAAATTGTAATCCGTTCATAATCCTGGAAGCAATGCTTGTTCCCTTCAATTTAACCTGGTTCCTGAAAATATCTGAAGGATTAAATCTTTTGGAATAAAAGGCAGGATACAATCCGGAAGTAATTGTAGTCAACAGGAATAATAAGACGAAGGCAACAAAGAAATTAAATTTACTGAAATATGTGAAATGAATTGGTGCATCCCAGATGGAATAAAACCAATCCGCCATCCAGGTAAATAAGGCCATTCCTACAATGATCGCCAATAAACTGGTAAAAGACATTTCCATCAGGAACTGAAAAAACACTTGTGTCGTACCACCTCCCATTACTTTTCTGACACCGATTTCACGCACCCGGGTAGCCATAAGCGACATGGAAGTATTGGCCAGGTTAAAGCAGGCGATCAGGAGGATCAGGAGGGCCATTGTTGCGAAAATGATCAGTATATCATTCCGTATTCGGAAGTTAGCATTACTACCGTCTATTACACCTTGATTAACAATACTGGCGTCTTTGAATCCCACCAGATCAAATTCTGATATTTTCCATTCATCCCTGGCTTCATTCTGTATGGTTACATATTGATCCAGTTGAGATTTTACCTGTTCCAGATCTACCCCTTTGTTCAATCGAAGGTACAGACTGGCTTGCTGCCATGGTGTCCAGTCATCGGGATTTATGGAATTCCCATAAGTAAAATGATTTATGCTGGTCAGGGCATTGAATATAAAACTCGAATTCATAGGGATCTTTTCAAAAACTCCGGCAACCGTTAGTTCGACAGATTTACCTGTTTCGTAGTGGATAGACATCCTTTTATCAAGAACCGGTTCGTCCCCAAAATATTTTTTAGCCAGTTCTTCGGTCAGAAATATGCTGTTTTTATCTTTAATGCTTGCAATTGAACCCGTCTTCAATTTAATTTTAAAAAATTCAAAAAAGTTGGAGTCAACATAAGCTATAGATTCGCGAAAGAGAACATCCTCATATTTTAAATTCCCTCCCCAGTTGATGTAGCGGGTTTGATCTGCAACTCCACTTACCTCTTTCGGTATTCTTGGCCCCATCACAATCGGCGCAAGTTCAAAGCGCTGGATCTCTCCGGAAGCATGCTGTTTGAATTCGTGTACACGAACGATATCCGAGACCTCCTTGTAATAATTGTCAAATTCATTGTTGTAGGCATATAAAAGGTATATAGTCAGACAGAAAGCGAGTGCCACACCCATTCCTGCAACATTGATCAATACATAAATTTTGTTTTTTATAAGATTTCGGACGGCTACAATGAGGTAGTTTTTAAGCATAGGATAATTATTTAGAGTTGCTGACCTGATATTATAAGACGACTATAATGGGCAGATAGTTACAGGAAGGAATTCTAAATTTTAATTCACGGAAAATAATATTCGTCACAAAAGTTTCATTCATTCCGCAATATATAGGCCGGATTTGTATTTGCTGCTTTAAAAATTGTTTTCTCTCATGTAAAAAACCAATAATCCTTTGAGGGTTGCTTGCCCCAATCATTTAAAATAGCCCGGATCTTTAACCGTTCTTCAGGTGCATTCACAACGATCAATATCTGAGGATACAATTGTTCTGCTATTGTATTATAATGCATCATGCGAATCCCATAAATGTCCTTCCCAATCTTATTATCGTTGTCGCATACCCATTTGATATTTTCCTCTTTTTGCAAAAGAAGTTTTGCAAGGTCTTTACCATTTTTACCTGCACCCCATAATACCAGGGGCCGGCCAAGGTCACGGTCTATCTCATAAAAATAACTCAGTTTCAAGTCAAAATACCTGTTGTCTTCATAACAGTCCCAGGTTCTTGAAATACGAACCGAATGGTCTCTCCAGTGATGTAATATCTTATCGATCCCCACTATCTTCAGACCATACCTATAAAAACGAAAACACAGGTCATAGTCTTCCGGATAGACCACAGGGTTAAAAGCACCAACAGAATCAAAATCCTCTTTATGAATGATCCAGCAATGAGATGGAATCACACATTCCTGATAGATCTCTTCATAATGTGCATTTCGGCGGGCAACATCATTCAACCACCTGTCATAACGTTTAAATCCTTCCCCTACCTCTCCTTCTTCCACAAAATGTTGTGTACCTCCCGCGATGATGGTCCCTTTCCCATGCTTGATCCATTCATTAACCAGCACTTCCAACTTATAATCCGGCATATAATCATCTGCATCCATCCGGTTGATCAGGATTCCATTACATCGCCGGTAAGCTTCCTGTAATATTGGGATTAGCTTGTGACTTTTTCCTTCAAATGCCCTGATCCGTTTGTCCTTTCTGGCATAATCACTCAGTATTTCCATAGTCCTGTCAATGGAATGGTCGCTAACGGCAATCAGTTCCCAGTTATTCCAGGATTGAGCGATAATAGAATCAAGGCATTGTTCGAGGTACAATTCTTCATTCTGCACTGCCATAACTATCGATACCAAAGGTTCATTGTTTCCAGTTGATTGCATTCAGTGCACAGAATTTTTTTCTATTGATAAAGATAGGTCGTATAACCGAAAAATGACAGTTAATCATAAGTCATACTCTGGTCCGGGAAAAATATCACGCATTAGATCCCAAGGAATATTAACTGTTTAATCCTGTATTATCTCATTCAAAATAAGACAGGTCCCATTCCTCCTTCCATCTGATCTCCAGTTTTCCATCAACGATGTTTATGGGCAACCAAACATACCTGCCATCAATTGGATTGTCGGGGTGTCCATCTGTCTCCCATGTATATAAAAGCATCCTTTTTGCTTATCAAAGGCAGGATATAGGTGCTTTGTGAATGAAAGGTCAGTTCGGCATCTTTCCCGACACACGGATTTCCCAATTCGGTCCATGGCCCCCATATGCTGGGAGCTGATGCAGACCTTGCGGCATTCGGAGCCCAACCTGTGCAATCGGATCCAATAAAATAATAAATGCCATCATTGGTCTTAAAGATCGTAGGAGCTTCCATATACCGGTTGGGGAAAAATCTGGCATATTTCCCTGAAAATGTCAGAAAATCATCCGAGAGCTGGGAGATATGCAGGGTACTGTTTTCCTCTGAAGAATACAGATGATAGGCTGTCCCATCATCATCAACGAACAGGTTCATATCACGCGCCATTTGTCCTTGTTCAAAATCGCGGCCAAGTATGTTCATAGAATCCACATGGGCAGGAAGACAACCCAATCCTCCACAATATTTTTCTTTTACGGTATCTGCGACAGGTATCTTATGATAATCCTGTACGTTGACAGGCCAAAATCCGGCATTTGGCCGCAAACTGTGTATAAAAGTGAACGGACCAAGGGGATTATCAGATACAGCAACGCCTGAGCGCGCCGCGTCATATCCCATATCTTTCAATTCCAGGTGGAACCACATCACAAATTTTCCAGTTCTTTCATTATAGATCACCTTAGGCCGTTCCAAAGTACAACCCTTGGCAATATCATGGTTTGGGTCATTCTTAACTACCTCCAGGGCAATGCCTTCATCTGTCCAGTTGTAGAGATCATTCGAAGAGTACACATGAACACCAACCTGTGCTTGATTCCCCGCCGGTCCTTCGATTTTGTGTTCCCCATACCAATAATAGGTATTGTCATGGTATAATATGCCCCCGCCATGTGCATTGATATGAATACCATTGTTATCCTGCCATATTTCACCTGGTTTAAAAGCAGGACCTTCGTTTTTGCTATCACAGCTAATATTAATAAGGAGGAGGAGCAGATAAAAAAATAATTTTCGCATTGGATTATAACTTTGTTTATTTTAAAATTAAGCCCAAAATTAATTAATTCGATTAATACCTGAATTTTTAAATAAATCTATTGGAATGGTCAAATCTTCCAAACAGGCAAACATTATGCTGAGAATGATTAACTTTAAAAATCATAATTCATTATGAACAGAAGAAAGTTTTTCAAATCAAACGCTGTAGCTGCAACAACAATTATGGGATATTCCTTTTTTCCACAATTCCTTGAAGGATCAACCAATGCAAATGACAAAAAATCATATGCTGATTACCTCAGGAAAAGTGCCGTCCCGAAAGAAGAACTGGATGTTTTTCTGAATGAGAATTCGTGGGCACAGTTTGATCCTGAGGTAGGGTATATTATGGGAAATTACATGCCTCATGATGGTCTGGATGACAGTTATACAATGTCCACGGTCCGGAACGATGGCAGCCGTACCAGTCAAATATATGCTGACAAACCCTGCAGGATAAATACTTATGGGAATAGCTTTACACAATGTCACCAGGTAAGTGATGCTGAAACCTGGCAGGAATACCTTGCCGGACACCTCGGAGAGCCTGTTAGGAACTTTGGTATGGGTGGTTTTGGCGTATACCAGGCATACCGAAGGCTTATCAGGCGTGAATCGATGGATAAGGATTCAAAATATGTAATCATGTATATGTGGGGCGACGATTATGTGAGAAGTGTTTTCAGATGCAGGTATGCTACTTATTATACACAATGGAATGATTATGGAGGATATATGTTCCACGGGAACTTCTGGTCAAACATTGAGATGGACCTGGAATCAGGCAAAATAGTGGAAAAGCCAAACAGGATATCAAGGAAGGAGGATGTGTACCTGATGTCCGATCCCGAATTCATGTACGAGAATCTGAAGGATGACCTTATGGTCCAATTGCATCTGATGGCAGGAAATATGGTCAATTCTGATGTCGATGTAAAAGGATTGAACAGACTGGCTGATATCCTGGGTATTTCGGGCATTGACTTTTCTTCCGAAGAAAGCATGCAGCGTTCCTCAAATGCCTTAAAGAATAAATATTCTTTTGAGGCCACAAAATATGTTTTGACCAGGACCAAAGAATTTTGCGATAAATCTGACAAGGAACTTCTGCTTATACATTTTGATCCTTATGGTGTATTCCGACCTATGGTGGAGGGGGAATCTCGTTATGATCAGGAGGTTGTGGACTTTATTAACGAGAATGATTTTCGGTTCTTTGATATGAACAAAGTGCATGTTGAAGATTTTAAGAATTTCAATTTAAGCCTGGAAGAGTATATCCAAAGGTATTTTATTGGTCATTACAATCCTTCCGGAAATCATTTTTTCGCCTATACACTGAAAGACATCCTGGTTGAATGGCTCGAACCGAAACCGATTACATACCAGCAAGGTGATGATAAACTGATCCGTTTTAAAGGATATTTACAGGAATAAATTTATTACTGGAGTAGTCCTTTTAGATCCGTGGTTAATCTATATGTTTAAGATCCTGGCTCTCAAAACATGTAAAAAGGGAGGAAGCCTCATGCTCAGTATGCTTATAAGACCAATAAATAAGTTGAAACTTATTTGTTCCAAATTGTAGTAAAGTTTATCAATCTATTTCATTCTGCCATGGTTTCTAGCATTGCGTCATAAAACTTTCTGGCATTATTCAGGCGATTAAGAATCTCCTTATCTGGCACATCCTTGCCCTTTTCTTCATCATCTATAATCTGAATGGCACTCAACTGTTTATCGATAATTGCTGGTGCTTTCTCAGGATTCCATGTAGGCTTTCCATCCACAATAAAATAGATGGGCGAAGTATGAGCTATAGCCCCATTATCACAATAAACAGCGGCTGTCAGCCACTGGCTTTTCATCAGTGTATGTTCGAAATTAATAATGACAGAATCCGACTTTTCGGAATTTAATTTCTTTTGAACCAATCCATCAGTGTTGTAAATTTCTACCCTGTCTATTTTGCCGATATCGGGATGAGAATATGCGCGTACGTTAACATTGCTTGTAAATCCCTTATTTCTTGTGATCTCCCGACCGGGCAAATTGCCATCAGCTTCCAAAAACAAAGCTGGCCCGTTAGAGACAAATGTTCGTCCTGATTTCAATCCTTCGAACCAGTAATCAGCCGAAAATGAATCCCCGGTATATACGAACGTTCTTACTTCACCCAGTGTCGAACCCCAGGGGATATCGCTTCCAGCGGCGGCTGTGATCCTGAATCCAAGATTAAGGTAATCATAATAATCCAGGGCATTAATTTTTGAGAACTGCAGTAACTCAACAAAGTCAATATCCTCTGTGGTTATATACCAGGGAAATCCTCTTGGCAAGTCACATCCATTCCAGGAAAAGTGTGCAAAACCAACTACAGCGCCTTCCTGCATCTGCAGTTTTTTAAAGATCAGGTCATAGTAGTTATATTGTGTGGTATCACGTTCCATTCGATTAATATTCAGGCCAATGATGTGGCCATAGGTACTTCTTGGCCCTTCCTGGCCGGACACGAGGCAGATGTTGCCCTCACAAGTTCTGCCTGCATCGCCAAATCCTTCCTGTTTAAAGTCCGTCCCGAGATGATGGCCCATTTCCAGGACATTGACCAGGTGAACATCTTCCGCTTTAGCATATTCCATCAGGAATTGTTTGAACGCCGGCCTCGTGGTAGGATGGTGAACATGCACATCTCCTGAATACCAGCCTTTTGCAGGAAGGTCGATCCAGCGTTTTAAAGTATAAGTCTTGCTGATCTCTTTTTCGTCCCCTGTAATGATCAGTTTTTCTTTTATGGGAATATATTCCGTGCCATGTTCCAGGCTGATCTGGTATTCATTAGGTGAAAGTGTAATGGAAAACTCACCTGTTGTTTGATAAAGGACCGGATCTTTCCAATGAGGAATGGAAGACAGGTCTTCATATACATAACTTCTATCCTCGTTGTCTCCCCTTCCATTCATCCTCCGAACCGGGCCTATCCAGTTTTCAACAGATTTGTATTCGATGCCTTTGTAAAAAACAGGCGTAAGGGAGAATGAATCAACTCTTGCGCCATCGGGTGGTATGAAAGCAACGCCATCTTTGATGGAACTAATACATGCCATAACCGGTGTGACCTGATTTGTTTCCTCATCCAGAACCTTTATCTTGATGAGAACCTTTTCATTTTGACTCTCCTGTTTTACTGAACATCCCTGAAAATGAAATATTCCACAAATCAGTATCAGGTTTATCAGGACTATTTTGGCAGTTTTCATAAAGATCAAATTATTGTTTTATAAAATTTTATTAGCATAAAATAATCCCCTGAAATAATACATTGATGGCTACAAACATTTTATTTCATGAAGACTTAGGTTTATCATAAGTCCCGGGTATATAAGGGAATTTTTTTCCTGCATCATCAATCATTTCAACACCCAAACCTGGTTTATCAGGCAAGGTAAGATAACTATCTTTAAACACAAGTGGCTCCTTAAATAAATCAGTTCGTAATGGATTATATGTCTGATTGGATTCCAGCATGATGAGGTTCGGTATTCCTGCAGCCAGATGACCATTGCTAATGGTTAGTAAAGCCCCATGCCAGTTATGCGGTGCACACAATTGTCCCTGCAGATGCGCCATCCTGGACACATACCATGATTCTGTCAATCCCATCACTCCTGCATCCGGCTGTACGATGTCCATCGCTTTCCGATCGATCCATTCTTTATAGTCAAAGCGGTTGTCCATCACATCACCGCCATAGGATAGTTTCACATCCTTAAGGGATTTTTTTATCCGGATATAATTCTCCCTGGCCTGTGGCCCCAGTCTTCTTGTTGGGTCCTCTATCCATATAAGTTTCATCTTTTCTGCCTCCGGAATAAATTGCATAACCTGTTCCATGTCCCACTGTGCATTACATTCCTGGATCAATCCAAAATCCTGCCCGAGAGCTTCCCTGATTTTCCATACACCATCAATATATTCTGTCATGTTCATACCACTGACCGACCAATGGGTACCCGGTCTGAATTTATAAGCTTTAAAACCTTTTTCCTTTAATTTAAGTGCTTCATCAATCAGGTTAAAAGGCCATACATCACCATCATACATTTCGCCTGCGCTGGCATAAACAGGAATCTTTGGATCCGGGTCATGATCAATCGCTAATAACTTATATACAGGAATACCTTTGGCTTTTCCAATAATATCCCAAAATGCTGTGTCAACACCTGCCCAACCTACCATGGGGCCTCTTCGTAAAACTCCAGAAGTAAGGAAATCAATATCAAAAGGATTCTTTCCGATAATGGCCGGCTTGATGACAGTCTCGATATATTCTTTGACATTTGCCGGACCTCCATATTGGGTAGCTCCACCAATCCCTTTTAAACCTACATCTGTAAATACTTCGACGAGGATGCTGTCAGTTTTCCAGCACTTATACCTTTCCGGGATCCAATCCAGATACCATTGCTCTTCATGTGGTAGTTCAAAAGACAACAAGGTAACTTTCACATCTGTGATCTTTATTTTTTCCTTTTCCAACCCATCCAGGGGATGATTACGGATCAGGTGGTTGTTTTTTTGGGCTCCCTCCTCTTTACATCCGAAAAATGTCCCCGCAGAGAGTATTCCTGTGGTGGCGAAGCCCGTTTTGAGGAAATTTCGTCTGTTAAAATTTGACTTAGGCATGAACAAATATATTTTTAGTTTACTGCTAAATTCCAGATTCGAACCGATATGGGCTGAATTTCTGGCAGATTATTTGATGGTTTTTCATAATAAAAATATGCTGCTGCCGCAACATCGTCAGATCTGTAGAAATTTACCCAACCATCCGGCAGATCAGGATCTTCAAGGTCAACCACTTCGTCAGGCTTATAAATATGGGTAAAAACAGGTGCCTGATGAATGGTAATCGGGATGAGATCTATTCCTTTCTCCTGCAATGCCAGTACATTTGATTTTTCACTTCCACCAATTTGCTGCAGCGTTACTTCACAATCGGTTTTAAAATAAACCGGGTCAGGTATGTGATATCGGTAAAAGGTCCATTGCAAATTTTCAGGATCAGCAATTGGGCAACCCTGGTACATATTGTAATACTGGCCTTGCCCCCAGGCTGTACCGATATAATCTTCGGTACCGGTTCCTACCAGTGTCGGATAATCCGTATCCCCGTTAAGGTATATTTTAACCTCTCCTTCTCCCCACCAGTAATCTTTATAGGCAGGATTGGCATGAACACTTACATTTGTCCCAAGGAACCTTCCTTTTCCTTTGATCCCGGGAAGTATCCTGAAATCTTCAGTTAATGTGGTTGCCGTATCACGGTGCCAGTAACAATGAAAATACATATACGAATCATCCCACTCCTTTAAGGATTGAAGATTTACATCGTAAAAGATCATCGGTAGTTCTTTATCTGATTCGTTCACTATCTCCATTCGTGCTGATTCCTTAAAAGGCATTTGAATATTGGTATTAAAGGACCGGCCTTCAGGATTTGAAAACAAAGCAGTTTGGAATGGGGTTGTCCTTCCCAGACCCAGACCAAAGAAATCACCAAAGGGTGCAGAGACAGCAGGTTTTGCTGAGCCATCCCAGTATATTTTGATCACAAGGCTACGAAGCATTTCAGGGGACCGGTCACTTATGGTTATCCACATCCGGTTTATGATGCCAGGCCCCTTAAAATCCAATAAAGTTTTTGTTTCTCCCGCTTTTATAAAATCACAGGGATGCCCTTTAGCGCCAAAGTTTTCCACGCCCCCCATACCTTTTTCACCAGTAATATTTTCAAAACTCACCCAACGGGGTTCAAAATTATCAGTATATTGAAAAAGTTGATCGGGGATTTCGTTTGAATGATTCTCATTGGAATCATGATCATCACATGCAACTATTCCTGTTATCAGAAACAAAACAACATAGTTAAGAATTTTCATAGTTTGTATTTTAAAGTAATTTGTCGCGAAATATTGGACTTATATAATATCTGACAATTTTTCAAGTAATCATTTAAAATCTATTAAAATCTAAGAATTCCGCCTGGCAAATTCTAAAAGCAAAAATTAATAAGCCACAGCCCCTGGGTAAAAAATATAATTTAGACTTATGTCTTCAATATAATGCCTAATGAGTTATGTGTATACGCTCTTTTTGTATTAGTCAATTATTAAATAGCTTTTAGCTTTTATGGTTTCCCCCTTGTAAGTAAATGGTTGATCTCCAAAATTGCAGATTATTGTGTCGTCTGTTGAAAACGAAGTCATTTCAACAGTATAATTTTCGTCGAGGAACTGGTGATCTGTCATTTCTGCAATCCCGATTTTTTTATGCCATTGATCGACATGATCAATAGACTGGAATAACTCTTCCTGGTCCCAGTCTGGCCTGATAAAAAAATGAGGGAGATATCCCCAGAGCATGTCTTCCAGCCATCCCGGATGGCCTTCAGTACTACCAACCCCTCCATACCGGGTACAAAATGCGGCATCATGGAAAACCAACGGCCATAAAGGTATCGAAGTCCCTTGTACTCTTTTATGCCTGTTTTCAAACCAGTCAATAAATGGAATGCCAAAATCAGCAGCTTCTTCACTGCCAAATACAAGCCCTTGCGCCTTATAGAACTTCATGAGTTCGATTTTTGCTTCGAGGTCTTCATGCTTCGTTAATTCATCACCCGGTTCAAAAGACTGGTAGAGCTGCATCGCAGTGATAATATCCACAAACATGGCTTTGGGATTAAGTGTTTTGATTTGCTCCCAATTACGTTTCGCATATTCCACACTATATTTTGAATTCAGGATATAAGCTTGTCCACCTGCCCAGACACCACCGGTCAGCAAGTCTCCATCAGCATTTCTGTTAACACCCTTTGGAAAGCTGGGTGTGTGTTCATAAATATCCTGGTTATTATCATGCAAAGCGACCAGCAGCGGACTTTCTGATGATAGCAGGGATTCCAACTCATCGATCGGACCAAGTTTGGGTTCAGGCGGCCATACATCCTGGTGAGAATAATCATACCCTCCATTAATCCATCCTCCTAATTTAATAAGACCTTTTCTCAAACCTAATTCCTTAAGCCGCTGTATCATGTCCTCCATTTCCTTGTAAGTGAATACAATATCAGTAGGTTCTCCATCATCGAAAGGATATTCCCCTCTGAGCATAAAGTCTTCAGCAGTACTTTGCTTTCGGGAAGGACGGGCAAAATTAATCCAGAATGCACGTCCGCCAAGCAGGCTTTCAACATTCGGATTGGTCCGTATCTTCTCCTTCAATGAGACGAATTTCCCTTCATCAATGGTCCATTTCCTGAAAACCTTGGCCAATTCCACATAAGCTCCCTGAACAAATTGCATCCGGTAGGTAAATCCATTCTGCCATTTATTAAGAGATCTTGTCATAATTGGCGTTATGGTTTCATTTGCGATTAAACCCGATACATTTTCAAATCCCTCATCAAAAATCCCGATCCACCCTGCATCTTCCTTTAAACCACCAATGAACCTCATGTTTAAGCGGGTATAAAATGGATAAATAGTTCGTGGATACATAGCGCTGGTTTTGTTTTGATCACCCGAACTACGAATGATTTCGCCGACACCTTTTGGGATAATGATGGCATCAGACTTGATCGGTGGTGGATACGCCAGACTTGGAATAGATTCGTCAATTTCAATGATTTTATATACGAGCCATTCATCTTCCAGAGAAATATTACACAAGAATGTTCCAATAACAAGGTTCTGTCTTCCAATAAGTGTAAACCTTACGTTATCACCTTCCATCTCAGCATAAAAATGGCCTGGGTATTGATGTGTCAGACTACGACCTGTCCTTAACCAAACCTCCCCTACCTCAACCATGCCTTTATCCTGCAGTGCAACAGACCAGGTCTCCCAATGCTTACCATTTTTAAGGTCTTCAATCTCAGTAAAAGAATTTGAATAAATTTTGACAGATAAATTCTCATTTTCCAATGTTTGCAGAACAGTGACAGGCTTATCCTCTTCCACGTATTTAGAATAGCGAAAAGTCTCTTTTTTACTGGAATCGCAAGAGCTAAAAATGAACAGTGTACATAAAATAACCAGGGAAAAGTTTCTTAAAAAAATCATCGTATAAATTAAATTTGATATAAAAAAATGTAAAGATCCAATAATTCGATCCGAACTCAATATAAGAAAAAACGAATAAACAATGAATGTAGATCCGGGTAATACTTTCAGTCCGAATTATCCAGCCAGCGATCAGTGAAAATCCTGTACCCTATACCGAACCTTCCAAGCCCGCCACGGCTGAAAAAAGTAATCATATAATCCTCCGATAACTTTCCAACTGTACTATACGAAAAATACGTCGGTTCAATGATTTTATACTTCCATGAAATGCCTTCATCATCGCTATAATAAATCGCTCCTCTGATGCGGTCATCATCCCAATGTTCCTTTTCCTGATCCTTATCTTCCAATCCGTTTGGAATTGAAAAATACAACCGGCTGTCAATACGGGCCAAGGTTCCGTGGCATAAAATTTCACTGATATTTACAAAAAACGGATCTGTCCAGGTTTTGCCTCCATCATTACTTTTATTGGCCATTCTTTTCCCGGTTTCAATAACAATTTCAAGCCCCAGGGGGTTTTCATCTGCTTGATTGGGCTGATTAAGCCGCCTGATCATAAGGATAGATCTTCCATTTTCAACAGATACAGCAGAGGCTTCATTGCCAATAAAATCTGTAATCATGCCGTCCATGCTCCATGTTTCGCCCTGATCGTCACTATAGATAATCCCGGATCCGCTGCAGGGGTGGTTCCTGAAGTTATCCGTGATCGGGATTGAATCCGGAACGGCATAAACCGGGACTGCAATGATCAATCTTCCTGCGTATTCCCCTTCCGGTATGCTGTGTACTTGTCCGATTACATTAATGAACACAGGAGTAAATCCATCATAATTCTTGTATAAAGGAGTTTTATCACCGAAGAGAAATTCCCTGTCCCAAGTTTTTCCATTATCTTCTGAAACATACCGGCACAATACAGCTGCTTTATCTGCGCCTACCTTCTCCAGGTCAATACCTGTATTATCCTTGAGAGAACGCGGATCATGATCATAAAATTTCTTCGTTACCTTCAGCCCCACGCATGTTAAAAAGGATATTTTTTCAGTTCCCTCCTGCCCAATGGTAACATAGGGAGAAATGGCAAAGAAATTCATCGGATTGGAAATCACCTCCACCCCTTCCCAGGTTTTACCCATGTCATGGCTTCTGTTCATTAATATGACCTTAGGATCATTATCAGCACCGGCATACAGCCTTCCCTGACAGAATACAATCAAGGTGCCTTTCGAAGTGACCACAAAAGATGGCTGGAAAGTTTTACGAACCTCAAGGCCGTTAACCTTTATACCTGGTTCAAATACCAAATTCAAATCCCCTATATCTTTTTCATTAACAAAGGATGATGCGTTATGTGTTACTTGTCCAGATAATTGATAAGACAGGCAAAAAACTATGCTATATAACAACAGGTGATATAAACACTTACTCTTGATCATAAACTAATCTTAACAGCCGAATATAAAAGTATGGATAAATGTATACAATATCCATTAATTATCAGGGATGTATTTTTAAATTCACTCTCTGGAAAGGAAAAAGTGTTTAAAAAGTGTTTTTATTTGATATTTTCATCATAAACGATTGAATATTCTATTTACTGCAAAATATTTTTGATCTAATGTAACAAATAAGGTTTGATACTATCTAATAGGTAAAGGTTCTGATAATTTTAAAAATCTTGACCCCTTCAATATATGGAAAAGACAGAGCATAACTTTTCAAGACTGATCGAGGAAAACAAGGACAAGATATACAGGATTTGTTGTTATTACCTGTCGAACAATGAGGACCGAAATGACTTGTATCAGGAAACCCTGCTGAACTTATGGAAAGCATTTAAATCTTTCCGTGAAGAATCGGCTTTTTCAACCTGGGCTTTCCGCATCACAGTAACTACGGCATTACAGTTCATAAGCAAGGACAATAGGTTGAATGCAACCAAAAAGAGCTATTCAAGTCAGGATTTAAGCATTGAGGATATTAATATGATCTCAGAACAGAATGAGATTGATATATTGAACAAAAGTATCCTCCAACTTCCCTTAATCGACATGATCATCATTTCGCTGGTATTAGAAGAAGTGCCATCAAAAGAAATAGCAAAAATTATTGGTCTTACCGATTCAAATGTCAGGGTAAGAATTCATAGAGCAAAGAATGCATTAAAAAATATTATCGAAGGAGGTGAATCATGAAATACGAAGAAGTTATAAACAAATCAAAAAATATTAAGGCTCCAGATCTCAGCCATCAGGCAGGTGCAAAAATCCAAAAACATAGTAATATGGAAAGTATATTAGATCTTTTAAAGAAAACAGATTCAAAAACACGATTGGGAATCAGAATATTGCAGTTGATCTATTTGGCAATGATCCTGGTTGCAATATCATATATCCTTTCATCATCAGATTTCTTTGTTCAACTTGGGACAGGGTTCCTTATTCTCGCGTTTGCTCTGGTAATATTTGTTCAACAACTTCGATTCAGGGCATATTCAAATACATATACTAATAATCCGGTCATTAAGTATTTACATGAAGCAAAAAAGAGAATGAGAGTATTTACTGCAAGAACATATTATGTTATCCTGATTTGGCTGTTTATTGATATCGGGATATGCCTGATACTCAAAACAATCCTTGCAGGGACCACATTTTATTTGTCAGCGGTTATCCTCCTGCAGGCGATTTTAATAATTCTGGTGATCATCGACTTTTACTCTGCTTATCTCTTATGGAAAAGAGATCACCAACCTGTAATTAAAGAGATTGACCAGATGCTTGAGGAGATCAAAAATGCCTGATCTTGAGATTCTTAAATTAAATATCCCCCTGAACATCTTTCAAGTACAGTATAATTGCCAATTAAACTGACAATTTCCGGTTGCGGCAAAAACATTTGGCATCTTGCAACGATTATGATTATTTAGTCGTCTCTTTCTTGGAACCAAGGCTAAATTACACCTGAAATGCTTAAAAACTATTTAAAGATCAGCATCCGAAGTCTCATCAGGCACAAACTTTTCAGCGGAATAAATATATTGGGACTTGCCCTGGGTTTATCCGCTTTTCTCCTGATCAATGAATATGTCAATTTTGAAAAAAGTTATGATTCATTTCATGATAAAGCAGACCAGCTATACAGGGTATCCACTTTCGAGGTTATTAACGGTGTTGTAGAAACAAAAGATGCGATGGCTACTTATGGGGCTGGGAAGGTCTTAACCGAAGAGATCCCGGAAATAATTAACTATACCGTCACCTTAAAATTTGAAGAACTGGTTTTTCGAAAAGGAGAAAATACAATCCACGAAAGAAAATGTGATTTCGGGGGATTCAAATTTCTTTAAATTGTTCACCTATGAAGTTCTGCAAGGCTCAGTGAAACGATGTTGAATGAACCTAACTCCCTTGTATTGACTGAAAGCAAGGCTGAGAGATTATTTCGGAGATGATAATGCCTGGGTCAAACCATTGAGATCTTGGAGACTTCAACCGGTCCTTTGTTGTTACTGGGATTATTGAAGACATCCGGACAATACGCATTATAAATTTGACATTATTATGTCGGACAAAAGCATTGTCGATCGGTTTGATTATAATGACTGGGATTGGAACAATTATTATGTTTACCTGCACCTTGTTCCGGATTTCGATAAAGCTCCACTTGATGAAAAGCTGATTGAGCTATAACGAAAAGTACGATGGAGAAGAAAGCAATTCCCTCTGGGATGTCCATCCTGTTTCTGATATTCACCTGAAGTCCGATTTTACTTTTGAACCCGAAATGCCCGGCAATGCAGAAGGCGGTTTCGTTCCTAGCCATAATATCAGTTTTCATACTGATCATCGCCTGGGTAAATTATATCAACCTGTCTACCGCAAGAGCAATTGACAGGGCCCAGGAAGTGGGTTTGACGCAAGGTAATTGGGGCCTTTAAAGCCCAATTGATCCTTCAATTCCTGCTGGAATCCTTTATGATCAATTTTCTAGCATCAATTCTGGCATTTTTAATTCCTCGAGGTTGACTTTGCCTTTTTATCATCAGATCATTGGTAGCCCAGATTATTGATCATATCTGGAACCATACTCCAATTCTTATTAACCTGGGCATTTTCTTCTTTGCAGGCACATTTCATATCCGGATTATATCCTGCCCTGGTGCTATCATCCTTTAAACCGGCCTTAGTATTAAAGGGAAATATCATCATTCAAAAGGAGGTGTTTTCTTAAGAAAATCACTTGTGATTGTTCAGTTTGTTGCTTCTATAATCCTGATTGCCGGAACATTTATAGTATCCCGGCAGGTAAAATATATGCAGGGAAAAGATCTGGGCATTAATACAGAATATGTTATCGGGTTCCCTATGCCTTCAGTTAATGATGATCAGTATGAAACACATGAAGCGAGTGTTGAATCCTTTAAAGAAGCTCTAAGAGATCATACTGCTATAAAATCAATAGGTGGGACTTCAAATCTTCCCGGAGGGGATGGATCCGATATAAATTCTACAACAGGAAGTATTCGTATCGTCGGCCTGACTGACAGAGTGGAAGGAACAACCTATATTCAATTCATTGATGATCATTTTATTGAGGCGGTTGATATGGAGGTACAGGCCGGGAGAAATTTTGACAGAAAGATGCAATCCGATTCCTCTGCTATTATTGTAAACCAGGCCTTCCTCAGAAAATTTAACATATATGATCCTGAATCAGCAGTAAATGAAGAAATACAGTTTGGTTCTGATGAGGATAATGATAAATACCAGATCATTGGTATTGTGAAAGATTTTAACAGAACGATCCTGAAATCATCGGTTGAACCCTCTCTGTATTTTCCCTGGATGAATCCATCTTCCACAGTGGTTTCATTCAATTCTGACAGGTACAGCGAGGGTGCACAATTCCTGGAAAAGCAATGGGCTGAATTTTTCCCGGATGCGCCACTTAATTATGTTTTCCTTGACGATCGCTATGAACGGCTTTATGAGCAGGAAAAAACCTTCGGCCGTGTTTTCGTTACTTTCTCGGTTTTGGCAATTGTGATTGCCACCTTGGGATTTTTTGGTTTATCAGCTTTTATTGCTATACGCAGAACCAAAGAAGTCGGTATCCGAAAAGTCTTTGGTGCTAATATAGCAGGGATAATTGGTTTTTTTTATTTTGATTTTCTTAAACTGATAGGCGTGTCGATTTTATTTGGAATTCCTGCCATCTATTATGGGATGAACCTCTGGCTTGCGAACTATGCCTACCGAATCGGTTTCCCATGGCTGGCAGTAGCTTTTTCTGTATTGATCGTTGTTGTCTTCGCTTTTGTGGCAGTGGGCTATCAAACATATAGAGTAGCGGCGCTTGATCCTTCAAAAACATTGAAATATGAATAATTAATTTCTGCTTCTGTGTAACAGTATTTTGTTTTCATCTGTGTTAAAGTCAATATTTTTCTACTTTTATGCTAGGTAAAACTTTTTTTAATGAAAATATCAAGGCGAAAATTTGTGAGATCGGTACCATCACCACGATCTCCTCCCCGTTTCTTATCAGCAATTGTACCGGAAACCATAAAGACGCCGATCAGGGGAATACTCTTTTTGAGCAATTTCAAAACCCACCCATGTCGGCCAGCACCATCGTTGTTAGATGGTGGTGGAATGGTGATAAACTGACTGAAAAAGAGATCCTCAGAGAACTTGACCTTTTATTAGATGCAGGTATCGGGAGGCGTTGAGATTAATCCGATCCGTTTCCCGGATGGATGTGATCCTGTAGGCTATGTGTCGCTCGAGTGGCTGAGCCCGGAATGGCTTCAGATGCTAAAGGTCACACTGGATGGTGCTCATGAACGCGGGATCATCTGCGATATCATTGTAGGATCCGGTTGGCCATTTGGCGGTGAGTTTCTGAAGAAAGATGAGCAGACTCAGTTGATGACATTTGAAACCATTGACCTGGAGGGACCAGGCCAATATATTTCAGCTTAATGAACTCATTGAATCAGGTCGATCCCGGTATTCATTCAAAAAATGAAAATGTTTACAAAGAGATAGAAGGCATAAGGCTGGCAGGATATGAAATGAACGAATTTGATCCTGGAATAGAACTTATGGATCAGGTTCAGGATGAGAAAATCACTTTTGAGGTTCCTGAAGGGAAACATGTTCTGTATTATCTGGTCAAATTAACCGGCTTCCAGGCTGTTATCAATGGGGCTCCGGGAGCAGCCGGGCCAGTTCTGAACCACTATAATAAATCAGCGGTTGAAAAATACCTTAACAGAATGTCTGATGGACTTTCAACAATAATGGACAGCATGGGTGATCATTTCAGGGGCATGTTCTGCGATAGCCTGGAGATGGAAGGGGCAAACTGGTATGATGACCTTCCTGGTGAATTTGAAAAGAGAAGAGGGTATTCTTTGTTGCCTTACCTACCTTTTGTATTATATAAGATCGGACATATGGGGAATCCTGTGGATGAAGAATATGGTTGTAAATTTTCAGCTCAGGTAGAGTTGGATTTTCAGCGTATACGGTATGATTTCTATATCACAAGGATGGAACTGTTTAAGGAAAGGTTTATAGATACCTTCAATACCTGGTGCCATCAACACCAGGTAAAGTCCAGGATCCAGGCTTATGGAAGGGGGTACCACCCTCTGGAAGCCAGTATGAATATTGACATTCCTGAATGTGAAACCTGGTTACGGGAAACAGTTGGGAGTATCCATTTTCGGAAACCGGCTGGTGCAGGGCAGGGCTTATTCAGAGATCAATAAATTCGTAGCATCCGGTGCCCGTTTAAGTGGAAACAACCTTGTTAGTTGTGAGGAAATTACGAATACTTCCATGGTTTTCAACGCCACCCTGGAAACCATCAAGGTTGCTGGCGACCAGAGCAATCTGTCGGGAGTGACACACTCAATTCTGCATGGATTTAATTACAGTCCGCCGGAGGCTCCATTCCCAGGATGGGTACAATACGGTACGTTTTTCAATGAACGCAATCCCTGGTGGCCTTATCTGAGACTGTGGACAGATTACAAGGCACGACTTTCCCAGGTGTTTATGAATTCAACCCCATATGCAGACATCGCCATTCTTCACCCCCTGGCAGACATGTGGATGAAGTTTGGGCCACAGCGGGATCCGTTTCCTGTTGTCAAATATCCCACTTACCAGCATAATGTATGGGAAGCCATACAGCAGCAGGGATTTGGCTGCGATTATGTTAGTGAAAAGATCCTTCAGGATGCAAGTTATGCGGATGGGTATATGGACTTTAATTCAAGAAAATATACAACCCTGGTCCTGCTAGAAGTTGAAACCATCCTCCCCAAAACGGCCATGGCACTTGAGCAATTTGCTGAAAGCGGTGGAAAGATCATTTTCATTGAGAACACACCTTACCAGTCACCTGGATTTATGGATTTCGGCAAGAACGATGCACAGGTTAAGAATACAATTGACAAAATATTAACGAATTATACGGACAAGGTTGGCATTCATCCAAGACCGGATAAGGATTTGATATTGTGGTTTAAAGATATTCAGGAACGATTCGGGCTAAAATCCTATATGGAAATTTCCGATCCCGACCGGTTCATCAACCAGAATTATTATCAGCATAAGGATATGAATATTTTCTTTATTTCGAATTCAAATGCATACGAATCGAGAGAAACCAAGGTCAAATTTGATTTGCCCGGAAAACTACCATGGCTTTGGGATGCTGAAACGGGAAAGCGGACTATATTGCCGGATAATTCAGGCGATTCTATTATGAACCTTCATTTTGGGCCTGCAGAATCAAAACTGATCGTTTTTGAAAGGCTGGAAAAGAGAGATTCAGAACTAACAATATCCAGTCCTGAAGATAAACCAGTTAAAGGGTCTGATTCAGATGATCATATAATACTCCAAGGCCCATGGACACTCAAGCTCGAGCATGTCGACGGCACCAACGATAGTATGGAATTGCCTGACCTGATTGATTTCCTTGATGATCCTGGATTGAAAACATTTGCCGGGGTCGCTCATTATGGAAAAGTCCTCGAAATTTCTGACCCCATTGAATATTCCTTGATTGATCTCGGTAAAGTGGAGGGTGTATCAGAACTTTTTATAAATGGGAAATCCCTTGGTATCCGCTGGTATGGCAACCATTCTTATTCAATCGGCAAAAACCTGGCGGTTGGTAAAAATGAGCTTGTAATTAAGATAACAAGTGTATTAGGCAACTATCTGAAATCATTGGAGGATAATCCGGTGGCCAGGAGATGGACCGGCTGGCAGGATTATAAAAGCCTGGGATTGATCGGTCCGGTAAAATTCGTCTATTGATTTGCGTCTGGCACATTTACAAAGATTCCCAAATATTTAAATAATCCAGGCTTAGTAAAATGGCCAGACCAGTTATTTTTTCAACTTTTTTTATGTTTCATATCAATATTGTCAGGTTTATACTTACTTTTTTTACTTTAATTCATAATAAACCGAATTTATTATGGATCAGAGAATGGTATAGATTATTCGCCATGAAGGCTATGAGGATCACAAAATGGTTGAACTTTTCTTGAAGCAGTCTGGATCGCAGAACGGAATAGATTATAACCCCGTAAAATGCATATGGTTAGCATATCGGGGAAGATTATTCCCTATAAAGATAATGCTGGCCAATTCCTGCCTATATGTTCAGAATCAGGTATTTCATTTTATCTCAAAAAACTGTCGGAGACCGAGAAATCATCGATAAACAGATCACCGCTCCCGGAACTTTCATACAGGTTCAAAATACCTATTTTTAAGCTTCTTACTGCCAGGCCATCTGTAAAGCGGTTGGTGATACACCCTTTTCGTTCCCCGTTAACCCATAATTCAGCTCCGCCTTTCAATTTATCGGCTTTGGTCCTGAGATCGATCCTTATCCACTCCGTTTTTTTAACAGGAATATAACTAAGCGGATAATCACCCCTCGACCCGGGTATGGAGACATGATAACCGGTATTATCCATGGCAGATGCATATACATGAAATCCAATACCGGATCTATATCCCAGGGATACCTGCGCGACGAAGTTTCCAGCGGCATCCTGGAGTTCAAGGATTTGAAGATTGCCACTCTCAGGAGTAAACCGGAATTCAGGACTTAATTTCAGATAAAAGCTCGTAAACACTTCCTCTTCCTTGGAAACATTTTCTTTTAACAGGTAAGGTGTTCCGCTCTGGAGGTCCTGTAAATGACACTGCATTCCCAGGGCCCCAGTCCTGGAGGCATTTTCCGTAAGATAGATTATGTTTTTATCTGATCCGTTCCTGGTTTGTCTTTTTGTCCATTGGGATAAATATCCGCTATCGAAATTTTCACTAAATGAGATATAATCAGAAATCGTATTTACCTTAAAGCCATCCGAAGTGCTTTCAGAAGAAAGGCCAACGCCGTTTACCGCTTTAACTGTTACATAATACTTCTCCCCTCTTACCAGCGCCAGATTGGTTCTTGAAGTAGAAAAGGATCTTACCCTTCCATTGTCGATCCAGTCCAGGATCTCAGATCCTCCCGGTGAAGTCCCGATTCTGTACCAATACCTCGATATTCCGGATTCTTCGTCTGAAGCAGATCCCCAGTTTGCAGAAATCATATTTGTAAGTGGTGAGGAATCTATATCCTGCCCGGTGCCATCATTGACTATTACCTGGCCAGGAGGAGTATTATCCATAGTGGATGACAATAATTGAATCTCTCCCCTATTCGGGATGGCTTCATACATCACTTTTCCAGAAGCTACTGGATATATTCCAATCATATCCCCTTGAATTACTTTACAGTATTCCCACGAGTCTGGCACTTCTGTGATCAGGGATAGAGGATAATCAAACAGCTCCGGTTCAACTTGAGAGCTTAAATTCAGTTGGATAGATCCTTCATCTGATTTTATTATACTTATTTCTGCTGACTTCCTTTCCAACACATACTTATAAATATCTCCCGCATTTCCTACCCACATCTTATCTTTTACTGATTCAAGGTAATCCAGCAAGGCCTCGAAATTGGACACCTCAAATCCAAGCCATTCCAGGTCCGGACCGGTACCATGTGTTAATACTATATGCCAGGCATCATCCTGCATAGCCTTATTAGCAAAGCCAATCAGTTCATTTCGATCATCCTTACCGTTGTATCTGACGGTCTCGGAGGAATAATCTGCAACCGGATATTTACTTTGGATGGCCTTGCGGTAACCATCCGGCCATTCCGTACCACCTCCCCTGGAGAAAGGGTATAATTTACTCTTATCAGGCGGGTTAAGCTGCCATACCGTTTTGAAGGATTCTCCGATTTCGTAATCTGCTTCCATGAAATCTCCAGCCCCAATGTGGTTCATCGTATGGGGGCACATCTCTATTCCGATCCTGCTTGCCTGGCTTTCCCAGACATCGATGCCATACCCGTACCGGTTGGTGGCTGGATTTAGGAAGAACGAACCAACTAGTCCTCTTTTGACCAGGTTTGGAACCGTATGATCCTTATGGGACATCATGCTGTCATCGAAACGGAGGGTATAGGCACCCTTTTTATTGCCTTTCCATTTCGCAATGGTCGTGTTTCCAATATCTGCTGAAATCGTCGGGGAAATTAATAGGGAAACTGCAAAAATAACTGAAAAAATTGCTTGAAATGTTTTCATAATGCTACCGTCTAATTGAAGTAATCAAGGTAAACATTTATCCCTTTTAATTCAAAAAATGCAGATCAATTACTTTTGATTATAAGGAATTGTTTTTTGAAACTCCCCGGCTAAAATTCAGGCATTTTTTCGCTGCAGGACTTCCACCCAACATCTCATCATACGTATAAATTGCAAATGATTTATACCTGTAAATATCAATTTCTATTTATAAAGTTCAGATATTATATACTTGCAAAAGGGTTGATTTCTACAGAAATATACTTAGTGAAATGCGCTCCCTTATCTGAATTTTTACTTAGAAATTGCAGGGATTTATCAACAGCAAGCCATATCAGATATTATGAGCTGTCTAATTCACAGGATAATCTTAAGCTAAAGATAGACTTTAGTGAGAGACCATCTAAGCTAAAATGGGCATCCTCACCTAGTCAATACTGAATTTCTTCTGTACGCTGGCAGAAACCGGGAAGGGCCTGTTCCAGTCTTTCCAGGCTTCCATAAGGTGCTGAACCAGTTCAGGGTTTTCTGTGGCAAGATCTTTTCCCTCTGACAGATCATCATTTAGATTGAATAACTGAACTTCCGTCGAAGAAGAAAAGATCATTTTCCATTCCCCTGCACGTATGGCACCCTGATTATGTGTCATCCAGAACAGAGTGTCATGTGGTGATTGTTGCTTTTCTCCCTTCAAGTATGGAAGGAGATCAACTCCATCCAGGTATAGTTCTTCAGATACCTCCCTTTTTGTTGCGGTTAGAAATGTTGGCAGAAGATCCATCGTGCTGGTCGTCTTATCATATACTTGTCCTGGTTTCAATTCTCCTGGCCAGCGGATAATAAATGGTTCGCGATGCCCACCTTCATATCTTTGCCCTTTATTCCCTCTAAGTTCTCCAGCCGACCCAATCAAAGTTAATGGCCATTCTTCGGGCCATCCCCGGTCATACGATCTCCAGTATGCAGGTCCATTATCACTTGTAAATGCGATGATGGTATTCTGGTCAATCCCTAATTCATTTAGTTTTTGAAGAAGCTTTCCAATATTTTCGTCAACAGAAGATACCATACCGGCATAGATCCGGTTGGGTTCATTCTCCAGGTTTTTAAAAATCTCTTTGTACTTGATATCTGCTTGAAGAGGCGTATGTGGGGCATTGTAGGCGAGGTATAGAAAAAACGGGCCAGCTTGATGTTTTTCAATAAATTCGATGGCATGTCTTGTCAACCTGTCCGTAAGGTATTCATCTCCTGGTTTGGGTGGTCCCCAGCCATTGGGTTCCTCTCTAAAATCCGGACTGTCAACACCCAGATATACCCCGGTATCATTTGGATAATATGCCCCTTTCCAATTCATCAAATCATAACATTCATCCACATACGGTAAAGCTTCCGGAGTGACATTCCATTTACCAATATGGCCAGTTGTATAACCCGCTTTCTTCATGACCTGGGGTAGCAGAAGAATACTATCAGGGGGTCCCCAGTTGTTCCTTTGCCAGAGATCCGGATTCCAGTAAACTCCCATCCGTTGTTGGTACCTACCTGTCAGAAGCGCCACCCGGCTGGGTCCACAGACGGAACACATGACATGTGCATCTGTAAAACGTACTCCTTCAGAGGCTAGCTTATCAATATTAGGTGTAGGGATATTTTTTCCTCCATAACACCCAATATCTCCATATCCAAGGTCATCGACGAGGATCATTAATATATTCGGCTGGTCTTTATTCATTTCTTCCTGCCTCTGAGTTTTCGAGCAACCTGCGAACAGGGCAACAAGAATAAAATGATCATTAAATAAGTTTGAGAGTCTTTAGTGGTACTGATCCATCGGAAGCGCATGTTTGTAAAAATTTATACGATTAAAAAAATATCTTCTCGTGTTTTACAATTTAGTACTTTTTAGGGATTGTTTTTTTAAAAAAGGTCAAAAAAGTCCTCCTTACCTCCCAAGGCTTTGATTTTGATTAGATGAAATGTTAATTTATAAGATTATTCTAAACTAAAACTATTACAACTATGAAGATTAACAAAGATGAGCCTTCCGATAGTTATGGAAGCACCAGGAATTGTAATGCGCGGTCAAAAGGACTGGGGAGGCATGACCGTAGGCTATAATCAATTGCCGGGCGGCGCTGACTTTACACCTTTTTTAGAGGGGCTGGAAAATGACAGGTGCCATTGCCCGCATTGGGGATACATTTTAGAAGGATCCGTAAAATTGGTCTATAATGATGGAAGACCGAAGAGATCAATAAAGCAGGCGATCTTTTTTATTGGCCCTCCGGGCATACTGCCATCGTATTGGAAGACACAAAATTAATGGATTTCAGCCCGGATAAAGAGATGGGCGAGTTGATGGCAAACATCAACTGGAAAATGGCCGAGATGGGTTAATATAATCTTTTATCAATCATAAAGTCATGATTCGGATCATTTCCGGTTCATGACTTTTTTACGTGTACACAAAAACCAGATCATGTGCGTTTTATATCTACGAAATTCTTTTTAATCCTGGTCTTCATTCTGTATTCAATTAGATTTCTCAGGATATTTGGCTGCATTATCTGACAATAAAAATAAATCAAAATCAATCCCACCCAGATTCATATAAATATTTGCATTATCAAATACTATAATGGCCTCACGTTTACCTTAAATATTGAAATAGAAATGGTAAACCAATAACCATTGATACGCACTTCAGGAAATTGGATACGCTAACTAGATTTTTAGTTTAATCTTAAGCTTCTCAAATCCGCCGGTTATTGTTACAATCAACAAGGCGAAAAGAAGGGATTTTATAATGCCTATATATCCTGTCCGGAGGACGAGGGGCAGTGAAAATCCAATAATTGAATAAAATCCATAATAGAAATAAGGGACCAGGTAACAGGTAAGCGTGGACCGACCGGCCGGGCCAATTATTGAAGCCCATTTCCTGACATTCAGGATATCAGCCAGTATGTAGAGAATGCCAAAGCTTGCAAAGCCAATTCCAGCACAAATAGCACTCCAGGAGGGCGTTCCACCCATTTTCTTTATTCCCCATTCAGGACGCGTGATGATTCCAAAAACAATGAATACAACGGCCAATACTCCCATCAAAACCAGGAACTCCCTGATCTTTTCTTTCTCATTTAATTTGACATACAGGACAGAGGCAAGCAATCCACAAGCTACAAGCACGTAATTGGAAGCACCGATAATGATATTAATATCGGGGAATCCTTCATAAGGTTTGATCTCCTGCTGGATATTTAGAAGCAGAAATAACAGCGTGAGCAGGGATAGCCAAATAAGTCGACTACCCACCAACAGATAGAGTGTGGCCACCATAAAGTAAGCCCAGCCTATTAAACCCAGTATTCCCCACCAGTGAGGCCTCATCCAGTGTGGATTTTCTACCGTACCTCCTGTATAAATTATGGCCAGATAGATAAGAATTAAAATCCCGATCACTTTCATTACCCATTCCGGGATCTTTTTGAATGCTTTCCCATCTGGATACAAATTCCAGATAAAAACAAATGCAGTGGCCATCAGGATCTGATATATTGGTTTGCTGATGCTCAAAAGTTCCCGGTTGATGTTTTCCAGGTTAACCATGTAGAATCCCATTACAATCAAAGCGAAACTTCTAACAAAAATGTGTTGAAAGATCTGAAAATCAGAATCGCCCTTTTTACGACGTGCTTTGAAGGCAAAAGGAATAGAAAGTCCGACAATAAATAAAAATAATGGGAAAATGATATCTGCAAAGCCTAACCTGTCTTCTCCCCGGGCTGCATGACCAAGCCATTCCGGGATATCTCTTAAAGTCCACAAATCATTGACAAAGATCATGAAATACATGGTCAGTGCCCTGAGGATATCAATTGAGGCAATTCTATTCTTTGGAATCATAATATTTCTTTTTTAACCAGAAGGCAACTCTTACCAGGATTATCAGCGCCGGGACTTCCACCAATGGACCAACGACACCTGCAAAAGCCTGTCCTGAATTCTAAACCAAAAACCGCTATGGCCACAGCAATGGCCAGTTCAAAATTATTTCCGGCGGCAGTAAATGAAACCGATGCATTCACATCATATTTTGCGCCCATGGCTTTGCTGAAGAAAAATCCAACAAGAAACATCAGGGCAAAATACACCAATAATGGAATCGCGATCCGAACCACGTCCATTGGAATATTGACTATTAACTCCCCTTTCAGGGAGAACATAATAAGGATTGTAAACAATAATGCGATCAGGGTGATGGGTGAAATAGTGGGTATAAATTTAGATTTGTACCATTCTTCTCCTTTGATCTTTACTAAGATGATCCGGCTCAACAAGCCTGCTAAAAAAGGAATTCCCAGGTAGATCGCTACACTTTCTGCAATGGTTCGTATAGAGATATCCACAATAGCTCCTTCGAATCCAAATAAGGTGGGTAACTTTGTGATGAACAACCAGGCATAAAAGCTGTAGGCAAAGACCTGGAATATGCTGTTTAATGCAACCAGTCCGGCACCATATTCACTGCTGCCTTCAGCCAGGTCATTCCACACCAATACCATGGCAATGCACCTGGCTAAACCGATCAGAATTAATCCTACCATATATTCCGGGTAATCCCTCAGGAAAACCATGGCCAGGATGAACATTAAAATGGGACCTATAATCCAATTCAGAATCAGGGATATAGAAAGGATCTTAACATTTTTAAAAACTTTGGGTAAAGTCTGTAGTTTACCTTGGCCAGTGGAGGGTACATCATCAGAATCAATCCTAACGCTATGGGGATATTTGTTGTTCCACTGCTCATGGATTCTATTTTCGAAGCCATAGCGGGTATGAAATAACCGAGCCCCACACCTATCGCCATTGCCAGGAATATCCATAAGGTTAGATACTGATCCAGGAAAGAAAGACGTTTCCGCTTTATAGACATGTAATTGTTCTCTTCATAGGTAATTTTAAAAAGTTATTTCTATTTCCAGTTTTGGTTTGTACTTATCATCCTTGGCAATAATCCCGAAGATAAAAAAATCATTGAGTTAAAGCAACAATGTTCCAATTCTCAATATATAAAGCAAAAATTAGTTCTTTGAAACCCCCAGTATATAATGGTTTACAATAAAGCGTTTATTTGTTTGATAATATATAAAGTCTTATCTTGTTAGGATTATCCGGAATTAATTAGAGAAATAACACTTACTCCCGCTTCTCACAATCGATAGCCATTCAATAAATGAGGGATTGCCGAATGTTATTCGGCACTTAAAAAAATGGTTCATTTAAATCATTCATTATGAAATATTACTTAAGATTGTTCCTTTTATTTAGTTTACTTTCTTTCCTATTTTCAACAAGTTGTCAAAACAAAAATTCCTCTCAAAACGTGGAGTTAGCCTCAATAGAACTTCTAAGGGGTGAAATCACTTTATGTGGGAGTGGTGAATTCGGAGAGGTCAATTTCTCCTTTTATTGCAATTATGAAACAAAAGAAACTTTTGACCTGGCTTTATCATTATTGCATTCATTTGAATACAATGAAGCCGAAAAAGCTTTTGTTCAGGTCATTGATCAGGATCCAGGCTGCCCAATGGCCTATTGGGGAGTTGCCATGAGTATTTACCATTCGCTTTGGTTTGCGCCAAGTAAGGAAGACCTTATCAAAGGTTCCAATATCCTTAAAATTGCTGAATCTCTTCCCCAAACAGATAGGGAAAGGGAATATTTAGAGGCAATTGGTTCATATTATAATGATTGGGATAAAGTTGACCATAAAACCAGGGCTTTGCGATATGAAAAAAAGATGGAACAGATCTATTTAAAAAATAAGGATGATACAGAAGCAGCCATATTCTATGCCCTGGCTTTAAAATCTACTGCAGATCCAAATGACAAGGACTATATTAATCAGAGAAAAGCAGGGCAAATTTTGGAGTCCATCTTACCTGACCAACCCAATCACCCCGGGGTCGCACATTATATAATTCATAATTACGACAATCCGGTACTCGCTCATCTGGCATTGCCCACTGCCCGACGTTACGCGGATATCGCCCCTTCTTCTGCACATGCGCAACATATGCCATCGCACATATTTACCAGATTGGGTCTGTGGGATGAATCGATTATTTCAAATATACATTCTGCCTCTGCAGCACAATGTTACGCTGAAGAAACTGAAATAGATGGACATTGGGATGAAGAAGTTCATGCAATGGATTACCTGGTATATGCATACCTTCAGCTAGGTGACAATGTAAGGGCCAATCAACAATATCAATATCTTCAGACTATTGATAAACTGGTAAGTCTCACCGGACCATATAATTTTGGAGCTATTCCCATACGTATCGCTTTAGAAAATAAGCAATGGGATGAGGCTGCGAAATTAGAACAACACTCTTCAAATATTCCCTGGGAGGATTATCCTTGGGAATTGGCATTAACCCATTTTGCAAGGGCACTGGGCGCATCAAATACAGGTGATATTACTTCTGCTGAAGAAGAATTATCCATATTGCGATCTTTGAATCGAAAACTCGTGGAGAAAGGAAATGCGTACCAGGCCAATCAGGTATTAATACAGATAAGATCCTCCGAAGCCTGGCTTGCCCTTGCAAAAGGAAATAAGGAAGAAGCATTGACATTAATGCGAGAAGCAGCTGACATGGAAGATAAGACAGATAAACATCCAAAAACACCCAGTGAAGTTTTACCCGCAAGGGAGCTCCTCGGTGACATGCTTCTGGAACTAGATAATCCAGATGCAGCCTTGGAAGCCTTTGAAAAAGATTTAAAAGATCATCCTAATAGATTCAATGGAATATATGGTGCTGCCATAGCGGCTAATAAAATGGGAGATACTAAAAAATCTTCTTTCTACTATAAACAATTACTTTCATTAGTTGAAAATTCCGGGAGCGACCGGCCAGAGGTAATTGAAGCAAGGAAGTATGTAACTCAAAATGAAAGCAAATTGGTTTCCTTGAATCAATAATCTTCCTTTACAAGATCAATTACCTGATCCAATAAGGTTTGCTTCTGGTTTCAACAAACATACTATCGGGATTATAATGGGCATTCTCAGAGCTTGCAGGTGCTTTCATCTTATCCATCCAGGCATGCAATTCAGCCAATAATTCAACAGTTACGTTGGCATTGCTCTTACTTAAATCATTAGTTTCGCCAATATCCTCTTTAAGGTTGTAGAGTTCGATTCTATGACCAGGTACATATCGATTATTAACATT
This sequence comes from uncultured Cytophagales bacterium, assembly GCA_942491935.1. Taxonomy (GTDB): domain Bacteria; phylum Bacteroidota; class Bacteroidia; order Cytophagales; family Cyclobacteriaceae; genus JAGTVG01. The sequence continues at coordinate 46,345 of CALOCZ010000016.1, forward strand.
AAACCTGTCACCAAAAAACTCCATGAGTTTATAATCACCCTTGTGAATGGTTGCACAGGGTGTCAGGCCCCATCTGAGATCATAAAAAGGGTAATACTGAAAAATAGCCCTATTTTCCAAGTTTCTGTAATCTCCTCCTGACAAAAGAGGACTGAGGTCTTCTCCATCCAATGGATGTTCTGTTCTAACACCCGCAATACTAAAAAGAGTAGGTGCTATGTCAACTGCATGCATAGGTGTTTTGACCACAGTGCCAGCTTTAATATTCCCTGGCCAATGAATAATGCATGGGACCCTGACTCCACCTTCATAGGCAGATCCTTTTCCTGCTCTTAGAGGAACATTGTCATATTCAATAAGATCTGGTTGAAGTATTGGATTATGAGGATTCGGGACAGGAAGTTCCTTAAAACCTAACCTCTGGTCAATTCCCCCGTTATCGCTCAGAAAAATTATGAGGGTATTCTCATCCTCTCCAAGTTCCTTCAATCTGGCCATCAACCGGCCGATAGAATGGTCGATATGCTCCAGTCCGGCCAGATAGACTGCCCTGTTGGGACCTTCATCCGTGTATCCCTTTTCGCGGTATTGCTGAGTTAATTCTTCCGGGGCCACAACCACCCCATGGATCATATGGTGTGACAAATAGACAAACCAGGGTTTTTCTTTATTATTTTTAATGAATTCCAATGCTTGATCTGTTAAAGTATTTACTCCCCGATCCGCTCCCTCTGCAAACTCATCAGGGGATAATACGGGAGGTGCATAGTCGAAACCATAATAATGGGAAGCTTCAGGATTCAATCCCATATAATGTCCATCTTCATTGGATGTTAAATGCCATTTTCCAAATATACCAGTAGTGTATCCTGCCGACTTAAGCCCTTTAGCAATGGTGAAAGTAGTTCGTGGAAAATGTTCGGCAAATTTGGCTTCTGTCATCCGTGCATTCGGATATCCATACCATGGCAGCACATGCCATAATCCATGTCTTGCTGTATACTGTCCGGTTAAAAGAGTTGCCCGTGTGGGAGTACATTGCGAAGTGACATATGCATTTGTAAAAAGAGCACCTTCTTTTGCAAACTTATCGAGGTTAGGAGTAGGAACGATTTTCCCTCCATAACATCCCAGTGTTGAATATCCCTGATCATCGGTTAAAATCAAGAGGATATTAGGTTTTGCTTCATTTGCGGCATTCTCATTCAACAAAGGTGTGCAGTGTAGGTTTAGGAATAAGCAGAGGGTAGCCAAAAAAATCTTAGTATGCATTGTCAATATTGTTATTCGGACGATTAAGCTTTCTAATATAAAAATATTAAAGGAATTTTTATAAATCATGCCATAATAGCTGCAAAAAGACCAGAGAAACTCAATTAATAATGATATAGATTATTTATTAAATGCCCATTGGATGGTGAGTTTTCCTGATGCAATTGATTGAATATAAGAAATTACCAAAGAAAAATAAGCACATCGCTTAATGATATAAGTGGATTAGTAACTGCAAGGAGTTTTCAATTTATGTTTCCAAAAAAAAATTGAGTTTCCATTAGCCTGATTAATCATACGATTTAATTCTACTGTATTATAATTTTTTATTGTATCTTACAAATTGGCTTAAATTTTAATTCAATAAAAATCGCAAAATCAACACCTTAATAGCACAAACATGACCTATAAAAAGTTATTCATCCTATCATTGGCCTTACTTCTTATTGACAGTGTTTATGCCCAGGATCTGTATCAAAAGGCAAATGAATTCCTAAATTCACTATCACCCGAAATCAGATCAAAAGCATACTTTCCAATGAACGATCCGGAAAGATTTAATATACAGTTCGTCCCCATAGCCAGAAAAGGAGCCAGTTTTCATGACTTTAACGATGAGCAAAAAGAATTGGCGCTGGAATTACTGCGGGCCTCACTAAGTAAAGAAGGATACAGAAAATCCACTCAAATTATTGAACTAGAAAAAGTTTTGATCGTGGTAGAGAATAATAAAAACAAAATGCCGGATGGAAGTCCCATGCGGGATCCATTAAGGTATTATTTATGTATTTTCGGGGATCCTTCAAATAATAATTTCTGGGGTTGGAGATTCGAAGGGCACCACCTATCTCAAAGTTTCACGTCAAATGACAACCAGATTGTATCGTCCACCCCATCTTTTTTTGGTTCCAACCCAGCGATAGTTGATGTTAAGGGATTTGATCACCAGGAAGTATTGAAATTGGAAACTGACCTTGGTTTTAAACTGGTGAATTCTCTTAATGAAGAACAATTGGCTGTTGCCCGGTTTTCTGATACCGCCCCAAGGGAAATAATAACCCGCAACAACAAAACAGTTGAAAACATTGAACCTCCTGGGATATCCATCAATCAATTTGAAGACACACAAAAAGAGATATTCCTTGCCCTTCTTAATGTTTATATTGATAATTATGAAGCCGGTTATTCAGAAACACTGCGAAAAAGAATTCAATTGGCAGGTGTGGAGAATCTTACTTTTGCCTGGGCAGGCAGCCTGGATCCTGGTGCGGGTCACTATTATCGCATACAAGGGCCTATGTTACTTATTGAATATGATAATACACAAAACAATGCCAATCATGTACATAGTGTTGTAAGGGATCTTTCAAATGATTTTGCAGAGGATCTGTTGAAGGCGCATTATCAGAACGATCATTAATATAAAAGCCGCCTTTTAAAAAAGAGATATTTTATTCGAATTACTAATAATTATCCTGAATTGACAACCAGTAAGTTCATCCTGGAGAAAAAGCCAGATCCTGATGACAACTAAATAAAACGGCCGCAGAATTTCCATTTTAGATAAACCGCGGCCGGATTTTCGCAGATCAATATTATAAGGAATCTCCAAAGTCTTCTTTAAATTTCGCGATCAGTTTTTGAGGCCAATCCGATGTCGGCGCAAGACGACCCATAAAGAAACGAAGGACCGGTGGTTCATCCACAAATTTCAATCCGCCAACAAGTTGCCGGTTATTATACAACCAATTCACCCTGTCTATCAAATATTCCGTTTGCGATAAGGTAAATACCCTTCGCGGGAAGGCCAAACGCAACAATTCCACATCAGCAAGAATATCATCGCCATTTTCATCACGCACACTGGAAATGGTACCTCGCTCCATTCCCCTTATCCCGGAGATTATAAACAATGCAGCAGCTAATGCACCCGCCGGGTATTCCTGCTGAGGCACATGGCTGAGGAAATCCTTGGCATCAATATGGCACCCTAATGCACCGGCTGGCATCACAACGGGAATACCAAACGAATCAAGCTTTTCGACAGCGTATTTAATGAATGAAGGAGACTGGTTTATGACCGTCTCATCAGTTGTTTCATATAAACCTACAGCCATAGCTTCAATTTCCCTGACTGACATACCTCCATAGGTAAGGAAACCTTCAAATAAAGGAACCAGGTCCCGCATTTTCAGGAAAAGGTCATTGTCGTCTGTACAAATACCACCACCACGGGTAGAACTCACTTTCCTGCTGGAGAAATATAAAAGTTCGGCCATCCCACACATAGTATGCAGGATCTCCTTGATGCTTGCATCCTTAAATTCATCTTCACGCTCTTTTATAAAGTAAGCATTCTCTCCTATCAAACTGGCATCCAACACAACCATTATGCCATGCTCATCGGCCACCTCTCGAACTTCCCGCATGTTCTGTATTGAGAAAGGCTGGCCACCGATCAGGTTAGTTGAAGCTTCCATCCTGATAAATGGAACGCGTTCCTTACCATATTCAGCGATCACATCTTGCAATTTCTGAATATCAATATTTCCTTTGAACGGGAAGTCACTTTTTATCTTTAAGGCTTCGTCCGTATAGATTTCAAGTACCGTACCTCCATTGATCTCCATGTGTTCCTTGGTCGTGGTAAAATGATAATTCATTGGTATCACGTCCCCCTCTTTTATGAATACCTGTGAAATAATATTCTCAGCAGCACGGCCCTGGTGTACCGGGAGGACCATCTTCTTATTGAAAACATCCTGCAGTGCTTTTTCCATTCGGTAGAAACTTTGCGAACCGGCATAGGCATCATCTGCCTGCAGCATAGAAGAGATTTGGTTATCGCTCATGGCGTTGGTCCCGCTATCAGTAAGCATATCGAGGAATATATCCTTCGTATTGAGTAAAAAAGTATTGTATCCGCCTTTTTCTATGGCTTGAAATCGCTCCTCAATCGGTTTTAAAAATAACTTCTGGACCATCCTAACCTTATGTAACTCAACAGGAAGTTCCTGGCCGCTAAAAAATTTTATTGCTTTCATAAATTTTCTGATTATGGTTTAATATGATTTGTAATGCATATTTTATGCGTATTATTTCTAAAATAGAGATTTGTGAAACAACAGTAAATTTTAAAAAATGCTGAAAGGCCCTGTTTCCAACCATTTGATTATCCGGGATTCAGCTATTGTAAAAAATTTCGCTCAAATATGAGCATAATTTTTTAAAGCATTTATTGAAATCCATGATATTTATTATTTAAAGCAGCAAAAATCCCTTTTTCATATACAAAAAATTAAAGTAAAAACATCTTGTAAAAAGGGTAAAAAGAAATTTTGCTTGAGTTCAGGGCTGTTCGCTGAATCTGATTGTAGATATAATTTAAAATTTCTAGTCTTTAGAATCCTTTTTAGATTCTGTTTTTACCGCTGGTTCCTTCTTTGGTGATTCGGATTTTGAAGTACCTTCACTATCTTTCTTACTTCTGCTGCTACCTGCATTATCAAAGCCAATGAGTGCAGGAAGAGATAACATCTTCTTCATTGGTTTATTACAATCATCACACAGGACCTCAATTTTCCCTATCTCACTGACGGAATGCTGTACTTCTTTGATTGTGCCACATTTAGAACATTCGTAATCATATAAAGGCATATTCCCGAAATTTTAAATCAATTTTCCTGCAAAGATATGGGTATCACACATAAAGCACCAAATCCATCCACAGATTTACTTATAAATTATCTTGAATCTCCTAATACTTTAACTTTTATTTTGCAAAACATTTGCTTCTCGAAGAAGAACAAAATAACATTCAAAATAGACTTTCACAAAATATACGGCTATTTTGTGCAAGGATTTTTATAAGGATCAATCAATTAATATACATTTTTAACATGAAAATGATACGAATCGATAACCCGGGTATAATTCTCTTTTTTCTTGCATTCACTTTTCTGGTAGTGGCAAACTGTCAAGCCCAAAGCTCTGCTGAATCCAAGACGGAAATCCCCGATGTATTTGAACAGAACAAACGCCTGGGAGGTGGCGCGAATGTTGGCAGCATACTGTATAGATGGGACAACTGGGATGAGGAGCGTGAAAAAGAAGAACTGGATAAAATGAAAAAGCTGGGAATGAAAGGCGTTCGTATAAACACACGCCCTTTCCTCCACGCTGAAGAGAGGCCTCCCTATACGCTGTCACAAAAAATTTTCGAACGCCTTGACTGGCTGATCAAAGAATCTCTGGAAAGAGGATTTACGGTTATCATAGACCAGCACCAGTACCGCGTGATGGGGAAGGACCCAATGGGTTTGAGGGACATATTTAAGGAAACCTGGCGCCAAATGGCTGAACACTATAAAGATTATCCTGACAACGTATATTTTGGTTTGCTTAATGAACCCAACAATAACCTTACCCCCTATTTATGGAACTACTTTCTAATGGATGTCTACGAGATTCTGCGAGAATCCAATCCAACCCGAACCCTTGTGATCGGGCCGGGAAATTGGAACAAAATATATGAGCTGGAAACACTTGAACTGCCCCAAGAGGACCGCAATATCATTGTAGAGATACATTTCTATACCCCATGCCTTTACCCACCAGGGTGTTGTGGTCAAAAAACAGGTATAATCTGGCCAGCATCCGAAGAAGAAAATCAAGCCCTTGAAAGATGAATTCAAATTCGCTGCAGAGAGGGGCAAAAAGCATAATCGCTCGCTTTTTCTTGGTGAATTCGGGGTTAATAAGGCTGCAGACCAGGAATCTGCTGCACGATGGTTAAGAAGTGCACGAGAACAAATGGAGAAATACAACATGAGCTGGTCCATGTGGAATATGATGAGTTCGAATTTTGCAATGTATGACGAGGAGAAAAAAGAATGGATTACAATTAGAAAAAACGCCTTATTATTGGAATGAAATCTTATATACCCATTGAAGATTCGAATTTTAGAATATTGTCGATTTTGCTAAATCTATGTATATACATCGATAAATTGAAACTGATCAATGATAGGTGGGGTATAGATTAATCGATCCAATAATAAAATTTTAATTTTTATAATAGATTATAGTTCAATTTTTTTAATAACAAATACCATGAATAATAAACTGTTACTTCTGTTGATACCTGTTCTTTTGGGCTGTGGTGGAAACCAGGATAATTTAAAAAAACAAACTTCAACTATTCACGTGACCAACCAGGTTACCAATGAAAAATATGGTGGCATTGGATTTCACATTATTTTTCATACGCAGTAAACCTACCCAGTGGCGCTATGAACAAGTATTTGCCAAGAGATAGTAGGAATTGAATCCTTCTTTCGCCAGGGTAACGGACAGTCAAGATGGGGCAAAAAAAGAACTCTGATGTAACCTTCAATATCTGGAGGTAATGAAAAATACTAATACCGAGATTTATTTAACTTCATTTGGTGTCTCATCCATCAATGAATATAAAAATGAATTGGATTATGTAAAAAAGGAGGTGGATAACATTGAATACCTAATACAAAACAATGATTTGATAACATCAATTACTATTGTATGACCAATGAGTTATCGGTAGATGAATGGGCCTCCATGGTGAAGAATAAAGAATTGGACCGTTTTAAAAGGATACATCAGTTGTTTTATGATGAATTTGGGAGCAGGGATCTTGATGTCAAATTACTGGTTACAGACGCTTCCCTTTTTCCAGTATTGGCATACCATTGAATGGGCAGCAGAAAACATGGAGTGAGATCACAGGTGTATACGGAGGCCACCACTACATCAATAGTTATGACCTGGATGATCCCTCATTTTACAATTTCTTCCTGGGTAAGATGAAATGGGGTGCAGACCTGGCCAAAAGTAAAAATAAAAAATTCATTATGGGTGAATTTGGGCCAAAGCAGGGATCATTTTTCATGGTTTCTGTCTTTTATGTTGGTTTGATCTATAATACTACCCCTTTGGAACCCTATGTTGGAATTCAAATTGCAGAGGCGATTATGGCACAAATCAATGGGGGGATCTGTGCGAGCATATACTGGACATTTTTGCGACATCCCCGCATTCCCCAAGCCGTGAGTTTGGTTACCGTGTTAATAATGGGGAGTATTCAAATGGTATTTTGATGATCATAACACAAGATCAACTTATTATGCCCTGGAGTTATTGACCCGGTTTTTCAGTCCGACTGAGTTTACAATGTGAATTCAACTGACACCCTTCTCCGTGTAAAGTGCCATTAAAAACCTGGAAAACGGATCGCATTCCATCGTAGTCATCAACAGGCATCGTAAATCGCAACCATTTGAACTTTCATTTTGAGGATCAGCTTACAGACAAAGATTTTCAGGAAATATGTGTACGATCTCGAATGTTTCATTTAATTATTTTGGAGACTGACAGAGTTATAGGTAAAAATAATTTTTAGTGATGAACTACTGTCACTGATAGTGTTCCAGGCATATTCACTCGTGGTATGCCTACCAATTGCAGATAGAGGAAGCTCCGGCACAAAGTAGAAAGGTCACAGGTAACCAAGCGGAAGTCAGATGGGCTGACGAATGTAGCGTACCGTCCTGGAATGCCAATATGGGAAATGATTTTTGCTATTATTTGCATATACAGATCACTCCAATGAAATGTGGAAATCGTTCCCGGGAATCAGATCGCATCGACTTTGTCATAGCACTGGAACATGTACGACAAGCGAATTCGTAACCGCCGTAGTGTCATACTATAAAGTGGTTGCGGTAGATAAAATCGTGAAATTGCAGTATTGAGATGAAAAGAATGAAGTAATTTATGAAATAACAAAAAGATTTATTTGAAATATATAATCGCAGAAAAGGACTTTGTTTGTATTCAATCCGAAAGGTCTATGAACAACTGCAAGTCAGGAAAACTAAATGAAAATTAAATTAAATAATATCATAATGAAAAAGTAGAATCTTCTAGAGTCACCCGACGTAAAATTTATTATAATCCAGGACTACAAGTGGCAGGCACATTCGAAAGTGGCCCTAAAGTTGCACCTACGATCTGTACAGCCCATGCGGCGCTTGGTACCAGTAATCAAATAGAAAACTGAATGGATGCGCAAGAACTGGGGGCAAACGCGCAGCGCTGGCTGATGCGTGCATGTTATCTAGTAAAACAGCATGATATCCCCTGATTCGGGCTACCATACTGAAAATGGTATTGATGGTGCCAAAGCGACACAGAAAAATGTAAAAATTGTAGCTATGGCCGATGCGCTTGAGGACCGGCTAAAATCCAGCCGTGAACAGTTTCAGAAAGTAGGCATGGAAATTAAAGATGAAAACTGTTTTGTAGGTTTCGATGCATACAAAAAACTTCTGGAAATACCTGAAGTCAATTATGTGATACTGGCGACACCACCCCATTTTCGACCAGTGCAATTGAGGGCTGCAATTGAGGCAGGAAAAAATGTTTTTATAGAGAAACCGGCTGCGGTAGATTCAACCGGGCTCGATCAATTATAGAGTCTGGTGAAATAGCTAAGAAGAAGGGACTTGCCATCGGAGCTGGCACACAACGCAGGAGGGATAATTCCTTCATAGAAGTAGTAAAACGAATCCATAATGGCGAAATAGGCGATCTCCGGTCAGGTGTTACACGCTGGCTGATAGGGGAACTATGGTATCTGGAGCCAGAGCCTGAGTGGTCAGATATGGAAAACCAGCTCAGAAACTGGATGTATTATGAATGGCTCTCAGGTGACATTTTCGTAGAACAATTCATACATTCAATTGATCTGATGAACTGGGTGTGCCAGTCTACACCTACAAAAGCTATTGGTCTGGGGGGAAGACAAGTCCGTACAGGAAGTACATTCGAAATGCATATGATCATTATTCAGTACAATATGAATACCCCAATGATATAACCATTTTCTGCCTGGACCGACAGATCAATGGCTGTGTAAATTACATTGATGATGTTTTTATAGGTGCTAAAGGTCGTGGACATTTTTCCTATCAACATACCGGCATTACGCTTAAAGATGGTCAAGACTGGCGTTACAGAGGAGATAAGAACAATGCCTACCAGACAGAACATGATGATCTGATCCACAGCATCCGGATAGGGGAACCTATCAATGAGGCGAAACAGGTGGCTGAATCAACAATGACCGCCATCATGGGCAGGGAAGCAGCTTATAGTGGCAAAGAAATAACATGGGATATGGCAATGAATTCCAAACAGGATTTTACCCTGGATAAGTATGAATTCGGAGACCTGCCGGTTGCTCCTGTACCAATGCCGGGGAGAAATATAAATTTGATTAGGATTTAATACCGGAAATGAGCCGTATATATTAAATCCGATCATTACCTTCAATAATCGGATTATAGGCTATATATTAAACTCAAAACAATACTCAAATTAATATAGAACAGTCATTTTTAGGCGCGTAGAAATAAATTTATTAGATTGTTACAACAAATCATTTTTTCAATTCTGTAATATTTTTAACATATGGAAATCACTGGTATTAGAATAATAGAGTGTGGAATCTGGGGGGCAACTCATGGACAAATCTTCTCATCTTCACCGTTTACCCGACTTGTATCTGTTTGCCGATCTGGACAAGAACAAAGCTGAGCACTTCACATAAGTATGATGCTGACAATTAAGCCACAGACTATACAGAAATTCTCTCCAATCCAAAGATATCTGCAGTATCTATAGCTACCCCTGATCATACCCATACACAGATCGTTATGGATGCACTTAATGCCGGGAAACATGTACTTGTTGAAAAACCCCTGGCCACTTCTGTTGATGAATGTAAACAAATTCTGGCAGCACGGGATGCTTTACGGTCATTTTGATGGTGGATTTCCATAATCATTGGAACATCCCATTTATGCAGGTTAAAGAAATGATTAAAACTGGAGAATTGGGTGATTTGCAAATGATAAATGTCAGATTGAATGATACCATTTACGTACCTACAAAAATGTTGAGTTGGGCATCAAAATCCTCACCTGCCCATTTTCTGGGTAGCCATGTGGTTGAGTCTGATTCAGTGGATAACTGGTGATGAGATAATAAGGGTGTATTCAGTTAGCCGATCTGAGGTACTCAGGGTAAAAAGGTATTGATACACCGGATTTTTATCAAACGATTCTTGAACTTTCTAGTGGGACTACTGCTTACGTAGAGAACTGCTGGATAGTGGCTGAAAATTCGCCCAATATCTTCGGGTTTAAAGGAGATTTTATAGGATCCAAAGGGAGCACTTTTGTAAATGTAAGCCACCACAGTATGATTGAGAAATACACAGAAGAGGGAGCTGGCTTCCCTGATGTTTCAGGTCTTGTTGACAGATATGGAAGAAGCCCTCGGATTCTGCACTGCATCGATAGAACATTTCATAGATTGTGTCCAGCACAATAAAACCCCAATAGTTTCTGGTGAAGATGGGTTGATTGCCACGCAGGTGGTGCAGGCCATGGAACAATCTGCAAAAACCGGCCTCCCATTGATCTCCAACCCGTGATTGATTAATCGGGAGTGATGTCAAGTACATTTGGATTCATTGATTGGGCCTTCATCATTGGATTTCTGATCCTCAGTTTATCAATTGGTCTGTTTGCCAGAAAACAAATTAGTAATGTTGACGATTTTCTCCTGGTAGGAAGAAAATTACGATCATTTCGAGGAATTGCTACCCTGGCCAGTACTGAAATGGGCCTTGTAACCATTATATATTTTTCGGAAGAAGCATATTCTAATGGCTTCGTGGCAATAATTGCCGGGGTCATTGCAGCACTGACCATGTGGGTAATTGGCAAAACCGGATTTGTAATCAAACATCTTCGATCATTGGGTATTAGAATTGTTGCCGAATATTTTTAGATTCGCTTCCGGCCAGGTGTTAGATGGATTGCGGTGTATTAATTTTTCTGGCAGGTATTTCTGAACCTGGGCATCTTCTGCAAGTCGAAGAAAGTTTCTTTTATCCATTGCCATGGGATTTCCGCCTCATACCCTCCCTGTAATTATGGGAATCATTTTGGTTATTGTTGTATGCACACAATGCTTGGCAGAATGTATTCCGTTGTATCACCGATGCATTCAGTTTATTATTTGCTGGCTGGCATTTGTAATGATAACCTACTATTCATTGATTCATGCTGGTGAGTTTGTCGGAATGGCAGCAGCTGTACAGATTCATTACAGTGAGGCCATGGATTAACTTAAAAGATGCTCCAAGGTATGGCTTATTATTCATTTTCTGAACACTTTATTATACCAGCGGATGGTCTTCCTGGCAGCCGGTGGTTCAGCGGGTATTCAGCATGAAAGATGTGGCAACGGCTATGAAACTTTACCGGATCAGTAGCGTGTTTATGTTTTTCCGGGCCTGTTTACCCATGCTGTGGGGTATAGCAGCCCTCGCTGTTATTGGCTTAATCCCTGAAACGCAAACCGCTCTCCCTCAAATGTTGATACGCATTATACCAACAGGAATGATGGGTTTTATTATGATCGGCTTCCTTTCGGCATCTATGTCAACCTATGACAGCTATTTATTGTCATTCAGTGCCATATTGAC
>CALOCZ010000017.1:0-35843 GCA_942491935.1 uncultured Cytophagales bacterium
GCCCTGCTTTTGCCTAAAAATCTAAAATGAAAATCTCTGGAATTTTCTAATCCTTTTATACTTGCTTCACTTAATATAATATTGGAGTGGTAATGTTTGGAAAGACTCTCTATTCGGAAGCCATTTACGGTGTCAGATATTATGGCAGCATCCATTCTTCGGTCATGTCACCCGTAATACCCATAATAGCGGTCCGGTATATAAGCCCATTCCGGTTTGATTGGCGCCCTTTTGACATCCTCAGCAGGTTATAATCCCTGAGTTTTTCTGAATTTTTATCGTAGTTTTTAGTCCATCCTCTGGATTCCGGGAAAAGAACCATGATGGCATCTCCCTGGGAACTGGTTTATAAAACCATTTGTTTTCCTGGACTATTGGCCCGATTCTGCTGCATTATATGCATTGATAAATTCAAAATTGTCCCTTGGGACATTTGTTCTGAGTGTTGCTTCATAATCACGAATATCTGTGAACATTACTGTTACATCCTGTATGCACATGATCTTTAGGAACCACATCAGTGATCCTGTCCTTTCAAGTGATTTTATAGATTCGTTTGCAGGATGAAACGTCCCTGTGACACCGATATCCTGTTGAGATCAGCTGGGTTTTAATTCTTGCTAAAATTCCTGTTTAGTGAAGGGTTTAGCGAGAGATAATCATTTGCCCAAGACTTAAACCTTGTGCAAGATCCTGTCCTGGTTTTAGCCGTTACCATGATTACTGAGTTCCGATGAAATATATTTCTCCACGGATTTTCGACACCTCATATCCGGTCATTTTAGGCATCATTACATCCAATACTGCAAGGGTTAGTATTTTTGACCATTTTCTAATGCAGCAAGTGCTTCCTTACCGTTCATGGCCTGTGTGATCTGATATTTTTCCGCTGAGAAGATGATTTTTTAATACCTGGTGGTTGATTGGTTCATGCATTCACGATCAATATGTTCAATGATTCTGTCAGACTTTTAACTGTAGAATTCTATGGAAATCTTTATTGCGCTCACCCCTGTGTCTCTTTATTATCCGGATAATTCAGATCTGATTGAGCTTGATTAAAACGGGGTTTTTGAAAGTCTGCTTATATCAGATTTTTCAGGTTTTCCACTGAAATTGGTAATGTGAAAAGAAAGAAGATCCTTATTTATTTCAGATTCTACCCATATTCTTCCCGCCATGTAGTTCCAAGGTTTATGTTTTGCTTATGCTTAGTCTCTAATCCTGTACCAGCATATTCTCACAGGAAATTGATCCGTCAGCCTGCACGAATTCCTCAAAAATAATATTTCTCTTATTTTCAGTGTATGCCTATTCCTGAATCTGACACAACAATGGTAATCTCCTTCCCCTTTTTGCTGCAGAAACAGTTATTGATCGGACTCTGTAAATTTTATTGCATTACCTATCAGGTTATTAAAATATCTGCTGCAAGCGGTTTTCATCATAAGTGATAGGAGTGCAGATTGCCAGACTCAAATTCTTTAACTCAATATTTTTACTGGAGACCAATGGTTTGTTTGTTCGAAGGACTACTTCAGATAAAGATTTCAGGTCCAAAAGGTTTTTCTGCGAGCTCATTATCAAAATTTTCAATTTTGAAAAGTCAATATATCATTAACCAGACTGGCAAGCCTTTTACCGGAAGAAATGATCATGGAAAGATCTTCTCTCTGATCTTCCCTTTAATGTTATCATATAAACTCTCGTATAGTCCAATGATCCCATTGAAGGGAGTTCTCAGTTCATGGGATGTATTGGCTAAAAACTCATCTTTAAGCTTGCTCGACACGTTTCAATGCTTCTTCCTGGACGGCTTCTTCAATGATTTCTTTGTATAACATGGTACTTTCAATAGCTGCTGCCTGCAAAAGGCAATTGTTGTTACACAATTTTAAGATCTGCAGCTCTGCATAGAGTTTCTCCTCATTTAGCAAAATGATCAAACCAATGATTCTTTAGCAACTGATTTCAGCGCGGCATATACCTGTGAATTGAGTAGATTTTTATCAATGGATTCAAATCCTTCAATCTGATTTGGGTATCATTGATAATTTCATCTCTGATGTTCCCTATATTGCATTAAAAATGATCAGGATCTGATAATTCATTTTCAGATAGATATGCCTCACCAGACCTGGATATCAATTTTTTCTTATTAGTTTGTTCGATTAAAACTATTACTCCGCCTGTGGCCTTGATCAGGTGATTGGCTTCTTCAGGGCCATACTGGCGATATTCTCAGGATCGATGGTCTTGGCAAGCTTTTCAGAAAAATCATAAATAATATTAATTTCCCTGTACATGGTAAGTACTTCCTGCCCCAGTGTCTTACGTTCGCTTTCTTTTGCAGCATATTGCTGTAAGTGCCGTGCGAATACCTTGCCTGCGCACTCCTCTAAAACTCCAATCCTAAAACCTCTCGGGTCTATCTCAATAGGAATTTTATTGCCTGGATCCAGGATTCTTACACCTAATAACAGGCTTTCCTGATCATCTATTACGCCGATCCTTTCAGGGAAAATATTCAATAGATCCATGAATATCTCATGGGTATCCTTTCCTTTTTTAATGAGTCTTTTCAGGTTTACACCAGGCATTAATTCAATTGTAGTTAAACGTAAATGTTATAAATCTAAGATTTCTCGGGCCTTATCCAGCAACTTATCGGGATCAAATGGCTTGGTCATATAAAGATCCGCACCTACCTCTTCACCTTTCTTTTTGTCAAGCTCCTGGCCTTTAGCAGTTAAAATGATAATGGATACATCATTAAGCTGTAATTCAAGTTTGACTTTACGGCATACTTCCAGCCCATTCATTTTCGGCATCATCACATCCAGGAAAACCAGGTCGGTTTCATTAACTGTCAATCAATGCTTCTTCACATTCGAAGCGGTAAAAAAAATCAACCCCTTCATCTTCCAATTCTTCAAGAGCCTGTTCAATTAACATTCTCAAATGATCTTCATCATCTGCATTAATATTTTATTACATCATACTTTAAGTTTACTATATTTTAAAATTTATTGATATAACATGAATAGACTTGTTCTCAAGTCGCTTTTTCAAACCTTAAGGTTTTATCGTCCTGATGATCTTTTGAAAGCACTGAATTCAGTATTATGATGTACCGGTTTTTGGTCAATGGCTTTTTGATCAATTCTATAGTAGATTCAACAACATGGTATCCTCTGGTCACAATTTTCAGCAAGGGTTTTTGTAGAGCTGTTTTTATCCCGACGATCATCACCTTTTTCTTCGATTTACCCTGTTCAAGCAGCGTTCCGCTTTTCCTTGAATAATTTATCGGTATCCAATAGGTTTAGTAAGATATCGATCCACTCCCGAACGGATGCCTCTTTCATATCCTGAACAATAGACAAAATGAGGATTGGAATATCCATGGTGAGCGGATCATTTTTTAAAATTGCCGCTAAATCAAAACCATTCATTTCGGGCATCATAACATCAAGAATAATAAGGTCCGGGATCTTCTTTCTGATCATTTCCAGTGCTTGTTTCCCGTTTTCTGCTTCTTCAACGATATACCCGCTTTCCGAAAGTTCTTGCTTGAGAAGGTCTCTAATGTGTTTTTCATCATCAACCACTAGGATATTCTGATTTTCTTCTTTGGAATTTGGAGCTGTATGAAAGACCTGTTTTTTGAGTTCCTTAACCATATCATCCAGGTTGATAACCACGTCATCCTTAGTTTTTAATGGCAGGCTGAATGCAAATGTGCTTCCTTCTCCCAATTCACTTTCAACCCATATTCTGCCTCCATGGTGCTCAATAATCTCTTTGCATATAGGAAGGCCTAAACCAGTACCTTTGGGTTTATCAGTAAGTGTATCGCCAACCTGTTTGAATTTATCAAAAACTTTATGTTGATCTTCTTCTGAAATCCCCATTCCTGTATCAGTAATGCTAACTATAATCTCATTGTCTTTGTGTCCTACAGAACAATTTACAGAGCCTGTATCTGTAAACTTTGCTGCATTAGATAATAGGTTGATCATGCCTGAACCAGTTTATCTTGTCGCCTTGCATTTCCAGAATGTTTTTGCCTGCTCCTTTTCTTCAGCTTCGGGTTTTTATTTTCAAAAGCAGCTCCGGTTGCAGCAACGGCCTGGTCAACTACTTCATCTATTTTAATGGTTTCTGAATGCCATTCCATCTTCCCAGCTTCAATTTTAGCCAGATCCAGAACGTCATTGATCAGTGTAGTTAATCTTTCTCCCTCTGAAACCACTACGTTAAGGTTTTGTGCAACCTGGTCCATAGTTTTCTTAACCCTTGGGTTATCAGACGAAATCAGGGGGAATAATTTCTCATTAAGTCTTTTTCTAATGATTTTTGCGAATCCGATTACTGAGGTAAGGGGTGTCCTTAATTCATGACTGACAGTGGAGAGAAATGCGCTTTTTGCTTCATTGGCCTCTTCAGCTGTCTTTCTTGCATCTACTGCCTCTGCTTGCGCTTTCAGTGTGTCTTCGAATAGACGGGCATTATGTATAGCGACACCCACATTTGATGCAATTGTTGAAAGCAAACGCTTATCATCGTTATTAAAACGGTTTTCATGCTCAGTCGGCTGAACACTTATAATTCCTATATTTTCTTTACCAGTAATAAGTGAAGTACCAAGGAAGGAAGCCGCCTCTTTTCCCTTTCGCTTTAGCAAGTTCATCATATTTTTCATTACGTCCTGATTAATGAGAATCGATTCTCCGGTTTGAATAATTCTTAGGGTCAATCCTTCACCTAATTGAATAGGGGCGATGTCATCTCCATATTGGTATGGGAAATTAATTGTATTGCTTTCTTTATCAAGGAATGCAAGAAATACAATATTGGCCTTAAACAAATCTTTCATCAGATCTCCAACCATTTGTATTAGTGCCTCAAGATCGAGCTGTGAAGCCAGGGCATTAGTAACTTGTGTAACGGTCGCCATTTCAGCTGCCCGTTGCTGTATTTCATTAAATAATCTGGCATTCTCCAGTGCAACACTCATGCTGTTTGTCAAGGTTGCTATCAGGCTTACATCCGATTCGGAGAAAGCAAATGTGCGATCGATATTTTTCAGCCTTTGATATATCCTTTAACTGTTTCCTCAACGATCATCGGCATAAATACTGCCGATAAAGGCATTTTTGTTTGGAACAGGTTTAGGACTCGGTGATCCCAAATCGGTTAAGGCTTTATCATTCGGTTCATTAGCGATAAATGCTTTCTTGGTCTTAATAAGATGATTACGTAAAACATCAATTGGTCTGGGTTCCGGATAATGCTTTTCCCCGTCTTCATAAAGGAAATGAAAGATCTCCGTATTATCAGAATAATTAAAGGTGGCAATTGAAACGATCTGTGCATCGAAAATATCCTGTATCTTTTCACCTACAAGGTCATAAATTGCATCCAGATCCATTTCAGCAACAAGTCCCTGTTGGACGCTGTTGATTTTTTTCTTCATTTCATGTTCTGTTTCTTTTTAAGAACCTATTAATTTCGTCAAAAAAGCCTGGCGTTTCAAGGGCCACCCTCATGCTGTTTGCCAGGGTTTCCAATAAGTAATATCAGAATCGCTGAAGGCATTTTCACGGTCAATGTTCTGAAGGGAAACATAACTGTTGCTCTTATCCCCAATGGTTAATGGCGTATACGGCTGATTTAGGATCATCAGTGCCGGGGACCACTTTCATGCCAAATTTCTCGAAAGCCTTCTCTATATTTTCATTAAAAACGGCTTTTTGCCTTGATTCAATCAGATGTTCCCTCAGTTTGTCGAGTGGTCTGGCTTCCGGATAATACCTTTCTCCTTTTTCTATGAGATAATTAAATGTCTCTGTACCCGCTTCATGATCAAAAGTAGCTATCGCCACGACCTGGGCATCAAAAAGGTTGCGAATTCGATCGCCTACCATTTCATAAATGGCATCCATATGTAATTCACTTACAAGCCCTTCCTGAACACTATTAATTACAGCCAGTTCCTCTACACGCTGACTTAGTTCCTTTGTCCGTTCTTCGACAGTTTCCTCCAGCACCTTTTGGTGTGCTTTTAGTTGCCTTGTCCTGTATCGAACGATCATATAGATAAGAATCCCACCCGCAAGTACATAGAGAATATATGCTACGATTGTTCTATGCCAGGGTGGTTTAACAGAAAAACTGAAACTTGCTTTTTCGCTTTGCTTATCAAATATGTTTTTTGCCTTAACGTGAAAAGTGTAATTCCCTTCTTTCAGGTTTGTGTATTCCTTTTCAATTCTTTTGGTCCAACCCGACCAATTACGATCATATCCCTCAAGCCAGGTTTGATATTGTGTCAGATCTTCCTGTACATAGAAAGGGGAGGTATAGCCGAAGGTAACATTATTATCCTTATAGGAAAGAACATACGCCGTGTTTTCATAAGGAGTTCCAAAATACAATATCGAATCTTCATTGATAGTTACTTCCCGTATAAGTGTATTGAAATCCTGTTCATAATCTACTTCAATATTGCTGTCGTATCTGATCAGACCCATAGTTGTGGCGAACCAGATTATTCCATTATCTTCTGCAAGGATATTTACAACGGTGGAATTGGCAAAAGGATTAAATGGAGTCTCACTAATAGAATAAGTATTGTTCTGCTTTCTTTTGGCTATTGCTGCTCCTTTATAAAAAGAAAGATAAACATCACCCGAGCTGTTTGAAGTAAGAACAGTTCCAGTATTCATCGCTTCGGTACCAAAAGTAGAGTCAGGTATGAATCTTTTGGTATCTTCATCAAATGTATACAATCCCTTAACAGGTGTAAAATACATTTTCCCATCTATTTTTTGTATAAATGTCTGCCCTTTTGGAAGTCCATGGTCAATATTGAATCGTTCAATCGTAACATCCTCCTTGTCTGGCCAGTTATTGAATGTTAATCGTAAAATGCCATCTGTCTCCGTACCGAGATATATTCTTCCTTCTTCGTCTTCTGAAATTGACCATATTGCATCATTAAATCCTATTATTCTCCCTAAATTTTCCCAGGTTTTCTCGGTCTTCCTTTTTAAGATACCGGCACCTCTACCGACTCCGACAAAGATGTATTCCGGATGTTTCTTATATTGATACAAGGCCAGCGCATTGAAGTTTGCTCCATTGCCCTCGATAGGATTTATAGCCATGGAACCTTCTATTCGTTGAAATCCGTTTTGACTTGCGGTATATAACTGACCATCAATCTTAATCATATCAAAACACTGAAACCCCATATTGGATACTGGGAGAAACCTGTGTGTTTTTGAATCAAGGTAGGAGGCGCCTTCAGTAGTTCCGACGTATAGGGTGCCATTATGCCTTTTAAATGACATTACGTTGCTCGTGAGGCCAAGGTCCGCGTTGAAATAGGTGAGAGGGGAAGTAATATCGATTCTTGCAATTCCGTTATCCAATGCCAGCCATAATGCATTGTTGTTGTCGACAAACATATCATAAACCACATTGTCCTGGAGGCCGTTCAAACGGTTGTAATGGTGTAATAAACGTCCATTTTTATCTACGATCATTACTCCACCTCTTATGGATCCAATAGCTATTCTGTCACCTGGTAATTTCAGAAT
This sequence comes from uncultured Cytophagales bacterium, assembly GCA_942491935.1. GTDB lineage: Bacteria > Bacteroidota > Bacteroidia > Cytophagales > Cyclobacteriaceae > JAGTVG01. The sequence continues at coordinate 7,608 of CALOCZ010000017.1, forward strand.
CCTTCTGATTGGCGGGTATTTTTTTATTTCCTCTGCCGATTCCATGGGCAGGGTCTTCAGGCTTTCTCCATCATGTGTATAAAAATCACCATTCCGGCTTACCAACATGATTTCTTCATCATTATAGGACTCCAGATAACCTAAATTAAATCCTCCGAATATTTCAGTTCCTTTCAGGAATTTCATATCGGTCCCTTTTGATACATAAAGACCTGTGTCAGAGCGATATAAGTATTTCTTCTGATTTAGATATAACATGGCCCACCTTTTAGTTGAATCGAGGTCTGCGACATGCATTTGCTCACCATCCCATCTGAATGTATTACGAAATCCACTAAAAAATACACCTTCTTCAGGGATTAACTCAGTAAACCATACATCGGTAAAATTTTGATGATGTTCCGGAACAAAGGCAGTGAGGGAATGAAAAGACATTCTTCCAACTGAATCTGGTTCCAGGTATCCTACCTCACCTGATCCTCCCACCCAGATACGTCCGTTTTCATCGCAATGAAGGGATCTAACCACATTATTCGTTGGAGTTTTTATAAGACGCCAGTTTACCCCATCATATTCCAGAATGCCATCAGAATTGCCAAAATACATCACACCCCTGTGGTCTTGTTCAATACACCAGTTTTGAGGATTTGCATCGTATAATTTAGGTGCATAATTCGTGATAAAGGGCCGCCCTGTTTCATTTATTGTTTGGCCTATAAGAAATAAGGGTGTGAAAAGCAGGATTAATGAAAAGACGTATTTTACTCGATCTGCCGGATATGGGAATGTCATATAATTATATCATTTAATAAGTTCAATTTTTGGAGTTATTTGTGAGTTTGATGCATACGGATCGTAAAGGGAATATACTTCCGGATCAGCTATTATTTTTCAGAAAATTGTAAGAAATACACCCTAATAGACCTATTCAATATCTGGCCCTACTATCTTCAGAAACTCAAAATACTACAATACAATCTTGCAATATAATCAATTCGCATTTACTGCCCAGATATCTTTATATTTTTTTTACCTGAAATAGGATTAAGTGATGTTTTAGTTCTTTATCGAGAGAATGCTCTTATCCTGTATCAAATACATTGATGGATTTTTATGATCATATTTCTTGAAAACAGTCTAGGGTTCATAAACTAAGTCGACGGTTTCGACTTGAGCTTTTGAAACTGAACCTTTAGATATTTCATTGTTTTTATAAAAAAACATGAAATAGATCACTGTAAAGGACATAAGTAACGCTACAACAATCAAAATAACTTTTGATAAGTTGAAGAGCTTTTCCTGATGCTGATTGATGTGGTCAAACATAGTGTTCCTAAGTTAATAAAAAAAAATATAGAATCGCAAAATTTTCTTAATAAATTATTGATTATGAATAAGTTGTGAGCTTAATGTTAATGTAAAAATAGAATAAAACTTACATGATTTTCATGGGCCTGCTAGCTATTTTTTGCCTTTAATTTCATGTTGATTTTGTGGCCAGTTTTGAGGATAAATCTTTCAAAATCAAGTATATCCTCAGTTTTTGTTCTGAAGTTAACAATGCACATCCTCATGACGAAATTTTCATTTATCAGGGCATTTGATACATAGAATTTTCCACTATTTTCAACTTCATTTAAAATTTTCTGATTCAATTCATTCAAGTAATTTTTGGTTTCCGGATCTGTTTTCTTAGCTAAAAATCTTTCGGGTACATATCGGAAAGTAGTAATACTTAGATGATTTGTAAATGTTTCTATGAAGTCCGATCCGTTAAAAAGATCATAAGCATATTTTGCCAGAAAAATATCTTCCCTGATGAGTTGTTGATATCCGTTACGGCCCATTTGTTGTAATATTAACCAAACTTTCAGGGCTTTAAATCCTCTTGAATTCTGAATTCCGTAATCTACATAATTTACAGCTGATTGCTCGAAATTATAATAGGGGGGATGATATGAAAATGCATCGGAAAGATGCCTTGGGTCTTTAACAAGTGTACATCCGGCTTCCAGAGGGGCATACAGCCATTTATGGGGATCTACAGCAATGGAATCAGCCTGATCGAGTCCCTGGAAATCATTTTCAAGTTCAGGAACTGCTGCAGCAAAACCGCCATATGCTCCATCAATATGAAACCACAGATCATATTTTTTACATATAAGGGCAATCTCTCCGAGGGGATCTATTACTCCGGTACTGACTGAACCCGCTGTTCCAACTACCATAAAAGGGAAGTTTCCCAATTTAATATCCTCTTCAATAGCATTTTTTAAGGATAAAATATCCAGTCTCTGGTTTTTATCTGTTTTGATCCACCTAATACTTTCCGTTCCCAGGCCAAACAGATCTGCAGCCTTTTGGATCCATGTATGGGTTTCCTGTGAGCAGTATAACTTCAACGATTTACCAGGTTGCGAAATTCCCTTATCCCTGATATCTAATCCAGCTTTTGCCCTGATTGCAGCAATAAATCCTATATAATTGGCGACATTTCCCCCGCTAACGATAAGCCCGCCACCTGTAGGATACCCAATTAAGGATCCTATCCAACGAATTGTCTGGGCTTCAATCTCACTCGCCATTGGTGATAATGCCCAGGCTCCTACATTTGAATTTATGGCTGAAGACAAAAAATCACCGAGAATGCCCAATGGTGCAGGGGAAGAAGTAATATAACCCCAAAACCGCGGATGACCATTATATAAAGAATGCTTGATAAGCAGGTCTGTTGTTTCATTTACCAGTTTACCAGGATCCATCCCTTCTTCAGGCAAAGATTTGTTGGCATTCAAATACTCTTTCACCGAGTTTTCTCCTTCAGCTGGCGTAACAGGCATGTCTTTGATATCATGGATCAGTTCTGCGATTCTATCAACAAGCTCATGACCAATCTTTTTGAATTCTTCAGCATCCAGGTCAATTGGTATAATTCGTTTAACAGGATTATTTGTCATTTTTCATTAGATTAGAAGTTTCTGTCTAAAAGTCGCATATTGTATTATCATAAATTCCCAGGTTTTTAATTTTACCTTATTTTGATTTAAGATCGGGATGAATTTGGGAAGAACGGGAGATGGTTCTTATTAGAAATGATTCCACAGGATATTAAATTATGAGATTCGGTTTTTATCATTAGCAATGAGCTTGGAATTAGAAATATTGAACCTGAAACATTCTTAAATCAGGTATTTTTAATTAAGATATATTTTATGAGCTCTCAATTATATTATGGATTGTTGTTGCCATAGACCAAGGCAATAACACCCCCTGCTAAACTATATCTTACGGCATAAGTGACACCCGAGAAAATTACATAATTGAAATTAACCATGTTGGTGGTGCTTAGTAAATCCAGACCAAAAGTAAAACCAATGAGTGATCCTATAAGAGCACCGGGGATAAGACCTGAACCAAATCCATTTGTCCCCTTCCAATTCAGGGTCGCAGCAAGTAGGAGCCCGTATAATAACTCCATGGCGATAATACCAGAGAATTTTGTGTCGGATGAACCAAGCATCACTCCAGAGGCTGTTTCCTCTAATCCTATTGGTGTATTTCCGAATAATAAGACATAAATAATATATCCGCAGGCAAATAAAGTAGCAGCACCTGCTGCAGCTGCAATTAATATTTTTTGTGTGTTCATAATGTTATAGTTTTAGGTGAATGATATAATCAATAGTTTATAATTTTCAGATTATTTTCGCCATCTTTAATTTTTCTCCAGATTGATTCAGCGTTTTCTTATGAGAGGTAGTTACAATATATTATTAATGAAGTCAATTGGCAGTAATATGCAACCTAGACGACAATAAAAAGCCATATATATTCTTCAAAATCAGCTGTTTCTGATGAAATGTATTTAACAAAACCCTTCAAACTAAATAAATCTATATAGAAATCAAATTTATCAGATTATAATATTTTGATAAATATCAGAATTTATACACTTGACTGTATTTTAACTTTAGAGAAGCAATATACTTCGGCCTGTTTGTTGCTGGATTATAATTGTAATTACTATATAAAACTATGCTGAATAGATTAACTATAAATAAGCTCAGCAAATGCCTGGTCAAAGATTGCCCCCTAAGATGTCGACCACAGATATTATCGAATAAATCTGCCAGTTTCTTGCTATAAAAGATTAACTTACAAGTTTATAACAATTTTAAAACCAAATATTTACAACTATGGCAGTAATCATATTAAGTCACGATGTTAAGGATTTTGAAGTATGGAAATCTCATTATTATGCAGATGCAGCAAGAAGAGAAAGTTTAAGTCTGAATGAATTGGCAGTAGGAAATGTCTCTGATAATCCCAATAAAGCGTATATGATCTGGGAGGGGGATCCTGTTAAAGTAGATCAAATGTTGCATGACCCAGAACTGGCCGAAAAAATGAAAGCCGCAGGAGTGGTCAATGCCCCGGAAGTAGTTGTCCTTAATACGTAAAAGTAATTAAGCTCAAGAGCTGTTTTCCTGTAATATAATTCTGATGAATTAATTATTACCAAATACTTCAAGTATCAGTAAAAACACCCGGACGAGAGAGGCAAGCTCAAAAGCAGCCTCTTTTATTTTTCTGAAATATCATAAACCATTAACGCATTTCCATGTCGGATGTATAGTTGTCCATTATTAATTACTGGATGGGCCCAATGTTCTTTACTGCCCAATGGGATTTTAAAACTTGAAATAACATTTAAAGTTTGAGAATTGGCATTTACAAGCGCCATATCACCTTTGTGACCATAGCAATAAAATAACCCATCGGCATAAATGATTACACCGCTGTCGAAGGCATCGGATACGTATTCTGTCTTCCCGGTATCCCAATTTAAACAATACCAGGTAGATTTATTATAGGGTGAACCATAAATAAAACCATCTTTCAATATAAAACCGCTCATGAGATTCGTGGCCTTTTGGTTGCGCCATTTTACTTCCGCATCTTTGCCATCTTCCGATAGTATAATCTGTACGGTCCCATCAAGGTCTGATTTATCAGAGGAACTTGAACATACGATTCTTCCATTATAGTATACTGGTGTATTGGCATGGATCTTATTGCTTTGTTTGTGCTCGATGCTCCAATACGCTTCGCCTGTATTGGCATCAACTCCAATAATGGATTCAGCCATCATGGTAACTAATAATTTTGTATTGTTGTGATTTACCAGGATGGGGGAACAATAGGCAGCGGGTTGTCCGGATCCTTCACTGGTCCATACCATAGAACCATCAAACCTGTTTAGTGCAACTATATTATTTTTTATACCTCCGGGTGTGCAAAATACGAGATCTCCATCAACCAATAAAGATTCTGCCATACCCCATTGTATGTTCTCCGCCGAGAATTTTTTAAGAATATCCAGGCTCCAAACCAGTTCGCCAGAATTACCATTATAACAAAATACAACGCCCTGACCGCTTTCAAAATATACCAGTTCATCAATTACGGTCGGTGTTGTCCTGGAACCTTGATAATTCGTATGCCATTCTTCACCATATTCCTTTTTCCACAGTAAGTCCCCGCTAAGGTTAAAAGCAAATAATACCCCGGTTGTATCGGGCATACCGCATATAAATAATTTATTATTCCCAATTCCCACATTTCCATGACCCGCTCCAAGTCCCTCATATGACCATTTCATTTCTGGGCCATTTTCAGGCCAGGAAGTAAGGAGCTGAGATTCGGGATAAATCCCATCTCTATTGGGTCCGCGCCATTGCGAGATAGATAACGGTTCATTACAAGCAGTAAGAATGAAAAAGATCAGAAGCGAGACAGGTTTATTTATATTCATAATTGTTTAAGACTTAGAAATAAAAAATTAATGGCAAATTCTATATTGAATAGGTTATGTCCGTAAATGAATAACAAATATCTTTAGATAATAAATTACATTCTAATATATTAATAGATTAGCAAAAAGTTTTGAAAATTAAATATTCTTGAAATTAAAAGACAGAATTATAGTTTGAAACAACCACGATAGATTAAATCGTATATAGTTCATAGTGAATTCTTTACTAGCTACTTTTTTAATTCTTCAGGTAAATATTCTTGAATGGAATTGTAATTCACTCAATAATACTTATATTTAATATTTACTTTAAAGGTAACATTAACTCAAAAGCAACGATGAAGGCCTATGATATCGAATTAATTCTAAGTAGGCAATTAGCTGAATGTCTATCAATACCTGTGTTTATCACTGATACTGATGGAAATCTGCTCTTCTACAATGAACCGGCCGAAGAAATTCTTGGGAAGAGGTATGAAGAAACAGGAGAAATGCCAGTTGAAGAATGGTCAACCATTTTCCACCCTCTTGATGATAAGGGAGATCCACTAGATCCGGAAAAACTTCCCTTAGTTCAAACTTTAAATAATTGCCAGCCCGCCCACGGATCATTTTGGATTGAGAGCCTAAAGGGAGAAAATCATAAGATCTCGGTCACATCATTTCCAATCATGGGAAGAGGGAACAGGTTTTTAGGTGCTACTGCTATTTTCTGGAAAACTAAGTAAAGAATGAAGATCAGGATCCTGGGAACACGAGGTTCATTGCCGTCAACAAATCCGAATACCTTCCGTTATGGAGGTAATACTGCCTGCATTCAGGTTGAAAATGATGATCAGACCTTTATATTGGATGCCGGGACAGGAGTACTTAAACTGACACCAGAACAAACCAGCAACCAAAACCGTTATGATATTCTCCTTACACATTTGCATATTGATCATATTCAGGGATTAGGCTTTTTTAAGCCGTTATTTGATCCAAAAAAATGAAGTTCATATCTGGGGACCCGCAAGTAGTTCAATGTCTCTTCAAAATCGCCTCAATCGATATCTTTCTCCTCCACTTTTTCCTGTTCATTTTCGTAATCTACCATGTACAACCGTATTGCATGAAATTTCCAGATCTAGTTTTCAGGTAGGTGGACTTCAAGTTGATTCTGCTTATATCAGCCATCCAGGCCCAACTGTTGGCTACAGGGTGTCCGATGGCAATTTTGTTTTCACCTATCTTCCTGATCATGAACCATTTCTTGGAAACAGAGGCTGGAAGAATAGTAAGAAATGGATTTCCGGCATGGGATTGGCATATAAGGCAGATATTCTGATTCATGATAGTCAATATACAATGGAAGAATACCCCGAAAAAATAGGATGGGGGCACAGTTCTATTGAACAAGCCATAAGGTTTGCTGAAATAGCTGAAGCAAAGAAACTGCTATTATTTCATCACGATCCAAACCATACCGACAGTCAATTGGATTTCATATTAAGATCATACTCTGGTTATAATTCTGATTACATTGAAGTTGAGCATGCTGTTGAGGGAAGTGTCTTTAACCTGAGGTGATACGCAATTAGTCAGTATGTTTCTAATTAATACTGCGAACCCAAAATAAACTTTGATTTGAAACCCGCGTCTATTGGATGGTCATATCGGATAGATTATTAGTTTTGCATAATATCCATTTTATAAAATATCTATATGAGGCATTCTGCTATTGGTAAAACGGCCATTGTATTATATGTAATGTTGTGTTTTGTCGAATTAGTGGCTGCTAATGACATTATAACAGGAGAATATTCAAAGTATTCTATTAAAATAGACAGCATTACTGATGTACTTACTTTGGATTCAAACTGGTTATATAAAAAAGGCGATAACCTGGAATGGTCTGCTTTAAACTACGATGATTTAGAATGGGATCCTTTGTCAACTATATTAAACTTAAAAAGTATAGAAAGTGATGTTTTTGATGGAAAAGCCTGGTTCAGGCTTCATATGGAAATTGATTCTTCCTTGTTCGGCAAAACATATGCTTTATTAATGAATCAATACGGCGCCTCAGAAATATTTTTAGATGGGGAGAAGATTGCCTCAATAGGAGATTTTAAAAGTGATTCAAGTGAAGAAAGAAGGTATAATTCAAAACTTTTACCAACTATTTTTCAATTCGGAGATTCAACTCATCAGGTTCTTGCAGTTCGATATCATCATGAAAGGGCTATTAATTTTAGTAAATGGTATTATCAGCATAATGCAGGATTTACACCATCACTCAGTGATCCAAAATTGGCAATTACACAGGTTGACTACTTCATCATTAGTAGTAATTTTTTCCTTGGTTTAATTATGATTTTTGCAATTCTTGGTTTCATACATTTATTATTTTATCTGTTTTATAAAAAGAAGATTTCAAATCTCTATTACAGTATTTTTTTATTTATTTTTTCTTTATTGGTCTATGCGGGGAAATTGCAAAATGCAGTTTCTTTAAATCCGGATGTACATACTAAGGTTGCTTTCTTCGCGTCTTTAGGCCTCCCATTCTTCTTCATCGCCTTGCAGGGTTTTATTTATTCTATATTCTACAAGAAATTTCCAATACCATTATGGATCAGCGGTTCACTTGGAATCCTAACTGCAACCATGTATTTCTTCAATTTGAATGTCTCAAATTACTTTCTTTTAGGATTTGCAATTCTAATTCCGATTGAACTTATCCGGGTATTAATTCTTGCAATAATTAAAAAAATGGATGGAGCATGGATATTAGGGACAGGAGTTATATTATTCGTCGTGTTTTTTATGGGTATTTTATTGTTAAGTATCGCAATGGGCGGGAATATAAATATCAGTGGTACCGGTCCATTTCAGATCTTGTTATTATTTCTAATCGTCCTGGCCATCTTAAGCACGCCTCTATCCATGTCTATTTACCTTGCACGTGACATAGCAAAAACAAATCAAAACCTTGAGATACAACTTGAACAGGTTAAACTCTTATCTGCTAAGACTTTAGAACAAGAGAGAGAGAAAAAGAGAATTCTGGAAGGTCAGAAGGAAAAACTTGAGGTGCTTGTTAAGGAACGGACGCTGGAGTTGGAGGAAGAAAAGGAAAAAACGGAAGAACTTCTGTTAAATACCCTTCCTTTGAAAGTAGTAAATGATCTTAAGGAAAATGGCAAGACCAATCCCGAAAGTTTTGATGACGTTACTGTATATTTTTCAGATATAGTCGGCTTTACAAAATTGTCGGCAAATCTGGCCCCCGATATACTTATTCATGAATTAAATGAAATTTTTACTGCCTTTGATGACATTATGTCCAGGCATAAATGTGAAAGGATTAAAACAATAGGCGATGCCTACCTGGCAGTGTGCGGTATGCCGGAAAAAAGAAAAGATCATGCAAAGAATATGATCAACGCTGCGATTGATATTCGCGAATTTCTTGAGAATAGGAACGCGAAATCAAATATAGAATGGAAGATCAGGATAGGAATTCACTCGGGCAGGGTAGTGGGAGGAATTGTAGGTGTTAGGAAATACATTTATGACGTATTTGGGGATACAATAAATACGACATCCAGAATGGAAAGCAGCTCTGAACCCATGAAAATAAACATTTCTGAAACCACCTATAATCTCGTTAAAAATGATTTTAGCTTCATTGAACGGAATACTATGGATATCAAAGGACTTGGGCTAACGAAAATGTATTTTCTGGACCATGCATCATTCCTCTCGTAATACATCCACCGGATTAGTTCTTGCGGCACGGAAAGATTGATAACTAATGGTTAACCAGGCGATTAGCAAGGATATAAATCCTGATATGATATAAATATCAACTCCCTGAGTAATTTTGTATGCAAAAGTATCCAGCCATTTATTCATGGCATAAATGGAAAGAGGAATAGAAATAATATATGATATGCTAATCAATTTGGAGAGATTGGCTGAAACCATGACTATGATATTTTGTATTTCAGCCCCAAATGCCTTTCTAACACCGATTTCCTTAAATCTTCTTTCTGCCAGGAACATGGACATAGCGTAAAGCCCAAGAACACTTATAATTATTGAAATAAACGCAAAGTATTTTATAAGATTGAATGTATTAAAATCACTCTCGTATTGTTTCATGAGATGATCATTGAGAACAAAATAGCTGAATGGGGTTTCTTTGACTACTTCTTTCCATTCCAATTCAAGAAATTGAACCAGTTCCTGAAAGTTTTCCAGGTCCGCATTAAGCATCATATACTGATATCTGCTTCCATTGCCTATTGTATACATTAACGGATCCATAGCGCGGTGTAAAGAGAACTGGTTGATATCATTAACTACACCCACAATCTCATATTCAAAGGAATTGCCTTCAAAATCAAAGTATGCCATTGACCCTGGTGCATCTTCTGGAGATATACCCAGCATATTTATACCTGTCTCGCTAATCAGAATTTTAGCTCTGGTAGTATCCTTATTGTAATCTAAGAAATTCGATCCATTAAGAATTTCCATCCCCATAAGATCAATGAACTCGAGATCTATAGTGTTACTGTATATATGTATGGCATCATCCATAGATTGGCCTTTTCTATACAACAGTAGATCGTTCATTATTGGTGATCCTGGAACACCATCAGTCCCTGAAACTTCCTTGATCATGGAATTAGAGTTGAATGCATTTTTCAATACCGAGTACTGATTAGCAGCCTCTTGTGTACTTAAAGGAATAACCAGCTTAGAGCTTGAATCAAATCCCAGATCTTTATTTTTTATATACTCTACTTGTTTTGAAATTACAATTATGGCACTAATCATTGAAATAGAAATAGTAAATTGAAAGATTACCAGGCCCTTCCTTAATAAAGATGCGCCCCTGTGGTCTTTGCCCCGGCCTTTAATTACTTCAGTAGGCTTGAAAGAAGAAAGATAAAATGCCGGGTAGAATCCTGCAATAAGGCCAGTAATTATTAAAAATCCGACGAGGTAGGAAAATAGTATAGGATAATATTTTGCTGAGAAATATAATGGATTATCTATGAGTTGATTAAAATAGGGAAGGGCGATTTGGGCAAAAACAAGGCTTAAAAGAAGCGATATTAGAACTATTATAAATGATTCCCCCAGAAACTGAAAGATGAGACCCTTTGAGGTGACTCCCATTACTTTCCTGACACCTACCTCCAAGGCTCTTTTACCACTTTGGGCTGTGGATAGATTGATATAATTTACACAAGCTAATACAAGTATTATAATTCCAATTAAAATCAGCACTCGTATAAATTTAATGTCTGTTATATTAGGCACATTAGCCATAAATTCTTCTGAGGAGGTGTGTATATCTGTTACTGGTTGCAAATACAACTCTTTATGGATTCCCATCTCTTTCATGCTCTCACCACCGTTTTTCATTAGGATTTCATTTAGCTTTTCTTCGATTACGTTCAGATCAGATCCGGGTAAAACCTTAAGGTAGGTGTAAAGCATATTTTGACCAATCCAGTTTGTCATGTCCCTATTAAAAAAATTATCCCATTGTGTATTGGCCATTGAGACAACAAATGATGGACTCAGGTGAGAATCAAAATGACCGTTATCAAATACTGCAGTAACTTCAAATTCGATATCACCAAAATCGGAGCTTAATTCAATCATTTTTCCTATTGGATCATCACTGCCAAATAGTTTAATCGCCCAATCTTTCTCTAGAGCAATAGCGTCATGGTGAGATACCGGATTTTCAATATTACCCTGGATTATTTTATAATTTAATACATTAAAAAAAGAAGTATCAGCTATAAAGCCATCTTCAACTGTCCATGACTGTTCTTCCAACCTAATTACATTTCTTCCTCCGAACAATGAACTCGTTGTAGCTCTGGCCCCGGATACTATTTCCGGAATTTCCTCAATCACCACAGGAGCAATGGGTACTGAATTGGTTGCCACTTTGATGGACTCCCCATCACTCAGGCTCATGTTTGAGACCAGGCGATATATTTCTCTTCCATGATGCTTGTCGTAACTCAACTCACGTGTTCCATAAAAAAACAGAATGATGCAACAAGCCAGGCTTATTGAAATGCCAAAAATATTTATCGCTGTAAAAAGCCGGTTCCTTACCATATTCCGGTAAGCGGTTATAATATAATTCCGTAACATATAAAAATGAGTTTAAAACAGCTTTCCAATTCCTGTGCCAACATGGTAAGTGCTTGATTATCAATATATTATAATGATATTTTAAATAAGCTTTCTGTTTTAATGACCGGAAAAGCACATGTCGTGTTCACTATTGAACAATTTATTATAACTTTTTCAGGAAATATCAGATCAATATTTTTAGCAACCTATAAGACTTTAACTAGGCTTTTATCTTCTTACAGGAAATAAAATCTATATATTTTTAGAAAAATACTAAACACAATTAAACCTTTTAATAAGTAATAAGTCTAAGGGTTATAAATAAAAATTATAACAAGAAAATATAAGATCATGAAGAAGACAAAATTTGGAATCCTGGCAATCGCACTATTATTTATCGGTTTGGCCGGATGTAATAATGATGAAATGGTGGATGAGTCCTCGCAGGAGATTCTTGATGAGACCACTTTTGCTGAAAACACTTTTGAGCAATTGGCTTCAGACATTGATGAGGTGAGTTTTTCTGATATGAGTACAAGTGCCCGCATTGCTGAAGCAACAGAAGGAGATAAGGTCAGGTGGTTTAAGAGATTTGGATACAGTGATTGTGTAACGGTAACAAGGGAAAAGCGAGATGGTGAAACATTCCCGATCGTTATTACCATTGATTATGGTGAGGGATGCAGTTCATGGATGCATGATGTTGTTAAAAGCGGAAAGATTATTATAACCATAACAGGTAAGATGAGCGAAGAGAATTCTCAACGTCTTGTAACATTTGAGGATTTTAAGGTAAACAATAATCTTATTGAGGGCGAATTTACATTTACTAACTTAGGAAATGCTTCCTGGTCTTGTGTACTCGTTGGAGGTAAAATAACCACTCCTGAAGGCGGGATAATTACAAGAGAGTCAGAAAGGATCAGAACCAGAATAGAAGGTGGTGACACTGATGATAGAAGTGATGATGTTTTTGAGATTACCGGTAATGCTTCAGGGAAAACATTGGAGGAAGATACTTATACAATGAACATCACCTCACCATTGATAAGATCATTAGATTGTTTCTGGATCACAAGTGGTACTATTGAAAAAGTTATAAATGAGACAACCGTTATTACTATAGACTTTGGAGATGGTGAATGTGATAATATTGCTACCAGGCAGATAGGCGATGAAGAGCCGGAGGAATTTGAAATGAACTGCAGAATGAAGAGATGGAATTGGATGTGGCGTCACAGACATATGAATAATTAATATATATATTAGGTTATCAGCTATACAAAGGCTGTCTCGAAAGGGGCAGTCTTTTTTTAATGACATTTCGAATCCTGTAATACCGATGTAAAAAAAAGATCGTCATGAAAGAAAAAACTGAAAGAATGAATGTTTTAAGGACTTAAATATAGTCTACAAGGCTTTAATCAAAGAACAAGCCAAAGGTCATTCACATAAGCTGGATATAGAATGGGCTAAAAAATATCTGCTAAATCTGAAGTCATGAAAAAATAACTGGCCAGAATTATTCAATTATTTTAAGTATACAAAGGAGATATATCGGATAATTTACACAACCATTATCATCAAGGATTATCATCACCAGATCCGGAAAGTGACTAAAACCACGGGCGCATTTGCTTCAGAAAATGCATCTCTGAAACTGGCATATCTTGCCTTTATGAAGGCAATAGAAAAATGGTTAACGATGGTACGGAACAGGAATATGGCTTTACAGAAATTGGTGATTGTATTTAAAGATAGAATTAAACTTGATCTCATATAAATGACACAGTTTAATTAACATATTCCTTTAAATGGGGCTGCTTTTTTTGCTTTACCTTATCATATATATTAATTCCCTCCTGGATTTAATAATTCCACTGGAATGTAGATTAATATAGCCCATAATAAAAGTGAAGGCCATCTCTTTCTAAACTTGAGACAGCCTCTTTTATATTGGCATTTGGGATATTTTCTAGGATAATATTTATCCCCGCCGTTTCTTTGATATATCATATAAATTTAAATTCTTTAAACCCAATCAGGTGGTTTTTATATCTTTTATGGCTTTTTTTAAGGAGCTTCTAATATAAATTTTATAATACCGATATGGTGTTTTCAAGAGGTATTATTCCAGCTCTAAATCAATTGGTCCCATATCTTTAATTTTCCGATCTTCTACAGTTACGCCTTCGACAATTTTTGAAGAAAGACCAGAATCATCTTCCGGTTCAAATGTGACTGAATAATTCGTCCCAGGCTCGATTCCAGAAATTAAAAATGATGAAGATCCTGCTTTTGCAATTGTAGATCCCAAAGTGTCATCCAAATTTATAACATATATTGAGATACTTTCTTCTTCTGGAAATACTTCCCCTTTTATTGATCCCCCATTATTTTCTGTGTAAACTCTTATTACAGGTTTTAAAAGATATTTGTCGCTTCCTGTATGTACGATAGAGCGTGCAGCCTCAAAATCAAGTTTCAGATAATAGGAGAGTCCGGCTTCGAGATTTTCATTTACTTTTAATTTCAACCCGGATTGTTGTCCGCTAGGGGTTTTAAGATCCAGGCTGTCACCATCAACAACCACAGTATTTTTATCACCTAGAACCAGTCTGATCTGGGTAATATATCCAGCAGGGAATTCTGAATCATATATGGTGAGTTCGTGTCCATTAGTATAGTCAAGAATATTAACTACACCTATGTCACTACCTTCTAAGGTTACCCAGCCACCTGAATCATCGTTGTTTTCTTCGCCATCTTGATTTTGATCTGCTTCCTCCTCATCCTCATTCTTAATAGTGCTTGAATGTACCTTGATTTCCTTTATGTCAATATTTACTGATTCATAATCTCCAGCTTGATCGACTAATGAGATTTTCAGATGACTTGTAGTCATATCGTTCTCATTATTACATGAAATCAATAATAAGATCAACAAAAAGGAAAAAAAGATTGACAAATTCTTTCTCATAGCATTAAGTTTAAATTGCACAAATAATTAGAAAAATTCCCAGGATAGGTTAAGGTTGAACAGCAAATCTAAATAAGATGTAGGGATATAACAATTGATTTTCCTCACCAAAGGTACATTTGTATGTAAAAAATACCATAAATGTCTGACATGCAAATATTTATGGTATTCTACTTCAAGCTTATTTAATGACGATGGCTAAAGCTTTTATATGTATTAATCTTAATCTATATTAACTATTGATCATCAGGTCAAGCAATTTACGGTCGAGTTTATATCCATACCAATCTTCATAGTCAACATCCTCTCTACCGGAATTAAGAATCCCAAAAGAACCTGTAAACTCCCAAAGCGCGAAGCCAATTCCGTTTGATCCCAGAATATCAATAACATCCCTAAACCATGCCAGGAACACTTCATGAGGTGTTTTATTAAAACAGCCACATTCTCCACAATGCACACCAACACCTTTTTTTACCAGGTCAATCCAAGGCGCATAAAATTCTTCCAACATTTCCCTGCTGAGGTATTGATCACCAACCTGTCCGGGCCATTTTGGTTCAGGTAAATTATCAATATCTTTGAAGGCCCAGGAAGCTTTGTAATGTGATATGATTCCTGGATAATATCCCCTGCAACTTTGAGCAATATCGAGGTCTACAATTTCTGGAATTACGGAGCTTCCAGTATTATTTCCGTCAGCGATAACCAGGTGGTCAGGATTTGACTCCTTAATCGTTTCCATGGCTTTCTTCGCAATTTTTCTATATATTTCCCCAGGAACTGCACTTCTTTTTGAATGCTGATCATTCATGTCCTCCCGCATGCATGGTTCATTTGCGAAGTCAAAGCTTATTCTGTTCGGAGAAATGGTTTTTGTATTTTCTGCCCACATTGACCAGTGATAATAGAAAGCATCCTGTGCTTCCTGGTCAAGCCAAAGGTTATAAGGCTCATTGAAGCCAGCATTAACACAAAATCCGGGTGCTCTGTGCAAGTTTAAACTAACATGCATATTATATTTATGAGCATTTGCTACGAGTTCCTCGATCCTATCCGTTGCTTCTTTATCAATTTGATAAACTTCATCGGGGGTAATATCTCTGCTCCGGTCAAATTTTATATATGATGGATAGGCCATTGGTATTCTGACGAAATCAAATCCCCAGTCTGACATCCATTTGAAATATTCCTCTTGGGTTCCGGGTCTGGTGTTGTTTGGATTTGGAGAAAAAAAGTCCAGCAAGTTAAATCCTTTCCATTTAGGAATTTTGTTTTTCACAGTCGAACTTTGTCCTGTACATCCTAAGGTCCCCGCTAAGCCTATACCGCCAACTAACAAACTTGATGATTTTATGAATTTTCGCCTACCTGATTTAACTGCATTTTTCATTATATTCTCTATTTATAGTAAATTGTTATAATCGTTTTTGCTTCAGGCCATATTTTTTTGAAGTCATCTGCCTCGGATAATTGAATTGATGGACTTTGTGCCATCATTGCCATGTTCTCATCTCCACCCCAGAAGTAGTGCGTTCCATAGAAATCTTTGTATTCCCAGGTGGCCGGGATATTGTTTTTGTAAAAGTCAATTACACCTCCGATCGTACAGATAATGACTCTTTTCATATATATTAAATGAAAATTTAATTGAAGAATATGTTGTTTAACTATTAGATCGAAAAATAGAGATTGAGACCTGATTTCTAGAATTCTAATTATTCCAGGCATTTACAAATCCAAAGCCCCCTATCAATAATTCCAAGCCACATAATAAAAATATGACTAATTAAAAGTTCTTAATATAGTTAACAAGCATCCATCGGTCCTCTTCTTCCTTAATCTTTTTATCGAAGCTGGGCATTTCATCTCTGCCCATGATTATTTTAAAATAGATGGCTCCATCAGGTTGTGATTTAAAAGTTTTAGCTGTAAAATCTCTGACATCTGAACTCAATTCGAAAGCTTTTGAGCCATCTCCTAAACCTGTTTTACCATGGCATGATCTGCAGTGCACCGAGTATAAATCTTTACCAATGTCATCTTCGTCCTCAACCTGGGCATAAGGATTCTCCATATTTTTATATTTGTCAGGTACCTCCCAGTCATCCTGGAGCAGAATATAACCGGAAGCCAGGAAGAATAATGCTATAATGAATGTGAGTGCTTTAATTTTGTTTTTATTGCCTATCATTTTATAAAAAATTGTTCAGACAATAAATTATACATTTGATGAGATAAAAGCAACCTCTTTTAGATTAATGTACCATGATGAAATTAAAACCAACATGAAGATTATTCATCCCTGAGGGTGTTTGCCGGATTTGTCATAGCAGCCTTTATCGTTTGAGAACCAATCGCAAGGAGACCAAGCGTAAGCAATATCAGAACTCCAAATAGCAAAATCCAAATGCTGAAATTAATCCTAATAGCAAAGAACTGAAGCCAGGTATTGTTCAGGAAATAAGCAATCGGGGTAGCTATTACAATTGCAATCAATAACATATAAATATATCCTCTTGAGATCTGAACAAGAATACCCCGGACTGAAGCGCCAAGCACTTTTCGTATTCCTATTTCTTTTATTCTCGTTTCAGCACTGTATGTAGCCATGCCCAGAAGTCCCATCCCTGCAATCACTATGGCAATCAAAGATACAAAACCTACAATAGACAGAACATCACTAAAAATACCCTGGGAATCTGCCAACTGCTCATCAAAGAACTGGTATTGAAAAGTATGTATTTTATCCATTTCCTTCCATTTCCTTTCCAGGAAGGCGACTGTTTCATTTAGGTTTTGTCCGGAAAATTTTACATTCAGATAGCGGTATTCATCAGGATTATAAGTAAACATGAAAGGCCCAATCTGGTCCTGGAATATATCATAGTGAAAATCTTTTACAATTCCGATCACCTCCACCACTTCCTCGGCATTTCCTTCTGTATTATTCCTGTTTACGGTACTGAACTTTTCTCCAACAATATCATTTATGTTTTCGTAGCCGAATTTTCTGGCAGCGGCTTCATTAACTATTATGAATCGTTTGTTTTCACTTATAAGTTCCTGGTTAAAATCATTCCCTGCAATAATTTCAAAATCCAGATTATTGATAAAATTATGATCTATTGATATATGGTCTAAATGGAGGGAATCCTGGGTTTCATCCAGTTTATAGATCTTATCACCTTCCTTAACCATGGTAGCAGGCATTATGGAACTCGCTGAGATCTGTTTTATATCGGACCAGGAGGAAAACTCATTAGTAAACTGCACATAATCATTTCCTCTGAGATTTACGTTTATAATGTTCTCTTTGCCAAATCCATATTCGGCTTGGGCAAAATGTCTCAATTGCAGGTATAAGAGGGTAGAGGTTATTATGAAAAATAAAGGAAAGTACAAGTTGTATAACTGTTAAGGTTTTTCCAAGAAGGGGTTTGTTAAAAATAAAAACACCTTTTTTATTTACTGATCCAGTTATTTTATTGCCAAGCATATTGAGTGGTTTGAAGGAAGATAACAGCCAGGCAGGAATCAACCCGGATAGAATCCCTATCAAAATACTGAAAACAACGAAAAATAAATAAGCCAGGAAATTTTCTTCTAGTCCGATGGCCATATACTTATTAATCCATAAACCGGAGAAACCTGGTTTTATGAGCTGAAGTATTATAATTGAAATCACCAGTGCAATCAGGGATATGATGATTGCCTCAATTGTAAATTGGATAAAAACCTGGATCCGGTATGCTCCATTTATCTTTCGCAGCGCTATTTCTTTCATTCTTGATAACGAACGTGCGATTGTAAGGTTAGTATAATTAAAACAAGCAGAAAATATAATGATCAATGCTAATATTGATAGAAAATAGAAACCTTCAATTGGCATTCGTATGCTCATTGGATTACTTAGCATTTTACCAGGGCTGATTTCGGTGAGGGGCTGAAGATAGAAACTGGCCTCAAAATCTTCAAATGATTCATATTTCACCTGAGATATATTATCCAGGATTCGTGTAAGTTCAGCTTCCGTTTTTCCTTCAGAACCTAGAAAATAGATATGTGTACTCCAGATATCTCTCCAATTATTCATGTTATAATCTTCAATACCAGAGTTAATCAATGATTCCAATGTTGACATGGACACCAGGATATCGAAATTAATGTGAGATTTCCCTTCTATATCATTAACCACACCTGTCACTGTGAAATCGCCAAGCATGATATCTTTTATGTCTAAATCAAAACCGAGCATATTCATACCCCTGTCGTTGAATGAAACAACTTTTCCCAATGGATCTTCATCCTTAAACAATTTTTTGGCTGCTTCTTCACTTAAAACCAGGGAAAACGGCTCTTTAAGGGCAGTATTTGGATTGCCACTTTTCAGGCTGATTCCAAAGACATTGAATAGATCTTCATCGGTGTAATGACCTGCCAAGGGAAAAGTATGATCTTTATAGGTAATATCTCCTCCCAGCATGCCTTTGAATCTGACTACCTTTTCGATTCCATCATAATCTTGCAATAAAGTGTTCTTTAAAGGCATGGGCGATGTTGCCAAAAGCCGCGAAGTATTTGATTTTGTAATTACTCTATAAATCCGATCCGCCTTATCATGGAATTTGTCGTATTGGAGAATATCAAAAAGCATCAATATGATGAGTAATCCGGTAGACATACTCAGAGATAGGCCAGTTATATTGATGATTGAAAATAGTTTCCTTTTAAAAATATTCCGGAAGGCGATGAGCAGATAGTTTTTCAGCATTTTAAAAAATAGTTTATTTAGTAAATATATAGACAACTCAAGCAGGTCTATAGTTACAATATTCATACGGAAATTTTTAAAACTGGTTTTCGGCCGAATAAATATATAGTAATGGATCGCTATTCAGAACATCATTTGTTTTATTGGCGTATATCAGAATGCATATTATGTTTTTGTTTCATTCTATATCTGAATGGCTGGTTTGCGCCAGAATTTTTATTCAAACTGTATCCTCCCATTATTTTTGGTTGACTAATTGTTAATGCACCTTGTATTTTGTTCCCATTATAATGGGAAAGAGTAGTAAAATTCACTCCTTTCAAAAACTTTGGGATTCAGTATTTATCATGGATTAACTCAACGGAACTAATCCAGAATTGAAATTATTTTTTTAATATGGATCGCAACCATTTATTGAAATTTATAACTTAACCAAACATTACTACAATGATCAAAAAACCCTAACATCGATCGTATTTATTTTCATCTTTGTTTTTTCTTGTTTAAGTACTTATGGACAAGATACGCAGAAGCCGCAATTATTCTTTGTCGAAGATTTTGTTTTAAAACCTTCCGAGATTGAAAATTTTCAAGAAACTATAAAACAGTTTTTAAATTTATTTGAGGAACATAATTTCAAATATCCTGTTAACTCATACTATTACCAATGATTTTCACATGTATTTTACCTTTCCTCTTCAAGGAGTGTCAGATGTGGAAAAAATTTTTGCGGAAGTAGATGCATTGGCTGAAAAAGTTGGGAGTCCAAAATGGTCTGAATTGCAAGATGCTGAATTTCAAGCAACTGAATCCTATCAATTTGGATTATATTATTTACGGCCTGATCTTTCTTACATCCCTGAAAATCCCAGGCTATCTTCTGAAGAGTCAATTTTCCTTGAATGGGGATTTTGTCTACATTAAACCAGGAATGGATATGAAGGCAGAGGAAATTTGGAAAGAATGGGTAGAATTGTATAGGAAGAAAGGAATTACAGATCCATATTATTGCTGGGCAGGATTTATCGGTCCGGAATTACCATTGTACATTTTCATTTTTTTCGGGAAGGATCATGTCGACATTCATGAAGCCAATGCTGCTATTGTGGAAAAAATTGGTGATGAAGGGGATGCTCTGTATGAGAAAACTATGAATCTCATAAAAAAGATGGAACATAAGAGTGGAAATGTTCTTCATGATCTTACTTACACACCGGAGAAGCATTAATCCACATTTAGGATCTTATGTGTCTAAATGGTTTTGAAAGGAACTTCAATTCCCATTCAGCCTGTCTTAGTTTTTCAGAGGCTTTAAAGGAATTATTAATTAGGGAGTCTTGAAAATTAATTAGAAAAACAAATAGATGTATATAAGGAGTTTGAATTGGGCTCCTTTATTATTTTCTTGGCCAGGGAGCATCCATAAAACTGAATTTTTGATGTAAAATTCCGCCATCATAGAATACTTGGCAGACACAATATAACAAAACAAGAATCCCGATAAATGTTCTTACAGGCATTTTTTGGCTTTTATTTTTTTTTGGATCCTAATTTCCTTTGTATAAGCCCCTTGTATTTCTCAAGGACTCCCTTTATATACCAAATATCCTCTGAGCCAGCTTCATGTATTTTTCAAGCGCTCCCTTTTTATACCTAATGTCCTTTGAGCCAGTTTCATATGTTTTTCAAGGGCGTGCCCAATTTAAATGATTAGGAAACAAACTTTAATTTCCATTCCGCCTTTTTAAGTTCTTCATGCTGAATGGGAAATATAAAATATCATTTCCTGGAGTTTAATATATTAATAAAAGGTGTCAGTACTTATCAACTTACTATTGAAATACTACATCCCATAATCCATCCAGTGATTTTTTTGGATTGTTTTAAATGGTTTTGGACTATACTACAAATCTCTCTTAAACATGTGAAAATCTTCAACCTGAAGGAGAAAAATCAAATATTTACAGGGATTTATATTATAGATTATAGATTCCGGGTATGTCTACCTCGTTTCAAATGTAATATAATTAAATTGCCGATAGATTTAGTCGCTGAATAATAAAGTGTTTACTCAGAATATATAATCGAAAATCTCCCTTGACAGGAACATTAATTAACAAGCATAAAAGCTTTATTCATCGCCTCATAAGTAGCCTTTAATGCTGCCTCATCATTCATATCCCTTAAGGCCTGGTTAAACGGTTCTGCTCTTACGGGCCCGTCGTAGCCTATTTCAACCAAGGCTTCCATAAAGGATTTGATATCGACAACGCCTGTTGCCATAGGTAATTCACGTTTTCCGTCGATCTGCTCGTCTGCTGTAAATCCTTTACGGGCATCATTCAGGTCAACAGTAATAATTTGTTTCTTATCCAGTTTTAATAAATCCGCTTTGGATTCTCCTGCACAGAACCAATGGAAACTGTCAAGTTGGAAACCTACATTAGGTTCCCCGATTGCTTCAATCAATTCCTTGCATTCAGCCATTGTATGTACGAAAGAAAACTTTTGAGCAGCCATTAGTGTTTTTGGACCTACATATTCAAGTCCAAAACTTATACCATGATCTCCTAATATTTTTACAGCTTCTTTAAGTCGACTTGCCTGGAGCTCCATATTCTGCAGGTAGGTGAGTGAATCATGGGTAGGCATAATCCATGTTGACATACGGGTTACACCGGCCTTTTGAAGGGCTTTTGCATGTTTTGGCAATTCACTTATGCCTTTGGTTTGGGCTTCCTTTTCACCCCTGAAATTATAAGGTAATCCGGCAGCACCCCAGGTAATATTTTTTGACTTCATATCATCAACAAAGGCTTTTATCTCATCATCACTCCATTCTGCAAGGGTGCCAGAATATGGTATTATTGCTTCGAATCTATGTTTAGCAGCTGCATCAAGAAGTTCTTTTTGATTGAGGCTAACACCAATCGCTCCTGGATTTAAACTCATCCTGAATTTTCTTGAGTCCGTTCGGTGAGCTTGCTTTTATTCCTGCTAATGGCATTATTGCAGCAGCTGATGTCAGTGTTGCCAGTTTAATAAATGATCGACGATTTTGAGTAGTTTTCATATTAATTTTAATTTTTTCAGCGATGTATTTTCTTTGTTTAGATATCAGCTAAGATCCGATTTTATACAAATATTTACTAGTTCGTAATAGAATATTTCCATCCAGGATGACAGGAGTAGTCCATATTTCTCCTTCCAGCTTGTTTTCGGCAATAATATCGAGATCTCTGCCTTCATTGATAACTATTACATTACCTTGTGTTGAAGAAAAATATATTTTCCCGGCTGAATAAACCGGAGATGAATTATATTTCCCCTTAACTCTTTTGGACCAAACGATCTCTCCGGTTTTAGCTTCGATGCACATCATAATGCTTTTAGTATCTATAGTATAAATCAAGCCATCCTTTACCAATGGGGTAAGAAGCTGCAGGATTGGTGTTCGCATTTTCCATATGGTGTTTGTTTGTCCAATATCCCCTTTACCATTTGGATTTACAGCCAATAATTCAGCATATTTATCATCATCATCAACCTTGAATCCTGTGTAGAAGAAAACAAGACCATCTTCAGAGAAGGGCATGGAAATGGTTGAATCAATTCCACCAACTACTCTCCAGATCTCCTTCCCGGTATTTGGATCGTAGGCTATACAAGCAGCAGAGCCATTTGATATTAGCTGGTCCTGTCCATTTATCTTAATGATAATAGGAGTTATATATGCCTTTTTCCCAATCGGTTCAAGTTTGTCGTATATTTCTTTCGGCCTTTCTGTTTGCCATACTGTTTCTACCTGTTACTTTATCAAGAGCAAAAATATATTGTATATAGATCCCCTCACAGTGAAGGATCAGTAGGTTCTTATATAAAACAAGGAAGAACCTGGCCCCTGAATATCCTGGAATTCGATATCCGTTCTCTGCCAAATTATGTTTCCGTTCTCTGCATCTATACAAGCTGTGCCATATCGTCCAAAATGAGTGTATACATACCCTTTTTCTATGGCCGGAGTTGGTGTTGCAAATGAATTCAGCCCATGTTTTCTATAGATTGAGTCGGGTTCAAATAATAGAATGTCGTGTATAATTTCACCAGTTTTATAATTTACGCATACTGCATACATTTCCTCACCCTCTGCCTTGGCCGTGGTCATCCAGATTTGATCTCCATATACTACAGGGGATGACCAGCCTTTATCGTGTATTACAGTTTTCCAAACCAGATTTGAGTCGCTTGTCCATTTGACCGGAGCATATCCAGAACCTGAAATTCCATCAAGATTATTGCCCCTGAAATGAGTCCAGGTTTTTGCATTTGGCAATTTCCTGACAATTGGATTAAAGTGAAAGCGATAAGAGATAGGCTAAAAAATAATGATTTGATCATTTTAAACTTATTAATTGAAATATCAATAAAGATAAATATAAAATTTTTAAAATTTGCGGGATATTTTGATTAATTTGCACTCGTTTAAACTTGAAAGATTTGACTGAAAAAACAATCCAACTGCTATATTATTATTATCCCAAAGACAGGACAGGTTTAGTATCCAGAATCTCTAACTTTATTTTTGAAAGGGGAGGGAATATACTGGACCTGGATGAACATGTCATCCTATTGAGAATATGTTCTTTATCCGGGTGGCCTGGAGCACCAAGAACTTTTCAATAGGAGTAGAGGAGATTGAAGAAGCCATTGCTCCCTTAGCCAAAGAGTTTAAAGCCTCATGGAAGATAAAGATCGCAGAAGAGAAGCTACGTACAACCATATTTGTTTCTAAATATGACCATTGCATTCAGGATATATTATGGCGGCAAAAAATGGGAGAATTTGGGATTGAGATCCCCTTGATCATATCTAATCATCCTGATCTGGAACCACTGGCTGCGCAATACGGAATCCCATTTCATTTGTTTCCTAGTAGCAAAGGATATTAAACCTGAACAGGAGAGCGAGAGAGCTGGAGTTATTGAAAGAGCAACAGATTGACAGCATCATATACTTGCAAGGTATATGCAGATTCTTTCCCGGAATTTGTAAAGGAGCACCCAAACAGAATTATAAACATTCATCATTCATTCCTTACCAGCCTTTGTTGGCAGCAAGCCTTATAACCAGGTACATGAACGTGGTGTGAAAATAATGAGAATAACCAGTCATTATGTAACTGCCGATCTTGATTTAAGGGCCGATAATAGAGCAGGGGGATCATCCGGATTTCCCATATAAAGATTCCATCAAAAGACTTGATCCGAAAGGGTAGGACCTGGAGAGGCGGGCATTGGCACAAGCAATACCGGAATCATTCAGAGCATCGCATTCTGGTACAAGGGCAAGGAAGACAATCATATTCGAGCAAGGGATATTGACATTTCGTTTTCATCTCATTAAATTTGTATCGAGCAAAACTTAATCCAAAACCCTACAAAAATTAATTTGAACATGAGAATCTTTTCTTTGGTAATCCAGCTAACAGGTATACAATAGCCAAATCCAGAATCTAACTTCGTTTAGGGCAAACTTACTCACAATTATTTCAAGAATTTTATTTGCAAGAAATCATATCAGAAAAAGATTAAATATATTTCTTTGATCATTGATCCATAAATATTAAAATTGATACACTATAACCAAAAAAGATAATTTTACAACCAAATAGTCATTGATGATGTCTCATAAAAAATCATTTCACGCGATCCTTGGAACAATTTTCTTGTTTGTTTTATCTTTTGCATTCACAAATCATTTATTAGCTCAAGATTCATTATCAGTTAAAGATCTCTCTGAAGCCCCATTGTTCAGTGCAGATGAACCTCTTATAATCACCATAAAGTCTTATTTAAGAGTCTATAAAGGCGAAAGAAAAGGAGGTCCTCATTTACCGCAGAGTTGATCTACAATAATTCAGAAGGAGAGGAGGACTTATTTCAAATAAAAAATAAACCAAGAGGCATTACGAGAAGAATAAATTCGTGGTGTTCTTTTCCACCCTTAATGCTGAATTTTAAGAAAAAAGAAGTTGAGAATACGATTTTTGATGGACAAGACAAACTTAAGCTGGTTGCCTACTGCAAAAAACTCGGACGCAAAATGTGAGCAGTATAATATTCAGGAATGGCCCGGCTTAGCCGAGCATACTGCAGCAGCTGACGCCCCACAGTTTCAAGGTGCGGCTAGTCCAGGTTAGCTTACATACATTGATACAAGTGAAAAATTATAAGCCGGTAACCCGGTATGGATTCATCATTGAAAATGAAAAAGCACTTGCAGAGCAGAAATGGTGGCGAAATTGCTGAGATGCAGTTAAACAATCATGACCGGTGTGACCGTCAGTCGATTGACATTTTTACATGTTTTCAATTCAGTGGTGGGAAATATAGATTGGTGGGTAGGCAACCAGCACAATGTTAAGATATTGCTTGTGGAAGGGAAGATGCCGATTCCTATTCCCTATGATTTTGATATCACAGTGGTAAAATGCCAATTGGTAGCTCACACCTGATGAAAGCGGCTTGGCAATCGCTCTCGGTCCGGGCAGAGGTTGTTCAGGGGCTACTGCCGAAGGCCGGGAGAGTATGAAGAGATACTTGATCTATATTCAATGAGAAAAAAGAAGAGATTTACGGTATTTATCGCAATTGCAAATTACTTGATGAAAAGCAGTTAAAAGGCACACTGGCTTATTATGATCAATTCTATGACATCATCAACGATCCCCGCCAGGTCCGCTCCAACTTCTACGAATCCTGCCCCCTCAGTCATCAGCATCTTCATGAAAATGATTCAATAATTTTTTGATATGATAATGGATATTGAATAGTTAATTTAAGCTATTGAAATTTTACAGGTTATAAACTAAAGTAATACATTATAAACTTAGAAAGTTAACTTTTACACTTCTATTCAACAAAATGATAAAAATTATAATATTAAATCGTTTGTAAAAGTTTGAATATAATTTCATTTGTCTATCAAAATAAAATTAATTGACTATTGAACGGATGGATGATTTATATATAAATATTTTATTAATACTATTTTCTAATAATTCTTAATTATATAAAAATTTTAAAAGTATTTAATTTCTGATAAGTTATTTGATTTAATAAAAATCAATTTTTTTAGGAAGATGTCTTTATATTATTTTTGTTATTGTTAATATATAAAAGAGAATCAGAGAATTAGAAAGTTTCGGTGAGCTGCAAGAGGAAACAAATAATAACCTCGGAAAATTTTGCAAATTATTAAGCCACGTTTCTAATTTGTAATAATTTTAATTCATATTCTTCGGGAGATAAATACTCTAAAGCCGAGTGTTTTCTTTTCCGGTTATACCACATCTCGATGTATTCAAAAATGGCTCTTTTAGCCTGGATCCAGGTACTGAATTTATAGTGATTGATCAATTCAGACTTGATCGTTTTAAAGAAGCTTTCAGCCACTGCGTTATCCCAGCAATCCCCTTTCCTGCTCATACTTCTGGAAACTTTTTGATAAGTTCCCAGAAATGAGGCAAACACACTGCAGGATTATTGCACCCCGCGGTCAGAATGAAAGATTAAATCCTGATCAATGGGCCGGTTAATCGGGCTAGCCATCCTCCAGGCAGGTAAACATCACAGTTTGATCTACCTTCAATGAATTACTCAATGCCCAACCAATGATCTTCCGATCGGCCAGATCCATGATAATGGTCAAGTACAACCAAACCCTGATTGGTCCAGATATATGCTGCATCAGATACCCATACCTGGGAAGTTCTCCCCACCCTAAAAAATTTCGGTTGAGTTGGCTCTCAACGATGGGATAGTTATGCTTCGAATCTGTTGTCACTCTGAAGTTTCTCACTATTTTACTTCGTATTCCAGCTGTTTTCATCAATCGGGCAACTCGAGGTCTGGATACCTTAATCTGTTGATCTCTCAGTTGCATGGTGATCCTGGGACTGCCATAAGTTCCGATCGCTTTGCCGATGTATCTGACGTATTTTAACTAATAGCCTACCATTCTCTAAATCCCATCTGGAAGGCTTTCTCTTTAACCAGTAATAATATCCGCTCCGGCTAACTTTTAATATTACTTTACACATCTTCTCAATGGGAAATATGGAGCAATGATCCTTTATGAATTGAAATATTTGCCATCGTTCTTGGAGAACCCGCCTCGTCGGCAGACAGGCATGCTCACTGCCTTTTTTAGGATGTCCCTTTCCAATTCGGCCTCACGTAGTTCTTTCTTCAATCTGGCTATTTCAGCTTCCTGAGGTGTAAGATTCTTCTTCCCATTAACGCTAAATCCAGCTTCACCCTTTCTGATTAATTCTTCCTCCATTGATACAAAAGATCCTTTTTTACACCAAGTTCTCTGATATCTCTTTTACACTTTTATTGGTGTTCATAAGTTCGACAGCCATTAGCTTGAACTCCTTATCATACTTTCTTCTTCGTTTTACCATAATTATTTAAAGTTAATAATTTTGGCTTAACTTACTGTCCAGTC
>CALOCZ010000018.1:0-17937 GCA_942491935.1 uncultured Cytophagales bacterium
AGCATGGCGTGATTGGTAAGATCGCCCGGACTTTGAGCTAAACTAATTTAAGGGAAAGGAGAATAAATCAATGCAATTAGGTATCCTCAATCGTAAAAGTCCGGAGAAAATCTTTATTTCGGTAAAGAATTTGACTCTGCAACAATGGACTCAGAACCCGCATTTGCGGGGGATGCGGATAATAAGGGGCATGACGTAGAGCAATTATCTACCGCTGGTGCTTCTAAAGCTACGTCTTTGTTTGCTGGCCTTGTCGCTAAAGAAATGGCTGCTGGTAAGTATGGGTTGGTTCAGTGTTTTGGTCCGTGTACTGCGGCTAGACATTATCTTGCTCAGACTAAAGCAACTAATTCTTCGACTGTGCCGTCTACTGCATGGGACGCTGGTAATATTATGGCTCTCGATACTGTCGGAAATGGTCTTGTAATTTCCGGTACTGTTGGTCAAAGTGCATATTTGCCCGCATTAGTTTTGTTGGGTAGTAATAGTGTGCCTTCGTCTACTTTAGCTTCTGGTACTGCCAATGCTACTGTGACGAGGAATGTTGAACAGTCTGTTTTTGTGAGGGCCATGTAAATGACGATTTTCTCATGTTATTCCTGCGGTCGAACGCGGGATGAATATGAGATTGAGACGGGAAAGCTGGAATGTCCTGTTTGTGGTTCTAACGTAATGCGTGGAACTATGATAAGTGCGTTCCAGCTATTCCTTAGAGGTGAACTCGCAAGGGTTCTTTATCACGTGTTTAAATTTAGGAGACTTAGAAATGAATCAGCAAAATAGGGATTGGGCCGAGGTAATCAGTCCAAATGCTAACTATAATGTTACTGCTAATGAGGCCATTGCTCATATCGAAGGTCTTAAACGGATGAATTTTCCAGAACCCCTGGAAGTTTATGTTAAAGGTAAGTGGTCTGCACAGCCAATGGCGGCCCCGGTTATTCCTTTATCCGTTGCGTTGGCTAATGGGTTACCGCCTGATTTGCCAGTGTATATTCTTTACAACTTCGCTAATGCTGGTATTGGTAGAGTTGTTGCTCACCACGTTGATTGGTTTAATGACGGTTTCCGGTATGGACTTCAGAGATTCTACGATGAAATGAAGGGTGATTTCGGCGTAGAAGATGTGAAGATTGAACAATACCTTGCTACCCGGAATAGCAAATGGTTCTTTGAATCGTTTGAGGAAGATTACAAAGGCTAATGTCTAAAGTTCTAGTTAGTTCGAATATTCTGACTAACGTCGCTCAAGCGCCTTATATGGCCCACTGTAATATGTGGTTTCGTATGGGGCGCGAGTGCGATGATGAGTTTATCTTTCATGCTCCCAATAGAAATGCTATTGATGTATCGCGCAACCAAGCTGCTAAATTAGCTCTGCAAAGTGAATGTGACTATCTATTGATGTACGACGATGATAGTGTGCCGCATCCGCGAACTTATGAGAGCTTAAAGAAGGCGGATAAGGACATTATTATGGCCCTTTCTTATATCCGCGGTTATCCGTATGAGCCAATGTTCTTTAAATACGGTAAAGCTGCTGATGGGTCTAAAGTAATGCTCTATTACCGTGATTTTGCCCAGGAAATAGATGAAAATGGTCTTGTTGAATGTGATGCGGTCGGATTCCATTTTGTAATGATTAAGTGCTCTGTCCTTAAACGGATGTCGTATCCTTATTTCGTTACATTTCCTGGCGCTTCGACTGAAGATGTGTACTTTTGTTTAAAGGCGAAGGAAGAATTAAAAGGTAATGTAGGTATCTTTGTTGATACTAAAGTGCCTGCTGGTCACCAGCTTCCCGCCGAGATTGTTAATTACAATAATGTTGCAGAGTTGAGGGATAGACGAGAAGGGCCTATTCCTGACCAGATTGATTATTCAGTGCAGGATCACTCTAAAGAGGAGATTGATAAATGGCGAAAAAGCGTATAAATCTTGGGTGCGGTAGGACTAAGCTGGATGGCTTTATTAACATCGACGTTAATGAGGCCCTTGAGCCTGATATGGTCCATAATTTTATTACCGAGGGTTTGCCGTTTGAGGACGGGGAAATTTACGAGGTAGCTTTATCCCATGTTATTGAGCATATTCCGAGTGGTTTACATGGTAAGCTTTTTTCTGATATCCACCGAGTTCTTGACATTAACGGCGGCTCTGTTTTTTTAGCTTATCCTGAGTTCATTAAGGTAGCCCAAAACTACATTGATAATCATAAGGGTGAGCGGGATTATTGGAAAGCCACTATTTATGGGCGGCAGTCTTCGCCATATGATTTTCATGTTGCTTTGATGGATACTGAGAATTCCCTTATTCCATTGCTTGAGAATTTAGGATTCGGAGATATTAAGTACCAGCCGCAAGATGGAGCAGAATTCAATACGCTACTTAGAGCGTATAAAGTATTACCTGAAATTCCGACGTTGGATAAGCTATTTAAGGATCAGGAGGCAAGAGATGAGATACCTGTTAATACTGACATTGATTACCATGCAGCTGTCCGTACTGTTCTCGCAGGAAGTTCTGATTTATGAGCGAACTAATGAGACTCCTGCTCGTTATTCTTGGACCGCGTTAGGAGATGGATTCAGCGTATCTGGTGGCATGATTAATATTACACCCTCTGTGGATTTACCAGCGGGTAACGATGTTATCTTTATGCGTAACCAGACTGGAAATCTTACTCCTGTTAAACTCGGACTAAATGTCGTTGTGATTGAAAGGGATGAAAATGGTATTGCTATTCCTCCCACTATTACAACGGTTGGGACTCCATTTAAGGTTGATAAAGTCAATATTTGGGTTCCTACTACAGTTGAGCCGTATAAAGTGGATTTGCCTACTCTTAAAGCCGAGACTAAAGATTCGGTCCAGGTATTTAAGAACGGCTTGAAACTAATGGAACAGGTAGACTATAAAGTTGAGGATAAAAGCCTGGAGCTATTTAAGGCACAGCAGGCTGATCTTTTGCAGGTTGAATGGCATAGAGTCTACACAAAAGCGGAACTTGAGGCTGCAAAGGAAGCGTATAAGTAATGGCAATTCTGCTAGTAATGGCGCGAAATAACACCCACTCTGATCCAATTAAGGATGAGCGTGGGTGTTATAAGCGTGGTGATATACTTGGTGTGTATCCCGATAATTTTGAGTTTGGGCGTAAAGAAGTGATTGCTCCGATTGACGGAGGAGGGTTTATTAGAATCCACCTTGATGGAATTACGCCTGTACAGCTTAGAACTATTGTGCGGAATAGACTTAATCTGCGTGAAGTCAATGATCCAGATGAATCTGATTTGGGTGAGAAGGATGCCGCTGGTAATCCAATTTTGTCGGTTACTAGGCGTAGGCGTGTAAGATTAGATCCCCAGGAATTACCAGCTAATGTTAGGCAGCAGCTAAATCGGACTGGTTATTACTCAGTGCCGTGGCAGACAGCGAAACAGTTTATAAAAGACAAGCGTACTAATAGACAGATTGATGACTAATGCCAACTACAGATACAGTCACGGTTAAATCTAGCGGCGGAGATTACTCCTCTCTCAGCAATGCTGAGGCAAATGAGCAGGGTAATATTGTCTCCGCTGATAAGATTATGGTCTTCGAATGTTATGACTTCGATGATACTACGGCTGTGACTATAGATGGTTGGACTACGGATGCAACGCGGTATATCCATATCACGGTTGCTAGTGGTGAAAGGCACGATGGTAAATGGTCAACTTCTGGTTATAGAATGACTGGAAGTGGTACTCGTTTGACGATTAAAGAGGAGGATGTTAAGGTATCTTGGGTTCAACTTTATTCGTCTAGTGCTGCAAATACTGCTAACATTAATGGTACATATGCGCGAGTAATTGAGTTTGATCATTGTCTTATTCGCGGTTCATCTTCGACCACTGATGGTCTAATCAATATCATTGTCTACCCGGATCATTCTCCAACCTTGAAAGTTTCTAACTGTATCTTGTATGATCAGAGAAATGGTACATGGGGAGGGGCATTTAGATTATACGGGGCAATTGATGGTGGTGCCCTCTATGCCCATAATAATACGATTCATTCGTGTTACAGGGCGATCTATGCTTCGATTGATTGGGATATATATCTTAAAAATAATATCTTTGTCTGCGATACTTCCGTAGTAGAGGATAACGGGAATACTCTCACCTACACTGGTGATTATAACGCTACAGATAAAGCAAACTTTAATGATGTCACCGCAAACACTAATGACCGGGTATCACAAACATTCACGTTTGTAAATGCAGGCAGCGATGATTTCCATATTACTGGTTCAGACGCGGGTGCAAGGACATATGGAACTGATTTAGGCTCTGATTCTAACTTACCAGTTACGGATGATATTGATGGTGATTCACGTCCAGGAGGGGCTACAGGCTGGGATATTGGTGCTCACCAGGTAACAGCGGTCGGTACATCTTATGACAAAGGTGGAACATTAGCTGTCAGCAATACGCTTGTAAGTGGTCAAAATCTCGTGATTAATGCGGTTGGTGCGTTTGCCGTTGAATCAGGGCTGGATAAAGATGTGGCTGTAGATTGGACCGCAGCAGCTAGTTTAGGTGTTACTAAAGCATTAGCGGCTGATAATATTGCCGATTTATTAGCTGCGGCTACGCTTGGGACTATTCAGAACGCATTAGGTACTGGTGTACTTGATATTTATGCCGAAGCATTACTTTCAATTACGGAAACATTTGAAGGTGCATCTGATTTAGGTCCGGTAACATATGAAGTTGGAGCTAGTTTAGGGTTGGATGCCACATTAGCGTCTGTCGCTGGAAAGATTATTGAAGCGATTGGAGAACAGGGAATCACGTTAAATGCTGAGTCTGTTGCTGGGCTGGACTTTACTGAGACTGGCACATTAGGTATTACTGGTGATTTATCTGTAATCGGCGCATTAGAGATATTGGCTGCTGGCAATCTGAGCATTACAGAACAGTTCCTCGCAACTACTAATTTTGTCATCTCATTAATCGTGATCCAGGCATTAACATACAGAGTTTTGCGGGAAGATTGGACCTTTAAAGTCCCATATGAGGATTGGACTTTACGAGTTCTTGGGAAACCAACAGATTTAGGAGTAATTCACTAGCATGAGTACAACAAACCCAAACTTTATTATTGATCCCGATGCAATATTACCGCGCTGGATTGATTGGTCTGATTGGTTAATCGACGATGATACAATATCTGCAAGTACGTGGACTTTAGTCGGGTGTTCTAAAGTCTCAGACACATTTGATAATACTAGAACTAAGGTTATCCTTTCGCCTTCTGTAGCAGCTGGCGGAACTATGACCGCAAAGAATCATGTCACTTCAGCTGCGGGTTATGAAGATGACCGGACTTTAACCTTTGATGTTCAGGAGCGATAAAATGGAAGGTATCAATGGATTAGGATTCCGCAATCATTATGTTGTGGAATGCTTTGATAAGGATGGCAATTTAAAGTGGCGTGAAAGTAGTTGGAATACAGTTGTTAATGTAGGGTTGGACGATGTACTTGATAAGTACTTTAAAGGTTCGGCCTATACTGCTGCTTTTTACGTTGGATTAAAGGGTACTGGTACTATAGCGGCTGCTGATACTATGGCGTCGCACGCTGGATGGTCTGAGATTACCGATTATTCTGAATCAGTTAGACAGACTTTGACATTAGGCAGTGTTTCTAGCCAGTCTGTAGACAATTCGGCATCTAAAGCTGTGTTTAGTATTAATGGTACAGCTACAGTTGATGGTCTTTTCCTGGTTACTAATAGTACTAAGGGTGGTACGTCAGGTACATTATACGGGGTTGTCGCATTTACTGGCGGTTCTAGGAGTGTTGTGGATGGTGATACTCTTAATGTGACTGCAACCTTAACTGCTGCGAGTGCATAATGACACGTGAAACGATAAGAGAACAGGCAAGTTTAATCCTAGAGGACGAGAATAACGTCTTCTTTACTGAAGCCTCCATGAATTCTAAGATTCAGCAGGGATACCAGCTTGCTGTTCTTTTATCCGGGTGCCGTGTTACATCTGTTGACATTGATTTTATTGATGATCAGGTGTATTACAACATCCCAACTTACGCATCTGATTTTTACAGGGCACTAGCTATCTATAACAATAATACTAATCAATGGTTAGTGCCCACAACCCTTAGACGGTTGGAGACAGAAGATGCTAAGTGGGAAACTACATATGCTACGCCACAAAGGTTTATTCCGATTGGGGTGGATACGATTGCATTTTGGCCGCACCTATCTGTAGCTACTGGTAGTTTTAAACTCTACTATAATCAATTGGCGGATACCCTTACTGAAGCTGGTGAGCCTGATATCCATAGTGATCTGCATAAATTACTCGAATCATTTGTAGCAAGTGAGCAGTTAGCTGAAGAGTTTGAGTTCATTAAAGCGTCTTCCCATGAATTGGAAGCAACTAAACTTATACTCGATCTTCAGAATCGCTGCGAAACGAAAGGAATCGCGGATAGGATTATCCAGCACTTAGCCCATGTCAACCCTATGGAGTTCTAGTCTTTTAGACCGCCTTGAAACTGAAGCTGAAGTAGCTATTTCACAGGAGGTAAATTGTATTTTCTTCCGTTATTCCTTCCCAATCGTGAGTGGGACTGCGCTCTATACTCTTCCGGCTTCATTGGTAAACATCCAGGCTATTACATGGCTCGGTAAGAAACTAGAACAGTTTAATCCTAACTTGCACTCGATGGATATTCGCCCGGTAGCTGATTCAACTTCGAGTATTCCGCAATTATACATGGTGGATACATACAGATACAATCAGATTCGGTTCTATCCTACTCCAAACGCAAGTATTGACCAAGTTTCTGATGCTAACTTATTGAAGGGTGCTGGAATACTTGCGGGAGTCTGTCTAACTGGTTTTGCTGTAGCTGATACCATTAATTACAGGGTGCCAAGCTGGTTACGTGCGCAGCTTATTGAATACTACGTCAAATGGAAAAAGTTTGAGCTTGGCGGTAAAGGTCAGTCATTAGAGGCTGCTACATATTATAAAGGGAAATACCAGAATTATTTGGATGCATTTAAAATTATCATCGAAAAGATTCCTGGTGCAGTAACCCATAGGTTTGGACAGGATTATCGTAGTCATGGTAGAACGGCCCGTCCTATTCTACCAGCAGAATTTGGGAGATAAAAGTGGCAGATTTAACACGAAAGTCATGGCCCCTGGGCTGGATTCCATCCGATAGCGATGTAAATGGCCGTAAAGATGGTCTATTGCGCATGGATAATCTGCGCTTAGATGAAAGAGGTGCCCTTACACTTGTTAATGGGATCTCAAAAGTAAACACGGTCGCATTTGGTGGGTATGTCCACTCTATCTTCTCGCGTTATATTTCAGGCTCGAAGCATAGATTTATCGGGACTAGCGATGGAAAAGTATTACAGGGTACTGGTGCTACTCCTGCGGAAATTATTACAGGTGGTAGTACAGTAAAGACAGCTTTTGGGGCTGCATTTGGGCAAGTATTTGCATGTTCTGCCAGTAAAAAGAAGAAGTTTGACGGTACTAATACGTACGATATTACACCAGAAGCCCCTGCTGCTGGTCCTGCGTTAAGTAATGGGACT
Organism: uncultured Cytophagales bacterium; assembly: GCA_942491935.1. GTDB lineage: Bacteria > Bacteroidota > Bacteroidia > Cytophagales > Cyclobacteriaceae > JAGTVG01. Next base: position 7,632 of record CALOCZ010000018.1, read on the forward strand.
GATCCCGCGATTACTTGGGTAACAAACGACTACTCAAATTTCACGATTGATGAGGGTACGATCACAGCAAAGGCTACCTATTTAGATATTGAGACAGACACGCATAGGGCTGTGGTCAATGATTACGTTACGCACAAGGATTTTACAGCCTTCCCGAATTCTAATGATCCGTTGGAATGGGATCGCTTTGAATTACACATCCGTATTGGTGATACCCGCAAATTAAAGATGGTCCGAGTTGAGTTCTTGCTTGATGCTACTCCTAGCGACCACTTTAACTATTTGGAGCATGAATGGTGGATGGATGCGGGTGAATTTACTCCTGGCATTAATGCATGGTCCGTATTAACCACGCATCGAAAGAATTTTGGACGGCATGGTAGAGCGCCCGGTGTAGGATGGGCAGATGTTCAGGGTGTACGCATCGTAATTGAAACGGAAGGTGTAATTGATTCTGTTGTTATTGCTGGAAGCGGGATATTATTTCAGGGTGGTACTGGTGGACCTCTCCAGGGTAAATATAAGTATGCCCAGTTAAATGTCGCGGATGATGGATCAAACCAGTATAAGTCTGAGTTAAGCCCCGCAACAGATCTAATCGAGTGTACTGGTAATCAGATCGTAATTACTCCGACTACGCCTACAGATCCGCAGGTGAATAAGGTTTGGATTTACCGTAGATCTGCGGAGGCGTCTGTAGATTTAACGGAACCCAACCAACCGCGGATGTTAGGAGATTGGTACAGGGTTAAAGAAGTCGCTACCCCATTCGCTGCTTTCAACGATGAAGTATTAGACGAGGATGCTTTACTCGATGATATTAGATATGATGCGAGACAGCAGGCTGTAAGTGATATTCCTGATGATATTCTAGATATTGCTGGCCCTACAGCTTCAGGTCGTATGATTTATATGACCTTCAACCGTATTTATATCTCGTCTGCATTTGATCCCGGAGTTTATATTGCACAGCACGTAATTAAACTTAGCGGATCTACGACGGAAAAAAATCTTTGGGTTGCTAAGGTAGGAAAGAAACAGGTCTATGTTGGTACTAGCGAGGATATCTATTCTATCTCTGGTACATTTGCAGAATTGCCCGATGGATCTTTAGACATCTTTATTGATGGGCTTGGTACGGCTTATCCGCCGATTAGCTTTGATTACGCTCAAGATTTTGAGACTGTATTCTATGTGGCTAAAGACGGAATAAGAGGAATGTCGGGAGGAACAACGAGGGTTCTAAATGGTCCGCTGGATGCTTTGTTTAATGGCCGCACTTGTCATGGAATTGCTCCTGTGTCTATTGTGCCTAGGGGTAGTATTGTTTATTCAATGGCTACTGGAAAAGGTTGTCTTTGGGTAAGTGTTTATAATACAGACACTACGCGTAGACTTTACGTTTATGATCTCAAGCGCCAATACTGGTATCCGTATTTTACTGACCCGATCGCACTGCATTATGAAGAAGATGGGATAATGCTTGCTGGTTATGGGGGTGGGTCTGGTAACTTCCTCCGAGTCATTGATTCGGGTACAACAATAGACGGGAGTGGCGGCCAGGATATTTACTTCCAGACAGTATTTGACGATGATGAATTACCGCGATCGCGTAAAGATACCTACACACTGAAGATTACTGCTGACTGTGGAGGGGATTCTCTTACTCCATACATTGCTAAAGATGGTGGGTCGTTCTCAGCTTTAGCGGCCAAAGCATTTGACGGTTACACAGAAAATGTTTGGGATTTAGAATCGCTCACGCTAGGGACTACATACGCATTAAGATTGGTTGGTACTGGACTTACTCAGTGCGATATATTTGAGGTTAACATTGAATATAATCCTCGCCCTGCACAACAGACATCGCTGATTATTCACCCGTCAAACTTAGGAACTACGCGGCGTAAACGGTTAGTAAACTTTCCGTTTGTAATTGATACGCTTGGAAATACTGTTACATTTACTCCAATCGCGGATGGATCAAACCAGACTGCTAGTACGACTGCGGTTAATCGTAAGGCGACTCATACTCATTACTTTGGCTCAGAATTAATCGCTACTGACATTGGTGGAAAATTAACAGGTGGTCCGTTTGAATTCTATGAAGTACTTTATAATGAGATTGCGTCTGAGGTATTACCCAATCCGACTACGTTCCTTGTGATTCCGCCGTCAGATTTAGGAAATCCTAATAGAAAGAGGCTTCCTAAGCATGAGTTCCAGATTAATACTAACGGAGCGAATGTTACATATACTCCATTTATTGACGAAGTTGCTGGAACTCCTTCAACGGTTAATACTAATAGCAAACAAATACATGAGCACTACTTTGCTACGGCTGCGAAGGTAAAGAATATCGGTGGTACGTTGGCATCTACTGGTACAACCCCGTTTGAATACTATGGACCGATTATTCCGCCGCAGATGGAAATTCTGCCGCCGAGAGTTAAAGTGTTGCGTATTCCTAACTCAAACTTTGGAATTCCCGCGAAGAAAAAGATTAGTGTTCTTCCGTATGTGATTGACACGGATGGAAAAAATGCGACATTTACACCGATTATTGACGAGGTTGCAGGTACTCCCTCCACAGTTAATAAGGGTGGGAAATTAACCGCGTTGCATCAATTCGCGGATGAGGCCGTAGGAATTGACTTCGGGGGATTAATTGAGAGTAATGATCCATTTGAGTTCTATAGTTTGGAGCGGCCGGAACATATTGAGATTCTACCTATAGCAAAGGCTTATGATCAATTAGGTCCGATTGAATTTAATCGGGCAGGGCTGGTTAAATCAATCCGGATTAGAGCTATTACAACAGGTGCATTTCTGCCTTACAAGCTCTATCTTGACGAGGCTATCGTACATCAAGATACATTTATTTGTGATGCTAATAAGGATCGAGTATATGAGCATATGCGATTACCACCCAACTTAACCGGGACTATTTGTAAGGTTGTTTTAGGGGATGGTACAAACTCAGAATTCCATAGGTATTGGCTAGAATTACACGTCAAAATCTTTGGTGACAAAACTCAGGTAAAGGTGTTCAAATTCTAATGCCAGAAAAAATGGAAAGAATCGGAAATGCAGTACCAATGAGATTTAGATGGAATGTCATTATTCAAGGTCTTGCTGTTGCTGCCCAAACTATCAACCAAATTGAACCTATCGTCCCTGAAGATGATAAGCCGAAAGTCGCTATTGCGTTGGGTATCCTCCAGGCAGGGATTGGTTTATTGGCACACTTTGTTAATCCAGACGGCACTAAAGTTCATACTCAATACAAAGGGAAATAATGATCTACATTGGAATTAAGCACGATGTTGATTTAGCAGGGATCAGACCAGAGATGGTTGCTGGTCTTTTAGTAATCGCGAGTGTGTTTATGCGCTACGACTGTAATTTGACCATTACGTGTGTTAGAGATGGGACGCATAAACGAGGTTCCCTTCATTACGTGGGACAGGCGATTGATATACGCAGACCGTATGACCTGCCTGAGATCAAGGATGAATTACAGCGAACATTAGGGCCGCAGTTTGATGTAGTAGAGGAGATTAATCATATCCACATCGAATTCCAGCCCAAAGAAAGACTCTAATGGAATCAGAGAAGGAAATTCAACAGTTACGGGCAGACATTGAAAATCTGCAAAATGAACTTGCAACCTTAAGGGTTAAGAACATTGATCTTACAGGTCGGCGTATTATTAATGCATCTGCGTCTGTTGATCCTACTGATTACGTTACGCGCGAAGAACTTGTTGGACTTAAGAATAATTTACAGCAGGCTGTAGATCGTGTTGCTGAGAGTTATATAATTGATCCTTTAGTAATGGTTTTGGCAGATGTCGGAGATATTCCGGCGGGCCATAGAGCTGACTTTGGCGAGGGTACTCCAGAGTGGTATAGAAAACCCCCGCTATACCATAGATCATGCAGGGGTCCAAACAGTTGGTTTATGTATTGAGATTACTCCTCCAGCAGACGCTGAATTCTCTCATGCTAGGTTAACATTAGACCTAGAACATGCTATTGTACATCAAAAAGAACGAATAAAATATTTGGGGCCCCTTCAGGAGCCGATTTGGGGGTGTATGGAGTCCAGTCCGGCTCCGAATCTCGAATATCAAGGGCAATTTTACCATTAAACCCATCGTCGCTTGGTTTTTCCTTATTTCCATCAACAGGTTGACAACCAATTTGGGTGAAAAAGAGCAAGAACAATAAAAAGGAAGGAGAGGAAAAACTGATTTTGGAGGAATTTCATAGTTGATATTTTGAAAAGGAGGATTAAAGAGGAATCGACAAAATCATAAACCGATAAGAAAAATAAAGGTTTGCTTTTGGGTAAAAATAGTTTTTTTAAAAGCGGGTTTTCTAATTAGTAAGACTCTTCAGGGCTGGGAAAATCTCCACTTTTTACATCTTTCAAATAATTTCCAACAGCATCTGAGATTGTTTTTTGAAGATCAGCGTAACGACGGATAAATCGGGGTTTGAAGTCCTTGGTAATGCCCAGCATATCATGTGTGACCAAAACCTGCCCATCAACATCGGGTCCTGCACCTATTCCAATAACCGGAATGGTCAATTGACCTGCAATCTTTTTAGCAAGGTCACCAGGAATTTTTTCCAATACAAGGGCAAAGCACCCGATCTCCTCTAGCACTTTAGCATCCTCAATGAGTTTTTGAGCTTCTGCTTCTTCAGTTGCTCTTACTTCGTATGTGCCAAATTTATAAATCGACTGAGGGGTTAATCCCAGGTGCCCCATGATGGGAACCCCTGCTGAAAGTATCCTTTGAACCGACTCTTTGATTTCCTGTCCTCCTTCCATCTTAACGGCATGAGCTCCACTTTCCTTCATGATACGGATGGCGGACCTGAGTGCTTCAGAAGAATTTCCCTGGTAATAGCCAAAGGGGATATCCACCACAACCAAAGGTCGGTTTACGGCCCTGATAACAGAAGCGGCATGGTAGATCATCTGGTCAAGGGTAATGGGCAATGTGGTTTCATGGCCGGCCATTACGTTGGAGGCCGAATCGCCCACCAAAAGAACGTCAACTCCTGTGGCATCGAGGATGCGAGCCATGGAGAAATCATAGGCGGTTAGCATGGTTATTTTTTCGCCCCTGGCCTTCATTTCCTGAAGTCGGTGGGTTGTAACTCTTCTATCCTTTGTGGACCCTGTAGACATGGTTTGAAATTTAGGGGCTAAATATACGAAGTAGAGGATTTGGAGGAGGGGTCAGGCATCTCAGAGGAATGGGAAGACCTGAAGTTGAGCGTTTGGCTCACTTCCGAAGAGTCGCATTATTAAGGCAAACGGCCCCACGGAGACCCATGGCCTCCTCTGAGACTTGCATTCTTTCCATCCTCCTCCAAAGGTTTTCCTCTAATTCTGTTCAATACCGACCAAAAAATGTTCATTTTTGAACAAGATTAATGTAAGGAAATCTAAAAAAGAGATTAGAAAGGGTTAAAAAAACGGATGATTTTTCCTTTGGCACCCTTTTTACTCTTAAATACCTAAAGCAATAAAAAGTGAGCGATTCCAAAGGACGACTCTTATCGTCGATGATGATGAGGATGTATTATTAGCAGCGAAACTCTTTCCTAAAAAAGCAGAATTGGGATGTGGTCATCGAAAAGAATCCCAAGAAAATCCCATTTCTGCTCAACAATGACTTCATTCGAGGTCATTCTCCTTGATATGAACTTCACCACCGATACTGCCAGCGGTAAGGAAGGCTTTGAATGGCTGGCAAAAATTTTGGAAATCGACCCCAAAGCCGTGGTTATTATGATAACTGCTTTTGGCGATGTGACCATGGCTGTTCGCGCATTGCATTCGGGAAGGAGCTACAGACTTTGTGCTCAAACCCTGGCAAAATGAAAAACTCCTTGCAACTATTTCATCTGCTCAGAAGCTTACCAGTTCCTATCGTGAGGTTGACTCTCTGAAGCAGACCAAGAAAATGCTTTTGCAGGACATGGTTACGCCAAAGGAAATCCTTGGAACAAGCGATGCCATGAAAAATGTGTTCAGCATTATTTCAAAGGTTGCACAAACCGATGCCAATGTGCTCATCCTTGGTGAAAATGGAACCGGAAAGGAGCTTGTTGCCCAGGAAATTCACTCACAATCATTAAGAGCTGATAACCCATTTGTTACAGTAGATATGGCCGCTTTAAGCGAGACCCTATTTGAATCTGAGTTGTTCGGCCATAAGAAAGGATCTTATACAGATGCAAAAGAAGATAGAGCGGGAAGGTTTGAAGTGGCTAATGGAGGAACCCTATTTTTAGACGAAATCGGAAACCTGACATCTGCCTTTCAATCTAAAATATTAACTGTCCTTCAAAATAGGACCATCACCCGTCTGGGCACCAATAATTCAATCCCCATTGATATTCGATTGATTTGCGCCACCAATATGCCCTTGCAGGAAATGGTGGATAGCAATGAATTCAGACAGGATCTTTTATACAGGATTAATACGGTTGAGATTTATCTTCCTCCACTTAGACAAAGGGCAGACGACATCGATATTTTAGGAGAACACTTTCTTAAATCCTATTGCAATAAATACCGGAAGCCTTACAAAAAATTGAGTGCCAATATTCTAAAGCATTTGAAGACCTACCATTGGCCGGGGAATGTTCGGGAATTCCAACATGCTATTGAACGAGCTGTGATCATGTCCGAAACAGGAGAATTGAACAACGATGACTTCTTTTTCCTTTCGCAAAAACCAGAGGGAAATATTGAGGATGCAATGGATACCTTCAATCTTGATTCTATGGAGAAAGCATTGATTCAAAAGGCTATTTCAAAGCACGGGGGCAATATTTCAAAAGCAGCTAAGGACCTAGGACTTACCAGGGCTTCATTATACAGAAGATTAGAAAAGCATGGGCTTTAAGGATTTTAGAGTCCTTGTATTTATTCGAATTTTGGTATTGGCAGTTACCATTGGTGTATGCGCTTACCTCATTCTTTACACGGAATACTATGCAACCTTTATTGCAGCTTTATTTTTTGTTATAGTCCAAATAGGTCTTTTGGTTAACTTCCTTGACAAAACCAATAAGGATATTGCTAAGTTTTTGAACTCGATCCGTTTTGATGATTTTTCGTATTCATTTCCAGATGATCATTCAGGATCTTCATTCAATAAACTCAATCGGGAGTTTAATTCGGTATTACAAAAGTTCAGGGATATCCGGGCTGAAAAAGAGGCTCAATACCACTATCTAAAAACTGTTATTCAGCATATTGGGGTAGGGCTGATTTCTTTTAGACCTAATGGAGAAGTCCAGTTAAGCAATGGAGCAGCTAAAAGAATATTGCGTTTGGGAAGCATTAGAAAACTTGATGATCTTGCGGCATTGGATCCTGATTTACCAGAGCGAATTGAGTTATTAAATAATGGCGAAACCGATCTTGTAAAGATCTATAAGGGTAATTCAGAATTGCAACTTTCTCTCCAGGCAACGGTATTTAAACTTCGCAAGGAGGAATTCAAGTTGGTTTCCTTTCAGAACATTCAAAGTGAGCTTGAAGAAAAAGAAATGGAAGCCTGGCAAAACCTTATCAGAGTTTTGACGCATGAGATTATGAATTCTGTGACACCAATATCTTCCCTTGCATCCACAGTAGATAGTGCAATTCTAACCCATATGGAAGATGCAAAAAACCCGCAATTTATTGAGGCCGAAGATCTGGAGGATGTTCATATGGCGGTTTCTACAATTCGTAAAAGGAGTGAAAGCCTGATAAAATTTGTGACAGATTTTAGGGATATGACTAGGGTGCCTTTGCCCAACAAATCCCTATTTAAGGTCAAGGAAATGGTAGATCATATTTTCCAGTTGATGAAACCTGATCTGGAAAAGGCCGATATTAAATGTGACATATCAGTTGAACCGGAAAGCATTCAACTCCATGCTGATAGAGAACAAATTGAGCAAGTCATTATTAATTTGATAAAGAATGCCCAACATGCCCTTACGGATTCAACGAACAAAATTCTTTTACTTAAAGCCTGGGTTGATAACAATTCCAGGGTATATATTTCCGTTGAGGACAATGGGCCTGGAATTGAGAAAGAGGCATTGGAAAGGATTTTTATTCCGTTTTTTACCACTAAAAAAACAGGGTCCGGAATCGGTCTTAGTTTGTCCCGTCAGATCATGCGATTGCATAAAGGGAACATAAATGTGGTATCTGAAACAGGAAATACGAGGTTTACATTAAAGTTTTGATTTGTTTTGCAGTGAAATTGAATTCGAATGGATATACGAGAAAAGGTAGTTGAGATTTTAGTGAATATGCTTGGGATCGAGGCCTCCGAGATTACGGACGATGCAAATTTGATTCGTGACCTTGGAATTGACTCCCTTGATTACGCTGAGCTTGTTATGGAATTTGAGCAAAATTTTAGCGTTAAAATCCCTGATTCGGACGCAGAACAGCTGCAAACAGTTGGAGGTATCGTTACCTACCTAACTGAGCATATGAAAGCGAATTAAATTTTTCCGGAGGTTAATTTTTAGGCTATGAAATTCCTTTCCCAGAGGGTACTACTTTTTTGGGTCATTTTGTTTTTGTGTTTTTCTGCACAGGCACAAGACAAGTTTGTTTTTAGCGGCTATGTCAAAGATCAGAATAACGGCGAGGAACTTATCGGTGCTACTGTTATGGTCAAGGAATTAGCATCCGGGGTCGTTACAAATCCCTACGGATTTTTCTCAATTACTCTTCCAAAAGGCGAATATCAAATTGCCGTAACCTATGTAGGTTTTGAGGAAATGATGTTTTCTCTGGATTTATCCCAAAATGTCAGTCAAAATTTTGAATTGGTTACTGGAATCCATCGTAACCGACGAGGTGGTTAGTATCCTCAACCAGGATCGATGAAAATGTTGAGGACATAGGGATGAGCCGTGTAAAGCTGGACATTCAGCAGGTCCGAAAATTGCCGGCTTTATTTGGCGAGGTAGATATAGTTAAAGCAGTCCAGATGATGCCAGGGGTTATTTCGGCTGGAGAAGGATCAGCTACTTATTTTGTGAGAGGTGGTGGGGCAGATCAAAACCTTATTCTAATCGATGAAGCTCCTATTTATGACCCCTCCCATTTATTCGGATTATTTTCTGTATTCAATCCTGATGTGGTTAAATCATCCGAACTCTTTAAGGGAGGCATTCCTTCTAAATATGGAGGAAGACTTTCTTCTATTTTAGATGTGAGAACAAAGGATGGTAACATCAAAAAGTTTTCAGCCAGGGGTGGAATTGGATTACTTGCCACAAGGGCAATGATTGAAGCCCCAATAAAAAAGGATAAAGTTTCCTTTCTGCTAGCAGGAAGAAGGTCCTATGTAGATATATTTTTTCCGCTTATTCCTGATATAGATCCTGACAACAGGGTTTATTTCTATGACTTCAACGGAAAGCTGAATTTCAAGCTTAACAACAACAACCGATTTTTTGTATCAGCCTATTTGGGAAGGGATGTTTTCAAGTTTGGCAATTTTTTCCAGTTTGATTGGGGAAACAGGACACTATCAGTAAGGTGGAATCATCTTTTCAATGATAAATTGTTCCTGAACACTACGGTTATTGGAAGTATTTTTGATTATGGACTGGAAAGCTTTGATGATGTTCAGGGCTTTAGATGGGATTCAAAAATTCAGGAAGCTACTGTAAAACTTGATTTTACTTATTTCCTAAATCCAAAAATTGGAGTTGATTTTGGGTACCAGGGAACATACAGAAATATTTCACCGGCAAAAATTTCCCCTAATACTTCTACCTCTATTTTTCAATCTACCGAACTACAAAATGAGCGTTCTCTCGATCATGGGATATACGCATCACTTGACCAAAAAGTTAATGCAAAACTTAAACTTCAATATGGATTAAGATTAAGCATTTTCCAGGCCATAGGCAGCTATGATCAATATGTTTACAGTGGACCCACAAGATAACATAAGCGAACCAGCCCTTAATATAATTGACACCATTGACTACGGGTCGGGGCAAGTCATGAAAACCTATGTGAATTTGGAACCCCGATTTTCTGCAAGGTATTTATTGAATGCATCTCAATCTGTAAAATTCTCTTATAACCGAATGGTGCAAAATGTTCATTTGGTTTCCAATGGTACTGTTCCCGTTCCCTTTAACACCTGGACCATAAGCGGAACCTATTTAAGACCACAGATTGCTGACCAAATAGCCCTGGGGTATTTTAGAAATTTTAAGCAAAATCAATATGAATTCTCGATTGA
>CALOCZ010000019.1:0-8438 GCA_942491935.1 uncultured Cytophagales bacterium
AATTGAACAGAGCATCAACGATCGCAAACGCCTGCACGTGTCGTTCCTGAAGCATGTCAAAACATACAAACCGCTTCTTGAACTGGAAGATAAGGCCTTTAGTGATGGGGCACTGAGTAAAAAGACAAAAGAGCTGATGGCCCTTTCCATCTCCATCGTTACCAAATGCGAACCCTGCATGGAATGGCATCTTGATCAGGCGATGCAGGCTGGTGCCGCGGATGAGGAAATTTATGAAACCATCGATGTGGCGATCGAAATGGGTGGGGGACAGGCCGGGGCATATGCGCGGTTCGTTCTTAAGGCCTTGGAATATTTCAAAGGTAAAAGATAGAATTAAAAACTTGAACAGCTCTACGAGAGCCGAGTGTCATAAGCGGTAGCTGAACTGAATCCTTTATGTTTTAAGAATATATAAATCACCATGACTATCAGAGAAGCAGCAAAAGAAGATTTCGATTCCATTTGGCCGATCTTTCGCGAAATAGTCAAGGCCGGTGAGACTTATGCGTATGCTGCGGACACAACCAAAGAGCAGGCATTTAGAATCTGGATCGAAGCACCATGCAAGTACATGCGTCTTCGAAGAAGATAATTCAAGTGAAGATAGGGGGATTTATAAAACCATAAATGGCGGAAATTCATGGGAAAAAATATTTTTTGTTGATGGCAATACAGGATGCGCTGACATGGATGTAGATCCTGAAAACCCTGATATTTTATATGCAGCCATGTGGGATTTCAGAAGACAACCTGATTTCTTCACTTCAGGAGGACCAGGTAGTGGTTTGTATAAATCTACCGATGGGGGGCAGTCCTGGAATAAGATTCAAAAAGGATTACCAAATGAAACATTGGGCAGAATGGCGGTTTCTGTGGCACCATCTAATAAAAATATAGTCTATGCTACTGTAGAGGTAAAAGATAAATCTAAAAAAGGATTATATAAATCGACCGATGCCGGGAATAACTGGGAAAGAATTAACGGTGATTTTAACACAACCGTCAGGCCCTTTTATTTTTCCCGCATGGCTGTGGATCCTCTTAATGACAGCATTGTATTCAAATGCGGATTGGATCTAACCATCAGTAAAGATGGAGGTTCGAGTTTCAGGACGGTAGGGAGTAATGTACATTCTGACATACATGATGTCTGGATCGATCCGAATAATACAAAACATATATTGATAGGTACTGACGGAGGTGTATATGAATCTTATGATGGAGGGTATTTATTTAAAATGTATATGAACCTCCCAGTATCCCAATTCTATCATGTTAGTACAGATATGGAGAAACCATATAACGTGTACGGTGGATTACAAGATAACGGTTCATGGTATGGTCCGTCAAGAAGTGCCGGAGGTATTACAAACCAGGATTGGAAGATGACTTATGGAGGGGATGGTTTTTATTCATTCCGTCATCCAGGAGATAAAGATATTATATATGCTGAATATCAGGGGGGGGAGATAATAAAATATAATGAAAAAACGGGGCAGGCAAAAAGCATAAAGCCCTATCCTGAGGCTGATCAGCCTGATTTCCGTTTTAACTGGAACGCTCCTGTTCATATCAGTCCAAATAATTCAGAAAGAATGTATTTTGGAAGCCAGTTTTTACTAAAAACTGAAGACAGGGGTGAGTCGTGGGTGATTATATCTCCCGATCTGACTACAAATGATCCGGGCAGGCAACGTCAAAAGCAATCCGGGGGCTTGTCTATTGATAACTCAACAGCTGAAAATAATACTACAATCTATGCAATTTCAGAATCTCCTAAAGACGAAATGGTTATATGGGCAGGAACTGATGATGGTTATGTACAAGTTACTGAGGATGGTGGAAGTACATGGATTAATGTAACGGCGAACATGCCTGGTATACAACAAGGAACCTGGATATCATTCATTGATGCAAGCCACCATGACAGAAATGTAGCCTACGTTACTGTTGATGGACACAGATCCGGGGATATGAAAAGTTATCTGTATAAAACAACTGATTTAGGCAAAACCTGGGAGCAATTAACTACAGAGGATGTCAGTGGGTATTGTCTTTCAGTCCGTGAAGACCCGGTAAATCCTGACCTGGTATTTCTTGGAACAGAGTTCGGGTTATACGTTACAGTTGATGCTGGTAAATCCTGGTCGAGATTTGAAAATAATCTTCCCCGGGTAGGTATAAGGGATATGGTTATACATCCACGCGATCATGCTTTGGTTATGGCAAGTCATGGCCGTGGGATTATCATTATAGATGATATCACTCCTCTTCGTCAGATTACACCGGAAATTATTGAAAAAGATCTTTATTTCTTTGATTCGGAACCAACAGTACTTAAAGATCCTGGAAGCGGATCATCCTGGTATAATGGAGCAGGTAATTTTGTGGGAGCTAATCCTCCCGAAACAGCCAAGATTGTATACTTTATGAAGAAGAGACATACATTTGGCAAAATGTATCTTGAAATATATGATTCTGAAGGCAATTACATCAGGGAAGCTCCAGCTGGAAAATCAGCTGGCATCAATATCGTTGAAATACCAATAAGATCGACAAAACCTAAAGCCCCACCAACAAATAACAGAATGGCTTTAGTCGGATCTATGTTTGGGCCTTCACTTCCGGCAGGCATGTATAAAATAAAGCTGATTAAAGGTAAAGAATCATACGATTCACAATTCGAGTTAACCTATGATTCCAGTTCTCCATATTCTGATGATGATCGGAAAGTTCAATATGAATATACCATCAAGCTGTACAATATGACGGAAGATCTGGCTTATATATATTATGCCCTTCAGGAAATGACAAATCAGGCAAAGGTCAGAGCTAAATCTGATGAAAAACAAAGTAAAAAGCTACTTGCATTTGCTGAGACAACTGAGAAATTAGGAGGATCACTTGTTTCCTTGAGTGGGGATTTCTATGTGGATGAAGGTGAGCAGATAGGTGAGTTGATTTCCCAATTGTACAGATATGTAAGCTCTTACCCGGGAAAACCTTCTGATTCCCAAATTGCAAGAGCGGAAATACTGGAAGATAAACTGGATATTGTAAGAGAGAAATTCCAGATCCTGGTAACTGTTAATCTTCAGAAAATAAATGATAGGTTACTAAAAAATGGTTTACAACCAATATCATATTTACCTAAAGATGATTTCCTTAAAGAATAAAAAAGAAAATAGAATTTAATTCATATTAAAATCGGTTGACAGTTATTCCAAGAATTATTTAAAACCTGTGGATTAATCTTCACAGGTTTTTTTATGTTGAATTTAAAAATACTATCTATTTTTATGAATCATGCTTGATTTCATCTCCTTTGAACTTAATTCATTCCAGTGGTCTATGGTAGTCGTTTCGGCCTTGTTGATAGGTATGTCAAAAACAGGAATCTCCGGAGCAGGAATGGCAGTAATTCCAATCATGGCTGCAATTTTTGGGGGCAAATTATCGACAGGAATTGTCCTGCCGCTTCTTAGTATGGCTGATATTTTTGCTGTAAGTTATTATCATCGTCATGCAAACTGGTCATATGTATTAAAATTGTTACCCTGGACTATTATTGGTGTATTTATTGGGATCTATGTAGGAGATATTATTGATGATGCCATGTTTAAAGATATCATGGGAATTATTGTAATGCTTAGTGTAGTTATTTTGATTTGGCGGGATGTTAAAAAAGATGTCAGAATACCCAGTGGAATATTATTCGCGGCTGTTATGGGACTGGCCGGAGGATTTGCTACTATGGTTGGAAATGCGGCCGGGGCGATAATGGCATTATACCTGCTGTCAATGAGACTTCCAAAAAACGAGTATATCGGAACGGGTGCCTGGTTCTTCCTGATTATAAACTTATTTAAAATACCTTTTCACATTATGGTTTGGGAAACAATATATTTAGATACCTTTATTTTTGATTTGATGCTGCTGCCTTTTATTGCAATTGGAGCATATATGGGCATATACATAGTAAAGATCTTTCCCGAAAGAGCATATAGAATATTCTTACTGTTGACGACAGCTATTTCAGCGATTGTGCTAATTATTCGTTGAAAACGAATGAATATAAAACAAATACAAAATAAATTTCGTTTGAAATTCATATATAAAGCCTTTTTTTATAAATTTCAGAACATGATGCTTAACCGCTATAAAACATACATTGCCAGCCTTACCCTGAGCCTTATTATGGTTGCTTGCGGTAGTTTCAATCCAAATTCAAATGTTGAAGTTGAAGAATTACCACCTGAAAATGTAAATGGCATTGATGTAAAGGAACATATTAAAGAATCTTTACAGATCATGTATCCCAATGTTGGAAAATATAAATTGGAAAATGAACTGGATGGGCATAAAGCATTATTTCATTTGGGGGGTAGTTATTTCAAGGTTTCTTTCGATTCAAAAGGAAACTGGAAAAAATCAAAGGTTGATATTCGGTTTACAAAATCTATAAATGAGGAAGTAAGGGAGGCGATTCGAAAAACTGGAGTTTAAGGATTGGAAAATAATTGCTAAAGAACTGGAAGAGAAGATCGACAGGAAAGAGTATAAATTTGCCTTCCAGAAAGCGAAAGACGTGTATGAATTGAAATTCAATGGAGAAGGACAACTAATAAAAAAGGAGAAAACAACCATCCAGATAGTACAATAAACATCCTGTCAATAAAACCAACATTTTCTGGAAATTTGTAATTTTTTATATTAACTTAAATAGTTGATTGTCAATATATTATTCATGACATGAAAGCTAAGACAATTGTTCTTGTTATTTCACTTGCCTTTATTTTTTGGTGTTATCAGGATGCCTACAAAGGCTTGAGGGAAAATATGGTAAAAAACCAGATCGAAGCACGAAATGTGTATAATGCTGCTACTTTACGGGCTATGCGAACTGTTCCCCGGCATGAATTTGTTCCTTCTGATATGCGTGCCTACGCTTATGAGGACAGGCCACTGGCTATTGGTAATGGACAGACAATCTCTCAACCTTATATTGTTGCATTTATGACTTCCGTTATTAAGCCCAGGCCAGAATATAAAGTACTGGAGATCGGTACTGGGTCCGGATATCAAGCTGCAGTACTGGCAGAAATAGTAAGCGAAGTATATACCATTGAAATAATTCCTGCTCTTGCTGAAGAAGCTGAAAAAAAATTCAAGGCCCTGAATTATCAGAATATTCACACCAGGGTCGGCGATGGATATCATGGCTGGCCTGAGGAAGCACCATTTGATGCTATTGTGGTAACTGCAGCACCAGATAAAATTCCAGCTCCACTCATTGAACAATTAAAGGAAGGGGGGAAACTTGTGATTCCTGTTGGGCCAAAATATAGTGTCCAAAGTTTGCAACTAGTCACCAGGAAAAATGGCAAAACAACTACTACAAATCTTTTTCCTGTTCGATTTGTACCTTTCACAAGAGATTGAAAAAAGGCACAAACTCAAAAAAAGTTGAGATTTGTGCCCCAAACTCGTGAGGGTGATCACTGAGTATTTAAGCAGGTATCTTAATCCGGATTTGACAGTTTCCCGGCAAATAATATCGCTCCTGTATGTTTTTCTTTTATAAAGAAAATAAAAGGCCTGTTGAGTGTTAACACTGGTTTCTTCGGAGGTAATGACGTCAATGATACTTCTACTCCCGTTACCGCCGCCGCTTCTGTCCCTTCTTCATTTACCTCAATCACCGCTTTGTGTATTACCTTACTGATCATCAACCCATATTTCTCCTCAAAGAGCCTTGTAAAATCTGCTCTATCAGTAAAGGCTATTTCCATCCCCATATTGCTCAATGTTTCATTCAACAGGGCCTTATATTCAATTTTAAATTTTGGCATGATCAATTCTACATCAGTTGGTCGAATTGAACTATTCCAGTTTTCTATAGATTCTTTATCCAGTATTTCCAATACGTCTCCCGTCTTCTTACCTTCCAATGGTAAAAGGACCATCATTGAAAACTGACCATTCCCATAAGGGATATCTATTACGTGTGTCGTTTCATTTACATAATAATCAACCGTTACTTCCTCCGAATGCATCATTAAAGCCTCTATTTCAGTATTATCCTCAAGGTAAAACGGAGCGTTATTGGTATTTGCTTTATCAAAAGGGTATTTCCATAAGGCCTTATAATAAATGGCATTTATAAGATACATAACAGCATCATCCGGGATTTCATCGATCAATTTATCAATCAACCCATTTGTTTTAGTTTCTACCCAGTTGTTAATGGCATTTACTGACTGTGCAGATCTGAAATCCAATCCAGATACTTCGGCGTTATAATATTCATGCATCGCTTTCTTAAAGGATTCAGCTACTGTAAGCTTTTGTTCATACCAAATTGAATTGGCAATGGTAAGCAATACTTGTTTGTCTACATTTAGCAAGAATTCACTCAGCGACTTAAAAGCTTCATTTATCTCATTTTCATTCAGGTCATTGACATCTAATACTTCTTTGATGCTATTGAATGTTTCATCATTTGCTCCATTGAGTGTCATACTCAAGGCATACTGAATGCTTAGGGGCGAGAAGAATAAGTTTTCCTCTTCTCTTTTTTCAAGTTCTTTAAAGAGGTTTATAACAAATGCATTCGAAGATTTAGCAAGAGATTGTTCCTCTGAACTTAAGGTCCTTAAATCGGGAGTATCATCATCATTCAATTCATTTATATCATTAGCACAACTGCTGAACATAATGATTAATAATATGATCCAATTATATAGATGCATTTTGATAAGTTGTTTTGATAATAGACACTCAGATCAGTAAATGAGTTGGAATGTATTATCTTTGCATGAAGAATATAGAATGAATTGTGGGAGAATGAAAATTGAATTATGAAAAAGATAGTCTTTTATTGTTTTGCCCTATTATTAATCGCAATATCTGCATGTAAGTCTTCATTTAATGTTTCATCAGAGACTTTAACGACTAATAATCTCGGCAGGCTGGAGGCCTTCAAATTTTATAACCCGGCAAATATGCCGGCTTCTAACTTTGCCTTCAGTGATACCAATAAGAAACGGTTATTTGATGCAGTGGCAGAAGAGATGATCAAAAGGGGATTTACCAGTAAGCAGGATGCTGATTTGATCATTAAGATCCAGGGAGGAACTTCACATGAAATTGAAGATAGAGAACCTTATCGTGGATATAATGATTATTATAACAGGTCCTATTACGGTGGATACTATCCATATTCCTGGGGCCGGGATCCTTGGATGTATGATGATATATCAAAAAAGACAACAATAATCATTATTGATATCATGGATGCTGAAACTGATAAGTTATTGTGGCAGGGGACAGGCTCAGGTGTTCTTAGTGATAAGGCAGAAATGGTTGAATCGAATTTAAGAAAAGCGGTAGCCGATATATTTCTACAATTTCCTGCGCCTATAAAATCTATGAATTAAAAAATATTACTATTTTTGGGCTTTCCAGCCTCCTTAGCTCAGTTGGTAGAGCGGTTCATTCGTAATGAACAGGTCGCCAGTTCGAATCTGGTGGGAGGCTCTGAATGCTCATATACGCTGTTTTAAGGTATTTTTTAGTGATTGGGGCACAAAAATGCTCTGATAGGTAGGTCTCCGAAGTCCTCTACTCTTCCTGAACGTTCAAGAGTGGAATAGTAATATTCTGTTTCTTTCTTGTAGGTTCTAAATGTTTTTCCATTTTGAAACTGATCCTTAATCCGTTGATTCATTTCTTCTGGAAGACCTGGTCCGTAATACGGTGTTCCAAAGAGCTTATCATAAAGCAGAAAAATACCTAAGTCGCAAGTAATTGCCTGCAATTCAATACTTGCTATATATCCTTTATATTTAAAAGAGGTCTGTTTAGGGGCATTATATAGAACAACGTGGTCTGGATGGGTTGCATCTATAAAAAACATACCCTTTACTTCATCAGGATACAATTCAGTAAATACACGTATCTGCGGTCCACCAGTTGAATGGCCCATCATAATATATGGAGGTGATTCTCCCGCATTTTCTAACAATTTATGTAGCCTACGAGCTACAGTCTCTGGATCCCGCGGAGTATCAACATCATCACTGTGATTAATTCCTATTCTATCATAGCGAACAACTCTGATACTGTCTTTAAGACCTTCGCTTAACCAGTGGTAAAATTCAGTGGTTAATCCGCCACCACCCTCAATAACTAAAGTGGGCTTATTGCTAATTTTTCCTGTATTAACTATAGGTAGTTGATAACCACCCATGTCAACGAATCGTCCTAAAGGTTTGTGTGGTTCAGGTAAAAATATTTGGTAAATTAGCCCAGAAATAATGATTAATAGAATTACTGATAAGATGGAAATTCCAGTCCATTTTATAATTTTCTTAAAGAATTGTAAAAGTCTCTTTAAATTTTTCATTCTTAGTTTATTTTTTCCATTCCAAAAT
>CALOCZ010000020.1:0-69822 GCA_942491935.1 uncultured Cytophagales bacterium
AGTACAGGGAGCAGCTGGGTATCCTCCCGGCGAGGCACCGGAAAAGAGTACTAGATATTGAAAGCACTTAAGTTGACGGGCCGATAGATGACATTCATCACGAGTACACGCCGCAGCGAGAGGCTTCCCGCGTGGCTCAGGAGGAAGATTCCCCTTTTGCCACGGAGTCCTCAAGGATCGAGGGAGCTGTCAGGGCAGGAGGACCTGCATACGATCTGCAGGGAGGGTCTCTGCCCCAACAGGGCCGAGTGTTATTCGAAGGGCAAGGTCACCTTCATGATGCTCGGTGATGTCTGTACGCGCGGGTGCGGATTCTGCTCTGTGACGAATGGCTCGCCCAAAGCGCCAGGCCCCGGGGAGCCGAAGAAGATCGCCGATGCATCGAGCGAACTGGGCCTCGAGCACGTGATTGTCACTTCGGTAACAAGCGACGACCTAAGCCGGACGGAGGAGCCTTGTTGTTCGTCAGGGTCATCGGGGCGCTTCGCATGCCCTCGATCCCGCCCCGGTCGTCGAGGTGCTCGTGCCCGATTTCGGCGGCGACCTCGATGCACTCGGCACGGTGCTCGATGCCGGACCGGATATTTTCTCACACAACATGGAAACAGTAAGAAGACTTTATCCGGAGATAAGGAAGGGGGCCGATTATGACTGGTCACTTCTTCCTCTCTCCGAGGCGAAGAAACGGAAGAGGGAGGTGCTCACGAAGTCGTCGTTCATGCTCGGTCTGGGCGAGACGACAGAAGAGATCTACAGCGCGCTCGGTGACCTGAGGTCCGCCGGAGTGGATTTTACCGCTCTCGGACAGTACTTGCGTCCCGGGCTGGATCAGGCGCCGGTCGAACGGTACCTGAGCCCCGAGGAGTTCTCGGAAATCGGGAACCGGGGGCGCGCGATGGGGTTTCTCGAAGTGACGGCGGGGCCCCTGGTAAGAAGTTCGTACCAGGAAAACCGCGCGGGAGTTCGTCGCAATAATTGCCGGACGACACCGGCTGGTTGATGCGAGGAGGATGTGCGATGATTATCACGACCACTGCAAGACATTTTGAAGCCAGTCCAGAACTCAATGAGCACATAGAAGACAGGATAGGCAAGCTGAAACGATACTTCGATCATATTCTCAATGTCGACGTCATCATGGACGTCCAGAAATTCCGTCATATAGCCGAGGTGAATGTCCATGTGAATGGGCATGATTTCACGGCCAAGGAAGAATCCGAGGACATGTACGGCTCGATCGATCTTTCGGCCAAGAGCCTCGAGCGTCAGATAAAAAGTTCAAGGAGAAGCTGATCGACAATCACCATCACCCGAAGAAGAACGGCTTTAAACCTGCTTCCGCCGAGAAGATCATCAAGGCGGAGAGTGTCGACATCGAGGGCGGAATCGACGTGCTCAAGCAGGTATCGCACGAGATAACGCATCTCAACGTTGAGGAAGCGATAATCGCGATGGTGGACGAGGAAAGAGATTTTCTCCTTTTCAATAACACTGAATCGGGTAAACTGGACTTCGTGTACAAGCGGTCCGACGGCCATTATGGGGTCCTCGACAGTCTGGACTGACGTCGCCGTCGATACTCGATACGGAGGAAGCCAGTGCCACAGGAATACACGGTAAAGGAATTCTTCGAGGACAACTCGGAGGAATTCGACCTCGAGGCGCTAACTGAGAACCTCGAGGGGCCGATACAGATCACCAGCCAGGACATCCACAGGCCGGCGTTCGCGCTGACAGGATTCATGGAGAACTTTCTCCACAAACGTATACAGATCATAGGCGAGACCGAGTTGCTCTACCTCGAGTCGCTCAACGAGGAGCCAGGTCTCCGATGCTGTTCGCGGGTCTTTTCACAGAATATGCCCTGCATCATCGTGTCGAAGGGCCTTGACGTGCCCAAGCGCTGCTCGACCTTGGCGGTCGAGCACGGGATACCGGTGCTGCGGACAACGATGTGGACGACCGAGTTCATCCATGACCTGACGGGGCATCTCGAGCTGATATTCGCGCCGACGACGATGATCCACGGCTCGCTCGTCGATGTCTATGGGGTGGGGCTGCTCTTTTCGGGACGCAGCGCTATCGGCAAGAGCGAGATAGCGCTCGACCTCGTCGAGAGGGGCCACGGTCATCGCGGACGATGTCGTCGAGGTCTTCAGGCACGGGGACGCCATCCTGGGGCGCGGGCGCGAGCACCTCAAACACTACATGGAGATCCGCGGCATAGGTATCATCAACGTGATGGACGTTTTCGGGATCAGGGCCGTAAGGATCCAGAGGAAGTCGAGGTTGTCCGTGCAGCTCGAGGACTGGGACCCGTCGAAGGACTGGGACCGTCACGGGCTGGATGAGCACTATACGGATATCCGCCGGCATCGATGTGCGTCAGGTCGTCATCCCGATCTTTCCCGGCAAGAATATCACTGTAATCCCAGAGACGGTCGCGCTCAATCACATGCTCAAGATCTACGGCATCGACGCTGCCAAGCGCCTCGACCAGCAGCTGCTCGACATGATGGAGAGCGACAAGAAGACAAGACGATATCTTCTCTACGATCACGAGTAGGAGCCATGACGGACAAGGACATTACCGGAATCGTTGTCACCCACGGACAACTGGGCGAGGAGCTTCTCAGGACTGTCGGCCTTATAGTCGGAGATGTCCATGACTGCTATGCGCTGTCGGGCTCCGATCTGGGAGACGAGAAAGTCATCAAGGCGATTCACGAGATACTCGACGCCAATGATGCGAGCAGAGCGGTTGTCTTCGTCGATTATTTCGGCGGTTCCTGCGGCGCTTCGTGCGTGAGGGCGACCCGCGATCTCGAAGGCGTCAAGGTCATCAGCGGCGTGAACCTGCCGATACTGCTCGATTTCGTGACGAAGCAGGGGGTCATGTGGTTCGACGAGATCGTGGACCATCAGATCCAGAGCGGCCAGGAAAGCGTCAGGGTCATAGATATCTGACAGGGCAAGATCCCACAGAACAGCCACAGGACCGAGGAACTAGCGATGGTGATTCTGTTCCGTATAGACGACAGACTTATACACGCGCAGGTCGTCGTGGGCTGGGAAGGGGAGCTCAAGCCGGACAGGATTGTACTTGCCGACGACCTGGTCAGCGCCGAGGACTGGGAGAAGGAGCTGTACGCCAGCGCCGGCGAGCCCGACTTCAAGGCCTCGGTTCTCCCGCTCGGTGGTGCGGTCGAGCAGGTCCGGCGGCGGCGTGTTCGACGGAAAAGATCTTCCTGCTGGGTCAGGGGGCCGGCCGGAAGCGATGGAGATGCCTTAAGATGGGACTGGGACGATGATCGAGATAAATGTCGGGGGGCTTCATTTCCGCGAGAGACGTAAACAGATCACGGATAACGTCTGGGTCGACGACGGTGAGAGAGGAGCTCCTGCGCGACATAATGAAGAAGGGTATAACGCTCGAAGCGAGGGCGCTTCCGGGCGACAAGAGGATAACGATCAATTCAAAGGTAGTATGACGATAAGGCGGAAGCTTATGCCGGGCAAGGTCACATTCATTTTCGGGCTCCACAATCATCAGCCGGTCGGTAATTTCGATCACGTTATCGGGGAGGCCTACGAGAGGTCCTACCTTCCGTTCATTGAGGTGATGAAGGACTACCCCGGCATCCCCTTCGCGCTTCACTGCAGCGGGATCCTCTGGGACTGGTTCGCCGAAAAACATCCCGAGTACTCCGAAGCCGTCGCTTCGATGGCGGCATCGGGCCAGGCCGAGATCATGTCAGGCGGCTATTACGAGCCTATCCTCACTATAAACCCCGAGAGGGACCGGCAGGGGCAGCTTGCCATGATGAAGGAATTCATCGAGGGCAGGTTCGGCTCCGGGCCGCGCGCGGCTGCTGGCTGACAGAGAGGATATGGGATCCGCACCTGCCCGACACCCTCTCGAAGGCGGGTCTCGAGTACGTGATCGTAGACGACTCACATTTCAAGAGCACCGGTTTCAAGATCGAGCAGATGCGCGGGTTCTACCTCTCCGAGGAGAACGGCCGGTACATCAACGTATTCCCGATAGACAAGACTCTACGGTACCTCGTTCCCTTTCACGAGCCGCACGAGGTGATAGCTCACCTCAGGTCGATATCGGAGGAGCCCGGCATCGAGAGGAAGATCGCCGTACTGGCCGACGACGGGGGAGAAGTTCGGCCTCTGGACCGGAACTCACGACCTCGTATACAAGAACCAGTGGCTGCGCCGATTTGCGACGAACTGATGAAGAACTCCGACTGGCTCACCGTATCCACTTTCTCGAAGGTCATCGACGAGACACCCCCGAGGGGGATCGTCTATCTTCCTACCGCTTCGTACAGTGAGATGATGGAATGGGCGCTGCCCCTGCGCGCGCAAGAGCAGTACCAGGATGCGAAAGGCATCTCGAGGGGAGCGGGCGTTTCCCCGATGCTGCCGGGAGGTCGTAAAGGGCGGCTTCTGGCGCAACTTCCTCGTCAAGTACGAGGAGAGCGAACTGGATGCACAAGAGGATGCTCCGCGCGCGAGCAGGCTTCTCGAAGACTCAGGCGGGGATGATGCCGGGGCGAAGAGCCACCTCTACCAGGCCCAGTGCAACTGCGCCTACTGGCACGGCCTCTTCGGCGGCCTCTATCTGCCCCATCTGCGAAGCGCGATATTCAAGCATGCTCGAGACTGAGGCGATGGTGAGAGCGGCACCTTCGAGCGCGGGGACATCGACGGTGACGGAGTGGAGGAAGTGATCTTTACCTCCGGGAAGATGCAGGCCTTCTTCAAGGCGAAGGGGGGTGTCCTGCGTGAGCTCGATGACATGCGGACGAAGTTCAACATCACCGATACCCTGACGCGCCGCGAAGAGATATATCACAAGGGTCTTGCTGACATCGGAAAAGAAGGCGGGAACGGGAACGAACCTGTCAGCATCCACAACCTCGCCACCGCGAAGGAGAAGGGGCTCCGAGAAGAAGCTCCTATACGACCGCTGGCCGAAGGCATCGCTGTCCGACAGGTTCATGCCGGCCGATACCACTCTCGGCGCCTTCGCGGCGGGCACATACACCGAGCTTGGTGATTTTGTCGACGGACTCTACGAAGTCGAGACCGAAAACGACAATATCATAATCATGAACCGGGCCGGTCTCGTCGGCTCCGAACGTGCCCATGTCCGTAAGATGGTGACCATCGACGGCGCTGACTGCTCGATGAAGGTGGACTATACCATCATAGCAGGCAGAAACGGGCTCTCATGTCTCTTCGCCGTAGAGAACGTCTTTCCTTCCTCGCCGGGGACGCTCCCGACAGGTATTTCGATATCCCGGGCCGCGAGATCTCAGGGGGCAGAAACCTTGCTTCCAGTGGTGTCGAAGAGGAAGTCGCTCTCCTGAGGATGGTCGACGAATGGCTCGACCTTTCGCTGAAGATGGAGTTTTCGCCGGGCACGGATGTCTGGCGATACCCGATCGAGACCGTCTCGAACTCCGATTCGGGTTTCGAGAGGGTCTACCAGGGCTCGGCCGTTGTGGCCGTGAGAAAGCTGGACCTGGGGCCGGACGAATCGGAAACGTTTGTCTTGAGATTCGGCATCCTGCCGGCGCGCCAATGATCTGGAGCTGAGATACTGATCATGCATCCCCTTCTTGTCGCATCTCTTCTCGGGGGAGCGCTTTCCTTCGAGTACCGGACGTCGATCAGGCTCTACCTGTCGGCGCCGCTGGTCAGCGGGCTCATAACGGGCCTTCTGCTCGGGAAACCCCTACATGGGCTCCTGGCGGGGGTGCTGATGCAGCTTCTCTTTATCGGTTCTGTGAGGCTCAGGGGGAGGCCTGAGGCGGATCTGCCCCCGGCTGGGTGTGATCGCCGCGGCCGCCTTCATCATAGTCTCCCGTGATACGGGCAGGGTCACGACGATAGACGGGCTGATCCTGTTCTGGTCGCTTCTGCTCGGGCTTGTCTGACCGCCGCCTTCGGCTCGATATTCTATACTCAGTGGGAAAAGTTCGCGGCGAGGACCCGCCGGCAGCGGGCTCGAACTCGCCCGTAAGGGACGGACGAGCTCCGCTTCGGCGATTCACCTCGGTCTATCCCTCGTACACTTCGCCTGGGGTTTCCTGGTGGTCCTGGTGGTGCTGCTGCCGGGGCTCGCGGCTGTGAGATATCTCTCTACGGGGATCGATGTCCTGTCGGCCGGATCGATGGGATCGCTTCCCGTTTCTCATCCCCCTGGTCGCAGCCGGAGCGATCCTGAAGCTTCTTCGGTGACCGGACGAGGCTCTTCTGGTTCGGAGCGGGATTTCTCATCGCCGCTCGTATTCTTCATATTCGGGGGAGGCGTATGATCTGGCTCGCCATCGATACTGTCTGGCGACTCTTCTTCATGCAGGGCTCCCGGAACGGCCGCACGATCGACGGGCTCGGCTTCTTCCATGTCATGGAGCCCCTCGTAAGGCGCCTGGACCGCACGGGGCAGGACAAGGGTGAGGCCGCCTCGAGATATACCGGATATTTCAACTGTAATCCTCTGATGGCCTCATATATAGCCGGCGCCCTGACGAGGATGGAACTCGATGCGGCCGGCGAGGGCGGGCTGGACGCTCGGAAAGCCGAAAGGGTCAAAGATACGATGTCGTCCGTTCTGACTGCCAGGGGGGACTATTTTGTCGAAATGGTGCTCCTTCTCGTTTCGTTGACAATCGGAAGTATTTTTGCTATCTATACGTGGTATGCCGGACCGGTCGTCTTTCTGGCTCTATATAATCTGTATAATTTCCGTATTAGGATAGGCGGTTACCGGACAGGCCTGCATCTCGGAGAGGGCACTGGACGGGTGCTGGCGGCGCAACTGCTGAAAGAGCAGAAGCTGCTCGGTTCGATCGGGGCCTTTTCCGCCGGGGTCCTCGTGGCCCTTTTGACGGTCAGGGCCTGGAGATTCGGTGGACCGCGCATCGCCGCCGCAGGAGTGGTGCTGGCGGCTGCGGCC
The DNA here is from genome assembly GCA_942491935.1 of uncultured Cytophagales bacterium. Taxonomy (GTDB): domain Bacteria; phylum Bacteroidota; class Bacteroidia; order Cytophagales; family Cyclobacteriaceae; genus JAGTVG01. The sequence continues at coordinate 6,980 of CALOCZ010000020.1, forward strand.
TGGCTCGCCAGGGGACGGATGTCCATGCTCAAGACGGCCTTTCTGCTGCTCCTGGCGGCAGGGGTCTTTCTTACACTGTGGTAGATGACTGCCTGAAAAGGACAGGCTTTAAGATATGGTCACCAGCAAGGTCAAGGTCCTCAACAAGACCGGTATACACCTGAGACTTGCCAACCTGATCGTCAATGCCGCCTCGCAGTTCGAGTCGGCGGTGATGCTGGAGAAGGACGGTCTCGAGGTGAACGCGAAGAGCATGCTCGGAGTGGCGATGCTTGGCGCCGAGCAGGGGGCCGAACTGATGTTGAATATAGATGGAAGCGACGAGGAAGAAGCCCTGGATACTCTGACCGGACTGTTCGAGACGAACTTCGGCAGAGAGGTGGTCTGATGGATCGGATGGATCGCGAGCATATAGAAAAGACAGAGATGATATTCGATGGTATCCCCGCGTCGCCGGGGATCGCCTTCGGGGAGGCCTTCGTCCTCAATGTCGAGGACGTTTCGGTCGAAGACGAGCGGATAGGCGCCGATATGGTCGAGCCGGAGATCGCCAGGTTCGAGGTGGCGCTCGTCGAGACGCAGAAAGAGCTGAAGGCCCTCGCCCACGCCCTCGAGGAGGAGATGGGCAGGGATCACGCCAAGATCCTCGACTCGCATGTCATGATGCTCGCCGACGCGGTCATGCGCAAGGACACGGTCGATATGATCAGCACCGAGCATGTCTCGGCGCCGTGCGCTTTCCACCGCGTGATCGACAAGACTCTCAGGGCGTTCGACCAGATCGAGGACCAGTACCTCAAGGAGCGGTCCGAGGATGTCCGAGACGTCAGGCGGCGCGTCATCAGGAACCTGCTCGGCCAGAAGGTCGACGGGCTCGTCAACCTTCGCAAGGAAGCGATCGTCGTCGGGAAGAACCTGACACCGTCCGATACGATGGGATTCAAACGCAAGTATGTGAAGGCCTTCGTCTCCGACATGGGCGGCTCTACCTCCCACGCCGCGATCATAGCCAGGTCACACGGTATCCCCGCTGTCGTCGGGGCCGAAGGATTCAGCGCCCACGCCAAACCATACGACAAGATCATTGACGATGGAACGGCCGGACAGGTCGTTATCAATACCACCCCCGAGACGGTCAAGCTGTACGAGGTGGCCAGAGAGAGGTTCAAGCTGCTCGAGGCCGAGCTGCTGACACTGAAGGACTACCCCGCCGTTACGCTCGACGGCCGAACGATCGAGCTGTCCGGCAATATAGAGTCTGCCGACGAGCTCGATGACGTTGTCAGTCACGGAGCGAAAGGGATCGGCCTCTTCAGAACGGAGTACTTCTTCATGGGGCGGGGGACTCTTCCCGGCGAGGAGGAGCAGTACAGGTTCTACTCCGACGTCGTAAAAAGGATCGCGCCCGATCCCGGTCATCGTAAGGACCCTCGATATCGGCGGCGACAAGATCGCCAACTGGGTCGATGACGGGCCGGAGGAGAATCCCTTCATGGGATGGCGCGGCATCAGGTTCACCCTTTCGAGAAAAGATATCTTCCGGACCCAGCTGCGGGCGATTTACAGGGCCGCGGCGCATGGCCGGGTCAGGATAATGTTCCCCATGGTATCGGTCGTCGAAGAGGTAAGGGCGGCGCTCGCTATCTGCGATGAGGTCAAGGAGGACCTGCATAAGGAGAGGTACCAGTACGGCAAGGATGTCGAGATAGGCATTATGATCGAGACCCCGTCAGCTGTCGCGCTGGCCGATCACCTCGCCAAGGAGGTCGATTTCTTCAGCATCGGCTCGAACGACCTCGTGCAGTATACGCTTGCCGTCGACAGGGGTAACTCACGGATAGCCTATCTCTACGACGAACTGCACCCGAGCATCATCAGGATGATCAACGATACGGTGCAGGCTGCGCACAAGAACAACATATGGGCCGGACTCTGCGGCGAGATGACCGCAAGCGCCGGCGTCCACGGAACGCTCCTGCTGATCGGCGGCGGGCCTCGACGAGCTCAGCGCGCCCGGCTTTCCTGATCCCCGAGGTCAAGAAGATCATCAGGTCCGTCACTTACGACGAGACAAAGACGCTGCTCAAGAAAGCGCTGAGGAAATCGACAGCAGCGGAGATCCGGACTCTCATCGACAAGTACCTCAAGGACAAGAGGCCGGAGCTGCAGGAATTCGCGATAAAGGGTTCGAAACAGGAATAGACCCGGAGGAGACGGGATGGCTCCCGACCATTCGGCAAGACATTACGGGATAGACACCGAAAGGATGCTCGACAAGGTCCTCGGACTGCCGGACCAGATGGCCGAGGCGTGGGATCTCGCCGACGAGCTGGCCGAATGCATGCCGGCCGGGGCGCAGACCCTGATCATCTGCGGGATGGGCGGGAGCGCCATCGGCGGACAGCTTCTGCGCGACCTGATAGCCGAAGACTCTGACGTCTCGGTGCATATCGAGAGAGGCTACACCCTGCCCGCGTTCGCGGGGAAGGATACCCCGGTCGTCTGTATAAGCTACAGCGGCAACACCGAGGAGGTCCTCGGCTGCTTTCGCGACGGGCTCGAGAGAGGGCGCGCCTATGGCCGTCATCTCATCGGGGGGCATCCTCACGGATGAGGCGAAGAAGGCGGGGATCCCGGGTCTGCTCATACCTGGCGGGATGCCGCCGAGAGCGGCGCTCGGCTACCTCTTCACTCCCCTGCTGAAGCTCGCTTCATGCTGGGGATTCTGCTCGATCGATGAGGAGGAGTTCAGGTCGGTGCTTCGGAAGACGCGCAAGCTCCTCGACAAGTGTTCCCTCGAGGCTGACCTCGCCGGGAACACGCCGATGCAGCTGGCCAAGAGGCTCTACGGGAAGATCCCGCTCGTGTACAGCGCCAACGGGCTCCTCGTCGGGGCAGCGTACAGGTGGAAGTGCCAGTTCAACGAGAACAGCAAGTGCATGGCCTTCGTCAATAATTTCCCCGAGCTGGGCCACAACGAGATAATGGGCTGGGACAGCCCTGAGAAGATACTGCAGGAGATATTCCTCGTAATGCTCACCGATGTCGACGACCACCCGAGGGTGGGCAAGAGGATGGACGTGACTTACGAGATGCTCGAGCCGCTGGCGGCTGGAGCGATCAAGCTCAACAGCGTCGGAGGTCCGGGGTTCGCGGGGAGGCTCGCCAGGCTCCTTTCGATAGTCGCCCTCGGCGACCTCACGAGCGTATATCTCGCCGTGGAGTCGGGGAAGGACCCCACGCCGATAGACAAGATAGAAGAGATCAAGAATCTGCTCAGATCGGAGGATGAATGAAAGCCGTAATCCCCGTAGCGGGCATAGGCAAGCGGCTCCGCCCCCACACGCATACGGGCCCCAAGGCGCTCGTCACAGTCGCGGGAAAACCGATCCTCGGACATATCGTCGACAGCCTCGTGGAGATGGGAGTGACGGAGCTTATTCCTATCGTAGGATACAAGGGCGAACAGATCACCGAGTACCTCACCTCGGCATACGACCTGAAGATCGATTTCGTCCATCAGCAGGAGCAGAAGGGGATCGCGCATGCGGTCGACCTGACACGGAAGTACGCCGATAACTCGGAGCTGATAATCATCCTCGGCGATACGATAATAGACACTGATTTCACGAAGATACCGGAGGCGGGCGACTTCGTCCTGGGAGTACGTGAGGTGGAGGACCCGAAAAGGTTCGGGATCTGCGAGGTGGACGGCGGAGTCATCACGAGCATAGTAGAGAAGCCTGATGATCCGAAAGGCAACCTCGCCATAGTCGGGCTCTACTATTTCAAGGATTCGGCTCCGCTCTTTGAGGCATGCCGGGCGGTGATCGAGGGGAATATCATGACGAAGGGCGAGTACCAGATCACCGATGCCCTGTCGCTGATGATAGAGAATGGAACGAAATTCGTGCCTTACGAGATCGGCGGCTGGTACGACTGCGGAAAGGTCGAGACCCTTCTGGAGACGAACCGTGTGCTGCTCGAGGGAGTCAAGAACGGGGGGCACGGCAGTAATTCAGTGATAATCCCTCCCTGTTTCATCGATCCCGGATCGACGATCGAGAACTCCGTTGTCGGGCCTTACGTGTCGGTCGCCGGCGGATGCTCGATAACAGATTCGGTCGTAAAGGACTCGATATTGAACGAGGGATGCTCACTCTCGAACGTCGTCCTGGAAGCGAGCGTTATCGGGGCGGGAGCCGAAGTTACCGGAAACAGTTCGAATCTCAATATCAGCGACGATTCGCAGGTCGATCTGGGGTAGTGGAATAAGAATTTGACTCGAAGTCCGCAATATTAGGATATGTATACGTACTGATGATCTATTAAACAACAAATGTGAGGGAGGACAATCCATGTCTGAGAAGCATCTTTTTACCTCTGAATCGGTGACCGAGGGACATCCCGACAAGGTCGCGGACCAGATATCGGACGCGGTAGTCGACGCTATCCTCGCGGAGGACCCGATGGGACAGGGTAGCCTGTGAGACAATGGTCACGACCGGACTGGTCTTCATCGCGGGCGAGATCACGACTGAGGAGTATCTCGACATTCCGAAGATCGCGCGTGGAGTCATCCAGCGACATCGGTTACGACGATCCCCACCTGGGATTCGCATCCGAGACATCGGCGGTCATCACTTCGATCGATCCTCAGTCCGGCGATATCGCTATGGGTGTCGATACCGGCGGAGCGGGGGACCAGGGTATGATGTTCGGTTTCGCCTGCACCCAGACCGATGTCCTGATGCCGATGCCTATCCACATGGCTCACCTCCTCGTCAGGAAGATGTCAGAGGTGCGAAGAGGGGCGGGATCGACTGGATCAAGCCGGATGGCAAGTCGCAGGTCACGATCGAATACATCGACAACGTCCCTCACAAGATCAACACGGTTCTGCTTTCGACCCAGCACAGCGAAGAGATCTCTCTCGATGAGATCAAGGCCGGGCTGACCGAGCTCGTGATCGAGCCGGTCGTCTCGGGCTTCGATATCGATTCATCCGATTACAGGATCCTTGTCAACCCGACCGGGAAGTTCGTCATGGGTGGGCCTCAGGGCGACACAGGACTGACCGGAAGGAAGATCATCGTCGATACATACGGCGGATTCGGCAGTCACGGTGGAGGAGCCTTCTCGGGGAAGGATCCCACGAAGGTCGACCGCAGCGCCTCGTATGCCGCAAGGCATGTGGCGAAGAATATCGTAGGCGCCGGATTCGCTCGCGAATGCGAGGTCCAGCTGGCATACGCGATCGGCGTTGCCGAGCCGGTCTCGGTGATGGTCGACACCTTCGGCACAGGCAAGATCAGCGACGAAGAGCTGACGAAGATCGTCCGCGAGCTCTTCGATCTCACGCCGAAGGGAATCATAGAGAGACTCGACCTGAGACGCCCGATCTACCGCAAGACGGCGGCGTTCGGACATTTCGGACGCGAAGAGGATACATTCACCTGGGAAAGACTCGACTACGTCGACAAGCTCGAAGCAAAAGCATAAGAAAGGGAAACGGATGAAATACGACGCCAAGGATCTTGCACTGGCCCCTGAGGGCAGGGACAGGATCGAATGGGCCGACTCGACGATGCCGGTCCTCCGCATGATCAGGGAACGCTTTGAGGCGGAGAAGCCGCTCGACGGTATCAGGATCGCCTCCTGCCTCCACGTAACTACCGAGACGGCAAATCTCATGAGAACACTCAAGGCGGGCGGAGCCGAGGTTGCCCTCTGTGCCTCCAATCCGCTGAGCACCCAGGACGACGTGGTCGCTTCGCTCATAGAGGACTACGGAATCTCGGTATTTGCCGTCCGCGGTGCCGATAACGATCTCTATTACAGCCACATCAACTCTGCCCTGGACATCAAGCCGAACATCACGATGGATGATGGCGCCGACATGGTCAGTATGATCCACAAGACACGACGCGACCTGCTCGAGCACGTCATCGGCGGCTGCGAGGAGACGACGACCGGCGTCATCAGGCTCAAATCGATGGAAGAGAACGGCGTTCTCGAGTATCCGATGGTCGCCGTCAACGATGCGATGACGAAGCATTTCTTCGACAACAGGTACGGCACCGGCCAGAGCACGATCGACGGAGTGCTCAGGGCGACTAACGTCCTTCTCGCCGGCTCGCGCGTCGTGATATTCGGTTACGGCTGGTGCGGACGCGGTGTGGCGATGAGGGCGAGGGGCATGGGCGCGAACGTGATCGTGTGCGAGATCGACCCCGTCAAGGCACTCGAGGCCGTAATGGACGGATTCTCGGTGATGGAATCGCATGACGCCGCGAAGATCGGCGACGTGTTCCTCACGCTGACCGGCAATGTCTCGGTCATCCGGATGGAGCACTTCGACCTGATGAAGGACGGCGCCATCGTGGCGAACTCGGGCCACTTCAATGTCGAGATCGACATTCCCGAGCTCGAGAAGGTCGCCACCGGCAAGAAGCGAATCCGCCACGAGCTCGACCAGTACACGATGCCCGACGGCCGCAAGCTCAACCTCCTCGGCGAGGGAAGACTCATCAACCTTGCCGCCGCCGAGGGACATCCAGCGAGCGTGATGGACATGAGCTTCGCCAACCAGTCGCTGGCGAGCGAGTATATCGTCAAGAACGCCAAGACACTCGAGAAGAAGGTCTACCCCGTGCCCGATGAGATGGACAGGGAGATCGCCAGGCTCAAGCTTGAGTCGATCGGCTGTGAGATAGACACGCTGACAGCGAAGCAGGTCAAGTACCTCTCGAGCTGGGAAGAAGGCACCTGATAATCCGATCTGACGTGGATCGAAGATCCCGTGATCTTGAAAGATCTGTTTGTGATTTCCCCGGCGTCCGCCGGAGTGCGGCCATAATCACCATATCGCTGAAAAAACGAAATGGCAGGAATTTTACCGCCACCGGTGGCGGTAATTTTTTGTCAATCGAGGATCGCGAAGCCAGATGTCCTTGCTCCGGAGCTTATCCACTCGTAGTGTAATAAGATTATTCCAGGATGGAGAAGCTTGTCTGCGTTTCAACCGATTTTCTCGTGCGCCTGTCCATCACGCGGACCCGGAGACGGAAGCTTCCCTCCCAGAGGTCCTTGCTGTCGATCTCGAGGCGCTCGTGCTGCGTCGAGCCGAATCCCGAGGCGTTGACCTTCGAGCTCATCACCGTGGCGACATCCTTGTATACCGGCCCCCAGCGCTTCTTCTCCTTCGGTTCTACCGAATACTCTACCTCCCAGAACCCGAAATCCTCCTCGTCGAGGTCGAGGCCGTATATCTCGAAGTAGAACTTCACCGGGTCGGGCTTGCGGTAGGCGTGTACGGGGTGCGGGATCACACGCAGCGGCCCCTTGATGAAGCTTGTCCGTCCTCCTCGCATCCGTGATCGAGCTGGCGAGCTGTATGTCGCTCACGCTGAAGGAATCGCCCATCGACGCTATGTTCCTGCTGGTGAGGAATACACCGTGCTTTTTCGACCTGCGGTCCCTGACCTCGAGGCCGAACCTGTAGTATCCGGGGTCGAGGGTGAGGATGAACTGCCGAGGAGCCATGGGGAGTCGGGCTCCGGTCTCTCGGGGAGGTCTATATCGACGACATCCATGCTCGAGACGACCTCGTCCATGTTCAGGTCATAGACAGCGACCCTCACCTCGAAATCCGTTTTAAATCCCTCGCGGACCATTTCGAACGAGAGTTCCCTCGCCGGTATCTCGAAGTTGACCTCTGTGCGCACCTTGCCCTGGCCCCCTTTGAAGTTCGTGATGTCGAAGTAGCAGGGGAGGGGCTGGCGTGCGATGTCCGCCGTGTGGAAGTGTCTGTTGTTCTCGAGATTCGAATAGAAGTTCAGCAGCTGTGGGCTCGCCGGAGAAGAAGAGGTCGTAGACGTTCGAGCTCGAGTATGTCATCGACTCGAGGCAGTCGCTGTATGTGTCGTCGAGCATCTAGTCGGGATATTCGGAGAATCTTGATCGACTTTATAATGAAATAGACATCTCTCCGGCTGAGGTTGACATCCTCGAAGGGGACGACCATACCGAGCCTGGGATAGTGCCAGACCTCGCCCGGCATCTTGATATTTTCGGCGCTCGTTTGATTGGGCGTCCAGTCCTATATTCCCCGGTATGTCAGCAATGACGGCAGGCTTGCCGAACCTGATATATGTCTCGCCGCGGTGGTCCCAGCCGGGGAAGCCTTCCTTCGGGTATTGTTCCCTCGCGTCCTTTACTCTCTGCTCGTGCTCGATCCTTCGCTCGTTCTTCCTGGTGGCCGGTGTCGGGTCGTTCAGTTTCCAGAACCTCGCTATCCAGTCGTCGCGTTCCTTCCTCGTCGGAGTCTTCAGATAGTACAGCTTCTGGTAATTGTTCATCAGGTAGCGCAGCCCTTCGTAGCGGCGCTTCTCGTACCGGTCGAGCTGGCTGAAGAGCTCTTCCTCATCGAAGGGGACATCGTATTCGAAATGTCCACGTACCATTCTTTTGTAATTTATACGCTGAAATTCCTTATGCTCTATCCCCCAACGCTTCGATCCGGGGGGTCGCTGCCTTGTGAATGCATATGGAGGGGTAAAGAATCCATTGCATAGTGCTCCTCCTCCTATAATCCCATCATTGTCATGGTTAAAATCACTGATCGCCCAGCAGGCTCCCGGGCCAACATCGTCATATATATCTTCAGCAAATAAACCGGAGGCTCCGGTGTATGCATGTCCCTGCAGGTTGCGACCTACCCAGTCGTTATTATTTACAGCACCCATCGCGACTAATTTTGATTTTGAATTCAACAGGAGGCGGGCAGTTTAAATAGCAGCGGCTGCGACAACTACGATATCTGCAGTTTGAGTCTGACCATTATCATTTTCATCAAAATACTTGACACCTGTTGCAAGCCCTTCGTCATTGACCATCACTTCAGCTACCTGGCAATTTGTACGCAACTCACAATTTCCGGATTTTATGGCGGTTGGAATTACTGTATTGTGTGTTCCGCATTTTGCATTGACCGGACAAGCAAATCCGACACAAGTGCGCATCCGGTAACATGCCGGCCTGCCCATATATGGGACGGAGTTACGTAACATGGGAATCGAAAATGGATTCAGTCCCAGTCTTTTTGCAGCGGTATGAAGCATTTCTCCCTCCCTGTTGTATTGAAATGCGGGCATGGGAAAAGGTTTTTTCCTTGGGCCCTGGTAAGGATTCCCGGTATGATCTCCTGAAACACCAATTTCCCATTCTGCTTTTTCATAACTCGGCTCCAGATCTTCATAAGTGATTGGCCAATCATCCAGAGTAGAACCTTCCACATGACCATAGGTAGACTTCATGAGAAAATCCTTTTGCATAAACCTCCAGGCCATTGCACCATAGCTGACAGTTCCGGATCCTACACAGGCTGCATTATTACTAAACGCATATTCAAAGGGTAAAACGATCCGGGAATTTCCATCCGGACCTACAAATACCCTGCGGTGCCTTTCGTTATCCGGCCCAAAGGGATTTTCAAATGGATGCGTCCTTTGGGACATGAGTTCGTCGTCATTAAAAGCATCATATGTGGCCCAATCACCACGTTCAAAAAGCACTACGCTTAATCCGGCCACAGCCAGTTCTTTTGCTACTACACCGCCACCTGCACCAGCACCTACGACTATTGCATTTACATGTTTATTTCTCATGAAGCCTTCTTTTTGATTGAACACCTTTACTCGCTGCACCATATCTATTTCTGCCTCATGATATGCGGGCAATCTATCTTCATCATTTTATAACTGACATAATCGCAGTTCCCACCATGCCTGGGAGACCCATAGAAACCTTGCATGGTATGATCAAGTATCAGGTTAAAAAATGTTTTCTGATCAACCTCTTGCCAGTTTTCATCAGGAAGTTCCCCTTTCTCCATCAATTCAAGAATTTGAGTTTGATCTTTCGGGTCAATCTCCTGGAATAATCTTCCGAATAATTGCTGAGCTGATAAATCAACACTTCTCAGTGCATTTCGATAGGTTTCCTGATGTCGCACATAGTAACCAGTTAGTTGTTTATCAAAAAAATTGACTACCCTGGCTTCGGTTGCCCCGGCATCCTGATCAGCAGGAATAAATTGCTCCGCTATCGCTTCTATCAACCTGGCTTCCTCCTCTGAGAGAAACCGCCACATTGAAATTTTAGTTGTACAAGCGGGAATAAGTGTTATACTTCCACATGCATAACAGAGCTGACGTATGAAATCTCTGCGTTTAAGTTCCATTTTATTGAATTGCTTTGGAGGAAGCACATCGAATGCTACCCCTTGTATAAAAAATTGTAATAATAATGACGGAATAGGTTTTTTCACCTGAAAAAAATGGAATCAACCAGACAGTCATATTTCCAAAAAACTTAGAAAATGAGTTATAGTAAATTCGGACTTATGATATATATCATTTTCTCCTATAAATTTATGAAAATACTATGGTTATTCCTTCAAAAATTTTTAGATTTAGTATATAGGGATAGTCAGATTACATTCCTTATTTCCTTTTGAAGGTTTAATAAAGTGCCGAAAACAGATTTTTTAATTATGAAAACAAGCATTAAATTAAAGACCTACACCCTTGTAATTTTAACAGCATTGTTTTTCAAATGCAGCAGTTCTAATGAAACGACTCAGAAACTTGACATAAATGCTGATGTGAAACGTGTATATATATCCCATGGTGTCAATTTCAGTTTGAATAACCCAAGCGGAATTACAGAAGCTTCCTGGTTTTTTGAAGGTGGTGAACCGGAATATTTTAATGAGCTAAATCCTCCAACGATTTATTATGGCAAGAAAGGTGTATTTTCGGTTACTTTGAATCTGGTAGTTGGGGGTCAAAAACAAGTTATTCAAAAGGAAAATTTCATTCTTGTCCAGGAAGAACCTGATGGAAGGTTTGCTTTTATCTCCATAAATGCTGAAAAAGATGCCATCAAGGGTGGAGAATCTATAGAAGTCTGGGTTAACGCGGTTGGAGATGACCTTCAGTATGTCTGGTCATCCAATACTGGCTCTTTTAAAGGAGAAGGAGCCAAAGTAGAATTTTTCACCGGACCTTGTTTTGATGGGATAGCTGAGGTAAGTGCTCTGGTAAGTAATGATTATGGTTCTATGGAAAGAACTGTGAAGATCAAGGTAGAAAGGGCTGAGAGTTATTAAGTGAAATCCTGAAATACTTCGACAAGATTGTTGTTAAGCTATTGATTCAAAATCCCTAAAAGTTTTCATTCGGAATCCCTAATAGAATATATGAAAAGGGATTTGAATGTATTCCGCACAAAACATGCGGTTTACTTAATTTACAGGCCCTGAGGGTATTGGAAGAAAAAATCCGGGAATTATGTTAAAGAATGGCTTCAAAGTTTTTTATTAATCAAGATCCAGTGGCTACTGTTGCTGCCACGGCCGCAGCCTGCATTTCCTGAATTACTTTCTGCACTTCTTTTGAGACAGAGTCATTCTGTACCCTTTCCTTTATATTCAGTTTTACTGTCTTGAGAGATTCTTTATCTTTTGTGATCAGTTTATACGCTTTACATCCATCAATTATTCCCAAAAGACAAGCCATATCATCCCCAGGTGCTTTATTTTTTAACACTATTTCACTGATTTCCAGGAGGATCTGTTTTCTGAAGTTTTTATCAATAAGAAAAGCATTTTTGTATGGGAAAAACAAAAATCTTCTTTCTTCAATCCTGACTTTACCTTTTAAAACCAGATCCCTTAGAATCATATGCCTGAATTTCCTGCTGTTCCAGGCAAAAGTGGCGATCCAGGTTTTAATTCTTTTCATCTTTTTTGATGCTGCAATTTTACTTAGTAAAATATTATGAGCCTCTGATGTCTTGGTATAAGAGGAATGGGCGATTATCCTTTTATCCTTAAATTCAATTTTTTCTTCCAGGGAGAGATCCATCAGAATGGCTCCGAAAAGACCCGGATTGATCTTTGTTTCAGGTATGAGGTACCTGGATTTTTCGGGATGCATGATAATTAATAAGAATTTTTCAGCGGTATTTAGTTCCATAATCAGAAATTTATTTTACCCAGATCGTGTCGTTAAATTGTTTCAGTTGTTCAAAAAGGGATGAATTGAGGCGATCCAGCTCATTACTCAAGGTTGACTCCTCGGCCAGATTTCTGGTTTCATATGGATCTTTCACCAGATCAAACAACTGCATATGCTCCTGATCGTTCACCCGATATCTGATCAGCTTGTATTGGGTATCCCGGATAGCACGCTGATTAGCCTTGTAGGTTGTAGTAATGAACTGATGGTGATCCGCCCTGGGATTTTTCAGGACATGATCAAAGCTCAAGCCATCCACTGATTGGGGGACAGATATACCTAACATGTTGCATAAGGTTGGATACATATCCGTCAGGTAAACGAATGCCTCAGATCTGGCATTGACCGGAATTCCCGGCCCGGATATGATCAGGGGGATATTTATGCTATGCTCATAGAGGTTCTGCTTTCCAAATAATCCATGCTGCCCTACAGCCAGGCCATTATCACCAGAATAAATAATGATTGTGTTATCGTAAATACCTTTCGCTTTCAGGGCTTCAATAATGTCCCCTAGCCGGTCATCATTATGTGAGATCAATGCATAATAATCCCTCAGGTGTTCTTTTACAATAGGTTTTGTTCTGGGGAATGGGGCCAGCATCTCATCCCGAACCTTCATTTCACCATTGTCAAAAGGATGCTGAGGCATGAAGTTTGGTGGAATGCTTATGTTGGCCGTATCATACATTTCAATATATTCCTGATGCGTAGTCCTGGGATCATGCGGAGTCATCAAAGCAGTATACAGAAAGAACGGCTTTTCGGAGTCGTAATTTTCAATAAAATCAATGGCCGTTTCCGCAAATATATCGGTACTGTGTTTACCTCCATACATATATTCCCCCAATTCATAAGTAATTTCCTTTTTATAGAAAAAGTCATTGATCACCGGCCTCATTTTTCTCTCATAATGCTCGATAGATTTGTAGGAGTTGAGCGGAACATTCCACTGGTCATGCATACCTCCGAAGAATATATTATTGCCGTCATTAAAGATCCGGTAATATGACTGAGGTTGGCTATGGTATTTACCAATGCCATAACAGTTATAACCCGCTTTCTGCAGGCTCTCCCCCAGTGTCGAATCGCTTTCTGGTATAATCGATCCATTCCTGGTCAGGTTGTTCAGATATTTGCCGGTTAAAAGCATCATCCGGCTGGGTAGGCAGACTGCACCGGAATAGGATCCCATGATATATGCATTTGTAAAACTCAAGCCTTCGGAAACCAGCTTATCCAGGTTCGGTGTGATGATCTCAGCATTACCCAGTGCATGTATGGTTTCTCCCCGCTGGTCATCCGCCAGGACAAATACAATATTCGGCTTAACCGGATCAATGATCTCCTGTTCACACCCTGCCAGGGCAAATAATACTACAATGGATAATGGAAATAATAAATTTCTAATGATAATCATGCCTTCATTACTATGTTTACAGGATCTTATCCAAACGTTCAATTGATTTATTAAAGTATCTTTTATTTAAGGGAACTCCAAGGAAAGGTCACTAGATTCTTCAGGATCATTCAAAATATCATAGAGTTCAAAAGAATCAATTAATGTTGAATGTATAAATCTCACCAGAGATCATAATCTGTGGATGAATGACCACTGCCCGGTATTGATAGGCTCCCGGACTCAAATCTTCCAGAGTGACTTTATATTCTCCTGGTTTATCAACATCCATTGTCCCGGTCATTATCCATTCAGCGCCCCCCACCCTTTCATTCAGTGTAGTCGGCGCTTTCCGGTACTGAAAGGCTATACGCACTGCTTCAGCATCACCTAAATCTTCCAGGCTGACCATAAAAGTCACATTGCTACCCTCTTGTTTGACATCTTCAATTGTCCGGATAAAAGGTGGTTCGAGTGCCTTTTCAACATTATCCAGTTTAAGCACAATAGGATTGGGCCATTTGTGGTTATTGTATATCCGCTGTGCCCTGACAACGGAAATGTTCAGACCATCTGAATTCTGACTGAACTTCGAGGCAGGATCCACACTCATATATTCTACAATTTTATCATTCTGTCCCAATACGCTGACTTTTGTTTGGTTAGTGGCTTGCACAGAATTAATCTTAAATTCTCTTCTATCTCCCCTTGTCCAATTTTTCTGATCAAAAAGAAATGCATATACGGTTTGACTATCTTTTGATTGGCAAAACCATATATCTCCTTCATTGGTGATGATCCAGGGCCGAACATTATCTATTGCTTCATGATTTATAAAATACCAGGCAGCCACCTCGCGCAAGTTACGATCCTGTTCAAAGGGGATGTTACCGTAGGCATCCGGACCGATGTTCAATAAAAGTGCTCCTCCCTTCGCCCTTGTTTCAACCAGCATTTTGATGATCTGTGCCCCTGATTTATAGGACTCATTGGTCGGTTTGAATTGCCATTGCGTGCCAATGGTTATACATGACTCCCATACACGTTCCGATGTGATCCCTGGAAGATATTGCTCAGGGGTTTTGCAATTCCCCTCTCGTAATTAGTAATTCAGGATTAATTCCCCAGCAGTATGGTTTTAAGGCTTTTATGAGGGATCCTTCTCCACCGTCAAAGAATACAACATCGACGGGTCCATATTTGGTTAACAATTCCCTGCACTGCCGTTGGTTGTATTCGATATATTTTTCCATCAAATCATCCGGAATATCATCTATATTACTCCTTCTGATCAGCTCATCATTCTGGTAAAGAAACCAAAAATCCTCCGGGGAGAAGTACAAGCCAACTTTGAGGCCATGTTTACGACAGGCGCTAATATAATCCTTTACGATATCCTGTTTATAAGGCGTATTCATTATATTGAAAGGCGTTGTTTCCGTATCCCACATACAGAAACCGGAGTGATGCTTAGCCGTAAAAACCATATATTTCATACCAGCCAACTTAGCCAGTACCGCCATTCTATCCGCATCAAAGTCAGTGGGATTAAAAGTTTCTGGCAATTCATTAAAATAGCGGTTAGTGTAATCTTCAGATGCTCCGACGGTGGAATGGCTGATGACAATCCCCAGTTGGGAGTCCATACTCCAGTGAATGAACATACCGAAACCTGCATCTTTCAGCCATTCTTCCATTTCAGGTTTATTCTGGGAAAATCCAGTGTGGCAAACAAGAGATAATATCAAATAAAAAGATATTCTTTTCATAATGTATTTTTTATCATGACATCCAGCCCGGACCGCAAATTGATCAGTATATTACCCGGTTATAACAAATCTGTGTATCAAATCCCTTCCAAATAATGAAATCAAATTGCCTTAATTCTATTTTATCGGTAAGCATATAATAATCGATTGATAAACCTGAAATCTGAAGGGATTTGTCATCTCATATTCTGAAAATATAAAAATATTATCCTGTTGATTCCTCTATTCCAGCCAGAAGATCTTTTGCTTCCCTGGCCAACCCAAATGATTCATCCGCATTTTCCCAAACCTTATTGGCAATCAGGAGGTGCTCTTTTGCTTTTGTTTCATTTCCCTCTTCAAGATATATCTTTGCTATAGACAAATGTGCTGAAGCCTGGTATGGATTCAATTTAAGTCTTTCTTCAAGAATTTCCATGGCTTTATCAGGCTTATCTAGCTTGACATAACAATTGGCGATCTTGCTATCCAGCATTTCTTTAGAAAAAAACACATTGACTGCTTTGAATTCAAGGTACTTATCAAGTGATGCTTGATATTCTTCTTTTAAAAACATGATCTCAGCGGCGTAGTATTTATCAATATTGCCTGAAGATCCATATTTAGATATATATATTCTTCAACCCGCAGTAATTCTTCCTCGGCCTTTTCAATATCTCCCAAATTCATATAATAATTGATATAACCATAAGCTGTAACATTTTTAAAAGAATCACTTAACTTCCCTTCTTCCCGTTGGATGATCTGCAAAGCCGTATCAGCCTGATCGATCATAAAATACCAGTATAACCGTGTTATTCTGTATATTGATATCACAAAGGGGGGATATTCCCTTTTACCCATATCAAGTGTCTGTTCCCAGAGCTCTATTACCTTCTCAATTTGACCATGTGCCTCATAATATTCCATCATGGTAGAATATACTGTCATACTGTCCCCTGTAGTTTTTGCTTTTTTCAATGCAGAGGCCAATATGTTTTCTGCTTCCTGAAAGTAACCTTGCCGTTCTTTAATAATAGCCATCTGTCCTATGCTATTTATATTGCTCTCTGACAATAAAACAGATCTTTCATAGTTTTTTTCAGCTTCATCGTATTCACCCTGATTAAAAAAGTAATCTCCCAGAAGCCTGAATGACCGGGAATGAGTTGGATAACGTTCCGCATACAAATTATAATACTGTAGTGCTTCTTCATTCTTACCCTGCACCATTAATACCTCAGCAAGATCAACATAAAAATCACCCCGGTTATCATCTATTTCCAGGGCCTCTTTCAATATCTCTTCTGCTTTTATGGGTTCACCGGATACTTTATGGATCTGAGCGAGGAAATTGTAGGCATTCACATTTTGAGGATACAACTCCTTCCACATTTCCAGGACTTTGATCCTTTTTTTCCTGCTCCTCATTGATATGATAGTAAAGGGATTTTGCAAGAAACTGGTCCTGTTCAGGAAGCATATAATCCTTTTCTATTACCTTTCCTATGTATTCAGAAGCTTCCTTCATCTGGCTATTAAGCAGATATACAGCTGCCAGGTTGAATGCTGACGACATAAAACCCGGATCTTTTTCAAGAGAATTAAGAAAATGTTCAATACTGCCATTATAATCGTTATTATAGCTGGCTGCTACAATCCCCATAATAAAATCCTTATATGCATCCATATCAGTTGTCAGGATGCTGGAAACAGGAAGGTCCTCCACCGACTCTAAATAATTCTCCGGCATCTCCAGATCTTTTTTCAATTGAACAGTAAGCTGATCAATAATGTTGAAAACATCTCTCCCTTCATATGAATGTTCTGATATTAATTTGCCATTTTCAACATGATGCAGTTTTGTTTCAACCTGATACCCTGTTTCTGTAATGTCGTATCCTCCTGACAGCATATATTCCATTCTGAAATCACTTGCTATTTTTCTCATGAGATTGAAGTCAACATTATCCAAATCATTAACCCCGGCTCCTCTCAGTTCATCAACAAACAATTCAGTTCCTTTTGGCTGAAAAAATACATCCTGTCCAAGATCTATCAGAATGGCGGTATTAATTCCTGAGGAAAGCCACCCATGCGTATCGGGATCCCCGAAATTCTCGAAATTAAAAACAGCAATAGTTTTTATAAATTCATTCTTGGGGACGATTCGTTGAATAGTCTTTCCCTCCTCATCCTCTACGATAACTTCCCTGGTAGTGGCCCCAAGGTCTTTCCCCTGAAATAGTATGATAAGAATAACAATTGAAATAGCAAAATTGGCAGAAACGAAGATCCTTTCCCTTTTCACCCATTGGTCCATTCCGGATCGGCCATGATAATAGGCCATGAACGCTACACTCGGCAGCAATGATAGCAATAAAATCCAGGTTAAATCAAACCAATTTGGTGATAGCAAGTACTTATTAATTATCCAGGAAATGACTTGGATAATTAGGAAGGAGACCAGGATGTAAAGCACGGAAAGTTGTAAAACCTTTCTTCTTGCCCAGATATCCTTGATAAACGCAGTTATACTATTACCCACCGGTTGTGCCGGGGGTTCAGGCAAACCCTCCCCACCAGAGTATACACTTTTATTGGTCTTTCAACATTTTTCAGGCTCCTGGTGCCTACAAATTGTGCTTTGAACTCTTGCTTATTGGATATATCCTCAAATACCCGGTCAGTTATATAAATCCCACCTGGAGGAGCAAGGGGCTCTATCCTGGATGCAATATTGACGCCATCACCAAAAATATCATTTTCCGAAAGGGTGACCTCCCCAACATGTATTCCAATCCTGATCTTGAAATCCTGGTTTCCGATAGATCTTTGAAACTCAAGGGCGCAAGTCACAGCATCGACAGCACTTGAAAAACTTGATAATGTTCCATCCCCTATTTCTTTCAGCCACTTCCCTTCATGCTTGCTTATTAAAGGTTTCAGGATTTCTCTGACCAACTGTATTGCCTGCAAGGCATCTTTTTCACTTTTCGACATCATGGATGTATAGCCCACTATATCGGTAAACATGATTGCGGCGAGTCTCCTTTGTTGCATTATAAAAGCTTAAATCAATAAAATCCTAATTAAAGAATTCTTTAGAACAAATTTAAAATTAATTGCAAAAGGTTCATTTTCAAATTTCCATGAATATAATTTAATAAGCTGAGGAATTCAATAGAATTTCAAGGTCTGGTTATTGAATCATATGCCGGGCAAATAAATTGTTTAAAAGGAAAAGTGTATAAAATTAAACGCATATTTTAATTTATAATCAAAGTATATATAAAAATCCATTATACAAGCGAACTGGATAAAGTGAATGTGAAATTGACTGAATTACAGATAATTTGTATCTTACCGTTTTAGTGTAAGAATACCTTATATGAAAGAAGAGAGAGGATATGCTTATAGGATGTTATTACGTCCGAAGATTTATTTGGCATGTCTTTTCTTTTTTGTTTTTCTTCCCGCGAATCTATAAGCCAGGAACTGGAACCGAGAGCGCTGACCAATATTCCAGTGGGAATGAATTTCGCTGTAATAGGATATGGTTATTCCCAGGGGAATATATTATTGGATCCTGCTGTTCCGATTGAAGACGTTAATGCCAAACTTCATCAGGTGGCCGGAGCATATATGCGATCCATAAAGCTATTCGGACTCGCCGGGAAAGTGGATGTAATAGTGCCCTGGGCATCAGGTGACTGGACTGGGAAACTGAACGGAATCGATACTTTCAGGTCTGTCAGTGGCATGGGGGATGCAAGGATAAGATTATCCCTGAATTTTGCCGGAGCTCCTCCACTTTTCATACAGGATTTTCGCGGTTACACTCCCCAAAAAATTTCCGGTGTCAGCCTTCAGATATTCACACCCACCGGACAATATGATCCTGAACGTCTCATCAATCTGGGATCCAACCGCTGGGTTTTCAAACCTCAATGGGGTTTTGCAAGATATTTTCGGAATTGGATATTTGAGACCTATCTCAGTGCATATTTCTTCACTGCGAACAATAATTTCTTTGGCGGAAATGAACTTAAGCAGAATCCCCTTGGAGCAATAAAAATTCACGGTATACGTACCTTCCCAAAGAACTGGTGGCTGGCCCTGGATGCCGGATATGGTATAGGAGGAAGAACAATTATTAATGGCGAGGAAAGGGATACCCGAATATCTACTTTTCGTTTCGGGTTAACCTTCGCAGTGCCTATCGGGCAGCATCATGTGGTTAGAGTAAACGGCACTACTGGAATTCGTATTGAACGCGGATCTGATTTTAATGCTGTTAATCTTATATATCAATTCAGGTGGATTAGATAAGAATTTAAATCCAGTCAATTCATCATCAAATCGAATTTTAAATGGAATTCTTCAGATATCTATTATTAAACTGATCCAAAAAGTAGCTAATTTTATCCCCTCTGTTTGAATAAATAAAAATTAGAATTTAACAGATCGGCGGATTTCCTGTTCTTAATTAAAATTAATAGCTCAAATGATTTCGGATTTTATCCTGATTTTCTGTAGTGGTCTTACTTTTGCTGTTGGAAGCATAAACCTGGCGATAGGATCGATATGGGTAAAAGACAGGTCATATCTGTTTTTTGGATTGATCAGCTTATTTGCTAGTGTGTACTTAATATTACAGGTATACCAAAAATCAGATTTTGTTGCAATAATTTCTATTGATATACTCAGTATTTTAGTAGCAGTAATTTTTTATACCTTATTCCTCTGGTTTATTGGAGAATTTACAGGATATATAAAAACAGTAATCCAGATCATAATTTCTCTATCGGCTATTTTATTGATCCCGCTATATATTTTTGCAAAAAATGCCTTTATGTCATGGCAATTCTGGGAGTTGATGGCTCATCTGACAATTTTGATGATCAGCGTATATGGAATAGTAGCTGGGATTAAAGGAATAGCTGGAAAAGATAATGTCTGGAAAACAATTTATTTGTCGCTGATGATTCTTTTGTTTTTGACTACAATCATTTGGGGGATCAATACTATATTTAATGTTACTATTTTTCTTGATCCAGCAAAGTATCTTAGTCCGCTTGATTTCTTTCCTGTATTCTTCTCCCTAATCATTGGATCAAAAATGAGTCACGATATTATTCGAAGTTATCAACTAGACAAAGAACTTAATGCCCGTGAGAAGAAATGGAGCTCATTGATGGATAAAATAAATCTTCTCGTGATTGAATACAACCTGAACGGGAAGATCATTTATGTAAATTCATATTTCAATTCTTTTTCCGGATATACCTCACAGGAAGTTAATGGAATGGACTGGAACAGTTCATTGCTGGATATAGAAAAAGACTCAACAAAAGCCAATACATTTCATGAAATTATTAGTGGTAAAGACATACCTGCTCATCAGAATAAGATTCGAATAAAATCTGGTGAGATCAAGCATGTACAGTGGGCGAATTTGCTGCTAAAAAATATAGATGGACAACTCGATGGATTTCTAAGCATATAGGTACAGATGTAACAGATCGGGAAACCGCATTAGCTGAAATAAATAAACTAAAAAGTCAGCTTGAAAAGGAGAATTTATTGCTTAAGGAAGAGATACATGGTCTTGAACTTGGCAGGGAAGACATCATAGGAGAAAGCGATTCTCTGCAGTATGCTTTAAAAAGGGCCACTCAGGTATCAGGAACTGATTCAACAGTGCTATTGGAAGGTGAAACTGGTGTTGGAAAGGAACTTTTTGCAGATCTCATCCACAGAAAAAGTAAACGTACACATCGTCCATTTATAAAAGTGAATTGCTCGGCAATTCCTAAGGAATTGATTGAGAGCGAGTTTTTGGTCATGAGAAGGGTTCGTTTACAGGAGCTATTAAATTAAGACAAGGGCGATTTGAACTAGCTGACAAGGGTACAATTTTTTTGGATGAGGTTGGGGAAATACCCTTTGAATTACAATCCAAGCTGCTGAGGGTACTGCAATCAGGAGAATTTGAAAGAGTAGGCAGTGAAGTAACAAAAAAAGTAGAAGTAAGAATTATTGCGGCTACAAATCGAAACCTGAATAAAGAATCTCAGGAAGGATTATTCAGGCAGGATCTGTTTTATCGGTTAAATGTTTATCCAATAACCATCCCACCCCTAAGACAAAGGAAAGATGATATACCTACATTGGTCAGTCACTTTGTAGATAAAATTGGCCGTAAAATGGGTAAAAAAATAAAGAACATTTCAAAGGAGGATCTGACGAAACTTCAAAATTATAACTGGCCGGGAAATGTAAGAGAATTAGAAAATGTAATTGAAAGGGCAATTATAAACAGTTCACACGACACCTTACGAATAGATGATGAACAGCTAAGATCACAATTTCATTTTGATGGTGATATTAGCGGAATCAGTGAGGATTTGAAACTATCAGAAACACAAAAAGCCCATATTAAGAAAGTACTTGAAGAGTGTAATTGGAAGATAAACGGTGAGAATGGTGCAGCCAAAGCACTTGGGATCCCACCGAGTACGCTTCGTTCTAAGATGAAAAAATTAAATATTGTACGACCTGATTAGTTATGCCATGTTTCCCGATTCCAGCATGGATTATACTAGCGTTTTTTTGATAAGTCAAATCTTTTACCTATAAAGAACCTTAGCTGTTCTGTCGCAAGATCCAATTCATAATCCTTGTATTTAAAACTCCTCCAGATGATGGTACCTGTAACTCCAGCATAAAAATATCTGGTTTCAAATCCTAATGCACCTCTTGCTGCCAATTGTCCGGCAGGTGCATATTCCGTCGACTTTTCTCCTGTTATGGTCTCAAGATTTATGGCTTGTAATCCAAATCCCGGTGTAGCACCAATATTTAGAAAGAACTTTTTTGAAATAATCCATGTATACAAATAACCAACAGTGACACCAGCAGCTAATGTTTTAAAAGCTTTCAAATCAAAATTCGATCGAATGCTGTCCGGAAAATCCTGTGGAATGAATCCCTGACCCGTTTCAGCAACATCGAGTTGACCGAATAGCCCCGCGGTAAAACTGCCTGTGCTTTTCAGTTGTACCTGGTTTCTGACAAATGCAGCTTTATAGGAGAATTTATCTGAATTAAAGATGTAAAACGCGTTTAATCCGATAGAGTAAATTTTCATATCAGGCAGCTGTGGATAGTAATCGTTTTCCCACTCCATAAAATCTTTCGGATTAGCAACATAATAGCCCTTATAAAATTGAGCAAATCCATCTATTCCAATCTTTTTGCCATATACATTTACCTGAAGATCAAACCGGTTTGTTTTGCCATATTTTTCATTACTGGATGCACTTTTAGGAATACCGATGGCTATACCCAATCCATATGATTTATAGTTAAATCCGATACCAAGTGCCGTAGGACTGTTCGGTCTAAGATTTAAGGTATTGTCATCCTTGATAATATCAAGCATATTCCATTTGGTATTGGTGTAGATCCTGAATGCCAGTAAGTTAGAATAATCTAAATAATAGATGATAGAGTCCTCCGGATCAGGTTGCAGTTTATTTTGGTCTATTTCTCCGAACGTCGATGCATATATTCCGAATATTAAAGGGATGGCGATAGTCCTGTATAAAATAACCTTTGACAATAACATGGAAGTAAGTTAGACAAACAATTTAAATACCTCAAAACAAATACTTAATACTTGGCTGAAGAATTATGGCATTGTAATTGGAATTATTATACCAAACAATTTGTAGCTCGTGTATTCAATAATTCTAACCGGATATATTCCTGATCAAAAAGTAAAGGAATTTAGACAGCATATGAAACAGCTGTCTGGAAGGCCAGAAAATCAAATCTTTCAATTGGATGTATTTCAGGATATACTTCATGAAGATCTGTATCGGGTGGAAATGTCGTTTAATGACAAACAAGAGATGTTTTCATATATGAAGTCTGACAATTTTGCTATGATCTCCGGATCCTTCAAAGCTTTAGGAATATTACGGGATCAACATGTTGAAACATTTTCAGACTTAAAAGAAAAACAGAATGAGTATGAAGAATAATATAAAACGAGAAATAAAGTATCGAGAATTTAGTGTCGGTATTTCGTCACCTCTCGCTATGTCGTTATAGAATTGCCCAAATGGAAGAAACTGAAAAAAATATTCCTTCGAACCGATTAATAACTGGGGCTATAGTATTTATAGTAGGACAATTGTCGCCCTTGCTGATACCGTTAGTGCTTTCTTCAGATCTGGGAAGTGGGATTAAAACAGCACTTTCGGGATTTCTGATGCTTGGGGTTCCCGAACTGGCCATCATGTTATCCATTGTAATTATGGGCAAAGCTGGTTTTGCTTTTCTGAAAAGTAAAATCGGGAGATTATTTAAACAATACGGCCCTCCTGATAAGGTGTCAAAAACACGTTATACTATTGGGCTGATTATGTTTATCATACCATTCTTTATGGGCTGGCTCCTTCCCTATTTTGAACATTTAATACCCTGGTATGAAGCCAATCATTTATGGATCAATATATCTGGTGATGTTTTGTTGGTCATAAGCCTTTTTGTACTGGGAGGTGATTTCTGGGAAAAACTCAGAAGTTTGTTTATTTATAATCACGAACTACTTAAAGAAGTTTAATTACAAAGAAATAAAATATTATTATATCTAAAATGAGAACTATGAAAATTAAAAACATGAAAAAAACAATGCTATCGATTGCTTTGATGCAGGGGGGGGGGAAGGGGGGGAGGAGAGGGAGGGGAGGGAGGAGAAGAAGAAGAAAAAGGGGGGAGAAAAAAGAAGAAAGGGGGAAGGAAAGAGGAGAAGAAGGGAGGGGGAAAGAGAGGGAAAGAAGAAAAGAGAAGGAAAGAAGGGAGAGGGAGGGGGAAGGAAAAAGAGAGAAAAGAAAAAAAGAAGGAAGAAGAAGAGGGAAGAGGAAAGGAAAAGAGGAGGGGAAGGAGGAAAAGGGAAAAAAAAAAGAAGAGGGGAGAGGAGGAGGGGGGAGGGAAGGGGGGGGGGGGAAGAAGGAGGGAAAAAGGGAAGAGGGAAGAAGAGGGGGAAAAGAGGGAGAGGGGGGGAGGGAGAGGGGGAGAAGGGGGGGGGAGGGGGGGAGAAGAAAGACAAAGGGGAGAGAGAAGAAGAAGAAAGGGAGGGGAGAAGGAAAAGGGGGGAGGGGAAAAGGGGGGAAGGGAGAGGGGAGGAGAGGAAGAAGGGAAAGAGAAAAGAGAGAAGAGAGGGGAAAGAGGAAAGGGAGAGGGGGGGAGGGGGGGGGGGGGGGGGGGGGGGGGGGGGGGGGGGGGGGGGGGATTCTGCTAATCACAGGACTATTTGCACAAAAAAACCAAAAACCCAACATCCTGGTGATTTGGGGTGATGATATCGGTTGGGATAATATCAGCGTTTATAATCATGGCATGATGGGTTATCAAACCCCTAACATTGATCGTCTGGCTCATGAGGGAGCTATGTTTACCGATTGGTATTCACAGCAATCATGTACAGCAGGGAGAGCCGCTTTTATTTTAGGCCAACATCCTTTTAGAACAGGATTATTAACCATTGGAATGCCAGGTGCCAAGCAAGGTATTCAAGACAATCAACCTACAATTGCTGAATTATTGAAAAACCAGGGCTATACGTCCGGCCAATTTGGTAAAAATCACTTAGGTGATCGGGACGAACATTTACCAACCAATCATGGATTTGATGAGTTTTATGGCAACCTCTACCATCTAAATGCTGAAGAAGAACCGGAGACCTATTACTATCCAAAGGATCCGGCATTTCATAAGGAATTTGGACCACGTGGAGTCATTCATTCATACGCCGATGGAAGAATTGAAGATACTGGACCACTAACAAGAAAAAGAATGGAAACAGCGGATGAAGAATTTACAGGTGCTGCCATTGATTTTATTGAAAATGCCCATAAGGCGGGTAAACCATTCTTTGTTTGGCTAAGTGCAACTCGGATGCATGTATGGACCCATCTCAAAGATGAAAGTAGTGGAGTAACTGGAATTGGATTGTATCCTGACGGGATGGTGGAACACGATAAAGCTATTGGTACTGTTCTGAAAAAATTAGAGGATCTGGGAATCATTGACAACACCATTATTATGTATTCTACTGACAATGGTGCTGAAAAGTTCACCTGGCCTGATGGAGGTACCACACCTTTTGCTGGAGAAAAAGGAACAACCTGGGAAGGGGGCTTTAGGGCACCTTGTGTTATTCGTTGGCCTGGTGTCATTGAGCCTGGAACAAAACACAATAGTATTTTTTCTCATGAAGATATGATGCCAACTTTACTTGCCGCTGCAGGAGTACCTGATATCAAAGAAAAATTATTAAAGGGATATGAGGCAAACGGTAAAACTTTTAAAGTTCATTTGGATGGGTATAACATGTTGCCTTATCTAAAGGATGAAGTCGCAGAATCACCACGTAATGAGATTTTTTATTTTGATGCCGGTGGAAACCTGAATGCCTTGAGGTACAGAAACTGGAAGATTCACTTCACCATTATGGAGGGGCCCATTAATGAAGCCTACAGAAAAACTCCATCATGGCCAGTTGTTATCAACTTAAGAGCTGATCCTTTTGAAGTTTCATGGAAAGCATCCATGTACTTAAGATGGTATGCAGATAATATGTGGCTATTCGTACCTGCACAAGCTTATACGGCAGAATTCTTAGCCACTTTTAAAGATTTTCCACCAGTAAGCGGAGGCTCACTTGGTGTAGATAAAGTAGTGCAACAATTAAGTGTTAAACCTCAAAACTAAATCCGGGAGAAATGATGATCAGATGATATATCACCTGTGAAATAAGGCCTTTGATGATAAAGCACAAATAAAAATTAAATAGTTAATTATGAGCCTTTTTGTACTGGGAGGTGATTTTTGGGAAAAACTCAGAAGCCTGTTTATATATAATCAAAAGTCGATTATTGAATCATCATAAAATTGAATTAAGAATAATAATTAAAACCATGCAAATTAAGATCCTTTTTATGTTTGTACTCATTAAGGATAACAAGGTGTATTATGATTATAACTATTATAATGGCTTATACTACACCCTTGAGTCACCTAAACTGGGTTTCGCTTTCGGAAATTTTAAATATAAGCAATAAATCATATGAAAAGTACTTTGAGAAAAGGATGGAATCGTTAATTCGGGAGCCTCTAACACATTTTTTCATCATTGATGGTATCATTTTCCTTCAATAAATTTATTTGGATAGGAAGATTCCCAACCTGAAAATCATGTGCCAATGGAGTAATTTAAAATATTGTATTTATGAAGAGAATTATCTGGCTTTTTCTAATTATTATTGTGGTCTACGTAAACTGTAACTATAACAAAGAGCCTAATCATTTACAGGAATCCGATCATGCTGAGGAACTACAAACATTACCCGGACTGGATCATGGTTTGATCCAATCACCGGTAAACATCCTCACTTTGAAGGCTGCTGGGTCTGGTATGCACGAAATTGGAGTTACGACCTCGGATAGTACTGTAGCCAATGACGTCGTCAATACCGGTCATTCTGTAAAGCTGGACTTTAATACTGGTACTGTTATTAGATTTGACGGGAAGGATTATCGTTTTCTACAGGCACATTTCCATACTCCATCGGAACATCAGGTTGATGGTATCATCTATCCAATGGAGATCCATTTTGTATGTATGGTGGATCTACCAAAAAACCAAGGTGATCCGGAATACCTAGTTGCAGGGGCATTTTTTAAAATGGGGGAAGAAAATGAATTCATACATAAATTCTTAAACCGTATACCTGAAATAGAGCATGACACCACGTTTTTACAGAATAACCCGGTGTATATTGATGACTTGCTCACACCTGAAGAGCCTTTTAATGATTATTACTTTTACAATGGCTCATTGACAACACCCCCATACACCGAAACCGTCAAATGGGTGATTATGAAAAGGATTTTGGAATCATCCCTTGAGCAGATACAGAAAATCAATGCCCTGGAAGGAAACAATGCAAGGCATGTACAGGCACTTTTCAGCCGAGAAATAGAGAATAACTAAAAACTTAATTTATATGAAACGTACCATAATTTTAATTTTATCATTTATCGTATCATTTGGAATTTATAGTCAAGAAGAAGAATCCTCGGCAGAGGATGGACAGAGCCGTGAATCCATGGCTGTTGATGCGACCGCTACACAGTGGAGTTTTCAGTTGGCTTATCAGGACATGCCTAGCTATTACGATGATATAGTAAATGGCGAACCACGACCTGCGGGATTAGACAACTATTGGCAGTTACGTATAGTTGCCCCCATACCAATGAAGTCACTAACCCTGTTACCCCGGTTAACCTTTCGACACTACGAAAATCTGCAAAATGGTAAATCTGGTTTCGGGAATACAGAACTTTTCGCATTGATTATTCCCAATGCGACAAACTGGGGAAGTGGTCGTGCAGGAATTGGCCCGTTGGTTACTGCTCCAGGCAACAAGGATGTAGCTAAAGATGAATGGGGTTATGGCTTCGCTGCGGCAATCGTGAACAATTCAGGCAAGTTTTTTTATGGTCTGTTATTCACCCAATCATGGCGGGCAATTGATCCAAATGCATTACCGGAGGGCTCATCAGATACCAATCCACTAGGCATTGCACCCTTTTTAAATTATCGATTTGGTTCGAAGGGCTTTTATGTGCAAACTGCGGATATAGTCGCATTGTATGACTGGAATACCAGCAATTTTTATATGCCGATAGGAGCTCGCCTAGGCAAAGTATGGGTGCTGGAAAAGGCTTCTTGGAATTTCTATGTAGAATATAAAACAAGTGCCATTTATAAAAACTGGGAAGGTCCGGCAGTAAAAAATTCATTTCGAATAAATGTATCGTACACAATTCCAGTTGGAAGTAAGAAGTAAATTGTCGATTCAGTATGAGTTAAATATATTTATCAATATGTTCAATTATGGTCCACTTTAACGTTTTTGAGAAATGCAATTAATAAAGAAAACCGATCCAACCAAGGCTCAGATTGAGCGCGGTGAGGGATTATTGAAGAGCATCACAATAGTTATCAACGTACTGTATGCCTTATTGATTTTTCAGGTATTCCTTATTCTTCCCCGACCTGGAGATCCCTTACTGGAATACCAAACATTAGGCCAGATTTACAATGAAAATGCAAGCCAGTTGTTGGTTATTGTCGTAGGCCTGATTCTTATCATACTTTATTGGATTCAGTATAACAGGCAATTGGGTAATCTTATCAGGAGTTCTCCCATACATGCTTCTTTGTTGGTTGTTCAGATGTTTTGTCTAATGATATACCTGTATTTTGTTCGCTTTGATATGGAGTTTGACGGGATGACGCTTGCCTTGCAAATGGAAAGTATATTTTTAGCCTTGGCGGGTTTCATAGCGGCATATAGTTGGCGTTACGCCCGGAAGAATAGGCTTACCTCAAATCAGATAGACGATACTGAAGAAACCAGTATTTTTTATAGTCTTTTACCTGAGCCGCTTGCATCTTTGTTTACCTTACCGTTTGCTACCTTAGGACCCATGATTTGGACGATTTCATTTTTATCGATTATTCCGATTGGATATGTGTTAAAACTAATGAGAAAAAGGTTGGAAGCAAAAAGAACTAATTCGTAAAACTAAGTAGCAGCATGCCAGGTAATTCTACAACAAGACTCATTCATGGGTATTGTACCTATGCCATTTCATAATATTAAAATTGATAGCGATGGCAGAAAGCAGATTTAGGATTTATTTCCTTAATTCCTCACTCAACAGTGCCCAAGAACTGGTCCTTGATAGTAAGCTCGTTATGTATGATATACAGAAAACTATCAGAATCCGGACAGAATACCTTTTTATAATTGGACTATATCCTTACTAGTTGTCTGTGCATCTACCACAGCGATAGCCGCCATATTTTCTATCTCACGTACCGAACTTCCCATTTGCATCACATGAATGGGCTTTCGAATCCCTACCATAATGGGGCCTATCACTTCTGCTTCACCAATTTCCTGCATCATTTTATAAGCGATATTTCCAGAACTCAGGTTAGGGAATATGATGGTATTCACATCATGATCCTGCAGTTTTGTAAACGGGAACTTATTCATTCTCATCTCCTTGTTGAAGGCATAATTCGCCTGCATTTCTCCATCCACGATAAGATCGGGATAATCACGGTGTAATATTTCTACCGCCTCTTTCGCCCGCGCAGGGCTTCCATCCCGAACACCTCCAAAATTGGAATAGGAAACGATTGCGATTTTGGGAACCATATTGAATTTCCTCACCTCATTGGCTGTTAAAAGGGTGGTATCCGCAATGGTCCTTGCCTCGGGCCGGATATTCACCGTCGTATCGGCAAAGAAGAAAGGCCCCTTTTTTGTCATTACGATGTACATCCCCGCAATGTGCTTGAGGCTGTTATTAGTACCAACGATTTGCAGTGCCGGTTTTATAGTATCCGCATATTTGGTCGCAAAACCGCAGAGGAAACCGTCTGCATCCCCTGTTTCCACCATCATGACCCCAAAATAATTCCGGTTATACATCAGATCATGCGCATCCTGGTATGTCAATCCTTTTCTCTGCCTTTTTTCGAAAAGTATCTGGGCATATCTTTCAATGCGCTTTGCTTCCTTATGAGATCGATTATCGATGATCTGAATACCTGAAATGTCGACCTGATTCTCCTCTGCAATTCGCAAAATCTCCTCTTTGTTGCCCAGCATAATGGGATCTGCAATACCCTCCAGTTTAACTACCTGAACCGCTTTTAATACAGTATAGTGGTTGGCATCCCCAAAAAGAATTTTCTTGGGATTAGACCTTGCCTTAATACGTATGCTTTTAATCAGCTGATTGTATAGGCCCATACGCTTCATCAGTTCAATTTTGTAGGCATCCCAATCCTTGATCTTATGCCGTGCGACACCCGTTTCGATAGCTGCCTTTGCAACTGCTGGTGTCACCGTAGTAATCAAACGAGGATCTAAGGGTTTGGGGATAATATATTCTTTGCCAAATACAAGGTTTTTACTTTTATAAGCAAGATTTACTGTTTCGGGTACATCTTCTTTAGCAAGGTCAGCGAGGGCATAAACAGCGGCTTTTTTCATTTCTTCATTTATGGACTTGGCTCTAACATCTAGCGCGCCACGGAATATAAATGGAAATCCAAGTACATTATTCACCTGGTTGGGATAATCAGACCTTCCTGTGGCCATAATTACATCATCCCGTGCATCCGTTGCATCCTCATAAGATATCTCAGGATCCGGATTGGCCATGGCAAAAACAATAGGATCCTTGGCCATGGTTTTTAACATTTTCTTAGATACCAGACCTGCTTTTGAAAGGCCCAGGAATACATCCGCCCCCTTCAGGGCATCGTCCAAGGTTTTTAACTTTGTCTTGCGTGCAAACGGTTGTTTATATTTGTTCAGATCATCACGGTCTTCAGATATCACACCTCTGCTGTCGAGCATAAACAGGTTTTCAGGCTTCACACCCAGGCTGATATAAAGATTAGAACAGGCTATCCCGGAAGCTCCTGCCCCATTCACTACAACCTTAATATCTTCAATTTTCTTTCCGTTTAATTCCAGGGCATTCAACAAGCCAGCAGCGGAAATAATGGCCGTACCATGCTGATCGTCATGGAACACAGGAATATCCAAATCCTTCTTTAACCGCTCTTCGATCTCAAAGCATTCCGGAGCTTTAATATCCTCCAGGTTAATGCCTCCGAATGTTGGAGATATGGCCTTGATGGTTTCTATCATATCTTCTACGGCTTTGCGGTCGATCTCGATATCAAAAACATCTACGTCTGCAAATACTTTAAACAGCAATCCTTTACCTTCCATCACAGGCTTCCCGGCTGCAGCACCGATATCTCCCAATCCAAGCACCGCTGTACCATTGGATATCACAGCCACCAGGTTGCTCTTGGCCGTATATTTATACACATCATCTGGATTGTCTGCGATTTTCTTACAAGGCTCCGCCACACCTGGAGAATAAGCGAGCGAAAGGTCGTATTGGGTACTGTACGGTTTGGTTGGAATGACTTCTATCTTACCTGGTCTTCCTGTTTCATGGTAAATTAAAGCATCCTTATTCATCTGATTAGCCATTGTATTATATATTTAGGTCAGTTATCGTTCGAATATTGAAATATATAAAAAGATATAAAAAACATAGCATGAACATAAAATATTAAACCCTGTTAATTACATCCAATTTATTAAAAAATTATCAATAATACCTAGTTAAGAAGGGCTCATTTTTATGAAAATGAAAATATTTTACCCCTTTTATTAC
Organism: uncultured Cytophagales bacterium; assembly: GCA_942491935.1. GTDB lineage: Bacteria > Bacteroidota > Bacteroidia > Cytophagales > Cyclobacteriaceae > JAGTVG01. The sequence goes on from CALOCZ010000020.1 coordinate 38,569, forward strand.
ACAAACAACATTTGGTGTTCCAATAATTTCAGATCTTTTTATTTTTTATAATTATGAGTATGTAAATTTTCGTTTATGGTACATTATTTTTCTTAAACACTTCTGAATTTGAGTATTTTTCGTAACCTTAGATCAATGGATAAATCCGAAAAATCAGAACTTTTCAGGGATAAGAATATTTACATCATTTTTAGTATTACCATGTTGGCCATCATGGGAGTCGCAAGTTTGACACCAGCATTCCCAGAGATCATAAGGGAGTTTGATATTTCAGCCGAGGAGATCGGACTACTGATCACCGTATTCACCTTACCCGGTGTGATCCTCAGCCCTCTGATGGGGGCTCTGGCCGACAGGCTGGGTCGAAAAGCAATTCTGATCCCTTCCATCTTTGTTTTTGGGATCAGCGGATTTCTATGCGGCTTTATGACAGAATATTCCCATATCCTCATCCTGAGGTTTATTCAGGGTACTGGTGCTGTGGCACTGGGAATGATCAACATTACACTGGTAGGTGATATCTATACAGGTAACAAAAGGGCAACAGCCATGGGCTATAATGCCAGTGTCCTGAATGTAGGCACAGCAGCATATCCTGCTATTGGTGGGGCCCTTGCCGTGATAGCCTGGAATTATCCATTTTACCTTCCCTTGCTAGCTATACCGATCGGATTATTTGTCATTTTCAGACTAAACAATCCCGAACCCTATAAAAAGCAATCCTTTATTGAATATTTAAGGAACACCTGGGTATCCATCAACAAAAGGGATGTCTGGGCATTGTTTTTTATCAACATTCTGGTTTTTATCATACTTTATGGATCATTGCTTACTTTTTTTCCACTGTTTCTGGAAGAGAATTTCCAGGCCAACGCATTGCAGATCGGCATGATCATGTCGGTGATGTCGGTCATTACTGCCTTTATATCAGCACAACTGGGAAAACTAAGCCGTAGGTTCAGCTCCAGAACTCTACTAATTTACAGTGCTCTTTCCTATCTCCTGTCCATGTTGATCATACCTGCTTCAAATTCCTGGATAATGATCCTTGTGGCCATTACATTTTTTGCCATTGGACATGGCTTGCTCCTGCCTAATATCTTCAATCTGCTGGTCGGATATGCTACTATTAATGAGCGGGCAGGATTCATGTCCATAAACAGTATGGTATTACGTATCGGCCAGACGGTTGGGCCCCTATTCGTTGCACTGGTGTATAACCTGCGTGGGATAAATGCTACTTTTATTGCTGGTGCAGTTGTAGCCGGGCTGATGATCCTTATTATATTAACTATGATATCAAAAAACAAATGATTATGAATTGGAAATTAAGATCCTTAAAAATTTATCTTTACTCCCTAGCCATGTTGACCCTTTTAATCCCTTTGAATTCATGCGCTCCGGATTCTCAGAAGGTCATTGAGATCAGGGGAATCTATGGGAATCCAAAACCCTTCTGGGATAAAGGGATGAACCTTCCGTCACTTGGTGCTAATGCCATTTTTGTTCACAGTGGTTCAATAAATCACGACATGATGGAAAGGGCCAGGTCAGAAGGCTTAAAGGTCTATGCTGAATTTGCCACATTGAATGGCAAAGATTATGTAAAAGAACATCCGGAAGCCTGGGCGATCAATGAAAAAGGCGAACAAGTGATGGCGGCTTCCTGGTTTATGGGAGTTTGTCCGACAGAACCTGGTTTCCGGCAGTACCGCATGGATCAATTGCGTGGCCTGTTAACGAAATTTGACCTTGATGGTATATGGATGGACTACGTTCACTGGCATGCCCAGTTTGAGGAACCTGAGCCCATCCTTCCGGAAACCTGTTTTTGTGATCATTGCCTGGAGAGGTTCGAACAGGAATCCAACCTGCAAATCCCTGATGGCACAATACCTGAAAAAGCCCAATGGATTTTGAATAATGTTGACAAGGAATGGAGGGACTGGAGATGCCAGGTAATATACGGTTGGGCATCAGATATGAAAGCTATTATAAAGGAGGTAAATCCCGGGATACTATTAGGTTTATATCATTGTCCCTGGGATGATGATGAATTTAATGGGGCCAGGCGTCGTATCCTTGGGCTAGATTATGACCTTCTTAAAGAAGTTATTGATGTGTTCTCTCCAATGGTTTACCATGGAAGAATGGGGCGTAAACCTGAGTGGGTAGAAGAGAATATCACCTGGTTCTGCAATCGCTTGGAAATCGAACCAGGTACTTATCCTAAAGTATGGCCCATCGTACAAGCCTACGATGATCCTGAAAAAATCTCAGGAGGTGAGTTTGAAACAGTCTTAAGAGGCGGGTTGGCAAGTAAATCGACCGGTGTGATGATGTTTACTACTTATGCAGTGGCCGAGGATTCAGTCAAGACAAAGATCATGGAGAAAGTGTATAAAGAAATCCTAAAATCACATAATCCTTAGGAAAATTATATTATTAATAGAGGTTTTCTTTTAAGATTTATTATTTGAATGATAAATCAGCGCTTCAAGGACGGGGATCATTTCGATATTGTACACATTTACTGATTCCGGGGTCTTCAAGATAACAGGTGAAAAGTTCATTATCCCGGTTACTCCACAATTCACCAACTCATGACATACTTCCTGGGCCGCTATTTCAGGTACGGCTAGAACTGCAGTTTTAACCTTATACATTGATATAACCTCTTGAAGCATGTCAGTCCTGTATATTGGCACATTATATTTTCTTTTAAGCTTTACAGGATCGATATCAAATACTGCAGCAATCTTGATGTTGTGCTTTTCAAATCCGCTATAATTAATCAAAGCCTCTCCAATATTCCCCGATCCTATAATTATTATATAATCGGTGACATGTTTCTCAAAGATCTGATTGATCTTGTCCAGGATCTCATTGATATTATATCCCCCTTTTTTGTGTCCGGAAATTTTGAATTTTGAGAAGTCCTTACGGATCTGCTCTGAACTTAATCCACTTTCTTTGGCAATGGTATATGAGAAGGTTGTCTCCCAGCCAAATCGTTTAAATTTTTCAAGGCACATCCGATATCGAAGTAATCGGCGAATAGTATCGCTTATTGGCATCTTAAAAATTTAAAGAAATTTAAAGAAATATTAAAGACAATCAAAGTAAAAAAGAAAAGTAGTGATTCAATGATTATGTTCAGAATGATTTTTTGTAGGAGTGTGTATGTGATCATACCCCTTTGCATGCATCCTGTTATGTAAAGTACGATGTGATGATTCCAGTACAAGCCGCATTCGCTTGTAGGCTTTATCATCAGCTCTTGTGCCTATGGTTTCAAGATAAGCCATGGCGCCTTCAATTTGTTCCAGTATGGTCAATGCATCAGTTTTTACCAACATCTGGTTTTCTTTTACTGAAAGCATCACAGGTGATGTATGAGCTGCAATGATCTCAGGCTTATCTTCATAATGTCCCCTAACCAAAAGTGCAATCCACGAGCTGTCATTAATCTTTACACTCCAACTGCCTCTGCCCTCCCACTTTGACACTTTAGTGCTTTCCCTTATTTCACCATTTACAATTAAATCCACACTTGTCATTGGTACTGTAATGCTTGCTACCTCCCAAGAAACATATACATTGCCGCCATTGCCGGACATTTTTATCCGGCTTCCTGCTGGTTTTCCATCAACGGAAAACTCCAGAAGTGGTCCGTAGGTCACAAAAGTCTGTCCTTTCCTAATCGATTCTTTCCAATTTTCATAATTGAATTCCACGCTCTCATCGATTTTAGCGTAAGTGCGAACTGCTCCCACAGGGGTACCGGCGCTCATCTTATCTGTACCACCGACACAGGCGATAAAATAACCACAATTCAGGTATCGATACCAGTCGGTTAAGGAATAAGGATCAATTCCTCCATAAAGGTTTCCCCATGAAGTCATCTCCACTCCATCGATGCCTCCATTCACAATGGCTGCTGCGTTTTCAAGTCTGGGATTTGGAAAATGAGGCAATATAACAACTCCATTCTGCTTTTTGCATTGAGATGCCCATTCGGTTAGCAGCGCTTCTATAGGATCCCCAATAGCTGATTCATCAATACCGCCAGTAGTCATAGGAGCAATAATATTTCCCTCATATCCCAACAAAGAAATATGCCCCATTACATGTTGTCTATTTTCGGTTCCAACCCTTACCAGGTATTCGCCCTCACCCCCAGCTTCTTTTGAACCATATGTCGTTTTGCCATCAAAATCACCCACATTGGTCATAAGTTCACCCCACTGGCTGGCTAGTAAATTGACGATATTAACACCTTCGGCAGATCCTTCCAACTGGGCTGAACTGGTGGACAGAAAGTGTACGTGAGTATCTGCAGTAACCCACCCTTTTTCCCTCCATTTTAACAACCTCTCTACTTCAATGGTTATTTCCTCAGTATTGGCTTGAACTTCGACGACCTTGCGAATTGGCTTAATTTCAAATCCTTTTGAGATTTCAAGAAAGATCTTACCTAATGGGACATTAATAAGCGTTTCCCCTGGTATATAGGTACAAGCATGAGAGCCCTGGTGAACGAAATCCACACTATAATCTTCGAACCAGGCCGGATTAGGCCACCGGTGCCTGTCAACAGGAGCGAGATATTCATCCGACTCACCATGTGCATGAAATTTTACAGGGATTGGCTTACTGCTGCCCTTTTCTACTACCTTGATTTTGATACGCTTTTCAGCAGGTGCGATCTTTTTGAGATTTCCTAAAGACATGCCTTTTAAAACATCAGCAACGGGTAAAGTAAGTCCTCCGACCAGATGAAACTGACCGTCCGGGTGTGCAGAATATTCAACAATTATCTCTTGTTTAGATCTATCGGCTACCTGATTGTTATAGGATTGGTGCCAATTATTATCAGGATATTTTAACCTTCGATTCGCGCTGATCACTTGCCCCAAATCCAGCTTGATCTGTGAAAAGAGTCCATGATCATCCAGGTAAGGATCAAAATCCGTTCCAGAAGGTAAAGTAAAGATTGCTTTCTGTCTTGACGCCCAACGCAGTGGATTAGAATTAACATTTCCTGCTGAAATAGCCGAGAGAACAATAGGAGAACCTATCAAAGGTTCAAACCGTAAGCCTTTAATAATTTTATTGGGATTTGGATTTTTCCATGCCCATAACCAATTGATCCAACTACCTCTATCATCCAATGCTACCCGTGTTTGTGAGCCTCCCCAAAAGCCTGAGGTCTGGAGATGGTGGAAGTGAATTGGTCTTGGCTTGTGATGAGCCACTGATTCGATACAGTTCTCTCCCCATACCTGCTGGAACATGCCAATATGGTAACGTTGGTGTACAGGAATACTTGATTCTGTACCATCAGAATATAGAATAACGTAATTGGCGATATGTTCATTCAAGTGCCCGATCCCTTTGAATGGCTTTTCATAAAAACCATTTTCCTCTTTTTTTAGTGGCATATGGTCAGAAGTATGCAAAAAAACCAACCAATTACTTGTAACAGGTGTGAATTGCACATTGACCACCTCATCCTTCAGATAAAGAATGTTGGAATCAATATTAAAGGGAATCCCCCAGGAGGTGGTCTCCCCAACCGGGGCATCCATAACAGCTGTATGCATTTCTTCAGAAACCTCCGACTTCGTAAGACGCGAGATACTCCGGTTTCCGGAAAATGAAATAGTCTCAAATAAAGGTGAAGCCGGTCCATCCTGGAATTTCAAGGCGGGTTCAGATGAAGAGATTTGAAGATCCTTACCGGAGATTACTTCGTTCTCAGTGACTTGTTTATCTTCAATAGAAGCTGCAAAAACAGGAACAGAGGTAGTCGATATTAAGGTTGTTGTTGAGAGCGTTTTCAAAAAATTTCGACGGGAACTTGGATTGTAGGTCATGATTTGAGACGATTATAAGATTGTTATGAAATATGCAAGAACAAAATAATTAAAAAAATAAACTTATAAAAGTATTATCTTGACATCACCTGGACTTACTTCCTGCTCAGGTCTTTTAATTCTTCCTCTGCCTCCATTTTGCGAATCTGCTCCCTGATCTCCCTGTTTTTTTTAAGAAGCCTCAGAGCAATAGCTTCGTCTTTACCCATTAAAGCTGTAAGCCCGCTACGTCGGTAAACATAATGGATGCTAAATTCCTCCTGGAAGATGATGAAGTTCGGTATTGCTTTGACATAAGCTCTGAAGATAATGAATATTATAAGAATAGTACAAAGTGGATGATCAAAGAATTTTATCCTGGATAAAATATCTATTTATCATAATTTTCACTCTGGACTTGATCTATGCCACTTAGTTATCTTCAAAATCGTTTATATCCATAAATTGTGTCAGATTTGCCGACAAGCGTTGTTGGATTTTCCGACAACAAAGGTTTGATTTTTCCTTTAAATTGCTGTGAATCAGGATTATATTTACGTGGCATATATTTTGTAATTTGATGATAGCAATAGATAAATTTTTACTTTCGATCCAGTTTTTAATATATATGCTGCATTCAATAATAAGATCCGCTTTAAGAAACCTTCAAAAACGAAGAGTCAATACCCTTTTATCGATTGTTGGATTAACTGTTGGATTTACTTCCTTTATTTTGATCAGCATGTTCATAAAATATGAACTGAGCTGGGATTCTTACCATGAAAACTATGACAGGATATACCGGGTCCAAACTGATATTACTTCCCAGGACGAAAAGATCATGCAGACCTCACCTGCGCTTTATTCATATTTGAACAACAGATTTACAGACATTGAAAAACATGGAATAGTAATGTCTGACCAAAAAGTGTTTCTCTCCATTTCAGAAAGTGATGAATCCATTGAAGAAAAAGGACAGTACGCCGACCAGGGATATCTGGATATGTTCACCTATGAATTTATTAAAGGATCAAAGGTAGATGCCTTGAGGGATCCTATGTCTGTTGTCCTCTCTACCAGTCTTGCCACTAAGCTCTTCAAACAGGATGATCCAGTTGGTAAAATGGTGCTGTTGCAGAAAAAACAAAATCTTAAAGTAACTGGCGTCTATGAGGATCTGCCAGAAGATTCACACCTTAAGCCTGAATTTATCATCTCCATCTCGACGCTTGAAATACTTTGGAACAGAAAGGATATTTTTGATCAATGGGACTGGAATTCTTTCTATAACTATGTACTGCTTAAGAAAGGGGCTGATTTTAAAAATGTAGATACTGGTATTAAATATGTTCTGAAGGATAAGGTGCTCACAGATTACAGGGAATTATACTTGCGCCCTCTTTCAAAATTGTACATGTATTCCACGAACGACAATTATCAGTTCATTATCAATATCCTAAGTATATTTTCTTTTTTTGTTCTCATCCTTGCTTCCATTAATTATGTTAATTTATCCATTGCTTCCAGCTCATTACGAGGCAAGGAAATTGGGATTAAAAAAGTTATAGGTTCTTCCCGCAGACTATTAATGGCCCAGATATTTATTGAATCCATGTTAGTAACCGTATTTTCTTTCATATTATCCTTGATCGTAATTGAATTATCCCTTAATGCTTTTAACCATACTACTGATAAAGATCTAACCTTCCTGTTATTGTTTAAGAATGGATTGATTGTTTTCATCTTTATGTCAATCTTCCTTATAGGTATAGTATCAAGTGTTTACCCTGCATGGATTATAACCAGATTCAAATCAATAGATCTGTTCAAGAATAAACTGTCTGTAAACAATAAAGGAATTCCCCTAAAAAAGATACTCGTTGGATTTCAGTTTACGATTTCTATTATACTGATCACACTTACTGTTTTACTAACCAAACAGATCAGCTATACCCAAAACATGGACCTTGGATTTAATAAGTCAAATCTATTGTTTGCTGAGATACTGCCAACTGAAGGTAATGTAACATTCAATCAAATAAAAAATAGGTTAAAAAACATTCCGGAGATAGAATATATATCTGCTTCGGGGGGATTTCCCATTCATTCTTCAAGATATGTAAACCGGGACATGATAAACTGGGAAGGTGGTGCCAGAAATGATGTAAAAGAGGTCAAGTCATTCTGGGTAAGTTATGATTTCATTAAGACTTTGGATCTTACAATAGTGGAAGGGCGAGGATTTTCAGAAGACCACCCATCAGATTTGAGAGACAGGTATGTCATAAATGAAACTGCTGTCAGGCAATTTGGCTGGGAGGAACCAATAGGCAAGTTTTTAGATAACCGGGAGATGCAGGTTATTGGGGTAATGAAGGATATGCATTTCCATGACCCATACAATGTAATTAAACCTCTCGCCATCCAGGTCAAAAATGGTGATTCAGTAATTACCGGTCCGGTATTTTTTGCCTTTAGGCTGAATTCGAATAATATAAACAAATTGAAGGGTGAAATAGAATCTGTATTATTGGAATTATTTCCCAGAGATCCATTCACAATCAAGATCTTTAATGATCACTTTAAAACCGCTGAAATATTTAAAGTATATAGTACTATAAATTCTGTATTTTCATTTTTCGCATTAATTGCTATCCTATTATCCATTTTGGGAGTTATCGGCCTGATCACTCATACGCTGAACCGGCGAACTAAGGAGATAGCTATCCGAAAAATCAGCGGATGCAGTAGTGCTTCTATGTTTGCCTCAATAACATTGGAATTCGTTTTGATCATTTTTATTGCATCAATTATCGGATCCCTGGGAGCGGGATATTTTTATGGACTTTTCCCGATTTACTATCCAATCGAATTATCATTTTGGGATTTTCTGGTCGGCGGATTGCTTATTCTGAGTTTAACTTTACTATCGACAGGGCATAAAATGTGGAAGGAATCTATCCGTAATCCTGTTGAAGCACTTCGATACGAATAAAAGAATATCTGGTGTATCCATCAAGGTTTGTAACCTGCTCAAAACATGTGATCCTAATCAAAACCAATCCAGCAATACGGGTTTATCTAAAAATTTCAGAGTGTTAGGACTTCATGATTGCTGCAGGGAATTAACGAATAAATTTCTTCAACAAATTAATATTTTAAATTTCAGGTACTTATAGGAAAATATATTGCTAGATCGCTGATATTCAATTCATTTTATGTTAAATTAAAATAAAAAAAGAATATTATGCTTCAGTGGATTAAAAACAATGATTCCATTGGTACGTACAACCGTGGAGTCCCGGCCGAATCCGGCCTCTGCACACTTTGCCTGGCTTCCTGTAAAGGCAGATGTGAAGCATGGTTATCATCTATGGTAGGCAGAGCACTTCTTTATCCAAGGAATTTTGGTGAATGTACTGCAGGTGCTTCCAACATTACCTCTTTAGGTGTTGGTTACCATGCGATTCGCATACAGGGCTACGCTTATGGCGCTCAAGGTTTGGGCGAAGGGCAGACAGCAAATGCAGATCATTGTCTGTTTGCAAATGCAAATCTGGAAACGAGCTTTGGTTCAGCTGAAAAAGTTAAATGCCGGGTACCCATTATGACAGGGGCACTCGGATCGACTTTTATTGCGGCGAATTATTGGCCATCCTTTGCGGTCGGATCTGCCTTATGTGGATTTCCAATTGTTATTGGCGAAAATGTAGTGGGGGTTGACAGGGAATCTATCATCAATAAAGGGAAGATAACCAAAGCTCCTGAACTGGATCGAAGAATTGAATCATTCTTCAGATATTATGATGGTTATGGTGCCATAATAGTTCAGCTTAATGTTGAAGGATTTAAACATGGTGTCGCAGAGTATATCATGGATAAATATGGCAATAAAGTAATCATATAATTAAAATGGGGACAGGGGGCAAAAGATATCGGTGGTGAAATACAGGTAAAAACGATTGAATATGCAAAATTTTTAAATGACCGCGGATACCTGATCGATCCTGATCCATATAATCCAACAGTAGAGAAAGCCTACAAAAACCGTGCAATAAGTTCCTTTGCACGACATAGCAGGTTGGGTAATACAGATATGCCTACTCCGGAAGATGTGCAAGAGGAGTTTATGAATTCAGTAGCGTATTTACGAAAGATAGGTTTTACTAAGATTACTCTGAAAACAGGCGCCTATGGAATGGAAGCACTCGCCATGGCGATAAGGTATTCGGCGGATGCTGATCTGGACTTACTTACAATTGATGGTGCTGGTGGAGGTACCGGCATGAGTCCCTGGAATATGATGCAGCACTGGGGAATACCCAGCCTGGAATTGCATTCTAAAGCATATGAATATTGTAAGATCCTGGAAAATAAAGGATTGAAAGTGCCAGACATATCGTTCGCTGGTGGCTTTGCCCGTGAAGACCATCTCTTTAAAGCCATTGCTCTGGGAGCACCTTTTACCAAAATCGTATGTTTGGGCCGTGCACCAATGATCCCAGGATTCCTTGGCAGTAATATTGAAGGTGTATTCTTTCCTGAAAGAAGGGCTGAATTAAATGGGCACTGGACAGAATTACCATCTTCAGTAACAGCACATGGAAAATATCCAGAGGAAATTTTTAATGGGTGGGAAGAAATTAAGAACAAAGTCGGAGAGAAGGAGATGGAGAATATACCCTTTGGGGCAATTGCACTCTATACTATGGTGGACAAATTAGCCTGCGGCTTACAGCAATTTATGGCAGGCGCCAGGAAATTCAGTCTCGGTGATATTAATAGGGACGATCTTATCGCTGCCAACAGGGAAACTGCTGATGTATCAGGTATATCTTATATGCTGGATGCCCTGGAAGATAAAGCTCTGGATGTCTTAAACAAGTGATTTGTATATGGTAAGTTTCAGTAAGGATTATCAACGCTAGTACAGTCAGAAGTAAGACCTATCCATTCCTGAATCCATCGATGATCCAGAGTATTACGAAAACAATACCCCACCATATAATAAAAGAAAGGAAGAAAAATATTAGGGTATCTTCAAGTACCCATTCCATGAAATAGGTTTTAGGATTTAATAACCCCGTAATGACTATGGCAAATAGAATTCCGGCTTCCCATATAAATAATTTCCAGCCAAGCCTTAATCTACTGTAGAGTTTTATCATATTTAAACCTTCACAATGGTAAAAAGTATTCGAAATTAATGAAAGAATTTGAATTCTTCAATTAGATCAAATAACAATTATGTCCTAATTCCCAGATTAATGATAAATTGTAATCTGATAATTTGTATTATTTCAGATTGTCTTTAATCATATATGTCATTCCATGCTACTTGACTACCTCAAACTCATAAACTCCACTACCCACTTTGCAAATTAGGTAGTTGTTTTGTCTTTCTATAAATTGAATATCTGGTACTTCCAAAATGTTTTTACCTGATTCGAGAACCTTCTGGTCATCATTTGCCGGAACATGGATGGTAGCTTCACTGCCTACTGGAACAGTAATACTCATTGTAAATTTCTCATTTTCATTTTTCCAGGTTATTCCAGCCATTCCATAGGAAGTATTGTTGGTATAGGTTACATAGGTTAACTCATTTACCGGTTGTGGACGAAAAATAATATGACGATACCCGGGCATTTCCGGATCGGCATTCATTCCTGCCAGTTTCCTGTAAAACCATACGAAACCACCTCCAAACATGGGATGATTATGTGAACCTCCAGTACTCCATTGTTCACGTGTGGTGGTGGAACCTAACTCAAGCCAATGTCCGTAACTCGGCTCAGATCGTTGATTCATGACTTCATAGGCCAGATCCTGCATTCCATGTTCGGCCAGAATCTCGAAAAAGAATTGTGTGCCGAATATCCCAGTATCTATATGCCGGTCATTTGCTTCAATATCCATTTTAAGCGCACCGATTACCCGATCATACTGTGCTTCAGGCACACCCATTCTTAATGCGAATATGTTACCTCCTCCTTTTCCGTAGCTTCCATTTTCTTCATTATAGTATTTATTGAAGAAGGCCATTTCGGTTTTATTGGCCAGTTCTGTGTAATGATCCGCTTCCTCTTTTTGATTCAGTATCCGTGCAGCTTGGGCTACCAGATCGGTACATCTCCAGAAATAAAAGGTATGCACCATCTCATCAGGTACAGTTTCCCCTGGCGCAACCCATTCTCCGAGGTTAAACCACTTCAGAACCTTCCCATCCTTACCTGGCCGTTGAGAAAACATGATCCCTTCTTCATCTACCCAGGTTTGCATATACCTGACATATTCCTTCATCCCTTCGTAATTATCTTCGAGCATATCCAATGATCCATAATGGAGGTAAAACTCCCAGGGCATAATGACCATTGCGGCTCCCCAGGCTACTCCTCCACCACAACCAGGTTGCCATGGCGCACCATTGGGCACATATCCTGTTTCAATATTTTGAGCTCCCAGTATGTCCTGTATCCACTTATGGTAGAAGTTCTTTGCATCGTAATTATGCATTACGGTCACACAGGCCACCTGCCCATCGCCGGTATACGGGGCCCTTTCCCTATGTGGACAATCACTGGCAATCCCTCCATGCATATTATCCAGCTGACTTCTTTTCCAGATCTTATTGAGATCATTGAACAGTGTATTTGAAGTTTCGAAATGAGCTGATTCTTCAATAAATGTATTCACCGCCTCAGCAGTTAGATGCTCTGACTTTAATTCGCCTGGCCAATTGGATATCTCTACGGCACTGAAAACAAACCAGTTAAACCTTGCTGCATAAGACTCCGGGCCTTCCCCTCTGAAAATATAGGTATTATCACCGGAATACTGATTGCTGAGATATTTTATCTCAATTTTATGCCCTTTGGGACCTTCTACATTATGTAATCTCAACCAACCTGATATTTCTATCCCAAAATCTACCTTATATTTATTGTTCTCCAATTTTTCGATAGTGACAGGGGACAGTCTTTTGGTGATCTTATCAGGATAGGCTGTATGGGCCACAAGCCGGCCATAGGGTGCTTTACGAATAACCACTTGTTTCCAGTTCTTGTCATTAAAATCTGCAGTACACCAGCCAGGTTGTTCTTGCCGCGCGTCATAATGTTCCCCATGGTAGACCAAATCCATCATTATAGCACTTTTGGATGCTGTCCAGGTCTCATCACTTTTAATTATTTCTTCCGAGCCATCTTCATAGGTTATATGAAGTTGCCCGATAAACCTGGGTGACCCATAGGATCCAGCCCAGTATTTCGGAGCATTATAAAATCCATTCCCTAAGATCGAGCCTATTACGTTTTTTCCTTCTTTCACTAAGTTCTTAACGTCATAAGCAAGGTACATTACTTTATAATCTCTGAAATTGTCCTCAATGGGAATATTCTGATCAATCAAATCCGGTCTTTTCCCATAATTAGTCTGGTTCGGTACAAGTACGTCATCACCTACCCTATTGCCATTCAGGTATAACTCAAAATAGCCCAGACCGGTCACGAATGCCACAGCTTTTTTCACCTTCCTATCTATCGTAAATTCCTTCCTCAACAAGGGAGCGGGAGGTGGATATTCAGTGGGTAAGGCATCCGGGCCGCCAGGAGGTTTCGGAAGCGCTTCTTCTCCCTGCCAGGGAACGCCGATCCAATCGGCTTGCCAGTCGGTGGGATCCAGTAAGCCCATTCTCCAGAATGCCGGTTCACTCCAATCTGAAACTACATCGTCACGATCCCAGACACGAACCTGCCACCAACACTCAAGACTGGAAGACAATGTCTTACCTGAATATTGTACCCTGAAAGATTGATCTGAAACGACCTTATCACTATCCCATAAATCTGGCGATGTCAGTCCAGTCTTCGAACTCGCCACTCGAATCTGCCAGGCTGTTTGCTTCTGCCCTCTTTCCCCTTCTTGCGCCATGTTTATCCATGAGAGGCGAGGAGATTGCACATCAACCACTGATGGATTTTCGAGATATTCACATGTCAATTTAAGGGGTAAAAGCCCTTTCATCTCAGGAGAAGGATTACATGAGAAAATGATAAAAATTAATAAAAAGATCTTTGGTTTCATGGACTAAAAATTAACGTTCAAAAAAGTATATGAGCTAATGAGATTCATCATCATAATACAGGAAAAAGCAATATAAAAAATGATTCCATTGAAAAACAGATAAGCTAAGATTTTTTCAAATTGCAGATCCGGGAATTTTTATAAAAATAGACCGGGTATTAAGCTAACATATTTTAGCTAGCAATTTGTTTCTATTATTTTTTAACATAACTTCTCTCAGATAATTCTAATTTCACCTTGGAGGAAAAGTCGAATAATATATTGATCCTTGGAATAGGAAATGACATTTTAACAGATGATGCGATAGGTCCAAAGCTTGCCAGGGATCTTCAAAAGGATCTCACCAATGAAAATATATCCTTCATGACTGCTGCTGCTGGGGGACTTGAAATTTTAGAAATGATCAAAGAGTTTTACCGGGTGGTTATAATTGATGCGATCAAAACAAGGGGCGGAATACCTGGAACTATATATTATCTCACTCCAGCCAATTTCAAAGAAACCTTACATATCTCTAGTTTCCATGATGTTAACTTTCTTACGGCACTTAAATTAGCTGAAAAACTTGAAATCTCAATACCGGAACAAATCGATATCATAGCCATAGAGATTGTAGAAGATCTTACCTTTTCTAACGATTTCAGCAAAGAGCTCGCCAGCAGATACGAGGATATATACAGGGAGATAAAAGGATTTTTGGAAGATTCTATTGAATAATAGCTTACCTGTCAATAAAACTTTAGCAATAAATTTTGACAAAAAATCTGCCAATGCAGGTTTTGAGAACATAAATAAACCCCGCTCTCACAGATTTGGAATCTATAAAAGCAGGGTCAGGGAGATGGAATAATATAAAATCCCGGAAGGGAGATTTATATTTGTCCTATATTACACAAAAACTATGTTGTTTCAGCCGTTTCGGCATACTCTGTCTTATTGAATATTCCCTCAATTTGTGCCAGCACCTGTTGATCTGTGAAATGTCGGCCCTTTATAGCTCCTGATGGACAGGCTGCCACGCATACACCACAGGATTTGCACAATGCACTGATCACATGACTTTTCTTATTCTCTTCGTCAAACTCGATAGCACTGTATGGGCACATCACATTACATATACGGCAACCGCTGCATAGATCTTCATTTACTTCAGCATAAACAGCATCAACTTCGATCTTTCCCTTGGAAATACGGGCAAGAATTCTTGCTGCTGCAGCCCTTGCCTGGGCGACTGTATCTGGAATATCCTTTGGCGCGACACATGTTCCGGCGATAAACACACCATCGGTTGTGGTCGCTACCGGTTCCAGTTTTGGATGGCTTTCAATAAACCAGCCATCCTTATCCTGGCTTATGTTGGTGAGGTGTGCGATTTCATGAGAATCTTCACGGGCTTCCATCCCTACCATCAAAACTACAAGATCTGCCGGAATTTCAATATGTTCCCCGGATAATCGCTCATGCACTTCAATGAGCATTTCACAATCATCCTTAGGTCCTGCTTTATGAATGACAGGCCTGTTTTCCTTATCATACATCAGGAATAGTGTTTTTGCCTGAGATGACTGCTTGTAGAAATCTTCATGACCCTTGCCAAAAGCATTCATATCGATATACACATCCGAGACATAACATTTTGGATTAGCAGATTTGATCTCATGGGCATATTTCAAGGCTGTCATACAACATACCCTTGAACAATATGTATGAAATTCCTTATTCCTGCTTCCTACGCAATGTATTATAGCCACGTACTTAGGGATATTACCTTCCTTCGTTTCCACTTTACCTTCCTTAAGCATACTTTCAAGTTCAAATGAAGTGATTACATTAGGAAGTTTTCCATATCCATAATGTGTTATTCTTGAAGCGTCAAACTCCTTATATCCAGTACACACAGCTACATTCCCAATAGCAACTTCCTTAGCTTTCGTTTCACTTTCCGGTTTTCCATTGAGATGTTTGATTTTGGCTGCAAAGTTTCCTATAAATCCGGATAATTCAGTCAACTTCGAATTTAGATATACCTGTATGTTTTTATGTTCCCTGGTACGGGTTATTCTATCGGTTAATAAATCACGTGCTGAATAATAATATGGAGCTGTCAGATCGACCCTGGCTATGTTTCCACCAAGGTGGTCATCCTTTTCAATGAGGTGAACAAAATTTCCTGCATCTGCCATCTCCAGAGCTGCTGTCATCCCAGCAATACCCCCTCCTATTACCAAAACACTGGGATTCATATCTACCGACATACTTTCCAGTGCTTCATGTTTCAAAACACGTTGAACGGCTCCGCTAACCAGGGCCATAGCCTTCTCCGTAGCAGCTTTCCGGTCTTTATGAACCCAACTGCATTGTTCACGGATATTGGCCATTTCGAGCATATACTGGTTCAAGCCGGCCATGCGTAAAGCCCCACGGAAGGTTCGTTCGTGCATATTGGGGCTGCAAGCTGCAACCACTACCCTGTCAAGACCATTCTCCTTTATATCCTCAGCAATCATTTCCTGGCCTGGATTAGAGCACATATACTTATATGTTTTTGCCAGGCTCACATTAGGAAGGGTGGAAGCATATTTGGCCACTGCTTCAGCGTCAACAATTTTGGCAATATTTGTACCGCAATTGCAAACATATACGCCTATTTTATCATTTTTCTTTTCCATGATTACTTTAATGTTAATGATAAAGGATCAACGAGTTTCTGTTGCCTGATCATTGCCTCCCTCTGAATCGCTGCATAATACATAGCCAGTGGGCGGTAAATAAGATGCGACCATTTACTGAAAGGCATCCTTAAAAACCATGGAACGACAGCCATCAGATGTATGACATACGTTATATTGGCTGCTTCAAGAAATCCTGTTCTATGAAGGATATGTTGGACAATGCCGGATATAACTATTATAAGAAGTAAAATAACAAACATCCAGTCAGTACTATGTGTTTTTTTATACTGTACATGTTTTTCTTTTACAATCCTTTGTCTTATAAAATAAATAGAACCGGTTAGTAATCCTACGGTTGCCAGGTATCCGAAAATATGTACTGACCAACCGTATTTCCGGTCCAGCCTGAAATGGTTCAATAAATAGCATTATCAGAACAATAGCATGATAGTATAACCCATCGCAAGTCCAAAATGTATCAGCCAGGGCATATATAATTTTGACTTAGCATTTTGGTCACATTCTGCATATCTTTTCTGTGTTAAGAAATGTAGAGGGACTTCATATAATTTTTTAAAATAAAGCCACCATGGTACTGGAATAGATATTCCTTTTACCATGGTAAAATACCACATACGCAGCGCTCCTATCCAGAAGAAAAGAAACATAATGCCCCCTATGGTCAGGTCAAACGCATGAATAAATGAACTGGGTAGAAAAGCCCCTTCCCCGTCATACACTTGAAGACTGCCACCGGAAAATCCATAAAACGTCAGGTAAACACCGGTCAGGACAGCCAAGAGCAAGACGGTAATTATCTCGCTTACCTTTGATTTAAAGAACTGATTGGCAATGCCTGTAATGTCATACCGCGATATCAACCAGCGCCGTAAACTCATCATTGTTTCACCGGGATCTGCTTCGCGGGGGCATTGTTCAGAACACTGTCCGCATTAATAACAGAGCGAGGGTTCGAGAGAAGTTTCTATTTTCTCCTCCAGTCCCATTTGCAGCTGCCGCATGGATTTCCTCGGAAACTTGAAGAAGTCATCTGCGTGGGAACAAACTGTAGAACAGTCCCCGCATTGATAACACAATTGAACATCCTCTGCTCCGAATTTGTCGAGGACATCTATATAACTTGGATTTACTCTAATAGCCATAATAACCTCCTTATAGGGTATGAACCGATTTTGCTTTTTCTTCAATTTCGCTTAAGGAAAGGCTGCTCATGCTGCCTATCCCCTTTTCGTTCGTTAAGCTGCCTAAAACGCCAGCAGCCACAGCTGATGCCTGTGCAACAGTATCCGGGATATCTTTAGGTGCCTGACACATACCAGCCACATAAATACCTCCTTTATCTGTGTCGGTTGGATTTCCATTATAATCCAGTTCTGACAACCAACCGTCAGAATCCCTGTCGACACCCAGCATTCTACTTAGAGCTTCAGTGCCGGGTGATGGAATTAGTCCTACAGCCAACACGACCATATCAACATCAAATTCTACCAACCTATCATTGAAAATGTCTTCTCCACGAACAACCATTTGATCGTCATGCATAGATACATCTGCTGAATGTCCCCGGATAACATAGGTTCCTTCGGCTTTAATACGTTCAGCAAATTCCTCATAGCCTTTACCAAAAGCACGCATATCAATATAAAATTCGTATACATTTACATTGGGGATCTTTTCTTTTATGAGGTGTGCAAACTTCAGCGAATACATACAACAAACCCGTGAACAGTAGGAATTGTAATTTTTATTCCTTGAACCCACACAATGGATTATAGCAACATTCCTTGGTGGAATCCCCTCCGGGGAGAAGATCCAGCTTTCCTCCTTGGTCTTGCGGTTTATTTTCTTCGTCTTTGTAACTATCCTTCCTCCAGTTGATCCTGAGGCGTTGGTCAGTCTTTCAAATTCCAATGAAGTCAGAACATTCGGATATCTACCATAACCATATTGATCGATATGACTGATATCCAACAACTCATACCCTGTTGCCAGAATAATATTACCAACCTCAATGTCAAAAATTTGATCCTCTTCATCCAGATTAATGCAGTCTTTGGGACATTTCTTTACGCAATTCCCGCATTTTTCACCATTGGATGTAACATACCTGCAATTCTCCCCATCTATCAGATAGGCATTAGGTACTGCCTGTGGAAAAGGAATGTAAATCGCTTTCCTAAAAGAAATACCGGCATCAAACTCACTTTCAACTTTAATTGGACATACAGCAACACACTCGTCGCAGGCAACACATGAATTTTCATCTACTCTTCGTGCTTCCTTCCTAATCTTAACCCTGTAAGCTCCTGGTTTACCACTCACTGAAACCACTTTTGAAAGAGTCATCATATTGATCATATCATGTTGTCCAACATCCACCATTTTTGGTGTAAGGATACAGGCCGCACAATCGAGGGTGGGAAATGTTTTATCAAACATGGCCATATGACCACCAATTGTCCCAGTTTGCTCGACAAGGTATACCTGTTTCCCGGCATTCGCTATCTCCAGGGAAGCCTGAATCCCGGCAATACCCGCACCGATAACTAAAGTAGAGTGATTTACCGGGTTACCACCTGGCACCGCGGCTAATGAAAACGGAACACCCATTGTGGCACAGGCAACGATGGCCTTGGCCCGGTCAAGAGTATGTCCATTTTTCACTCCATGTTCCTGAAAAGAGGCTAAGCGAACCTCACTGGTATTTCCACCTGACTTTGCCATGGCTTTGGTAAAAACAGGTTTAAAAAATCCCGGCAAGTCTCCCGCAACCACAATACGTTCCAGGTTTCTGGATTTTATACTATCACTCAATTTAATTACATCGATTTCGGGGTTTATTCCTAGATTCTGTACTGATTCGACTTCCGGAAGATTTAATGCATATTTTGCTATGGCGTCAATGTCAATTTTCGATTGATCATCAACCTGGCAGAAAAAAACTCCGGTACGCATATTTATTGATTTTTTGTTTTACAGTTTTTTTAATCTCTCTGGATCCTTTGCAGTAATTTCCCATCTGCATCTTTAATCTCAACAATCATTGGCATATCGCCTGGTAGACTGTGGGTTGCACATGAAAAGCAAGGATCATAGGCCCGGAAAGCCATTTCGATCATATTCAAAATTCCGTCGGAAACCTCAGTGCCCTTTTTAATCAGGCCCTCGGCTGCTTTTTTGATCGACATATTGATGGCAGCATTGTTGTTTGTAGTTCCAACAATAATATTCACCTTGGTTACAACACCTTTGTCATCCGTCCAATAGTGATGTGTTAAGGTACCCCGTTGAGCTTCGACTGTGTCAACGCCCTCTCCCACTACCTTATCAATAGGGGCTCTAAGTTCCTTTCCGGTTATATCAGGATCCTGTGCCAACTCAAGGCAGTGTTCCGAGGAATACAGCAGTTCAACCAGTCTTGCCCAATGCATGGCCAGGGTATTATGGACAGGTTTGCCACCTAGAACTCCATACATACGCTCATACTCTTTCTGAGCCAGTGGTGTAGCCATGCCATCAGCGGCATTCAACCTTGACAATGGTGTCGCATGATATACACCGGAGTCCTGACCGTCGACAAATCCTTTCCAGCCAATTTGTTTCAGGTAGGGAAACTTCAGGTAACTCCATGATTCTACATGTTCTGCAACATAATCCAGGTATTCTGATGGCGCATATTTATACAATTCATCACCATTGGTATCCACAACCCTTATTTTTCCATCGTAGAAGTTTACCTTTTTTTCATCCACCAGACCCATAGAATGAAGTTTTAAGGAATATGGGCCATTTAGAATCATATCGACATAATCTTTGTTTTCCAATACAACCTCTTCAAATAATTTGATTGAAAATTTCGAAAACTCAATAAAACCTTTGGCTTTTTCGACAATATCATCCCTCTGTTCTTCCGGTAGACCTTTTCCGAACCCCACCGGGAATATTCATCATACCTGAGTCTGGTGACCTGCCAAGCAAAGCCTGGATTTCCTGTGCAATCCGTCTTTGTTTGATCACTTCCGTACCTATCTCTATCCCTACTTTGCCAATTACACCAAGGATATTTCTTTCGGATTTTGGGGCATCTGGCCCTACCACAAAATCAGGAGCCGCAAGGGCAAAAAAATGGGCAATATGGCTGTGAACAAAATGTGCCATATAAAACAGCTCTCTTAGTTTCCTGGCTGTAGGTGGGGGTTTTACCCCGTAAACAGCATCAACCGCTTTTCCTGAAGCCATATGATGACAACCCGGACAAACCCCACAAATTTTGGTGACAATATAAGGCAATTCTTCAACAGGTCTTCCTTCGCAGAATTTTTCAAATCCCCGCAACTCGGGTACCTGAAAAAAGACATTTTTTACTTCACCCTCATCATCAAGAAAAATCTCAATTTTCCCATGTTCTTCCAGGCGTGTTATTGGATCAATGGTAATTCTTTTCATGATACTTTTTTCTAAGCATTGACTTTGGCAAGCTGTAACGGTATAAGTAACCGGCAGGATCCACAAGATCATCCAATACCCTTTCTATTTCATTCGGATCTTTAGCTTCGATGATGCTGGCAATGGCAGACATCATTTTTGTTCCAGGATCTACGGCATCAGATGTTGGTCCATAACAACCTCGGCAAGGGGCATTTCCCTTGATGCATCGATAATTGCATCCTGTCCGTGTTGTAGGCCCCATGCATAAGCAAGCCCTGCTCCATAAAACAGGTTACACCATCATCTTCCACTTCCCAGGGCGCATAGAATTTTTTAATGGTTTTTTCCGCTTTTGGTTCGAATGCATTCGTCACATTGTGCTTTTTCACCAGCACCAATTACAGAACCTTTAGGAGGGAGTACTGCCCCGCTGACAATTGCTGTAAAAACTTCAACAAGCCTGTCAGTCTGTGGAGGACATCCCGGGATAAAGTAATCAACATCAACAACATCAGCGAGGGTCATTACATCCTCGTAGTATGCGGGCAATTCCAATTTGCCTTCTTCAACCTGAAACTCAACTTCAGGGTATTTGTGTTCAATATTGACAGTGGATTCACTGTCTATGTATACCCGGTCAAGCAATTCCTTTCTGGTTGAAAAATTGGCGAGGCCGGGAATGCCTCCCAGGTGGGCGCAGCTCCCATAAGCAACCAAGATTTTGCTCTTTTTTCGCAAAACTTTTGCCATATGCTCATTTTCGCTATTTCTGATGGCACCATTAAATAATGTGAGGTCAACAGATGCATCCGGCATCTTTTCCACATCCTCATATTTTATATCCAATGCTATGGGCCAGAACACCAGATCTGCTGCCTCTACACTATCAAATAGTTTTTCATGCACATCAAGTACAGAAACACAGCATCCTCCGCAGGCCGATGCCCAATAAACAGCCAATTTGATTTTCTCTTTTCCCATCATTTAAAAGTTTAGATTATGCAATAACTTCTATTGATTCCTTGATATGGGATGGCCCCAATTCTGCAATTTTTTGGGTAAAGTCATTGATCAATTCAGCATATTGCTTGCCTTCACTCGCACTGATCCATTCCAGTTTTAACCGCTCCTTTTCAATGCCCATTTGCTGAATATATTTCTGGAGAATATGGTATCTGCGAAGACATCTATAGTTGCCTTCCTGGTAATGGCAGTCTCCCGGGTGGCAACCGCAAATGAGTACACCATCTGCGCCCTGTTTGAATGCTTTGAGCACAAAAGTGGGTTCAACCCGACCTGAACACATAACCCGGATTGCCTGTACATTTGGCAAATATTCCATTCGTGATGTGCCCGCCAGGTCTGCACCGGTATAGGAGCACCATTTACATAGAAATGCGATAATTTTTGGATTGAATTCCATAAAAATCTCCTTCCAGAAATATTAATATGATTTTGATTTGGTTAAATGCTTAAATTCAGATAATAAGTAAAGACGAGTGGCTTTTAATTCTAAATTTAGAATATTCTGTGTGTATATCCCGTCTCCCTTACGATACGGATAGAATATTATACATATGAAGAACAATATTCCTCTTTTATTAACTCTACGCTTATCCCATTTATTGAGATATATTTGCTTCATTTTAAAGCATTTTTTTCACATTAAATGCATATGTAACATACTCAATTTTTTACCTGAAAACAAGCATTTGTAATACTTTATAATAATTTTAACTATTTATTTATTGTGATTAATAAACATATAAATTATAAATACATTTCCATATTAAAGCATTTTGCGTATTTTAAAACAATTATCAGGCCTTTGTATAAAATATTATTCGATATTTATTGTTCTTTATAGAATTATATTTTTTAATATCGGTCAAATTCAAATTATGTAATTAAGTGAAATTGATCTAATTTTAATGTGATTTAATGAACATTATCTGAAATATCTTAAATATATTCGAATATTATATAAAATTAATTTTTTATGTGACTATATTCACATTATCATGCAAATTAAGAAAAATATAAAACGGCTGTTGCTGTACAGGCTATGTCTTGTAAAATTCAAGGAAATGGGATTTAAAAGGGTATATTCCTATAATCTTGGTCATGAAGCAGGTGTTTCAGCGGAACAGATAAGAAAAGACTTTTCTCATTTTAAAATAACAGGAAATAAAAAGGGCGGTTATGACATAGATAGTGTATTAGATAAGTTAAACTTTATTTTCAGAAAGAACGAACTACAAAAAGTAATTATCGTTGGAATGGGGAATATTGGAAGGGCATTATCGCATTATGAATGTGGATTTACTGAACGCCGCCAGTATATTGTTGCCGGATTCGACATAGATCCTGTTAAAATAAGGAAAACATATAATGTCCCTGTATATCATATGCGTAGTATGGATGAGTATATCAGGACCAATAATATTCAGATAGCCATTATGGCTGTACCCTCTATTTCGGCCCAGGAAGTTTGCTCCATTCTTGTTGAATCAGGAATTAAAGGGATCATGAATTTTTCACCTGTTTTATTGCAGGTACCGGAAGATGTTATTGTAAATAATATCAATCTCTGCGATGAACTGGAAATTGTTATTTACACAGCAGTAAATTCATATACATTTAATGAAAATATGATTGATAATTTAGCTTCACATGAATCCCTGGGAGATGGGGAATAAAAGTTCCAAGCGATTTTTAACAGGCTGTTTTTTTAAAATTTGAAGTTCTTTATTCTATTTTTTTTATTTATCACTAAAAATACCCCAATATTAAACCTGTAAGTGGGGGCCAACTATGTACCTGTAACGTGGGCATAGATTGGCAGATCTGCTGAGAAATTAAGGGACAGCGTTGATGTGATAAAATAGGTAGCACCTGGTGTTATGAAAAGAAAATGACCACCGGTATTAGGCAACTCTCTCTCATTAAATTCATCCACAGCCTGATGCCTGTATCTGAGGGTAAGTCCAAGATCGAAAACCTGTTTCCTTAAGTTGAACTTCTCAACTACGGCTATCTGCCCAAGGAATTCATTCCCGAATTGATATGATTGACCATTAAAATAATCAGGATTTATACCATTAAAACTATTCACAACCGATACAGAAGATCCCATTGAGGGCCGAAATTCAAATGAACGGTTATAAAATCCATACAATAAAGCATCCCAGGCCCCACTTCCAGGTTGACGATCGGCATTGAGAATAATCCCATCCTCTCTGGTAAAATCAATGCGCCCAGTTGGAATTTTCGGACCAACACCGATCATCAGATTCTGTCGGGTATCTTCCGGATTCGTGATGCAGTATTTAAGGAGAAGAACCATGTCCCCCAACCCATGCGTAGAAATAAAATCGGTCTTGCCAAATTGATTGATTGTCCTTTACTGGTTAACATAGGACATCAAAACATCTGCCACAATTCGTTCTGTAAAGCCATAGCTTACTTCAGCAAGAATCGACCTTGTAATCCGTTCACGGTAATTGTCTCTTAACTCATTCGAGCCCTCTTTTAAAGTTCTAAGCACATTTTGATCAAAGTATAAATTAAATTGCCAGGTGCCTTTATCCCCGGGGGTAATC
Organism: uncultured Cytophagales bacterium; assembly: GCA_942491935.1. Classification (GTDB taxonomy): domain Bacteria; phylum Bacteroidota; class Bacteroidia; order Cytophagales; family Cyclobacteriaceae; genus JAGTVG01. The sequence goes on from CALOCZ010000020.1 coordinate 63,235, forward strand.
CCAGGTTAGTAGACAATGGCACACCCCCGGGACAGCATGTCTGAGCTATTACTTCTATCAGAGGAAAAAGTAAAAGGAACAATATCGGCATAATCCTTAACATAGATATCAAAAGACGATAGGGGTATTTGGCCCTTACAGTTATTAGTGACAGATCCATTAAATGTAAGGCATGCGACATTTAGAAAATGCACCGGACTGGCATGATATGTCTATTGATTTGAAAGACAGCTACCATTTCCATCCAAATCCCGTCTGGAGTACATAGTCCAGATCCGTTGCACTTTCAGGTGGTTGATTGTCATAGTTCATGGAATAGCTGAACTTAATATAAAAATCATCATCAAACCACATTTCATACCTCGTTTCTATTTTGAAATCTACACGCCAACGACCGCTTTCCGTTAAACTGGGATAGGCAGTGAGGTTCGTCAGGAGATCAAGGTCGCCTACATTGAACATATTATATTCAGTACTCAAAAATGCCTCCATACTTTGCCTGTTTGGTATGGGTTCAGCGCCGACAGAATCTGCGAAATAATGTTCATTATTGTAGTTGCCCCCTGCTGCAAAGCCCAAGTAAGATTTATTGGTATGGACCAGAAATTTACCCATACCAATCTTTGCGGTTGTCCTTCGGTCAAGATTCAGCTCAGTACTCATCAGTAAATCAACTGAAGCCAAAGTATACCAGTCTTTGGGGAGAAAATAACGATGACTGATCCCTGTTTCAGTTCGATCAATGTTTTCCGTCTCATCCTGCCTTGAAAATAGTATATTATAGTATGCGTCAAGCCCCCACCTTCTGGCACTATATCCAAGCCTTGTATTTGTTGTAAATTTTTTAAAGTTATTTGACCGGGTCATTTCAAAACCCAGATCAATGGAAAATGACAATTGGCTCCAGAACCCCTTGTCCAGGTCATCGAGAAATACAATATCCGAATGATTTACACCTACAGAATCACCCTCATCAGTGATTATGCTTATTCTACCCGGCGCATTTGAGAAGATGGTCCCATTATATCGATTTCCATTGGATAAAGTGATTAAAAAATACGTATTGGTATATATTTCCTGAATACGATTCCATTTTATAGCAAAATCCTTGTCGCTGTATGGCGTTTCAACAGTCACAACATTTCTGTCCATTTTCTTTACTTTTCCCACCAGATACTCGCCATTTCTAAAGACCAGGGAATCTTGTTGGGCATTTCCAAATTCGAAAATGATTAACAGGACGGTCAGGGTTAAGAATACTTTCTTCATTATTCGTGGTGTTTATTCAAATATAATATAGGATTACAATTACGGTATGTTTTTCTCAAAATATATCCGGATTAACAATCTGAATAGTTAAACCAGATCTACTAGATTCTGTTAGTCAAAAATTGACCTAAAAAGGTAATTATTCTTAATAAGATTTCAAAATTATTCGTTTTTGACTTGATGGCTATTCACTTATGGATTATATTCACTATCCAAAATTCAGGCATATTTTTTAACTGATTTTTTAACTGATTTTTTAACTGCCGTTATTAAGTACTTTTTTTAATTTTTTACTATGGATAATTCAAAAGACGAGTATCACATTAGCTTTTTTAAGCCCACAACACCACAGGCCGTAGCCAACAGGAATATGGTGGTCTGGTTTGTATTGATCTGGTTTACAGCAATTTTCGGATTTCAAATTCTGTTAAAAATTCTGGAGAAACCGACTCCGGAGGCCTCCTTCATTACCTTTGAAAAGGTCTGGGAGGGTGTCAATTCAGGCAATGCCGGTGAATCCGAACTACAGGAATTTGGCCAATCTACTTTATCTGTATTGGGCAAAGTAATGATCGCTCCGGCTGAAAGAGCGACACTGGATAATGCTCTCAGCTGGACAATTACTCAGTTAACAGCAGATTCCCTGCGTACCGGATTGGTTGAAAAAATCCGGGATTTCGAATCCCTGAAAGCTTCTATTTCCGACATATCCGATCCAGAATATATCGCTGCTAAGGTGAATTTATCATCTGAATTAAGCCCGAAACTCGGGCTTTCTCAAAGAGATGTCCGCTCCAAAATATTACCACTTGAACTATCTGCGGAACTGGGAGAAAGTTTAACTGAAGAGACAAAAAATACCCTGCCAGGGATCATGAAAAAGTATCTTGTTCACAATCAGTCTGTGTTAACTGATTTCAAGTTCCTAGGCTTTCCTTTTCACTATTTTTATACTGCAATTTTTTTACTGGTTCTTTTTGTTGGCCTATGCTGGTTGTATTGTGTTAGAATAGATAACCTGAACAAAAGGCTCAACATTATAGATTAACCATTTTTTAAAATAGAAATTAAGATCATCATGAAAAAAATATATTTTTCTCTATTACTTCTGACCATGCCGTTTATGAGCTTTGCTGCCACGGGAGCTACCCAACTGGAAGGTAGTTTTAAGGTAGGGCCGGCGATTATTCTGATCACCATTTTAGTCCTTTTTGTTCTGGTAGGTATTCTTTTCAGGGCCAAGGATACTACCGATTTTTATGCTGCCGGAAGAGGTATTTCCAAAGTAGGATCCGGTATGGCGATCGCTTCAAACTGGATGAGTGCTGCCTCTTTCCTCGGGATGGCGGCTCTTATGTATGGATCAGGCTATCATGGCCTGGCCTATGTAGTAGGCTGGACTGGGGGATATGTTCTGTTGCTTATACTGATGGCAGGACAGATCCGAAAATATGGCAAATATACTGCTGCTGATTTCATTGGTGACAGGTATTATTCACAGTCATTGAGGGCTGTGGGGGCCATTATCGCCATCCTGATTTCCATATCGTACAGCGTTGGGCAATTCGGAGGGATCGGTCTTATGTTTAAATGGGTCATGGGTATTGACTATACCTGGGCTGTGATCATTGGTGGGGCAGTTGTATTAGCATATACGCTTATATCAGGTATGCTGGGGGTGACCAAAAACATGCAGATCCAATATGTTATTATTATCGTTTCCTTTTTAATCCCATTGTTCATATTAACGTTTAAATTTGATTATTTCTGGTTATTGCCTCAGGTGGGCTATGGTAGTGTGGTATCTGATGCAGTAGCCGGCATACCACTGGCAGAATCTCAACAACTGGTTAATTCATTTGGTCATGACTTTGCTATTGTACCTGCACCAGAATACGCCATGCCATGGGACCCTGCTACGGGGAAAACATTCTTTCAATGGATTGCCATTGCATTTTCTTTGATGATTGGAACTGCCGGTCTACCGCATGTTATTCAAAGATTTTACGTAGTGCCAAAAGCAAGAGATGCAAGATGGTCCGTAGTCTGGGGATTGTTCTTCATTTGTATTCTATACTGGAGTGCTCCGGCTTATGCGGCTTTTGGAAAGATTCTTTCTGCACATCCTGAAGTTGGTACACTGGCAAAAGATGCCATTGTGGTCTACACAGCTCAGCTTGGGGATGTACACCCACTCATTGTTGGTTTCCTGGCAGCGGGTGGTGTATCTGCGGCATTTTCAACGGTGTCTGGTTTGCTTGTAGCAGGATCATCGGCTTTTGCTCACGATCTGTATGTTAAAGTGATCAATCCTAATGCGAAACCTAAGAATCAACTGCTTGCGGCGAGATTAGGGACCATTCTGATGGCCATGATCGTAACGGTCATTGCACTGGCAAAACTGGCATTAATAGGTCAATTGGTGGCTGTGGCCTTTTCATTAGCAGGTTGTACTATCTTCCCATTATTCCTGCTTGGAATATGGTGGAGTGATTCTAACAAGCAGGGTGCTATTGCTGGCTTGGTTGTAGGTGGAATAATTTCAGCGATTTCACTAACCTACTTTATTGCAGGAAAGTACGGTGTGACATTGCCCATGCACGATTTTGTGGATTACTGGTTGGGTGCCTGGTATTTCGCCATCATTGGTGCTCCATTGGCAATTATTGCCCATATCGTGGTTTCTAAAATGACGAAAGAGACACCTCTTGAAATCAGAAAATTCTTGATTGAGAAAGTTCATTCGTAATGAATGTTTTAGCAAATAGAAAGACAAGAGCACTCATTTTTATCATGTGTGCTCTTGTTTTATGTGGTTTTGTTTTCTCACACTTTTATTATAAAAGTGTCAATGCTTCCGTTGATCCCAGAATTGTTCCAGCCCGGAAGCTATATGAAAACTATAATCAATTTGCACAGGAAAATAAACTTGACTCCATCTTCTGGTTGATGGATACCATTGAATCCATTTATACCAGGGTGGAACACTACAGGAATTCTTTTGAGGTTGGTGTGCTGTACAATAATCGTGCTGCAGCCTGCCTTTCGTTATCTATGAATGAGGAGGATGTAACTTTGAAGGATTCCCTTCTGGAAGTGGCCAATGAGTCAATAAATACTAGCATTACCATCTATGAGAACTGGCTTATGAGCTATGATGGTAAAAGTGAGCATGAACTTGAAAAGAATTTGGAGAAGGGTTTTCTTGAAGGATTGGAAGATTATGATGAGGTAGCTCAGCAAAAATACCTAAATAAAAGAATCAAGGAAATAATTGAAGCTCAAGTCGAAACTAAAAGAAGGTTATCGGTCAGCTACACCAACCTTGGACTGGTATATCGCTATCAACTTCGATATGAAGAAGCAGCATTATCCTATCAGAAGGCCATAGAAAACTGGGATAGAAACCTGACTGCCGAAAACAATCTTAATAAAATTATGGGAAGGCCGGAGAAGAAGAGAAATCTAATTCAAACGCTGTTTCCTCCAGAAAGAGTACAAAACTGAAAGCAATTTTTTAAAGTAAATATTATGAGAAAATTTATACTAATAATAGTCGCCACGGTATTTCTGATCCATGGCAATGCAATGAGTCAGGAAAAATCGAAATTAAAGAAAGAGCCTAAGCAATACAAGCCGCTAAAACTAAATATGAGCGAAGATGGTTCCTACTACCTGAGAGTGCTGCTCTGGGCACAAATATGGACAACTTTGGTTGACAATAATCCCGGCACGATTGGTTACGATTTAAAACCGGACAATTCATCGACCAACATCGGTATCCGCAGAGCACGTATGTTGTTTTGGGCTCAAATGGGACCTCGCTGGATGATTTTGACGCACTTCGGTATAAACAATCAGACCTTTACCAATGGTGGGTATTTAGGAACTGATGGCAAGAAACCACAACTTTATATACATGATGTTTGGACGGAATATACTATCTTCCCAAAAAAGCTTTACGTCGGAGCAGGCCTTCATTATTGGAATGGTGTATCCAGGATGGCCAATGCCTCCACACTCAACTTTATGACCCTGGATGCCCCTATTTTTAACTGGTACACTATTGAAACCAATGACCAGTTTGGCCGACAACTTGGATTTTACATCAAAGGACAGCTTAACAGGCTGGATTATCGATTTGCTTTTAATCAACCTTTCCGGAATGGCAGTGATCCATATGTGCGGACTGAGAGAACTACCACAGGCTTCAATTCCGAACTGGCTGCCAAAAATGCATGGACAACGACATGGTCACAGGCCGGCTATTTGAAATATATGTTTAAAGACATTGAAGCAGGTAAGCTACCCTATGAAATAGGACTATGTATGGATGGTCAGGAATTATTTAATATCGGTGCTGGTTTTTACAATCATCCCAAATCCACTTACACGCTAGATCCTGGTACAGGAAGTGATTCTATCAAATTTTACAATCAGACAGTTTTAGGATTGGATGTGTTCTACAACCATGCGATTGGCAATAAAGACTATTTGATCAATACCTATGTGTTATTTCAAAATATGAACTATGGTAAAAACTATCTTAGAAATATCGGCATCTTCAACACATCCAATGTGATAGGTACTGAAGTAGCTCCAGCAAAAATCGAAGGGGACATATAGAAATGTTTAGGAAACCAAGCAACTGCTTGGGGATTCGTTGCAGCTGCTGAAAAGTCTGGATTAGACTTATTTTGTGGATCTTATCCTATTACGCCAGCTACCGAAATCTTACAGGAATTAGCAGCAAGGAAAGATCTTGGAGTTAAAACATTCCAGGCTGAAGATGAAATTGCAGGTATTTGTACAGCAATTGGAGCTAGTTTCGCTGGTAGATTGTCAGTAACAACAACATCTGGTCCTGGATTAGCGCTTAAATCAGAGGCAATTGGTTTGGCTGTGATGACAGAGTTACCATTGGTTATTGTAAATGTTCAGCGTGGTGGCCCATCAACAGGATTACCAACAAAACCTGAGCAATCAGACCTTATGCAAGCATTATACGGAAGAAATGGAGAAAGTCCTGTAATTGTTATTGCAGCAAGTACACCATCAGATTGTTTTCATTATGCGTTTGAAGCAGCAAGATTATCATTAGAACATATGACTCCGGTTATTTTATTAACCGATGGGTTTATTGCTAATGGTGCTGAACCATGGAAAATACCTTCTATGTCAGAATATCCTGAGATTAAAGCAAAAATTGTTAAAGAAGGCATTGAAGATTGGCAGCCATATGCTCGCGATGCAGAGAAGTTAGCAAGAACTTGGGCGGTTCCCGGAACTAAAGGTCTGGAGCACAGAATTGGTGGTTTG
>CALOCZ010000021.1:0-16356 GCA_942491935.1 uncultured Cytophagales bacterium
ATAGGCTTGTTGAAGCAGGAGTTCTGAGTTCTATTTCCCATGAAGTTTATGATAATGCTTGTCCTGTAAGTTATTATGCCTTCAAAGATGAGATTTTTGTGCATGAGGGGGATATTCAGTTTAGAAAAAATCAGGAAATCAGGAGAAAGGTGTACCAACTCTTGAAAAAATCGGGTCAGCCTAAATATAAATCGTTTATTAAATGGATCTTGCTGGGATTCGTCTTTGCCAGCCTGGTTTTTGCCATCCTTAAAATGATAGATAACTCAATCCTAAATGAACACTATTCATTATATGAACAGTTGTCAGTAGCAAATGATGATGCCGTACTGGTCCTTCTTTTTCACAACAGAGTAAGGTGCGCCATGTGTCTGAATATGGAAGAGCATGTTCAATATCTGTTATCGGGTAAATATGCAGAATTGGTTGAGGATAAAAAGATCCAGTTTTTTCTTGTAGATATGAATAAGCCTGAGAATAAACACCTGATTGATAGATTTGGATTATATACTGCTTCAGTTGTAATTGTGAAATTGATGGATAAAGAGGAACAGGATACTATCATATTGCGTGACATTTGGAAGCATCATGAGGATGGACTTACATTCAGAGAGTCGGTTTCGAAGGAGTTAGATGTACTTTTGATTGAATAATATGGAAGGGATATTATTAGCCACAGCAAGTTGTTTTTTCCTGGGTGTAATCACTACCATTCATCCCTGCCCTTTAGCTACGAATATCGCAGCTGTTTCCTTTTATCCGGATGGTCATCCAAATACAGGAAAAATATTTATCCCTATGTCTTGTTTATAGTAGGTTACGTTGCTGTATTCATGCTAATTGCCTTCTTAATTTCCGCAGGGGTATATGCCAGGTCGTCACTTAGCCTATACCTTCAAAGTAGTATGAGGCTCTTACTCGGCCCGGTATTAATTCTTGTTGGGATGGTATTAGCTGATTTGATTCGTTTGAATCGTTTTTATTCAGGAAAAATATTTGTATGGTTGAAAAAAAAGCGATGGGGAGGTTTCTATTCACTGCCAATGGGAGCTATGCTGGCATTAAGTTTCTGTCCTGCTACCGCAGCCATTTTTTTTGGCATACTGATTCCCCTGACCATTCAACATAATCAGCTCATTTTATTCCCCATGATATACAGTATGGGAGCCACATTGCCATTGATTGGAATTGTGGTGATGGCAGAAAAGGGAGGAAGAAGATTTTTGAGCAATAAGTGGCAGAAGAGGATCCCACTTATTTCCGGGTGGATCATAATATGCATAGGTATATATATCAGCATACAACAGATTTTCCTGTAGACTTCTGAATGAAACAATTGAAGGCTTAAGAACCCACCCGCGAAGAGGGAGGGGATCATATATGGGGGGAGGGGGGGGGGGGTGAAGGGGGGGGGGGGGGAAACAGGCCCGGAAGGGGAAGGGGAAAGGGGGGGGGGAGAAAGAAAGAAGAAAAGGAAGAGAGAAAAGAAAAAGAAAAGAAAAAGAAAAAAAAAGAAAAAGAGAGAGGAAAGAAAAGAAAAAAAAAAAGAAAAGAAAGAAAGAAAAGGGAGGAAGGGGGGGAGAGGGAAGGGAGGGAGGAGGGGGGGGAGGGAGGGGGGGAGGAGAGGGGGGGGAGGGAGGGGGGGGGGGGACCACAAGCTGTCTGAACAAATTCCTCAATAAGATTACCAATTATTGAACAATAATCTAAATTTATGAGTTGTCTTTCGTAAATTGAAAGCAGTTTTTATATTGAATGTAATTTTTTTACCAAACCTATGTCTAATGAAACTTTCAATCCTTATTGCTCCGGGAAAAGTATCCCTGGCGATCTTAATTTTGACTTGCTTTTCATTGTTTTCATGCGATATTTTCCCAGAACAGGTAACCAGAGAATATGGCTGGTTTGAATTTGTAATTCCGGATTATGATACTACACATAATGTAGTAGATATGTCGTTTTTAAATGAAAAGGAAGCTGGCAAGACTGGTTTTATTTCGGTGAAGAATGGTCATTTCGTAACCGGAGCCGGCCTTCCAATTCGTTTCTTTGGGGACAATTTAACTTTTGGCGGTTGCTTTCAGGAAAAGGACACATCAACCATCCTGGCTGCAAGATTTCAAAAACTAGGATATAATGTAATCCGTTTTCATCATATGGATAATCGTTCAGCTCCCGGTGGGATCTGGAATGAATCGATGGATGCTTTCGATCCCGAACAACTTGATAAACTAGACTGGCTGATCTACCAATTGAAGAAAAATGGGATCTACTCAAACCTGAACCTGCATGTCTCAAGAATTTATCCAGGTGTGGAATATGGCGAAAACAGGGCGTTCGTATTCGGAAAGAGAATTGATCACTTCTACCGTCCGTATATAGAATTGCAAAAAGAGTATGCAAGAATGCTGTTAACGCATGTAAATCCATACACCGGGAATTCCTATGCCAATGAACCGGCTGTTGGTTTTGTAGAGGTCAACAATGAGAACTCGATATTGTCAAGGTGGACTGCTTTATCGGATCTTAAAGGAGATCACAGGGTAGCCCTGGCTACTATGTGGAATAACTTTTTAGCGAATAATGGGAAGGGCAATAACAACTGGGATATATATAAGATCATGGACCAGTTTGAATCGGAATCCACTATTGAACAAAAGGAAATGTTCTGGAAGTTTCTGGTGGAAACAGAGCTATCTTACGCAAAGGAAATGATCGAATTTCTGAAGAATGACATAGGAGTTAAAATGCCGGTCTCCGAATCCCAGGCATCATACAGTGGAATGGTCGGTGTATACCGGGAAGCTAAATATGCGGATTTTATTGATATGCACGCATACTGGCAACATCCCCGATGGCTTGGCCGAGCATGGGATAGAAACAACTGGGAAATAGGTAATTCTTCCATGGCTTCTGATGAAAAAGGAGGCACTCTGAAAAGATTTTCACAACATCGTGTAAAGGGGATGCCTTTGACTATCAGTGAATATGACCATCCGGCACCAACTTTCTATTGTGCGGAAATGTATCCTATGATGAACTCAGTTGCTGCATTCCAGGATTGGGACGGTATTTATCATTTTAATTATAGCCCAAGCTCTAAAATTGGGGAGATTAATGGTTATTTTTCATCTTCAGGACACCCACTGAAGCAGGTATTCATTCCAGTCGGTGCTATCCTGTTCAGAATGCCAACCATTTCAGTCGGACCTTCTGTCGTTACATTGAGCGTTCCGGAAAATGAAATTGTGAACCAGTTAATTGCTTTTAATAAAAAAGAAAACGTTAATGCACAACATACAGACTATGTCTGGAAGAAAGCCGGTTGGAGTGATGCCCTAACTGTACTTAGACGATCAGAGGTTGAATTTAATGGGGATGAATTAATTCTTTCTGAACAGGTACCCGATCCGGATGCTTCCTGGGTAAGTGAAACGGGTCAGATCATGTGGGATAACCGCGATTCCGGACAATCTATATTCACAGTGAATGCACCTGCAGCAAAGGCTGCTACAGGTTATATTGGTGGCAAAACAATCGAATTAGGGAATGTCACCATTGCTATGGATACCATTTCAAATAACTGGGGAACAGTTACACTTACAGCTCTTGATGGCAAACCCCTTAATGAATCATCAAATGTATTATTGGTTGTTGCAGGGAGGGCTGAAAATACTGGTATGGGATGGAATGAGGAAATGAATAGTGTGGGTACAGAATGGGGAACGGCTCCAACCATTGCCGAGGGTCTGCCAGTTAAAATAAGTCTACTTGAAATGGATAAATTCAGATTGTATACTCTTGACCCCGCTGGGAATAGGTCTAGTGAAATTAAAATTGCAAATAAGAGAGGCGTTCAGGTATTAAACCTGGGATCACAACATAAGACTTTATGGTATCTTTTGACGAGGGAATGAGGTGACTATTAATCCCATTTCTGAGTTAGGTCGATAATTATTATAATAATAAAAATGAAGAATTAAGGTCATAGCCATGCAGTTAATACTAATATACTTATTAATCTCCTTTTTCGCTATAAAAATAAATTCGCCTTCAGGTGATGAATGGCCTGACTGGAGGGGGCCTTCAAGGGATGGCACCTGGAATGAGAAAGGTGTAATGAAACGGTTCGACTTTGATGAATTTAAAATCAAGTGGAGTGTGCCTGTTTCTACAGGGTACAGTGGACCTTCAATACAAGGTGGAAGGGTATATTTAACCGATCGCCTGACTAAACCCGGGCAAGCTGAAAGGGTTTTATGCTTTGATGCCGAAAATGGGAACGAGATATGGACCTATACATATGATTGTGAATACGTAGGAGTTGGCTATCCGGCCGGTCCGCGGGCCTCAGTGATCATTGAGGGACCCTATGCATATTCATTAGGTACAATGGGGAATTTATTCTGTTTTGATAAAGAAAATGGCGGTGTAATATGGAGTAAGGATCTTAATGAAGAATATAGAATTAGAATGCCGATCTGGGGTATAGCTTCTGCTCCAATAATAGTCGATGACAAGATCATAGTGATCATTGGCGGTGAGGATAATGCTGGTGTAGTAGCCCTGGATAAAAAGAATGGGAAAGAGGTTTGGCGAAATCTTCACGATGAGGCAGGTTATTCCGCACCTCTTCTTGTAGAACAGGCAGGCCGGAAGGTTCTTGTTGTCTGGACAGCAGCCAATATCGCCGGCCTGGATCCTGACACTGGCAAGGTATACTGGATACATGAATTTATACCAAGAAATATGCCCATAAATATTTCCACGCCTGTTTTATATAAGAATTATCTTTTTTTCAGCAGCTTCTATGACGGTTCGATTTTAATTGAGTTGGACGAGGCTGAGCTTAAGTCCTCTGTAGTCTGGAAAAGGATTGGGAAGGATGAAAGAAATACCGATGCCCTCCATTCCTGCATTTCAACTCCGGTAATTTTAAATGACTACATCTATGGAGTAGACAGTTACGGAGAACTTCGATGCCTTGATCTTTTAAAGGGTGACAGAATTTGGGAGAACCAGACAGCAGTTAACAGAGCAAGGTGGGGAAACATTCATTTTGTGCAGAATGATGATCTGACTTATATGTTTAATGAGCACGGTGAATTGATTATAGCAAGATTATCTGAATCAGGTTACAATGAGATCAGCAGGGCCAAGCTCATCGAGCCAACGACTGCTCAATTGAACCGAAGCGGGGTTGGAGTTACATGGGCGCATCCTGGTTTTGCCAATAAACATGTCTTTATTCGAAGTGACAGCGAACTGGTTTGCGCTGATCTATCCCAATAAATTGAGGATACGAATTTTTGAATTATAGACATCTCTTTGCGGATTTTATTTAAATTGTTCTAAATTTAAAAGTAATTTTTCCTTATATCATATGAAGACTATATCAATTATTTTTTTACTTGGAATAACCACTACAATTATGGGCCAGACACTATCCTTAGAAGAATTTTCTCAATATCCCCAGGCACAGATTTCAAATGATCACGTTACCATGAAATTATTACTGCCAGATATCAAAAAAGGTTCCTACAGGGCTACGCGCTTTGATTGGTCAGGTATAATTTCGAGTTTGAGGTATAAAGATCATGAATATATCGAATACTGGAAAAATACCCATAATCCGCTTATTCATGAAGATCTAAGTGGCCCTGCTGAATCCTCTAACATGCCAGGGCTGGGATTCGATGAAGCGAAACCGGGAGGAAAATTCATCCGGGTAGGGGTTGGTATATTGGAGCGACCTGATGATAAGCCCTATGAGACTTTTAAAACCTATAAGATCTTCGACCACGGTGAATGGGAAGTTAAAAAAGGGGATGATTGGATTTCTTTTCAACAAAGCCTGTCGAGTGATATCGGATACGGGTATGTATATACTAAAAGAATTGATTTGAAATCTGATAAACCAGGTTTTAAAATAACTCATATTCTTGAAAACAAAGGAGATAAAACCATTGAAACAGATCAGTATAATCATAATTTCTTTATTATTGACGGAGCAGGCTCAGGACCATCTATTGAAGTTGAATTTCCATATGCCATTTCAACTGAAAATGACCTGAGTGGTAAAATGCAGATTGATGGATCAATGCTGAAGTTCGTTAGAGATTTTGAAAAGGGAGAGTCTATCTGGATGGAATTAAAAGGCTATAGTAAAGACCTGGATGATCATCTGGTGACTGTAAGAAATGTTAAATCAGGTGCTGGCTTCAGATTTGGTATAGATAAGCCTTTGAGTAAAATGGTTTTCTGGGCTTGTCAAACGACTTACTGCCCTGAGAATTTCATTGATTTAAAAATTGAACCGGGAGAAAGCGAAACCTGGGTATCCGATTACACCTTATTTGCTGAATGATCATTGAAAAATCAGTACAAGAGATTATTCCAGGAATACAGACATCTTATTGAGAAAAAGAGAGTCGGGTTATTCTGCAACCAGGTGTCTTTTGACTTTTCAGAAGGCAAATATCTCTTTCAGATGCTTTCAACTACTTGCAGGTCTTTGACCGTACTTGTGCCCGAGCATGGCTTGTTTGCTGAGCAACAGGACCAGGTTCCTGTAGAAAATATACATACATATCAGCATTTGGATTTTAATACAAGATATGTCTCGCTATATATCAAAACCCGGGATAAATTAGACAATATTTCGGATAGCCTCAGTGATCTTGATACCTTGATCATCGATATACAGGATGTTGGTGTAAGATATTATACTTTTTTGCCTACCATTGCAGAAATATTTAAATTGATAATCAATAAGGGCTTACAACTTTCTGTGCTGCTTATCGACAGGCCTAATCCTGCTGGCCGGCAGATAGAAGGCACTATGTTGGCAGAAGAGTATAGTTCATTGATAGGATTACCGGGATTGCCACACAGGTATGGTTTATCCCTTGGAGAACTATGTAATTTCCTTAGGTTTCGATATAATGGAGCGTTTCCCCTTAAGATTATAAAGAAAGAAACTGATACATAACCTTTAAATCCATCTCCAAATATTCCTAATATATATACCTGCAGGATATTCTCAGGTCAATGTCTGCTGGAAGGAACTAACTTAAGTGAAGGCAGGGGAACGACAAGGCCCTTTGAAATATTCGGTGCCCCCTTTCTTAGTGATTTGTCAACCGATTGGGTTGATGTATGGAACATTGAAAATACGCAGGCTGTACTTAGATCACTTCTGTTTGTCCCAACATTTCACAAATATAAAGATCAAATGTGTTATGGATTTCAGTTACATCCGGGGGAACATATCCATGTTTTATCATATAGTCTGAAAATGTTAAGATCTCTTAAACAAAGTGCAGGGGCAATGAAATGGCTGGAAGGTCCCTATGAGGCGGGTTCTGATAGACCAGCGATAGAACTACTGGTGGGGGATGTTGATCTTTTAAGATATTTGAACGGAATAGGTAATGAAGATGAGATCCATAAAAAAATGATTGATGAAGAGCTAAAATGGATCGAGATTGCAAAACCTTTCCTGTTGTATGACGAACCGTTATTCAGAATACCTTGAGAAACAGGAGTAATTTTTACTTAGTAAAGATGAAACTCTTGTTTTAATATTTATCGTCCCATGTTTTTTCATTACTTGTTCCGTTGAGGATCTATTCACTTTATTTAATACTAAAAAGATTAAAGGGGAAGCAAGAGATCAAAAATAGAACAAGAGTAAAAGACCAACATAGAACCGCAAGGGAAGGTTGGGGTGGTTTAGAGAAGGAGGGGATGGAAATTAAGGGATAATTTTATGCGATAGGGGGAGGGGCAGAGCGGGGGGGGTAATAAAAAACTTTTGAGTATTATAATCATATCCAATTCATAATAAGAATGATAGAGGTCGTTCTCCCTAGGTTGAGATGGGCGGCGGGGGGGGCGCAAAGGAGGCACTTTGGGATATGACTCTTGGCGGATTCTCCATTTTTCAATGAATATTGATCACACACCATTAAAATAGAAATGTAGTATTCCACCAAATGGATTGGAGATCTTTTATAAAATCTTGAGTCTGACAATTTTAGCAGTTTAATTAAAAGCATTAATCAGTCATTAAAAGATGTTCCTATCTGTATTGCGCTACGAAATCACAAATCGCGATTGCTACAATTTCTCAAGTGCCGCCCTGTACGATCTCGCAAGTGGCCTCAGGGGAATTCTCAACAAACAGAAACATTTGTGACTCGGGTGAGGAGATGTATTGCCATAGCGGAAACAACCGCAAAGATAAGTTAAACGAAAAATACAACTAAAGAATAATGTCCAGATAGTGCAATAGTAATTTCCAAAGAAACGAGGAAAAAAAAAAAAAATAGAATAGAAAATTATAATAATATATTAAGAGATAATTATATAAATATATCTATAATTATTGATGTTCTCTATATCTCGTAATCTTCACGGCTGGCACGGTCGATGGTTACATTTATCACGAATCCGAGCAGCAATATCACCGATAGAAGGTAAAGCCAGATCATAAATGCAATAACGGCCCCGATAGATCCATAGAATTTATTATAACTGGCAAAATTCGTCAGATAGTAAGAAAACAGGTAACTTGACCCAATACAAAGGAGGGTAGCGAAAACAGATCCTGTGTTCATAAAATGCCACCGTTCTTCCACAGAAGGGCCAAAGTAATAAATGATAGAGATCATCAATTGGAATATAATAAATAGAATCAGAAACCTCAGGGTAATGATCATAATAAAGAGGAAGTCCTGGTTTAGTATGCCGATATCCAATAAAAAATTCAATACGATCTGACCGCCGATCAACAATCCCATCGCCAGAGTCATAATAAGTATTAGCAAAATCGTAAGGACAAAGGCTACTAGATAGTTTTTGAAAAATCCTCTCGTGAATTTCGTTTTATAGAAATAATTAAAATTAGTAATAAGAGAGAGCATCCCATTAGTTGCCAGGTACACTGCAAAAATTACCCCAAAAGACAGCAGATCTCCTCTGGGTTTTGAAATAATGTCTTCAACGGTGCTCCTTACTTGTTCAATCATGGTCAGGTCCAACTCTTCGAAGAAACTCATAATTGTATCCTGAAGGTTGGGTATGGGGATATAAGGAATCAATGTAAACAGGAATATAATACCTGGGAATATAGCCAGCGTGAAGTTGTAGGTGATGGCTTTGGCCCTTTCAAGGATATCGTCTTTTGTCAGGCTGACTAGAAAAATCTTGAGAAGATCGTATAAGGAGGTTTTATGTTTCCCAACAATTACTTGATCTAGGATAGAAGTAAAACGTCTCCAGATTTTAAATCTGTCTAGATAATTTAAATAATCAAGGATCATTAAAAATATGGTTTCAAAACATCCAGCACTACTCCCGGTATTGGTATTGGTTTTCCAGAGTCTTTATCGAGAAATACCAAGGTTGTCGATCCTAAGTTAATTAATTTTTTCTCTTCATTAAAAACCTCGTATTCGAAAGTTATTCTCATAGCCGGCATTTCTTTAAGGAAAAGCTTTATAATAAGCAAATCATCATATTTTGCAGGCCGGATATATTTCGACCAGTTTTCCAGCACTGGCATCAAAACGCCATTTTCTTCCAGGATTTTATATGATATGCCAAGAGCTCGAAGTGCCTCTACTCTGGTAACCTCATAATACGTAGCATAATTGCCATAATAAACAAATCCCATTTGATCTGTTTCAGCGTATCTGACTCTTATGTTCGTTTCAAATTGATACATAATTAACGGTATATGCCTTCCCTGTTCAAGGCCTGTTGATACCTCCTGGCATTATTTAGATGCTGTTGCAGATCTGTAGCAAAATTGTGATAACCCGAAAAATCCTCCCTGGCACACATATACAGGTAGTTGTTATCATCATAATTCAATACAGCATCCAGGTACCTGATCTCAGGAGCGTTGATAGGTCCCGGAGGTAAACCTCTGTACATGTAAGTATTATAGGGGGAATCAATTTCCTTATGCTTATTCAATACCCTTTTGATGGTAAAATCACCACTAGCATATACAAGTGCAGGATCTGCCTGGAGCATATAGTTCTTTTTCAAACGATTTATATATAATCCCGCAATAACAGGTGCCTCATCTGTCATGCTACATTCAGCCTGAACAATTGAAGCCAGAATAGAGACTTCCACAGGTGACAATCCAATGGAATCGGCTTTTGCCTTTCGGGAATCATTCCAGAATTGCCCGTATTCATAGTACATCCTATCTAATAATTCTTCGGCAGTGATCGTCCAGAAAACCTGGTAGGTATTGGGGATGAACATGCACTTGAAGGTGTAATTGTTAAATCCATATTTAGCCCAAAGTGTAGAGTCTTCAAGTGTTGGAAGGAATGTTTCGGGCTTGAGATTGATATTTGCACATATCTTTGGAGGGAGGTCTTCAAGAAGCCGTACATTGTTGAATGTGATGTTGACAGGTTCCTGTTTCCCGGACCTTAAGTACCTGATCGCGTCCCTGTTGCTCATATTAGCTTGTAATAAATACCTGCCAGGTTTTACATATTCATCATAATCCATCAACTTGGCAAGAAAGCTGAAAGCCACAAGGTCATTCACATATTTTTCATTATATAATGTATTTTGCACGTCCTTAAATGTGGCATCCGGTTGGATATAAAAGAATCTGCTTTCCTGGTCAACCAATATATTTGGAGCTGTAATTACCTGCCAGAAATAAAAAGAAAACGATGAGAGCGTTACGCTAAATACCAGGATAAACCCAACTAAGATTTTTCTTTTGTCCATATAGGGGACAAAAATAACAAATTGTATTAACTTCAAAGCTGAAAATGAAGATCATAAAAAAATTAATAAAATATGGCTGGCGAATTGGTGAAAATGCATCCGGAAAACCCTGCTGTATCAAAAATAAGGCATATCGCGGATGTTCTTAGGGATGGAGGTGTTATCATATATCCGACAGATACCATATACGGTCTGGGATGCGATATTTTTAATGCTAAGGCGATTGAAAAGATAGGCAGGATTAAAGGTTTGAATAACAAAAAGATTAACCTCTCATTTATATGCTATGACCTTAGCGATATTACAAATTATTCAAGTAATATGAGCACCCCGGTATTTAAAGTCTTAAAACGCGCTTTACCCGGGCCTTTTACTTTTATAATGAACGCAAGTAGTAAGACACCAAAATTTGTTCATAAAACAAAAAAGACGGTTGGGATAAGGATCCCGGACAATAATATATCAAGAGATATCGTAAAGGAATTGGGTCATCCAATCATTACAACCTCTCTTCGACATGAGGATGATATTGTGGAGTATCTGACAGATCCGGTTGAAATCTTTAGAAAGTATAAAAACCAGGTTGACATCGTTATAGACGGTGGACCTGGGAAAAATAAACCATCTACGGTAGTAGATTGCACGGACGAATCATTTACTGTGCTAAGGGAGGGAATCGGGGACATTAACGAATTCATATAAATATTTTCATGATTAAAGATCTGTTTGATTTATCCGGTAAAAAAGCCCTGATCACTGGGGGGACACATGGTATAGGTCTGGCAATGGCCAAGGCACTTGCACATGCAGGTGCTGAAATATTAATAAACGGGCATACTCCTGAACGCTTGAAAAATGCCATTAATCAATGTGAATCTGAGAATTTAAAAGTTCATGGCTATTTATTTGACATTACTGATGAAAAAGCTGTGTTAGAAAACATGAAGAATATCCATGACAAAATCGGGCCTTTGGATATATTGATAAATAATGCAGCAGTTCATAAAAGGATCAAACTGATTGATTATTCTTTCCAGGATTTCCAGGAGGTCGTCAATATTAACCTGAATGCTCAGTTCCTGATAGCCAGGGAAGCTGCCAGGATGATGATCCCGCGACGGCAGGGTAAAATCATCAACATGTGTTCAATGATGAGTGAATTGGGAAGGGATACAACAGGAGCATATGCAGCTGCCAAAGGCGGTTTAAAAATGCTCACCAGGAGTATGGCCACTGAATGGGCAGAATTTAATATTCAGATTAATGGCATAGGACCAGGTTATATTAAGACTGATGCCACCGGCCCAATCGCTGAACCTGGCAATCCGGTTCATGACTTCATTATTGACAGAACACCTACAGGCAGGTGGGGTAGACCGGAAGATCTTCAAGGGGCGGCATTATTTCTTGCTTCAAAAGCTTCCGATTATGTGAATGGTCAGATCATTTATGTAGATGGAGGGATGCTGGCTACATTGGGAAAACCCTCAACATCTTCTGGAAGAGGGTAAATTCATGCCTTAACCGACTATACTATTGAATATACCTTCCTATATTTGCTCTTTGTTTTAGTGGGCAAACGCAATGGATATATTAAGTAGCGAATACTTTATTCTCTTTCTGATCATTACGGTTGGGATTTTAATAGGCAAAGTAAAGATCTTTGGGATCAATCTGGATTCATCAGCTGTGATTTTCGTTGCTCTTTTCTTTGGGCATTATGGCTTCGGCGTTCCGGATATTTTCCAGCAGATCGGACTGATATTCTTTATATATTCAATTGGCATTCAGGCTGGCCCGGGTTTTTTTGAGTCATTTCAGAAGAAGGGATTTCAGTTAATCATGATAGCTGCGACAGTAGTAGTTTCCGGATCAATATTAGCTTTCCTGGCATCTTATTTTCTGGAAATTGATAATAAATTAGTAGTAGGGCTGTTCACAGGTGCTTTGACAAGTACTCCAGGTCTCGCTGCGGCTATAGAAAGTTCGAATTCTCCCCTGGCTTCAATAGGCTATGGTATTGCATACCCTTTCGGGGTAATCGGCGTTATTCTGTTTGTAAGGCTTGTGCCGCGGGTCTTCAAATTCGATATAAAGAAAGCAGAGCGGGATTATGAAAAAGACATAGCTGAGGACTATCCAGAGATCATAAGTAAGAATTTCATTGTTGAAAATGAAAACATTGTTGACACTTCGATCGGTGATCTCGAGATCAGGTCTATGACAGGTGCTAATATATCCAGGATTGTGCATGATGGAATGGCTGTTGCACCCGATTCGGAATCTGTTTTGCAGAAAGGTGACCTGGTTAAAGTAGTAGGCACTGCACAATCGCTGAAAAAGGTTGGATTGCTAATTGGGAAAGAGACTGAAATGGAAGTGCCGAGAAGCGGGGAGTTCGATGTACAGTGGATATTGGTAACAAACAAAAAGGTGGTAAGGAAAACGCTTGGCGAACTGAATCTCTTTAACAATTATATGGCTACAGTTACCAGGATCAGAAGAAGCGGGATTGATATTACTCCGAATGCGGGAAGTCAAATCAGATTTGGAGATAAGCTTATGGTGGCATCATCTAAAGGAAATATGCCCGCTGTCATCAAATTATTTGGGAATAATGTAAAACGTCTCAACGAAGCGGATTTCCTTCCAATTTCAGCTGGAATCGTAATTGGAGTTCTTTTAGGTATTCTGGACATACCTATTCCCGGTGGTGGTGTTTTCAATTTGGGACTTTCCGGAGGCGTATTAATTTCAGGACTTATTTTAAGCCGGATAGGTAAAACAGGACCAATTATATGGAATGTTTCAGGACCGGCCAATCAACTCTTACGACAAATTGGATTACTGTTTTTCCTGGCCGCTGTGGGTACCCAGGCAGGTGCGACACTGGTCGAAACGGTAAAAGCAAACGGATTAATCCTGGTATCCGTCGGTGTATTGTTAACATTATTGCCCATGTTTATCGCAGCACTCATTGGGATCTATGTTTTTAAAACGAATGTTTTATCGGTATTTGGCACCCTGGTAGGGGGGATGACCAGTACGCCTGGATTGAGTGCCGTCGATTCACTTACCAAATCAAATGCACCATCAATTGCCTATGCAACTGTATATCCTTTCGCATTGGTGATCATGATCATTTGTGCCCAGATCCTGGGAGCGCTGTAATACAATTAAGAATGAATGAATTGTGAATGATTGATTTATGAATGACGAATTAGCAATGATTGAATTGAGAATGATGATTTAGGAATGATTGAATTATAAAAGTGCTGATCTTAAAAATAAATTTTAATTCCTCATTTAACCTTACCCATTTTACTTTCTTCACTTTACCTTTTTCATTATTAATTACCTATTGGGAAATCTGAGTTTTGTGGAATAATGGATGAATCAAGTTGATCGTACCATAAATTATTGCATTATTAATATCCGGCAAGCTAATCCTTAAATCCCAATTTAGTAAGACCCGTTTGAATCTCCGGGCATGACATAAACAGATCCCAGATAAAACCAGTCCTGTAATTCTCGATCATTACAGGCCGGGCGATACCAGCTTCCTCAAAACTGAATGCATCATATGGGCCATATTTGCCGATCAGTGAATCAGTATCGAGATACAGAAATCTCAAAAATTGCATACTTTCTTCCGGTGTGTATGAAAGATAATCGCTGTGGAACCACCCATCCAATGGACCGGCCGGAGGTAGGCACCCCCAGAAATATTAAAAGCGATACTGAACCAGGTGGTTCCTAGGCCTCTCCTTAATGTGAGCTGAATTACCCTGATCCTTGTCACTTTGTTTTGTGGAACAATTGCTAAAGATTGTAATAAATAAAATGGCTAGCAGGCAAATTCTCATGCTCAATAATCATATAAAGGTAAAGATAAATAAGTCTGTCTCCACAAGGAATCTTGCGACGAGAATGGTATTTCTCGAATTTATCTTTCAGTAATAGTCATGAAAACTAGAACCTTCAACTGTTGAAGCCTATCTGAGAAGGGTGACTCCCCCGCGTTTCTCATAGATCGTTGGATCACTGTCCGTAATGCTTGTATATTTCATTACATAAGCATAGGTGGCGGTCGGCAGCGGTTCACCTAATCTTGTTCCATCCCATTCAAAATTCTTATCATTTGATTCAAACACTGGTTCTCCCCAACGGTTGAAGATAATGATCTGGAAATTATCGCCGATATAGGCTCCGTCAATAGAGAAACTACGGTTTTTAGGAATACCCGATTCAGGCGAGAATGCGTTTGGTGCATAAATCTGAGGAATGCATACTATTTCAATAGCAAAAGTGTCCGTAGTTTGACATCCAAAACTATTTATCCCCAATCCATTGTAAATCCCTTCATCATATAACTCAAATACGCCAGGATCAATAGGGATCTGGATCTGGCCGGTGGTTTCGTTCAGCAGAGTATAACTTACAAAGTTCCCGGGCTCAAGTATTACCACTTCATTGGCAGGTGGTTCAGAGCATATCTGATATAAAGGCTCAATATTGGCATCCGTAGTTGGAGAACGGGCAACATTGATATTGGCTGTCTCAAGGCATACACCCCAGGTTGTTACGACTTCATATGTCCCTTCATTATTAATGATTACCGCTTGTGTATTCAGATTCCCAAGTCCGGGTTCCGGGCCTGTCCAGTCGTATGTGTCAATATTTGAAGCTGAAATGTTCAATATATTGGCCGTTAAAGTGATTGGACTTCCGTCATCACAGGCAATAGTGGATGTTAGAAATACATTGTAATCCAGGTAGGTTCGCACATCAATAGGACCATCATTTCCTTCACATCCGGTTTGTTGGTTCACGACGACCACTGACAGGTTCTGATAGTCAATGAATTCACCTGTAGTAGGGGCTGGCAATACGTTAACCCCTCCAACTGTACCGTCAGTCCATAGGAATGAGTAATTGGTTCCAGGCTCCGGATTGGCAATTGCTGCATTCAACTGCACTGAAGTACCACATCCGTCACCAACAATATCAATTTGCACCTCCGGATTGCCTAATACAATAACATCGAAAGATTCCATCGCATCGCAGTTCGCCCCTGTGGTGTCAATGGCGGTGACCGTATATGTGCCAGCCTGAACCGCTTCAAATACTGGTGAAGTCGTAATTGTGCCATCAGGGCCATTCCATTCATATATTTGATTCGCATAACTTGCTCCAGGATCAGGATTTATTATAACAGATGACTCACAATTTATGTATTCAGCCAAGATATCAACACCGGCTGCCGGTAATTGACTAACCACAATCCCGGTATCGATATTAAGACATCCGTTGAAGTCTACTTCAAGATTATAGGTCCCAAATGGAACATTTGTAATAGGGAATGGGACCGGATCAACTGCTGTTATTGGTCCGCTCTCAACTACTGCGCCACTTGAAATATCGACCAGGCTAAAGTTTACCGGATAAATCACGCCCGCCCCAAATGATACCTCAATTTCTCCATCATCGCAACCATCTATTGGATTTGAAGTGATCGTGGGTGTACCTGAATCTGTTGCTTCAACGTTATGGGTTCTTAGGCAGCCAGATATTTCATAACGTATGCAC
>CALOCZ010000022.1:0-82412 GCA_942491935.1 uncultured Cytophagales bacterium
TTCAATCCCAAAGAAATCTGCCCAGAAATCATGATCCTCCTGAACCGTATTTTTGAATTCTTCAGCTTTCCAGACATAGAATTTCCCTTCTACACCCTCGGAATCAGCATCCAATGCGGAATAAAATCCTCCTTCATCATCAATCAGTTCCTCATTCAAAAAACGGACAGTTCCTTCAATTACCGTTTTATATTCACTATCATAAGTTTGGCAATATGCTTCAGCATACAGGCTTAACATTTGACTGTTGTCATAAAGCATTTTTTCGAAATGGGGCACGAACCACTTATTATCAACTGAGTACCGTGCAAATCCACCTCCAACCTGGTCATATATTCCACCGCGGGCGATTTGTTTCAGGGTAAAATGACTATGTTTTGTGTATCTTTCATCACTACTATAATGCCCATATCGCAAAAGAAATTTCCAAATAGAAGGCATAGGGAATTTCGGGGCCTTATCGAACCCGCCATAATTATGGTCGAATTTCTTAGACATGTCAGTAAGTCCGGTGGCCAGCACTTTCAATCCAATATCAAAGTTTTGTTCCGTCAGGCCAAACTTTAGCACATCGCTTTTTGAGAGGTGGTTTGCAAGCTGTTCTGCTGACAAGTTAAGTTTTTCTCTTTTGTCAGAAAATGCTTCCTGTACATTTTTAAGTATTTCATAAAAGGATTGCTTAGGGAAATAAGTGCCGCCAAAAAAAGGTTTTTGTTCAGGGGTAAGAAAGACATTCAGTGGCCAACCACCCTGGGTACCCATAGCTTGAACAGCATCCATATATACATGGTCAACATCAGGTTTTTCTTCCCGGTCAACCTTTATACTAATAAAGTGTTCATTGAGGAATTCAGCAATCTGTATATCTTCAAAGGATTCCCGTTCCATTACATGACACCAATGGCATGCTGAATACCCGATACTCACCAGAATAGGTTTGTCCTCCTTAACGGCTTTTTCCAAAGCTTCCTGAGTCCATGGATACCAGTCAACAGGATTGTAGGCATGCTGCAGGAGATAAGGGCTGGATTCATGCACTAAACGGTTTGCCTTCTTTTCTTTCATGTTTTGTTTTGTTATCGATCACATAGCTGCTTTTTTAATTAAGCAGGAAATCATACCGATTGTTTTATTTTAATTGTTTTTTGAGAAGTCTTAGTTCATCTGAGGTATCCACTTTCGACTGGAATGCTTTTAGTTGCTTGATGGTACTCCTAAGGAACTGTTGATGCTCTTCTGAGTCCGGAAAGAAAGGTTTATGATTCAGCGCATTGCGGACTTTTGCCCAATCTTTAAGGAATTGAATCGTATCATCCGAGAAATAACTTTGCTGGAAGGCTTTCCAGATATATTCAATTGCAGAATTACTCGGATGTAACATGTCGGATTTGTAAAACCTGTAATCCCTCAGGTCGTCCATCATGATCTCAAATGAAGGAAAATACTGAACGTTTTCATAACTTTCTGACAGAACCCCGCAAGCGTACCTCAAAATAGATTTACTGATACTGTTTGTCTCAAGGGAATCCTTAATGTGCCTTACCGGACTCACCGTTAAAATAACATTAAAATCCTTATTTAAGGATTTCAGGGTTTGATAAAATGAGTCGAATGCCTTAATTATTTCATCAGGGTGTAATCTTCTTTTTTCAAATTCTTTTGCAGGAACTTTATGACAATTACTTACAATTCCATTCAACTTTTTATGGATATACACAATTGCAGTACCTAGTGTAATCAGAATCCATTTCGATTGAAGCAGATATATTTTACTATATTTATTCGCCTCACCGATCTGGGTCAATAGATCATCTTTATTTAAGGCGGAAATATCAGAATGAAAATTATAATGACGGAATATCCCCTGGTTTTTCAGGATGAAATTGTCATCAATTGCCTTTTCAAGTAAGGCATCTTCCATCAACTTGAAAATAGAAAGGGGATTGTATATGACGCCATAGGGATTGGTCAGATTGTCAAATTTATTTTCTGATAATTTCAGGCCGATATTTTCCGAGAAGCAAGAACCAATAAGGAACAGGGGATCTTTCAATGAAATTTTTCTGGCAGATTTTTTGGGTGATACAGGAGTTCTGAACATATGATAAATTTACCCATTCAATCTAAAAAATAAAAGAATGTATCTAAAGCCTTTGAGAAAGGAAATGAAATCACAGAATTGAGATGATTTAAGGCCTTTAAAATAACTAATTAAAATTCAGAATGGGAGTGTAAGTCACGCGTTATGGGGCCTCCTGATCAGGCTATCCGGATTTTGAAGACCAGCCATAGATAAAAAACGACAAGATATAATGAATATGTAAGATGGCGTGGTATTTAGAAGGCAAAAAAAAATCCCGCAAAGCTGCGGGATCAGATAATATTATTTATTTTATGTTATTCACCAACCACCTTAAAAGGTACTTCTTTCTTTACTTCTTTATGGAGGTCGATGGTAATTGCGTACTCGCCAACTTCTTTAACTTTCGAATTGAAGTTAATTTTCTTTCTGTCAATCTCAAAACCTTTTTCTTTCAAGGCATCAGAGATTTGAAGTGTGGTAATTGCGCCAAATATCTTGCCGCTTTCGCCAACTTTTGCCCCGATTTCAAGTACGAGGTCACCTATCTGCTCTGCAACGCTTTCCGCATCATTTTTCAATTTCTCAGCTTTATGTGCAGCCTGTCTGACATTTTCCTCAATCATCCTCCTGTTGGAGGTATTTGCCAGAATTGCAAATCCTTTAGGTATAAGATAATTCCTACCGTATCCTGATTTCACTGTAATCATGTCATTTTTATAGCCCAGGCCTTGTATATCCTGTGTAAGTATCACTTCCATATGAATTCAGATTTATTTTAATGAATCGGTTACATAAGGCAGTAAGCCCAGATGTCTGGCACGTTTTACCGCTAAAGCTACTTTTTTCTGGAACTTAATGCTTGTTCCGGTAAGTCTCCTGGGAAGTATTTTGCCCTGGTCATTTACAAATTTTAACAAGAAATTGGCATCCTTATAATCAATATACTTGATACCATTCTTTTTGAAACGACAATACTTCTTCCTGTTTTCGTTCCTGTTTAAAGGTTCATTCATTAATGTCATGCTGCTTGCTCCTCCTTAGCTTCAGGTTTTTTGTTAAATTCTCCTCTGCGGCGTTTTTCATTGTATGCCACAGCATGTTTGTCAAGTGATACAGTTATAAACCGCATTACTTTTTCATCTCTTCGATACTCCAATTCTAAAGCTGCGATGGTTTCAGGAGTTGCCGCAAATTCAAACAGGTTGTAAAATCCGGTTGACTTATGCTGAATGGGGTAAGCAAGTTTCTTGAGTCCCCAGTTTTCTTCGTTAATGATCTCAGCTTTGTTGTCAACCAACACCTTTTTGAATTTCTCGACAGCATCCTTCATCTGAACTTCAGACAAAACGGGAGTTAAAATGAATACTGTCTCGTAGTTTTTTAATTCCATCTTTATAAATTATTTTTCGGACGGCAAAGGTATAACTTTATATCTTTATCACAAAGTTGAATGAAATAAATCGATAGGTGTTGATGTTATTTGACCATAAATTCTTTTTCACCCATCATATAATCATCGGTATACACCTGCAATTGATAGGCGCCGGGAACATATTCACTTCCCTTGTCATAGTCAAAAGTGAGTTTTTGTCGGGTATTATCAAATAGGATTTCCTGTTTTGCTGTATAAAATTCTTCCTTACCGTTGAACATGAACGTGCCGGATCCGGAAGCTACATCAAATAATACATTATCATCTGGTCCAACGATCCTGATCATGATCTCTTTGCCTTCAATCGGGGCTACCTCATTTTCAGCAATGTTGAATTCAACTCTGATCTTCTCAATAAATCTTGCTTTGAACTCATCTTCTCTGACTTTCCCGCGGCTGTTTACAGCATAGATCTGAATGTTTTCAACCTTTAATTTAGATACGATTTCAACCTGCTCCTCCAATACTTCCCTGGACTTGATCTCCTGATTCAGATCAGCGGTCAATTCATTTTTTTCGGTTTTAAGATCTATGTTTTCCTGGGTTAGTTCATCCGCAAGTACTTTAAGGTCTTCAATCTCTTTATCTTTCAGGATCAGTAATTCCTGGAATCCTTCAACCTTATCTCTGAGGTTTGCAATCTGACGGTCTGAGTACTTCCTATTTGCAATTAACTTCTCTTTTTCATCCTCAAGTTCCGCGACTACTGCTTCAAGGTCCTCAACATTCCCTCCAAGGCTTTCAATTTCCACCATTCTTTGATTGATCTCATGTTCAAGTATAGTGATTTCCTCCTTGGTTTTTTCGATTTCAGCATTATATGCCTTGTCAGTACGCATCTTGATAAAAAGATTCACAGCCTGGACAATCACTAATACCACAACTACAGCAATGATTATATCCCTTCGATATCTTTTTTTACTTGGTCCCTGCTTAACGTTTTCAGGAGTTCCGGGGTTTATATCTTCAGTCATTTCTTGGAAATATTAAAAAAGTTAATACAAAAATAGGGTATATTTAACTAAAATCAAGTGGTTAATTTGAATTAATGCAATTGTAATCTCCTTTTTTAAAATTCAAATTTTATCTTTTCAGGATTCATCTTTCCGTCAAATATAATTATTCCACACTTGTGAATATCAATACAGACAGCCTCCGGGGTTTGATATGAAATATCATTCCAGGCCCTCGACATTTCTTTCGACCAGTAGATGTCATCAATAATCACAATGGACCTGTCCGATAGTTTTGGCTTAACTTGCTTGAAATAACTTAAGGTTGATTTATACGTGTGATTTGCATCAATGAAAACGAAGTCAATATTTTCTGAATTACGAAGAAATCGGGGCAGGGTAAGATCGATGTTTCCTTTTATCACCTCGATGTTGGTGTATTTCAGATCATTGAATGTCTGTTTAGCGATCTCAACAATCGGCATGCATCCTTCAAATGTCCAGATCCTGGCATCCGGATTTGATGAGGCCAGGTACATGGTATTAATACCAAGCGAGGTCCCGAATTCAATAATGTTGCGACATCCGTAATTCCGGATCAATTCCTGAAAAAGCCTTGAGTATTTCAATGTTGTAATCCCTCCTCTTGCGATAGATTGGATGGTCCGGGAATTCTCAGCAGATATCTTTGACCCTGCGCCAAAGTCGGTAATATTTATAGATCTTTCATCGTTTCTGAACCTGATCCTTATATTTTCGATGCTCTTATCTGCAGGTATTTCTTTTGCCCTTTTGAAACAATCCTGATATAGCTTGAACAGTGAAGGACTATGCAGTGAATGTTCATCGATCTCATAGAGCTTATGCTTGATATAGGAAGTGATCTGATAAAAAGTCGGCACCCTGCTAATTTAGCAAAACAGGAGCAATCATGATAAATTCAGGGATATTTACTTTGAATTTCTTGCCATCCACAATACGTTCCATCAGATATGTGCCATACATTTTGCCAATACCGGATTTCAGGTTGCATCCTGAAACATATTTGTGTGATTCCCCGGGTTCAAGAACCGGAGTTTGTCCAATCACGCCATCTCCTTCTACTTCTTTACAAGTGAATGGGCCATCGTAGATGAACCAGTGCCGTCGTTGCAATTGGATGGTATATTCCGAATTATTCTCAATGGTAACTTTATACGTAAAAACATAGTGATATTGTTCAGGGATTGAAAATTCCTGCTGATATTCCTCAGTTACACTGACTTTAATGCCTTCTGTAATTTTAGTAACCACGCTATTATATAAGAAATCAAATGCTTGTAACTTATAAAAATAATCGTTTAGTTTTAAATTTGGTGAAATTTTGTGCTAATTATTTTATCATATTATGGATGTCAGAATAGAACCTACCTGGAAAGCCAGGTTATCAGAGGAGTTTGAAAAGCCTTATTTTGAGCAACTTACAACATTTATTCGTGAAGAATATGGCAAATACAGGATTTTCCCACCAGGGAAGGATATATTCAGGGCCTTTGACAGATGCCCTCTAGAAAAAGTTAAAGTGGTGATCATAGGCCAGGATCCTTACCATGGCCCAAACCAGGCAAACGGACTTTGTTTTTCAGTGAATCCAGGCATTCAGATGCCTCCATCCCTGGTCAATATATTTAAAGAGATAAAAAATGATCTTGGTAAAGAAATTCCACCAAATGGATCACTTGACCGGTGGGCGGACCAGGGAGTTCTATTGTTGAATGCAACATTATCAGTCAGGGCCAATCAGGCTGGATCACACCAGAATAAAGGTTGGGAATCGTTTACTGATGCAGTGATCAAAACCCTTGTCGAAGAACGGGAACATATTGTTTTCATTTTATGGGGCTCATATGCTCAGAAAAAAGGAGAAATCATTGATACTACCCGCCATTGTGTGTTAAAATCGGTGCACCCCTCCCCATTGTCTGCAAGCAGGGGATTTTTTGGTAACGGGCATTTCAGCAAAGCAAATGCTTACCTTAGGTCAAAAGGGAAAAAAGAAATTGACTGGTAATATTTAGTGAATCAAAGAGAACAGTCGGGACCATCGGATCTTATTGAAAAAACTCTCATTCTTGTCGATCGAAAGCCAGATAAAAAGGGCCTTTCCAACCACATGGTCTTCAGGGACAAATCCCCAGAACCTAGAATCTTCTGAGTTATGTCTGTTATCACCCATCATGAAATAATAATTCTGTTTGAAAGTATAGGTGCTCAACTCAGTTCCTTCGATGGTTAGTTTTCCATCTTTTATATCTACTTCCTTATTACCTTCATAATACCTGATGAGATCGCCATATTTAGCCAGGTTATCCGAGTTGATATCAATAGTTTCCCCTTTAGCAGGGACTTCCAGGGGGCCAAAAAAATCTTCATTCCAGGGAAAAACATTTGCATTCGGATAGATCCTGGGATTTACCTGCTCTTCTGTGTTTTTTGTCAATACCACATCCTTTACAAATGGCAGACTTTTTAATACTCCAGCTGTTTCAGGACTTGTCATAACATAATAGCCGCCCTGTGATCTATAGAATTCTGATATATCATATTTTTTGAAAACCCTGTCATTTACAATCTCATCCGTGAAAAGGTAATACCTGAATTGCATTTTTGGGGGATTTTCAAAGGTCTCACCATTTACAAATACCTGAGTATCTTTTATTTCTATAACATCGCCCGGTACGCCAATGCATCTTTTAATATAATTGGTTTTCAGGTCGACGGGATGCTCGAATTCCGGTGGGTAATTAAATACAACCACGTCATCCCTTTTGATACTGCTAAATCCCGGGATTCTCACCTGAGGTAATTGTATCCAGTCTACATATGAGGGGATCTTTGTACCCCAGATTGTTTGATGTGTAAGGGGAAGTTGTAAGGGTGTTTTAGGTGTTCTGGCACCATAATGAACTTTACTTACAAAAAGAAAATCGCCTACCAGGAGAGATTTTTCCATTGATGCGGTAGGTATGGTAAATGCTTCCAGTAATAACCATCTTATTATCGTGGCTGCAATTACAGCAAAAACAATGGCATCGAACCACTCCCTTACAGCTGTTTTTTGTACCTTTTCCTTTTTTTCTCCTTTGTTCTTATTAAAGAATTTTAAGTCCATTAGTATCCTCAGGTTATAACAGTTGGCAAAAGTAATGGATTGTGATCAATCAAAAGTTATATTTCCAAAAAATCGTTCATATCCAGCATTCCTTCTTTATATTTCAACCATTCAGCAACAAGAACTGCACCAAGTGCAAATCCTTTCCTGCTGAAAGCTTCATGTTTTATCTCGATCTGGTCAATTTCTGATACATAATTGATGATGTGTGTACCGGGAACTGTACCAGTTCTTTCACTTTTAATTGATAACGATTCAGGATGGTCAGCGTTGTCATTCCCCCATTTTTTAATAGCAGGATTAGCGGATATAATATCTTCTGCAAGAGATATGGCAGTCCCACTGGGAGCATCTTTCTTTTCTGTATGATGGATTTCGGTCATGTTGACCTTGTATTGCGGGTAATCTTTGATCAGATTGGCTAGATATTTATTAACCCTGAAAAACAAGTTAACTCCAATGCTGTAGTTTGAGGCATAAAAGAAGGTCGCATTATGTTCTGAACACAATTTCCGGACCTCTTCTTTCTTATCAAGCCATCCTGTCGTACCAGATAAAACTTTAATTCCTCCTTCAAGGCACGCCCTGATATTTTCGTAAGCAGCATCTGGTTGGCTGAATTCAATGGCTACATCAACTGTGGAGGGATCGATATCTTTAAGATGATTGTCGATATCAACTATTCCGGCAATATTGTGCCCTCTTTCTTTTGCAATGGCTTCAATGGATTTCCCCATTTTACCATATCCAATAATCAACAGGTTCATAAATGGTTTAATTAAAATTCAATGATAGTTTCAGCCCATATTGTTTGGATGTCCACAGACTTTGTGATTCAAAACCAGGCTCAATCCGGAAAGTAAGGTCCTCAGATACATCAAATTCCATCAGGTGGGCATCAATATGTGCATCAAGTATCTGGATGATATATACCCCAACCAGAACGACCATCAGCAGGTCCCGATTTCTTCGATAAAAGTCAAGCCCACGTTTTAAATTATCTTCGCTGATGTTAATAGCCAGATCATCATCCAATTCCTCTAATGGAAATGACTTTTGCAAAAGATAGGCATTTCTGTATTGCTGGTATTTATTGTTATTCCAACCAATGAAATATCCAATGGTACCAAAAGCACCATAAATAATTGGAATCTTCCAGTAACGTTTGTTATAGGCCTGTCCAAGGCCGGGTAAAGCCGCAGATAGATAACCTGCCTTTTTTGGCCGGTTGAATTGTGCTTCATCTATGTATATTGAGTCATACTGCAGGTTCATGCCGGTCGTATCCATGCCAGGTTGTAACATAAGGGCTTTTTCTGGTTCAGGTTTCTGACTATCCTCTTCAATTACTGGTTCATCCTGGGCAAATGATATTCCAGCCATTTTCAATAATAAAAGAGAAAATATGAGAAACCTATAGGCTTGCATTACAACTGGATTTCAAGTATCTCCAGGATCCTGTTTAAATCATCGACTGACATATAAGGGATCTTGATGTCTCCTTTTTGTCCTGCTTTTTGATGTATCTCAACCTTTGTGCCAAAATGCGATGAAAGTACAGTTTGAAGATTTTTCAGTTCGCCTGAAAGTTCAATAACACTGGTTTTGCCCTCTTCCTTTCCGGTACTGGTCTTGCTGATTTTACGTACCAGATCTTCTGTCTTTCGAACCGAAAGGTCTTCCTTAACGATCTTATGAAATACAGTTAGCTGGACGTCGATGTTCTCAATATTGACCAGGGCCCGTGCATGTCCCATACTGATCTTGTCATCTCGAATAGCATCCTGAATATCCGGCGGTAGTTTCAGTAACCGCAGATAGTTTGTAACTGTAGTTCTTTTTTTGCCAACCCGGTCACCCAATTCTTCCTGTTTCAGATTACATTCAGTAAGCAGTTTTTGATAACTTGTGGCAATTTCAATGGCATTCAGATTTTCCCTTTGTATGTTTTCTATCAAGGCCATTTCCAGCATTTGCTGGTCATTGGCTTCACGAACATATGCAGGAATAGAATTAAGTTTTGCTTTCTTTGACGCAATCAAACGGCGTTCGCCACTTATGAGCTGATATTCATGTTCATTGATCCGCCGAACCGTAATGGGCTGTATAATGCCCTGCGTTATAATTGAATCAGCCAGTTCTGAAAGGGCTTCTTCATCAAAATCTGTCCTTGGTTGAAAGGGATTGGATTTAATATATTTTAAGGGGATCTCATTGATAAGGGGTTGTTTGACCGAATCCGATACAAGTTTTGGTTTTGAATCAAGTACAGAGTCATCCAGCAGCGCCCCTAAACCGCGGCCTAAAGCACTTCTCTTTTTCACTGACTTTTTTTTATTCATATTTTGTCAATTACGCCAGGTCATTTTTGCCGACAATTTCCCGGGCAAGGTTTAAATAACTAATTGCTCCTTTGCTTACGGCATCATAAAACAAGGCAGGTTTCCCATAGCTGGGGGACTCACTTAGTTTAATATTTCTTGGAATAATTGTGTCAAAAACTATTTGTTTGAAATGGGTAGTAACTTCTTCCACAACCTGATTTGACAGGTTGAGCCTTACATCGTACATTGTAAGTAATATACCCTCGATCTCAAGGTTGGTATTTAGCCTTGACTGGATAATCTTGATGGTATTCAGCAATTTGCCCAATCCTTCAAGAGCAAAATATTCACATTGAACAGGAATGAGCACCGAATTCGCAGCGGTCAGCGCATTAATAGTAATCAATCCCAGGGAAGGGGAACAATCTATTATAATGAAGTCGAAATCGTCTATGATTGGGAGCAAACTATCCCTCATCTTTTCTTCCCTATGGTCAAGATTAACCATTTCAACCTCAGCTCCTACCAGGTCGATATGCGAAGGTAATACATAAAGATAATCGATTTCGGTCGGGACAATAACATCCTTTGCCTCTACATGGCCCAACATGCATTCATATATACTATGATCCACTTCCTTGGGATTTATCCCAAGTCCGGAGGTAGAATTCGCCTGGGGATCAGCATCAACAACAAGGGTTTTGAACTCAAGTGCAGCAAAACTTGCAGATAAGTTTATTGCAGTTGTGGTTTTACCAACACCGCCCTTTTGATTAGCTATAGATATTATCTTACCCATTCGTTGAACAATTAATCCTTGTGTTGAATTTTAGCTTAATTTAATTTTCGAATACAAATATATAAGATTCAATTACAAAATAGTTATAAAGTAGATATGTCTGATCTAAAAAGAGTACAATTATTTCAGCGGTTTCAGGAAACAACCAGTTAAAACATGAATCTCTGCTCTTATCTTCTTTTCTTTTTGTTTGGAGATGTTTCTTCTTTAGCCTTCATGGCTTCTTCCAGTTTCATCTGGAACTTTGATTTTTTCTTCGAAACATTCTTTTTTCTGTTTTCATCAAGTATCCTCTTGATCTTATCTTCATCCACGAACTTTCTTATCAAAGCTTGCTGTCCGAAAGTGACGAGGTTAGAAACAAAATAATAGAAACTTAATGCCGCCGGGAAACTATTTAATACAAACATGAATACAACAGGCATCATGTACTGCATTGATTTCATGGGTCCCTGAACGGTTGTAACCTGGCTATTCGACCAGGTGTAAAGGATAGTTGACAAGGTCATAAGTATTGTAAACAGGCTTACGTGGTCTCCATATGCCGGAATTGTAAATGGGAGGCTTAAGACTGAATCATAAGTAGACAGGTCATCTGCCCATAAAAATGGCTGTTGTCTTAATTCTATCGAGTTCGGAAAGAAATAAAACATAGAAAACAGTATAGGCATCTGCAACAGAAGGGGTATACATCCACTTATAGGATTAACCCCTACCTGCCGGTATAATGTCATCTGCTCTGACTGTGCTTTCTGCATATCCCCGTCATGCTTTTCCTTTATGGCATCAAGTTCAGGTTTTAAAACTTTCGTTTTAGCCATTGAGATATACGACTTATAAGTAAGCGGGAAAAGCAGGATCTTTATGAAGATAACAAGCAGTATAATTATGATCCCGTAATTTGCGATATACCTGTCGAGAAAATTAAAAGTCGGGATGATCAGGAATTTATTAACAAAGTTTACTGGTGTCCATCCCAGATAAATGTTTTTCGAAAAACCCGGGGCCACTTTCTTTAAGACCTGATAATTATTAGGGCCATAGTAATATTTATTAATAGTACTATACCCCTCAAGTGGAATATTTGTTTTAATCAAACCGGCTTTTACAGTTGCCGTATCCAGATTTGTAGGATCTGTTACAACAGACGCGCCCAATAAGGGCTTTCCGCCAATCAGTCCGGTGGTAAAAAATTTCTGCTTAAAGGATATCCAATCAATCGATTCATTTAAAGTTGCTTCTTCGCGATCGGAGGAGGATTCACTTAAATCATCAAAATCACCTAAGGATGTATAATAATTTATAGTCGTTTTCATCTGGCTGGTTTTGAGATCTTTTTCGAATTTCTTCAAATTATTTGCCCATGTGAAATCGATCCTGTCATTTATTAAATGATCTTTTAATCCATCAAGAGAAATTGATTGAGTGATTGTATATGTATTTCCCGGGATTTTATAAGATTTGACAACAAATCTGTTCCTTTCATCCTTTGCTACAAATTGAATTCTAAGGGTATCTTTTCCTGATACACTTGAGGAAGTCAATTCAGAAGTATAGTAGATATGGTTTATATCAAGTGAACCTGATTGGGTTTGAATGATCTCACTGATAAAACTACTCTTTTTGTCAAGAAGAATGAGTGGCTCCTTGCCTGCTGTTTTAAATTCTTTAAGTTCAACACTGGAGACGCTTCCTCCAAGGGTAGAAAAAGTAAATATAGCTAGATCATTTTCTATAGTAACTTCTTTTTCCTCACCAGTTAAAATTCCCGCATATGGTCCTTCTGGATTATATTCAACAGTATCAGCTTGGATTCCCTGATCTGGTTCAGCCTGAAGGGCTTGTGCCTGTATTGAGGGCTGTTGCTCCGTTATGCCATCCTGTTCAACAGGGGATGTCATCTCAACAGGATTATCTATTGGTTGTTCTTCACTAGGTTTGGGAGCGAAGAAATAAAAATAAATGAGCAATAGCCCTGATATCAGTACTAAACCCGTTACTTGGTTTTTATCCATAATCAAGTATTGATTAATTTGCCGTTTTCTACTTTGTCTTTCTTGTATTTCAAAGAAGCGGCTACAAATTTAACAAATAATGGATGAGGATTTAGTACTGTGCTTTTTAATTCTGGATGAAATTGTGTTCCGATATACCATGGGTGATCAGATAATTCTATAATTTCGACCAAGCTCGAATCAGGATTAATTCCTGAAAATATCATTCCATTTTCTTCAAATTGCTCAAAATACTTGTTATTAAACTCATATCTATGCCTGTGCCTTTCACTTATATTATCTTTTTTATAGATAGAATGAACCTTTGTATGAGGTGTTATTTTACAGGGATAGGCACCTAATCTCATTGTACCGCCTTTCATCGTGATGCTTTTTTGTTCTTCCATCAGGTCTATCACAGGGTCCTGAGTTTTCTCATTAACCTCTGTAGAGGCGGCATCCTTTAAGCCCAGAACGTTCTGTGCAAACTCGATCACGGCACATTGCATTCCAAGGCATATCCCGAAGAAGGGTATTTTATTTTCCCTGGCATACCGGGCAGCTTCAATTTTACCCGGGATACCCCTTTCTCCGAATCCAGGAGCAATCAGCATACCATCCAAATGTTTGAGTTTATTACCGATATCAACAGGACTCAGGAATTCTGAGCTGATCCATTCTATATTTACCTTACACTCATTTACAGCCCCCGCCTGAATAAATGATTCATTGATCGATTTATATGCATCATGCAATTCTACATATTTGCCAATCAGGCCTATGGTGACTTCTTCCTGTGGATTTTTAAGCTTTCCTAAAAACTCTTTCCATTGATCAAGATTGGGATCTTTGAAATTATTGATATTGAGTTTTTCCAGTACACGTTCATCGAGCTTTTCCTTACGGAGTTTGATGGGCACATCATATATGGTTTCCACATCAATGGACTCAATAACTGAATTTATTGATACGTTACAGAATAACGCAATTTTTCTTCTGATATCGGTGGGGAGAGGGTATTCTGTCCGACATACCAGGATGTCAGGCTGAACTCCTGCCTCAAGAAGCTGCTTTACAGAATGCTGTGTGGGCTTAGTTTTCAGTTCTCCTGATGATTTCAGATAAGGCACAAGGGTCAGATGGATGGTAAGATGATTATGAGGTCCCAGGTCTTGCCTGGCTTGCCTGACAGCTTCTACAAATGGGAGAGATTCTATATCGCCTACACATCCACCAATTTCTGTAATGATCACATCATAATCACCAGTTTCACCAAGAAGGTAAAAATTTCTTTTTATTTCATCAGTAATATGCGGGATTACCTGAACAGTTTTCCCAAGAAATTCTCCTTGTCTTTCTTTGGTGATCACATTGTGATAGATCCTGCCTGTAGTCACATTATTGGCCTGGGAGGTGTACACATTTAAAAACCGTTCATAATGTCCGAGATCGAGATCTGTTTCGGCGCCATCTTCCGTTACATAGCATTCGCCATGTTCGTAGGGATTTAATGTGCCGGGATCCACATTAATATATGGATCAAATTTTTGAATGGTGACAGAAAGGCCTCTTGCCCGCAGCAATTTTCCAAGAGAAGAAGCAACGATTCCTTTTCCAAGTGATGATGTCACTCCTCCAGTGACAAAGATGTATTTAGTGGGCCCCATAAGCAAAAAATAGTTTAGTACCTATGGGATACAAATTTATGATTTATAATTGAATAAATTGATGAGGTCTGGTTAAAATTGCAATAATTTTTTATTAGGGCATTATTATTGATAAATTAAAAAAATAATAACCTGTTTGAGTGCATTATTGAAAAAAAATCACAAAAAATTTATTGTTAAATTTGCCAATGAAAGATAGCGTTGCCAGAGATAATGAAATATAGTTCGGTTTTAGATCAGAATCCTGTTTTCAGGGAAATAGTTCAAGTAGCGGACCAAATGGGTATGGAAACATATGTTGTGGGGGGATTCGTGCGCGATTATTTTCTTAAAAGGAAGGATGAATATTTTGATATTGATATCGTGACTGTAGGCAGTGGCATAAAACTGGCACAAAATGTGGCGCGCCATTTTGGTAAAGAAAAGACCCTGCATGTATTCAAAAATTTTGGAACGGCTATGTTCCGTCTTAAAAATACCGAAATTGAGTTTGTGGGGGCGCGTAAGGAATCTTATAGCCGGGATTCGAGAAAGCCAGTAGTGGAGGATGGGACACTCCAGGATGATCAGAAAAGGAGGGATTTTACCATAAATACTATGGCATTTGGACTGAATGAAGCCAATTATGGTAATTTAATAGATCCTTTTGACGGGATGAGTGATCTGAAAAGGAAACTTATAAAAACGCCCCTTGATCCGAACATCACTTTTTCAGATGATCCACTAAGGATGATTCGAGGCATTCGCTTTGCAGCTCAGCTGAATTTTGATATTACTCCTGATACCTTCGATGCGATCATAAAGAATGCTGAAAGGATAAAGATCGTATCTCAGGAAAGGATCATTGCTGAACTAGAAAAAATAATAATGACAGATACCCCTTCATATGGATTCAAACTATTGTTTCATGCGGGGCTCTTAAAGTATATTTTTCCCGAGATGGTAGATCTGCAGGGGGTGGAAAAGATCAAAGGGAATGCGCATAAGGATAATTTCTATCATACCTTGCAGGTTCTGGACAATGTTTCGAAGAGGTCGAGTGACTTATGGCTTCGATGGGCTGCAATTATGCACGACATAGCCAAACCTGCTACTAAAAGGTATGATGAAAAAGCTGGTTGGACATTTCACGGACATGAAGAGATCGGGGCACGAATGGTACCCAGGTTGTTTAGAAGGCTTAAATTACCACTTCATGATAAAATGCGTTTTGTCCAGAAGTTGGTCAGGCTGCACCTCAGGCCGATCGCCCTTGTGAGTAGTTCCATCACTGATTCTGCTGTGCGAAGATTGGTTTTTGAAGCAGGTGATGATATAGATAAGCTCATGCAGTTGTGTAAAGCAGATATAACCTCAAAAAATCCCGATAAGGTTAGCCGTTATTTGAATAACTTTGAGAAAGTTGAAAAAAAGATCCTTGAAGTGGAGGAAAAAGATAAGCTGCGTAATTTTCAACCCCCTATAAAAGGTGAAGAAATTATGAAGATTTTCAATATACCGCCAGGGAGGGAAGTGGGTGTCATAAAAAATGAGATTAAAGAAGCCATTCTTGATGGAAAAATAGAAAATAACCGTTCTGCCGCTGAAAAATTCATGCTGGAACTGGGAAAAGGATTAGGTTTGAAAACAGAAAGTAAATAATAAAATGAAAACATTGATGAAAAAAGTGATCTTAGGAATTGCCGTATGGATGTTAATGCTGGTTATGATACAAACGGCACGAGCTCAAGATGATGCGCAAGCGCAACAACAGGTAGACATCCGCCAAACCATGGTTTACCGGATGCAAAAAGGGATCTATCAGAGGGCTGTTAAATATAGTGACGTAAATTCAGCTATTACTGCCCTTTATAATATTTGTGTTCTGGAGCCACAGAATGATTCCATTCTTTATGCACTGGCCTATATTTATTTCGATAATCAGAGATACTTTTCAGCTACCTTAACCCTGAATGACGTGCTCTTATTGAATCCAAATAATATACAGGCTCTTGAGATGAGGGCTGTTTCCCTGGAACAAGTTGGTGCAATTGATAAATCTCTTGAGGATTACGAATCGCTGTATCTAAAGGCCAATAACATCAACTTCTTATATAAAATGGCCATTATACAATATCAATTGAAACGGTATAAAGAGAGTAAGACCAATATTGATATTATGTTGACCAAGACGGAGTCAGACGATATTAAAATTTACTTCCCGGATGAAAATGAAGTTGAGCAGGAAGTTGTTTTAAGGGCCAGCCTGCACAATCTAAAGGGGCTAATAGCCAAAGAAGAGGGAAATCCAACTGAAGCTAAAAAACAATTCGGGATAGCGCTCGAAGTACAGTCGGATTTCTACCTTGCTAAAAAGAACTACGAAGAGTTATCAAACTAAGTATACATAAAATGCATCATCAAAAGGCATTGAGCAATTTATTGCCCCAAAAATGCCATTTTATTCATGAATTGCAACCCTTGCATTTTTTTCATGTCTTTATGGTGAGATTTAATTAAAAAACGGGATTGGAACTTGCTAAACAGAATGTTTTAATTAAAGCGTGTATAAGTGGGGACAGATCTGCTCAATATGCGCTTTACAAACAATATTCAAAGGCAATGTACAATATATGTTATAGAATTACGAATGATCCGGATGATGCGAAAGATGTATTACAGGAAGCCTTTTTAAGTGCATTCAATAATTTAAGCGCTTTTAAAGGTGAATCTTCTTTTGGCGCATGGCTGAAACGAATCGTAGTTAATTCTTCCATTAATCATGTTAAGAAGAACAAAATATTGTATACTCAATTGGATGGGCATGATATTGAACATGAAACAACTATCCAGGATCATGAAATAGTCCTTGAAATAGACCGGATTAAGGAAGCACTGCAACAACTACCAGATGGCTTTCGTACTGTATTATCACTTTATCTGTTTGAAGGGTACGATCACAGGGAAATAGCTGAGATATTGGACATCTCAGAGTCTACTTCCAAGTCTCAATATAACAGAGCAAAGAAACGATTAAAAGAAATTTTAAAGGAAAGAGTGTATGTCAATGGATAAACTGGAAAAATTCGTCAAAGAAAACAGGGCGGCATTTGACGACAAAAGGCCACCGGAAGATGTTTGGCATAACATCAACGATCAGCTTGAAAATAGCGAATCGCCAACAATCCCTATCAGCACCTATCTGTGGCGTGCCGCAGCCATTGTGTTGTTCGCTGCTGTGGTATGGTTACTGGTGGACAGAACAGATCGAAATGATACGACGGCCCAGGCAGGTGATTTTATCAATGAAAATGAAATAGCCTTTAATGATGTTGAAACATTTTACATCAAAGAGATAGAGACGAAACAAAATCTTATAGTTCAGTTTGTTGCTGACAACCCCGAAATGGATAGAGATCTACTTGTAGAAATTGATCAGTTGGATTCAACTTATCAGATGTTGAAATCAGCAGCGGAAGGAGGACAAAGTGAAAAAATAATTGATGCTATGGTCCTCAATCTTCAAATGAGAATAGATATTTTAAATCAGCAAATAGAAGTATTAGAAAAAATTAAAAGCATAAAGGAAAATGAAAACGTTAGTATTTAGACACCAACTCTTATATGTGTTTGTTGCCATATTTTTTGCGAGCAGTGTCGTGGCACATGCCGATGGTGAAAAGCGTCAATCAATTAATAAGACTTATAAAGTCAGTGGTTCAACTATGATCAAGCTCTCTAATTCCTTTGGGAAGATGCATGTGGAAACCTGGGATAAAAATGAGGTAAAAGTCGATATAGAAATTATTGTTCGTGCCTCTAATGACGACCGGGCCCAGGATCTTTTAGATAAAATCGATATTCATATTGAAGATGATAATCCGTCCAGCAGTCTCTCTTTTGTAACTTCTATTGGAAACAATAAATCTGGGAGGAATACTTCTTTTGAAATAAATTATGACGTGAGTATGCCGAAAACAAATACGCTTGATCTTAAAAATAGCTTTGGTGATGTTTACCTTGGGGATCTGTCCGGGGATGTGGATGTAAATGTTCAATATGGGAACCTGAAAGCCGGGAGCCTCACAGGCGATTGTGATGTAAAATTGTCATTTGGAAGTGGATTCAGTGAAATCGATGCTATTAAAAAAGGAGACCTGAAGGTGAGCTATTCTAAATTAGGTGTTGAGAAAATGGGAGACATAGATGTACATAGTTCCTTTTCCACTTTTGAAGCAGAAAAAGTAGGATCCATGGATCTGATTGCAAAATATGGGGAAGTTGAGATTGAAGAAATTGATGTCCTGGAGGCTGATGTTAATTTCTCAGGATTTGAATTAGGTACCATAAATAAATCTTTAGTCCTTGACATAGATTATGGGGGATCATTGGAAATAGGAGTTAGTAAAAGTGTTAAACTTTTGGACATAACAAGCAGCTTTGGCCCGGTAAATATCAATCTGGAATCCGGCATTAATGCCAGCATTGAAGCCAGAATGAGTTTCTGTAGTTTAAGATATGATGAAAATAAGATTGCGTTTAGTAAGATTATAAAAGATAACACATCCAGCCAGTATGAAGGAAAAATTGGAACCGGATCAGGAACTATTATTAAGATCATATCGAAATACGGAAATGTTCGACTTGATTAAGTGAAAAATCCTTTGTGCGAAAAAACGCGATGTATCGGTGGTAAGAATAAAAAGGTGGTATTAAAGGATCTATAATCAGTATTTATCTTTTAATATCACCTCTTCTTTTTTCAGAGTCAATCACCCTTCCATCTTCACATTTCAGGATCCTGGCAGGATAATTTTTAATCAGGTTATAGTTATGGGTCGCCATTATTATGGCGGTTCCACTTTTATTAATTTCCAGAAAAAGCTTAAATATGCCATTAGATACTTCAGGGTCAAGATTTCCTGTGGGTTCGTCTGCCAACAGGATCAAGGGTTCGTTTAATAAGGCCCTGGCGATGACTACTCTTTGCTGCTCACCTCCTGAAAGCTGATGTGGCATTTTATTGTCTATTGATCCCAGTCCAACCCTCATTAAAACTTCCGCCATTCTGGATTTCATTTTAGATTTTTCCTTCCATCCTGTAGCTTTCATAACAAAGAACAAATTTTCAGAAACCGTACGATCACT
This sequence comes from uncultured Cytophagales bacterium, assembly GCA_942491935.1. GTDB lineage: Bacteria > Bacteroidota > Bacteroidia > Cytophagales > Cyclobacteriaceae > JAGTVG01. The sequence continues at coordinate 19,531 of CALOCZ010000022.1, forward strand.
GAAAAGCTGAAAATCCTGGAAGATGATGCCCAGCTTCCTCCTTAAATAGGGTACTTCATTCCTTTTGATGCTTTTAATATCATATCCGGCCATTTGAACTTCGCCCAACCGCAAAGGAAGATCTGCATACATTGTTTTCAGTAAGGAGGATTTGCCACTTCCGGTGCGCCCAACCAGAAAAACAAGTTCACCTTTGGATACATCAAAATTGACATCGGTGAGAATGGTATTGTTTTCCTGAAAAATCGAGGCTTCTTTAACTCGTACGATCGGATCTGATGAAAAAGTCATATTATAATTCGAGTTTTTGTAATTTGCCAAAGGGCAATTGTTCCACCAATGTTTCAAATTCTTTTTCCTTTCCTTCAAGACCGAATTTCTCAAGTCTTGTAAAAGGTCTGCCTGGTTTATAACTGAAATATCCTATCAGAATAAAATCATCGTCCCTGATCTGAACATAGTTGGGGATCTTTTTTTTCCCTTTAACCTTTATAATGTACATAAGTTCTTTTTTCAATAGTAACCATAAAAGAGATATTTGGTTTAATCCATCAAATAATGATCACCAATGCGAAACACAGCATATCTCATAAACCTGTAATAAAGATCTTCTGCGAGTGTTGAAGTAAAGATGGAAAAAAGAATGGAAAAATAAAAAGGCAAATCGGATATCGCACTGCTACAACCATCTACCCTTGCTTCCTTCCAGACCTGGGGGAGTTCGACAGGAGCTAGTCGTATCGATTTGCCTCTGCAAAATTAATCACATTTCATTCCAATTCCAATCCTGACAAAAATTGAGACAATAAAGAAGTATAGCCAATAGCTGATAATGGCAAATAATCAGAAATCATCGACAAAATTCGACGCGATAAATTAATAAAGGTTTTTTAGTTTATTTGACTTTGAAAATGATCAATGAATTGATTTGATCAAATGTCATCCAGCTCGAAATCATCCATGTCATTTTCAAAACTGTAATTATCCAGTTCACCGCTATCAATTTCTTCCAACCATTCTATTCTTTCCGGAATATCCTCGCCTTCTGGTATTTTATCCCAGTTCTCTTCCTCTGAATCCTGATCTCCGTCGAAATCATCATCTATGAAAGGATCATGATATTTGTTATTTAACATCGCTGTATGAATAATAAATGTTACAAATAAATAAGAATTAATATCAAATAAAGATCGAAAAAAAAAAAATCATTTTTCAAGAAAAAAAACACTTTTTTTGTCTGGATTGAAGACAAAATTCTAATAAATATTCTAATAGAAAATTAACAGCCTTTTAGATACTCTTACCGGTATATTGCCAGAAAACTCTGATGGATTTTGCAATTTTCCAGTTGATTTACGTATTTCAGGTCTCAGTTATATATAATGGATCTTAACTGGGATTAAAATTTCATTCAGAAATTAATATAAGATTTATTATCCTTCATAAAAAATAAAGAAATAATATGGGAAAAGGTGATAAAAAATCAAAAAGGGGAAAGATAGTTAAAGGGACTTACGGGGCAAACAGGCCAAGAAAAAGTAAAAATGTCGATGCAGCTCCTAAGAATGCATCTACAAAAAAGAAAGGCTCAAAATAACAAGGGATTGCTTTAGTTTGATATTGATCAATTCATCTTGCTTTAATCAGTTTTTCAATCTTCGAGTCACATTCTTTTCTTAGGGTACTTAATTCCTTGCTTGAATTATTGTCGTATACAAGATTATTAACTTCCATTGGATCGTTTACCAGATCATAAAGTTCTTCATGGTCCGGATCGTCAATATACCTGAAGTACTTCCATTTTTCGGTACGTATTCCCTCACTTTTAGGAATGTATTTCAATTCATAGAGATGTTCACATAAAAACCGGTCCCGAATTGAGAAGGTTGGGTCCTTTAGAATAGGTATCAGGCTATGTCCCTGAATATATTCGGGAATTTGAATGTTTGCATAGTCCATAATGGTTGGTGCTATATCAATATTCAAAACAAGCTGATCGTTTTCTCTACTGTTATTTTCAGCTCTTGGGTCATAAATGATCAGGGGTACTCTGATCGAATTTTCGTACATCAGCCATTTACCCGCAAGGCCCCGTTCTCCAAGGAAGTAACCGTTGTCACTCGTAAAAATAATAATGGTATTTTTATCCAGGCCGTTATCATTTAAGGTTTGCCGGATGTCACCCAGAACTTTGTCAACTGCAGTGATCATTCTGTAATAGGCCTTTACCATTTTCTGGTATTTTTCCGGACTGTCAAAACGCCAGTACCACCGGACTTTGTTTAGTCCTTCCTTCACATATTCGGGTTGTTCATTAAAATATTTTTCCGCACTAAGGGGAGGATCCGGGATTGTGATATCCGCATACAGATCTTTCAGGTCTTCAGGATAAATGTATTGGTCAGGTGACTGGTCCTCCGCGTGAGGGGCATTAAAGCTGATCGACAGGCAAAAAGGTTTGTCAGATGGTGCGTTCTTTATAAAATCTATGGCTTTATCGCCGGTTTGATATGTCAGGTACTTATGTTCACTCCATGCTTCACCAACAAGCCGGTAATAAAATCTGGCCATATAGGGATCATAGTAATCGAATAGAAGGGTGTCCATCTGGTCTTCAAATGACATTCCGAACTTTCCAATGAATCCAGTATAATATCCCTGCTTTTTCAGTTGATAAAAATAACTAAGATCTACAAATTTTCTTGATAGGGCTGGGGTATTGAAAGTGAATTGATGGCTCCTCTCATAAAGTCCAGTGGCTATTGATGCCCTGCTTGCAGCACAAATTGGCGTTGTCACAAATGCATTTCTGAAATAAACACCGTCCTTGGCCAGTTGGTCCATCTGTGGAGTTTCAATTATATCATTGCCTGCCTGGCCAAGTGCATCCCATCGTTGATCATCCGTAAGGATAAAAATAATGTTTGGGTTTTTTTCTGGGGGTGAACTATGTACGCAACTTGTTATACTCAAATTCGAAATAAAAAAGAGACTTGCAACGATGCTTTTAACAAGCTTATTCCTGGATGTCAAAGTGCCAATTACCATTAGATTCAAAATTTATCATAAAATAAGGAAAAATAAAAAAAATGATTTCCGGTCCATTTCTATTTTCATGAATTGCCGGGTTTCAAATGTAAATATTAAGGCCATTGAGAAGCACAAACGAAAAAATATTTTTCATGCAAATATCAAAGAGTTTGGTCCTTATATTCAAATTGAATTTATTTAGACCGGCTAAATCCTGATTTTTCTGACAAATCAGAGTTCATTTTTAGAATTGGGTTTAAAAACAAATCAACAAGATTTCATTCTAAAAATACCAGTATTGAAAAGTGCCTTTACCACATATTCACAGGTCATTTCCCGTATTAAACCTCTATATATTCAATACCCAGGATATCAGCCAGCATTTCCCATTTTCTTCTATGATCACCGAGGTGTAGGGTCTGATGATGGGTGCCACCTGCAAGAAGCCAATTGTCGTTGCATAACCTTACACCTGATTCAGGCTTAAAGAAAAAGTATGGCATTTCAATTGTTGGAAATTCTTCCGTATCGAGGATGTCGCCATAAGCGCAAACCAGCCTGAAGTGTTCGCCTTCGAGATGAACGAGTGATACCATTGTAGCAGGACCAGGCTCGCCGGAGAATACAGTGGTTGGTGGATTTTCCAGGTCCCCTATACCTAAAAACCTGTCAGCCAGTCTTATGGGCTTATCTTTCCTTGCGATCTTCCAGTTCCCTTCTCCCATATGGCTCATCAGCATGGCATCTCTTTTAAAGTCCATGGCATACATTTCTGTAAAATGCGCATCGGGTGCCAGATAATGACCTGCTGCTACCATACTTGCTGTATTGGAATCCCCTTCTGCAGCATAGCCGTAGCCTTCAGCCATCAGGTTGGAAGCAGCAAGCATTGGAATCTGCTTAAACCTTCCATCTCCTTTAAAAACATCAAAATGGGCAGAAAAAGCACTATATCCACCTTCCTCAAGTAATTTTTTGAATCCAAGCTGCATCCTGACTGCATATTGATGCCTTTCTTCCGGCATACCGGGATCAATTTCGAAATTATTCCTGTCCTTTTCTATCTGAGCCTCAATCTCAGCATCCGTAATTTCATCCATATTGCGGATCACCTGTCCAATATATTCCCGGTTTACTTCCGGTCCAATCACTCTCGTAAAGGCGGCTTCATCAGATAAAGTATCTCCCATCCCATGCATCTTGCCAAATACAGCAACTTTCATTCTCCTTAATGCCGTGGCAGCCTGGGAAGCCCTGGCCCAATCCGAAACAAATGATTTGAAATTATCGCTTTTCCAATCATCCGAGATAACTGTAAAATTATCCCCAATTGTTCTTATTATCGCATTCGCAGTATCCTGGGCACCATGTATGCCCTGGTTATAGGTGAGGTCGTCCATATTCCATTGAGTCGTTACTTCCGGAACAGGTTGAATATTTGCCAGAAGCAATGGGAGTGTGTTCATCTGCCAGGCCCTGACTGTACGCATACCTGGTCCATAAGTGAGCATAACAACCATTATACCATCCAGGTTTTTGAAATTGAATTCGCGAATGATCTCTTCTATGTCCTCCCGGTTTCTTGCTGCTTTGGGGAAATCGAACTCCACTTCCGCCTTCAGTTGATCTATTACTTTACGTGCATATTTTTCCTGGTATCTGTAATACTGGGCAGTGTATTATCATATAATTCCTGCATTATACCTAAAAATCCGATTCTTGGTTTCATCTTCATAATTTATAAATATTTATTTCTGTCCGTAATATGCGTTTTCCCCATGCTTTCTTTCATAATGCTTTTGAATAAGGGCATTTTTTAATGGGGGTGCATCTGTATTGATTTGCAAAGTGAGATAAGCCATCCTGGCCAGCTCTTCAAGCACCGCGCTGTTATAAACAGCTTTACTGGCTGAGTTGCCCCAGGTAAATGGACCATGGTTCGCAATCAGAACCATTTCAACTTCAGTATAATTGATTTTCTTATTCTTAAAAAGGTTCAGGATCTGATTACCTGTTTCATGTTCATAATCACCTTCGATCATCTCATCGCTCATCACCGGAGCGCATGGTACATCCATGGCTAAATGGTCGGCATGGGTAGTGCCCAGGATCGGTATATCCTTTTGTGCCTGAGCCCAGGCCACAGCATAAGTAGAATGTGTATGTGATATTCCTGAAATACCCTTCCAGTTTTTATATAATAACGCATGTGTTTTCGTATCAGATGAAGGTCTTAAATCCCCTTCGATGATGTTGTTATCAAAGTCGAGCACCACCATATCCTCAGCTTTTAGCTTATCATAGGGGACGCCACTTGGTTTAATGGCAAATACTCCGTTTTCCTGGTCGCCAGCACTTACATTACCAAACGTAAATAATACGAGTCCCAATTCGGGCAATTGCATATTGGCTTTATAACAGGTTTCTTTTAAGGTATTGTACTTGCTCATTTCAGTTTGTTTGCGATTCTATTATGTCACCCAATTGTGAGTATTTAGTGTATAGTTTTTCATAATCAACTACATTACGTTCAATTGGGTGATATTCTTTGTCAAATCCACTTCCCATGGCCTCCTGGGCTGCGTTGGCTGAACTGTATAATCCGGCGGCTGTTGCTGCCAGCATGGCTGTCCCAAGTGCAGGGGTTTGTTCTGATCTGGCTACTTTTATTGGCATGTTCAAAACATCAGCCATAACCTGCATTACATAGCCAGATTTTTTGGCTACACCTCCAAGAGCTACTACGTTTTTGATCTCTATCCCTTCCTCTCTGAAGCGATCAACTATTTTCTTTGAGCCAAAACAGGTAGCTTCAACAAGGGCTTTAAATATCCTGGGCGCATCACTGCCCAGATTTAAACCAGAAATTACACCCTTCAGCGCCTGGTTAGCATATGGCGTTCTCCTGCCATTCATCCAATCCAGTGCCACTATTTCAGATTCCAGGATGGGTATTTTTGCAGCATCTTTTGCGAGCTGACCAATAACATTTTCTCTTAGCTCTTTCTTTAATTGATCAGCTATTTCTTGGCTTATGGTATTTGATTTATCAAGAAGATTATCAGATGGATACGTGATCAGATTGGCAAACCATGCATAAATATCTCCAAATGCCGATTGTCCGGCTTCAAGGCCCAGCATACCTGGTATAATAGATCCATCTACTTGTCCGCATATACCACCAACCAGATTTTCGCCATCTTTTGACATTGGCGACACCAGCATATCACATGTGGAGGTGCCCATAACTTTACTAAGCGTGTATTCCTTAACCTCTCCGCCCAATGCCCCGGCATGTGCATCAAATGTGCCAACCGCAACGGGGATGCCTCCTTTTAGTCCGAGTTTTTCTGCCCATTCCTGTGATAATAACCCAGCCGGTTCATCAGAAGTAAAGGATTCAGAATATAACCTGCTTCTCAGGCCTGTCAATTTAGGATCCAGTTTGGTTAAAAAAGATTCTTCCGGAAGGCCATCCCATTCACTATGCCACATGGCTTTGTGACCCGCTGCACATCTGCTGCGTTTCATGGTTAGTGGATTGTCATTGCCCGTGATCAATGCTGGTATCCAGTCGCAATGCTCTACCCATGAAAAGGCATGCTCATAGACTTCAGGATCGGTTCTGACAATATGCATGATCTTAGCCCAGAACCATTCCGAAGAATAAACACCTCCTTCATATTTGGTATAATCGGTCCCTCCCCAGGATCTCGAGATCTTGTTGATCTCCTCTGCTTCCTCTACAGCCGTATGGTCTTTCCATAATATGAACATGGCATTTGGATTTTCTTCAAAACCATGTTTCAGGGAAAGTGGGATGCCTTCCTTATCCACCGCGACAGGCGTTGAACCTGTTGTATCTATCCCTATTCCTTTTATGGCATCAGCAGAAATACCAGAATCTGTTACTACCTGCTGGATAGTATGTTTCAAACCTTCAATATAGTCCAAAGGGTGCTGCCGGAATTGATTCTTAGCAGGATCGCAATATGATCCTTTCTGCCAACGGGGATAATAGAAAACCGAACTGCAAATTTCCTGGCCGTTATCTGCATTTACCAGGATGGCCCTGACAGAATCAGTGCCATAATCCAGGCCAATAACTAAGTTTTGATTATCCATGATGCTGCATATTTAAAAAATAAATGTCAAATTGACATTTTATTAAAATTAAGACGCAAAATCTGATTTTCAAAGATTTTATTACACAAATCAGGACAAGAAGTATTAGAAAGCAAAATTGTGCCCGTTTTTTACAAGTTCAATGTATCTCTTTTTGTCAAAACAGTATAAGTAGGCACCTTTTTTTGAGTTCTTTTTATCTTTCTCGTCCAGTTTCTCAAGCAAGTCCATTGCCAATATCTTTCTACTGAAATTCCTTTTATCCTACTCCTGTTCATAAATTACCTCGTACAGGCTTCTGAGTTGCGGTATAGTAAATTTCTTTGGCAAGAGTTCAAATCCAATAGGTTGATGTTTCGCCATAGCCTTAAGCTTTATCTTTGCCGCTTCAACCATTTCAAGGTGGTCAAATATTAGATCAGGAATCTTATCAATCGGGATCCATTGAGCACCATATTCAGCCGAAAGTTTCATGTTACGGTTCATCTTTATCAAGGCATAATAGGCCACTGACACGGTCCTTTCGACGGGGTCCCGTTTTACCTTGGAAAAAGCTTTTACTTCTTCCATATAAATGTTTTTCAAACCGGTGAGTTTATACAAAACCCTGGTGGCAGCATCATCAAGACTTTCATTTTTCCCTACGAATCCACCTATCAATGACCAATTTCCTTTTTCAGGTTCCATGGCCCTTTTTGTAAGAAGAAGCTTAAGTTGATTTTTATCGAATCCAAAAATAATACAATCCACGGCAACCAGTAAGCGGTCGGCATGCTGATAGCGTTTTATCATAAAAATAACGTAACGAGCAAAAAATTAATTCCTGTTTGCAATATATAAAATTTGTAGAAGAGTTAATAAAATTCCCTTCTATTAATGGAATCATGCTATCTTTGTGTAAAAATTTATATAAAATGAAAAGGATATTTGGAGTTTTATTAGTGGTGTTTGTTCTGCTAATCGCAGGAGGATGTATGGATAAAGAGGAACCGCAGCCACAACCCAAGGTCCCACCACCAATTCAGCAATAAGCATCATTTGGAACTCTTCTAAAAAAAGCTGGTTTAGTTAAATTTTTTCTTAACCAGATAATTCAGCCCCATAGCCAATACCCACAGGGCCAATGCGACAGCTCCATATTCAAAGGAATAAAGGCTCGATCGCAGGCTGATCCATAATGCGCCAACAGAAGTTATTATCAGAATCCAGACCAGAATTTTCAGTGCTTGTGGGAGTATGTTTTCTTTTTTATTCAATGCTTATTGCCTAGCTTTATAATGTATTACTCAAAAATAGTAAAAAACCCCTGGTTTTTGTTTAAATTAACTCAAACGAGATTATTAAAATATATGAAACCAATCCTGACAATTGTATTTATTTTTTTGACCTTAAAGGCATTATCACAGCCATGGCCGGGGTATAATACCAGTAAGTATGCCGGGATCCATTCCTTACCCTACCAGCCGGAAATTCATTCTGTTATGCCATCAGATTGGGATATAAATGTTTTTAGTACAAACCTGACTTTCTTCAATGAAAATTTCTTCGGCGTGGATCCAATGGAGGAACTTTCAAGTGGTAATATAAGCGGTATTAGTGACGCGTCGAAAAACAGAACCGGATTAGTAAATGCTGTAATTCAATTCCCTTCAGTCGCCTATAGATTAAACGAAAAATCAACTGTTGGATTTTCATGGAGACTCAGGGCCTTAATGGTTTCCAATATATCCAATGGCCAGTTAAGCAATTTTATTCATAATATCCAGAATTCAGATGGAGAGCCTGCATCTTTTACCAGTGAATTTGCTAGTGGATTAATAACGACCTGGGGCAGTTACGGTTTTTTCTATTCTAGAGAGATCCTGAATAAAAAAAGGAATAAACTTTATGCCGGGGTAAGCTTAAATATATTAAGTGGAGGCGGCACAGCTTATCTGGACTTGTCTAATATAAATTTCAATTACAGTGACGGGATATTATCTGATGTGGATCTACGTTTTAGAATGGCTGTAACAGAAGAAATAGATAAATTTTTAAATGAAGACAAGATTCCTTTGTTCAGCAAAATAGGTTTGGGTGCAGATTTTGGAATCAATTATGTGAAGACAGATGAGTCAGGAGATGATTATCTATATAAATTTGGGCTGGGTGTAACTGGATTGGGTAAAGTCAATTATAACACTTCATTAGCCAACCAGGTGGATGTTAAGGTCGACCAGATTTCGAAATCGTCATTTTCCGGAATTGAATCCTTTTCCCAACTTATGGATACCTTGACTACTAATTTTGATATAAATAATGCTTCATTTGACCAACTTAGCACTAGGACACCAACAATTATTAATTTGTACGGCGATGTTCGCCTGCACGATCGATTCTATTTACACGTAGCCTTTACAAGACAAATCACGTACTTTGGAAAAGAAAAATTTGACCAATTCACCTTTAACCAATTTTATATAGTGCCAAAGTATGAAACAAGAAAAATTGGTGTATACCTTCCTTTTACCTATAATAAATTCTTAAACCTGGAATCGGGCGTTGCTTTCAGATGGAAACCCCTGATAATTGGATCTGGCAATATATTCAGCTATCTTTTTCAGGGCAGTGAAAGTACGAACCTGGATATCTATCTGGCTACGCGGATTATGCTCAACCGGAAGAAAAAATGAAGCATACGCCATTTCAAATGAATTTGATTTACCTGTCCTGGATCGTTTAATAAAACTTCCATTCAGATCTTTTGTAATTAACGATTCTGGAATTTCACGGACATATAATTTTATTCACATTCATCGAATATATATTATGAACTTGCAATATTATATGGCGATATGGTGATAGTGAGATCAATAAATTTTGACATCAATATTGGACATAAATTCAATATTGACTGACAACCTGACAGTTTTTCACCCTTTCATCTAAGTGGAATGATATTTGACCACTGACAGCTAGAAAAAAATGAACCATAAATAATATGAAAGAAAAAGGAAGTATCTCAATACACACGGAGAACATATTTCCCATTATAAAGAAATTCTTATATTCTGATCATGAGATTTTCTTAAGGGAATTGGTGTCAAACGGAATTGATGCCACACAAAAATTGCAGGGACTGGCTTCGATTAATGAATTCCAGGGTGAACTGGGAGATCTGAAGGTCAAAGTGTCAGTAGACAAGAAAAAGAAGACCATTACTGTAAGTGATAATGGTATAGGGATGACCGCAGAGGAGATCAAGAAATATATCAACCAAATAGCTTTTTCAGGAGCTGCGGAGTTTGTTGAGAAATTTAAAGAGAAAGGTGATGAAAGCCAGATTATTGGATTCTTTGGATTAGGTTTTTATTCATCCTTTATGGTTGCTGACCAGGTTGAGATCATTACCAAGTCCTATCAGGAAGGTTCTGAACCTGCCAGATGGATTTGTGACGGGTCAACCGAATTCGAAATTTCTTCTACTGTAAAAAAGGATCGTGGAACAGACGTAATTCTACATGTCAATAAAGATAATGAGGAGTTTCTTGAAGATCACAGAATCCAGCAGATACTTGATAAGTATTGCAAATTTCTACCCATTCCTGTTGTCTTTGGCGATAAAGAAGAAACTGTTAAGGATGATAAAGGTAAAGAAAAGAAGGTTAAGAAAGAGAATGTTATCAATAATACAAAACCCATCTGGACAAAATCGCCAAATGATTTAAAAGATGAGGATTATTTAAGTTTTTATAAGGAATTGTACCCGTTCTCTGAAGATCCGCTATTCTGGATCCATCTGAATGTGGATTATCCATTCAATCTAACTGGCATTTTATATTTCCCCAAGATAAAGAATGATTTTGAGATCAATAAGAATAAGATCCAGTTGTATTCCAGGCAGGTGTTTATCACCGATGAGGTAAAAGATATTGTGCCTGAGTTCTTAATGCTGTTGCATGGTGTGATAGATTCACCGGATATACCGTTGAATGTATCCAGAAGTTTTCTGCAATCTGATGGTAATGTAAAAAAGATCAATGCACACATAACCAAGAAGGTAGCTGATAAGCTTGGTGAACTGTATAAAAAAGACAGGGAAGCCTATGAGAAGAAGTGGGATGACCTGAGCATATTTGTGAAATATGGTATGATCACAGAAGAAAAGTTCTATGAAAAGGCAAAGGATTTTGTTTTACATAAGAATACAGATGGGAAGTATTTCACAATATATGAATATCGGGAAAAAATAAAGACCAATCAGACTGATAAAGATAAAAAGGTGGTACATCTGTATACGAATGATCCGGCAAAACAGGATGGATATATCCAATCCGTAAAAGGAAAAGGATATGATGTGCTGATCATGGACGGTGTTCTGGATAGCCATTTTATTAACAACCTTGAAATGAAGGTTGAAAATACAGCCTGGAAGCGTGTTGATTCTGAAACCATCGACAAATTGGTCGATACAGATGAGAAAAAGGAAAGTGTCCTGACCGAAGAGCAGGAAAAGGGATTGAAAGAGCTATTCGAGAAAGCTATCGATAATAAGAATGTTACATTCAGCATAGAACCTTTACCTGTAGATGAAATGCCAGTTGTAATTACTTTATCTGAGTTCATGAGAAGAATGAAAGATATGTCAGCAACCGGCGGAGGTGGAATGGGTATGTGGAATATGCCAGAACAATTGAATGCGGTTATTAATGGGAATCACCCCTTGATCAATAAGATTGTTGAGGCGAAAAGAGAGGATAAAAAATCCAAACTGGCGCGTCAGGCATATGACCTTGGATTACTTGCCCAGAATATGCTGAGTGGGGGCGGACTCACAGATTTTATTAAAAGAAGCGTAGATATCGCGTCAAAGTAATTATATAGTCCTAAAAGTACAAATTCATTTTAAGAGGCTGCTCCCAAAAGCAGCCTCTTGCTTTTAGGTCAGGCCAAAGATTGAATTTTTTTTTGAACCAAATATCCTGGCCTTCTGTTGAGAGTGCAAAACAATCCCATAGGTAATCTTAATATCGGCCTTTAATTTCTGTGTTACTGCTACTAAAGAAAGCATTGGCCAGGCTATCAAGATTTAATTCGTCTGGTAAATTTAGATCTAATGATGCAGGCTTAGGGCGCTGTTTTATTCCTTTTGGCTCACATGTGATTAACAATCTCAACACCAGTCTATTAATGTTAAATTATCTTATAGTTTTTATACTCAAAGGGCATAAAACCGAAATGATCTAAGACCCATTTTTTGAATCGGTACTTCGGTGACATTTTATTAATAGTCAGGTCATGATCAAAATGCCAGTTTATTTCGGCAATTCTTTTTTTGATTACTTCAGGATGAGATCCTTCAAATTTTTCCAGTAGGTCAACGCTCCCGTAGTCAAACTCATTAGCCTTGTAATCATAGTGATCCTTTATCTTATCTGAATCATAATATCTGAATGAATTCTTACGCTTCTCATACTGGATTTTTGGATGCTTGACTAATCCATAATGGTAGATGAAGGCATCAACTTGTTTTACTGATAGTTTTTTATTATCTCCTTTTCTGAATCCCTGAGCGTCCTTGTAAGAATATACGGATGGATCATTACGGATCACCCGGATCTCTTTTCGATACCACATTGGTGAGGTTGTTATATAATCATAGGAGCCAAAGAAATGTAGATAATTTAGCAATAATCCATCTACTTCAGGATAATCCTTCCATTTATGCATGGCTTCATTTAGGGGGTCGAGGTATTTTTCATGTAGTACCTCATCACCCTGGACATAAATACACCAGTCCGTATCATCTGGTATCATCTTTAGTGCTTTATCAGTTTCCATAGCAAGCACCTTGCCGCCGTCCTGAATAGAATCGTCCCATATAGTTTCCTGAATTTGAATTCGAGAGTCAATAGATTTTATCAGATCCAGGGTCTGATCTTCAGAATGACCCACTGCTATATAGAAATCATCACAAATTGGTAATATTGATTTGATAGATTCTACAACAGGATAATCATATTTTATGGCATTACGAATAAAACTGAAACCACTAACCTTCATTTTTTCTTGTAATTTATGGACGAAGAAACTCAATTAAGATTGAAATTCCTCCCTGAGCAGGGCGTATATTATTTCATCTCTGAAAACATTGTTCTTAATCACAGATTTTACCAGGACTGCTTCCTTTCTGAATCCGACCTTTTCGACAACCCTTTGAGAGGCAATATTGAAATCAAAAATTGGTGCAATAATGCGGTTGATATCAAAAGTGTTGAACATATAATCTACGAATTGTTTTACCGCCAGGGTCATTATACCATTACCCCAATAAGCCTCTCCCAGAAAGTATCCTATTTCCATTGTTTTCCGGTACACATCTTCCTTGCGCTTGAGGCCAATACCACCGGCTACCTTTCCATCGACAATAACAGCCATGTGTTCAGGAGGATCAATTCTGGAGCTGTACCTGATCCATTTTACAGCTTCTTCAAAGGTATAAGGGCTAGGGAACTGGTCTAATACATTGTTGAAGATCTTAATATTATTGGCTTGTGTGGCCAGATCCTCTTCATCTCCTGCCTGGTATTTTCGAACAGAAATTTCCATTGTATTTTTTTATAAAGGTGTAAAAAAATCAGCCATTAGTAAAGAAAGGACTTTTCTAAATTTTCTTTTTGATAGCAAAATTTGATAATAAGACCATTGATTTTAGGGTTATTTAATATCATATTTAAAAATTGAATCTTATTGACTATTGCACTTATAAACAACAATGAAGACTCCGCAGGTCTCATCAAACTTGCTAAAGTAACCTTATGGACTATTCTTATCGTTGGATCCGTATTAATCCTGAAGTTCTTTGGTAATCTGATTAAGCCACTGGTGGTACTCATCACATTAGCCATTTGGGGGACAATCTGGGGGGTATTGGGAATGATAATATCCGTTCCGGTGACTTCAATTCTGGTGATTGTTCTGGCCCAGTTCAAAGAGACCCGGAATATTGCCATTCTTCTTTCTGAAGCAGGAAATATTGAGAATATGGTTGTTCCGGAGCGTGAGCCGAACATGACAACTCCTGCCCACCTGCAGTTCTGGAAATATTGGAAAAGCAAGTAGACCGGTCGGTTTACCCTTGAATAAACAGATGATAGAAGTGAGATGTTAATTGTATGTCATGGATGAGAGATCAGATGCTTAAGTTAAATGCTTTCTATTAGTAGAGGTCTTCATCCCTTTCCAACAATAAAATCGAAGCCTGGGGAACAATATACAGCTTTTCGTTTTCATAATTTACCTCCACAGCCCCGTTCTGAATGAAAATAGCAAGATCACCTTCCTTGGCCTGGAGCGGGATATACCTTATCTCATCCGTTTTATCTTTCCAGGGCTCATCATCTTCTGCCGGTAATGGGATCGGATAACCCGGACCTATTTTGATCACATAACCAGTCTGTACTTTTTCTTTCTCTTTTACACCTGGTGGCAGATACAGTCCGCTTTGCGTTTTGTCGGTGGATTTTTTGGGTCTGATCAATACCCTGTCGCCTACAACAATTAATTTTTTAAGTCTGTTATCTGATGTCAGCTTCATGCCCGGTTGGTTTAATTTCAGGTAATTTAGTTCATATATTGCTAAAAAGAAAAATCCCGCTCCTGTATTCAGTATAATGCAGAAGCGGGATCTTAAACCTTTATCTATCCAATCTCATCAAGAATGGCTTCGATGTCATCCATTACTTTGTTCATTCTGGCCATGGTAACCTCGAATGGTTCGTCCGTTTCCATATCTATCCCTACTTTTTTCAAGGTAGGAATGGCATATTCTGAACTACCACTTGATAGAAAATCGATATAATTATCAACCATTTCTTCACCGCCATTTAGCATCTGTTCGGCAAGCATGGTAGAGGCAGTAAAAGAAGTACTGTACTGGAACACGTAGAAATTATAATAGAAATGAGGGATATAGGCCCATTCTATAGCATAAACGTCGTCAATAACCATTACACCATCTTCATGACCATAATATTTCTTTAATATCTCCAGGTATATCTCACTAAATTTTTCTCCAGTCAGACTTTCCCCCTTTTCTGCCAATTCATGAATCTTAAGTTCAAATTCAGCGAACTGTGTTTGTCTGAACAGTGTGGCCCTGGCATTTTCCAGATAATTACCCAGAATGGAAAGTTTGATCTGTGGATCATCGATCTGTTTCAATACATGGTCCATCAATAAAGCCTCATTGGCTGTCGATGCTACTTCGGCAAGAAAGATAGGATAATTTGCATTTATAAAAGGTTGGTTCTTGTTTGAGAAATAGGAATGCATGGTATGCCCAAGTTCGTGTGCCAGGGTACCGACGTCTTCATACTGGCCATTGTAATTCAGAAGAATATATGGGTGTACGTTGTAAGCTGATCCATTTGAATAGGCTCCGGACCGTTTGCCTGCATTTGGATACACATCGATCCAGCGTCCGTCAAATGCTTCCTGCAAGGTGTTTACATATTCATCACCCAGTACTGCTAGGGCCTTTTTGACCATATCATAGCCTTCTTCATAGGAATATTTTAAGTCCACATCATTAACAAGCGGAGCATATATATCGTAGTAATGTAATTCATCGACACCCATCATCCTTTTCTTCAGATCCAGGTATCTGTGAAGTGTCGGGAGGTTTTTATTGGCATTTTCGATAAGTTTATGATAGACGCCCGTAGGAATATTATTGGAATTCAGGGAAGCTTCAAGGCAGGAATTATAGTTGCGCACATTTTTAACAAACATGTTTTCTTTTACCTTCCCGTATAGTTGAGTGCCAAGTGTCATTTTAAACTCATCCAGTTTTCCGAAAAAACTTTCAAATACCAATTTTCGGTCTTCCCTGTTCGTGCTGGCCCTCTGAAGAGCATATGTAGAGGCATCTAAAACTACTTTATCTCCACTGGCCAATGTCACTTCTGCCCTTGGCATTTCTGCATTGGAGAACACGCTGTAAATACTGCCGGAATTGCCCTGCATGATACCGGCTTCAGCGATAAGATTCTCCTCAGAAGCATTACGGGTATGTGTTTTCACACGATATACATTATCAATATACTGTCTGTATTTCTCCAGTTTTGGTTCTGTTTTGAAAAATCTATTTAGTTTATGTTCCGGAATGGACAGGATCTCAGGATCAATATAAGCTGCTGCTGCGCCAAACTTAGTATACAACTGGTTGGCTTCCTGGTCCATCCCAAGGGGTTCTGATTCGCGGATATCGCTATCTGAAAGCATGGAAGCATAAGATCCGAACATAAAAAGTTCTTTGACTACACCTTCCAGATATTCTAATGCATTAAATAAATTGCTGGCAGATTTTCCTAAAGTCCCTTTATAATTGGCTACTTTCTCAAACTTTGTCGGCAAAGCTTCCTTAGCCATTTCCCAGTCTGCCTGGGTGGCATACATGTCTGTCAGTTTCCATTTGTAATTTTCAGGGATGTCGGCCCTTTCTTTTGTGGTTTGGGGGCCGTTACCTGCTTCTCCAGCCTTGTCCACCGGAGCAGTACACTTCATTAGCATAAATATTGACATCATTACAATACTTAGGGTTTTAATGTTGTTTTTATAAGATTTCATATTAAAAAATATTTAGAAAACACTTTAAATAAAAAGCGTGTGAATTTACTTCTTTTCCTACTAAAATAGAAGTGAGATCATCTCAAAGGCTACCACTGAAATGATCTCACAGTTTATATAACTTCTAAAAAGGCTTTTAATCCCTAATAGAGTGTTTAATTATTGTTTGTCCTGATTTCGGCCACTTCTTCAACTGTTACATAGCTGGCCTCATTACCCCAGCTATTTCGGATAAAGGAAAGGACATCAGCTATTTGCTGATCAGTCAGAAAAGCATGTGAGGCCATGATATTCTGATAAATCTCTCCTTTGATCTCAATAGGATCATTCAAGCCGTTCAAAACCACTTTGACCAGTCTGTCTTTGTCGCCCAATACCCATTCTGTATCGATCAACGGTGGGTTCATCCCCGGGGCGCCCTTTCCGCTCATCATATGACATGATGCGCAATAGGTCTGATAAACTTTTTTACCTGGCAGCAAAGCTTCATCTAATTCTTCTTCAGAAACTGTTTTAGCAGCTGCAGTTACCGGCATTTCATTATAACCGGGTATTCCATCTTCATAATACATCACCCTCCAGATCCTTCCCTTCTGAGAATCGACGATAAAGAGGGATCCATCGGGGCCTTGTGCAAGCCCGCATGGACGGTACCGCGCGTCTCCCGAACTTTCAATGGGGCCTCCGGTAAACCCATCAGCAAAAACTTCCCATTCTCCGGATGGTTTGCCATCTTTCATGGGTATAAAAACGACCTTATAGCCCTGTTGTGTGGAACCAAGCCTGTTCCAGGAACCATGGAATGCTACAAAAGCCCCATTGCGGTATTTTTCAGGGAACATTTTACCCGTATAAAACAGAACATCATTAGGGCCCCAGTGACCCGGGAAACCAATCAATGGTTTCTTAATATCCTCACATCCTTCAGTAGATTCACCATCTCCTCCGAACTCAGGACACTTCATACGCTGATCTTTAAATTGGTCGAAATAACAATAAGGCCATCCGAAATCGTCCCCTTCATCAATATCCAGAAATTCCTCTGCGGGTAATTCCAGATTGTCCTCTTCCGTATAATAATCCGGCCAGAAACGGTGCAGGTCATCGCGTCCATGCTGTAAGGCATATAACTTATCTTCTTTCGTATTCCATGTAAGAGCCACTGCATTTCTGATTCCAGTGGCATAGCGTTTATCGAGTGTCTGCTGTTGATTCAACTGATCGTCAGAAAATTTCCAGATACCTGCTCTTGTCTCAAGTTCAACGCAAGGGTATATTCCGGGGGATCCTTCGGTTCTCGGTTCTTCCTGGCATGCATTAGTGGCAGATCCTACATTTACATACATATTACCTTTCCCATCAAAGGTAAAAGGCTTTTCCATATGTCCGGTGCCATCAACCAGGTTAACTAGTGTATCTACAGCCCCCGATGGGAGCAATTCATCTTTATTGAATTTTGCTCTGAATACCTGAGTCCTGGATGAAAAATACAGAAAACCATTATGTAGTTCGATGCCTGTCCCGGTGACCTCTGAATATCCTTCAATATGGTCAGCGCGGCCATCATGGTTAAGGTCACGTAAGGCAACGATACCTTTACCTTCGTTATTTAGTTTCCTCAAGTGCACATAGATATCTCCATTGTTATTGACAACAATATGCCTGCCACGACCGAGTGTGTCCACTACAACCATGGCTCCAAAGTTCTCAGGAAGTGTGATCCCTCCGTTTTCTTTGTCCGGAAATATTTCAATGCGGTTTCTTCCCGGTTCGTTTTTTTCTTCACAGGAAGGGAACAGGAGGACAATAAAAAAGAGTGTTAACAATGAGCTGTATAAATTTCTATTTATCATGATAAAATGTTTAAAGTAGCATAGATATTAATTGACGAAAATATATCCCGGATAAATCGATTTAAATTTAGAAATTATTTAGTTATATTGAACGATGATAATGTAAAATAATAAGAATAAATACATGAAAAGAGTGCTTTTTATTGCTGGAACCTTTACATTGATGATGTTATCGCTAGGTTTTTTACTTAAAGTGATGGAGTATGATGGAGCAGGTTTACTTGTTCTTTTTGGGCTGGCGGGTTTTACAGTTGTACTAGTATTAGGGGCAATCCATGGCAGAAATCTATTATTTTACACCAGTAGTCTGACCATGATCCTTTTACTGTTGGCCTGGGTATTCAATGGGCTTGCGCTCCCGGGGGCAGATCTGTTATATATGTCGGGAATGCTTGTTCTTACACTGGTTCTCATACCATTGCTTGGTTTCTGGATCTATAAACATTCCTGATATTTTTATGATATAATTTTTTAACCCGGAGCATTTTTTTGATGAAGTTAAATTCCTCATTGTTTATTCTTGTTTTGTTTTCTCTTTTTTGTGGTCTTGTTTCATGCAATGGTAACAAAACGATCAATAATGCAGATATAGAGAAGCTAGATAAATCCTTAAATACATACCATTCCCAGCTGGAACAATTCCGGGAAGAATTCGGAGGCACTTATCACTTACCCAATGTCTCTTTTTTTCTGTTTGGTACGGGTAACCGTGAGAAATACCCATACTTAGGCTGGGCCAGGGATCATTTTTATTCAGGGAAAAACGGTTTGATCAGTGACAGGGACTATCCATTGACCTGGGAAACGGAGGCCAGCCAGGCAGATTATGCTGGCATGCGTATTATTTCTTCAGAATACGTGAAACAAAAAATTGCTGCGCCTCATACATGGCATGCAGCAGAAGTATTTTTATATCTTTACGACATCAAATAGAACAACAATATAAAATGAAACACACAATTTATACACTTTTAAGCATAATGCTGGCTATGATGCTGGTAGTTTCCTGTAGTTCCGATACCGATTCTGACGGAGAATATATCACCATGTCTCAGGAAGATCTGAAAGATAAAATCATGGGAGCCTGGGCTCTGCAGACAATTGGAGTTACATATGGTGGGCCGACAGAGTTCAGATATAAGAAAATGATAATCCCGGACAGCATCGATATCGTCTGGAATGATACTTTGATGTATCACTGGATGACCAGGATACCGGGTCTGTACGACGACATCTATATGGACCTGACTTTTGTGGATGTTTTTGAAAAAGAGGGGCTTGATGCACCGGCCTCAGCTCATGGGGAGGCATATGCTAATGCTTCATACTGGTTATGGCATGCAAACCAGCAGGGCCGGTATAACATTCTGAATGGCATCGATCCCCCGGAATCAGGACATTGGCTCAATAATCCTCACGCCGATGATATAGATTTTCAGATAGAAGCGGATTTTGCCGGCATAATGGCACCTGGGATGCCAAATGCGGCAAGCAAAATATGTGATCCTATAGGTCATATTATGAATTCCGGGAATGGATACTATGGTGGTGTATATATGGCGGCTATGTACAGTAACGCATATGTTATGAATGATATCAAAGAGGTGGTTGAAAAATCTCTGGCCGTTATACCCATGGAAAGCTCTTATTATAAATGCATGCGGGATGTGATCGATTGGAGCGAACAATATCCTTTGGACTGGGTGAAAACCTGGCAATTGGTTGAAGAGAAATGGGGAGAAGACATTGGATGCCCCGATGGTGTGCATGCAGATTTTAATATTGATGCTACCATAAACTCAGCATATGTGATTATGGGTTTATTATATGGAAATGGAGATCTTGATAAAACTATGGATATTTCTACAAGATGCGGACAGGACTCAGATTGTAATCCGGCAAGTGCTGCAGGAATCCTGGGAGCGATGATCGGATATAGGGCCATACCTGAAAAATGGGGTAAAGGGCTTGAAATGATCGAAGACCTGGATTTTAAGTACACGACCATTTCATTAAATGATGCTTATGGATTAAGTTTCAGGCATGCACTGGAAGTGATCAAGCGAAATGGGGGTGAAGTAACAGATGATGAAGTAAAGATTAAAGTCGAAGAAACGGTAGCAGTGCCTTTCGAGGAAAATTTTCCGGGTTATAAAGTATCTATGATCACCAAAAATGATGATAATTTTCTGACAACCGAAAAGCAGGAATTGGAATTCGAGTTTGAAGGTATAGGGGTAGTATTAAGAGGCAGAATGAAGAACCGAAATTTTGATAATATATATGCACTTGAAGGTGAAGAACAAACTATTGGCAACTACAAGATAGATACGGAATTTTATATTGATGGGGAACTTGTGGTTTCTAATAAACAACCTTTGGCATTCCAGGAAAGGAATCATGAACTCTTTTATAAATATGAGCTGCCCGCCGGAAAGCATACGCTGGTTTTGAAAATTCTGAATCCACACCCGGATGTGGTCATGCAGGTAGGAGATTTAATTGCTTATTCTAAATAATATAATCCAGGAACTCATGAAATACCGTTCTCATTTGCAAATATTTTTTATTTTTTCACTGATCGTGTTTATTGTATTATCCTGTAATCAGAAAACAAGTCATAAGAGTGAAGGTACTACTAACATCATTATTCTGGCTGGGGAAAAAAGTCATCCGGCAACCCTGCATGAATATATTAAGAATGCAAGGCTGATAAAGGTGATGCTTGATCAGGCAGAAAATATTGAAGGACTGAAAACGACCATCTGTTATCACGGATGGCCGGAAGATCCATCTATCCTGGATAAAGCGGATCTTATCCTGACCATATCGGATGGCCGTGATGGCCCTGGTGGGGAACAAGTGCCTTTCATGAAGGAAGGCAGAATGGAAATTATACAAAAGCAGATAGATAGAGGCTGTGGCATGATGACATTCCACTATTCTACTTTTGCTCCTGACCGGTATGGCGAGGAGATACTGGAGTGGGTAGGAGGGTATTTCGATTGGCAAAATGATCAGGGAGAAAGGGAATGGTATTCAGACATCACCTTTCTGGATGTGCCTGTAGATCTGCCAAGCCCAGAGCATCCTGTATCGAATGGAGTAGAGCCTTTTCAGATCGTTGAAGAATATTATTATGATCTCAGGTTCAGGCCGGACGATCCAAGACTTTCCCCGATAATTGCTGTCCCTGCATTGGAAGCAGAACACCCTGATGGACAAGTTATTGCCTGGGCTATAGAAAGAGAAGATGGCGGACGTGGATTTGGAACCTCCCTTGGTCATTTTTATGGAAACTGGAAAAATGAAGGATACCGGAGAACCCTGCTGAATGCTATTGTATGGACAGCAGGCCTGGAAGTCCCTGAAAATGGAGTGAATGCTAAATATTATACTGATAAGCAGGTTACAAAACTGCTGTTTAAAAAAGAGTATAAGGGGCTTATCCTTACAGGCGATAATTATCCGGGACATAAATGGAAAGAGACCACGCCTTTGATATACGAAGCCCTGGAAATGAATGATCAGATCCATATGGATGTTTCTTATAATATTAACGATCTGTTTCAATATGATCTGAGAGACTATGACTTTCTGGTATTCAACTATTGTAACTGGGAAGATCCTGATCCCATTTGGGAAGGGGCTAAAGAATCTTTAATAGACTATGTGGAAAGTGGCGGTGGATTGATGTTTATTCATTTCGCCAATGGGGCTTTTCATTTCTCCCTTCCCGGGGCCGGTGAATCAGACTGGCCGTATTATAGAAAACTATGCCGGAGGGTCTGGAACCATGACGGCAACAGCACGCATGATAAATATGGCCCCTATGAAGTTAATATAGTCGATAGCAAACATCCTATTACTGAAGGGATTTCTGACTTTCAGGTCAGCGATGAGTTGTATTACAATCAGGAAGGAGAAGAGCCCATTCACGTGTTGTTATCTGCATTGTCAAAAGATACTGGAAATGAAGAGCCCCAGGCCTGGATATATGAACTCAGCCAATCAAATGGAAAGAGTACCCGGGTATTTCAGACTACGCTGGCTCATGATACAGTATCCCTGAAAGTACCTGAATTCCAGAAAATTCTGTCTAATGCCGGATTGTGGTTGTCGAAAGGATCGGACCGCTGGAAAGATCTGTAATTGATCTTCAACAGGAATTGAGACAGATCATCTTAAGGACTTGGAATGGATCTCAGGATCAGATGGCGTTAAGGCTTATGCGAAGACATAATCTGAACTGGATAAAAAGAGCAGGGGGCAGGCAATATCTGGAACGTCTGTAATGAAACATTATAAGGATTAAAGGTCCCGGCAAGAAATTTAATAAAGAAAATAACCTTTGTTGCAGGCAGATCCGTCACATAATTCTGCAGGCTGTGATCCCTCCCCGGTGGGATAGCCTGTAGCCAGTTTGTATTATGATCTCAGCAATTTGAGAAAATGTGTTTGGGATCTGTAAAGCATTTAAATTCTATGCCGTTGCCACTGGGATCCTTCAGGAACATGATGGCTTGTTCGCAAACCTGCTTTTCATGCTTTAGCTTTGGCTCAATAATGAATTTTACCTTAGCCTTTTTTAGTTTCCTGGCCATGTCATCCCAGTCACTTTTCTTCAGGATGACCCCAAAATGATTAAGGGGGACCTCTTTGCCTTCAACCGTGATGGTTTTCTGATCATTCTTCATTTGAGGATTATCGTGAATGGAAAGCTGATGACCGAAAAAGTTAATATTAAGCCAATGATCGGTGGCTTTGGTTATCGTACAGCCCAGAACTTCCGTATAAAATTTCTTTGTATCCTCAATATTCTTTACTGAAAATGCAAGGTGAAAAGGTATTGACATATACTAAAATATCTCTTGTTAAATCCCGCTATGAAATTAATAAAATTTAATGAAATGTAGGTGCGAATGGGCAATTATGATTCCTATTTAGAAACAATCTGGATTTCGATCATTAAGCAGCTTCTTAGGGGTGAGTAAGAAAAATTGTGATTCAAATATCAATAATACCCGTGGAATCTCACCCTCAGCCAGGTCGAATGTATGCGGTTTTAGATAGATTTTATAGTTTTTTCAAATTCTTCCAAAAGCTGATCTGCATTCTCCTGGTTAAAACATATTGGCGGTTTTATTTTTATAACATTATTGTGCGGACCATCGGTACTGAGCAGTATGCCCCTTTCTTTCATACCATTGACAATCTTTTTTGCTTCCCCTGTGGCAGGAGACAGGGTATTTGTATCGGGCTTTTTGACCAATTCGATACCCAGAAATAAACCGGCTCCCCGCACATCATGGATCATCTCATGTTCCGCTTGCATGGACTTAAATCCCTGCATCAATTGATGGCCCACCTCCAGGGCATTTTCCTGTAAAGATTCCTCTTCTATCACCTCAAGAACCGCTTTGCCTATTTCACAGGAGACGGGATTACCTCCAAAGGAGCTGAAAAACTCCATGCCATTTTCAAAAGCTTCGGCTATTTCATTTGTAGTCACTACTGCACCAATTGGATGGCCATTGCCCATGGGTTTACCAAGCACTACAATGTCGGGGACCACATCATACAATTCATATGCCCAGAATTTCGATCCCACACGCCCAAATCCTGTCTGGACTTCATCTGCGATGCATACGCCATTGTTATCCCGGACTTTTTTATATATAGTCTTCAGGTAGGCCTCACTTAACATAACCTGACCACCACAGCCAACAATGGGCTCGCAGATAAAGGCGGAAATGGGATTGGTCATAAATTCATCGATCCGGCCATAAAGATCTGCTTCGGAATAGTTTGACTTATACCCTGAACCAGGCAGAAAGGCCGTATGTATATGTGGTTCAGCTCCCTTGCCACCAGTGCCTTTGAATTTATAAGGGCTTATTTCAATCCCCGTTGTGGTATTGCCATGATAGCCGTGATCCATGACGATCAGTTCCTTTTTATTCGTGTAATTTCTTGCCAGTCTTATTGCCAGGTCACTGGAAGCGCTTCCCGAATTCACGAAAAAAACTTTATTGAGAGAAGCAGGGAATTTATCCAGAAGTTTTGCTGCATATTCATTCAGTGCGTCATATAAATATCTGGTATTGGTATTTAATTTAGCCATTTGACGCTGGCCGGCATGAACAACCCGCGGATGACCATGCCCTACATGCATGATGTTATTCACACAGTCCAGGTAAGTTGTACCGGTGTGGTCGAACATATACTGGAAAGCTGCCCTTTCCATAACAATGGGATCCTGGTAGCTAAGTGAAAGAGCCTTGCTGAAATGTTTGTTTCGCTGTTCAATATACTTTTCTTTTGATTGTAGGGTCTTTTGAGGCAATGAACAGGCCTTACGGAACCTGTTGGCTGCCCGGTCCGGACTGATGGCTACCCAGTCGGACAATAGCTTCCAAACGGCTTTTTCATGAATAGACACATATGTATCATCAGGCCGTTGTCTTTTCAGG
The DNA here is from genome assembly GCA_942491935.1 of uncultured Cytophagales bacterium. GTDB lineage: Bacteria > Bacteroidota > Bacteroidia > Cytophagales > Cyclobacteriaceae > JAGTVG01. Next base: position 44,621 of record CALOCZ010000022.1, read on the forward strand.
TAGGCAGACTGACAGGCACTCATACAAAGTCTTGCCGCGAGCAGATAATAGATGCTCTCTATTTCAAGTTCCTGTATTGGAAGAATCCTGTGATATCCCTCTAATACTTTGGAAACCTTTAACAGCGGATCTTCAGATTCAAGGGCTATGTAAGTTACCCCAACGACTACCTCGCTTATGGTGAATGAATATACCGCGTCTCCAAAATCAATAGCACCGATGACGTTTTTTTCATTGGATAAGATGTTCCAGTCATTGGCATCATTATGTATTACACTTTTTCTCAGGAGGTGCTGGATGGGGGAAATGTTTTCGCGAAATTGTAAGAGGAAATATTCTATAAGTTTGCGCTGGGCCGGATCAGAAATATAGGATAAGAAATCTGCGTATTCAAGAAAATACTGCAGGTCCCACTCATAATGCCTTGCCATGATCTCAGGTGATTGGAAATCGATAAGCATTTTATCCATTTCCGCAAGAAACTCACCAAAATCAATTAAAAGGTGGTCAGAATGATTTGTTTTTGCCAGGAATTCTCCGGCTAGATATTTTAGTAGTCTCGCCTGGTATTGATTACCTTTCTCATCAGTATATAAATAAATGCTTTTCCCATCCAAACCCGTAATGATTTGAGGGAAATCATACCTGTCCAATGATTTAAGATGATCAAAAATAAGATTCTGTGCTCTGAGGAAAGGTTTGTCGGTCAGGTCCCGGCTGAGTTTTAATACATATTCAGGAACTTTGTTGATATATAACAGGTAATTCTTGTCCACATGTCCGTCCAGTGGCTTGATTTCAGCCAAAATATCGTATTTGGATTTAAGGAAGTTTGATACCGAATCCTTCACATTAATTTTTTCTGCCAATATAGCTATTTTCAGATTTTGAATACTTTAGTACACTTCTTTTTCCGTCCATGCTACGATGGATGTAGGGATTATATGTGCAAGATACAGCAAGGTTGCTGCGATGACCACATCAATAGTCCCCAGCCCAAAAATAGCGAATAAGTACACCATTACAATTACCGTAATTACAAAAATGGTATAGGAGATCCTGACGGCATGGGTAACGACCTGGATCTCTCTTTCATCCAGGTTTTCAGTTTTCTTATGGGTTAGCCTCCAGAGTCCGGATTTTACATAAACATATACGAAACTAATTATCAAAATTAAGAGAAATACACCAATCAGGCTAAATCCTGCCCAATGGGGTAAGCCAATGCCATATTTTGTAAGTTCAAATAAAATTAAGGCCATAACAAGGGCGATATAATTAATCAGCACCCCAGTCCTTCGATTTTGTAAGGGTATGTTGCGATCCATGATTATTGTTTTTTGGTTTGGTCATACAATTCCTGACTTAAGGGTTTCATAGGTGAGGTTGAAAAAATAAACTCAATAGGCAACTTAAAATACTCACTGATTTTAAAAGCCAGATCCAGACTGGGATTATATTCCTCACGCTCCAGATATCCTACTGTTTGAAAGTTAACACCTATCTCTTCAGCCAGGTCCTTTCGTGATATGCTGCGTTCTTTACGGAGTAATGCGATCCTGTTGTATAATTTTCTGGATATCATGATATATAAAATATATATTATATTGTAAATATACAACGAAATATACTAAATAAATGTTACACAAATTGGTGTTATTTTCATCAAATTAAATGTGAAAATCTGTATCAAATTTTGCCTATCCGATATAATTTACTAGACAATGTCATATTTGCAGCTATGATATAGCGGTTGCAGGAGTTTGCGGGCATATAGGGATCAATATCTTACCCCTTCTCATTGACAAGGGATATCAGTTTTAATAATAAATCCCCATCTATATGAATTGTCCTTTAATTCTCAGTTAAAATAATTTTATTTAATTCCCATATCTTTTCCTTACCGCCTTCAAAAGGAATCAGCGTAAAGTCGTATTGATATTCTTTTGCTGGAATTTTATATTGATCATGAACAGGTGCCCCCCAGGTATTGTCACCTCCCACGCCCCTCTGAAGGTAATCAATATTCAGGGTGACCAGGTTTTTTGGTTTTACATCGATGGCATGCCGGTTGGGTTCATTCTGTTTTTTATTCTCTATGTCTGATATCCGGATCTGCCAGGCGCTCATATTCATGGGTAGCTTGGCGGTAACCAGAAGGCCGAATTCCTTATCATTTTGTAATGCCATCCAGCGGACATCCGTTTTATTACCGAATTCCTGGGGCCTGACATAAGGATGATACTGCTCCCAGACTGTCCCTGAATAAAATCCAACCGGAGCCCCTGTTTTTCTATCCCAGTAACTTTCGTGAGGCCCCCTGCCAAACCAGGACATATTCAGATAGTCGCCAGGCATTTCAAGGCTCATCCCTATCTTAGGCAGTTCCGGGAGATCGGTGGAGCCGGGAATGAAATGATTATTTATCTTGATCATTCCATTTGAGAAAAAGGAATAATCAACTTTCAGGGTTGATCCGGAGGCTGGCAGATCCAGAACAGTACTTATCGTTACCTTTTTAGGACTATCGATGATGGTTTTAACATCTCGCAATTCTGACAAGGATCCTTCATTTTTCCAGATCTTACACCTTTGAGGCATGTGATTCCCAAGGTCATTATCCACCGGAGCTCTCCAGAAGTTCGGGATTAATGGTTCTTTTAATAACGGGTTATTCTTATAGTTCATCGAACTGAGCCTTCCACTCTTTTTGGACATGGTATATGAAAATTCAGTACCACGAATAATAATATTTTCATCATTTTCCTCCACACTTAAGTCAGGAAAGTTGTGCAGCTTCAATGGATCCAGGTCTTTCCAAATAGGAATTTCAAACTGTTCCCAGGCTACTAAATGGTTTTCAGGTAATAAGGGAAGTTTATCTTTTGTTCTGAATTGTACAAACATAAAATATTCGACACCTGGCTCAACAAATATTTTCGGAACCGGAATATGTACGATTTTCGATTGATGCGGAGCTAATTTTATTGACGGTATAGATCCTTCAGCAATCTTCTCACCTTTAGCTTCTATGAACCACGAAGCTGAATACTTTTGCAGATCTGTAAAATCGTATTTATTTGTGATCTCAAATTCACCTTTTAATAGATTAACCGGTTTAATATCAACATACTGGTATACTTTTTTAACTTCCCAGATATGCGGATTCAGGTTCCTGTTGGCCTGGACAAGACCGTTTATACAGAAATTTGAATCGTTGTCAACCGGTGCATGGTCATAATCCCCACCATAGGCAAAATAAGCTTCTCCGGCATCATTGTATTCTTCCAGAGCCTGGTCCACCCAATCCCATATAAATCCACCCTGCAGGCTTTCATATTTCTCGATAACATCCCAGTAATCCTGAAAGTTACCCACACTGTTCCCCATCGCATGTGCATATTCACATAGGATCAAAGGCCTCGACGGGTTGGATAAGGCATATTCTTCAATCTGTGGAATTTTATGATACATAGGGGCCTGTATATCTGTATACTGGCTGTATTGTGCCATTTCGTATTGAACAGGCCTGGATGGATCCCTTTCTTTTATCCAGTTATAGGCTTCAATAAAGCAGACTCCAAAGCCAGCTTCATTACCAAGAGACCAGGTAATGATAGAAGGGTGGTTCTTATCCCGTTCAACCATTCTTTCTGTACGGCTTAATTGAGCTTTGATCCATTGTGGCCGGTTTCCAAGGGTAATTGCGGTATCCCCGATATCCAGGCCGTGGGATTCAACGTTGGCTTCATCTACGACATATAATCCATATTGGTCACAAAGCTCATACCACCTGGGATGATTTGGATAATGTGCCGTCCTTACGGCATTTATATTAAATTCTTTCATTAATTGAATATCACGGATCATGGAGGCCTCATCAATTGCATGTCCTGTTACCGGATCATGTTCATGCCTGTTTACCCCTTTGATCGTAATTGCAGTCCCGTTTACATGAAGAAGGCCATTTTTTATTTCCACTTTCCGGAATCCGGTTTTGCAAGATATTGCCTCCTGCATTTGACCTTCGTTGCTTTTCAATTGAATCAACACATCATATAAATGAGGTGTTTCTGCTGTCCATTTTTTCGGATTTTCCACCATTGAGGAAAGATGGGTCATGGTTTTATCATTGGAATGAACTTCAGGAACTTCGGTATGTAATGTCAGGATGGTTTTTTGATCTTTTAAAAGCCTTACATCCAGTGACAATCCGGTAATTGATGTGTTTCCGTGGTTTTTAACCTCAATGTCAATGTCAAATATTCCATTTCTATATTTTTCATCCAGGTTACTTCTTATGAAATAGTCCTGAATATGTTGTTTGGGTGTGGAATACAGATAGACATCCCGGTCAATTCCACTCAAACGCCACATATCCTGACCTTCGAGGTAGCTGCCATCTGACCACCTGTATACTTCAATGGCTACGGTATTGGTTCCGGAAGAAACGTAAGTGGTAATATTAAATTCAGCGGGCAGTTTGGAACCCTGGCTGTAACCCACCTTTTCGCCATTCACCCAGATATAAAAGGCTGAGCGAGCTGCGCCAATATGGATGAATATTTCTTCTTCATTCCAATTTTCCGGCAGATTAAATGTTTTTTTATAGGAACCAACCGGGTTATAGTCATTGGGGATCGATGGCCATTCAGGGGGGAAAGGAAACTCTTCGTCAAGATATTGAGGTACTCCGTATCCCTGCCTTTCCCAGTTTCCCGGAACAATGATGTCCTCCCATCCGGATACATCAAAGTCGTTTTTATAGAAGTCGATGGGTCTCTCATCCGGTTTTCTTACCCAGAAAAATTTCCATTTACCATTCAGATCTATAAAGTTTTCAGCATCCTTCCTGTCTGACCGAAAGGCCTGGTCTGTATTCCGGTAGGGAAAGAATGAACTATGTGATTCTTCCTTATTTATTTCAAAGATCTGTTCATTTTCCCAGTCATGGGTATATGCTGTTGAGGAATTTTGATTGAAGTCTTTTTGGCAAGCTGAAAATAAAAGTAAAATTGCCAGGATGAAGAAATGGGAAATTCTGATTGAAAAGTGATCAGGGATCATCGGGATTCAGGTTTAATATGTTTTCAAAAATAATTGAACAAATGTATAGTTCAAGCCTATTTCTGAATTTGTTTAATCAGCATGAATTTATTCATAACTTAAACCAGAATACTTGATGATCAATCAATTCAGGCCAAATATTTTCGACATCTATTCTTACAAATTCCTAAAAATTGATTCCTGTTCTTTAATAATTGACAAATTGGCGCATATTTGCAGCTATGGTAGTAGCAGTAACAGGCGCCTCCGGACATATAGGGATCAATCTCCTGCCACTTCTTTTAGAAAAGGGATACGAGGTCAGGGCATTGGTTCATAAAAATACCAAGGCATTTGAAGGTATGGATGTAACTCCTGTAAAAGGAGATCTGATGGACAAGCAATCACTGATTGAATGTATTGACGGGGCCGAGGTTCTGATTCATCTGGCTGGTGTGATCACTTTAGAGAAGAAATCTGCTGAGGTATTAAGGGTAAATATTGAAGGGACCAGGAATTTGCTTGATGCGGCGAAAGAATTGGGTGTAAAGAAATTTATATTTTTCAGTTCTATTCACGCGCTGAATGTTTTCCCGCTAACAGGGGTTATGGATGAAACCAGGGAATTAAACAAAAAAAGTCTATTTGATTATGATCAATCGAAAGTAAAAGGAGAGGAAATGGTCATGGAAGCTTCCGGGAATGGATTTCGCACGGTTATACTGAATCCTACTGCCGTTCTTGGACCGAATGATTTCAAGCCTTCTCAATTGGGAAGGGCACTGATCCAATATTATAAAGGCAATATTCCCGCCACATTGAACGGAGGGTATAATTTTGTGGATGTCCGCGACGTAGCTGATGCAACGGTAAAGGCCATCGATAAAGGCAGAAATGGTCATAGGTATATCATTTCAGGAAGCTGGAAAAGCATTATGGACTTAGGGGAGACAGTAAACAAATTTGGTGGAAGTAAAGCGCCTAAAATAACCGTTCCATTCTGGTTGGCCAGGTTGGGTGCAGGATTCCTTAATCATTTTTCATCCGGGAAGGATGAGGAAAGATTGTTTGCACCGGCATCCCTTGATACCCTTGAAAACAGCCATAGAAATATTTCAAATGAAAAAGCCATTCATGATTTAGGTTATCATCCCAGATTTTTTGATCAGACCATCAGAGATACAGTTGAATGGTTCAAGGTGAACAATTATTTATCATAATATGGATTATTCATTATTCAACATATTACTATATGCCTGGATCGGATTGGCAGTTATTACATTTATTTCGCTTTTCTTCATTTCAGCACCTTATGGCCGATTCATCAGAAAAAACTGGGGGCCTGAAATTCCGAATTGGCTTGGATGGATCATAATGGAGTTGCCATCGCCGGTGTTGGTCGTGTATTTTGTGGTTACCGGGGAAGGCTTGAAAAATGCTGTAATATGGTTCTTAGTTGCCTTATGGGTTTTGCATTATTTTCACAGGACCTTCATTTATCCTTTCAGGATCAGCTCAAGAAACAAGAAGATGCCCTCTACAGTGGCTTTAATGGCCCTTGTCTTTAATATAGGAAATGGTTTTTTCAATGGATACTATCTGGGGAACTATGCAGGGAGTCTCCATCATTATACTTTTACCAATATCTTCTTTATTGCAGGGCTGATATTGTTTTTTGTAGGTGCATTCATTAACCTGCAATCGGACCAGATCCTGATCAATTTGAGGAAAAATACTGAGAAAAGTTATGCTATCCCAAGAGGGGGGATGTTTAAATATGTTTCTTCTCCCAACTATTTTGGCGAGTTGGTGGAATGGCTGGGATTTGCTATTATGGCAGCAGGATTACCCGGTTTTGCCTTTTTCATATGGACCTTCGCTAACCTGGTACCCAGGGCGATTGATAACCACAAATGGTATAAACAGGAATTTAAAGACTATCCCCCGGAACGAAAAGCCATCATCCCATTCATCCTGTAATATCCCGGATAGAGCCTTGTTTTCAAGCAATCATAGCTGATCAGGATACTGGAAATAATGTTTAAATCCTGTTTGGTGCTATTAATGCGATATCGATGAATAAATCATGATTGAGTACTCTGAGATATTCCATCAAAAAATGCCTAAAGTGGAGGGCGGTCCACTTGACTAGTCCTAAATAAGCGTTACAGATTATAGGACTAAAATATAATTTTATTAATCCCCAAAGTTATTTGGGGATTATTTTTTCTTATTTTTAATTTTTCATTTTGTTATGCATTTGTTCTGGTGTTACTGTTGCATGAATAATGAGGCCTAAAGGTATTGTATGCGTCTTTTCATCAACTATTATTTTAAGCAATTTACTGTTGTGAGCATATTTATTCAGTTCAAATTTATTTTATTATCCCATTTACTCTTTCGGCTCTGCATTGGCATAGGGATCCAACATTCCGTCATTGAACAGATAAGTCCATCTTTACTTTTTGTTTTGGTATGCTTCCACAGTACTGAATACCTCTGTCTGAATGGTGTATTAATGGCTTATCCTTATACTGTCTATTCTTTGGCTCGAGAGCTCTGATACTTCCCTGGGCATGAGACTATCTGATAATCATATCAAGAATCTTTTCGAATAGGCATCTGTTATAAGTGATAAATATTGATGGTTGCCTCTACTCCCAATATAGGTTATATCACTAACCCAAATTTGCTCCGGTCTTGTGGGCTCAATATCAAATATCGTTTTTTGCTGCGGAACATATGCTTTGGTTTGTAGTCGTCCTTGCTGGTTGTGGCTTTATGTTCATATTATTGGCTTTCAATATGGCAAAAGCTATCCTGCCAACACCTAGCTCTAAAGAGGTTCGTTAAGCTATGGTAAAGCCAGTACCAACTCGAGAAGATCCCGCCTAATGCCGCCATCGCTCACCTGAGCATATACTGCGATGCCTTTGCCGCCATCCAGCCCGATAATAGCTTTGTCTACTCATCCCGAACAATCCAAAGTCCTATTGCTTTTTTGAACTTTATAACTCGATTTCGGCAAGGAGTTTTCTGATCTGATGCCATATTCTTGCTCGCCAAAAGATTTTCTAATAGCAGCTTTATCGCTGGCATTGATCTCTCTTGTTAAGATTTTTCCTTTTCCAGTAAACGAACTTTCCTACTCAAATAACGGGAGTCTTTCATTGTGTAATCGGTTTGAAAATCCTTGTCAAAGGACATATTTTCTGCGCCATTCGGTAATGGTTGTCCTTGATGCCATACTTCGCTGGCCCCTCGGTTACTATCAATCCTTCTCAACCTCCGGACTCGATATTTGAACTGATAATCCTTTGTGTGCGCTTGATATACAACCATTACTTCATATCTTTTGCAGGACGAGACAACTGATAAAAAAAGAGGCTGCTTTTGAGACAGCCTCCTCCTATCAGTATGTATTTTATATTTACTATTTTGCTGCAGGAACCGGATACTGCTTCATAATCTTAGCAGCATTCTTTGGTATCGTCTTGTCCCTTTTTGATGCTTTTTCATTTATTGTTTTTTGTAACACACCCTGCCAGGCTAATTTTTTAGTACCGGCATCATAGACATCCACCACCAGGGTTCCAACCTCATAATCATTTTCACTGTAGGTGGTTGTGGATGTTCCCATACCCGCGCCCATACCCATGCCCCAGCCATAGCCGTATCCCATACCCATACCGCCCATGTAATTGGTATAGGCTGTAGTGCTTGTTTTATTATCAATAACAAGGAAAAGTGTTACCACTGCATCGGCATTGTCCTCTACCAGGGTCATATTTCGTGCATCAAATTCAGCTTTAAAAGCATCCAATATGCGGGTTTTGTCCAGATCATTGATTAATTTATCGCTGTCATTCTGCCATCCGGCAAAGCTATACGTTTTGTACTTGGTGAAATCGATTGTTTTGTCATAGTCACTTTTTACCTGGGCCTGCAGCATGCCCGTTAAAAACAAGCACAGGGTCAGTAAAGTTGAAATTTTAAGAGATTTTTTCATTGTTTGTATTTTTAAAATTTAAGTATTGATATCGTTAATATTCTCTATTGTTAAGTGTTTACGAATTGAAATCTTTATAGTATGGTAATTCAAGAAGAATTAAGTATCTGATGTGTCTTCAAATTTACTGCTTATAAACTACATTGGCAATCCTTTTATTAATTAGAAATAAAATTGCGATTTCGTAAACAATTCATTTTCTCGTTTATTAGATATTCATTGTTATATAACATATCAACCTTAGGCATTTTGGCCTGATAATCCATTACTCTTAAGGAGTAAAAAAAGATATATTGGATAGCAAGGGGTGAAAAATCTGAGATACGTTTTTTTTTAATAGAATTAGTATGTTTCAATCCACTTTAAGTATTGAAATTACTTCCGGGTTGATATCCATACTTACACCCGTATCACCTTTTTCAGGGTAGTCATATTGATTAACCACATAGCGGATTGCTTCAAGTCTTGCAGTATCTTTATTGTTCCCATTTATGACGATCCATGGGCAATATTCTGTAGCAGTCCGGTCAAACATTTTAAACTTGTACTTCGTATAATCTTTCCATTTCTGCTGTGCAACAGCATCAACAGTACTCAATTTCCATTGAAACAAAGGATTGGTCTTTCTTCTTTTCAGGCGTTTTTTCTGCTCAGTTATTTCAATTGAGAACCAGAATTTGATGATTTTAATGCCATCTTCAACGAGCATTTTTTCAAGAATATTTACCGTATTCATGAACTGTTCATGTTGTTCAGGAGTACAAAATCCCATAACCGGCTCCACAACTGCCCGATTGTAATAGCTTCTGTCAAAAAAAGCAATTTCCCCGGGATCAGGTAGATGTTTAATATATCTCTGAAAGTACCATTGGCCGCGTTCGATTACAGTAGGTTTTGTAAGAGCCACAATCCTGTACCACCGCGGATTCAGATAACGTACAAACCGCATAATTCCTCCTCCTTTTCCGGCCGTATCGCGGCCTTCAAAAATTATCAGAAGCCGCTGATCGGTTTCATGTAAATGGGTTTGTAACTTAACAAGCTCTGTTTGAAGTTTGATATATTCCGGATTGGTTTCAAGAGATAGTAGTTTCATAAGAAGTAATAGATTTTTAGAATTTTAAATCCCACTAGTGTCACATGCCAAATTTATAATTGTATAAACCCAGGAAATCATAACTAGTTCACTAAGATATTATTTGACATTAAATATCAAAAGCCAAACCTGATGATTTTGAAGTTTAAATATGTTTCTAATTTCATCAATTGCCTTTTAAAATACTGAACTTATTTTCAAATATCAGGTATCACACAGGGCTTACAGTGTTCTTAATCTCATAAACTAGCTTTAAAAAAAGCTCCTGAAGGCACTTAAATTCCATTTAAAGAGATGCTCTAAATCGGAATCCATACACGAATATTGAATTTACTTCCTGATTTAATGCTGGATTAATTAGCAATTGGATGCTTGGTGTCGCGCTAAACATTTTGTACAGATTGAAATGACAATAAATCTCAGAGGTAAACTGATAGTCCATACTTTCTCCAAATTCATTTTTTGAAGGCCGCCCCCAGTTAAATCCCAGGCCAAGGCGGTCAATCATTTCTGAAATACGGTAACCACAACCCATTGAAACAGATCTATCCCAGAGTGCACCGCCATCATTAGCATATCCAGCCCTGAAAAACGGCAGAAATTTATCTATAAAAAGATGACTATACGAAAATGCCAGGCCCCATCCGGAGGGTATGCCCAATTGTTTTCTTTCCGCAGCATGCCAGAAAACCATATGCAAATTGTCAACATAGGCGGTTTCAAGTGATTTGACCCAGCCCAGTTCAATGCTGGTAAAATATTCTGCCTCTCCAAAGAAACTGTTAAAATTATCCTGCGGACGAGTTGGATCACCATTGGCATCGACAAGACTTCCGAGTATATACAGGTTATCGGTAAATATAGCATATACGGCTGCACCTAATCCAGGATCAGGAATGGGTATGGTCAGCCTTTTATCACGCTTCAAGCGGCCTGCAACACTACCCGGACCGGCAAATCCGGGCTCTAATATAATGGTATCCTCTTTTAATTCTTCTTACGCAATAGCATTTGTCGTGCTTACCAGCATATAGAATAATGTTGAAAATATGAAACAACTTGAAGGATATTGAGCTATGTATTTAAACAGTATTACCACATTTCATAATAATATGTCCAATAGGAGGAATTATTCTTCTGAACCTGAATCCAGTTTTTTGGTCATTTTATCAGCGAATGGAAAGGAAAATCCAAGTACGAATCTCCACTGACTGAATTTTAGTATTGCAGGATCATCACTATCAAAAACCGGATCCTCCTCGCCTTCTTCCGGAAAATCAATCGGTCTTCTAAATTCCTGGTCAGCTCCTGTATATGTAGCACCAATGGTAATCTCAACAGCTTTGGTATTGATGGCAAAACCGCCGCCAAACTTGTAAAAATCTGCCTGAAAAGCAGAATTGCTTGCTTCTTCCTCCAGTTCAGCAAATCGGGTAATATTGGAGCTGACAGCAGAATAATCCGAAGCGAAGCTGGCATACAAGCTGAACTTTTCACTTATATAATACTCTAACCCTATACCAAAATTAATCACCGGATCCAATTCATCTACCAGTGAAAACCTAAGCGTATCTCCTGTACTCTGACCGATAAAAGGATCCGTTTTCATAATCTCGTACCGCGGCACCTTGTCAAACCATTCAGCGCTTAGATGTAATAGGGCTTTCTTAAAATGAATACCTATTCCTAAACCAATGGCCCAGGGATATCTGTATTTGGCATTCAGATCGTTCTGAATGTTAAAGATAAATCCATCATCAATGCTTCCATCACCTGACGAATCCACACCGACCAGGTAATCCTCAAAAAGGGTGTTTCCCTTTCCATGAAAGTTAGCCCGGGGTGTGGTGACTGTCATGCCAAGGCTTACTTTTGTAAGATCCAGTGCCATACCCATTTTCCATACCATGCCGTAGTTCTCATAACTGTATTGACGATCAATTGTCAGCGTAGCCACATTATTAGTCTCACCTAATGCATTCATATTCAGCATCAAACCATTTGATTTACTAAGCACTGAGATAAAATTTGATAATCCCACACTGAATTTCTCACTCAAAGGATAGGACCAGGTCAGTCCGATCCATTCTTCTTTTAAATTGCTGTTAAATCGAAATTTCCCGTTAAAAATTTCATTACCAGGCATTACCTCCACCACATCACCTTCTTCCTCTACCCGGACAAAAAAATCAGCTTCCGTTCTCTGGCGTGTTAAAAAAGAATAGGCAAATTTATGGTTTTCGAGAAAAGGCAAGCTGAAGGTTCCGGCGACCAGATTTGGTGCACCACCAAAATTTGATTTGGTCAGGTCTACACCTTCATCGACACCATCCTCAACCTTAATGGTCCGCCACTCGTACACCTTGGCATTGATCACGAAGGCTGGGTTTTCTATCTGTCCCAACCGGCCGGGATTATAGTATACCAGGCCAAGGTCAGCCACACTGGCATTCACAGTGCCGCTCAGCAGCATGGATTTGTTGCCATAGTTTTCAGACCAGTAATGCCCATCCTGAGCCTGCACATATGTACATATGTTGATAAATGAATAAAAAACTAATGTCTTCCAGTAGATATGTGTTTTCATGATGTATTAGAATGTATAATTTGCAGGAATATCCTATGTCCGGAACAATTGTTCATTCTTGAATATATTAAAATGCTTCCTGGATACCAAAATAAATACCACGATTACCGTCATTGCCAAAACCAAGATCCATTCTCAGGTTTACTTTCTGCTTTTTATTAAACAGAAATCTCAAGCCAGCACCGTAGCTATATTTCAGGTTATTGAAACTATATTCCAGTATATTATGAGAAACATTTCCCACCCCCCCAAATACAACAAAACCCAGTCTTTTCCAGAAATACTGACGGTATTCCATCTGCAACATTCCGTAGAAGTTATCGCGATATCGTCCATTAAAATATCCACGCATTCTTTTCATACCGCCCAATGCGGGCAACTTATAAAAAGGTGTTTCACCAATAGTTGATTGCACGTAAAGGTTAAAAGCAAATACATGGTCTGGTTTGAACGAACGGAAGCCCTTTACATCCAGCTCCAACATAGCATATGTGTAGTCACTGATCCCTGGATAAAATATGATCTTAAAATATTGATATCCCCCGGAATTTGGGAAAAAGATGTTATCCCTTGAATCCCATACCAGATCGCTGCCAAACCCGATCAGCTGACCGCCATTACTTCCAGGTAATGAATCATTCATCAGTAATTCATTATCCATCTTATCAACTATTTCCGTATTATCATAATCGATGATCAAACCCGTACGATCCGCATAGAAAAATTCAGGGGGTACCTGAACGGTAAACGTGGTGCTGAAAGTCTTTGCCGAGTAACTGGCATTTTCGTATTTTTCTGTATTATCTCCAATTCCCCAGTACTTGTTTACAAAAAATCCATAACTTGTCGGCAATTCGAAATAAAGTTTATTATCCAGAAAATAAAGATTCGGGCTGATGCTGATTTTGTACTGTTTATTGGTGGAATAGTATCCTCCAAACCCGATTTTTGAAGGATTAAGGTCCTTTCCGGAACCAGTATAGAATATAAATATTCCTCCGGCTCCTACTGCGAATTTTGATTCCGGTGTATAGAATACATACGGATATGCGTTAAATGTAGACTTTTTTTTGATGCTATCATTTTCATCGTTGGAAACACTTTCTATTTCATCCATATATATAGACTCGAGAACATTACCAGACAAGGAGTCCAGGAAGTTATCAAATGATGCGTCTTCTGTCTCATTGTCCTGGGCATAGCTGATCTGTAATTTATGGAGTAGAATAGCACAGAACAAAATTATTAGGTATAGTTGATATTTCACAGTCTTTTAATATTTTCGGTTAAATAATCAAATAATCATCGCTTATCTTCTTTATTAAATTTGTAATATACACGGAACCGGAATATGATATCATTGGTATGGAAATCTTCGTCAATCGAGTTTCGCGTATAGTTATATCCGACAAAAAAGGCCATTTTTAACTCCGGAGAAAATTCTTTTCCAATACCCGGCATAAACCGCACCTTATCATTAAATTGTTTGGTTCCAATTAAATTCCAGTAGAACTTCATGCTTACCGGAATGTAAAAACCCTTGCCGTATTCCCAGAAATCTCCCCTGAAACGGATGGTTATGGAAGGTTCATAGCTAACCCTTAAACCAAAGTTGTTTGACCAGTCATCGGTCTCAAATTCAAATCTTTCTTTCAATTCCACATAATGCTTGATCTGTAATCTTTCGCGGTCAGGCCAGACAAGACTGTATGCCTGATAGGGAGATATTTCCAGTCGATTAACGGTATGAATGTTAATAGCATAGAAAATATCTATCCCGGCATGAAGTTCTTCCTTGTACCGGAGTTTCTTCAATATAAATTTAGGTCTTTTGTATGAGATACGCGGGCCGACCCAGAAGCGGTACCATACGTTCGGGAATATCGTTCTGGCACCAATTGGTACATTCAAAGTAGTCCTGTCAGAGAGTTTACGACTGGGATTGAAATCCAGCCATATTTGTTTTGTTACTGTACTGCTGGAACTGTCCTGAGCCTTGGCCTGATGAATAAGAATAAAAGCCATGAAAATTATGGCGCAAAGATATCTTATAAGCAGAATATGTGATTTTGTAAAAGCCATTTTATCCTGGAGGGATCATATTCGTGTTATTCTAAATTAAGTCATTTCATAATTCTCAATCAAACCAGCCATGTTTATAGAAATACCAGATAAATCCTAATGCAATGACAAACATTATCCCAAGGCTGATAAAGTATCCATGTTCCAGTTCCAGTTCCGGCATAAACTTAAAGTTCATGCCATAAATTCCTGCTAATAAAGTGAGGGGAACAAATATGGCTTGTATGATGGTCAAAAAATTTAGCCGCTTATTGGATTTATCCTGGAGCAAAAGGTGATAGTGATCATGAAGGGAATCCAGTCTATCTTGTGTCTTCGATAATGAAACTTCCAGGATACTTATATTTTTCTCTAGTTCGGCGAAGTAAAGCTTGTACGGACTTTCCTTGTCAAGAATGTTTTTTGCAGGTGGAAAGCTTAATGAGAAATGAAGTTTTTCCAGCACCCTTCCAAAGTCGGATAAATGCGACTTTGAATACAGAAATTCATCCGGATCTATATCACGGAAATTTTTATCAAAATCTTTTGCGATATCCTCTATTTCTTCCCGGTACGAAATAATCAGTTTACCATATGCTGATAGAATTTCATTTACCAATAGAAAGACCAGATGGATGATTTCAATATTTCTGCTTGTTTCAAGTACTTTGTCAACGGATTCATGAAATTCTTTAAATAGTCTATCCTCTCCATCATGAATGAGGATGAGAATATTTTTATACAGTATAACACTAAGATACTTTGCAGGAGGTTTAGATTGTGATGAGAAGAAAGCCAGTTCACCGTAAGCTACATCGTTTATATAATCAAAACGAATATGCTCCGAGGGATTTTGGATATAGTCTAATAAATCCTCATTAAATCCAAAGGATTGTATGTCTTTGGCCGCTTCGGTTCTGTCACTTGTAGTGATTTCGTACAGATAAATGGAGGATTTATTAATCTTATGTTTGTCAAAGTCTCCATTAGGGATTTCATAAACCAAATTATCTTGTAATTCGTATACTTTCTTTTCCATATTTATTTAAAATTCTATATAAAGAGCATTTACCGGTAAGGTCTGGGTCTTACCGGTAATGGCCTTCATGGAAAGAGCATGTTATCCTGATTCCATGTACTGTTTTTCTAATTTATATTCAGGTTTCTAAATCCTGAAGATATCTACATGCCGATAACCGCATATCTTATTGCATCAACTCAATCTCACCGGGTCGCCATGTTTTATCTATCCATGGAGCCAAAGGACCATAAGCGCGAAGAATAATGAACCAACTCTTACCTGGAATAGATTGCACCCAATTGCCTTCATCAACTCCGTTAGGTAAAGTAGGGGCAAAAATAACATCAATAGATCCATCCTTATTTTCTTTTACTTTTCCGCTTAAGCTGTTGATGCCGGCAAATTTCTGATCAGTCTGAAGCATACATCTTGTTTGTGGGTCATAAATAGTTACAGACCAGTTATCTTTAACCGGGAAGTTTGGTGGCAAATGTAATTTGTAGGTCTTTGATCCATCTAAAACTATGTGCTCTGAGTCTAATCCTGCGATACCATACTGTGATCCGGCACCTGGTTTAGTTAATGCCATAGCAGGGGTTACACAAACCGCATTAAAATGCATCCATAGTCGAGAATCCATTCGACGAGCCCCGTCTTTCAGAAAGTAAGTATCGTTATCTGCAAAAGCCATTACCCATTCACTTTTGGTATCCGGATAGTAGTAGTGACCTGGATCGCGAGGTTCAATGGTATTTGCGCGAGCATAAGCGTTTCCAATATCAACGGCCTCCGTTAATAATTTCTTCATGCGCTCATCCGGATTAAATGGTTGGCCTTTAACAATACCTAATGATCGTAGAATTCCCAGGTTTTCCGCATCGTAAAAACCTTCAGGTTCTTCCTGTATGATTTGGTTCAGGTCTTCGAAGAAAGTATAGTCATTGGGGGCAACGGTATTGTAATATACACCCGACATATTTTTGAATTCCATTTTTGGCGGATTGTCTTTTTGCGATAATGGATACACTTTAAGGTTTTCCTTAATCCGGGTTGCAGCAGCTTCAACACCGGTTTTGGTGTAGCCCCGCATAAAATTCCAAACATTATAGGTGTTTGATTGATACACATAGTAACCTTCCGGCACATCACCGTCGTATCCCGGAGGAAGCACCAGATATTTTCCACCTTGCCCCTTGTCAGGACCAGCAGCTCCCATATCGGTAATATATCTAAAAGCAGCATCATCTAAAATACCCAAAACACCAGGAGGAATTTCAATAACAGTAGGACCGTCATTCTTAAGGTCGAGAAAACCCCAGGTATAAAGGGATGTGTTGTTGTAAGTAAGTGCCAATGACTTGGAGTCGCCCAACTGCTCCCAAATCAATATTTGATTGCTTTTACCCATTCCCATATCACGATTCCCTTTTCGGAGATTGTATAAAGAAACAGCTGGGGTCATATTGATAAATGCCTGCACTGCACGGGCACGATCCACATAATCGTATACCGCATCAATTGTTTTACGATTGGGTACACCATCGAAAAATTCCAATGTTCCAATTGGTGACTCTATTTTATCCGGTGTAGTTATACTTTCCGGAATGGGTGTGGTCATTTTCATGACCGGTTCCTGGGTGATCATTTTTATATCAGGTGATTGCGCCATTACCCAGGGCAATATGCTCAAAAGAAAAATAATTGATAAAAAGGATCTGATAATTGATTTTGTTTTCATTTTATTCATTTTTTCGATTACAGATAGTTAATTGTCATTTATCTTATCAAACATATGGATTTATTGGAATAATAATCAATACGTCTAAAGGCGAAAAAAAGTAGAAAAATGATTGTATAGTAACATGAAAAGCTCAATATGGCATTTTTGATACCATTATTTATTGTTCAATCCAATTTGTATATTGAAAAATGATGAACTAAAAAGAAAAATTCAATCCAATTGCAGGTCCCCTGAAGTTATAGTTTACCTCAACATCAATGTTTTCTTGAGGAAACAAGGCTTTAACATCAAATTCCTGATAACCGATACTTATACCAAACCACGTTTTTGGTTTAAATTCAAGTCCTAATGTGAGGTCATAAAGTGATTCATTCATTGCATTAACACGAAACCCGAAAAATCCTACACTTCCATTCAACAAGAGCCAATCCTTAAGCTTGAAATGTGCAACTAATCCAAAATTCGGGAATGGCAATAAGGGGTCATCGGCAGCATCGATGTTCCCTATATCAGACTGGACTCCAAGATCAAGGTACATGACAATTATATTGAAATAAACACCAAGAAAAACATCAGGCTTTTTCAGGAGTGACAATATGTATCCAAAGCTAAACATTTGTGTATTAAAATATATCTGACTGGTTGTCCCGGCCGGAATAGTATCCTCGAAAAAGATCAGATCCTGGTTGAATGTTTTAGTTTGGGTCCTGTTTAAACCATAATATTGCGCAAAGATACCACTATTGGGTGTGATACGGCCAAGGAATGAACAAAAGAGCATATTTTTATGGTCGGGAAGTTTCAAATGTTCCTCCAAACCAATAGTAGCAGAAATAATCCCTCCAGGTCTGTTAAATGTAACATCTGTTTTCAGGGTTGCATACATCAGCAAGGTCTGTATAAAATATTTCTGATTATTCTGATGAGCCTGTTGACGCCATTCTTTTCTCTCTATTTTTTTTGTCTGTTTTTTAGAGAGGCTATCTGCTGAATTCTGCAGGCTGTCCGCTAGAAGTATTCCGGAAGTTTCTTCCCCCTCTTCTGCTATTGAAAAAGTGCATGATATAAAAATTAATACCACAAAAAATAATAGATATTGTTGTCCATTCATACCAAAGGGTTATAATACGAAAGATATTAAAATGTATCCTATGTTTAGTATAAATACTTTGAAAAAGAACGATTCATGTCATCCAAAAAAACACATCCTCAACAACGACGGAAAATGTTTCTTTGAATGCGTTTGACTTTTGTTAATGTTTGGGGGCATTTCCTTTTTTAAAATTTAGAACTGGGTATTTATACCAAAGAAAAATTGAAGTTGAGGTTGACCATCCCCATAATGCAATACAGTAAACTGCGGTTCAGCAAATAGATTGAATATCAATTTGTCTGTTTTTAACACTTTGCCAAGGCCCAGACCAAATGGCACATTATAATACCCATTTTCAAGGTTAAATTGCATTATACCACTAGATCTCAGATACGTTCCACCTCCGAGTTGCCAAATACCAAATACCTGAACGGCCATGAAATTGGTTTTATCCCGATTTTCATTGCCAGCAAAGGAAGTCTGCCACGTAACCAAACCACCGATCTGCAATTGCGGTGAAACTACCTGAAAAGCTATAAGCGCAAGGCCTGCCTGCCATTTGCCACTGCCAAGGGTCTCATCAGTTGCTGTTGGTGCTGCAATCAATGGGCCGACGCCTAATGTGGTTTTAGCATTCTTAACAGCAAGATAAGCTGCAAAGGCGTTTAGGTCACCTAGGCCGGACTTACTTGACTGGTCAGATGTGGGAACCGTTGATAATGGGAGTGATGCCCTGATCAAAAACCGGCCTACAGGTTGCGCGTAACGAAACCATAAGGTATTAGAAGTTGCATCCGGCAGGCCAGATAAATTGGGCACATAATAATTATGTATATTGAATGTTTTTATACTTGCTAAAGGATTATTAGCTTTTGCCACGTCGTCGGCACTCACTCCTTCCTGGGCCATTACTGTTGTTTTTATACCGGTTAACATGAGGAGTGAAATAATGACGGAAAATAATTGTTTTGTTTTCATAAGCTTAATTTAGGATTTAGGTTATTAATTCGTTTTTATACGGGAATATTCATCATAAAGCTTGTTTAAAAGCATATAACTTCTTTCTTCTACACGGTTACAGATCAATTGGTTAATCATTATTTGTTTCCACACAATTTATGGTTTCTGCCAAAATGTACATGCTTAGAATCGTATTGGGCAAGCCATGTAACTTCTTTTACTTCCCGGATATTTTCATGCTTCAGCTCAGAAGAAAATATCAATTTTCGTGTTTTCTCCATTTTTGATTTTATGGCATCCAACAAAACCAGGATGTAAATGATTGGGAATACTGCCTTAATGAAAATGGAAATGGGGATATAGTTAAAGTTCTCCAGAAAAACCCGGTCAGAATTCAAATGCGTAATGGAATCTATATTTTTCTCGTCAATGACACTTTTATATTCGCGCATAGGAATGATTTTACATTCCTTATGCCTGTAATTGAGTTTTATACCTGATCGATGAATTGATACCGTTTTCATTTTTTCAACATCTAAAATTAGGCATACTAAATGCAAAATCAATTCTACTTTAGTAGCAAAAAAGAGTAATTATGAGCCTTATTTTAAAAAGTTATCCGGACAATCAAAAAATATATCTGTAGGTCAGGTATTAGTTCCTAACTATTAGAAAGCACAAATTATCCTAAATATACTAAACAAGTTTAATCTTCAATGTCAGGGATTTCCCCTTTTTCCGACAGAAGTATAGCCAGGTACCGGGTTGAAGGTAACTGGCTAAGGATGATGACCAAAACAGCCGTCACAGGCACAGCTAAAATCATACCTACTATGCCCCAAATCATTCCCCAGAAGGCCAGTGCAACGATAACTGTGACTGGACCAAGGTTTGTACCTTTCCCCATCATCTTAGGTTCGACAAAATTTCCCAGTATGATCTGCACACCTTCCATGGCGGCAAAAACATAAACAAATTGCATAAGATCCCCTTTGATTAAAACCGCAAAAATGGCCGGGAAAAGAGACGAAATTAGAGGTCCTATATAGGGGATAAAATTCAACATGAAAATCAGGAATGACCACAATAATGCATAATCAACTCCCATAATCAGGAGAATAACATAACTTACACCTCCTGTAATCAAGCTGATGGCTGTTTTCTGCCAGATAAAAGAGCGAATGGACGCACTGATTTGCTGCATATTGTTGACGAATTTTTGAAATTGTTTTCCTTTTTCAGGAAATAATTTCTCCAACTTCAATCTTTGCGTAGCATCTTCCATAATGAAGAAAATCACATAGACAACTACGACAGCAAAATTGGCCAGGATGCCGGAAAGTGAATTGATAAGCCCTGTTGCCATACCGGCAAGGTCAAGACCATTGATCCACTTTTGAATATACTCAGCATATTTCGGATCATTGATTAATGCACTTGCATTTCCATACGATTCATTCAGTTTTGCCATATATTCGGGCATCGATGCTACAATGCCTTCAAGATTTCTGATCAGCATTTCTGCTATCAAAAAAGTTACAATCAAAATAATGAGGAAAGCCAGCGTGCTACTTATTGCTGAAGGAAGTGACTTTCCATTTATTTTGATCTTTTCGATGGCAAGTTTTACCTGATTGATGATGAACCAAACCAGAAAAGCGACAACAAAAGGCTTTAAAATGCCGTCAAAATAAAGCAAGCCAATAATTGCCAGAGTGATTGTGGCGAAACTGAAAAATACAGAAGATGAGCTTGTTTTCGGGATTAAAGATGAATTTTCCATTGACTTACTTTTAAAGATTGATTTATTATTCTGCTTTTCAGATTATTTTACAAGTATCACAGTGCTTGGTCTCCATTTACCGTCAATCCATGGTTGTGTTGGACCGTACATACGTAAGCACACAAAGAAACTTTTGCCGGGTACGGTTTGCAACCAATTACTTTCTTTTCCCTTAGGTGCCTCTGGTCCAAAATAAAGGGTGTAGGAACCGTCTTTGTTTTTCTCCATACCTTTCGTATAAGTATCTAAAGTTGGGAATTTCTGATCGGTTTGTAACTGTGAACGTGTTTGCGTATCATACAAGGTAATTGCCCAAAAATCAGCCACAGGTACATCAGGAGGAAGCGTCATTTTATAGTTTTGATCACCTCTTAAAATTTGTTTATCAGAATCGAGCGATGCAAATACATATTCAGAACCTTTTCCTGCTCCCGGAGCCTTAGCCATTACCGGAGTAACTACGATACAGTTGTAATGATAATATATTTGGCATTCTATTTTACGGGCACTCGCTTCTATCCAGGATGCATCGTGGTCGGCAAAAGGTACAACCCAAGCAGCTTCTTTATCTCCCCAGCCTACATTATCGGCCAGCATGATTACTACATTGGGCTTTTTGCTTTTCTGTGCTTGCATTGGAATAATCAATCCAATGATAAAAAAGCCAGTTAATAGAATACTAAGTGATTTTTTCATGCGGGCATCGGATTAAAAGCTTGCCTTTTTCAATACCTACGCGCGACATAATACCCTAAAACTTCCAGATCTAAGAAATCCTTCTGGCTCGTATTGAACCACGTCATTCAATTTTTCAAAGAAAGTATAATCGGTAGGTTCTATGTTCTATCGGTTCATTTCTAGTCCCGAAACATTAAGGGACTCGCATGGCTGGTTGGGGCTTATCAACTGCATTCAAAGATCATCACTTTTAAATTATCTTCTGCCATAAAAACGGAATACTACAAAAAATCCTTTTTCAGCATTGGTAGGTACCCAGTTCTTTTCTTTTCCTTTGGGTGCTTTAGCTGCAAAATAGATATCAACACTGCCATCGGCATTTACTTCCGGATTGTCTCTTGAACCTACCGATTTATTGAAATTGTCACCGGTATCCAATAAACTACGTGTTGTTGGATCATAGGCTGTTACTGCCCAAAAGTTTTTTACTGGTGGATTGGCAGGCACTGTTAGTTTATAGGTTTTACCTCCATCTAAATAGGCCCCTTCTTTATCGCGGAAAGAGGTTAAATAAGCGGTACCTGCCCCCGGTTTGGTTGCAATTAGTGCTGGAGAAACAACAATAGCAGGATAATGCCAGAGTGTACGTGCATCAACATCCGTCACACCATCGCGTTCGAAAGTGGTATTGTATAAAAACATTTTTTCCCAATGGCGGCCTTCCCAATATTCAATATCTTTTTCGCGTGAGGCAAAAACAATGGCTCTGCACATGGCAGCACCTAATTTTGCTCCCTGGTCGAATATTTTTTGCATGCGTGCATCAGGATTAAAGGCTTGTCCTTTCTTAATTCCTAAGCTGGCTAATTTCCCAAGTTGTTCAGCACTAAACAATGCTGTGGGTTCATATTGAATAACCTCATTCAACATTTCGAAAACAGAACCATCTTCAGCGGGAAGTGAATTTAAACCCAGCCCGTTGGTATTTACAACCTTAAAATCACGAGGACCTGTAGCCAACGGATATATTTTTAGATTTTGTCTAAAGTAGTCCAATGCTTTTTCGCCAGAACCAATATCGCCCCAACCACGCATCATGGTCCAAATGCGGTAGCTTGGCGATTTTATAACGAAGTATCCCTCAGGAATTGGTTTTGTGTAGCCAGGAGGAACAAATAAATACTTTCCACCTTTACCCTTTATCAGGGCCAACAAAACCAATGTCGGTCAAAAATTTAAAGGCTGCATCATCAGCTGTACCATACATGCCTGCAGGAATTTCAACAACGGTTGCTCCATCCACTTTTAGGTCGAGGGTGGCCACCGCGTACACGGTAGAATTATTTCCTGTAAGGTATAACTCACTGGGTGTTAAACCCGGTCCGGGCATTACACCAACATCAGAAGCAGTTTTGAATCCAAAATCGCGAATTTGTCCTTTTAAAATACCATTCACCGAAAGCGTTGGATAAAAATCCATATATGCCTGGGTAGCACGTTGTATATCCATTTCGTCATAAATAAGTTGAACGCTTTCATCAGTTGGATAGGCTTCTAAATCGAAGTTCAAATCGCCAAAACTGGTTTCAATTTTATCAGGAGCCGCCTTAAAATCCTTATTGGTTTGTTTCTCACCGGCCGTTTTAAACAGGTTTCTGTTTTCGCCGGTTTCCTGTGCCTGCATTGGAAGAATCATTCCGATAATAAACAAGCAGGTTATTGCAATACTTAGTAATTTTTGTGTTTTCATTTTAATAATTTTATAAAATTCGGTATCATGATTTTTAATTATCGAAAGGGAATATTTTCATCCAATCGTTTTTCATGCTTACAACATGCCAGCCACCTTCTTTGGCTGCATTTAAGGATGCATTATCTTTTTCAGCATAAGCAAACTCACGTACATCGTCGTCATGATTTACCAAAAGTTGAAAATTGGGTAGTGTGTTTGTTTGGCTATAGGTCAGTTGTCCTATGTCACCTCCACTACGTACATTGCCTCCAACAAAGATTGGGATACGACCAATTCGCTGCTCAATTGTCGCAGGCTTAGTTTCTTTATCGTTCATAAAAAGGTTCTCTGTCCCCTTTACAATCTCCCA
This sequence comes from uncultured Cytophagales bacterium, assembly GCA_942491935.1. Lineage (GTDB taxonomy): Bacteria > Bacteroidota > Bacteroidia > Cytophagales > Cyclobacteriaceae > JAGTVG01. The sequence goes on from CALOCZ010000022.1 coordinate 68,798, forward strand.
TTTACCATCAACTTGTTCAAAAGTATTCATGGCAAAAGTGCCGATTACGTTTTCGGGTACAATACCATAAACATCATCTGCAAAAACCCGCATGAAACTGTTGCCTCCACCGGAGCAGATATAGGTTTTAAAGTTGTTGTTACGTAAATATTGTAACAATTCCAGCATAGGCTGATAAATAGTCTCCGTATACTTCTTTCCGTACTTTGGATGAGAAGAAGCGTTCAGAAAAGCCTTAACATCTGCATTAAATTCTTTCAAGGTCATACCTGCATGCGTAACCGTAATGAGTTTCATTAACTCTTGGCCATGATTATTTAACAGATCATTCACCAGATATTTTTTATCATCTTCCAGAACTGATTTAAAGGGTTGCGTATCATTCCACTCGGGATGGTCAACTGCCATTTGTTTAACTTGGTATGCCGCAAACTCTAGCTGTGCAACGGGTTGTTCACACCATAATGTGCCATCATTATCAAATGTTGCAATCCTTTCCTCAGGACTCACATATTGGGCACCTCCTTCTTTACTAACACTACTTACAAATTCAATAATAGCAGTTTTTGTAGGTCCTTCATTCCAGGAAGGTAGCGGGTCTGAAACTGCACTATTTTCTGCAGATTCTGTTTTAACTGAAGCATCATTACATGCCGATAACAGAAGGGTGGTAAGCGTTAAAAATGCAATAAGCTTCTTCATAATTTTTTAGTTTTAATAATTTACTTTACCAATTCAACTTCACCTGGACGCCATGTTTTGTCAAACCAAGGCCAAGGCGAAGCTGAGCATGCCACCTACCAGGTTGGCTTTCTTTTTTGCAGGCACGTACGGATCAGGCGTGCCCGGCTTGATGGGTGGTTCTTCGGCCAGCGACTTCTTATGCTCTACCAGAATCGGCCCAAGCCCCCAACGTAGCCATAATTTACCTGCCAATGCTGCGGTCACTGGATATTCTTCTTTAGGGTCATCATAGAGGTCGTAAAAGTGAGGCATCGGGAACACGTTCAGTTTCCCAGTACCCAGATCTCCTTCAAACTCCATGAACAGCATCTTATAGTTATGCCACTTCACGCCGTGAATATCGTTACCGACATAGACCACAAAGCCGTCTCGACCGGACTCCTCTTGTTTCCCCAGGAAGAAATCCGTCATGTCCTTACTGTCGATGATACGATCTGTCGGCACCTTACCACCGGCAATGTTTGCCAATGTAGCGAACAGATCAAACTGGTGAACGATCTCGTTAGAGACCTTGCCTGCCGGAACTTTACCAGGCCAGCGGACAATAAACGGCACCCGTAAGGACCCTTCCTTACCCGTGAAATAGGAACCACTCCATGGGCCGTTCCATCCCTGGTAATCGGGGGTCATCTCGCCGCCGTTATCCGAGGTAAAAATGAAAATAGTATTGTCGGCAATACCCAACTCATCCACCTTATCCAGTAATTCACCGGTATAGGCATCGATCTGCATTAGCACATCGCCCCAGTGGCCATTGCCACTCTTGCCTTTAAACTCCTTACTCGGCAACACCGGCATATGCGTCTGGGTGTAGGGCAGATACACGAAGAACGGTTTGCCGGCTTTGGCCTGGCGTGTCATGAAGTCCTTGGCATGGTCGGTGACTTCACGGTCAATCTCTCGCCTTGCCGGCAGATCGTAGACCTTCACCACCTTTGCCGGTGAGCCTTTTCTGGCCGAATAAATGTGCTCTTCCTTGATCATCGGATTTTTGCCGGTCTCCTCCGCCAGTTTCCGATACTTCTGGAACATTTCCTGCGATGGCCAAAGGCTCTCGTCGGTCGAATTGGGGATGCCATACCACTCATCGAAACCCTGATCGGTGGGATAGCGTCCCTCCGCCTGGCCGAGATGCCACTTGCCGAACATGGCGGTGGCATAACCCACATCGCCCAGCATCTCCGGCATGGTGTATTCCCACTGGGTCAAACCATAATCGGCGGTTTCGAGCGGCACAGAACCGTTCCCCGTGCGTACGGCATAGCGCCCTGTCATCAGCGCCGCGCGACTGGGCGTGCACTGTGCTTCTACATTGTAATTCAACAGCCGCATCCCTTCAGTGGCCAGCTTGTCGATGCGCGGCGTGGCGCCACCCCGGAGAATACCCCCGCCGTAACAACCCAGCTCGCCGTAGCCGAGGGGGACATACCAATATATGTATTTACAGTGTCGTTCCTGCCAATACATTTTTCCCTTTAAATCCAAACCTGTAATTAAAGCTTACTACCATCTGCTCTCTTGAGCCAAGGAAAGTATACATGGCCATTAAAATATATCGTTTATTTATCTGGTAATTTAGTCCGGCAGTAGCACTCCATGGATAGTACAATTTTTTATTGAACGAGTAATGCAGTATCGTGCCTTCTTCGTTGGATAACCATCCGGACATTGCACCATAAAAATCGCCCAGTCGATCTTGTTGATTATCTGGTAGATCGTTATACCAATCATCTAACTGGCCCGAAGCTTCCTCTTTTTTCTCCGGGGTCATTCCTGTTAAGGTGCTGAGGTCGACCCGCCCTCTACTTCGGAGCTAAGTTTTTGAAGGCCCCTAACAACACAGACAGATTTGATTGTGGATGTTTAGGAAATTGAAAAGTATGCCCAAGCCTTAAATCAAATATTTGTGCCAAAGCAGGGTCTTCGAGTTGAGGCATATATGTCCAAACCATATTATAATCAGAGGTTACAAACAAGGGGCCTAATCCACCGGCGACTGCCACACCCCAACCAACACTAGGCCCTTTACCGTGTGATGTAAATTCGGCGGCAAAAGGTAGTGCCATTTTTATATCCGATTTTGAGTCGACATAACCTCCAAGCCCATATAGGTTAAGAAAAGGCAATAGCCAGAAATCATACCTTAGGTTAACTACATTTACATGAGGAGTAATCGATTCAAAACGGACGATGCTACTTACATCGGTTAGTTTATCAGGATTCAAGCCAACTGCTAGATTCTCAAGTGTAACATCTTGTTTTGCTACTACATAATTTATCATTATTCCATTAGGGTAAGGAATATCAAAACCCTTTTTCCTGACTTGAGAGCCAAGAATAGGTAAGCGCCATTCATATGGTGTCTTCTTAAGACTATCGACATATGCTTGATGTTTCACACCAATTTTTTTGTTGGATACATTCTGTCCGAAAACTCCTGTTGCTGAAAAAAATAGTAATATTATTAAAGTAAAATATCTATTCATGACTAATAATTATTGTTGCTTCCTGAAAATTATTGGCTATTTTAAAATTATCGTAGGCTTCTTTATAAAGTAAGAAGGCGATAATATTAGAAATTCGTTCCTGTGTAAATACAGCTTTAAAAACATTGCTGGATACAAGAGCGTTTATAATGGCTTGTGCTACCGATTCGGTATCTGTAGCACTAATTTTCTGTAAAACAGGCAAAAGAATACTTGCAATATTTTCTTCAGTAAAGCTTTCCTTAATCAAATCACTATTTACAATTTTATCTGCAATTAGGTTAGCCAGTGCTTCCGTGTTGGCACTTGTTATCTTTTGCAACAAAGGCAGCACAATAGCTTCAATATTTTCATCTGTAAACTGCTCTTCAACAAAAGCATTCACTTTCTGTGCAATTTTAAAACTTGTGTATTCCGGGTCGAAATTCTGAATAATTGGGCTCAGTTTTTGACTTAACCAAATAATGATTTCCGGACTTACTCTTTGCTGAATATTCACCAACCACCCAGCAATCGTGCTTGCGGCAGTTTCCGGATCAATTGCCTGGAGATGATGAATGGCTGCTGAAAAAGCTTCTTCAATATTTTCAGTATTGAGAAAATTATCAAGAATGAGTTGCGCTATTTCAGCAGCCACTGCATCCGGTCCTTTTGATGAAATTATTGGCTTGGCTGCAATTAAGACTCCTTTTATTAATGTTTCAATCTGATCATAATCTGGCGAGAGATTTAAATCACTAAATGTATTATTTAGTTTGTCAACTAGCACTTCTAATGAATCGGTTGTTTGTTGAGCGAGAGTGCCCATATTGACAAGCGAAGTTTCGTCTATTTTTTCAGTGAATGGCAGAAATAAAGGCGATAGACAATCAATGTTAATCCAGTTATCTTCGGTTATTTCTGTTAGCTTTCCGGCAATTTCATACTTGAGTACTGTCTAATTCAGTAAACTGTTCCCATACCGGAATGATTTTTTTTTGCAGATTTTGTTCGCTAAATACCTCCCCCAGAGCCTTAACTATAAGTGTTGCAATACTGCTGGCCAATAGATCTGGATCCTGCGAGTCAAGAGCATCCATGTAAGGCAATACAATATCGTATATGTTATCAACAGAGAAAACATTCTGGATATCATCCGCTATTTTTTCGGCCATGATAGGCGCTAAAGAATCAGCTTGATGAAGTAAATTCTGCAGCTCGGTATTGATTGCATCGCTGAGTTTATCTTGCCAATCAATAGAATCAAGTGATTCCACAATTAACCTGCAAGCGTATCAGCTGTATGCTCAGGATAAAATCAGTAATTTATCAAGCTTCCCGAATTGCCTGCACAACAAAATCGTTTATTTTGCAATTCTGTGCTATTAAACACAATGGACGAAATTGCATCCCAATATTGTTGGGCGTTTCATTTATTACCCATTTTGTAAGTTTTTCTGTTGCATTATCAATTGCTCTTGATGCGTCTTCATCTTGACGGTAAAACTCATCGTTTTAAGCTCAGGGTTAATAATAATTAAAGGTTAGTTTCCCTAAGCCTGCCGGTGATATCCTAACTTCTTTCGTTCCAAAGAAATAAGTAATTCTCAACAAATCCAAATTTGAGATCAATCAGTTCTTTTATTCTCTGTAATTGCATTAAATACTCAAGTTTTCGTGCCTGAAGCAAAATATCTTCATTATAGCTCCTGCTTCATCAGTGAATCGCTTGATTTAGAAATAGGGTGGTGGTTTTGTTTTTTCCAGTCTTGTATCCTGAATTTCAGACTTTACCTTAGTTTGATTTTGTTTCCATCAGACTCTATGGGTCCTAGGTTGTTCCTGCGATATATAGATTAATATTCTTTAATTTTTCTTGGTTTTTTTTTTTTTTTTTACCCCACGCACTTCCAACGATATAAAAGGCAAAATCACCGTCTTTAGCCCAGGCGAAGTCCATGCCGGTGTGCAAACCAAAAGCTCTGGCCATTTCGTTCGAAAGCCGGCACCTTTTCCCCAGTGCTCCAAAGTCGTAAATGATGGATAGGCTTTTCCTGTCCCAGTAAATGCATCTTGACCATCGTTGTAAATTGATGCCACTCGTTTCACAGTATGGTTTATCGCTTTGGTATCGCATTGCAGGTACACCCCGTAAATGAATAAAGGGCAATGCTAAAGAGGGGGCCCAGATGAAGTTGGCTCGAAGCGCAACCGGTTTTTACTTGTAATGGGCTGATAACCAAAAAAGTAAGTGTTGAACTTAAAAAGTCGTACCTCCAAGCCAGGTTGCATTATAATTAAAAGTTACACCTCCCAGGATTCCAGTTACAGGGGTAAAAATTTTCGGCTTATTTTCGGTTAATAGTCGAACGACTATTATTTTTGGTCGGTTTGGATGGTGTGATTTATTTTTGTGGATAAGAAATATGAAAGGCCAAGAAACAGTTGTCAGCAAACGCACCTGCCTCGGCGCCAGAGCAAGCGTTATTTACCGTTTCTTAGGTTTCTTTTTTTTTTGTCCAGAGCGCTTAGCGAACTCGTATTATGAAGCTAACCATTCCATTGAGTGCTAATCCTGCACTCCTGTAATGAGGTGGCACCCACCTTTCGTGTTCTTTTTTTGTTTATGAAAATACAGCAAGCGACCACCACCATACCCAATGGCTGGTTCGGTAATAATAAACGGTTGCCAAAAGACCATATATTAATAAAAATGAGCTTATCAGGCCCATCCTCCGGTACGAAAGCTATTTTTGTTTTTTTTGAGTAGTTGCAGTGCTTCGTTCAGTGAGCAATCAACCTGGCTTCTAAAACTTAGAGTAGAATTTAGGAAGTGTTTTTTTTAGACCTATTTTTTAAGATTCTTTCCTTCGTCGGTGGTTATTTTAGAGCTTCAACTTCACTTTTTAAGCCTACTATAATCTCTGAAAAACTGAACTTTACTTAAACCCCATGTCGGTCCAAAAGTTTTTCTCCATTCTCTTGCAGACGGAATAAGGGAGTGACCAATAGAAAGGCTCACTTGATTTCGTAAAAACGGTTCCTCAGCTGTTTCTGATTGAGCATAGCGATTCTTGCCCTAGGGCAAGAATCGCAATTTCACTAGGTCGCCAGGTTTGATCTAACCATGATTGCAGTGGACCATACATTCGTAATGCAACGAACCAACTTTTACCCGGAATAGTTTGCAACCAATTACTTTCCTGTCCCTGCGGTGGCTTTGGAGAAAAATACACATCAATTGAACCATCAGCATTCGTTTTCATTCCTTTCTTATAACTATCCAAAGTAGGGAACTGCTGATCGGTTTGTAACTGACAACGGGTCTGAGTATCATACATGGTTAAAGCCCAGAAATCTTTCACCGGAATATTCGCAGGTAGATTCAGTTTATAGGTTTTGGAGCCATCCAGTGCCTGACCCTTGGAATCAACCATACCCATTGAATAGTCAGATCCTTTTCCAGCCGATTTGCTCGACATGGCAGGAGACACACATATATAGCCGAAATGATAAAACACACGGCCATCGAGAACACGAGCACCCTCATCCATATAAACAGTGCTACCACCAATAATTGGTTGACACCAACCACTGTTTTTGCCATAGGTATAGAGACCTGGATTACGTGGCTTGAAACTTATGGCACGTGCTGCTGTATTAGCTATGGCCGCTGCATCTACCAGAATAGCAGTCATTCTTTCATCCGTAGGAAAGTCTTTGCCCTTAACAATACCAATGGAAGCCAACTGACCGGTGATCTCAGCACCAAGAAAGCCTGCCGGTTCTTCCTGAAGAATAGCATGAACATTTTGGAAAAAAGAAAAATCATTCGGAAGAACGGTTTGAATCTCTTTACCCGTGCCATTGATGAATTCCATTTTTGCAGGATTATCCATTTTAGCAAGTGGATACACTTTCAGATTGTCCCTGATATTCTTTGAAGCTGCTTCAATACCCTTATCCAGGTAGCCACGCATAAACAACCATGCTCCATAAGTTTTTGATTGTACTACATGAAAGCCTGCCTTTGGCACAGCACCTTGGTAATTTGGAGGTAATACCAGAAATCGTCCACCTCGCCCTTGATCCGGACCTGCCATACCTAAATCTGTCATATAAAGGAAGGCCATGTCATCTAATATACCCAGCATACGAGGAGGTAGGTCAATAACTAATGGACCGTCCTTTAAGTCTAACCAGCCCATGGCATACATGGTTGATGTATTTGCCGTTAACCACAGCGCCTTAGAGTCCAATAGGCCATCATATATCACTATCTTATTGTATGCATCGATACCAAATTCTTTCATCCCTTCGCGAATTGAATACATCGACATGGCCGGAATGCAGTTAAGGAAAGACTCTACAGCACGTGAACGATCGAGATAATCATAAACCTTATTAACCGATGCTTCATCAGGAACCCCATCAAAGAATTTCATAGTTCCAATGGTGGTCTCCAATTTATCCGGAGCCATGATGCTTGCCGGAGTAGGACTCGTCATTTTCATGACAGGCTCTTGTGTAACCATTTTGGTCTTTTGAGCCTGAACGGTAACAATCGTAGTGGCTATAAGCACACTAGAAAGTAATGTTTTAATTGTTTTCATTTTAATTGTTTTTATATTAGTATTCATCAAAGAGCAAAAACTCTTTGGTTTTAATTTTACTCTTATTTAACCAACTTCACATCATCCGGCTTCCAGGTCTTATTGTTGTAGGCATTCATCGGTCCATAGAATCGAACGACAGGAAACCAACCTTTACCCGGGATTGTTTGCAACCAAAACTTTTCTTTCCCTTTGGGTGGTTTTGGTCCAAAGTAAATATCAATCGAACCATCCGGATTTTTACCAGGCAACTCCTGGCTACCGATCATTGGAAATTGCTGATCTGTTTGTAGTTGGGAGCGCGTAGCAGGGTCGTAAATTGTAACTGACCAAAAGTCCTTTACCGGCACATTCGGGGGAATATGCAAAACATAATCTTTGCTTCCATCGAGGTATTGACCTTCTGCATCTTTATATCCAAACAAGTACTTTGAGCCAACACCTTCAGGCATTGGCGCAGCCATAGCAGGTGTAATTACGATCGCTCCATAATGAAACAAACTTCGTGCATCCAGATTTCTATACCCATTTTTCTCAAACTCGGAACTGCCACCTATAAACACAGTTTCCCATTGTCGGTCCGAATATTCTTTTACATCTGGATCTCTGCTGTCAAAAGTGTTGGTTCTGGCCATGGCTACAGCGAGTTTTGCTGCTTGCTCGAAAATATGCTGCATGCGGGCATCCGGATTAAAAGGCTTGCCTTTCTCAATTCCTAAGGAAGCCAATCTTCCCGATAGTTCTTTGTTTACAAAATCAACTGGTTCATAGCTGATAATTTCATGCAGCCATCTAAAGGCTTCCCCATCTTCGGGTGCAAGTGAATTGAGGGGTACGCCGCTGATATTTATATATTTACCCTTTCTACTTGGATTATCTAGAGGGTATACCTTGAGTTTACTATAGTAATCCATCGCTTCTTGGCCTTCTCCCGGATTGGCTCTAAATAGCCCCCAAAGGCGATAAGACGTAGATTTAGCAACAAAATAACCTTTAGGAATTTTACCTTCATAACCAGGAGGAAGCAGTAAGTATTTACCTCCTTTACCTTTGTCCTGACCTGTAGCGCCAAAATCAACCACAAATCTGAAATAGGCATCATCCAAAGGGCCCATTACCCCTGCAGGAACTTCAATCACAAGAGGACCATCTTTTTTCAAATCGAGGGTTAACATGGCATAAATGCTATTGGCATTTCCTGTCAACCAAAGCGGTTCAGAATCCATTCTGTTGGCAAATACCAATACATCCGATGAGTTGGTGGCACCATAATCACGTACTTGCGCCTTCAAGATACCATGTATCGACAAGGCAGGAATGAAATCATAGTAAGCTTGTGTAGCTCTTTGCAGATCCATTTGATACTGCACTTTTTCAATTGTTTCGGGTGTTGGGTATCCACCACCTTTAAATTCCAATGTTCCAAAATCGGTGTAAATTCTGGATGGGGCAGGCATAAAATCTTCTGATGATTGCTTTGCTTTCCCTTTTTCCAGTTCATAGATCGTTTTATCCTCCTGTGCTTGCACAGTTACCATAAAGCTGGTTAGTAACAAACAGACCAAAATTGATTTCATTTTACTTTTCATATAGTTAATATTTCTATTTTTTAAACTTAGTCATGCTGAATGCTGGTGGATTGGGATATTTTTCCAGTGACTTCTGGTATTCGCCCACAATCTTCATATACGGTCCGAGCACAAAGGCAGAGACTGCAACCTGGTTCCATTGTTCCCGTGGATCACGGGCAATGTTGTAGACAGAAGGATACCCCATCCCCTCGGCACGATAGGCACCCACGCCCATCAGGGACGGGTTGCCATCAGATGCAACGAATTGCTTTGGATAAATCCGCCACTGCTTCCAGCGCACTGCAGCAACCTCGCCTTCCATGAACGTGATCAGGCTTTCGCGCGCTGACTGCTTGTTTTTGCCCAGGAAGAAATCACCCTGATCGACGCCATCAATGGCACGGTCAGTGGGTACTTTGGCCCCGATAATGTTGGCCAATGTAGGGTAGAAGTCGTGGATAGCTACCATCTCGTTGCTCTTTGCCGGTTTGATCTTTGCTGGCCATTTGATCATGCCCGGAACGCGCAGTGAACCCTCAAGTGCATCACCAACCTCTCCACGGAACGGTCCGGCTGAACTGCCCAAGAAATCGTTGTTGGACCCCTGGGTTGTAGCCGGCCCATTGTCGGAAAGCCATATGACGATGGTGTTGTCTTCAATGCCGGCCTCCTTTATGGCGTCAAGCACCTGTCCTGTACGGTAGTCAAGTTCCATCACAGCATCACCAAAAAGCCCGGCACTCGATTTCCCTTCAAAGTCGGGATGTGGCAAGGCCGGATAATGTACATGTGACCATCCCACATAAAGAAAGAATGGTTCCTTTTCTTTTGCCTGTTCTTTGATGTACTTCACGGAGGCTTGCGCTATGTCACCTTCGATATGCCGTCTGTATTCAAGATCGTAGGGACGGACCTTTTTCAACACATCCTTTCCGGGTTCTGATTCCCAGATAGCGGTTTGCGATTTGGCAATTGCTTCTTCTGAAAAACCGCTTCTACGCATACCATCCGGATACAATACACCGTCGGTGGTTTCTAAAATCCCAACATGCCATTCATCAAAGCCCTGGTTAATGGGCAGACTTTGCTTTTCTCCACCCAGATGCCATTTACCCGTCATGGCAGTGGCGTAGCCTTTTGATTTGAACAGTTCGGCAAGCGTCACCTCACTATCCTGAAGTGTGCTGGGTGTACCGGCAATAATAATACTTCCCAATCCTGCACGTTGAGAATATCTGCCTGTCAGCAAAGCCGCGCGGGTCGGTGTACAGCCCGGCTCCACGAAAAACTGAGTGAGCATCATCCCTTCGCTTGCCAGTTGATCAATGCGCGGCGTGGGCATACCACGAAGTTCACCACCGCTGCCATAGCATCCTAAATCACCGTAGCCCATGTTGTCTGACAGCATAAGTACCACGTTGGGTTTACTACTTTGCTGTGCTTGCATTGGAATAGCGATTCCGATAATAAACAAGCAGGTAAATAAAATACTTAGTAATTTTTGATTTCATTTTTCTATTTTTAGATTAGTTAATTAATTCAAAATCATTCAACACCCAGGTTTTATCGATGTATCCTTTTTCTGGTCCGTAGAAACGGAATACCACAAAGAATCCTTTTTCAGCATTGGTCGGCACCCAATTGTTTTTTAGTTTTTTGTCTTTTGGAGGTTCTGCTCCAAAATAAAGATCAACAGAACCATCTTTATTTACTTCTGGCTTATTCATGACTACCAACCGATTTGTTGGTATTTCCACCAGCATCCAATAAACCACGTGTGGTTGGATCGTAAGCTGTTACCGCCCAAAAACGTTTAACCGGTGCATTTGCAGGAACAGTTAATTTATAGTTTTTACCTCCATCTAAATAGGCTCCTTCTTTATCGCGGAAAGCAGTTAAATAAGCTGTTCCCTGCACCCGGAGTTGGTTGAAATAAATTAGGAGAAACAACAATGGCATGATAATGCCAGAGTGTTCTTGCATCAATATCAGTAATTCCATCTCGCTCGAAAGTGGTATTGTATAAAAACATTTTTTCCCAATGACGGCCTTCCCAATATCGAATATCTTGTTCGCGTGAGGCATAAACAATGGCTCGCGACATGGCAACACCTTGTTTTGCACCCTGGTCCAATATCTTTTGCATGCGAGCATCAGGATTAAACTTCCCCTTTCGTAATGCCTAAGGTTGCTAATCGACCTAATTGTTCAGGACTAAATAATGCTGTTGGCTCATATTGAATAATCTCATTCAAATCGGTAAAAACAGAAGCATCTTCTGCAGGCAATGGGGTTAATTCCCATACCTGTTGTATTCGCATAATTACCTTCTCGTGGACCTGTAGCCAATGGATATACTTTTAGGTTCTTTTTGAACCAGGCCACATGCCTGATCGCCCAAACCTACTTCACCAAAACCACGCATCATTACCCATATTCTATAACTATTGGATTTTACAGCAAAATGTCCTTCTGGAATTTTACCTTCATATCCGGGGGGAATAAACAGGTATTTACCACCTTCACCTTTGTCTGGACCAACAAAACCAAAGTCCACCATAAATTTGAATAAGGCATCGTTGGCTGTTCCATACATCCCTGGTGGAATTTCAACTACTGTTGGACCGTCAATTTTTAAGTCGAGAGAAGCTATGGCATAAACCGTACTGTTATTTCCTGTTAAAAAAGGCTCACTTGGTAACCAACCAGGTCCCGCTGCAACAGCAATATCAGAAGAAGATTTGAATTTAAAATCGCGAATTTGTGATTTTACAATAGCATACTACCGAAAGTGCTGGATAAAAATCCATATAAGCCTGTGTAGCACGTTGCAAATCCATTTCATCATAAATCTTTCTGAACGGATGCTTCATCTGGAAATGCCTCCAACTCGAAATTGAGTGTGCCGAAATTGGTCTCGATTTTATCAGGAGCAGGCATAAAACCGGTTTCAGTTTGTTTCTCACCGGCCGTTTCAAACAGGTTTCTGTTTTCGCCGGTTTCTTGCGCTTGCACTGGAAGGATTATTCCCAAAATAAATAAGCAGGTAATTGCAATACTTAGTAATTTTTGTGTTTTCATTGATTATTTTTTATACCCACCCCCTAACCCCCTCCCTTTGAGAAAGGAGGGGGAAATTCCCGGGCAGGTGTACTTATTATTTAACTAATTCAATTTCACCAGGTCGCCAGGTTTGATCTAACCAGGGTTGCAGTGGACCATACATTCGTAATGCAACGAACCAACTTTTACCCGGAATAGTTTGCAACCAATTACTTTCCTGTCCCTGCGGTGGCTTTGGAGAAAAATACACATCAATTGAACCATCAGCATTCGTTTTCATTCCTTTCTTATAACTATCCAAAGTCGGAAACTGCTGATCGGTTTGTAACTGACAACGGGTCTGGGTATCATACATGGTTAAAGCCCAGAAATCTTTCACCGGAATATTCGCAGGCATGTTCAGTTTATAGGTTTTGGAGCCATCCAGTGCCTGACCTTTAGAGTCTACCATACCCATTGAATAGTCAGATCCTTTTCCAGCCGATTTGCTCGACATGGCAGGAGACACACATATATAGCCGAAATGATAAAACACGCGGCCATCGAGAACACGAGCACCCTCATCCATGTAAACAGTGCTACCACCAATAATTGGTTGACACCAACCACTGTTTTTGCCATAGGTATAGAGACCTGGATTACGTGGCTTGAAACTTATGGCACGTGCTGCTGTATTAGCTATGGCCGCTGCATCTACCAGAATATTAGTCATTCTTTCATCCGTAGGAAAGTCTTTGCCCTTAACAATACCAATGGAAGCCAATTGGCCAGTGATCTCAGCACCAAGAAAGCCTGCCGGTTCTTCCTGAAGAATAGCATGAACATTTTTGTAAAAAGAAAAATCATTCGGAAGAACGGTTTGGATCTCTTTACCCGTGCCATTGATGAATTCCATTTTTGCAGGATTATCCATTTTAGCAAGTGGATACACTTTCAGATTGTCCCTGATATTCTTTGAAGCTGCTTCAATACCCTTATCCAGGTAACCTCGCATAAATAGCCAGACTCCATAGGTCTTTGACTGAACAATATGAAAGCCTGCCTTCGGCACAGCACCTTGGTAATCTGGTGGTAATACCAGAAATCGTCCGCCTCGCCCCTGGTCCGGACCTGCCATACCTAAATCCGTCATATAAAGGAAGGCCATGTCATCTAATAT
>CALOCZ010000023.1:0-11409 GCA_942491935.1 uncultured Cytophagales bacterium
TTCCAGGTTATCTAATGCTTTTTCTGAAATACTGGTCAATCCTAGGTTAATTATCCCGGAGAGATCACTTTGTTTGACTACCACAATCTCAAATTTGCCATCATGGGGATTTCCCTTTGGATTGACGATAGCACCTGTTCCATACATTCTTGCATTTGCTATTATCACTGAAAAAGCTTCCTGCTGAATGATCTTGCCATTAATGTTTAATTCCACATTAAATTTCTGTGTATTCTGAATTGCATCAACGAAATGTTTTGCATACGACAACCATCCGCGGTTTTTCTCCTTCGTAAACTTTTCAACCATATGTGCATTTGCACCAACATCGCCGAGGTGGAGTGAAAAATACTTCTGATTCACTTTTACGAGATCTATCGGAATTATCAATTCTGACATTATTATATCCTTAAATGCTTCAATTGGATCATTTGGAACATTTAGTTCCTTAGCCATGCCATTTGCAGAACCAAATGGAATGATACCAAAAGGAATTTCCGATCCTTTCAATGCAATGCAGGTCATCAAAGTGGTGCCGTCACCACCAATTGACACAATCCTGTTTGGATTAGTATTTTTTATCCTTTTATTTAATTCTTCTTCATCATTTTTCCCGGTTGTATGATAGTATTCCAATAGGATCCCATACTTTTTGCAAAGTTCTTCAGCGGCGGCAATAAAAGTTTCCTTGTTCTTTCCACCTGAAATAGGATTAAAAACCATAGGTAATTTCATAATTCTGCTCTTTTAGTTTGTCTTCTAAATATTTATTTTCCTTAGTTATAAAGAATATATTTCCTAGTTGACTTTTTTCTTCCTGTTCCTGAACCTATATCCAACAAAAAACTTTAAACTTCCATTAGTAAACATGGTATGCAATTTTTTATCTATTCTGATATTGTTCCAATCTCCAACGAATTGAAATCCGGAAAAAAACCGTTCCCCATTATAACCCAGTGCATTCATGGTTTTTATCTTATAAGAGACATTCCAACTAAATGATTCCCTTTGTGCTGCTTTGCTATCTCCTAAATTAAAGTTTAATCCGGGGATAAATCCAAGAGTAATAAAAAAATGTTTTTTCCATACAAAGGTGTACATATATCCCAGGTTCACAGCCAGACTAATTACATTGAAGTCGGTCAGATACAATTTTGGATCAAAATATTGCATTAGATTCAGAGGGACTATTGAGGAATCCGAATCCATACTGAAGTATGCGAAACTGGCTCCTAAGATTGGGCGTCCAGCACTCTTTAGTTGAATTTCATTCAATACAAAGGGTGCCTTTAAAGAGAACTTATCATATTTGAAGGCATATAAGTATTGAAGCCCAAAACTTATTGTTCTGATATCTTCCCTTATTTCAGGCACATCAATTATCTCCTCATCTATTCCTGAAATATTGCCTAATATATGTCCGTAATAATATTGCAATGAGCCTTCAAAAAACTGCTTGCTTGAAAATACCCGTCCATGGAAATCAAAATACTCACTGTTTTCAAAATCCTTATTCTCCCTTAAGCCAAAATTAAATGTTAGATCAAAAGCAAACCATTTATAACTAACACCTATCCCAAGATTCACACCATATTCAGGTCGATACCGCAACCTCGTCCCTTTGTTAGCATCCCTTACCGCAAAGTAATTGAACTTGTTGATTGCCACTAATTTTAAGGCAAATTGGTTTGCAAAGCTTTCGATATAGGTAGAATCATGATTCCGGAATAACAGATAATTTTGTAATGCTTCAATTTTATTTTCAAGACTGTCTTTTTGAATGATCTGGCCATTCCCTTCTATTGAAAATAGCTGTAGCATTCCTATGCATATATAGAAGTAAAAAGCTTTCAATTCGCTAACTTATCTATAATCAAAATTATTATCTTCAATATAACACTAAAAATATAAGATTAAATCTAATTTATTGTTAATGAAATTCTACGATGCATATTATATTACTATTATCTTGTGGAAATAAAACATCAATTAATTTTTTATAAGATTACATAATCAAAGTAATAGTATTTAATCAATAAAATTTTACAAAGCAATAGGATGTACCTCTCTGGCGTACAAATAGAAAATTATCGTGGTATTCGTAAGGCAAAATTGAGTTTCAATACTACTACAGTTATTATTGGAGAGAACGAATGCGGAAAGTCGAGTATTCTGGAAGCGATACAAATTGTTTTAAATCCAATATATAATGACTCCTTTCCTGAATTTCAAGCCCATCAGTTTCACTATCCACCTAAGAAAGGCTTAATTGCTGGTCCAATTCATATTGTTATAACATTCAGGGAAAGATCAATGGGGGAGTGGGAAGGAACTTCCTATGAACGTCTCTCTTTTTTGTTAAAAGAGGAGCCCAATAAAATACGGGAAATAAAATTTGACTTAACAGTTACTCCCCCTGACGAGGGAAAATCTGATATCAATTGGAGAATCGGTTCTGAAGAATCTGATTTGTTCAGTTCAGATCCGGAAATTTTATTTTGGCTAAGACATGTAAATCCAACTATATATTTGTCAGCCGGGATGTTAACTGGACACGGATATACAGATTTAATCCCTCAGGATAATTCACCTTTGTTTTCATCTCTCTCGTTAGAAATCAGGAATTATGTAAAAAACATTCTTGATTGTTCCACATCCATTATTTCTGACCGGAGTACTGATGTCGGCCGGGATATTGAGAAGGGATATAATGCGGCCATAGGATTGATCGAAAGTGTCGGCGATCAAAACAATATTAAAGAATATGGCCTGGGAAGAAAGGTCAATGAAATTTTAGGAAGTAAGAAAGATGAAGAAAGAGGCACTTTAACCCCCGTGCTTTCCGGACCAGGAAGTAAATCCCAACGTTTGGGAGTTTTATTACTTATCGCTGCATTGCTAAGGGCAGGTACGGTTGAATTGATGGAGGATATGGAACCTATATGGATCATAGAAAATCCTGAAGCAAATTTACATCCCATGACCCTCGCATCGATTCGAATATTAATTAATGGGATCAAATGGCAGAAAATAGTATCAACTTTTTCAGGTATTATTCTGAATTCTGTTCCTCTCTCACAAATAAGAAAATTATCAAGATATAAAGGAGTGGTTATTGAACATCGCATAAATGAAAATTTTTTTTCCAGAGAAGATTTGAGGCGGATAAGTTATCACTTGCAAACAGAGCATCACCTCGCCATTTTTGCAAGAATGTGGTTACTTGTGGAAGGAGAATCAGAATTCTGGATAATACCTCAACTGGCGCGACTACTAAACTACGATTTTGAACTCGAAGGTATTGTATGTATGGATTTTGCACAATCAGGAATGACAGCAATAATCAAAATGGCACAGGAGTTGGGAATTGAATGGCATTTGCTAGCTGATGGCGATTCTGCAGGCCAATCATATATTGCCTCGGCGAAGAAATTAACACCCCATATCGATACAAAACAAAGATGGACTCAACTGAATGCGAAGGATATCGAGCATTTTTTCTGGGATAATGGGTATTCTGATGTATACTTTTCCCATGCCAGAATTCAGGCAAATAATGAAGGACATATTAAACCTTCCAGGATTATTCAAAGAGCTGTGAAAAACTATTCTAAACCATACCTGGCTTTAAGCATAGTAAAATCTGTGGCCGAACCTGGCTCCTCTGGTGTTCCTGAAAAGCTTAAAAAAATGATAGAATATAGTGTTAGACTCGCCAGAGAAGCACCTGAGAATACTTCAGTTTTGATTTAGCAAATTCTTTCAGGAAAAATGAACTTAATAGTATTTGCTAAATAACAAAAATTGGAATTTCAATATGGATCGCTTTTTGTTGATTTTTGAATGTCACTCTTAAAAACAGATATAAACTCTGTCTAATAATAATTAATCGATTTAAAAACTGGCTTCCATTTTCCAGGTTGAGTATGCTCATACTTTTATTCAACCCATTTGATTAGGCAAATCCTCCGACTTGGATTAGATTTTTATAGTTCCGTTCTATATCCTAGGATAATTTGATTACCGTTATAAAACTACTTTATGTGGGTAGTTAAATTACTTATTGCCCGAACCAAAATAAATCCTCATTATTTTGCGAAGCAAAATATTATCTATTTAATCCATTCTCTTCAAAGTGCTGTTTTTGATCCTTAAGAAAAAAGTCAAAAATAATATTAAACAAGCCTGTAAATAGAAAGAAAGTTCCCAAAAGAAGTGCGATAGTTATTGTTCCTGCAAAAGGATTGAACATGATCATGAAACTAAACACAATTGCTAATAGGCCAAATATTAATTCGACCCACCAATTGGTTATCTCATTTCTTCTTAACTCAAATGATGCTACAATCTTAGTGATTCCATAAAATAAAAACCATAAACCAACAACAAAAACTACAAGGGTTGCCGTTAATTCCGGTACGGATAAAATTATTATTCCTAGAAATGTGTCAATCAATCCTTCCAAAAGATGCCATTTCCAGTTTTGAACTTCCTTGCGGTAGGATATTGAAGCTATGGTTAAGATTAATCCGGTTATTAATAAAGCTAACCCGATATAAAGAGATAATCCGAGCACGGCTATATCAGGATTATAAAAAATGTAAATCGATAGAATTACAATTACAATCCCTTTCAATAAAAATATCCACCAGTTTTTTAATAATGATTCAAGCATTTTAATTTGGTTTTAATTTCATAGAATGATCGAATTGTAAAATTCCAGCAATAGAAATTATCAGTATGTAAAAATTTTAATTTCCAAACATATGATTTAAATTGACCTCCAGATAAAGGGTCTGATTAAAAAATGAAATTAACTATATTTTCTAATGATGAAAAACAATTTTCAATTAGGACTGATATTTTTAATAATGTTTGCAGGTTGCGCAAAACAAAACTGAACAATATTCGCAGGATATATCAACTTACATTTCCCCTGAGGGGACTAGTATTCACAGACCGGATTCAGCGTCAATAGCTCTAAATTACCAGATCCCTGATTGGTTTAAAGATGCCAAACTGGGAATTTTTATTCACTGGGGTGTTTATTGCAGTCCCCGCGTTTGGTAATGAATGGTATCCCCGGAATATGTATAAGAAAGGAAGTAAAGTTTATGAACACCATCTTAATACATATGGTGAATTGACTGAATTCGGTTATAAAGATTTTATTCCATTGTTCAGGGCGGAAAAATTTAATGCTGAGGAATGGCTATCCCTTTTTAAGGAATCAGGTGCAAAATATATTGTCCCGGTGGCTGAACATCATGATGGTTTTTCTTTATATAACAGCAAATTCAATTCATGGAATTCTGTTAACATGGGACCCAAAAGAGATATTATCGGTGAACTGAAGGGGGCTTCTCAAAAACACGGACTTCATTTTGGATTGTCCTCCCATAGGGCAGAAAATGCCTGGTATTTCAATGGAGGATTGGAAATTCCTTCGGATGTACAGGACCCGCAATACAAATCGCTATATGGAGAAGGATTAAAAGATCCGGGAGGACAGTCCCCGGATTGTCCGGATGGTGCAGGATTTAATGAAAATTCAATCCGGAACTGGTTGAGACATACATATGAATTAGTCGATTTATATCAACCTGAATTATTCTGGTTCGACTGGACAGTAGGAAAATATCCTTTTCGCTCTACATTCTATCAATTCATGGCTTATTATTATAATAATGCTGTTGATTGGGAGAAAGGAGTAGTAGTCAATACCAAGTTTGGCTATGGCGATAATATTCAGGTATTTGATATTGAAAGGGGAAAGTCCGACCAAGCCAGGGACTTTCCGTGGCAGACTGATACTTCTATTGGTAAAAAGTCCTGGGGTTATATTGAGGGTGAGGAAAATAAAACACCTAATCAGATAGTAGATGATTTTGTTGACATTGTTAGCAAGAATGGGAATTTGCTTTTGAATATAGGGCCAAAAGCGGATGGGTCGATTACAGAAGAACAACAGGCCGTTTTAAGAGAAATTGGCAAATGGTTGGGAGTTAACGGAGAGGCAATTTATGCAACCAGGCCATGGGAAATGGCAGCTGAAGGAACAGTAACCGGTACCTCAGGCGCGTTTTCTGATAACGAAGAATCGCTTTACACCGCTCAGGATATAAGATTTACCACGAAAGGAGAAAAATTATACGCCATATCTCTGGCATGGACAGAGTCCGAGGTCGTAATTGGTTCAATAGGAGAGGACAAAACTGTTATGGCGGTAAGAATGCTTGGATCTGATGAAACGCTATCCTGGGATCAGGGGCCTGAAGGATTAAGGGTATCTTTCCCGGATAAAAAGCCAAGCGAGTATGCTCACGCATTAGAGATTTCCTTTGAATGAATTTGATCGGGTGAATATCTGAGATTTTATTAATACTCCTTAGGCTTCAGTTTTTTCAATTTTAAGATCTGAAGAAACTATTGATCCAGGATCATAAAGGCAGCATCCAGGTATAAATACACATCTTTGGGATGCCGTCCGATGTATTCACTGCTGCGATCATGACCCAACCTGACAACAACAGCATTTTTCTCCCTGATAGAAAAAATATATTGTCCAAGGATCCCCCGCATATAAGGAATTTTAAGGCCTTTGTAATCAATAATCCACCATTGATATCCATAGAAATCTACTGGTTTATTGTCCCTTTTATCAAGAAGGTACTCTTTGGCCGTTGTAGCGTCTGTAATGTAATCCTTAGAGATGATTTCTTTATTATTCCATATGCCATTATTCAGAACGAGTTGTCCGAACCGTGCAAAATCCCTTGCATTGGTATTAAAACAGCAGTATGCTTTTTCCATACCATCCTCAGTATCAAGGCACCACAAGGCATTATGTTGTGCGCCTATCGACGACCATATTTTTTCCGAAGCATATTCACTTATCCGCTGTCCAGTTGCTGCTTCCACTATCATTGCTAAAATCTGTGTATTTCCACTCAAATATTCAAAATATACACCGGGTTCATCAACCACTTCAAGGTCGATTACCAGATTAGCGATATTTGATCCGTAGTATGCCCGGGCTGTGGTAGAAAAAGGAGTGGTGTATTTTTCTTCCCAATTAAGGCCGGAACTCATGGTTAATACCTGGCGAATGGTTAATTCTTTTCTTGATCCCTCATTATATTCCGGAAGAAAATCGCCAACAGGCTGGTCCAGGCTTTTAATTTTTCCTTCATCAAAAGCAATGCCGATCATAAGTGCTACAACTGATTTAGCAGCGCTAAATGAATTGGACAATGATTTTTCATTGTATCCATCCCAATATTCTTCGTATTTGATCTTTTCATTTTGAATTACAAGGAATGCTACCGGGTCATATTCCTCAATTTGTTCATGAATAGTTTCCGGCAGGGTTGTTTTGTTATAATTATCATCTATTTCCCAGGGATCATACGTTCCGGCTTCTATTACCCGGTTTTCAAAAAAAGTATAATCATCGATCCTTGGCCCAAGTCGCTGCAGCGCATTTACTAGATAATCGGGAGCTACTATATAGAAAACAAGGCATACGCCAATTATATAAGCTGATATTTTAATTGTTCTTTTCATACGTGCTTAAGTTAAAAAAAGAATTAATGGATGACAAAGTGTTATATAATTTTAAATCCGGACTTGGAATTTCTTAATATGAATCAGACTTTAAAATATTCTTTATCTGTTTAAGAAAACCTTTTAATTTCTTCTTTTGAAAACTAACTTTGGCGCATATATGAAAAGGATCATTCTAATACCCTTATTTCTGTTTATTCTCCTTTTTGCTGATGTGCTGCAGGCCAGGACCATAAAGGTCGCAACGCAAAACGATTACTTTCCATATTCCTCCTATGTGGATTCACTTGGTTTGTTTGAAGGACTATTGGTTGACTGGTGGGAATTATGGGCCCTTAAGGCAGGAGTTGATATTGAATTCATTCCGGGAAGTACTATGGAGTGTATTGATTTGGTGTTAAAAGGGAAAGCAGATGTTGTTTCAGGCCTTTTTTTTGAAGAGAAGGGCCATGAAGGGCTAAAATACGCAGAATCCATCATTTCTCTAAATACAACATTATTTCTAAAACGCGGATATAATCCAAAGTCAATTTATGATATTGACCAGCCGATAGGAATCATCAGGAACGAGTTATCACATCAAAATCTAGAGGGAAAGTATCCGGAGTTAATACTAGAATATTTTGAGTCTTTAACTGATCTCAGAGAAAGAATCAAAATAAGGAGGTTGCTGGATTTATATATGATTTTCCATATCCACTACTGGATTACAAGACCAATTTTGTAGTCAAAGGATATTCTGAGTATTTAGTCATTCGCTCGGACAAAATAAGGCCAGGGGTTAAAAAGGGAAACACAGAGATCCTTAATTTGCTTTTGACAAATAGTGCGAAGATATCAAATGAAGAACTCGCAGATATTATAAAAAATTACGACCTGTATAAAAAGCCTTTCCAATATGAGTGGTTAATCCCGGTTCTGGTTTTGCTGCTGGCTGCCATTACCATAGGATATTTTCGTTTGATTCGTAAACAAAAACGAATGTTGAACGAATCAAAATCTATCCGGGGTAAAGATCTTACTGAAATACTTTTGTCCGGCGAAAATGACCATGTAGAGTTTAAATCCAGCCTGAGATGGGATTACAAACAGGATCAAATGAATAAATCCCTTGAAAATGTTATTTTGAAAACCATATCAGCTTTTTTAAACACCAATGGAGGTATGCTGATAATAGGTGTTGATGATTCCGGGTCCGTCCTCGGATTGAAGAAAGATTATGAAACCGTAAGTAAAAAAAGCAGCGATGGATTTATTCTTACTTTAACAAATCTTATTAATCAACATTTAGGGAAAAGGGTGCATAAATTTATAAACCTTGAAATAGTCAACAAAGATGGCAAAGATATTTGTGCAGTAAGTGTATCTAAATGCGATGGGCCTGTATTTTTAGGTAAAAATGATAATGAGACCTTTTTTATCCGGGCATCAGCTTCTTCACAAAGATTAAGTGTGAGTGAAGTTGTTGGTTATATTAAATCACATTGGAAATCTTAGTTTAAATTATGTTCCCTTTCAAATATTTTGGATAGCCGCAGAAATTAATGATATCTTTTTCTGATTAACCGCTTTAATTATCACCCCCTGTTCAACGGCAGTTGGTCAGACTATCCGCAATTCATTTATATACAAGAATAACAAATAATCTTCCTTAATATACATTAGAGATAATTATCAGTTTTCAATGTCATTGTGGTCATTTTTTTTCAGTATAGTTATCTTAAATTCATCCCAAACATATCAATAATCACACTTCAAAATTTATAGGTTCTGATGAGGGTTATTACTGGTAGTAGATACGTAAAACAAAAGGTTTAAGATTGAACACAACAATGACTCATATATACTATGGAATCGGAAACATTATACCATAAATTCTGTTTTCAAGTTATTAAATTGTTATTTTTAATTAATTCTAAACAATCAAACAATCCTATGAGTAACCTGTCATCAATTGAAGCCCTGGAAAAACTTAAAGAAGGAAATTCCAGATTTATAAAAAATAAACTTGAACATAATAATCTTGATCCTGAAAGAAGAGCTCAATTAAGTGGAGGTCAGAGTCCTTTGGCTATTATTTTAAGTTGTGCAGATAGTCGTGTGATACCAGAATTTGCATTCGATACTGGATTGGGGGAATTATTTGTGGTTAGAGTGGCTGGAAATGTTGCAAATACTTCTTCTATTGCCAGCATAGAATATGCTGTAGCAAACCTGGATGTTAAATTGATTGTAGTTATGGGACACGAAAGTTGCGGGGCTGTAATGGCCGCCATAAAAGGAGGAGATGCCGGCCCTAATTTAAATCATCTTGTTTCTATGATCGAACCGGCCCTGGAGCAATCAAAAGATAATTCAGTACCAGAAGTAGTAAAGGAAAACGCCAGAATAAATGCGAAATTGCTAATAAACAATTCTGATATTATATCGAATGCAGTTAAAGAAAAGAATGTAGAAATAGTGACAGCATATTATAATCTTGAATCCGGAATTGTTGATTTTCAAATCTAGTACAATATGTACACCCGGTTTACAATAACAAATATTAAAACCTATGTATACCTTATCAAGGAAGTAATATTTGTCACAATTTATAGTGCGTTAGTTTTTATTCTATATGAGATTTATGGGCACCAACAGATAACATTATCCTTTTCGATATCGGCAGTTATGGGTACTGCCATTGCTATTCTTCTTGGTTTCAGGACAAGCGCTGCTTATGAACGATGGTGGGAGGCCCGAAAAATCTGGGGCAGTATTGTTAATGATAGTCGTACCCTTGTAAGACAAGCCATTGGATTTATAATTAGCGATGAGGAAAAAAATGATGAGGTGGTAAATCTGGCTAAATATCAAATCGCTTTTTGTTATGCCTTATCAACAAGCCTGCGTAAAATCGCCTTACCTCAGGAGGTACAGTCTAATCTTTCTGAAGGGGATTATAAGTACATAAGAACTCAAGCGAATATACCAAATGCCTTATTAAAACTTATGGAAGATCGTATTGCTATTCTATTCCGTCAGGGAAAGATTGATACGTACCATTTTACTGCAATGGATCAGACAATTAAAGGATTATGTGATCACATGGGTAAAAGCGAACGGATCAAAAACACTGTCTTCCCTGTACACTATGGTTTTTTTATCAGACTTTCCATCATTATTTTCGCCCTGCTGTTGCCCCTGGAAGTAGTTGAGTTTTTAGGTATTTTCACAATACCCATAACTTTTGCAACCATTCTTTTCATTAGTGTTATCGAGTCCATTGCCAATTATCTGCAGGATCCATTTGAGAACAGGGCAGCGGATATCGGGATGACAACCATATGCCGGACTATAGAAATAAATCTTTTACAAATGACAGGTGTGAAAGAAGTACCTCAAATGCTTAAGCCGGATAAAAATGGAATTGTCATGTAGCTCTTCCGGGGAATAACAATTATTAGGCCATTAAACGTCCATAAATATTAATCGAGTTTTATGGCTCAAAGAACTATTGCAGTTCAATTTCAATCAATCTGATTCTTTGCTTTTAATGTTTTTTGAAAAACTTTTTTTCTCGAAACGATATAATTCATCATTATAATCATCAGGCTCGATCTTCATAATATCTTTCAAGATTCCTTTCTGTATATCATATACCCATCCATGAAGTACCGGGTACTTATCAAATCCTGTCCAGGCACGTTGGACGATACGGCTTTTAGCAAGATTTAATACCTGTTCTTTAACATTCAGCTCAACCAGCCGATTCAGTTTTTGCTGTTGATCGCTGATAATATCAAGATCTTCACGGTAGATCCGGTAAATGTCTTTTGCGTTTTTTAACCAGGCGTCGATCAA
>CALOCZ010000024.1:0-51512 GCA_942491935.1 uncultured Cytophagales bacterium
TCCCGGATAAAATCAAAGAAGTACACATTTGTTGAAATATAAGGCATTCCGGGATCATTCATTTTGTAGCCTATTTCCAGCCATTCAAGTATCTTTTCTGGCTCGTTTAATACCGGACGATATATCCATGCCAGATCAGTTGGCATGACATAACTGGTTCTAAATCTTTCTTCATAAACTTCGGCGATATATTTAATAGCGGCCTTGTAACCCTGGTTTTCATAAACTTTTTGTGCAGAAAATATGATACTATCTGCATAGGAGAATTCTAGATTCTGAATTAAAGCTTCAAATGATTTTTCATAATCACCCTGAGCAGAATACGCCAGATCTAGTGCATATAAGGTTAATGGATGATTAATTCCCTTAGTTATAGAAATTACTTCATCATATTCTTCTCTATCCAGCAATATGACCGCATATAATGCCTTTATCAGGGGATTCAATGGATCCAGTTCCATCGCCATTTTACCTTGTTCAAGTGCTTCATCGGATCTTCTTATGCACATTAAAAGATGTCCGTAATATGCCCTTGCAAACGCATCATTTGGATTTGATTTCAGAAGTTTTAAAAACTCCTTTTCTCCCTTTTCCCAGTCCCAATCAGTCCAGACGGTAATTAATGCATTTACATACTGCACAAAATCATCTTGGGGATCGATTTCGAGTGCCTGAGTGATGTTTTCATATATTGGTGGATTGGCTACAGATGGCGGTACGATGCTAAATTGTTTCGCGCCAAGCCACCACTGTGCAATAGCTGCATAAGGAATAGCCCAGGAAGGATCTATCTCCATGGCCAGATTAAAATACTCCAGAGATTTTTCAAGTCCTTCCGGAGTAAGTTGTTCCCAATAATACATCCCCTTCAAATATGCATCATACGCCCTATTATCCACTGATCTGGATTCAGCAAGCATATTTTCTTCCTCTGGTGTTAAAATAACATTTATCTCTTCTGATATTTCTTTAGTAATGGTGTTATAAAGTTGAAGGATCTGACTTTTATCTTCATAATAATCCTGTACCCACAGTGTCTGTTCCTCAGGATAGGCACTGACTACTTTAATCTGCAAGCATATGCTGTCGCCCAGGCATACAACCGATCCCTCAATAATAACATTTACACCCAATTCAGCGGCTATTTCAGGTATTGATTTTTCGATATCCTTATAGGCATTTGCAGTGGTTTTCGACTTGACCTGTAATGAGCTGATCTTCCCGATGTCCCCAATTAATGCTGAATGCATTCCAGCCACAAAATACTCCATTGTATCACTACCTATATAATTGTCGAAGGGAAGGACAAGAATTGACTTACGCTGTTCAGACTGAGGATTAATAATCCTGGGTAAAAAATAAATTGCCAAATAGGAGATTAAAGCGATGATAAGTATCCCGATGACAATTGGTGTACGGCCATAACCAAGAGGACGAATTAACTCACCTGTATCTATTTTATACTCCAGAAAGTTGGCATCCGTACTGGAAATTTTAAATGCTCCAATTGGTGACTCAACGCCTTTCAGTTCTTGCTCACCCATTGGGGTAATATTCAATCCATCCTTGTTTTTAAGGTCCCTGTATACAGATTCAGATATAACAATCCCATGCGTATCAGCAATTCCCTGAATCCTTGAAGCAATATTAACACCATCACCCAGAACATCTTTATTTTCAAAGATCACATCTCCCTGATGAATGCCAATTCGTAAAGGAATTCCCAATTCTTTTACAGCATTCTGAATAGACAATGCACATTTTATAGCATCCATGCTGGAAGAAAAACTGGCCAGCATGCCATCCCCCATTTCTTTAAGTAAACGCCCTTTATATTTTTTAATAAGCCGCCAGTGGATACGCCGATTCTTTCTTATGAAATCAAAGGCTTTTCTTTCATCCTTGCCCATAAGGGAGGTATACCCAACTATGTCGGAAAACATTATGGCGGCTAATTTACGCTGTTGCATAGTTCGTTTTGTAATTTGTGGATTTAGTGATTTGTTGAATTATTAAAAGGAAAATCTGAAAACACAAATCAAAAAATCATTATACCAGCATTACAGGAAATAAAAATCGATTAACCTATCTCTATACAAGTTAATTGTAGATTACCAGAATTGAAAATATTTATTGGGTAAGTTTGGTTATTATCCTGATAGAAATTATCTAATATTTCATTTAATCATTTATTAAGCTTATTTGATAAAAAAGCTACTTCAGGCTATTCAATGTATTATAACTCATGGATATATATATTGGCAAACTCTATGGGAAGATCAGGCATTTGAATACCAATAGGCCCTCTTTCAGGCAAATCTACCAAAGTGATATCCTGGACTACCTGTTTTCCATTCAATAGAACTTTAATACTTTTCCCTATTACACTTATCTCCAATCTATTCCATTCTCCAGTTGCATTATCCGCCCGTAGAATTGGAGTGGCAGATTTTCTGGTTTCTGCATCATAAATGCCATTCTGCCGGTATCCGGAAATCCCTCCGGATCCTTCCGGCCAGCTGGTTATGATAACACCTATATCTTTCGATCCCCGAATAGCAATTCCTCCATCACCGGTATAGCGGATAGGGACCTCGATCTTTTCACCATTAAAATCCTCTGCGGTGGTTCCATCTGGCATGATAACAGGAACAGATTTAGCGATGGGTTCGCCGGTAAACCGCCAATCAACGATCAAATCAAAATCCTGAAAATCCTTTTCGGTCCATAGAATATCCTGAGAAGCCCCATCAGAAATTCCGGAAGCAATTAATCTCCAATTATCTGATTTCCAGAAACCACCTTCTTCCCCCTGCTTCCATCCACGTAAATCAAGTCCATTATATAGAGTAACATATCCTCGATCCTTTAAAGCCGTTTGCTCTGGCAAGGGATAAGATCCCGGCAATTCATTGATACGGATATTTTTGAAATGCACTTCACTTCCTTCAGATTCAAGGCATATATAACCTTTCCGGGGATTTACATGAAAAGCCCTGGAAACAACTTTGCCATTCACAGCCAAAGTTAAAATACCATCCCTACTTTCGACACGATAGTGGTTCCACTGTCCATAAGGATTAGCCCTTTCCTCTTTTGGAAAAGTCCGCATCCAACCTATCCTGTCAAAGGGGTCTTCATTATCCCTGGTCATACTAGCCCCATGTATAGCAAACACATCTCCATGATTTCCATCCATGATCTGGCATTCGACTGATCTGGAGAATGGTTGGCCTCGTGCCGTAATATCATCGGAATGAATAAATAATCCGGCATTCCCATCTTTATGCAGATGCATCCATTCAAGTTCAAGAATGAAATTTTCATACTGTTTATCAGTCCGGAGAATACCCGTTGGTATTCCTGTACATACAATCAGGCCATCTTTAACTGTCCAGGTTTCAGGGGCACAATTCACATTCACCCAGCCATCCAAATTCTCTCCATTAAACAAAGGTTTGAATTCATCCTCTGCCAGGGATTTGTTATCACAATTGCTAAAAAGAACAATTAAAAAAATGAGTGCTAAAGAAGTAAAATATCTAGTCATACGTTTTAATATAAAAATCATTTAATTCATTTAAAGTTATCTTCCGCCATTACCGCCAGTCAATCTCCTCCCTGGTTATAACCCAGGGATCTTCCAGCAATTCTTTCGCATTCAGGTTACTGACCATTGATACATAATGATCCGGCCAGTCATGCCATGTCGTCCAATAGAGTATATCCCGGGCATGGTCTTTAATGGCTTTAAGCATCAGGGTATTGTCGAATGATCCGTCCATCTTACTATGATCCGGACCACATTCAGTCAATGCCATTGGTTTGCCCAGGGCTTTTAGAGCATCATAATCACAGATATGATAGCCCTCGCTTTCATATACATTTATGCCTACGATGTCGACAAAGGAGTCGCCAGGATAAAGAAAATCGGGGCTTCTGGAATAATCCTTTCCACAATGGGCCGCCACGGAGTAAACCCATATCAGATTATTCAGCTTTTTCTTATGTGTTAAATAATTGTACATATCCTGGTATACCTTTTTAAAAGGTTCAGGATTATCAGGGCTTGATTTCCATCCCCACCAGAACCATCCTCCATTCATTTCCTGCATAGGTCGCCAAAGGACTACAACGCCAGCTTTTTGTAATTCTACAAGACCAATAGCGATCCTGTCCCATTCAGCATGCCACTTCGCATAAACCGGACTATCCGGATCATAAAGTTCTTCCAGATTGACTTTATTTAAATCGCGAGTTCCGTTATCTGTCCATGGATTATGGGGTGCCCAGTTTATGGTGATCAATCCTCCCTTGTTCCAGTAATCAATAAGAAACTGGTTGCACTCGCTGAGCTGTTCGACAGTAAATCGATTTGTATATTCATAATCCACTCCGATCATTCCAGGCCAGGAACCGGTTTCATCATAGAGCTTCTCAACATAAGCGCCATAGCAACGGGTGATTTCATTACCGTGACAACAGTTCTGCCCGGATATAATTCTGTTTTCAGATTTCCCGGGAAGAGAATATAAATACTTAAGTACCTTGTTGACATCTTCACTGGCATTTGGATTTACAGAAAAGCCAGGGGTATTTTTAATATCACTCTTATTCTTGCATCCGAATTGTATAAATAACAATATTCCTGCTGCCAGAAATAACTTAAAAATTTTCATATTGCGGAACTTTGTATCTGTAATTAAGTCTATAAAAGTTTTGTGATGCCTGGAATAGCAACCGGCCTTCTTTCCATATCTCCAAATTCCAGATTATCCGGGCTGAGATCCAATTTAGATTCATTCAAAGCCCAATCCCATTCAAGGGTGTTGCCTGTATAAGCGCTCATACGTCCCATCACAGCAGTCATAGTACTTTCAGCGATTTGATTCCCTTCATTCATAGCTTTGCCGTCTCTTATACTATCGATCATTTCCTTATATTGAAGTACGGAAGGATTTGGCGACTCACCATCAAAGGTATAAGAATTGTCACCTTTTATAATACCATTTCTGAAATCCAATATGGCAGAGCCCTTAGTCCCTGATACGCGCTGGTTACCACGCCAGGCATAATTGTCAATTTGCGTTCCCATATATTCAATACGGACATCTTTCGGATAAGTATACTCCACAGAAAAATGATCAAATACATTTCCATACTCCATTCCAGTCCTGGCTTGTCTGCCTCCTAATCCTACACAAGCCACCGGGTGAGCATTCATGACCCAGTTCATAACATCCAGATTATGAACGTGCATTTCAACTATAAAATCACCGGACAACCAGGTCCAGAACAACCATCGCCGGATCTGATATTCCATTTCCGACCATTCGTTTTTCTTTACTCTTTCGTCCGTTCTCCAGTTCCGCATAGCTCCACCTGACCTGAAACACTGACCTCCCACAATATCACCTATTGCTCCGTCATGGATCCTTTTGATAGTCTCCCTGTTAGCCAGCAACCGGCGCATTTGAGTGCCGGATACAACTGTGAGACCTTTCTGTTTAGCCATCTCTGAACTTTTTAATACGGATCGAACACCGGTTGGGTCCACAGCCACTGGCTTTTCCATAAAAACATGTTTCCCTGCTTCAACTGCTGCCTTAAGATGCGTGGGCCTGAAATTTGGTGGAGTAGTCAAAATAACCATATCCACCCCTGAATCAATCACTTTCTGATAAGCGTCGAAGCCTACAAAGGTGGTATCTTTAGTAACCTTGTAAATTTCATTTACCGGCAAGCCCCGCTTTTCAAGATTCGCCTTGATAAGAGCAGGCGCTCCATCAATATGATCCTGAAATAAATCACCAATAGCTACTAGTTCAATACCTTTGGACGATTCTGCGCAATCAATTATTCCCGCTCCGGTTCCCCGGCCTCCGGCTCCAATTAATCCAACCCGGATGGTATCTGAAGCACCTGCAAAAACATATGAATTTCCAGTTACTAGTGTTGCGGCTCCAACTTGTGCGGACTTCTTTATAAAAGTTCTTCGTGTAAGAACACTTGATTTAGAATTATCTTGACTATACATAAAAAAAAGTTTTGATAGAAATGTTATACAAGATAATTATTAGGTGATAATTATCTCAATAACCTTCAAGAAATTATACTCGCTAATAAAATTCTTAATCAATCATTTCAAATATGTCTCAGGAAGAGACAGAAAAACTATCCTATCAGTATTAGGAAAAGGTTTTTAATCAGATATTTCTATTAATATAGCCAGATATCAATTTTTTCTAAATTCGGATATTGTGAGGAACTGTCAGAAGAGAAAAGAATGATTTTAGCTGAAAAAACAAACCCCCACTAGTGATAGTGAGGGATTTGCTAAACCGTTTAGCGCGCCACATAACTCGTACAACTCTTAAATAATAACGTTTCAAATACCTGTATAGTTCCTGAAATATTGACTATTTATGAAATTTCCTGCCTTGTAAGAGATCCCTACCTTAAAAATTCTATAAAATCTGGCGCAGATAGCAAGAAGATTGAGGACATATGATATTTTAAAGCCTAATTTTCATATATTGAAGATGAAATTATAAACTCTCAATAACATGAAAAAATATATCCCGAACATCATTTTTTTATCTCTATTCTTCCTGCTAACGAATATAATATTCGCTCAGCAAAATGATTGGACTGACCTGTTTGATGGAGAAACCCTGAAAGGCTGGTCCATACATAGTGGCTTTGCAAAATACAGGGTGGAGGATGGAGCAATAGTTGGAAATGCAGTTAAAGAAAGCCCAAATACATTTTTATGCACCGACCAGGAATATGGTGATTTTATCCTGGAATTCGAGGTATTTCTGAAAGATACTAAACTTAACTCCGGGGTTCAGTTCCGAAGTAAGATTGCTCCGGAAGCACTTACGTACTGGCTGAGAAATGAAAAAGGGGAAATGTATCCAAAGTTAGTCCCCAAAGACCGTGTTCACGGATACCAGGTTGAAATTGCGGGAGCCGAAGTTGGCACATCTGGTGGTATTTATGATGAAGCCCGAAGGGCCATGATTCGTGACTGGTGGATTGAAAAAGGAAGCGATGCCAGCAAAGCTTTTAAAGACGGACAGTGGAACAAATACAGGATTGAATGCAAAGGACAATCTATAAAAACCTTTGTCAATGGCATAATGACGGCAGATATTAAGGATGCCATGACCACCAGCGGCATAATCGGTCTGCAGGTCCATGATGTTGGCAATGATGATACGCCCTATGAAGTACGCTGGCGAAATATTCGCCTTATGAAGTTAGATAAATAAAACACATAGGCACCCTTGATAAAAAGCATATTTTTTACTGAAGGATAGTGATAGAAATCAATATCTATTAAAGAGATATATGAAGACATCCCTAATAATATTCGGGATTCTCAGTCTGCCGGTTATTATTATATCATGGCGGACTTTATTCAATATTAAAAGCCATGGATTTTATCGATTTATCAGTTGGGAGTGCATCATTTGGCTTTTTTCGCAAAATTATAAATATTGGTTTAAAGCTCCCTTTGAGCTGAATCAAATATTTTCCTGGATTTTGTTGATCATTTCTGCTTTTCTGGTCATTACAGGTGTTTTGTTAATGAAAAAGTTAGGGAAAGTCAGTAAATATCGGAATGAAGATACTTTATATCAATTTGAACAAACTACCGAATTAATTGATGTTGGAATCTTTAAATATATAAGACATCCACTTTATTCATCATTAATGTTTTTAACATGGGGGATTTATTTGAAAAGCCCAGGTCTCCACTTATTATTTATATCATTGCTTTCAACCTTATTTCTTTATTTAACAGCAATTTTTGATGAAAAGGAATGTATTCAATATTTTGGGAACAAGTATATTGATTACATGAAAAGAAGTAAAAGGTTTATTCCATTTTTAATTTAAATACCTGCTTATTTCTATTCATACCTCAATGACTTCGAAGGATTCTGTATTGAAGCAGATATAGTATGATAACTGATTGTGATGAAGGCAACAAACAGGATAATGCCTGCAGCCAGCAAATACTCCCATGGACTCGACTCAACTTTTATTTCGGCTGGGTCCATGATCTTATTTACGGCCCCAAGAGGCAGTGCAATAATATTAGCAATTATCAGAAGCAGGATAAACTCTTTTGCCAATAAATTGAATATTTCTCCTGTTGTGGCGCCATGTATTTTTCGGATGCCAATTTCTTTGGTTTTTCTTTTGGTTGTATAAGCTACGAGACCAAGCAATCCAATAACTCCAATGCCAATCGTGATAATTGAAAAGAAGCCAATTGTATTCGCCATTCCTTTATATACCTTTAAGGACTCGTAATCCATGTTATCCTTAAGCAAATGAAGGTCAAAAAAGGCATCAGGATAAAATTCTTTATATATTGATTTGACCTTATCAGTTATCTGAGAGAAGTCTTTACCCTCTGAGATCTTAATAGAATAGACATGATTACCAATTGTACTACCATTATGCAATAACAGTATACTGGGTGGGATCTTTAACATGGTAGTATACAAATGATGGTCATTGACCATACCTATAACCCGGTATTCTTGTCCACCAATATCAGTGATTCTTTTGCCAATAGGGTCAGCCCAGCCAAAATGCCCTGCAGCAGTTTCGTTTATAATACATCCCTTCTCCTGATCAGAAATTATTTGTCTGGAAAAGTTTCTGCCTTTAACAACATTAAGATTGAAAACATCAATATAATCATAGTGGACATAGCTTCTTCTGACATTCAATTGTTCCCCTTCATAGGCCCCCTCCCAGTTAACAATAGTTCCGGAAGTACCATTAAAAGGAATTGCTGAGGAAATACATGCGTGCATGATCTCAGTTTCGGATATTAGTTTCTCTCTGATCAGGTCAAAATCTATATCTCCTGATTCCTGATTAATTTTTATCCATGAAAACAGGATATTCTCCTTTGTAAATCCCAGCTCCTTTTTTTCATGAAATGTAAATTGTCGGTATATCATTATGGTAGTTAAAATCAGGAAAGTAGCCACCACAAACTGAATTACTACCAGAGACTTTCTCAAATAAGATCTTCCCCCAGTTCCAGTATTTGTGGTTCTAAGGAAACGGATAGGCTTGAAAGACGACATATACAATGCAGGATAGATTCCTGCCAGGAATCCTATAATCAATGCAACACCAACAATAATTAAAACGAATTCAATATTCTGAATATATTGGATATCAAGCTGCCTGTCAACAATCCGGTTAAAAAGAGGTAGAGAGATCTCAGATAACAGAAATGCTAAAAATACAGAGATAAGAGACAATGTAACTGTCTCAATTATAAACTGGAAAAATAGTGTGGTTCGTCGTCCACCTAGTACTTTTTTAATACCAATCTCCTTACCTCTGGTTTCTGCGTAAGCAGTAATAAGATTTATAAAATTAATAGCCGCTATAAAAAGAGCTAGTCCGGCAACCATAGAATATAATGCCACCAATAAATACATCCCTCCAATATTGGAAGGTCTCATATGGATAATAGAAAATGGTCGCAATTGCATCGTTCCTTTTGTTTTCTCATCTTTATCAAGCATGTAATCAGCGATCTTCGATTCAAAGTTTATTGCCTGGCTTTCTTCCTGAAGTAAAACATAGGTATGGTAACTGTAATTGTTCCAGTTATCTTCTAAACCAACTTTATCAATTCTATTTAGTCCTTCAATACTGCATATATAACTGGGTTGAAGTGTAGATTGATCTGGCAATTTCCTGATAATACCTGTCACCTTAAATGGAAACTGTTTCCGGATTGTGACCATTTGTCCTATGGCCTTACCATCAGGGAAATATTTTCTTGCTAGTTCTTCAGTAAGGACAATTGATGAGGGCTCAATAAGGGCAGATGCCATATTGCCTTCAATAAACTCAAAAGTAAAAATGTTGAACAAGGCATTGGAGGCATATAATCCATCAGGTTCGAAAAATGTGAGTTTTTCCGATGATGAAAGATAATCTCCCCAGACAGGCCTGGTCACAACAGCATCTTCTATTTCAGGAAATTCAGTTTTAAAATTTTCTGCGATGGGATAGCAGGTCTGACTCCACAACTGGTCACCGTCAGTCATATGAGCAATTTCCTCAATCCGGTAAATTCTATCCAGTTTATTATGAAACTTATCGAAGTTATTTTCATATTGAACCAATAACGCGATGAGAATGAATGTGGTCAATCCAATTGATAAACCAATTATATTGAATGTTGCGTAAAGTTTCTGACGCTTGAGATTCCTGAAAAATATGGTTATATAATGATATAACATCTTACACCTTCCTTTTTATCTTTCCTTTAGTGGAAAAAGATACTTTCGATATCCATTGATCCTTTCTTCATACTATATATAATCCGCATTAAAAACATTTCCTTTTCATAATAAAACTAAGAGAAGAAGTATTATTCATACCTTAGACTCATTACCGGATTCTTTCTGGCTGTCCTCAACGACTGCCATAAAACAGTCAAAAACGAAATAATCACCATAATTATGGCTATTAATACAAATACTGTTGGATCAAGTCTTATTTTTAAAAAGAAAACTTGGAGAATCATTCTTAATACCAGATATGCCATCGGAATAGCTATTAAAGTTGCTATTATCACCAATTTTATAAATTCCCTGGATAGAAGAGTAATGATTTTCATTACTGAGGCTCCAAATACTTTTCGGATACCTATTTCCTTTGTTCGTCTTTCAACTGTGTATAGGGCAAGGCCGAACAGGCCGATACAGGAAATGAAAATGCCGAAACCACA
The DNA here is from genome assembly GCA_942491935.1 of uncultured Cytophagales bacterium. Classification (GTDB taxonomy): domain Bacteria; phylum Bacteroidota; class Bacteroidia; order Cytophagales; family Cyclobacteriaceae; genus JAGTVG01. The sequence goes on from CALOCZ010000024.1 coordinate 10,787, forward strand.
AAAATATGAAAGTGTGGTAACCATTTCATCACTGGTTTCAAACATGGGATTTTCATATTCCGACATCATGTAATGCTCAAAGGGATAATCAGGATTATATTTTTTCAGAATTTTCTGGATCCGGTTCAGATTTGTTTCATTAAAACCTTCATTTACTTTCAGGAAAATGTATTCATTGGTCTCCCTAAATGTCATAACCAGTGCTTTCCCACCTATATCGATCGGAAAAAAAACAAAATCTTCAATAACACCAATGATATTATATTCTGTGCCTCTCAACTGGAATCGTTGTCCGATAGGATCCCCTTCATAATCCAACATACTGATGATCTCCTTATTAACGATGATTCCATCAACACTGTCCGTTGCATGATCTCTCGAAAAAAACCTTCCCTGGGCCATTTCCATTTCAAACGTTTCCAGAAAATCATAATCACTTGAAATTATACGGGCGATCGTGTTTTCCACATCTTTCTCTTTACCCCATTCTACCTCACCTCGATCCGCATAGCCTGGAAGCGAAGAGGCAGATGACACATAATTTATACTGGCTTCATTTAATAATTCGTCTTTTATTTCTCCATACTTATTCCAGAGATCACCCCTGGAAGGAATAAGAATCACATTTTCTTTGTTGAATCCCTGATCTGCCGATTCTATATACGCAAGCTGCTTATAAAGAAAAAAAGTACATAGGATGAAAAAAGTAGTCATTGTGAATTGAGAAACCACAAGTATTTTGCGTAACCTGGATCCTTTTGATCCTGTTGCCTGATAATCTCTTAAAATCAATGATGGCTTAAGAGATGACAATAATAGCGCGGGATAGGACCCGGCTAAAACACCAACCACCAATACTATGCTGGTAACGATAATCCAGAATGCCGGATCCGAATATTTAATACTTAGATCTGCATCGAACATATCGCTTACCCAGGGTAATGCAAACTCAACTAATAGAACGGCGAAATTAATGGAAATAATAGATAGGATCAGGCTTTCCCCCAGGAACTGTCCGGTTAATTGCCATCTTCCTGCTCCTCCTGTTTTGCGTATCCCTACTTCGCGTGCCCTTTCCATCGATTTTGCAGTAGATAGATTTATATAATTCAGACAGGCTATGATCAGGATGCCAAATCCGATTATACCAAAGATAAGTATACCTATGAAATTCTTTTGTTCCCCAAATAGGTAGGCTTGTTTGATATGAGTTAGAAAACGGTTGGCTTCCAGTTTTGTATCTTCTTCTTTTGAATCAATAAATTCATTTATAGTTGAATTAATAACATCAGATGATGCAGGGTCATTTAATACAAAATAAGTGAAAAAATTTGTATAACCGTACCCGTCAGTTGTGTACCCAATTGCTTTCAGGGTGCTGAAGGGAGCAATATATGAAAACTTAATGCTTGAATTGTCTGGAATGTCTTTAAGGATACCTGTGACTATTAATCCAATATCCGTATTGAGATATACCGTTTCCCCCAGTGCATCTTTATCAGGGAAAACCTTGTTTGCAAGCTCTTCAGTAAGTATAATATTGCTTTCACTATTAAATGCATTTGCCGGATCACCCTTCAGGAATTCAAATGAAAACACCTTAAAAAAGTTAGTATCTGCCGCTATACCATCTTCCTCAATAAATGCTCTTGGATCAAGTTGACTTTCCTGATCTTCCTGCTTATAGGAAAGCAACATCTCGCCCAGTCTTCCATACCTGGTATATTGTCTGACCTGCGGGTAGGATTCTAAAATTGCGGGCCCCATTAAGCCCCCTGTTCGATCGGTAGTGTAGTCTCCAGAAGTTAAAACAAGTCTTTGCTGGAGCAGGAAGATATTTTTATAGTGTTCATGAAATCTATCCGTAGAGAGCATAAAATATGTCATCACCAGGATCAATAATGAACAAGCCATTCCTATAGACAGCCCAACAATATTAATGACACTGAAACCCCGGTTTTTCAAAATATTTCGTATAGCTATTTTTATATTGTACCAGAACATCACTTATTGAATTCAGAATTTATATTTAAGGTAATTAATATATTGGATCTACCAGAATAACTTTTCCTGTTTGATAGAATATAATCATTTGAACAGTTATTATAAAAAATCCATTCTATTACTCCACAATTATGATATCGCAAGTGAGATGCCAAAACATATGCCATTGATTTATAAACAGTTACGACATGTTCTTTTCGGATAATGTCGGAAATCCCAACAATAGTGTTCAGATTACGGACATATATCCTACTGATACAATAAGGCTGGATGGTAGTGTAATAATTGGTCGTCGTTCACCTTTTCTTTCTAAAATAATCCCATAGTTTTTTAAAAATGCGTTCGACCTCATGAAGTCGGTCGCCAAATTCTATCAGAACCGCGAATTTAGCTTCATCAAGAAAATAAAATTTGATACTCATGAAAAACATAATATCACGTTTAACATCATCCGACATCAGGATCAATTTCTTTCTACTGCTTATCATGTTTGCAGGTATATTGATGGTTCTCATTCCGGGAAACTGATCATTCAGGTTTCAGAAGAGCCATGATCAACCTTTTTTTATTCCTTAATTTCGACCGGACCTAAATACTTATCCAGCCAGGAAAAGGATTCGCGCATAACGATGTGCCACGGAACATGATGACCATGTTCGTAAATAAATTGTTTCTTATTTTCGTTGGAGGTACCCAATAGTTCAAACATTGGTTTTTGAGAAGATTCAAGTGGAAAAATATGATCGTACTTTCCATTTATCATGAGTACTGGAATATCGATCCTGGGAAGATAGTTGATTTGATCTATTTCCGGCAATATCTTCGTATGCCATAATCCAGCCACATTAAGTATGGCAACCTTTATTCGCTTTTCAACGGCAGGTATAACGGCCCCATTGGCAGCTCCCAGGCTTACACCAGCGTATCCAATTGCCTCAGAATTAATATCACTACGGGTTTCTAAATAATCTATACATCGGCTAACGTCTTTAATCCACATAATCATAAGATCTTTATACCCGGTGGATTCCATATTTCTGAATCTTTCGAAAAAGTACCGTCTGATCTTCCCAATGCCAATTTATAGACAGGAAATAATATGGCTCGCCCATTTTTATAAAAAGAATTTCCTTTCATAAAATTATCAATATATCTTTCCGGCCTGGATACTTCAAAAGCATCAGTACTGGGAAACCAGATAATTGTCTGATAGGGCGGTTTTGCATTTTTTGGTAGTAATAAGTACATCGGTAATCGTTCATTACCATAAGCGGCATCAATAGTGATCTTTTCATAACTGACCTCCTGATCATCAGTTGTAAGATATTCAATAGTTGGATTCAGCTCAATTGGATCATAATTGAATTGACGAATTAAGATCTCATAGGTTTGATCATCTACAGGTTCTTCTTTGGAATAATCTCTGTAATTGACGGGTATTTCACCGTTGATGATCTGTATATCATCAGGCTTATCGACATATTGAATACAACGGAAGCCATTAATCAGAGACCGATCAAAAGGATCCTGTGCATAGATTATATTATATGAATAAGGATCATCACTCCAGGCCCCCCCCAATATATAAGCATATCCGTTATCTGATTGGATATTCTGACACCATTCTCTCACATTTCCAGCCATATCGTATGTGCCAAAAAATCCAATTCCCGGATATTTCCCAACCTGGGCCGCCTTCTCCTTACTGAAATTACTGTAGGGGCCAATATAATCACCTAAAAGAGGTGTCCCTGCATACATCCAATGATAAACTGTGGGTAGACTCTTTCCCGCATAATTAGCATAAGCTGCGGCTTCATACCAGCTAATACCTGAGACTGGAAGATTCTCTTCACCTTCAGGATAATCTCCGACTTCCCAGGCAGCAGGGCCTTTTTGCCCGGTTCTGTCGACAAAATATTCCATTGCTTTTTCAAAACTAAGCACATCCCCGGCCCGCTTTATAGGGAAATCCCAATACTCCTTTTTCCGATATCCTCCATTATCCACAAAAACTTTGAATTGCTTATTCGTCACTTCATATTTATCTATTATAAAATCTTTAAGTTCGGGCAAGGCATGAAACTTCATCAAGGCCAGTGTGCCGAAAGGCCGGTAACGCCATCCATAAAAAGGTACGTTAATTTCATCTTCCCCCAGACTATCAGATCTTATTAGCTTTATATTAGCGTTGTTCAATTCATAAGCTGAAGCTAAAAATTTCTTTGTATGGTAGCCTGGTTTTTCTATTTGCCATATTGAATAATCACCATAAATGCGTTGTTTCACTAGAGGTGATTGGCCCAAATGTATTAAGTTGGAATCGGAATCATGAATTGATCTTACATATATCTCAGCGCCCAAAGGATCGGTATCCAGATCTACAGAACTCGATATTTTCGGCCAGTATTGTTGCAGAACGGAATCGTTTGGTATATACTTCTCAGCTTCAAGGGCAAGATTGAAGGCTTCTTTAAAATCACCGTTATCAATTAATTGCTGTATCCCTGGAAGCGCTTCCTGTCTTGCCCAGGTAATTTTTGGATTTTGTCGCATATTTAATATTAACATACTTCCAAAAGTCAATGCCATGAACGTGAATATCAGTAGTAATCCTGTCCTTGGAGATATATCAGAAAATCGTTTTAGGAAAGATTTATGTTTCTTTTCAGATACGGGTAGGGCAGTTTTTATTCCCGGCGATTTATCTCCAATTGATGATATTTCCAGATCACCGGGTTTCGGTACTGTTAGTCCGGGATTTGAAATTGCGTAAATCTCTCTGGTTTTATAATCATTTTTCAGCTGAAAAGAGCCAAGTCTGGCAACCTGGATATCCGTTTTGTTTTTTATTTCTTCATAAACCCTCCCTGAGATAAGAACACTGTCCGGAACAGCAAGTTCCTGTATTCGGGAAGCTATATTTACACCATCTCCAAATACATCACCATCTGTAAAAACAACATCCCCCTGGTGTACTCCAATTCTCAGAGAAAGATCTTCCCCAGACTTTGTGGCAAGAATGATCTGTTCCGCACAAAGTATCGCATCATAAACACTCTGAAAGCTCACCAGGATTGCATCCCCAATTTCCTTTAAAAAGGTTCCATGGAATTTTTTTATTATAGGCTTATGAAGCTTCCTGTTTTTCCGAAGTAATTCAAGTGCTTTCTTCTCGTCTTTCCCCATGATTGCAGTGTACCCGACGATATCGGTGAACATAATTGCAGCAAGTTGATGTCTTTGTTCCTGCATAGAATGACAATTTAGAGAATATTTATAACAATTAGCAAATTAGGTAAGCATAAAAAAACAAACAATTGAAAATCTATTTAATAACCTTTTCTGTCCAGATTTTGGAGAATAAAACAAGTGCCAAAATAATGTAAAAAGACTATAATATTATATGAATGAGGTTTATGGAATTAGAGTACTTGTTCAAATTTATAATCAAAAGTCCAGGAAGAAGTATTGAATCATTCAAATAAGCCTTCCCATTAAACCATTAAAAAAAAGTTACCCTGGCTTAGTTAGTCAAAACATTTTCTAAACTTTTGTTTTTATCATGTTTCATGGGAAATGTTTTATATTTTAGATTTTCAATTTTAAATTGTTTTAGATTAAAACTTATATACAATATAATGATTAGACGCGAATTCATTAGAAAAACCTCATTAGCAGGTTTGGCACTCTCTAAACCGGCGGGCAGTTTCTTTATTCCATATCAAAACAGGAAATACAGAACAGTGATCAATGGTGCAGGTTGGTGGGGAAATAATATCCTTGGGGAAGCAATGGCTTCCGGAGCCTGTGAAATAGTGGGTGTCTGCGATGTTGATAAAAACCTGGTCGAGGAGACAGCCGAAAGAGTTCAAAAATTGATGGGCAATCGCCCAAAGAAATATACGGATTACCGGGAGCTTCTCAATGACCTGAAACCAGACATAGCCATCATAGCAACACCTGAGCACTGGCATGCCCTTCAAACCATAGAAGCCTTAAAATCCGGTTGTCATGTTTATGTGGAAAAGCCAATAGCTCATACCATAAATGAAGGGAAAGCTATTGTTGCTGCACAGAAGAAATATGGCAAAGTGATCCAGGTGGGTTTGCACCGACGCACTTCACCTCATATTATAAAGGGACAGGAAATGCTAAAAAGCGGTGAAGTTGGAGATGTTAAAATGATTAAAGCCTGCGTATACAGCCGGACAACGGATACAAAGGTTAAGCCTTCAGATAATATACCTGATTACCTGGATTGGGACCTTTACCTGGGGCCGGCCGCTTACCAACCCTACGAGCCTTCAGTTCACCCCCGTGGATTCCGAAAGTATCTGAACATGACAAACGGCACCATTGGGGATTGGGGAGTACATTGGATGGACCAGATACTCTGGTGGTCAGAAGAACAATATCCAAAAAAGATCTACTCAACCGGTGGAATGGTAAATCCAGGTTGCGGCTATGATGCACCGGATTATCAAACCGCTACATTTGAATTCGATAATTTTATCGTGGAATGGGAACACAGGAGACTGGGAGGTTCAGGTTCAGAAAAGTCACCTGTTGGCACCTATTTTTATGGCACCAAAGGTGTACTGTTTATGGGTTTCTATGATGGGACAACCTTTTATCCCAACGACCGGGATGAATCACCAATACATATTGACCATGGTATGCACGATCCTGACGGGCAAAACATAAAGGAACTTTGGGAGGACTTTCTGGAGGCGATCGAAGGGAAGAAACCACCTGTCGCCGGGATCGAATCCTCTCACCGGGCTACGACAATGAGCCTCCTATCCATGATATCTTACAAGACAGGGCGTCAAATACTCTGGGACGGGGAAGCAGAAAAGATACTGGATGATCCGGAAGCACTTTCTTTAATGCAAAGAGAATATCGGGAACCGTGGATCTACCCTGATATCAATGAATAATATTTTAAATGGTCCTGCCTTAGTGCTCCAATCCAAAAATTATCCGTTGAGGAAAAGAAATTTTAGGATATTTCCGGTATTGAAATTAATTGATTCTTTCATTAAAGTGATCACAAAAGGCCTTAAATAATCCAAAAAAAACTGGAATCTTATTAAATTATAGTTTCTTCTGAAATTTGATTTGAAAACAACAAAATCATGAGATCACGGTATAAATCAATTTACAATACATGGCTATTCCCTATGCTAGCCTGGCTGGTTATATATTTTATGTATTTTGTTTCGGTTTGGGGGATGCTGGATTTTATGTCCAATGATATTTTAAAAGATTATCTCATGTCATGGTATGTCTATCTTGAACTAATCATGGGTGCTGTTCTCTTCGGATTCTTTTTCTCCTTAATTGATAAAATATCGGATAGAACATTTATCCGCAGGAAATCCTTTGGCCTCATTATTTTGTTCAAAACTTTTTTATATCTAATAATGGTTGTTGTAGTATTCTTCCTGGTGTTTGGCACCTTTTATATATTCCAACTCGGGCCCTTAGAAGATCCTGGGAATTTCTACATCTTATTAACCCCAAGGTTCCTAATTTCCTGGATTGTCTACTTTATATTTACCGTCCTTTTACTGAATTTTATCATTCAGATAAACCGAAAACTAGGACCTGGAAACTTGAGAAACCTTATTTCCGGGAAGTACCATAGACCCAGAGATGAATATAGGATTTTCCTTTTCCTCGATTTAAAAGGATCTACCACTATTGCAGAAAAACTAGGTCATAATACTTACAGCAAATTACTTAGAAATTGCTACCACGATTTGACAGACATAGTCATCAGGTATAATGCCGATATCTATCAGTATGTAGGCGACGAAGTGGTATTGAGCTGGAAGATCAAAGATAACGAACAGACTCTGAAATCGGTGAGCATGTATTTTGCATTTAAGGAAAGGCTTGAAAAGCGAAAAGAATTCTATTTGAAAAGATTTGATACGCTACCTGAATTCAAAGGTGGAATGGATCTGGGGGTAGTCACAGTTGCTGAAATCGGGGACATTAAAAGAGAGATTGCCTATCATGGAGATGTATTGAATACAGCGGCAAGAATTCAGGACCAGTGCAAAGTACTCAATAAAGACCTGCTGGTATCAGAGCATGTTGAAGAAAAACTGCTGACTTTAAATGGATTTAAAAAGGAATTTCTCGGCGATATGAATCTTCGAGGGAAAGAAAAAGCTCTTAAGATCTACAGTCTTGATGAAGCCTAGTTTTTTAATCATATAAATACTCATGACCTTCAAAACCTATTTTTATAAATTATAAGGGCTTTCATTTCATGTTCAAAAGTTTGCTTAATGCAGACTTATCTATTTCAGAATGTTGTTTTTAAGGATAATTCTCTATCTTAGAAATTACATTTTTTAGAAAGCCTTATGAAATATTTCAAGTTTTTTCTACTAGTATTTTTGTTTCTTAATTATGCCTGTGCACAAAAATCTACAAACAGGATCGACCTTGCCGGCACCTGGAATTTCAGGATTGATTCGTTAAATCAAGGAATAGATGAGGAATGGTTCAACTCAATACTTCCGGAATTGGTTAAACTGCCCGGATCTATGGCAGAAAACGGTAAGGGTAATGATATATCTGTGAATTCTAAATGGACCGGATCTATTGTAGACAGATCCTGGTTTAAGGATGACAAATATGCCAGGTACAGGGAGGAAGGCAATATCAAGATCCCATTCTGGTTACAGCCTGTAAAACATTATATAGGAGCTTCCTGGTATCAAAAGGAAATAGAATTTCCCTCTGACTGGGTAGGGAAATATGTTGAGCTCATGCTGGAGCGGCCGCATTGGGAAACACAAGTCTGGGTGAATGATCAAAAGGTGGGGATGAAAAACACCCTTGGAACAGCACATGTATATGATCTTACAGAATTTACAGAAACAGGAGCCAATCGTATTACCATTAGAGTAGATAATAGTATCAAGGATATCAATCCGGGTGTAAATTCACATAGTGTTTCTGAACATACACAATCCAATTGGAATGGGATAGCTGGTGATATCTCGCTAAACTCAAGCCCGGCAATATTTTTACAGGATCTTAAACTATTTCCCGATATAAAGAAAAAAGAAGTGGTTATTAAGGCCACGATTAGGAATACAACCGGTAAGTCTCAAAAAGGAACTATAGAAGTCCAGGCTCATTTAAAAGGTGGATCAGGTGTCGATGACATTCCTGCTTTGACTAAGGAGATTGAAATAACCGGCAATAAGGAAATCGACATCAAATACCCAATGGGCGATTCCCCAAAGCTCTGGGATGAATTTCAACCGAATATATATTCAATGAGCGTGATACTGGAATCTTCCGAAGGATCTGATCATAAAAAGGAAGACTTCGGTATGCGTGAATTCAAAGTACTGGGAACACAATTTGTCATTAATAACAGGCCTCTGTTTTTGCGCGGTACTCTGGAATGTGCCATCTTTCCCAAAACAGGATATCCTCCTACTCAGGTAGATGAATGGAATCGGATATTTAAGATGGTCAAAGCACACGGATTGAACCATATGAGATTTCATTCCTGGTGTCCTCCGGAAGCGGCATTCGAAGCCGCAGATAAGCTTGGTGTCTATTTACAGGTGGAGTGTTCCAGCTGGGCGAATCAGGGATCTTCAATTGGCGATGGAAAGCCAATCGATCAGTGGTTATACAAAGAGGCAGAACACATATTAAAGGCTTATGGTAACCATCCCTCCTTCTGCATGATGGCATATGGTAATGAGCCTGCCGGTAAAAACCAGTCTGAATTTCTGACTGAGTTCATTGGACAATTAAAAAAGGAAGATCCACGCAGGGTATACACTGGCGCTGCTGGATGGCCCTATATTGAAAGTGTCGATTATTTCAATGCACCCGAAGCCCGCATACAGGGCTGGGGACAGGAATTAAACAGCATCATCAATAAAGAACCACCGCGGACAAACTATGACTTTGAGGAAATCATTAAAAGTGTGTCGATGCCTTATGTGAGCCATGAGATAGGCCAGTGGTGCGTATATCCTAACTTCAGGGAGATAGAAAAATATGATGGTGTGCTAAAAGCCAGGAATTTTGAAATTTTTAAGGAAACACTTGAGGAGAACCACATGGGAAACCTCGCAGACAGTTTTCTTCTGGCTTCAGGGAAATTACAGGCTTTGTGCTATAAAGCGGATATTGAAGCTGCTTTAAGGACAAAAGGAATGGCAGGATTCCAGCTGCTTGACCTGCATGATTTCCCCGGACAGGGTACAGCCCTTGTAGGTGTACTGGATCCTTTCTGGGAAGAAAAAGGATACATCTCACCTGAGGAATACAGTCGTTTCTGTAATCAAACAGTTCCTCTTGTACGATTTAAGAAAAGAATTTTTACTACAGGAGAAAATATTGAAGCCAGTATAGAAGTAGCACATTTTGGCCAAATGCCATTGGAAAATGTTCAGCCATCCTGGTCTTTGGGTTCAGTTAATGGTGAAATTGCTGCAGAAGGCAAACTCCCTCAACAGGATATCCCAATAGGGAATGGCCTAAAGCTGGGTGAGATATCAGTTAGCCTGGAAAATTTTCAAAAAGCAGAGAAATTCACTCTTTCAGTCGAAATTGAAGGTTTTTCCAATAGCTGGGACATCTGGGTTTATCCAGAATTGGAAGGTGAAATAAAGGATGACCAGGATATCAGGATAGTAAAAGATCTAAATAAAAAAACCATAAAATTCCTGGAAGGTGGAGGAAAGGTCTTGTTTATTCCGCATAAAGGGAGATTAAAAGACGAATATGGCGGTGATATAGGTGTTGGTTTTTCAAGCATTTTCTGGAATACGGCCTGGACAGGAGGTCAAAAACCACACACCCTGGGTATATTATGCAATCCGGATCATCCTGCACTGGCTGAATTTCCTACCGAATACCATTCAAACTGGCAATGGTGGGATGCTATGACACATTCCAACGCCATTAACCTGGATTCATTTTCACCGGAACTGAAACCAATAGTACGTATCATTGATGACTGGTTTACAAACAGGCCGCTGGGCCTGATCTATGAAGTAAAGATTGGGAAAGGCAAACTCATTGTATCGGGAATTGACCTTTTAAAAAACATAGACACCAGACCTGAAGCCGAGCAGCTTTTATATAGCCTGTACATATATATGCAAAGTGAGGCGTTCGATCCTGAGATTGAACTTCAGATATCACGCATATTGGACATGTATAACTAAAACCTCATTAATATGCGAAAGATCTTGGCATACCTTTCTCTGCTTGTCATTTTGACGGTGGCATGTAAAGAACCTGCACCGGAATCTGTAATAATAGATATTGATATAACCAAGACAAATGGACTAATCCGGGCTTTAAATGGTGGAAACCTGGGCCCTGTCTGTCATTTAAGAATGCTTGATATGACAGAAGAATTCATGAACCTGAACATACCGGTTATTCGTACCCATGATGTTCCCTGGTTCAGCATGCCCGCAGTAGATGTCCATACCATATTCAAAGATTTCAGACTTGACCCCTATGATGAAAGCAATTATGATTTTCGGCAGACTGACGATTATATTGCTTCTCTTATAGCTACAGGAGCAGATATAGTATACAGGCTGGGGGAAAGCATTGAACATTCTGAGAACAAATATTATATCAACCCACCGGAAGATCTTGAAAAATGGGCGGCAATTTGCTCAGGCATTATACGTCATTATAATAAAGGCTGGGCCCAGGGCTACCATTATGATATAAAATACTGGGAAATTTGGAATGAGCCGGATATCCGCCCGGCGTGCTGGACCGGGACTGATGAAGAGTTCCTGGATCTTTACAAAACTGTAGCGCAAAAAATAAAAAGTGAATTTCCAGAGGTAAAAGTTGGAGGTCCGGCAATGGCGCACCCGATCGATGTGCAGGATAGCATATCCATACCCACTGATTTTACAGATAAATTCCTTTCGATGTGCAGGGACAATTCAATACCTCTTGATTTTTTTACATGGCATATGTATGGGGATGATCCTGTCAAGTCAGGACAAAGGCCCGGGCATGTTCGTAAAATGCTTGATGCATATGGGTTTACAGATACTGAAAGCCATATGAATGAATGGAATTATATCCCCGATAATAACTGGAACGCACTTATGATGGAACAGGGTGCCATTCGGAAAGAGGCCTATACAAAACAAAGCGGAATAAGAGGAGCAGCTTTTGTTGCCCAGGTGCTTATGTTACTTCAGGATCAACCAATTGATGTCGCAAATTTTTATACCACAACGGTCGGATTATTTGGAATTTTTTCTGAATATGGCGAACCTCATAAAGCTTACTTTGCACTTAAGGCTTTTGCAGAATTGCTCGAAACACCGAAAAGAATAGCTTTAGAATATGATAAAGAAGATGGTCTGATATTCTGCGCCGGGATAAATGAAGATCATTCTGAAATTTCTGTTCTGGCGAGTAATTTCCATAAGGAAAATAGAACGTTTCAATTAAGATTGACTGATTCTATGTTTCCATTAAAATACGAATTGTATGTTATCGATGATTCAAATAATATGTCAATGGTGAAAGAAACATTGATTAAAGAAATCGATGAATTTCAGATCAAGGAGACGATGAACGGCCCTTCTGTCTTCCTGATAAAAATACGAAGTACCAGGTAATCGATCACCGGATAAGATTTTAATTATTACGCGATGAAAAAAAATGGTCGTTCTAAGAAAGACAGAAAGAATAGTTTTTCCTGAAAAAGGTGCACGAATGGGAAATTTTAATGTGGCCAATGTTAATGATAAGGAATCATGGGTAGTGACCGGGGAGTGGCTTCAGGGTAAATTTTCTGATTCAAAAGAAGGACAGCGGTTTTGGATTGGTTGGGATAATGTTAACTATTTACAGTATATTGGCGATTTGCTATTAGCCAGGATTACTTTTAAATGAAATAGGTGATTTGTTATTGGTCGGGATAAGCTTAAAAAGAAAAAAAAGATTTGTTTATGCAGCGGGTTAACTTGAAATGAAGAGATCCTGTTTTATTTAAATTTGACATCAGATTGCACCAATATATATATTTTCATCAGATAATATCATCCGATGAAGGGAATAATGATCTGTTGGGATCATTTAAGATTCTAATTTATTGAACATGTCAATACTTAAGATCTTCCTTTTTATCCTGTTGGCCTACATCTTTATTTGCGGGCTGATCTACCTGCTCCAGGAAAGGCTTATCTTCTTCCCGGAAAAACTGAGAAGCGATTACCGGTTCGAATTTCCCGGGGTTTTCGAAGAAATAAATATCAGCATGAAGGATGGGGTACTTCTGAATGGGGTCCTATTCCAATCCGATTCTTCTAAGGGGTTAATATTTTATTTGCATGGCAATGCTGGTTCCTTGAGAGGATGGGGTGAAATTGCGACAACATATACAAACCTGAATTATGACCTTTTTATGCCTGATTACCGGGGATATGGTAAAAGCGAAAGCAGAATCCAGAGTGAGGAACAGTTTTTCGATGATATGCAATTAGCGTATGATCATATGAAGCAATTTTATCCTGAAGATAAGATCATCATATTAGGTTATTCTATTGGAACAGGTGCAGCTACAAAATTAGCTTCGACAAATCAACCCAGTTTATTGATTCTACAGGCGCCCTTTTACAGCCTTATTGATATGAAGAATCGATATTTTCCTATTATTCCCGGATTTCTTCTTAAATACAAGTTTGAAACATACAAATATATTCAAAACTGTAAAATGCCAATTGTCATCTTCCATGGGGATAAAGATGAAATTATCTATTATGGATCCTCGTTAAAACTCAAAGAATTGATAAAGGAAGACGATACACTTATTACACTTTATGGCCAATATCACAACGGTATGAGTGTTAACATTCAATATCTTGAAGAACTGGATAAGATTTTAGCTGAATAATTTCATTTGAAAAAGTTCAATATCCCCTAATCCGGCTCAGGACCGTATTTACCCAGTCGGGCATGATAGTCGTACAACTCTGCAATTCTTATTTTTTTGTTTTATTATTAGTACCGAATTTTAGTCTATCATTTATCAAACTGTAAGTCAATGGAAAAGATTCAATATAATTTTGTGACGTTCACCTGGCGGATCACAGCAGCCCATGTCATCACTTATTTTATCGCAGGTATAATTGCATTTAACCTGTTCAATTATACCGAGGCATTTGGTACGGGGGATATGGCCGTTTTAATGAAACCGGTTGACTCTCCCTGGGTAATGGCCGGAACTGCCCTTAACATATTTCGCGGGATCTTGTTTGGGATCGTGTTATGGCCATTCAGAACCGTGCTTCTGGAAACGAAATATGGCTGGCTGTATCTCTTTGGACTGTTTCTTGGATTAGCCATTCTTGGTACTTCCGGTCCTGCACCCGGATCCTTTGAGGGAATGATCTATACCAACTTCCCAGTTCTTGATCAAATTATTGGACTCCGGGAAACAGTATTTCAGACCTTGCTGTTTTCATTGGTCGTCTTCTTCTGGTATAAATACCCGAAAAAGATCTGGACCATTCTTTCGATCCTTATTATTGTACTCCTCCTGATGATGATCACAGCAGGGCTGATGGTCACCTATACCTGAGGATTCAGTAATGCAGGGATATATTTCCCTGCTGATTATTCATAGTAACTAGGATCGGTATAATCTAACACCGTTGAATGACCTGATTGTTTATTAGAGTCTATATTAAGCTTTTTCTTAACATATTCTGGGTCCAGTTCATAAGCTCTGCTATAGTCTTCAGCAGCCTTTTCGCAATTACCGGCTATCAGATAAGCCTTAGCACGGTGCAGGTAAGCATCCACTTCATTCTGTTTTTTTTCAATGGCCTCCGAGAAGGCGTGAATCGCGTTTTCAATATCCAATTCCGATAAGTGAGATTTCCCCTGGTTAATATAATCTGTATGAACTTTTCCGTATGTTTCCATACTGAAAATAGACAATCCAATAATAGCAATATATATCTTTAATTTTCGCATGGCTTTTAAATTTAATGTTATAACATCAATAACCAATTATTTTCCAAAATGTTTGATTATTTTAATGAAATCTTATGTAATCATGACTTAATACAGTCTGGCAGGGAACCAGGTGTTTTAGTGATCGAATATCAACCCGTATCTCAATAAATTACAGGTTCTTACCATGATGAGGGGTATCATATCAATCAATTTACTGGTATAGTCTGACCCAGTCCACGATCATATCAATAGGGAGTTCCTCAGGATTTGTGATCTTCCCTGGCCAGCTGCCTTCCAGTTGCTGATCTAGAAACAGGTAGAACGGCTGATCAAAAGGCCACTGAAAAGTCCCTGCCCCATTTACTTTTGGATATTCATAGGATTTAATTCCATTGATGGCGTAGACCAACTTATCGGGATACCATGAAACACTATAGACATTATAATCGTCCGGTTTGATTGGAGCTTTGGCATATCTTTGGGGTTCCTGTTGCTTGTACGTTATGGTCCAATGGTTATGCGTGGTCTGGTAAGCTGAATCTTCATGGTTCAATCGTTCCATGATGTCCATTTCACCATTGTGCTGATCCGGATAGATCTGTTTCTCTGAAAGCATCCAGATGGCTGGCCATGCGCCATGTGCCGGCTCCAATTTGGCCCTGATCTCTATCCGGCCATATTGAAAAGCAAACTTGTCCCAGGTATATATACCTCCAGTCAGGTAAGGTCTCGGATCTCCATTGATCGTATCCTCATTGACCATTCCTCTCAAGTAGATATTGTTATCGTCAAAGTTGACTACCCTGGGATCTGTGGCCGTGATATACCTGAAACATCCAAGGTTTTCCTGCCAGCGCTCGACAGGTAATTTCCATTGTGGGGAAGTAAAAAGTCCTATTCTGGTCCAATGAGTTGTATCCAGAGTACCCTGGTCAAATTCATCTTCCCAGACAAGTTCCCAATCCGTATTTTCATTCCTGCGGTCTTCCTTTTGCACAAACATATATCCATCTACGATTTTATAAGGTTTATTATTATCTGAACAACTTTGAAGCAAGAAATGCTAAAAGAATTGGGATAAAAGTTTGTATGTTTTCATAGATAATCATTTACATTTTTTGCCTGGAAGTTCCGATTTATGTTATGTGCTTTTTATTATACTAAAATATAAGCTAAATTATTTCTATTATACTTTGTGATGAAGAATAGTTCTTCGACACGTCTTTCCTCTTATATTGGTATACAATTTGATTTTAATATCAAATCCCAACTATAGCAGTATTCTTATATTTCTACAGATAAAGGTGGAAAAGAATGACTTATCATAAAAGATGCCTTCTTCCTTAATGCCCTCTGTATGATGCCTTATAAAATCTCATCCTCATCAGCAACAAACATGCGTGTACTTATTGTATAATTTCCCTGATTGATATCCGTATACTCAAGATCGATATAAAATGCCCGGAAACCTGTCTCCGGGTATTCTACCGTTGTATTTACAGTAGAACTATCTGTTACTTCAAGAATTTCTGAACTCCAGGTGTCATCTCTGAAATCCCGGTCCTGAGAGCTGGCAGACCACAGATAGGCAGCCTGGATTGTATTCGTAGATCCAGTTACATTGAGTATGATATCTGTACCTGTTTCAGTAAGCTCCCATGAACATTCGGGGTAAGGCTGATTGGCAATCGTATTATAAAAAAAGGAGCCGATACAAGATATGGCCTGCTCTCCGCCGTTCAGATCATGGCCGGCATTGGCCACATAGTGAATGTAATTCTCACCCTGAAGGTCATCGATGTAATGCTTTATGGCATCTACCGGCCAATATGGATCATTCGTTCCAATAAATATCATTTTTGGCATGGTAAGCCTGTCGCGATATGAATAAGGATCGATCATTGTTGTAAGGTCCTCTCCCAGTTGCGAATTCACGGCCTGTGGAATACCTAAATTGACATAATCCTGTATTTGCTCACTGTATGCTCCCCATACTTCAAGCTGGTAATCCAGATTTACGGGCATGTTGAGAATGTCTATTACAGCTGGAACTATTGCTTTTACCCGGGGGTCAGACGCACCGGTTAACCAGGTTGTCCAACCACGCTTGGATGCCCCGGCAACAAGGAAACCGGTTATATCCAAGTTTTCAGTTTCTTCAGCAAATTCCTGAACAGCATCCATGGCACGTACCGCACTTTTTACCATGGGGAATAATAATGGCCAGGAATAATCTCCATCATTTCGAAAGTTTTTCAGGGTTAAAGAAATCAGGGCATCTTCAGTCAGGCCATTAAATAAGGGCTGGTTGGGTGTATGCCTGAGAATGGCAGTAACTGCGTGATTATTCCTAGCCAACATTCCGAAAGCCAGGGCCTCTTCATCAATTGCACCTGTCCATTTGGGATAGTCATTTTCTAAACTACCCCCTGTAATCCAGATGAAGGCTTCATCATACATGACATCATCCGGAATAATTATCGTTAATTGATGTTTCCATGTATACTCATGCCATTTCTGAGAGGTGAGAAGTAAATCATAAACCATCACATCAGAGACCTTTAGTGAATTTTTAATCTCCCACTGGTATGTTTCATCAGAATTATTCAGATACTTACTTAATGCATTTTCGGGTGTTACAATAGGAGGTTCAACATCATCGGTTTTTGGTGAGCACTGGATGAAGACATATCCTGTAAGGAATAATTTCAGAGTTGTTAAAAAATGAGATTTAATTCTCTTATTCATATGAAAAAATTAAAAAACAACTGAATAAATATACAAAATCTAGAGGTAATACCTAATCTGGTTAATTGCCTTTTACTGATAATCATATCATGGCAATATCTCCATTAAAGCTCAACAACCTCCTCCTTTTGCACTTTTTCTTCATCCAGGACAATGCCAAAGCCTGGCCTGTCAGGTAAATCAAGTTGTCCGTTTTCAGGGATTAATGGATACTTTTCAAAATGGATCTTACTAGGCATCCAGTTCAGCAGGTATTCGCCGATGGGGCAGGTCATAGGCGATTGGCTGGCAATTACATGAAGGGCCGAATGGATATTATGCCCATGAGGTACATCACGTACATCAAATATACTTGCCATTGTGCAAATCTTAACCAGTTCACTGGTTCCCCCACACCATTCTGGATCAGCCTGAACAAAATCCAATGCCCCCTTTTTTAGGAATTCACTAACCTCCCAACGACCATAAAAATGCTCGCCGGTCGCAATGGGGACAGAGGTGCTTTTCCTGAGTTCTACAAAGCTGTCGATCTTATCTGAAACGAAAGCCTCCTCAAGCCAGTAGGGCCTATATTCTTCTACCATATTACAAAATGTAAGAGCATAATCCAGGTCCCAGCCGTTGAAAGCGTCAAACATAATCTCATATTCCTCTCCCAGGGTCTCCCTGAGGATTTTAACCATTTCAACATTCTTCAACATGCCCTTTGTTCCATCAGCCAGCCCATTGGCCATAAACCACTTTTGATACCTGAAGCCATTATCCTTAAGTTCCAGGCTTTTGCTGGCTACATCCTCCGGCAAAACGGAATAACCCAGGCAACTTGCATAAACTTCAAGCTTATCTCTTGTCGGACCGCCCAGGAGGTTGTAAACGGGAACTCCAAAATATTTACCTTTCAGATCCCATAATGCATTGTCCACCGCGCTTATGGCCATCATATAATGACCGGCCCGGGAGTGCCTGTTTAAACGGTACATTTTATCCCAAAGCATTTCAATAGCCAGGGGATTCTGACCAATTAAAAACCTTCGAAGCTGAGTCAATACTACATATGCTGCTTCCCAATCAACAATCCCGTAGAATCCTTCTGTTCCTTCGTTTGTAAGGATTTTTATGTAGTTATTAGAGATGGACTGAGTTTCGGGTTCTACACTTTTTTGATCAGGATATGGTGGTAATTTATGTTCGGGATAAGCCGTCAATGGGCTGATTTGACTCTGGTAAGGAAAATCAAATGATTTCTTTTCTCCAGTTACTTTAATAATCTGCACATCGGTTATTTCGATAGCTTTTTGTTCTTTTTGGGAACGATTATTAAAAGAAAGCAAAGGCAGGGCACCTAATGCTCCAAGACCGGATAAAAAATTTCTTCTTTTCATTTTGTAAATGGATTTTAGAATATATTAATTGTTATTTAAATCAATTTTTCAATAATAGAAAATTAAGTTAGATAGATATACATTACAAATAAATATCCTATTACTTTGGCGATCTGAAGTATTAATTAAGCCTTAAAAGAATCCCGTGTTTTTTTATAATCAATTTTTAATTTATTCATTCTATTTCTTAGGGTACTTGCATTAATACCTAATATCTCAGCTGCCCCTCCTGCCCCATGAATTTTTCCTTTCGTCCTGGACAATACATTTCTGATGTGCTTAGATATCACTGAATCCAACTTTTCGGGCTCTTGTTCCGGTTTTTCTATACTCTCTGATTTCTCTGTTCGTGTAGAAGTAAGGATATGATCAAAAGTAAGTGGTCCCTCCGGGGCTAATATCAAGGCGCGTTCCACTACATTCTGCAATTCACGAACATTTCCTGGCCAATGGTATTTCATCAGCAGATCCATTGAGTCCGGAGCCATCATAGGAACAAATGGCAATTTCAATTCTCTTGATTTTAAGCTGATAAAATGCTGTAACAAAGCTGGGATATCAGCTTTCCGATCTCTTAGGGGTGGTATCCAAATTGGAAAAACATTAAGTCTGAACCATAGATCTTCCCGAAACAATTGTTTTGAAACCAGATCCTGAAGGTTGCGGTTTGTCGCTGCGATAATACGTATGTCCAGGGGAATTGTTTTCATTCCTCCTACCCGTTCTATCTCTTTAGTTTGCAATACTCGTAATAAGCGTACCTGTGCTTCCAGAGGCAGCTCACCAATTTCATCCAGAAATATAGTCCCTTTATCAGCGCGTTCAAACCGGCCCCTTTTTTGGGCAATAGCACCCGTAAAAGCTCCTTTTTCATGCCCAAATAACTCACTATCAATAAGTGAATCTGGTATGGCGCCACAATTCACACTCACAAAAGGCCCCTTGCTCCGTGTTGAGGAATAATGAATGGCATTGGCAATTACATCCTTTCCCACTCCCGTTTCCCCGGAAAGTAACACCGGACTATCAAGCGGGGCGACTTGCCGAACATGAAACAATACTTCCTTCAAACCAAAATTAGCCCCCACAATTTCATCGCCGGATAAGCGGTAAAGTTCTTCATTCAGATAAGTATTATCATCTGCCAGAAGTTCTTTCAGCTTGAGAACTTCACGGTGTTGAAGCGCATTTGACATAGCAATGGCCAAAGGATCCTGTAATAAGGCGATCCTATCAGCATGTGTTTGAGAATAATGATCGTTTTCGGTAATAAGTACCAGAGCACCAAGGATCTCTTCTTGTGATTTTATATACAAGACCATCAAAGAAGAACAGGGCACATCATGAAATTCTAACATCTCCCGGCTTATTGCCCTATTGTATGGTTTGTCAAAAATAAATACCTCTTTTCCCTTAGGAAGTTCGGTCAATGCTGCGGATTGCTGTGCTGACTGAGATAAGGGAGTTAAAACATCCATTTGGCTACATTTATTCACAGTAGCTGTAGCAATTGTGCGCATAGATTTAAAATTCGGATCATAATATTCCAGGAAAAGCCGATCCAGGGGCATCACTTTTTGTAAGAATTTTAAGGTAGATTGTAATGCTTTTTCTATTTTCAAATTACCACAAATAAGCAATGTGGCTTGTCGAAAAAATTCATCAGGTTCCATGATATTTAATGTAAAGAGAAATGTCCTTATTGCCGCATTAGATAAATATACATCTTATTATCATATATGGCAACATAATTTGTCATATATGGCGAAATAGCTGTGTTCCTTAAACGTATGTTTTTGACTATTAGTGCTTTATGAGAGTTGGCATACAATTGGCCATAACTTATCTACAACAATCAATAAAACTCAAATCATGAAGAAAATCGCTAAATGGCTGGAAATAATTGAGTTAAGAACCGGATCAAACAATACACAAAATCTGGAAAAAATGTTGCAGAAGATAGTCGAAGCATTAAAAAATGAATCGGATCCGAGGAAGATTAAAATCTATCGTAGTTATTCTGTTGATAGCGATTTCAGCATACACCTGGCACACAAATTAACCAAACCGGATAAAAGGGGAAGTCAGCTAGGGCTTCATTTAGCAGCATCACTAAAAAAATTCGGATTATTGAATCATCAGATCTGGCATGAAATGAAAAGTAATCACAAAAAATTATAAACTCATGAAAACTATAATTATCGGAGCGGGTCCATTAGGAAGTTTATATGCTACTCTGCTTCATAAAGCGGGCAAGGATGTAACCATGCTTGCAAGGAATGATCACTACCAGTTTTTGAAACAGAATGGCATCGTAATGATCAATGAATTTACACAGGATAAGATAATTGAAAAGGTGAAGGTGGTCGGTTCTTTGGGCGAAGAAGATAATTTTGATCTGGCCATAATCTTGATGAGAAAGAACAGTGTTACAAAGCTGCTGCCTACCTTAAGTAAATATAAAAACATCAGGAATTTTCTTTTTATGGGAAACAATGCATTGGGTTTTGATGAATACCTGAATTACTTGCCTAAGGAAAAGGTATTATTTGGATTCCCGGGTGGAGGTGGCTCACGAATAGACCACATTGTACACTATATTGATAGTGAAAAACCCTATGGTAAAAGAATGCCGATTACATTGGGAGAAGTTGATGGCAAGATGCATAAGAGGACCAGGCAAATTCAACATTTATTTAATTCCTCCGAAATACCGGTTAAAATAGTTAAGGAAATAGATAGCTGGTTAAAATATCATGTTGCATTTGTTCTTCCGGTAGGAGGAGCCTTATTAAAAAGTGGAGATAACTATAAAATGGCTAAGGATGATACTACGATTAGAAAGTATATTAGGGCTGTTCAGGAAGGTGGAAGAGTTTTAAAATCATTGGGCTGGACCAAAAGTTACAATATCAAATTCAAGTTGTTCAACTGGTTACCGGAAAGTATTCTGGTCCGCATTTTAAAAAAGGTATTCAGTTCAAAGTTTGCAGAGGTGGCCATGATGATGCATGTAAAAGCCGCCGGGGATGAAATGATTGAATTGGGAAAGGAGTTCAAGACACTGACCAATCAATCGGATATAGAAACACCAAATCTTGATGAACTGATAGAATCAATTCATAGCAGTAAAATTTCAGCATTATAACAATAATGAGCAATGCACAAGATGCTAAAAAAATCTAAAAGAGCTGTTTTCAGTATTATATAAATACATGTTTAAATTAATAAAATCATGAAGAAAGTATTAGTTGCAGGTGGGACAGGATACCTCGGGCAGTATTTGATCAAGGCACTAAATGCACAAGGTCATCAGGTATACGGGCTAGCCAGAAAACGGGAAAAATTAGATGATTTGAACGATTGTTTATATGAAATAATTGAAGCGGAAGTGACAAAGCCTGAAACGCTGAAAGGTATTTGTGATGATATTGATGTGGTTATTTCCTCTATCGGCATTACCAGGCAGAAGGATGGCCTGACATATATGGACGTTGATTACCAGGCCAACAAAAACCTGTTGCAGGAAACCATTAATAGTGGTGCAAAAAAATTTATCTATGTTTCGGTGTTAAACGGGCATTTATTTAAAGAATTAAAGATGGTTCAGGCAAAAGAACGATTTGCAGATGAGCTCAGAACCTCAGGTATAAATTATGCCATCATTCGGCCCAATGGCTTTTTCTCTGACATGACAGAAGTGCTTAATATGGCACGACAAGGTAAAGTGTATTTATTTGGTGATGGACATTACAAGAGCAATCCCATACATGGCCAGGATCTGGCTGATTTTATGGTAGATAAAATGAATAGCGATGAAACAGAAATAGATGTAGGCGGGCCAGAATTATTCACTCAAAATGAAATCGCCAGGATCGCTTTCCAGTCGCTGGGGAGAAAGGAAAAAATCGTTCACATTCCTATATGGATCAGGGACATTTCACTTAAACTGGTTCGATTATTCACCGGTCAAAAAACCTATGGACCGATCGAATTCTTTATGACAGTCATGACACACGATATGATCGCACCCCAGGTTGGGCATCAATACTTGTCTGGCTTTTTCAAGGCAAACTGTAAATAAGGATACTTCTTCTTAAGTAGAAAGATGGATTTATCCGGTTATTTATAACAGTATAATTCAGAGAAAAACACTAGAAAAACTCTAATTTGTGTAAACATTTCTAATAATTTTACTTGTTCATTCAGTTAAAAAAATTCAGGATCATACCCAGGCAAATACATTCCCTGTATATTAATATTAAATCATCTTAACCTTTTATATGGAATAGTCATATATTTGTTATCTTTCCTTTTGGTCTAAAATCTATTAGACGAAATTCAGCTATATGCAAAGGTCAAAACAGATTTAAATAAATGAAAAGAATAATATTCCTGTTTGTGTTTATGGTTCAGACTTTGTCTGGCTTAGCTCAGAATACCGATAGCCTTTGGACAGTCTGGGATAATAGATCTTTACCGGATTCTGTGCGGATTGAAGCACTATGCGAAATGTCAGAAATCCTTCTTGAAACCCAGCCTGATAGTGCAAATGCTCTCGCTGATACGATTATTAATATCTCAAATAACCGGGAATTAATTAAGCATTATGCGCATGCGCTTAGGATCAAGGGAGAATACCATCAGCATTTATATAATTATGATACAGCTCTGGGATTTTACAATTCCAGTTTAAAAATTCTCGGGAAGTATGATCTGAAACCTGATATGATTATTCTCTATCAAACAATTGGTGATAATTACTTTCAGCAACATGACTACCCAAAAGCTCACACATACTATGAAAAATATTTGAATGAGAACGTGAGGATAAGGGATACATTAGGAATCGCAAATGCGTATCAAAGCATTGGTATCAATTATTATTTTCAAGGCGATTATTTAAAATCTTTAGATTACTTTCTACAGGCAATTGATTTCTATAGGGATATAAATAGTGCGGAAGATATAGCTGACATGCATCTTCGCTTAGGTGCAATATATTATCACCAGGGCCACTATACTAAAGCCATTCAATATTTTAATACCTATTTTGAGTATGATGTGGATTCAAAGAATGTGAGAATACATGCTGAAATTTATACCAATTTGGGGGCAATATATTTTCAGCAAGCAGACTATGTCAAGGCAAAAGAATATTATGAAAAAGGATTGGCAATTGATGAACAATTTGAGCAACACAGAGGCAGAGCTATTGGTTATTTCAACATCGGAGAATGTTTCCTGGAAGAACAAGACCTGCCCGTTGCCATGGAATATTTTCAAAAAAGCCTGAATATAAGCCAGAATTATTATGAAAAAGATCTCATAGCAGACTGTTATCTCGCTATCGGCTTAATACATATGAAGCGTGAAGAATATACTGAAGCTATGAGATTTTACCAGCAAAGTCTGGAGGCTGCTCAGGAAATTGGCTATAATTCTATTTTAAGTTCAATTTATATTTATCAGGGAAATCTTTATAATGTATTATCAGATCATTCCAAAGCACTTGGCAAGTGTAAGCAAGGATTTGAATTTTCGATTGAGACAGGGGATATTCAGGAACAGATAAGTGCATGTGAATGTTTATATACTACATACAAAGCGCTTGGGAACGCTACCAGAGCCCTGGAGTACCATGAGACCTATCTTTCCTTAATTGATAGCCTTCATAATGAAGAAACCGTCAGGCAACTTCAGCAAATGGAATTTAAACAACAGATGCTTGCAGATAGTCTAAAAATGGAAGAGGAAAAATTTCAGGCGGCTCTTACATCTCAAAGAGAAATTAGCAAACAAAAATACCGTAAGAATCTGTTTTTATTTTCAGGCATTGGGATTTTTATTTTGGCTATAGGCTTGTATAGTCGATTGACTTACATCAGAAAGTCACGATCTGTAATTCAAAAAAGAAAAGGATAGATCTGAAAACCTGCTTTTAAATATTTTGCCCAGCGAGGTGGCAGAAGAACTTAAAATAAAGGGTGAATCAGTGGCCAGGGACTTTGATAATGTCACTGTTCTTTTTACAGATTTTAAAGGATTCACAAACATTTCTGAAAGCTTAAATGCGCAGGAACTGGTAGCAGAAATCAATACCTGTTTCAAAGCCTTTGACCAGATCATTACCTCTTATGGTATCGAAAAAATAAAGACTATCGGAGATGCATATCTGGCAGCAGGTGGATTGCATATTCCCATAACATCCAGTGTTGTTGATGTAGTGAAAGCAGGACTTGAGATGCAATCTTTTATGCAATCCAGAAAAATTGAACTTAAAAATAAGAATCAACCATTTTTTGAAATGAGAGTGGGTATACACACTGGTCAGGTTGTAGCTGGCATTGTTGGTGTAAAGAAATTTCAGTACGATATCTGGGGAGATACTGTGAATATAGCAAATCGGATGGAAAGCAGCGGCAAGGTAGGTAAAGTAAACATATCCGAAACCACCTACAACCAAATCAAAGACGATCCCAATTTCATCTTTACTCCCAGAGGTAAAGTCACGGCCAAAAACAAAGGCACTCTTGAAATGTACTTTGTCAGTCTTAAGGATTAATTAATTTTTCCAATAACCTTTCTTCAAGTATTAAGGAATTACAGGATCTCCACATAAACTGAAACAAGAAACCATTGAATATTAAAATGCCAAATCAACACATCCTCAATTCAGAAAATCACTAATTCACCAAATCACTAAATAATCTATTGCGCCATTCCTTTGATAGTTGTTGGAGTTGTATTCCCTAAATGAATATTAAGCAGGTTCTTATGTGTTGTTTTTATACCTTCTATAAACTCCCAGTATGGTCTGTCCGTGACATCAATAAGACCGATATTGTAATTTTCTCCATCAAACCGTCCGGATACAGGTTGGTCGACCCACTGGAACCAGTGTGCACCAAGAAACGCTGGTTGAGCAGCTGCCTGTTCCATATAATATCGATAAGCAATCCCCCGTTCTTTCTGACTGCGAACTTGTACTAGCCCGGCACCAAGTCCATCGGCTGGCACGCCAAAATGAAACTCACCAATTATTACCGGGCGCCCCCCATTATGCTGATATGCTTTTTCTATGGCCTCTACTGGCGTATCGCTATATACATTCAGACTGTAAACATCAAATTTTTGTCCCAGTTCAATTACTTCCAAAGGAGGTGATCCTCCAAAACGGATACCCAGGTTCAGATGATTCGGGTCATATTTTTTGACTGCATCGCAAATTAAATTCAGGTATCTTTCAAATGCTGTTATAAAAAATTCCTTGCGTTGCTCCGGGCTATCTTCAACGGCGAGAAATTCTTTTAACTTTTTGCGGGTAGTATTTTCCGGTCCTTTTAAAAACATATCCGCCAATTCCGGTTCGCGGTCAGGCCAGGGGGGTTCATTGCCAATAAAATAACCCAGAACATAAGGATCATCCTTTAGGGCAGCACATTGGGATCTTGCTAATTTATCTACATTTTCCGCAAATTCATCTGAATAAACATCCGGCATACCGAGGTAGGTCGTAATCCCTTCATTCCAGTCTGCCAACCAAACAGTGTAGGGCTTTTTGTGCGACTCATCCATATAATCAGACCAGCATCCTATTGTATTCATTCCCCAGGCATCCATTCTTTTGAGCACATAATTTGCCCATTCTGTTTCCCAATTATCCCCAAAACGTCTTTGCAGGTTCCAGGTATAAAATGAGACAGCTGTCTGATCCCTGATCGATCGAATGGCATCATCATTTTCAGGATCAGGCAGCGCCTGGTAATAGGTCTCACGACCATTGATGCGTGTACTCTGCTGATTCCTTATAACATCGGATCCAGTTGATAAAAACAAGTGTCCATGCGGGTCGATAAACCACCATATTCCATCAATATTTTGGATCCTGAAATGACCAGTACCTTTTCCAGTTGTACCTTTATAACCTCCAAACTCACAATAATTGAAACCGGATGTAAGGATTTTATCTTCCTCTGCCCAGGCCATTTTGAGTTTATCAAAATCTTCTATTTTTCTTTCTCCAGTTGTATATATCCATTGCCCCAGGCTATCTATTACCGGAATCTTTTCAAGGATCTCAGAACCGGGATCTTCGTTTGACAGGGATATAGATCGTATGGATATTTCCGGATTCCCGGCAGGATGGCTCATGCTAATTCCTATGCTGTCAACCTGATCAATATTTCCGAAAGGCCCCCATACTGACATCCAAAAGGAGTTCCTTGGTCGGTTGTTTGCCGCAGCCATATCATTACCTGATGCATCGCGTCCCCGGAAATACTGGAGTGGGATAGTCGCCCGGAACCATACGTTCTGCCCAACAGGCTGGATCAATATCCTGCACATCCCTTCAGGTGTATATGCTTTCAATGAAAATCGCTGTGGCGTCATAACCTTCATCTCAAGGACCAGATAGGTATAATCTTTCCAGTTTGATGGCACCAAGGGATCCAACTCCCCCAATACTAATGCGTGTTCTGATTCATCCCCTGTAAAAGAGAAATGGTAAACTTCTTCCTTAGGACTGCAGGAAAATGCGAGTATAAAAATGAAAATTGGAATGATATTTTTGATAAGATTAGGATAAGAATTCATGGAAGTGTTATTAAATTAAAAAATAATAATGACTCCAATAAATATACGAATGGTGAAGGAGAAATAAAAAGTTTAAACTGGTCTGTATTCAGAGCACTTCATAACCTCAAATCGATACATCCTTTCTTATGATTATATAAATTTCTATTTTCAAATCCGAAAAACTTAATAATATGAAAATATCTTTTACACCTCAATTAATCTTTTGTGTCCTGGCATCCACTTCTTTAGTGCTTTTTTCTTGCGGGAACCGTGGCCAGATAAGTAAAGAAGATGAGGAACTCCAAAAATCAAAAGCCGGACAGATCTATCAGTGGTCGGAGTCAGAGGGCGAAGAATTTCTCAGAAAAATGAAGGAATCATATACAACTGCAGAAGCATGGACAAACCGGGCGGATCGTATCCGGTCTAATATTTTACAGGCTACCGGACTGGAACCGTTACCAGAAAAATGTTCATTAAATCCCATCTTTGGGAAAAAGCGAATCTATGATGGATATCAGGTCCGGAATGTTGCCTTCGAAAGCCTGCCCGGGGTTTATGTAACAGGAAGCATTTATGCCCCTATCCATGCGAAAGAAAATCCTCCCGGCATCTTGAGTCCTCACGGACATTGGCCCGACAGGGATGATTACGGGCGGTATCGTCCGGATGTCCAGAAACGTTGTGCCGCACTGGCCAGGATGGGGGCCATAGTTTTTAGCTTTGACATGGTAGGATACGGTCAGATGGCTGAATATGGATGGGAACATAAGCATCCCGGTACCATGAAACTTCAGATATGGAACAGCATCCGTGCAGTAGATTTTATAATCTCGATCGGTGCTGATCCAGATCGGATTGCCTGTACCGGGGCATCCGGAGGTGGAACTCAAACCTTTCATCTGGCTGCTGTAGATCCAAGAATTTATGTGTCCATCCCGGTGGTGATGGTATCAAACCGCCATTTCGGGGGATGTATCTGCGAACTGGGCAGGCCCATACATGAAAATAATGATTTCAAGACCAATAATGTTGAGATTGCAGCCTGTCAGGCTCCCAAACCCTTAATGCTGGTTTCGGTGGGTACGGATGCGACTGAATTTACACCTCAGGTTGAATATCCTCATATCCAATACATATACAGTTTATTCCAGGAATCTGAAATGGTGGAGAACGCACATCTTCCTGATGATGAACATGGCTACGATTATAACAAACGTGCTGCTGTATATCCCTTCCTTGCTAAGCATCTCGATCTGGACTTATCGAAAGCCATGGATCCAGATGGTAGCTTAATTGAAGATGATATCGTGATTGAAGAGATAGAAGTGCTCTATCCTTTTGATGAAACCAACCCGGTTCCCAACGATGCCATCCTTAACAACGATGAAGTGATATGGAGTCCATAAATTATGGGCTGTAGCCCACCAATAGCTATGTTTTAATTTAACTAGTCTTTTAGATCCATAGTGTTATCGGTCACAAAACGCCTTTTTTTTCATAAAAATATATGTAAATCCGACCCCACCCCTTTTTAAAATCCTATTTCCTTTTTCAGATTACAGCCCCGTTCAGATATAGGTAAGTTCTCAAGCGTTTCTATACAGATTAAATTGTTACAGTCAAACAATTCATGTTCACCCGATACTACTTATCGATACTATCTTACTAAACTACATCTAGCTACATAGGAATTTGAGGTTTCCTTTTCTGCGGTAAATTCTAACTATAGCTTCTAAAAAGGAACTATCCGATCATAATCTATGTTGAATTAGTACTTACCACCAAAACATTCTTTCCTATGAAAATCATAACAATTACCTTATCCGCTTTTCTGATTTGTATGGCATGCAATCAGAAAACTAGTTCCGATGCACAGAGTGAAAAATCAATTGCAGTGATTCCTTTTTTTGACAACAATCCTTTAGAGGGAGTATGGAAGTTTACAAAAGCCTATACATTTGCGTATGGTGATACTGTTTATATACAAGAAGATCACAATTATTACAAAATTTACCATGGTGATTATTTTATGTGGACAGCTGAAACGAGTAAGATAGATTCAACAGAGTGGAATGCATTCGGCAAGTATGAAGTAAAAAATGGCACTCTATTTCAAACTTTAATATCAGGTTCAGAAAGTGTGAAAATATTTGTTGATGCTTATGAATTCACTGTTGGAATTGAACTTGACGGAAATTCATTTGTTCAGTCCACAGAATTTAATCATAATGATACAACTTTTCAATATCATGAGTATTGGAAAAGACTTCACTAACAAGTTCGGACGTAGATTTACCAATCCATTGAGAAATGTAAGAATTTTAAGTAATGATGAATTAATATTACTTTTACATTTAAAGATTTTTGGGTGTTATTAGATGTAATTTATTTTTCTGATCTCCCTGATGTATCATTAAATAAGATTTCATTATGATAAAATATGTGGCGAGGGTATTGCTTTATGTATTCATCATTGCAGGTGCAATATCAGTTTCTGCACAAAGCAGGCAAGGCAACCTGGTAGAATACTTTGGTAAGGAAAAGGTTGAGGAAATAAGTGAAGGTAGTGTAAAACATATCTTCAAAGAGGGATTGATCCTGAAAATCAGGTCTTTCGGATTCAACTCCAGCTCAACACCCAAAAACCCAGTCTTCTCAAAGTTTTTACTGGAAGATCCAAAAGAGATCAAGGCAGGAGATTCATTCACAGAAGATGCGTCAGGTAATCCAGTCAAATGGGAGAAAATTGAAGTGGGGGAGAAAAATGAATTTAGCGACAATGCCTTACGGGCAGGCTACTTATATCTTGAATTCCATTCTGACAAACAAGAAAATGTAATTTTTGAAGCTTCAGGTCATACAATGGTACTTATAAATGGTTTCCCACACGAAGGTGACCATTATGATTTTGGGTGGAGCCTGATCCCAATTCGATTAAAGAAAGGTAGAAATACTTTTGTCCTGCAAGGTGGAAGATTTCCAAGAATGAGAGCAAGGCTCTTAACACCGGAAAACCATATCGCCTTCACCAAAAGGGATATGACCACTCCTGATATTCTTAAGGAAGAAAAGGCTAATTACCTTGCGGCCATACGGGTGATGAATGTAAATAAAAAATGGTTTAAAGGAGGAAGTATTACCTGTGAGATTGGATCAAAAAGTGTGAGTAGACCCATTCCTTCCATCTCACCAATGAATGTAAGGAAGGTTCCTTTTGAAATTCCCACGCCTGAAAATCTGGAAGCTGATACGGCAACATTCACATTATTTCTGAAAGACATACGTGGCAGAGTATTGCATCAGGAAAATTTCACCCTGGACATCAAATCCAAATATGATCATCACAAACAGACTTTTTTAAGTGATATAGATAGTAGTGTGCAGTATTATAGCATTGCGCCCTCTTCAAATAAAAACATTGACAATCCGGCATTATTCTTTTCAGTTCACGGTGCCTCAGTGGAGGCTGTCAACCAGGCCCGGGCATACAAGAAAAAAGATTGGGGGCATCTTGTGGCACCTACAAACCGCAGACCCTTCGGATTTGCCTGGGAAGACTGGGGAAGGCTTGACGCTTTAGAAGTCTTTGACCATGCTCAAAATTTACTTAAAACAGATCCGCAACATACCTATCTGACTGGTCACTCTATGGGAGGACATGGCACCTGGTATCTTGGCGCTACCTATCCGGATCGTTGGGCAGCTATTGCACCATGTGCCGGATATCCGGATCTGTTGGATTACCGGGGTAGCTTTACGCGGAGATTGGAAACCATGAGCGATGAAAGATTAGAGAGATTCGGAATGACAAGGGAGCAGGTTCATAAAATGCTATCTGCAAACACACTTACAGACCAAGATGATATCCTGATTGACTCAGTCATGCGAAGGGCAGGTAACCCCAGCCGTACATTGAAGTTGAAAAGAAATTACTTGCATTATGGGGTATACATCCTTCACGGAGAATTAGATACAGTTGTTCCGACATTCATCGCACGCGAAATGCGCGCAAATCTTGGAAGCTTTCACAATGATTTCGCCTACTATGAATATCCAAATGGCACCCACTGGTATGGAGATCACAGTGTAGATTGGCCTCTAATTTTTGATTTCTTCAAATTTAGGGAAATCAAACCCTCGGATGAAATTGAAAAAATTGAATTTTATACTGCCTCACCAGGTGTATCTTCAAAATCACATTTTATTGAAATCCATCAGCAGGAAATTCCATTTGAGATTAGCTCATTTAATTTCAAAAGAGACAGTATTTCAAGTATTACTACAGAAAATGTCGCAGCACTCAATATCGATTTGGGGGAAATGGGAAATAAATCATCTATTATAAAGGTGGATGATCAGGAAATAAGAATTGAGGATAATGTCGTTATATTGAGCTTATTAAAAAATAATGCCTCCTGGCAAGTATCCCAGAAACCTCCCTCCAATCAGAAAGGACCGCATCGAAACGGAGGTTTCAAAGATGCCTTCAGAAACAACATGGTATTGGTTTATGCCTCAAAAGGAAGTACAACAGAAAATGAGTGGTGGTATCATCGGGCTTTGTTCGATGCTGAGAAGTTTTACTATAGAGGAAATGGAAATATTGAATTAGTTAAGGACACTGATTTTTCCCCGGAAAAGTATCCGGATCAAAATGTGATTATTTATGGAAATAGAGATAACAACACGGCCTGGAAAATATTGCTAAATAATTGCCCTCTTCAGGTAGAAAATGGTCGAATTTCCATGCAAAACAGATCATTTGATGGTGAGGAATTTGGGATATATTATATTTATCCAAGACCAGACAGCAACATCGCGAGTGTTGGAGTAGTTAGCGCAACAGGTGAAGAAGGAATGAAGGCCACCTATGCCAACCATTACCTGGTAAATGGCACAACATTTCCGGATGTAATCATTGTAAATAGTCGTGTGATCAAAGAAGGATTAACCGGTATTGAAGGCGCAGGTTTTTTTGGAAATGATTGGTCGGTCAAAAATGGCGATTTTATCTGGAGAGAATAGAAAATTATACTTCGTGTATTGAGGGCTCTTAGTAGATAAGAGGTTTCTTTCTTTAATGGTTTCATTCCCCTCCCCGTAATTTACAAGACCTTCCGTATGAAAGAAACGTGTGTGATCCAGAACCTCAGGAAAAGCATTCTGTATTTCTTTTCCTATACCATGTGATCCCGATGCAGAATGTTGTTCAAGAACTTCCTCTTCATACAATAGATAATCAATTCTGTATATGTCCTGGGCATTCTTATGAAACGTATCGTAGGAAGTTTCTGCTTTTATCCAAAAGAATATTAGTATAAACGCTGTAATCCCAATAATTAATCCAAGCAAATTTATGAAGAAATATCCCTTGTTTAACATCAGATACCTGATGGTGAGCTTAAGATAGATTCTGAACATAATGTTCCTTTTTCTTTTTCAGCCAGGGCCTGTTCATTCAGACCTGCTGGATATTTGGATTTTACGTCTCGGTTTGGCTTCAGCAACAATTGGTATCTCAGCATTATACAGCTAAGAAATACATTTGGTAATTACAATTTACTTATTTAAGATAAAATCTGCCAGTTTTTAGAAGTGTTTTCTGTTTAATTTTTTCTTCTTTATCAGACTGACTGAATCCGCGATATAGGCTATTTTGTTTGTTTTAACGTTTTCACTTGCAACGTTTTCGGTTGTAATTTACTAATTCCGGATACTGCTTTTCAATGACAGACAAAGTTCAGTAAAAGAATAGTAGCCGAATTGCTTTATTCTTAAAAAATTAATTCAAAAATATGACCCTACCCTTCTGGAAATACTGATTTCCCTATTCGATCATACCCTACCCACATATGCCAAACCATTTCGAGGCATGCACATAAAATTTTTTCCTTACCTTTAATTAGAGATCGGGATAAGATAGGTAGATATTTTTCACCACCGTTAATTTTTAATCATGCCCGAAGATCGCAGACTCGCTGCCATTATGTTCACCGACATTGTTGGGTACACTGCCTTTATGGGATCGGATGAGGATAAAGCGTTTAAAACCCTACGCAAAAACCGTAATATCCAGAGACCCCTCATTAAAAAATACCATGGTAAATGGTTTAAGGAAATGGGGGATGGTATTCTCGCTAGTTTTCAATCCGCTTCTGATGCAGAAAGCTGTGCCAGTGAAATTCAACAGGCCTCTAAAAAAGAAGGTGTGCATTTGCGTATTGGTATACATGAGGGATAGGTAGTCTTTGAAGGCGGTGATGCCTTGGCGATGGCGTAAAAGTAGCCTCAAGACTTGAAGAACTTGCTGAAGAGGGAGCAAGTAACATTTCGTGAGCAATATACAAAGACATTAAAAACAAATCAGGTATTGAAGCGGAATTTGTAGACGAGAATGTTTAAAAAGAATGTTGATGAACCAGATTGTTGGTGAATATATTGCTAATCCATACACCATGTCGTATTTACGACACGTAATAATACGACACGTAATAATACGACACGCAATAATGCGATATGAAAAAAAATATAGATAGAAAAACAGTAAATCCTTTTCAGTATGGTGTTGTTATAGATGACAAAGCCTTCTGCAACAGAAAGGATGAGATTGCTTACCTGAAAACTCAAATCCAAAATGGTTATTCTACCTGGCTCTTTTCACACAGAAGATTTGGTAAAACTTCCCTGGTTGAAAAAGTGTTCAGGGAGCTAAAAGAAACAAATTGCGTTTATGTAGACCTCTATAATATAAAATCGAAGGATGATTTTTGCAGAAAATATTCTAAAATTATTGCCCGTGAGCTTTTTAATTGGAAGGATGACATAAAAGTGCTTACCAAGAAGCTCTCCAATGCATTCAATAATCTGTCTCCCACAGTATCATTTGATGAACTTGGTAATCCAGGTTTTTCACTAAACGTTCATAAAATTGACAAGCAGGAAGAGATTGAAACCATCCTGGAAGTTCCCAATGAGATTTCACTTAGGTCAAAGAAGAGAATATGTATTGCATTTGATGAATTTCAGGAGATTAGGAGGATTGATCCTTTTATGTTGCATTGGATGAGATCGTCCTTTCAAAGACACAGGGATATTTCATACATTTTCCTGGGCAGCAAGCAATCATTGATGGAAAATATATTCACAGCCAATACATCTCCTTTCTATGAGTTTGCTTCCAAAATGGATCTATCAGTTATAAGCAGGGAAGAATTGTTTTTATTCATCAAGCAGAAATTTTATACGAACGAACTTCCAATAAACGACCAGACAATTGATTCTATTCTGGACAGATCAGAATGTCAACCACATTTCACGCAATTTTTTGCTTCTGTAGTTTTTGACCTTATTAATGCCGGATACAAGCAAGAGAATGAAGAGTTTTCCCGGTTATGGATGGAAAAGATCATTCTTTCACAGTCAGATGTGTTCCAGGATATTTTTGATCAGTTGACTAATTCTCAAAGGTTGACTTTGCAAGCTATTGCTGAACAAAATGGTGCAGCCATCTTTTCTGAATCAATCAGGATGCAATATAAACTTCCTGTAAGCTCATCACTTACTGAAGTCCTGAAGGCCCTGCAAAAAAAGGGACTCATATATAAAACAACAGATCAATACAAAATTACAAATCCCATTTTCAAAGCCTGGCTTCTGAAACTAGGGTAATAAAAAAGCCCTCCGGATTTTCGTTCGGTAGGCTTTCAGGTAGTAGCGGGAGATAGGCTAGAACCTTATTTACATTTTTATTTGATAATCAATTGCTTAACATATTTAATTTTTTAACTGTTGTCAATATGGTTGTCAAAAAATGATTTTATAAGTTTGACAGATAGGAAACTTAGATTTTACATTAATTTGTTACCATCCTATTACCGTAAAAATGAAAAACCACTCACGACAGTGATCTGAAGGGCATCTTGTATTGAGTGCAATTTAAATATCGAACCTGGAGTTGTTGGAGGATTTGAAAATGATCTTTGAATATATATGTATTAACTATTAGAATTTCCTATTTTTGATATACTCTTTTATCGCCAATTCTCATTAATTCCCTTGGGAAGGCTGGTAAGGTATTTTGTATATGAAAAAACAAGAAATAATATGAAAAGTAAAACACAATCGGAAAAAATAAAGCGTCGGGATTTTATACAAACAAGTACAAAACTTGCCGCCAGTGCTATGTTTATGGGCCTGGGAACTTCTAAATTATTTGGCTATCCCAAATCAAGCCTTCCGGGAACCATGGCCTCAATTGAAACAGTCACCCTCAATAATGGCTTAAAAATGCCGATTCTTGGATTCGGGACACTGTATCTTAATGATGACCTTGGTGTTCAATGTGTTTCTGAGGCCATTTCCCTGGGATATCGACTGATCGATACGGCAAAAGTTTATGAAAATGAAGAAGCTGTCGGTGCCGGCATTAAAAAGAGCGGGATCAACAGGGAAGAACTTTTTGTCACGTCCAAAATCTGGGTCGATGATTACGGGTACGAAAGCGGGAAAAAGGCCTTTCAAACTTCCCTGGACAAACTGGGTCTGGACTACCTGGACCTCTATCTCCTCCACCGGCCACGTGGAGATATCAAGGGCGCCTGGCAGGCATTGGAAGATCTTTATAAGGAAGGAAAAATAAAGGCCATCGGTGTGAGCAACTTCGAAGCCAATCACCTGGATGAGCTGTTGTCCTATGCGAAAATTAATCCGGCAGTCAATCAGATTGAAACTCATGCTTTCTTCCAGCAGGACAAGGCAAACCAAGCTTTGAAGCAATATAGAATACAAATGGAAGCCTGGTCTCCACTGGCACAGGGGCGTAACGGGCATTTTACCAATGAGGTCCTGGCTGAGATTGGTAAAAAGTATAATAAGTCAAATGCCCAGGTCAGTTTGCGATGGCATTACCAGAGAGGCGTGGTAACGATCCCGCGAACCTCCAAAAAAGAACATATGATGGAGAATCTAAATATCTTTGATTTTGTCCTTGATGATGCTGACATGAAGAAGATCGATCCACTCGATTTGAATATCACCCAATTTCCAGAGTGGGAATAAGATATATATTGCCGATCAACATTTTCTACATACATAAATAAAGAAAAGCCCTCCTAAATGACTTTGGGAAGGCTCTCTTGATTTCGTTTGGAGAAAATGATCTCCTTTATTGATTAATAATTAAAGTCTTCCGAATAATGGGAGCGGCATTATCCAGGTCCACCCGGATAAGATATATGCCTGTTGGCAGGTTGTTAACAATTTCAGTACTGGTAAATTCACCCGGGGAAATAATACCCTCAAAGATTGTACTTAACTCACTTCCGGTTAAATCGTGAAGTGTAATACGAGTTCTGGTCTGAGTGTGGATATTAAGTTTTATATTCACCTTATCCTGTATAGGGTTGGGAAAGACTTTTATACCACTTTCATCTTGCCGGAATTTATCTTCTAATGATGTAATCTTAATATTGGATGCGCCAGGACTTCCATAGGTGTTCAAAGCGACCCAGCTTTCAGGAACATTGTTATCGAAGAATGGGTCCAACAATTCTAAAGTTGGCCCATTGCCG
Source organism: uncultured Cytophagales bacterium (assembly GCA_942491935.1). Classification (GTDB taxonomy): domain Bacteria; phylum Bacteroidota; class Bacteroidia; order Cytophagales; family Cyclobacteriaceae; genus JAGTVG01. Next base: position 48,078 of record CALOCZ010000024.1, read on the forward strand.
TTCGGCTCAGATGGCCATGGATAATCGGAACTATAATAGACCTCATCTATGAGCCCTCCATTGGGATCAAAAAGCCTTACAGCATCATCGCTGTTCGACAATCCGAAATTAAAATTTCCGACCGCATTGACGACATCAGGATAAAATGTTTGAAACGCTGATTTATCCCGTGTAACTACTATAAAATCCTCCCCATATATTAAGGATGCGTTGGGAAAGACAAAGCTATGAGCTTCATTATCATCCTTAACTTCCCACCTTGAAAGATCAACTGTTGTTTCACTTGGATTATAGATTTCAATCCAGTCTTTGGCATTTCGATCCTCGGCAGAATTATAATTTATTTCGTTTATTACCAGTGATACCCCGCTAGTTTCCCCAGGTTCAAAATGTGGAGTAAGGATAAGATCTGAACTCATGTTCAGTAAAAGTTCGGAAGACCCGGATTCAATTGTACCTGTCCAATAAGCAAATTTGAATCCCGGAGCAGGCTGAGCTTTGACTTTAATAGGTACCCCTTCAAAATAATATCCTTCCCAATGGCTTTCTGCAATATGAACCGAGTTGACCTGAACGGTCCCATATGAAACAGACGAGTTGATAATTGATAATTTATGAGTTGATGGAAGTCCAAATTGACTCATAATATGTGCACGTACCCTCTGGGGTCTGTTTTGAGCAAAGAATCTCATGGTATTGTAATTGTCGGCCCAGGCGGATTGATCACTCCCCCAACGCTGATAATGGGATCCGATTTCCGGATAAATCCGGCTTACTAGTGAATCAAAATGAGTTAATACGGATGTTGTTGTAAATCTTGTATTCAGCTCATCGGCAAACCTGTTGATGAATTTGTTCCGGAATCCAAGATTATCGATAAGTTTTCTCAGCATCAATGTGGACCATGCCGGGTTTGGCCAGTCATTATGGCTACCATCAAGAGCAAAGGCCATAGTATTTAACTGATAATCATTTCTATCCCAGATGCCAAAGCCAAAATCGGTATCGTATACAATCCATCGCCACTTTCCCCCGGGGTGGTTCCAGAATTTAATGTTATTTCCCGGCCAATCTCTGTTATTATAATAGATTTGTGCAACCTGATACATGATGAAATTGTTGATATCAATCCTTGAAGCAACATAATCATAATTGCCAGAGGTAGCCAGATCGTTGTTGTTCAGATAGTCTAACAATTCAAGATATTCCTCATTACTACCATGAACAACACTTCCATTAAATTCAAGCAGGTCAATATCATCAGGCGATACCTTACCTTTGGATGCCAGGAAGTGTTCATTGATCTTCTCCCTGATATTGTATATGCCCCAATATTCTCCATTCAAATAGGCTACAACCGGGCGGTATGCCTGATATTCCAAACCGGATCCTTTCAATAATCCGGTTAAAGCTGCATCGCGGAAGTTGCTGTTTAGCCAGTCATTTCCTGAATTTCTGAGAACGATTGCCTGGTATGAAGAATATGGATTATCAGGAAAGATGGGATACTCAATTGAACTTATGCCATATCTTCCCCTGGCAAATACAGATAATGACTTTTGACTAAATCCCCGGCTCCAACCACCAAATATTTTAACCCCGGCATTAAAAGATGTTCCCGGTTGGCCATCTAATTCGTAAATCGTAAAATTCAATGGTCTTTCCCAGTCTTTCCAGAAATTGGCTCCGAAGTGAGGAAATTCCGGCTCATAATTTCTTCCAGAGGCATACATACCATAATCAATGTCAAAAAAATTGTAAGGATCGGTAACAAGTGTGACAACAGGCAATGCATGTTCATTTCCGATGATATATGTTTTGGATGATACGCTGGATGGCAAATATCCGGGCCTGAACACGGCTGCTCTGATCACGGACGTTGAATCAATGGTGATAGGTGCGTTATACAGTAATGAAGAATCGTTCGGTTCGGTTGCATCCATTGTATAGCGTATGACTGAAGGAGCCTCTACAGAATCCAATACCAGGGAAATCGGGCTGGTCAAGCCACCCTGATGAGAAAACCGAACCTCGTCATTAAGCTTACCCAGATACGAGTTCCCGCTATTGATCTCACCGGGGGTTGGTGATTCAAACAGTCTGTAATCCTCAGAAGCCGGGACATTTCCATAAGAAATATCTCCTTGCAGAACAGGAATCATTAAGCTATCTATGAGAATCCCGGTGCTATCGAATAAATAAAGGCTCTCTCCGCCTGAGGAAATTTTAAAATTAGTATGCAGATAATCAGGTCTCAGCTGGATAATTTCAGGTGGATCAATGCCATAATCAATCGGTGTGCTGGTTTTAACAGATAAAAAGGGAATAAGGCTTAAATCTGAGGATGTGGAGTTTGTATTATGAACCTGAATAGCCAATGTATTTATTCCGTTTACAAGAATATCCTTTATATCTCTTACTACAAACCTGTCAGGTAATCCCCCGGTGTACAAGGTTGCTTCACGCCATTCATTAGCATTGGCATTAAAAGCAGGGGGTGTACCATTTACATTGGCCCTGGCTATTTCATTTCCATTAATATAGGCCACAAAGCCATCATCATAGTCGATATCCAGGATCAGTTCCTGGATTACCTCAATATCTTCGATGTTAAACTCTTTTCTTACAAATACCGAAACGGTACCTGTTGGTAATTCTGTAAGATCATCATCATCTCCATAACCAAATCCGGATCCTCCAACATTCCATCCGGAATCATCAAAACCTGTATACTTCCATTCCTCTGATATATCGGAAGTCGGTATCAGGTAATTTAAACTATCACCCTGAGTAATTAATGTTTTCGGATATCCTATTGTTTTTCTGTCCTTGTCTGAGGCCCATATCACCAAATACTGATCACTAACCAAAACAAGTTCAGGAAATAACCATTTAGCAGTGTCTTCCTTATTATCCGTTATTGTATATCCGGTGATATTGACAGGCTCGGTAGTAGTATTGTATAATTCAAACCAATCCGGGGTATCTCCGTTCTCGTCAAAAAAGAGAGAGTTAGAAGATACAACCTCATTAATTTTAACAGATTGAGCTTCTGTTGATATCGATAATAAGAGCAAAAACAATAAAAAATAAGCACTCTTCAAAATGTAAAAAGTGCTGTTCGACGTCCTCGTATTCTTCCTCTTCCTCCTCGTCGTAATCTTCCGAAGCTCCAACACGCGGTCCTCGCACCACAAAGGCTTCGGGCGGCTTGTGATAGACACTACTGAGAGTTGCAATCTGTCCAATCAAGACATTCAACAAGGACGTCGGTTCCAATCGGAACGTATCGTCTTCACGACGGGCTTGTCGCCAAGCACCACCATTTTCGCCGCCTCTGGATCAGTACTGAGCAATCGCCAGTAAATGAAAACCACGATCGCGCAAATCTGGATTGTCGCTCTCTTCCGTCGCCATGTCCAGCACACGCTGCAC